>OZ241366.1:3933867-5245156 GCA_965199905.1 Ilyomonas sp. | reverse complement strand
TGAAAAGAACAATAAAGAAAGTAGCTGTACTTGGCAGCGGCATAATGGGTTCGCGTATCGCTTGTCATTTTGCAGGCATTGGTGTTCAGGTTTTATTGCTTGATATGGTGCCAAAAGAAGCAACCGAAAGCACGGATAAAGGAAGCAGAAATAAGTTGGTAAATGATGCTTTGCAGGCCGCTGTTAAAAGCAATCCATCGCCTGTATACGATGCCAAAGTTATCAGCCGCATCAGCACCGGCAATTTCACCGATAATATGCAGGAAATTGCTCAGTACGACTGGATAATAGAAGTGGTGGTTGAACGTCTTGACATTAAGAAAAGCATCTACGAAAAAGTTGAACAATATCGCAAGCCGGGAACATTAATTACCTCCAATACGTCCGGTATTCCCATTAACATGTTATCGGAAGGTAGAAGCGAAGATTTTCAGAAGAATTTCTGCGGTACGCACTTCTTCAATCCACCGCGTTATTTAAAGTTGTTAGAAATCATTCCCACTGAAAAAACAGACAAAAGTGTGGTTGATTTTCTTATGCATTATGGTGATGTTTTCTTAGGTAAAACTACGGTACTTGCCAAGGATACACCTGCGTTCATTGCCAACCGTGTGGGCGTGTTCGGCATCATGAGCATCTTCAATAACATGCAGAAGCTTGGGTTAAGTATTGATGAAATTGATGCGCTGACAGGACCTGTGATTGGCCGGCCTAAATCGGCAACATTTCGCACAGCAGATATTGTAGGTATTGATACGCTGATAAAAGTTGCCAAAGGTGTTGCCCAAAATGTGCCAACCGATGAAGCAAAAGATATTTTCCAATTGCCATTATGGCTCGAAAAAGTATTGGAGAATAACTGGCTCGGCGATAAAAGCGGACAAGGCTTTTTTAAGAAAGTAAAACTGCCCGTTACGGAAGGCAGCCCTGAAGAGCAAAAGCGCGATAAAGAGATTTATACATTGAATCTTAATACACTGGAATATACGCCACGCAGCAAAGCGAAGTTTGCCACGCTGGAAATGACAAAGCCGGTAGATGATGTAAAAAAACGTCTGCCAATGTTGGTTGCCGGCACTGATAAAGCCGGCGAGTTTTACAGGCAAATGTTTTGCGCATTGTTCTCTTATGTTTCCAATCGCATTCCTGAAATCAGCGATGAATTATACCGCATTGATGATGCAATGATGGCAGGCTTCGGCTGGGAAGTCGGCGCTTTTGAAACCTGGGATCTGCTCGGCGTTGCAAATACTGTGAAAGCGATGCAGGACAAGGGTTTCAGCATTGCAGGCTGGGTAACTGACATGATTGCGAAGGGCAATACTTCTTTCTATAAAACAGAAAACGGGAAGAAGCTTTATTATGATATTCCTTCACAATCATATAAGCCGGTTCCGGGTAGTGAGGCATTTATTATTTTATCGAATTACAAAGACAAAATCGTTTGGAAAAGTTCAGCCGCAGGCTTGTATGATATTGGCGATGATGTACTGGCGCTGCAATGGAGCACCAAGATGAACAGCATTGGCAGCGAAGTATTGGAAGCGTTGAATAAAAGCATTGATACAGCAGAGAAAAACTATAAAGGACTTGTGATAGCTAATGACGGCGCTAATTTTAGTGCGGGTGCTAATGTGGGCATGATATTCATGTACGCAGCCGAAGATGAATATGATGAGCTTGACTTTGCCATCCGCCTCTTTCAAAAAACAATGATGCGCGTTCGGTATTCATCCATTCCGGTGGTGGTAGCGCCGCATGGTTTGGCGCTTGGCGGCGGTTGCGAAATGACGCTTCATGCCGATGCTGTTTGTGCAGCAGCAGAAACTTATATTGGCTTGGTGGAAGCTGGGATTGGCGTGATTCCCGGCGGTGGCGGCACTAAGGAATTCGTTCTTCGCGCGGCAGATGAAATGCATGAAGATGAGCCCGATAGTATTACCTTAAAAAACCGCTTTCTGACTATTGCTACGGCGAAGGTGGCAACATCGGCTTTTGAAGCTTATAATTTAGGTATTCTTCGCAAAGGTCAGGATGATGTTGTTATTAACAGCAACCGACGTATTGCGGAAGCAAAAAAGAAAGTGGTTGAGTTGAGTGATGCGGGATACACAATGCCTGTGCAACGCAAAGACATTAAGGTATTGGGTCGTTCCGCACTTGGCGCATTACATGCTGGCATTAATGGTATGCAACGCGCGGGTTATGCATCTGAACACGATGGCAAAGTGGCGCGCAAGCTGGCTTATGTAATGTGCGGCGGCGACTTAAGCGAGCAAAGCCTGGTAAGCGAACAATATTTATTAGATTTAGAGCGTGAAGCATTCCTGTCTTTATGCGGCGAACGAAAAACACTGGAGCGTATCCAGTATTTATTGAAGACCGGGAAACCGCTTCGCAATTAATACCGGTTTATTGCACCAATCAGTTGAATCTTACGGGTTTCTTATGGCAAAAGTCATGGCTTACATCAAACTCGTGTCGTAAATTATTCAGCAAATTTCTTTATTACATTGCTGTAAAAACATCAATACAATCATCGTTTTTCAAAGTGCATATAGTCTTTCAGCGAATGCCAGCTTCCGCCCCAAACCCAGCCATGTTTTGAGAAAATATTGATTACCTTCCGTCCCGTTTCTTCCGTTACCCGAAGCCTTCCGGTAACTATACTTTCATTGTTGTTGTAAGGCAATATTTCTTCTCCTTTTTTATAAGGATTTTCTATTGGGTTAATGTCAATTGCAAGACCATATGAATGTTTTGAAAGAGAGCGACTGCCTGTTTTTTGACGATAATCAAAACAACTTGTGTTATTTGCCTGCATTGATCTTATATCCGTAAAACCGAAATCGCTGATTGGCTTGCATTGATAAACGGGAAAGCGGAGTTGCAGCAGCTCTGTAAAAATTTCTTTAACGTCATTAGCCACAGCCTTGTTGCAAACAAGCTGACCGGAATGCATGCGATTATCGAAGCCAACATACACAATGTTTACCAGCGATAACTTTTCATTGATCCACCGAATGGCTGCTTGCTTTTGATAACCCGTTAACCCGTTTGCAGACGAATCTTTGTAGTAAGAAATAAACTTCGTTTGAAGTTCCTGCCATGTATAATGGCTGTCGATGATTGTGTCTTTCGTTTGAGAAAATAACAGAAGCGGTAAAAAAACGAACAGGCAGGCAATAAGCAGTTTCTTTACAAACAACAGCATTTTGGTTTTTATAAAAGTTTGTGCAAACAAAAAGAACATCTCACAAAGCATGTACATTAGAGTCATTTAAATAAAAAGACCGCAACAATTTCGCGGCTTCTTTTTCATCTTCTGCGCAAACATCACAAAAAGTTCCAACACCATTCACTGGCCCTTCATATTCCCAGTTGAATATTTTATTGTACTTACCTGACGAATCGAAAACCTGCAACTGGCTTCCTTTTGGTATAATGTAAAGAATGTAATGGTTAGCAAACTGAACCGTAAAAGCAGGCTCATTTTTGTAAGTTGTTTTGCCAAGATAAGTAATCGTCGTTTCTTTTCTGTCAACATCGTAAGAGTATGTAACCCGGGCGCGATGTTTATCTTTTACCCAAAACGAAAAATGCTCATATTCTTTTGTGCCGTCTTCACCAACGGAATAATTTGCCACTTTGCTTTGCGCACCTGCAAGAAAAGCAAACAACAGAAAAGTTATTATATTCAACATTCGTTTTATCATAAAAATTGGCAAGCATGTAAGCCAAATGTGCGCCAGAACTATTCTTGCCAGGATTAAGTTTTTTTGTTATAAAATTTTATAAAAGCAGTTTTACAAACTTCTCCAGTTCGGTTGTTTCTGTTGAAGTCAGTGTTTCATTGTTTTCATATTTCGTTTTTAAAAACAGCACCCGTTTATGTTGGGGATATTTATGTAGGATGGAATCAATCATCTCTCCCACCCGTTCGTTCTTTTGGTATAACGGAGTCATTTGGATTTCTTCAGTCTGCTTGAAACGATTCGGCATCCTGGCAATCTTTGCCTGCAAGGTTGCCAGCCAGTTTGCCGGTATATCTTTTACTTTTTCTGCTTTGTAAAATAAACCCTGCAATTGTTTTTTGCTCAGGCTTCCTCTTTCTTCGTATTGATGCATGAGGCTCATGATAAAAAGCGGAAAGTCGCCGGTTTTATAACAGGCATCCAGTATTTTTTCAACGATATCTATTTCGTTTTTCTTTTGCATAATCACAACCCAAAAATATCAAAGCCCGTTGTTATTTCTGATAGCATCTTGATCTGCAATCAAAATGGAAATCATAAAGCGGTTTGTACCGCAATTTTGTTTTTTAAGAAAAGAAATAGAATATTGACTCAAGGATTCTGAAGCTTTAGCATAATTCTTGTTCTTGGGCCGGTTATCTTGAAACCTTTGTTACCTGTTGTTGTTTCCCATCCGATTTATTACTTCAGTATGCGAAAACAAATGAATTAGCAACACGGAAACTGTTTTTGCAAGTGCATCTAACACAAGTTCCGGTCAAAAGTATGACCATGAATACGAGAATATGACCTGTAAGGCGAGCATAATAATCTGCCTCTTTTGCTTCTTTGCCACATTAACTACGTGGGCACAGCAGGCAGACTTTTTCGCCAGCGCCATTTCAGGTTGCTCACCGCTGGCAGTGTCTTTTACAAATACCTCAACCGGTTTTTCATCAGAAGCTTCTTATGCCTGGACGTTTGGAAATACCAATAGCTCAACACTGAAAGATCCCGGTACTACTTATCTGGAAGAAGGTGAGTATTCCGTTACGCTTACCGTTTCCGAAGAAGGAAGCCAATCTTTTTCAAAATCAATGACCATAACGGTTTATAAAAAACCGGTGGTCGATTTCTCGGTTAATGTTACCAAAGGCTGCGCACCGCTGGCAGTCACTTTTTCAAGCCAGTCTACGCCCGGCGATGGCACCATCAGCAGCTATACATGGGATTATGGCGATGGAATAGCAGAAAAAGGAGAAAGCGTTCAACTTCATACTTACAACATATCTAAAGTTATTAGCCCAAGCCTTACGGTTACCAATAGTTATGGCTGCTACAGCACACTGCCAAAGCCGCAATTGATTGAAGTATTGCCTTCTGTGTACGCGGCTTTTAAACCGGCGCAAACCGTGCTGTGCAACATTCAAACGCCTTTGATTGTGTCAAATATAACAGCAGGCGACGGCACTCTTTCCTATCATTGGGATTTTGGTGATGGCGGTACATCTGATCAAAAGCAACCGCAACATACTTTCAGCCAGCCGGGCAGTTATCCTGTAAAACTAAGTGCTGAAAATACTGATGGCTGCTCGTCGGATACTACGATTATTATTAATGCGGCTGACTATCACACCGACTTCTCGGTTCCATCTCTTCTTTGTCAAAATACAGAGTTATTGTTTGAAGACAAAAGCACGCCAACACCTGCATCGGAAACATGGCTTATCAATGGCGCTCCTATTTTTGATACGGTTCCCGGGCAGTTGCATCATGTATTTAATGCGCCCGGCAACTACCGGGTGCAGCTCAATACTCTTTTCGAAACCTGTCCTTCCACTGCAACCAAACAGATTACCCTTTTACCCGCGCCTTCTGCTGCTGGTTTTGTTGCCCGGCTGGATGGCAGTTGCGGATCGCCGGTAGGAGTTACTTTTATTGATACAGCAGCCAATGCAAGTGGCTGGCAGTGGAACTTTACAGGCAATGGAACGGCTACGGATAACAAGCAACAAATATCTTATACTTACACAGCCGACGGCACTTATAATGTGACGCTGAAGCGAACAAACTCCCAGGGTTGCAGCGTGTTGGTTAAGCAACCGGTTGTGGTAGGAAAATTGGAAGTAAAAATTGAAAGCTCGGAAGGCAACTTAGGCTGCGAAACAAAGCAAACAATTTTTTCTGCTCTTTCGCTGGAAACGATTTCTCAATACAACTGGAATTTTGGAGATGGCGGCACATCAACTGCAGCCAAACCGGAACACCTGTTTACTTCTACAGGCACTTTTAATATAACACTCGATTATGTAACCCAAAGTGGATGCGCAGGTAAAGCCGAATATTCTATCAATATTTATGAGAAGCCTGTATTTGATTTTACTGCCATAAACGGCACCAATATTTGCGGCAGCACGCCGGTTGGTTTTAATGTTACGGGTAATAACCTGGAAGGCACTTATTTTTGGAATTACGGCGATAGCGGAAGATATGAAATAAACAGCTCAGCGCCTTACTCACACCAATACCAGTACGATTCAGTTTTTACAGTTTCTCTTATCATTGTAAATGATGGCTGCCGCGATACGGTAACCAAACAAAATTACCTAACTGTTGTTCCTCCGTTTCCTCATATTTCATCGGTTGTAAATACCTGCAGCGGCAACAGAGGCCTTGTTACTTTCTCCGATACATCAAAACAGGCAAATAGCTGGAGCTGGGATTTTGGAGACAACAGCGCACCATTATCTTATTCAACATCAAAACCGCAGGTACAGCATACGTACCAAAAAAGCGGTCATTATATCGCTTCACTTACTACCACGAATGGAGCTTGCCAGGCTACTGTTGCAGCCAATGTTTATGTATTATTAAAACAACAGCCGTTGCTGTCTTCTGCCAATACCATTTTTTGTGGCAGCGATATTTTTCATACAAGCGTAACCGGCATTGACAGTAACCCGCAAACAAGCGACAGTTTAGGCTATACCATAACGTCAGTTTTATATGGCGATGGCAGCCTTTTTGGAGGCAATGTTTATATTACCGACAGCACCATTAGCCAGAACGGATTTGGTGTGAACTTAATAAATACAAACCCGGAACAAACTAAGCTGCGCATCATTACAAATTCTGACATTTTTGGTTGCGCCGATACCACAGCTTATCTCTCATTCCAGGCACTCGGGCCAGTTGCCGGTTTTTCACTGAAAGAAAATAATGTATGCTTTAAAACGCCGGTTGTTTTTACTGATGCTTCAAGGCCAACTCATAACTCACCAATTGTAAAATGGAACTGGCAGTTTGGAGACAGCACATCGCAGGCAAACATTTTGGGCACAACGGTATCACATCGTTATCCGGAACCGGGAACTTTCGTGGCAACGCTTACTGTTACCGATGCAAAAGGCTGCTCCGCAACCACGCCGGCAGATGATGGTTTTATCATTGTGAAAGGACCAAAAGCCGCGTTCTCTGTATCAGATGATCAAGTGTTGCCTTTGGCTGATGTTTGGTTTTACAACCACACCAATACACTGAACACAAACAGCTCCGACAACAAATACACATGGTCTTTTGGCGATGGAAACATGGCAAGAAACCAGGGTTATCAGGATTCGCTCTTTCATAGTTATGCGATGGAAGGCATTGATACCGTGAAGCTGATTGCTGCCAATGCGGTTGAGCACTGCTCAGATACGGCATCGCAGGTGGTGTATGTAAAAAATCCAAACCTGTCATTTGTTTACACCACATCATTCATCAACCCGGAAGGCGGCTGCCCGCCGGTGATTGGAAGCTTTACCAGCACGTCAAAAAATACAACCCGCATTGCCTGGGATTTTGGTGATGGCGGCGGTATTACGGGCGATGGCGATGCCGCCAGCCATGTATATAGCACACCGGGATTTTATAAGGTTATTCTATATGGTTATTTCATCGATGGCACCAGGGACTCTGTGTTTGAAATTATTACCATTAAAGGACCGTATGCATCGCTAAGTGCTGTAAAACCTTTTGCGTGTGGCGCCGAGCCGATAACACTTACAGCTTCGTCTGCCAATACACGAAACTTTACCTGGGACTTTGGCGATGGCACTGTTATCAGCAACAGCGATACGTTTGCCACACATCGCTATCTCACGCCTAATATTTATACGCCTTCTCTTATAGTAAGCGATGGCAGCAACTGTAAGTTTGCTTATTTTCCGCAGCTTCCTATCATCATCGATACGCTACATCTTGATATTAATAAACAACCTTCCGTAACCTGCGATTCTTCCTTGCTTCTCTTTACACCAGCCACACTTAGCCTGGCTAAAGATTCATTGCATTTGCCCATTACTTATCATTGGGATTTTGGCACCGGCAATGCCAAAGACACAGCCGGAAAAGAGAACGTATCATTTACCTATAATACACCCGGCAGCTACGAAGTGATACTCAGCGGCGCCTCGCCTTACGGCTGTACCGATATTACACGCGATACCATTGTAGTGCAGCCAACACCAAAAGCTTTCATTGCAGGCACACCGGAAATTTGCGAAAACGATACGGCAATTTTTACTGCCACCGCCACGCGCGAAGTAAGCTGGCAATGGCAGTTTGGCAATGGCAATACATCGTTAGAACAAAACCCGGCTCCGCAGGTATATACCAAGCCAGGACTGGATTCTGTATCTCTCATTGTAAATGATAATGGATGTTATGATACCGCCTGGCATCGCTTGCTGGTAAATGCAAAGCCCGACGTGAATCCGTCTCCGCTTAGCGCACATCTTTGTCAGAACGATTCGGTGCAACTGCAGGCTCATGATGGCGCCTTTTATCAATGGACGCCTGCCACAAACATATCAGGCGCAAATACCGCTACGCCTTATGTATATCCCGACACGGCGACCACTTATTATGTGGATGTAAAAAATGGCGTTGGCTGCACCAGCCGCGATTCCATTTCTGTTACAGTTACACCGCGGTTTACAGTTGCTGCACCTTCGCCTTTTTATATCTGTCCGGGTGGTTTTGTGCAATTAAGCGCTACCGGTGCAGACAGTTACCATTGGCTTGATGGAGATGCGCTGAGCAATCCCGATGTTGCCAACCCAACAACATCTCTTTACGAAGCCAGAACCTATACCGTGGTTGGCTCCGACAGGTATGGTTGCTTTACCGATACGGCAGCGGCGCGCGTGCTTACCAGTGTAATACCCACAGCAGATGCCGGCATTGATATTACCACGTTTGCAGGGAACGAGGTATTGCTTCATGGCACAGGAAGTTCTGATGTGGTAAAATGGCAGTGGCTGCCGGCAAGCCACCTCGCCTGCGACACTTGCCCGAATACGATACTGACGCCACATGCCGACATGGAATATGTATTGAAAGTAACCAATGCCGGCGGTTGCGCTGCGTACGATAGTTTGCATGTAACCATTCTTTGTAAAGCTGCACTCATTAATGTGCCGTCTGCGTTTACGCCCAATGGTGATGGACGCAATGATTATTTTTCTGTGTTAGGGCGCGGCATTAAAGAGATTCAGCACTTTGCGGTTTTCGACCGGTATGGCAATCCTCTTTTTGAACAAAGCCATCAGGTAACAACTGAAGCCGGCATTACAGGCTGGGACGGCACTTATAAAGGCAAGCCAATGCCGTCGGCAACCTATGTTTACATTGCCCAAGTTGTTTGCGATACAGGCGAAGTTTTTCCTTACAAAGGAACGGTGGTGCTGATACGATAATCATTTTATTTCATCCCGATCTTCCATAGTTATTTACTCAGAAATATGTCGCGGTAAAGAGTTAACTGCCTGCCTTTTTCTTAATTAATTTGAAAGATATACTGCAACAATTACCATAAATATTCCGGAGCCTTGTAAAAAAAACTGGAATGAAAAGACAAGCAGTGACTGTGGTAAACATTGTAAAGTATGCGATAAAGTAGTAGCTGATTTTACATCAATGACTACAGGAAGTGCAGGATTATGTTCTCAATTATAGGCAGCAAAAGATTTGTGGTTATTTTAAAGCAATGCAAATCCGAAATTTATACACTCCGCTACAGCAGTTATTGGTAAATACTTACAATCATATTGAAGAGAAAACCAAAGCGCAACTTCATAAGTATCATCTTTTCCTAACCAGTAGCGCATAAACATTATCAGGATGCGGAGATATTATGATGGGCGCTGTTAAAATGCCGCGCAGCACTTTAACTGGCAATACGATTAGTAGTGTACAGAATAACAGCAAATGGATTGAATACGATAAAGGCAAATACAATCAACCACACTTAAAAAGTGAAACAATAGCGGCAAACAGAGTACATCGTTAATCCTATTTCAATTCATGAAATGATGTTATGATTTTTCCTAAGAAATACTTCCGGCGAAACCTTGATTACTCTGACTTTAATAGATTGGACTTCTTACCATAATCTCTTCCATAAAATCTTTCCATCTCCCCAAATCTCCATTTACATTTGCCTTTATAAACACACATTTTATGCAAGCCTGGCAGGATTATATTGAACAAAATAAAACCCGTTTTTTAGATGAATTGCTGGAGTTGCTGCGCATCCCAAGCATAAGCGCGCGTGGTGAGCATAAGGAAGATATGGTGGCTTGTGCCGAAGTGGTAAAACAAAGGTTAACAGAAGCTGGTGCTGATAATGTAATGATACTTCCCACCAAAGGCTGCCCGGCTGTGTATGGTGAAAAAATAACAGACCCATCCAGGCCTACTGTGCTTGTATATGGTCACTATGATGTGCAGCCAGCCGATCCGCTCGAACTGTGGCACAGCGGACCTTTTGAGCCGGTGATTAAAGATGGTAAAATTTATGCCCGCGGCTCGGCCGATGATAAAGGACAATTTTACATGCATGTGAAAGCATTTGAAGCTTTGATAAAAACAGGCTCGCTTCCGCTAAATATAAAATTCATCATTGAAGGTGAAGAAGAGATTGGCTCTTCTAATCTTGCTGACTTATTGGAAGAGAAAAAAGAATTGCTGAAAGCTGATGTGGTTTTAATCAGTGATACTTCTATGATCAGTCTTAACACACCAAGCATTGACACCGGCGTGCGCGGCTTAAGCTATATCCAGGTGGAAGTAACGGGTGCAAACCGCGACTTGCACAGTGGTGTGTACGGCGGTGCGGTAGCCAACCCGATTACGATATTGGCGCAGATGATTGCCAGCCTTCACGATGAAAATAATCACATCACCATTCCCAATTTTTATGATGATGTTATTGAGTCATCAACAGAAGAAAGAGACCAGCTTGCCAAAGCGCCTTTCGATGAAGAAGAGTATAAAAAAGATTTGGGTGTAAAGGAACTGTGGGGCGAAAAGGGTTATAGCACGAATGAAAGAACCGGCATCCGTCCTACGCTGGAATTGAATGGCATTTGGGGTGGATATACAGGCGAAGGATCGAAAACGGTGCTGCCTTCTAAAGCATTTGCCAAGATCAGTTGCCGCCTCGTTCCCAACCAGGAACATCATAAAATGACAAAGCTTTTAATTGATCATTTGTATAAAATAGCGCCGGCGTATATTACCATCAAAGCCGAAGAGCATCATGGCGGCGATCCTTACCTGACGCCGATTGACAGCATTGAATACAAAGCCGCGGCGAAGGCTATTGAAGCAGGCTTTGGCAAACCACCTGTGCCGGTGCGCGGCGGTGGCAGCATTCCTATCACCTCTTTGTTTGAAACAATTTTACATTGCAAAACGGTGTTCTTAGGTTTTGGTTTGGATAGCGATAACCTGCACAGCCCGAATGAAAAATTTGATCTCGCTAATTTTTATAAAGGCATCGAAACCATTCCATATTTTCATCAGTATTATGCAGAAATGAAGAAATAATCAGAGACTGTTTCACTGATACTTTTCGATCGATAACAGCGATTTTCAATTTTCTATGCATAAAAATAATAGAGTTTGCTTCGTAATTTTTTTAAAACAATACACCATGAAACAACAACTTCTTTTCGCGATCCTGGTGATTGCTTTAACTTCCTGCAACGTCATTAACGGAGAACGCGTTGATGGCAACGGCAACTTAGCCAGCGAAAGCCGGCACGTGACTAACTTTAAAAGTATCTCTACGTATGGAGCGATAGATGTTGTTCTCACACAATCTTCAGCAACATCTGTGCAGGTAAGCGGCGATGAAAATTTGTTGCAATACATTACCACCGAAACGGATGGCAGCACGTTGAAAATAAAAATAAAACAAGGCTATAGTTTGAACCCAGAAAAGCATTTACAGGTACGTATTTCAGCGCCGCAATTTGAAGAGGTTTCATCTTCAGGCAGTGGCAATATAACGTCGGAAAATACGCTTGTGAATGAAGATAAAATGGATTTTCAGTTGAATGGTTCCGGCGATATGAATATTAAGCTGGATGCGACATCGGTAGAAAGTCATACGGCTGGCAGCGGCGATATTATTTTCAGTGGCAAGACGAAATCCGCTGATATGTCGGTAGCTGGTTCGGGCAATATTCACAGCTTTGGCTTGACCACGCAAAACACGGAAATCAATATTACCGGCAGCGGCGATGCGGAAGTATATGCCACCCGGGAGCTCAATGTAAAAGTGATCGGCTCCGGCGATGTGCGTTATAAAGGCGGCGCTTCTGTTGATGCACATATTACCGGCTCCGGCAGTGCTTCGAAAGCGGATTAGTAGCTGACAGCTTATAGCTATCAGCAATGAGGTTTCATTCTTTCAACTATCGTCTGGCAACTGTCATCCGACAACAATCATCTCACAACTATCAACCACTAAATATCATCTGCCAGGCGCCGCGTGTGTTGAATTATGAGAATACACTTTAGTTATTCACAGCAGTTTTTTTGCCCAACCTAAAGCCATCTGTAGTTGTTCTGTCATGGTAAGATTTGTGTTATCCAGTACAATGGCATTATCTGCTTTCCGCAATGGGCTTATTTCGCGGTGACTATCAATATAATCCCGCTTTTCAAGATTTGTTTTCACTTCGCCAAGTGTAATACCAGGCTGTTTAGCCAACAGCTCCTGAAGCCTGCGCTCTACACGAGTTTCCATATCTGCGGTCATAAAAATTTTTAATTCCGCTTCAGGAAAAACGGTGGTGCCAATGTCCCTTCCATCCATCACCAATCCTTTGTGTAAACCCATTTTTTGTTGCTGCGCCACAGCAAATTCGCGCACTTCTTTTATGGCTGATACTTCACTAACATTATCACTAATAACCATCTCGCGAATGGCAGAAGATACATTTTCGCCATTCAAAAAAACCTCATTATCAGCCGTATTTTGATTACGCTGAAAAGAAAGATGAATATGTTGCAATGCATCAGCGATGGTATCCTTATCAGTAAAGGAAATACCATTCGTTAAAAAATACAACGTAATGGCGCGATACATGGCACCGCTATCGATAAAAATATAATGAAGCTCTTTAGCCAATGCCCTTGCCAGCGTGCTTTTGCCACAGGATGAATATCCGTCAATAGTAACGATGATAGGATTCATACGGCGTAAAGATGCGGCAAAATGAAGTAGCCGCTCTTATTTTTTAGTTGTATCTGCCGAACGAATATTCCCGGTACTGTCGGCGGTTGTTTCTATTGAATCGCGTGGAATTTCCTGTCCCTGGCGTGCGGCTGTATTGCCCGATGTAATGGATGGCGTGGTACCGCCGGAAGCGTCTTCACCCGGTGTCGTATTGCTATCCGTGGTGGTGTCGGCAGTATTATTACCACAGGCGGCTAAGGAAACAGTAAGAGCAAAAATGGCAAATAGTCGTTTCATAATGAATGGTTTGTGTGAAAGTAAACAAGAACTGTGCAAGTTCAGTTTGTTATGGTAAAGTCATAAGAAAGTTTATGCATTTGCACCATCACAAATTCCGGCTACATTTGCGCCGCTATGCAAATAGAGGTATTAAAATCGAAGGTACACAGGGCAACCATTACGGAAGCGAATCTGAATTACGTAGGCAGTTTAACACTGGACGAAGACCTAATGGAGGCGGCAAATATGATTGCCAACGAAAAAATCCAGGTGGTGAACGTAAACAATGGCGAACGCATTGAAACGTACCTAATAAAAGGTAAGCGCGGCAGCGGCACTGTTTGTTTGAACGGACCGGCAGCACGTCGTGGTGCTGTTGGCGATGTTATCGTCATTATATCGTATGCGCTGATGGATTTTGATGAAGCCAAAACTTTTCAGCCTTCGCTCGTTTTCCCGAAAGAAGGTAACAGGTTGTCGTAATCAGCCTCGTTTCAGTTGTAAGAGTATCGTTTTTTTTACGCGGATAACAAAGATGGTTCTTGCAAAAACTTTGCGTTTTTATGCAAGAGCCATCACGATATTTCCAGAATGAATTTTTGATACATTCTGCAGGAAAATCTTACCAAGATTATCATCCGATAATTATCCTCTCCACCTTTTTCATTCCATAAGTTTATCTCAATAATGGCATTGCTGTAAATGCGCAACACTGATTGATTTCTTACCCGGAACCAAATTCTCTTCCACACATTTTTAATTTTCTTTTAATGTGAAAACCCGTTTTTTTTCTAAAAATTTGTGTCTGCAAATCAAACCATTATCAACTTTGCCAGGCGCTGCAACGGAACCACAGTCACGCTTTGGCACCATTTTAAAATTACAATACAAAACAAAAAATCGCATGAAGAAGCTTGACGTAACCCGGAATGATGTATTTCCACTTTTCTTATTTACAGCAGGGTTAATTTTATTAATCGCAGGTATTTTCCTGAAAAGCCTGCTGACAGTTGCTGGTGTAACCGGGCTCATAGCTGCCTGGCTTCTTTCCATTGACAATGTGATTGCCAACCACAAAATGCACACGGTAAAGCTCATCGTCTTCAGCAGTATCATCCTTTTACTTCCCTTGGTTTTTGCGGTTTATTTAAGTGCATAATCTTACTTTTATTTATACAGGCAAGCCTCTTACCAAAGAGGCTTTTTTTGTGGGCTGTCAGCTTTTGGTTCTTTATTCAACTTCGGTCCTCCACGACGGAACTATTCCCTGGCGCGGCTGATATTGGGCACATGTACGGCGACAGTAAAAAATTTTACAATGCTGTTTAGTTGGCTGACAAGCGTGTAGGATATGTGTGGGATGACTCAATTACCGCGAGAAAAATTTCAATGAAGATTGGCTGATTATTGTTACCACCGGTTATGGCCGCACGGCTGATAATGGCAAGAATCGTGGCGCGCAAAGCGACCGTGAACACGACAGTTGGATGTTTGCCAATGCAAAAAATTTGAATGACAAATTCAGAGCGCCGCAAGCTTCCATTGCAGATAAGGCTCCTTTAATTATCGGATAAAAAAGAGCTTCCCCATTTAATTTTATTAAAGACAAAATTTGCCTGTAAGATTTATGTGTTTCAATTATAGTAAGATTGCGTTTTAAAGTTATGATGATGAGAATACCAATAACAGTTTTTGCTGCTTTTTTATTTGTGCTAATGTCTTGCAGAAGTAGTCACATACAAAGCAATGCAAGCACTTACAGCACCGCAGATAGCAGCCTTCTTACGTTTGCACCGCTTTGGGCTGCTATGTACCAACAAAAGGCATCTGAATATAAAGCCCTGGCACTTCAGGCTTATAATATCGCTTACGAGCGACTGAACACTGCCATTGCACAGCCAACATCAAAGCCTTTTGCGGTGATAACAGACATTGATGAAACAGCTCTTGATAACAGTCCTTATACTGTACACCAGGCGCTGCTTCGCAAATCATACAACGATACGTCGTGGATGCGCTGGACATCGCTTGCAGCTTGTGATACAGTTCCCGGCGCCCTGTCTTTTTTTAAATTTGCCGCTTCAAAAGGTGTCGAAGTGTATTACATCACAAACCGCTTGCAGGCAGAGCAGAAACAAACAATAGATAACCTGAAAAAATGGAATTTTCCGTTTGCTGATGATGCACATCTGCTTTTAAAAACTACTACGTCAAGCAAAGATGCACGGCGTGCACAGGTAGCAGCAAAGTACAATGTGCTGTTGTTATTTGGAGATAATCTGGGTGATTTTGAAGGCATATTCGATCATCAGCCAACCCAGAAAAGAGATTCATTGGTTCAGCAGCAGGCAGCCGATTTTGGCAAACGATTTATTGTATTGCCAAACCCTGTGTATGGCGAATGGCAAAGCGCGCTGATACATTATAATTATAAAGCGAATGATGAAGCCAAAGCAGATTCAATGATTCGTGTGTTGAAGAACTTTTAGTATGGTAAAAGTAAATAAATAGTTAGAAATCACAACTCATTTTAATTACTCACAACTCACCATTCATTACTCACCTTCCGGCTGGTACAATTTTTATAAGAAAACCTGTCAGGTGTAAAAAGAAATATTATGGAAAAGCACACACAGGACAAAAGCGAACTTGATACAAGCGATATCAGCGGTGAAAATCTTGACAAAGGCAAACGCGCTGATGAAAGCCTGAACGAAAAGAAATTAAATATAAAAGACCAGCCGGATAGCACTTTGAATGAAACGCCCGGCGGCACTGTAGTTGGCGATTCTGATAAAGCCAATATAGAAACCGGGATGAATGAAGATAAAAGCACGGTTAGCAACACATCTTCTCCTTCCGCTTCATCGTCAGAAAAATAAAACAGATGTACAAAACAAAAGTCATCCCGGATAAGCATCAGGATGACTTTTGTTTTCTTCCAACAACTATGTTGTTATCTCTTTTGCAAATGTGTCCATTGGCAAACCATCATAATTGCCACTGCTCATCAACAGCAGATTTGCCTGCTCAAAATGTTGTTCGTGCAGCCATTCCCATAAATTTTCCTTGTCATCAAATACCTGTAGATCGCTTCTTTCAAAACCTTGCATAATATCCTGCTTATTCAATGCTGGCAAGCGTTTTAGCTGCAAAGCATGTTGGGAGTAAAAAACGGCGGCTACTTCTGCCCCGTTAAATGCACCTGCATATTCAGACAGAAATTTTTTGCTAAGACTGCTGTATGTATGCAGCTCCAGCACAGCATATAATTTTCTTTGTGGAAATTGTTTTTTCACCGCTTCCATGGTTGCTTTGGCTTTGCTGGGCGCGTGCGCAAAATCGCGAAAAACAGTAACAGAATCGTTAGATGCCATTACTTCCAAACGCCTGGCAGCGCCGGCAAAACTGCTGATGGCTTTCATAAAAACATCTGTTGAAATGCCGTATGATGTGCAAGCTAAATAAGCTGCATTCATGTTCAGAAGATTATGATTACCAAACACCAATAAAGGCGAAGTTCCGCCACCGAGTGTCACCGTTGTAATGCCATCAACAATCGTATGTTCAGGAATGCCGTATGGCAAATACCGTATATCTTCCCGCCTGTTTTCTTCAACCAGCTTTGTAAGCGTTCGGTCTGTATCATTATAAATTAATACACCACCAGTTTCAATTTTATGAATGAAAATGACAAACTGCTCCAGGTAAATATCAAAGGTCGGAAATACATTGATATGATCCCATGCAATGCCGGTGATGATAGCGATATGCGGAAACAAAAAATGAAACTTGGGCCGCTTTTCTATGGCACTTGCCGGGTACTCATCGCCTTCGCAAATAATAACAGGCGCATCGGTAATATTCACGCTTTGACGGAAGCCGGCCAGCTTCGCTCCCACCATATAATCGAACGGCAATCCACTTTCTTTAAACACGTGCATAATCATGCTTGTCGTGGTAGTTTTTCCGTGACTTCCGCCCACAACAATACGCATTTTATCGCGGCTCTCTTTGCCAAGATATTCAGGAAAAGAATAGATATCTAAACCCAAAGATTTTGCTTTTGCCAGTTCAGGATTGTCATCTTTGGCGTGCATTCCCAGGATAACAGAATTGATATCACCATTCATTTTTTCGTTAAACCAACCCATTTCGGTTGGCAACAAACCGAATTGCGACAGGTTGCTCTTAGCTGGCTCAAAAATTTCGTCGTCGCTGCCCGTTACATGGTAGCCTTTTTTGTGAAGCGCAATGGCCAACTGGTGCATCACACTACCACCGATAGCTATAAAGTGAATATTAATCATTTTTTAAATCCTCAGTTTCCGGAATGAAATTATTTTTGCAGGCAAGAGTTGTAAAAATCCGGTATCATTTTATTATGAAAAAAATAATTTACAGTTTATTCTTCATTGTTTTTTTATCCTTTGTTCTCAGTTCTTGCGCTGGCACCCGCACAGGCAACTGTCCATCTCACGATAAGAACTATTTTATGCATCGATAGAGGCATATATTTTGAACTCACTATTTTACTTATGAACTGGATAACATTTGACAACATTGGTCAGCTAACCGATATACAGCAACAGTCTTACGCCCGGCCGCAGGTAATTTTCAAACATAGTACCCGCTGCAGTATCAGCAGTATGGTACTCAGGCGGCTTGAGCGCGAGGGAGTTCCCGAAAACATGGACTTCTTTTTCCTGGACCTTATCCGCTTTCGCGATATATCGAACAAAGTGGCAGATGCATTTCAGGTTTCTCACGAATCGCCGCAAATCCTGCTGATTAAGAACGGTGAATGTGTGTATGATGAAAGTCATTATGCCATTACCATGGATTCGCTGTCAGAAAATTAAGTTCTTCCGTTACTAATAAATTTTACCGTTACCTGCAATTGACCGTTGTGTCTCATGGTGTGCTCAGCCGCATGAAACAACAAACCTAACTTGGTAGAAGGCATTTGTTTGCGTCCTACATAGCGTGTTTGTGTCAGTGTATTCTGGTCTGTTTGTTTTAAAAAGGACATGGCTGCTTCCACTTGTTTGTCAAGGTTTTGCAACAGCGATCCGACTGTAATCGCTTTGTCGCTTTTGCCTTCATCTGATAAATAATTCAGTTGTTTATTTATTAGCGCTTTACCATCCGCGTAACTAAACAACCTGTTGAGTACGCCCGTAATATGTTGCAGGTGAAAAGCTGGCGATGCCATGTCGGCGGGCGTTTCCCAAAGCAATTCATCAGGAAATCCAATCATCAAGTTTCTGATTTCTTTTTGTGCCTGTAACAGTGCATGTGCTACAGGCTGCAACAAAGCAGGAATATCAGGTAATGAGCCTTGCAGCCATAGCTCTACATCTTCTTTCATTTGTATTAATATGTGTTGACGTGATTCTCTTCCGTTATGGGAAAAAAAGTGTTCCGTTAATTGAATAAACCCTTCCTGTTCAACCTGTTTACAACGCTTATCCTGTTTCTATCTAAACATCTTCTCAACAATAATTACAAAGTCAGTCTTGATCGCATGTCGCAATCAACCAACCAAATTGACGTTTTTGTACCTTTCCGTTTGCTAAAAGGAATAGTACGTTTGCTCTGCCAATGAAATAAAATTCTTCATTCATAAAATTCACCTTTATGCAGGAAACAAATATCCGCCAACAACTTGTAGAAACAAATCAAAAATTCAGGGACATATTTTCTTCTATTGATGAACACAAAATAAACAAGGTTCCCTTCAGAGATAGCTGGACACCCGCACAAGTAGCGCAGCATGTGTTGAAATCGGAGTACGGCATGTTGCAAGTGCTGCAGGCTCCGGCTAAAGAAGCAAACAGAGATACCTATGCCATCGTGCCTCAATTAAAACATATATTTCTTGATTTTACCACCAAACTGAAATCGCCCGAGATGGTGATACCTGAGCAAAAAGATTTTGATAAAGCCGAGCTTCTGCAACAGCTAAACGACGTATCGGCTAAGCTTAACGATATCATTCCAAAACTGAATGACTGCGAGTTAGTTACAAGCCTTCCAACAGGCGATTTGACCAAGGGCGAAATCGTTCATTTCCTGCTTTATCATACCAAACGGCACATTCACCAGATGGAGCATGTTATTGAAACGCTTGCCGGCAAAACAAAAGCCGCAACCGCAACGCAGAAGCAGGTTATCGATCTTGTGAACGATGCTTTTATTAAGAACGATATGCCTCTGTTTCTATCATATTGTACCGATGATGTTGTATGGAATATTATTGGCGACAAAACCATACATGGACGTGATGCCATCCTCGGGGCAATGACCGGAAAGGCGGAAGAAGGTCCGGATAGTGTTGTTGAATTCACCGTTACCGAAGGCAACAGAACGGCTGGCACAGGCAGGTTTAGCATGGCAAATAAAGACGGCGAAAAAAAGACATACCGATACTGCGATATCTACACATTCAGGGACGATAAAATCGCATCGATGGATTCATACGTGGTAGCTGTAAAATAGTATCTTTTTCATTTGCATACGACATCTATTGCAACTGCTACATGAAATACAAAATACAGTTTTTGTAGCCATCGCCCGTCGTTATTGTGATCAACATTTGTGATTCCTGCGTGTTGAAGCAGTAAGCATCCTACCATTAATGTTCGGGCAATGATTGGGCTATCATCCGAACTATAATTGATAAGCTGAATAGAATTATCGAAATAAAATGAAATGCTCTAAATAATATTTAATCTTACTTATTAAATATTCAATTTCCGATTCCTGACACATTAAATTGTAAACAATCGAACATAGAACTTATGGCAACACAATTAAAATTAATTGTTCCGCATCTCTGGTACGATACACAGGCAAAAGAAGCGGCAGAATATTATGTATCCATCTTTCCTGATTCCAAAATTTTACACAGCACCGTTATTGAAAACACGCCATCCGGTAATGCCGGAATAGTATCATTCGAGTTATCGGGACAGAAATTTATGGCGATTAGTGCGGGACCAAATTTTAAATTCAATGAAGCTGTTTCTTTTGTTGTTCAGTGCGACACACAGGATGAGATTGATTATTACTGGGAAAAGCTTAGCGCCGGTGGCGACCCTGCAGCACAGCAATGTGGCTGGCTGAAAGACAAGTTTGGACTATCATGGCAGATAACGCCGGCTATAATGGAAGAGATGCTTACAAACGGCACCAAAGAGCAGATTGCAAATGTTACCAACGCGTTTTTAAAGATGAAAAAATTTGACATTGCAACCTTAGAAAAAGCTTATAGAATCTGAATGATGTAAAGAAGAAATAATATCAGTTCAGCAATGATTCATTTTCATACTCACATCTATAAAATCAACAAATCATGACCACACAAGTAACACCGTATCTTTTCTTCAATGGCGATTGCAAAGATGCTATGACGTTTTACCAGCAGTGCCTTGGCGGCACACTCAAATTAACGACCGTTGCCGAAACACCGATGGCTGACCAGATGCCGGCCGACAAAAGAAATATGATCATGCACAGCAGCCTCATGCTCGAAGGCGTGGCTTTACTAATGGCTTCCGACGATATTATGGGCGGCACAAAAGATGGCAGCCGCATTGTATTATCTATGGGCTTTAACAATGAAAATGATATCAACGATGCCTTTAATAAATTATCGGAAGGTGGCAAAATAATTCACCCCGTAACGAAGGAGTTCTGGGGTGCATTTTTTGGGCAGTTTGTAGATCAGTTCGGCATCCAATGGATGATGAATTGCGATGAGAGCCAGGCTTCTTAACTGTTAGCCGCGAAGAAGCAAAAGGAAGAAGGATTTATAAAGATGTTTACACAAAAAATTATTTTTTAGTCAATAAACTTAAAACACTATGGCAACATATCATCCTTATTTGAATTTTAATGGCAATACAGAAGAGGCTTTCAACTTTTACAAGTCCGTTATCGGTGGCGATTTCACCGATGTAATGCGCTTTAAAGATGTGCCAAATGGCGGCGGTCAGCCGGAAAGTGAAGGTGAGAAAATCATGCACATCGGTTTACCTTTAGGCAACGATATTTTTCTGATGGGCACCGATATTACGTCCGGTATGCCGCCCGTTGCATTCGGTACCCATATTTCTATTTGCATATCGCCCGATAATAAAGAGCAGGCACATAAACTCTTTGATGGACTTTCCAATGGTGGCAATGTAATAACGCCGTTAGAGAAGATGTTCTGGGGTGATTATTTCGGTCAGTTAACAGATAAGTTTGGCGTGCAATGGATGATGAATTTTCATGACAAGGAAGAAGACAACAAGGATTAAATTGAATCAGTAAGATTGTATATTATCGATCGATACTTTCAGTATTTAAGCATTTTATTCATTACGGTTAACAGACGCTTCATCATTGCCCGGAACCCTGATGGGAGCATTCCTGCATGTCGAAGCAGCAGGAATGGCAACAACTGCCGATCAAAAAAGCGGCGGACGATGGCTACCAAAGAAGAAATATTACCCTTGTTAAACGGTCGGGTATAATATAAAAAAGCTTTGCAGAAAAGATTCTGCAAAGCTTTTTTATATTCATTTTATTACTTTAAAATAAGTTCAATGCTTTACTGAAATAAGTAACCGTGCCGGGAAGGGCAAGCCAGAAAAACTTGCGGGTAAATCCGCCGATATCGCACAGCATAATAATCAGGATGGCGAGCCAGATGAAGAACCAGAGCCAGTATTTTGCTGTTGAGTTTGTTGTTTCCATTCAGTAAAGATTTTGCGCAAAAATATTATTCAATAAGGTAAGTGAAAAGATTATTTCTTAAGAAATGGCTCTCCGTTTTCGTCAAACGTGTTATTGTACAAAGTGATGGCATCCTGTACAATCTGCAATGCCTTCGTTTTATCACCAAACGCATCTACCTTTACCGTTTTATTTTCGAGCGTTTTGTATTCTTCAAAAAAGTGGCGCATTTCGTCGAAGAAGTGCTTCGGCAATTCTTCAAGATTGTTGTAATAGTTAATAGACGGATCGTTGGCTGCTACCGCAATAATCTTGTCGTCGCCTTCGCCGCCATCCATCATCTGCATTACGCCAATCACTTTCGCTTCCACCAAACACATGGGTGTAATGCTGATAAGCGACAACACAAGAATGTCGAGCGGGTCTTTATCGTCGCCATAAGTGCGCGGAATAAAGCCATAATTGGCAGGATAATAAAAAGAAGAATAAATAACGCGGTCGAGCTTTAGCAAGCCTGAGGCTTTGTCAATCTCATACTTAGCGCGCGAGCCTTGCGGAATCTCAATTACGGCGTTTACAATTTCGGGTGCTCTGTCGCCATATTCTACGCCATGCCAGGGATGAAGTACGTTGGTTGTTGTTGCCACGTTCAATTTGTTTTTATATAAATAAACCGCTTTTTGCGGGCGGTCAAAGGTAAGAAGCCCGGGCTATAAATTGCCATCGAAAGTATAAGATAAATCTACCAGCCAACCATCTGCAGTATTCACCACTTTTACTTTGCGGGCAATTTTATCAAATGAGTTTTTGTAGTTGATGACGTGCACCGTATCGCTCACCGTATCTTCTTCCAGAATATTGATGGATGCGTCGTGATATTGTTGTTTTTGCTCAGTGCTTTTTTGCCGGTAATCGTCGATGAGTTTTTCAAACTGCTTGTCGTTTGTTTCGTTGCCCAGCATATAAACTTTCGCCTTTTCAAAATCACCTTTCAGGCTGGCATCGATGAATTCCCGGCCGGCATCCATCGGGTCTTCGGCTTTGGGATATTGATTGCTGCAACCAATTGCCACAACTAATAAAAATATAAAAAGAAATGATTTCATATAGTGAAAATAAGAAAGTGGTTCATTTCATCTCTTATTATTAAACCGGGCATTTATTTCTATTAAATCCTTAGTCTTCATTTCTATTTGTCAATAAACCCACCGCCGACAAGCGGATGCCGCTCGTGTTTTTTAACTGCGGGTTATATGATTCTACAAAATCAAGACGGAATACTTTCAGTATATTTTCTATCGACAGGTAATATTCTGCATACTGCCTGTTTTTATACACCAATCCATTACCGCCAACTACAAAGAACCAGTTCCATTTTTTTAACAGCGGAATCTTATTTGTCAGCAAACCATTCAGGTGATATTCAGCATGAGCTTCGGTATAAAAAGACGATGTATTGCTCAGTTCATAATAACGGGCAAGCAAAAAAGAGTTGGCGTAATTTGTAACCAACAAATTGCGGTTGCCGAAATAATGCTGATAATCCGGCGCATAAATTTGTTTCCTGTCGAAAAATCCGCCGGCAGACACATGGTAAGTCAGGCGTCCCGCTAGTTTTAAATCCACATCATCACGCACATCAAAGCGCCATTTGTTATAATCAACATCACTACCAAAAATACTATGAACACCTTGCGTAAATGTGGCCGTAAACGTAGGATAAGAAGAGCCAATGTTGACTATGCGATCTGGAAACCCGATATATTTTGAACCCGGCTGCCATTTAACAGATAACGAAGCCACAGCCGCCTGATGGCGTGGAAAATTGGCATCGCCTATGGCAATATTTGGTGCTATCGTTCTTTCGCTGTTATCTATAAAAAGAAATTTTCCGGGGATAAATGTATAATCTGTTGTATTAGTAAGCGGAAACCTGTCCTGGTATTCGCCATAAGCCGTAACGGCAACACCACCGGGAAGCTCTTTGGTAAACGAAAGCCTGCCAAAAGCTGCTTCATAAATTTTCATGTAGTTGCTCTTAAACAAAAGTATGCTGGTGGCATTGCTGAAAGCGGTGATAGGCTGCTCGTTAAACACCTGCAACACACGTCTGCCACCTGATGCGTAAAATGAAGTCTGATACATTTTTCCGTAGGTATAAACGCCCGTTATATGCGCATTGAAGTGATGATTGTTGAAGCCGTAACGCAGTGTGGGACTAAGAAATAAAGACTGCCGGTTTTTCGTCCATCGCCTGTTATAGTCAGGCGAAAAAATAATGTTTGCACCTTCAACCGTGTTGTAAGATACGGTGTTAATCAACGCATCAACAAAATAATCTGCTTTGCGTTTTGTATCGGTAAAGGTTTGCCCCAAAACCAGTAAGGGCAACAGCTTCGGCCTGTTGCGAATGTGATCAACCGAATCCATATAACGCTTCGTGTGCGAGATCACTTCCAGGCTATCTTTCTTCCGGTAATCGGCTACTTCAATCGGCTCTAAAGGCAGCGGGCGCGTGCTGTCCCAAAAGGCTGTTGGCTTTTGCGTGGCGCTGTCAGGGTAAGTAATGATAACGTTATTAAAATAGTTTTTTGCGAACTGCGGCTGCAGGTTGAAGTTGCTGTATACCTGCACAAAATTTCCATAACCCGCAAAACCAAATACATTGAAAGACGGATAAATCACCTGTTGCCTCACCAGCCAAATGCTGTCAACCGGCGTGTACAACTGGTCAATTTTCAGCCTGTCCAAATATTGCATCTGCTGGTCTTTCTGAACGCTTAGTTCCACACTATAAATTCGCCAGCTTCCTTCAATAATATTGATATAACCTGCAAATACAGGCTCATAAGTTCTCTTTGGAATCACACGCACATGGTTAATCATCAAACCATTGTCGTAAAACGTTCCGTCAAGTTTATAGTTATAAAAATTGAGTGCGCCTTCAGCAACAGGTGATACAAATCCACGCGGGTTCAGGTTCTCGCCAATCTTAATATTATTGTGATAAAATGAAATGATCTGCGGCGAGGAAAGCCCAAATCCCTGGCTGTTGCCACTTACGCGCGTTGATAACACTTCCACCTTTTCTTTGTTCGGTTCCTGCACGCTCCATTTTGCATTCGTTTCCGACAAAAACAAGGTCTGGTTTTGCGCCGTATCATATCCTGGCAAATCAACTTTTTGACCCAAAAATGTTTTCGGATAACTTTCTAATTGCAACCTGCCTTTAATGTACACATCGCATTGCAGGCTCTTTATTTCATGCTCATATTTCGGGCGTTTCTGAATCGCGTTTCTGATAATTTCATACGCCGGGTCTTCACCGCCCGACGTAACCGTTACAGCACGCAGGTTGTACTGCTGCAAGGGCAAACTAAAATTGATAACCGCATTTCCATTGCTCACTTTTACTTCCAGTTCACTCGAAATATAACCCACATGCTGCGCCATCAGCTTATAAGTTCCCGGCGATATATCTATCGAATAATAACCATCTGCGTTGGCAGATACGCCGGTTGTGGTTCCCTCAATAATAATAGAGGAAAAAGCCAATGGCTGTCCCAATTCACCTATAACGCGGCCACTTATGGTTTGCGAAAAAGATGATAACGTAAGAAATGAAAAAACTAAAAAGAGAAAGACTGGCTGATATCGTTTCATGAAAATATGTCCTGTGTATAATGCATTGTTTTTTCTTTGGTAACTATCGTCCGTCGCTTCGATTGATCGACAGTTGTGATTCTTGCTTGTAGAAGCAGCAAGCATCCTCCCATCAGAATTTGGGGCAATGATAGGGCAATTATCTACAAGGAAGTTTGATAGTTGTACGAGATTAGCGGAATGCCGATTCCATTGTTATTACTATTCAATTTTACTTATTAAATATTACTTTCTTCCCTTTCACCGCGAAACTTCCGGATAAAGCCGCCATGCCTGAAACCAGCCCGCCAACAATCGCCGTTGTCATCAGCAATGCTGCGCCCGAGCCGTTGAATGGCAATAGCAGTGCCACTTTATGAGACAGCAAATAGCCGTTATCAGCATCCAGAATCATCGCCTGAAACAGCCACAATAAAGCCATTGCAAGAAAGCCAGACAGGAAAGATTTTCCCGGCGATAACTTCATAATAAAAGCTACTAAAAAAGACATCAGAGTAAAGCTCCACCACCACAGGTATAATGTAATGGTAAAGCCAAGAAGTGCTGTGAGCAGCAACGCAATAAGAAATTTCATGCGTGATAATTAATTACTGTGAAACACAATTTTTCCAAGATATTTTTTGGCAGCGAAGTCTTCTTTTCGCGCCAGTTGCAGCTTATAGTATTGACCGGTAATCCATGTGCTTGCGCCGTTATCATAATATAAACTTCCGGGGTTGCCGCTTTGCCCGCCCGGATACACGCCATACGCATTAATGCTATCCGTTAACTCCACTATCATGCGCCAGCTTGGACCGTGCCCTGTTTCCTTTACATACGCATTAATAATATGAGCACCGCCACCTGCATACACATCATTTTTACTAAACGCGGGTATTTTCAGCAAATGTTTAAAGCCGCCTTCGCGGAATTTCCCCCAAACAAGCTTGTTGCTTTTCCTGGCTTCTTCCCACACCGGCATCGCTTTTCGAAAAGCTTTAGCAACCGCATCAGCCACTGTTTCTTTTTCAGGTGTTGTTATATCATCCGCAAATTCATACGCTGTATCTTTCAGCAACGCTTCCAGCATTGTACTTTCATTCATTGTTGGCATCGGTAATGCGCTTTGCGCAAACTCATCGCTGTACACGCAGGCTTCTAAACTATCCCACCAGGAAGTGAATACAGAAGGACCTATTTCGCCGGCATCGTTGCGGAGATTCCAGAAGTGAAATTCATCAACATAACTTTTTTCTGCCGGCGACAAATTGGCTTTTAAAATGTTTTTCAGCAACATAGGTCTTGCCATCTCGGCAAATACATTATAGTTATCCGTTTGCAGGTATTTCATTTTATCTGTAGTAATGCCATTCATCATTCTTAGCTCGCGGTTAATGAGAAAGCCTCTGTACATCTCAAGGTTTCCACCAATATAGTACGGATAAGTAATATCGTAAGCATACTGGTTGGCGCTGCTCACAAATCCACGCGCAGGATTGTGCAGGATGATGTTTTCACTGTCGGGAATAATGCCTGCCCATTTGTACTTATCATCACTGCCTTCCATTACAAAACTTCCCTGCCGCTTCCACTTCGCAGGGAAAGCGCCTTCCTGCCTGATGGCAATATCGCCTGCTTTTGAAGCAAACACAAAGTTTTGACCGGGGCATTGAAACCCATTGGTTGCGTTTACATAATCATCGTACGTTTTAGCTTTGTTAAGAAGTAGAAATGTGCGCGCATCGTTGCTGCCGGTATGTGCCGTCCAGTGCATAGCATAAGCTTTATTGTCGTGTAGCTTATCATCATAAGTTCTGTCGTAAGTAACTGGTCCCCACACTGTCATCGCAATGTTTTCAACATCATCCGGCTTGCCTTTTATATGAATGATTTCTTTACGAAATGTGGTTGGCTGCCAGCTTCCATTGTACCAATACTCCGTCATGGTTGAATCGCGAAACTTCACTTCATAATAATCCTTCACATCGCGCGAAGCATTGGTAACGCCCCAGGCGCAGTTGTCATTAAAACCAATAATTACTGCCGGTGCACCGGGAAGACTGGCGCCGTATACGCTGCCATCCGGCGTGCTCAGTTGTATCTCAAACCATAGCGAAGGAAGGTTCAATCCCAGATGCGGATCATTGCATAAAATGGGGCGGCCACTTGCTGTTTTGCTTCCTGCCACTGCCCAGTTATTACTGCCATTATTTTTGTTTGGTAAGTACTTTTTATCAGGGCGACTAAACGTATCTTTCTTAAAAGTAAAATACTCAGAATCCACATCTGCAGGCGGTTTCACAACAAAGGCTGGCTTTTTAAAAGCGGTGCCTTTCGGCATAATGGGATCCAGAGAATCCTGACCATAAGGAAACAATTTCTCCCATTGATTTTTTGTAAAAAAACTCCTGGCGTTGGTCATTTCAAAATCCTGCTCGTAACCCGTTAAATCGTAAGCCATGTACTTTAAAAACAAAGCCGTTTTCAGGTTGGTCCAAAGCTCAGGCTTGTAGTTCAATATTTTGTATTCGACAGGATAATCGCATTGGCGCAGGTTGCGGATGTAACTGTTTACACCCGCTGTATAAGCATCCATGGCTGCTTTTGTTGCTGTATCGGCTTCCATTACAGCCAAGCTATTTTCAGCGGCATACACCATACCGATGCGCCTGAAATATTTGTCAACTTTCAAAAAATTAGTGCCCGAAGAAGAATCACTCATAATCTCACTCAGTCTGCCTGCCGCCGCATAGGTTTGAAACTCCATTTGCCACAACCGGAATTTAGCATGCAGATAACCTTCAGCAAAAAAAGCATCGGCATCGTTATTAGCAAACACATGCGGCACCAGTCTTTCATCGAGATATACTTCCGTGTTGCCCTGCAGACCGCTGGCGCTTATTTCCGCATTAAACATCTTATGGGTATCTTCTGC
This sequence comes from Ilyomonas sp., assembly GCA_965199905.1. Lineage (GTDB taxonomy): Bacteria > Bacteroidota > Bacteroidia > Chitinophagales > Chitinophagaceae > Ilyomonas. Next base: position 5,216,328 of record OZ241366.1, on the reverse strand, counting down.
ATTCTGCCAGAAGCCCTTGGCAGGCGACAGGAAAAAACCCATGCGCGGCGTTTTGGTTTTGCCTGCGGGCAATTGTATATCCAGCACAATAATAAGCGCGATAGTAATAATAGCAGCAATGATGAGGGGAACAACTCTCATGGCAGTTTGCTTTATGATGTAAAGTAATGGGTTTTGAATTGAAGATGAATGTTGAACCGGAAGCAAAACTTATTCAGGCTGCAGTCATCTTTATTTTTTCGCTAAAAAAATTTCAGCCATCATACATCTCACACTGCCGCCACCTACGGTTTCAATCGTTGGAATTTTGACAGGAAGCAAAGTTGTAAGTCTTTGTAACTGCTCTTTTTGCTCATTGCTTAAACACGCAAAAGCTGATTGACTAAGAACCGTAAACAATTCGCCTTTTTGATTGGCTACCTGTAGCATATTGCCTGCATATTTATGCACCTGCTGCATGGTAATATCGATGATATCATGACCTGTGTTTTGCAAAGAAGCGATGACCGCATCCCGCTCACTTTCGTCTTTGATTGACGATAAACAAATGACCGCATATCCTTCGCCCAAATGCATAATAACATTAGTATGATATACGTCTGTATCATTATCATCTTTTGAAAAAAAAGTAAACGGCGTATAATTATGTGCTTCGCAAAATTGTGCTAACAACGTTTTGTCCGTACGCGGCGAAAGGCAGGCATAAATAATTTTATTCTGATGGTCAATGATCATGCTGCCGGTGCCTTCGAGATACAAATTTTCAGCGTCATAAACAGTCCAGTCTTCTACATTACTAATAATAAAATTGTCTCTCAAAGTTTGTATTAAGTCACTTCTCACCTCGATACGGCGGTTAGCCGCAAACATGGGAAACGTAGCCACCGTTCCATCCGGCAAAGTGCAAAACCAGTTGTTAGGAAATATCGCATCCGGCTTCGGCGGCGCTGGTGTATCTTCTATCACCAACACATCAATTTGATGAGAGCGGAGCTGCTCAGCAAATGCATCAAATTCCTGTATCGCTTTTTTCTGTACTTCCTTTTCGGAAAGCGATACATTGTCCTGAAACACATTGCTGGCAGCGGTTTCAGCATTATAGCCAAATGAGGCAGGGCGAATCATTAGTATTGTATCCGCTATTTGCTTCATCATGATAAAACAGGTTTTCTGAGTAAAGGCAAGCTCATGCAATGCGCGCCACCGCGTGCGCGTGATAGTTCATTGCTTGGCAAAATAATGATGGTATCTTTTACAGATTGGGGCGTTAGCTCACCACTTTCAAAAGCAGCAAACAAATCGGAGGTTTTTATAACTGAAAACCCATGATCACGAAAAGCATTCAGAGTTTCTTCATTGCGGTCGTAGGCAATGGCAACACCATTTTTCAACGCTAATAAATTGCAGGCATCTGTCCATTGCTCGCGCTCATCGTAAGGGAAAATATTATTACCGCTGTAGATGATTTTTACATCATTCTCAGGCACACTAAAATCTTTAATGCTGATATTGCGAAGCAAGTCTTCGAGTCCTTTAAAAATCACATCCTGGCGGTAATCGGCAGATGGATTATAGGCTTCGCTTTTTGCTTTGTAAAAGCGAAAAATTTCAACGCCTTCAAAGGTTTCATCGCTGTAAGCCATATCGCTGTAATAAGAAAACTTACGTTGATTACGCTCATGTATCAGTTGCTCGCTGAACCTGCCGAAGAGCACCCAAACATCTTTGCGAACATGCGTAAAAACCGTATCGATATGCATGATGGCGCGCTGGCTTGGAATTTTTATTACCGATATTTTTTCGATACCTGTCCGGCGTTTAAAAACAGCATGAATAATTTTATTAATGGCACTTACAGTTGTGCGTTCGCTGCAACCAACTAATAAATGATTGGGCGCAATCATCATGATATCGCCACCTTCCAATGATGTTCTGCGCTCAACCTGGTGAGCATCATCGAGGAGAAAAAAATCGCTCGATTCGTTTATTTCTATCACACTATCGGGGTCGTCAGTCAGCAGTTCATGAAACACGATATAACGCATCAGTAAACTTTCACGCTCACGGGCTTCTGTAGCGGCTTTGCTTAGCAAAATATGGTTGTTGATAACCACGCTGATGTCTCTTGTAAAAATCAGGTTTGGCAATGGCTGAAACACAAACTGTGTATTCTTTTGCGAATCCTGTTGCGGCAATGTACCTGTGATCAACGTTTTGGCAAGCTGATGTTCATTTGTAATATTGCAAAGCTGTTTTTCCACTGCATAACTACAACCTTCTGTAGCGCAAACGGCAGCAATAATGCGGTCGCGGATAGAAGTATTGCGAAGCACTTTGGCTAATAAAAATTCTACATCAAGCACTTTATCGCTGTTGAAGTAAGAAGCATTTCCGGGCTTAAAACAATCTAATTGCTTATCATCTTTTTGCGTTTCCTCACACCTCTTTATTAAGTCAATCTTTTCCGGATCTAAAAAGTATAAAAGCAATTTTACATACTCATTGTATTCCCTGCGCATTTGCTTCAGGTAAACGGTATCATCATACAGCCAGTCTTTAAATTTACTGGGTACAATTTTACCAATACCACCATCAGGACTATGAATGACGATACGTTCCAAAATCCCGATTTCCGAACTTATGCCTATTGTATTTTCCAATGCCATGCAAACGATTAAGGATGCAAAAGAAGGAAAATTCGCGACGTAACAAAATGAGTGAAGCCATCAACTGCTCTTAATACAAACACAATCATTGGTATGAATTATGAACCGGGATTAGAAAAAAGGATTATGGACACATTGGAAGAGAATATATCACTGGAAAATAGCAACAACATTGATGTTTATACGCAGGAAAATATCAACCATTATTATCACAACAAAGCACATATCGGCAACCGGCTGCGGCAACTGAAAGAAGAAACCAGTATAGAGCAAATCTTTGCCTGGCATGACGCAGCTAACGTAGCTGGCGGCGTGTTACTGAGCCTTGTTACAAGAAAAAAAAGCTGGCTTGCATTGCCGTTGTTGGTAACAGTTGTGCAGTCGGTACATGCCTTATATAATACACGTTTCGGTACCGAACTACTACGCAAATATGGCTTCCGCACAAAGGCTGATATTGAAAAAGAGAAGTATGCGCTAAAGGTTTTGCGCGGCGATTTTCATTATGAAATAGAAGTTCCGAACGCGGTGTGGGAAGCGGTGAATAAATGATGAAAATTGTATCAGGTAGTATGTATTAGGTAATAACAAAAGAGCCGGAACTTTAAAAGCTCCGGCTCTTTTGTATTTGTCCTAATACTTAATACATACTACCTAATACAATTTTCCTAATACTTTTTATCCGGCTTAATCATATTCGGATATTCTTTTTGAAAGGCTATAATTTCAGGAATGCTTACATGCTGAACATAACCGCCATTCGGATTGTTCTCGATATAGTTTTGATGATAGCCTTCAGCCGTCCAGAACTTAGTAAAAGGCATTACCTGTGCAGCAATTTTTTCTTTGTAATTCGGTTGAATGCTTTTGATGTAGGAAGCGATCTCTGCCTTTTCATTTCCGTTTCTGTAGAAAGCAATGGAACGATATTGCGGACCTACATCATTACCCTGCCCGTTTACCTGTGTGGGGTATTGTCCTGCAAAATAAACTTTCAGTAATTCCGGATACGTGATCACCGAAGAATCGTAATATACATTCACCGTTTCCGCATGACCGGTTGTACTGGTTTCAACGTCTTCGTAGGTTGGATTTTTGGCAGTACCGCCTGCATAACCCGAGATGGCTTCTTTTACACCTTTTATGCTTTCAAAAAGTGCTTCTTCATGCCAGAAACAGCCGGCTGCAAATGTAGCCTGGCTGTATTTTGATAAGCTGTTCTCCGGCTGATGTGCTGCCTTTGCTGGTACTTTATTTTGCCCGCAGGCAACAGATGTAACGATGATTAACAGAGCTGCAAAAAAGAGTGATAACTGTGATTTCATATACTTTGTTTCGATGCATAAATTTACGATGAACAATGCGATAAAGATGTTAAGGAAATGTCCGTTTTGTATCACAAAAACCGGCGGCATATAAGTTGCCTTTATAACAATCAGAAGTATTCTTATGAAAAGTTTGTTACCTATCCTTTTGTTTATTGTCTTTTGTTTTTCGCAATGTCATTCACAACCCAAAGCTGTTATTCATCAAGGTTCTAATGATACCATTTACACTTATAAAAAAAGCTCGCCCGATGGCATTGGTAAATGGTATATGGGAAGAGAAATTGCTCACGTTATGGGCTTTTCCGGCGCTGCGTGGCTGGAGCGTGACGAACGCCAGAAAGAAGAAAATACAGCACTCGCCATACAAAATATGAAGCTAAAACCGACCGATGTAGTGGCTGATATTGGTGCGGGTTCCGGCTATCACACATTTCGTATGGCAAAGCTGGTTCCGCAGGGAAAAGTATATGCAGTGGATATTCAGGATGAGATGCTGCAATTGCTCAACACCAAAAAGAAGCAAATAAATGCAGCCAACGTGGAAGCGATAAAAAGCACTGATAGTGCTTGCAACCTTCCCGGCAACAGCGTTGATCTTGCCATTATGGTTGATGTATATCATGAGCTTTCTTACCCGCACGAGATGTTGCAATCCATCCGCAAGGCATTGAAGAAAGATGGAAAATTATTGCTGATTGAATATCGCGGCGAAGATGCTTATGTGCCTATAAAGCCACTGCATAAAACAACGATAGCGCAGATAAATAAAGAAATGCAGGCGAATGGCTTTACTCTTGCATACGATGGTGAGTTCTTACCGATACAGCATTTTTTAGAATATGGAAAGAAGTGATTTGTAAAACGAAATTATATATACAACAATCGTTGTATCATTCTGATTTTTAATCTTTATTTGCTCGTCTCATTTCTATTTCGAACATTTGACGAGCCATATAAAACCAACTTCATTTATGGAAATAGTTCACGTTACGGCTGAATGTTATCCTGTTGCCAAAGCCGGCGGACTCGGCGATGTAGTAGGCGCCTTGCCAAAATATCAAACCAATCTCGGGCATATTGCCAAAGTGGTGATGCCGATGTACAAGACTAAGTTTTTGTACGAGAATTCATTTACGGTCGACTTTAAAGGGCGCGCCCAGATGGGCAATTATTATTTCGATTATACCATCATCAAAGAGAATACAGATAAGCTGGGATTTAATCTTTACCTGGTTGATATAAACGGTCTTCTCGATCGCGATCGTATCTATGGTTATGATGATGATACGCAACGTTTTGTTGCATTTCAGATTGCGGTCACTGATTGGATCAGCCACTGGCAGCATCGCCCCGATGTGGTGCATGTGCACGATTACCACACCGGCTTGATTCCTTTCTTTTTTAAGCATACTTATCGCTATAATATGTTGGCAAGTGTGCCAACGATTCTTACCATCCACAATGCGCAATACCAGGGTCGTATGGGCTGGAACAACAGTTATTTGTTGCCTGCTTATGATGAATGGAAAAGCGGTTTACTGGAGTGGCAAAAAGACATCAACCCATTAGCAAGCGCCGTAAAATGTGCATGGAAAGTAACCACCGTAAGCTGGAGTTATCTTGACGAACTGCGCTGGAATTCCAATGGATTAGAAGCTTTATTCGAGTATGAGCGCGGCAAGTGCAGCGGCATTCTTAATGGCATTGATGCTGAAGTATGGAACCCTGCCACCGATACATTTTTAGAGAACCAATTCAGCGTTGAAGATGTAGATGCCGGCAAGCAAAAGAACAAAGAAGAACTTTGCAAACGTTTTGGCCTCGATGTATCTAAACCACTTATTATATTCATTGGCAGATTGGTGGGCGAAAAAGCCGCCGATATATTGCCCGATGCCATTCTATCATCCATGTATGCGTACAACAACGGCGTTGCATTCATCATTCTCGGCAGCGGCGAGCCGCATGTAGAGTGGCAGTTGCGCCAGCTTAACAATCATTTTCCCGGTGCTTACAACAGCATGATCGGTTATAATGAATCGCTCAGTCATCTCATGTATGCCGGTGCCGATTTCCTGTTAATGCCAAGTCGTGTTGAACCCTGCGGGCTGAACCAGATGTATTCCATGAAATATGGCACTGTGCCAATGGTGCGCAGCACCGGCGGTTTAAAAGATACCGTAACCGATATGGGCGAGCCCGGCGGCTGGGGCATCCGGTTTAATCATGCCAGCATTGACGACATCCTTTCGTCAGTTGGCAGAGCGTTTGAAGTATATGGACGTAAAGAACGGCTAACCGAAATGCGCCAACGAATGATGAGCATAGATAACAGTTGGGAAAATGCCGTTCAGCAATACATTAGTCTTTATCAAAGTTTAAAATAGAAACACCATGTTTTCATTATCTAACTCAGTTGTTGCCGTTATTTTGGGTGGCGGTGCCGGTACCCGTTTGTACCCGCTCACTGCCAGCCGTTCCAAGCCTGCTGTTCCTATTGCCGGTAAATATCGCCTGGTAGATATTCCTATTTCCAATTGCATCAACTCGGATATTCACCGCATGTTCGTGCTCACGCAGTTTAATTCCGCCTCGCTCAACAAGCACATCAAGAATACCTATTCATTCAGCAATTTCAGCAAAGGTTTTGTTGATATCATTGCGGCTGAGCAAACGCCTGACAACCCAAACTGGTTTCAGGGTACAGCCGATGCAGTAAGGCAGTCGTTGCGCCACATCGGCAATAACGATTTTGAGTATGTGCTCATCCTTAGCGGCGACCAGCTATACCAGATTGACTTTGCCGAAATGATTCTTAATCACCGCGACAAAGGTGCCGACATTACCATTGCCACCATCCCGGTAAACAGCGATGATGCTACCGATTTCGGCATCCTCAAAGCGGATGACGACAACTTTATTACTTCATTTATTGAAAAACCTGCAAAGGACTTGCATAAAGACTGGGTGAGCGATACCGGAGCTGACATGCAAAAAGAAGGTAAAGATTACCTCGCTTCCATGGGTATCTATATCTTCAACCGCAACATACTCGATGGATTGCTGAAAGATGAGTTTCCCGACGCCAAAGACTTCGGTAAAGAAATCATCCCAAGCTCCATCAACAACTTTAAAGTGATTTCGTATCAATACGAAGGTTACTGGACAGATATTGGAAATATCTATGCCTTTTTCGATGCCAATATTGCGCTAACGCAAGATGTACCTCTGTTCAATTTATTCGACAGCAAAAACACCATTTATACACGCGCCCGCATGTTGCCGCCGGCAAAAATCAGCGGTACTTTCTTAGAGCACACCGTTATTTCCGATGGCTCCATCATTCTTGCCGAGCGTGTTGAGCAATCGCTGGTGGGTGTGCGTGCCCGTATTGGCTTCGGCTCCAACATCGTTTGCACTTACATTATGGGTAACGATTATTACGAAACGCTCGAAACCATTGAAGCTAACAAGCGCAACGGCATTCCCGAGCTTGGCATTGGCGAGCGTTGCTTTATTAAGAACGCCATCATCGATAAAAACGTACGCATTGGCAACGATGTACGCATAGAAGGCGGCTCGCACGTGCAGGATGTTGACCATGTTCTTTACACTGCCAAAGATGGCGTTGTTGTGGTAAAGAAAGGCGCTGTGCTGCCTGATGGATATGTGATTTCGTAGCAAATACAAATACAGTTTTGGTAGCCATCGTCCGTCACTTTGGTGATCGGCAGTTGTGTCACTCCCATCAAGGTTCCGGGCAATGATTGAGCTTTTATAAAAAGCGAATAAAAAAGGGTTCCGAAGCTTGCGCTTCGGAACTTTTATATCAAGACTGTGCTTTTTTAATGCGAGGCACGAAGCAATCTATATTATGCAATAGAATCTATCTATAAACAATAAGCCAGTTAGCTTCGCTACTCTTAGTAACCTCATTATACAATCCTCAGACTGCTTCGTAACTTGCAATGACGAAACCAATAAGTTACAGTTACAAAAAAGCCGTCCCGACATGTCGGGACGGCTTTTTACTATTTTAAACTAATTAGCCTGCGCATTAAACTTCGCACGAATGATATTTAAAGCAGCGCCAGCTTTAAACCATTCAATCTGCTGCTCGTTGTAAGTATGATTTACCTCGAAGCTATCTTCCGTGCCATCTATATGATGAAGCACGATGGTAAGTGGTTCGCCGGGAACAAAATGTGTTAATCCATCAATGTCAATCACATCATCTTCCATAATTTTGTCGTAGTCGTCCTTGTTGGCAAACGTAAGCCCGAGCATACCCTGCTTCTTCAGGTTTGTTTCGTGAATGCGCGCAAATGATTTTACCAAAATAGCACGAACACCCAGGTGACGTGGTTCCATTGCCGCATGTTCGCGTGACGAGCCTTCGCCGTAGTTTTCATCACCCACAACAATAGTTCCTACACCCGCTGCTTTGTAAGCACGCTGCGTGCCGGGAACGCTGCTGTATTCGCCTGTCAGCACATTCTTTACACAGTCGGTTTGCTCGTTAAAATAATTGACAGCGCCGATCAACAGGTTGTTGGAAATATTATCCAAATGACCACGATAATTAAGCCATGGACCCGCCATAGAGATATGGTCAGTAGTACATTTTCCTTTGGCTTTAATCAGCAAGCGTAAACCTTTCAGGTCGGTGCCTTCCCAGGCCGGAAACACTTCGAGAAGTTGCAAACGATCGCTGGTTGGTGATACTTTTACTTCAATGTGGCTGCCATCTTCTGCCGGCGCCTGGAAGCCAGGATCATCTACTGCAAAGCCTTTTGGAGGAAGCTCAAAACCGGTTGGTTCGTCCAGCATTACTTCTTCCCCATTTACATTTTTCAATGTATCGGTTAACGGATTAAAAGTGAGATCACCCGCAATGGCAAACGCTGTAACAATTTCCGGCGATGCTACGAATGCGTGCGTGCCGCTGTTGCCATCATTACGCTTTGCAAAATTTCTATTGAAAGAAGTGATGATCGAGTTTTTGCGTGTTGGGTCGTCCATGTGGCGCGCCCACTGTCCAATGCAGGGTCCGCAGGCATTTGCCAGAACCACACCACCAATTTCATCGAATGTTTCCAGTAAACCATCGCGTTCAATGGTAAAACGTACCTGTTCGGAACCTGGCGTGATTGTAAACTCAGCCTGCGCCTGTAAATGTTTATCAGCCGCTTGCTTAGCCAAAGATGCCGAGCGCGAAATATCTTCATACGAAGAATTGGTACAGGAACCAATCAGGGCAACTTCCAGTCGTTCCGGCCAGTTGTGTTCCTTAACCGCCGCTGCAAATTTGCTGATGGGCCATGCTAAATCTGGCGTGAACGGACCGTTTACATGCGGCTCTAACTCAGTCAGGTCAAGTTCAATTACCTGGTCGTAATACTTTTCCGGGTTTGCATATACATCTTCATCCGGACGCAGATGTTCTTTAATGCCGTTGGCTAATTGGGCGATATCATAACGGTCGGTACTTTCTAAATACGCCGCCATCTTTTCGTCGTAAGCAAACAAGGAACAGGTGGCGCCAATTTCAGCACCCATATTACAAATGGTGCCTTTACCGGTAGCGCTTAAGCTATCTGCGCCTTCACCAAAATATTCAACAATAGCACCGGTGCCACCTTTCACAGTAAGTATACCGGCAACTTTTAAGATGATATCCTTTGCACTTGCCCAGCCGCTAAGCTTGCCGGTGAGTTTGATGCCAATGAGCTTCGGCCATTTCAGCTCCCACGCAAGACCTGCCATGACATCGCAGGCATCGGCGCCGCCAACACCAATGGCAATCATACCTAAACCACCGGCATTTGGCGTATGGCTGTCGGTGCCAATCATCATACCGCCGGGAAACGCATAGTTTTCCAATACTACCTGGTGAATGATGCCCGCACCGGCTTTCCAGAAACCAATGCCATATTTATTAGAAACAGAAGAAAGAAAATCGTACACTTCCTTATTCTTCGACATCGCGATGTCAAGATCTTCAACCGCGCCAACCTTGGCTTGTACCAGGTGATCGCAGTGAACCGTAGAAGGCACCGCAACTTCCGGGCGACCTGCCTGCATGAATTGCAGCAGGGCCATCTGTGCGGTGGCATCCTGCATAGCTACACGGTCGGGCGCAAAGTCAACATAGTTCCTTGCCCGCTCGAAAGCGATTAAAGATTGATCTGTGTGAAGGTGGGAATAAAGAATTTTTTCGGCAAGCGTGAGGGGTCTTCCAACAGTGTTGCGGGCGGCTTCAATCTTTTGTGGCAAGCCGGCATAGACCTTTTTTATCATTTCAATGTCAAACGCCATGTCTCTGAGTATTTAGTAAATAATAATTTTGCGGGAGCGTTGCAAATCTACAGCAAATAGAGGCTTTTATAAAATGGTGTGCCGCTGATTTATAAAAACTTACTACTTTGCACGTATGAACAGGGTAAAGCAATTCATAGAATGGCAGGTTTTCGGCGTATGTTCTGCGCTGGGAGACAAGCTGGGCATTGCTACATCGCGCATCCGCACCTGGTTTATTTACATTTCCTTTCTTACCATGGGCTCGCCGGTAATTGTGTATATGATTATGGCGTTCTGGCTCAATATCAAAAATTATATTCTTTCTGCCCGCCGCAATCCGCTGAAGTATTTGTAGGTTATTTGCCTGTCTTTCTTTTTATAAGGTGATTGCGTTATGTAATGTCATAAATTTTGCAATAAAATGTTTGTATTTACTTTAAAAAGGGTAGTTTTTAAGATGAATTATCCGCTTTAGTAAAAGCCAAATCATTGCCCGGAACGCTGATGGGGTGCATTTCTGTGTGTCGAAGCAGCAGGAATGGCAACAACTACCGATCACAAAAGTGACGGACGATGGTTACCCAAAATGTATTCTGTATTGCATTTTAAAATGAGACAGCACGGCGCTTAAAAAGAACCGTTGGCAGGAAAAATCCCTTTACTTTTATCTCATGAAGCATATCTCCATCCTGATTCCGAAGGGTGCTATTTTGGGTAGTATTGAGGGTCCGCGCCAATTGTTTACGCAGGTAAATCAATTTATGAAAATGCGTGGTGAGCAGCCAATGTTCAATGTGCAGTTTGTGGGCTTGCAAAAGGAAACGCCATTGTGCGGCGGGCTGGTAACCATTAATGCTGATCTGTTATTAAAAGATGTTTTAAAAACGGATCTGATTGTGATACCTGCGGTAGATGGCGATATAACGACAGCGCTCCAAAACAATGCTGATTTTGTGCCGTGGATAACGAAGCAATATAAGAAAGGCGCCGAGGTGGCAAGTCTTTGCATGGGCGCTTTTATACTGGCGGCTACCGGCTTGCTGAACGGGAAAAAATGTGCTACGCACTGGCTGGCTGCCAATGAGTTTCGGCGCATGTATCCCGAGGTAAATCTGATACAGGAAAGAGTGGTAACGGATGAAGCAGGCATCTATTCGAGCGGTGGCGCTTATAGTTATCTGAACCTTATTTTATACCTGATTGAAAAATATGCGGGGCGCGAAATGGCTATCATGAATGCGAAAGTATTTGCCATTGAATTTGAGCGCGAAAGCCAGTCGCCGTTTATTATTTTCCAGGGACAAAAAGAACATGATGATACTGACATCCGTAAGGCACAGGAATACATTGAGAAAAATTTTGAAGACAAATTTTCGGTTGATAAATTAGCTTCCTTGTTTGCCATCGGGCGGCGCAATTTCGAGCGCCGGTTTAAGAAAGCCACTTCAAATACCATCGTAGAATATATTCAGCGCGTGAAAATAGAAGCCGCAAAAAAGAGATTGGAAACGAGTCGCAGCAACATTAATGAAGTGATGTATGAAGTGGGCTATTCCGATACCAAAGCTTTCCGAACGATCTTTAAAAAGGTAACCGGATTGTCGCCGGCAGAGTACCGGAATAAATATGGTAAGGAGATGGCGATTGCGTAAACCAATTACACTTTCTCAATAAAATTCCGCAGTATTCTCTCTCCTATTTCCGCGCTTTTTTCAGGATGAAACTGAACGCCATAAAAGTTGTTCTTCTGCAAAGCTGCACTGTATGGCTGCACATAATTAGCGGTTGCAATGGTATGCTCGCCTAACGCCGCATAATAGCTATGCACAAAATAACAATAACTATTCTCTTCTATATTTTTAAAAAGTGGAAACTGCAAGTCATAAATATCATTCCAGCCAATCTGCGGCACTTTGATTTCGGTGGCAAGCGGCGCAAAGCGTTTTACTTTTTCTTCAAAAATGCCCAGGCATTTAGTGTCATTTTCTTCACTATGTGCGCACATCAGTTGCATACCTAAACATACGCCAAGCACAGGCTGCGTAAGGGAAATAATCACTTTATCCAGTTTTCTTTCCCGCAGGTAGCGCATGGCTGTGCTGGCTTCGCCTACGCCGGGAAAGATGACTTTATCGGCGCTTAGTATTTGCTCAGTATTATCGGTAACAATTGCTTCCGCACTTATTCTTTCCAAAGCATACAGAACAGACTGAATATTACCGGCATTGTATTTTATGATTGCTATCGTCATTGAAAAAATAAAAGGTAAAAGTAAAAACGAAAGCCGGAAGCAGAAAGCCAAAAACCAAAGGCACAGTTAATGACTGATAATTTCCGCTTCCTAAAAGAATTAGAAAAATGAAGAGCGTTCTTTGTTTGTCCTTCCCGAAGCTTTACTTTGTAAGCTTACGAACTTAAAACCATTCATGCAAACCGGAGAAGACATTCGCAGGCTGAATGAAGCCATTGCCCAGCAAGCCCATTTTATTGATGCGCTTCGCGATGAGCTGCATAAAATAATTGTAGGTCAGCAATACATGATTGACCGTTTGCTCATTGGTTTACTGAGCAATGGCCATGTGCTGCTGGAAGGCGTGCCGGGGCTGGCAAAAACGCTTACCATTAAGTCGCTGGCACAAGCGGTGCAGGCACACTTCAGCCGCATCCAGTTTACGCCCGATTTATTGCCTGCCGATGTGATTGGCACCATGATTTACAACCAGCAGCGCAACGAATTTGTGGTGCGTAAAGGACCCATTTTTGCCAACTTTATTTTGGCAGATGAAATAAACCGCGCGCCCGCGAAAGTGCAAAGTGCATTGCTCGAAGCCATGCAGGAGCGCCAGGTAACCATTGGTGAAAATACATTCAAACTGGATGAACCTTTTCTTGTATTGGCTACGCAAAATCCACTGGAGCAGGAAGGCACATATCCGTTGCCGGAAGCACAGGTTGACAGGTTTATGCTGAAAGTGATCGTTGGCTATCCCGACCGTGAGCAGGAACAAATGATTATTCGCCAGCAGGTGCAGGGAGAAGCTTTGCCAATTATAAATCCTGTGATATCAACACAACAAATCATTGCGGGGCGCAACCTGGCAAAACAGGTGTATATGGATGAAAAGATTGAGAAATACATTATTGATATTGTCTTTGCTACGCGTTATCCCGATGAGTTTGGTTTGGGTAAATTAAAGAACCTGATTTCGTATGGCGGCTCGCCGCGTGCCAGCATTAATCTTGCTTTGGCTTCCAAAGCGCATGCGTTTATGCAGCGCAGGGGTTTTGTGATTCCTGATGATATTAAAGCCATTTGTAAAGATGTGATGCGCCATCGTATTGGACTTACTTATGAAGCGGAAGCTGAAAATATGAAGGCTGAAAATATTGTGGATGAAATTATGCGCGTTGTGAAGGTGCCGTAGATGAGATGGCAGATGTTAGTTGGCAGATGACAGATTTTTAAAATGTACAGAATATATCAAAAGCATGACGAACTATAAAAATTTGGAAGCTTGGAAAAAGGCTATGCTGTTGGTAAAGAAAGTATACCTGTTAATTAAAAAATATCCAAAGGAGGAAATATTTGCTTTGACATCTCAAACCAAACGTGCCGCTGTATCGGTTCCTGCAAATATTGCAGAGGGAACAGGAAGAAATTTTAAAAAGGATACAATTCAGTTTCTACACATAGCCAGAGGTTCATTATATGAGTTAGATACTCTACTAAATACTGCGTTTATGACTGAAACTGTTTCCGAAAATGATTGCCTATCTTTTACCAATGAGGTTGATGAATTAATAAAAGTTTTTAATGGACTCATTCGTTCTTATGAACAGAGAACAGATTTAAAACAATAAAGTTTTCTTTCATTTGTCAACTAATATCTGTCATTATCAATGAACTCAGCTGATCTTATAAAAAAAGTACGCGAACTCGAAATCAAAAGCAAGCGGTTGACAAATCTTTTGTTCACCGGTGAGTACCATTCTGCTTTTAAGGGACGAGGCATGGCTTTTAAGGAAGTGCGCGATTACCAGGCTGGTGATGATATTCGCTTCATTGACTGGAATGTATCGGCGCGCATGGGACATACGTACAGCAAAGTGTTTGAAGAAGAGCGCGAGCTGAGCGTTTATTTATTGGTAGATGTAAGCGCCAGCAGTTTGTTTGGAACTTTTAAGCAAACAAAAAAGGATTTGATCACAGAGATATGCGCAGTGCTTTCTTTTTCTGCCATTAACAACAACGATAAAGCAGGCCTGGTTTTTTTTAGTGATAAGGTAGAGAAATATATCCCTGCCAAAAGCGGGCGCGATCATGTGTTATACATGGTTCGCGAGATGCTGCAATACAAATCACATTCCTGTACCACTGATATTGTAAAAGCCGTGCAGTTTGTCAACAATATTTCACGACATAAAAACATTGTATTTATACTCAGCGATTTTGCCGATGCCGGTTATCGCGATGCCTTACGCGCAGCCGCCAAACGCCACGATGTAATTGGTGTGCAAGTATATGATCGTCGTGATGAAAACCTGCCAAAGGCCGGTATGTTGCAAGTGCGCGATGCGGAAACCGGGCGCATGCTGTGGCTCGATACAAACGATGCCTATGTGCGGCTCCAATATAACCGCCAGTTTCATAAAATTATGGATGACGCCAAGTCAACATTTCGCAATGCGGGTGCGGATTTGCTGCAACTGCCAACCGGCGAAGATTATGTAAAATCCTTACAACAATTCTTTATCCGCAGAGCATGAGGAAAGGTGTGAGAGATAAGCTATCAGCTATTAGCTATCAGCAGTCAGCAGTTAGCTTACAGCGTTTTGCCTGCAGCTTAAAGCATATCGTTTGCATCTTATTTTTTGCTTCGTTTCTTATACCGGATACTTCATCTGCCCAATCTGCTTCTGCCTCCATAGACAGGGAAAAAATATTGCTGGGCGAACAGGTAACGCTTGAGCTGAAAGCGGAAAACATTAATACACAAACATCGTCTCTGGTTAGCTGGTTTTTATTACCGGATACCATTAATCATGTTGAAGTGATTAAGCGGTTGCGGGTTGATACTGTTTCAGTAAATGGCACTACCACCTATATACAAACCATCACCATTACATCCTTTGATTCCGGCGACTGGAAGCTGCCGCCATTGTATGTTGTTCTGCAAAAAGCTAATGACAAAAAAGATACATTACTTACAAGTGATATCACGTTACAAGTGTTGCCTGTTGATGTAAGCAACCTGAGAGATTACCATCCCATGAAAGACATCATTGATGTAGATGTTAAGCCGGATTATTTATTAATGGCAGGTATTATACTAAGTGTACTTATCATTTTAATAATCATTTGGTTTTTACTTAAAAAGAAAAAAGAAAAACCAACGTTACAGCCGGTTGCTGCGCAATCATTATTTGAAACAGCGATGAGTCAACTTGAAAAATTGGGTAAGGAAAATCCGCCCACACATGTCTTTTACAACCGGCTTCACGACATATGCCGAAGCTTTATTCAAAACCAGCTTCACATACGCGCTATGCAACTGACCGCTGATGAACTGATGGTGCAAATGAATGTTTATATGCAGCCGGAAGCACGAGCTTCTTTTTATCAATTGCTGCGCCTGATAAGCGCTGTTAAGTTTGCAAAATATCAGCCTGCCGACACACAGAAAGGAGCTGACATTCGCACCGCGAAAGAAGCTGTTGAACATATTTATTACAACCTGCAACGAAACCTTGCGCAACATGCTAAATAACTGGTTTCAACATATCAGTTTCGCTTATCCATGGGTGTTTACCTTACTCATCCTGTTACCCATTCTGATACTTGAATATATTCGCCGGAATGGCAGAGCGACGGCTTCTATGTTGATAACAACCACGCATTTTATTCAGCAGCCGCGAACGTTCAGGAACGTCTTTTTCCACTTCCCTTTCGTGCTTCGTTGCCTGGCTATTGTTTGCATCATTATAGCTTTGGCAAGGCCACAGCAAAAGTTTACAGAAGAAGAAGACAGCGGCGAAGGCATCGACATTGTGATGTGCTTCGACATAAGCGGCAGCATGACGGAAAAAGATTTCTTACCAAACCGGCTGGAAGCCGCGAAGGACGTGGCTTCGCAATTTGTACAGCAACGACCGGGAGATAGAATCGGCATTGTTATCTTCAGTAATTTATCTTTTACATTATGCCCGATAACCGTTGACCACAACGCAGTGTTGAGTCAGATTAATAACATACAAAGCGGCTATTTGCAGGATGAAGGCACAGCCATTGGAAGCGGGTTAGCGACAAGTGTAGCCAGGCTTCGCAACGATTCTACCAAAACAAAAATTGTAATCCTACTTACAGATGGTGTTGATTTTGGTGGCACCATATCGCCCGATATCGCGCGTGATATGGCAAAAGTGTATGGCGTGAAAGTATATACGATTGGTGTAGGAAGCGAGAAAGAAATTGAAGAAACGGTTGATTCGCCATTTGGTCCCATCACCCAAAAAAAGAAACTGGAATACAACGAAGAACTGCTGCAAATGCTGGCGCAAACTACCGGCGGACAATACTTTCATGCTACGGATGAACACGCGCTGCAAAAGGTTTATAACAGCATTAATAGTCTTGAAAAATCGAAGATTCAGGTAACTACTTATAACCGCTTCACAGATAAATACCAGTCTTTTATAATAGCCGCTCTGCTGCTTTTGGTGTTAGAAATATTGCTGCGGTATACTGTGTTTAAAAAGTTTCCGTAACGAGGTTTCAAACTCTAAAAAGGCTTCTGAAATAATACAGGATGCATGTTCTGCATACTATCTTTTTCTACTGAACTCAATTCTGCAAATTTCTTCCTGAATTTATCTTTTGCGATGTAGTTCTTCATTTCATCCTGCGCTTTCATAACGGCGTCGCCGATATTTTCACGCAAACCCATTGTTACCGTTCCCTGTTTTACAAGTTTAAAAGCTAAAGGCAGGTGATTCGTTTTTTGATAAGCCTGCATCCAGCTATTGTACACAGCATTGTACACATTATTCTCTTTCTTCTCCAGCGGTGCGCCGTTGAATGTTATGTTAGCCACACTATCAACCACCATTACGCTGGTGTCCATGTTGTGCAGGCTGTCCGAAGGTTTTGTTTCGGTAACTAAAGGCGTTGACTGGAAACCTGTATCTAACGACGTGCTGCCCGTAGTGGAGGATTGTTGACAGGCAGCCAAACCTGCTACAATCCCGATAACAAATAAATATTTCATAGCTTCCGTTTTTGCAGGAATGATACCAAAGTTGTGCAATCATTCTCCGGCTTTTATTACACTGTTAAACATCGCTTGATTTACAAATGAAAGAACATCATTACTATCCTGTTATCACCTGGACGGGCAATACAGGCGAAGGCACGAAAGATTACAAAGCTTACGAACGTGATCACATTATTGAAGTAGCCGGAAAGCCAGCAATACAGGGTACTTCAGAAGCTTTTTATCCCGGCAACCAATCAAGATATAACCCGGAAGAATTGCTGGTGGCTTCTTTATCTTCCTGCCATATGCTTTGGTATCTTCACTTGTGTGCCGTCAATAAAATTGTTATTACAGCTTATGTTGATAAGCCTGTCGGTACCATGCAAAATACGCCGGATGGTGGCGGTCGTTTTACCGGAGTATCGCTTAAGCCTGAGATAACAATTGAAGGAAAAGCGGATGAGGAATTGTTGCAAACATTACATCAGCAGGCTAACAAGCTTTGCTTCATTGCCAACTCGTGCAATTTTCCCGTTAGCCATCAGCCTATGTATTTGTTTGTGTAAAACAATCTTACGAAGAGCTTTAGAACAAAAGAGTTAATGTTTAGAGTTCAGGACTGTTACTCTTTTATCAGTTTAGAATTAGTGTTTTTTGTAACGTTATAAGCCGGTTGTTTTTTACCAGGTTTAGAATTGTATGATGTATAAAAATCTTCCGGTCGTTCAGACTTTTAGATGTTGATTTTGATGTTATCCTTCAAAGTCTCTTTGCTGATCAGTTCGCTGTTTTGAAATCTCAGAACGCTGCCATCCGTATTGTAAGTGATGGTATAAGTTACCATTAATAAATCGCTGCTCTTTAAGTTGCCGGCAATTTTTACTGTGTTGTTAATGGCGTTTGCAGCACATGGATATTGCTTCAGTTGCAGGAAGTTGAACGTTTTCCTGTTCAGCACTGTTACTTTGTTCTCATTCACTTTCGACACGGTTACTTCCACGCTTGCCCTGGCTGCATCGTAAGAAGAAGCGCTATAGTTATTGTTGGTAAACATTGCCAGGTTGATTTCTTTTTGTACCTTATGATAACCGGAGAAAAGTGAAATATTGTTTGGGAAAACCAGTGTTACAATGAACATTACCGGTAAGAATATTAATAGCTTTTTCATAAAATTTATTTTTACTGTTGATGCAATCCTTAGTCGCAGGATTATGCCGGACTGTGCCACAAAAAACTTCATCCCGCGCCGAACGGTTATATAGAATGATGAGCGGCTGAAAAGATTTTTCGAAAGGCGCAAAGCGAAGAGCCGGGCGAGGTTGCATCCGGCAGCATCATTTTAGAAGTGTAACACTACCGGACAAAAACTGTTTGCAGGTGATACAAAAACGATGATGAATTATGAACTACGGATTGTATAAAATTCCGGAGCGGGTTATTTGAAATGAAATACAGGTTATGTTACCATCGTTCGTCTATTTTCTCTTTGAAACTTTAGCTGCCAGCCTGTTCTTTCCATCCTATAAAAAGTTTGAAAAGCCCTTGTACGTAATCATCAATTACATCTCATGGTTTCTTGATTGTAACAATAATAATTCATCATCCATAATTCACAATTCATAATTCTGCGTCCTATTTTTACCACCCAACTTTTGTGTATGTATTCGCCGGACGAAACAAGAAAGCTGCAGAAGCAGACCAGCCATTTTTTACAACATCAGCAACAGGTTACTGAAAAAGATTTACCGCTTCTTCGTGATGTGCTTCGCTTTCATGAATACCGGTATTATGTGATGGACGAACCGCTGGTATCAGATTATGAATACGATTCATTGTACAAAGCTTTGGTAGCCATTGAAACGGCATACCCGACATTGGTAACGCCAGATTCGCCAACGCAACGTGTAGGCAAAGGTTTAACCAAATCGTTCCCCACAACACAACATATTGTACCAATGTTATCACTTGCCAATTCTTATAATGCCGATGATTTAAACGACTGGGACAAAAAAGCACGGGAGGCAGCAAAGCTTGATGTGATAGAATACTGCGCTGAGCCAAAGTTTGATGGCGCAAGTATTTCATTAGTTTATAAGAATGATCATCTGTTACGCGGCGTTACGCGTGGCGATGGTGTACAGGGCGAAGACATTACCACCAACATAAAACAGATTCGTTCCATTCCACTTTCAGCTCCTTTTTCAAAGTATGGTATTGATGAAATTGAAATACGCGGAGAAGTGATTATACCCAACGAGAGGTTTAAAAAATTTAACGATGGACGCATGGAAGCCGGCTTGCCTTTACT
Source organism: Ilyomonas sp. (assembly GCA_965199905.1). GTDB lineage: Bacteria > Bacteroidota > Bacteroidia > Chitinophagales > Chitinophagaceae > Ilyomonas. Next base: position 5,196,473 of record OZ241366.1, on the reverse strand, counting down.
GGCAAATCCACGTAATGCAGCAAGCGGCTCTCTTCGCATGATTGATTCAAAAGTAGTGGGCAAGCGTGGGCTGGAGGCATTCTTATATCACATCAGCGATTACACCACAACGGAAGGCGTGAAAGTATCTGATGAAACAGATCATTCGAAAGAAAATCTAAAGAAGAAAGATGCGCCTTTTACCACACACTCCGGCTCGCTGGAACTTCTGTGGAGCTTAGGTTTCAGAAGTCCTGTAAAGGAAAAGCGCGTACTGAAAGGCATTGATGAAGTGATCCAGTATTGCCATGAATTTGAAAGCAACAGGGACAAGATGCCTTATGAAGTAGACGGCATGGTTATTAAAGTAAATGACCTGCAGCTACAGGATAAACTTGGCATGACTTCGCATCATCCGCGCTGGGCAATTGCTTTTAAATTTAAGGCGAGGCAAGCTACCAGTAAATTTAAAGAAATTGAATTCAATGTCGGCAGAACAGGCGCAGTAACACCGGTTGCCAAAATTGATCCCGTGCACATTGGTGGTGTAACGGTAAGCCGCATTTCCATACACAATGAAGATTACATTAAGGAAAAAGACCTGCGCATTGGCGACGCTGTTTTAGTGGAACGCGCCGGCGATGTGATACCACAGATTGTAAAATCATTACCCGAACTACGCACCGGCGATGAAGAAGTGATTGTTTACCCAACACATTGCCCTGCCTGCCACAGCAAGCTTTTTAAAGAAGAAGAGGAAGCGGTTTGGCGTTGCCCGAATATTGAATGCCCGGCACAGGTATTAGAGCGCATTATTCATTTTGTGAGTAAAGATGCCATGGACATCAAACATTTTGGCGAAGCCAATGTGCAGAAGTTCAATAAGCTCGGTTTATTGCCCGATGTGCCCGGCATTTATAAACTTGACTTTACTACAATCAGCCAGCTTGAAGGCTTTGGTAAAAAATCTATCAATAATCTCACGCAGTCTATCGAAGCTTCGAAGCAACAGCCTTTGTATCGCCTTATTTATGCGCTTGGCATTCGCTATATTGGTGAAACAACAGCCAAAACATTAGCCAATTCAGTCAGTAATATTTTCAATTTCATAAACATGACAGAAGAACAATTACTGGAGTTAGAAGATATAGGCACCAAAGTCTCCAAAAGCGTACAGCATTTCTTTTCCAATGAGCAGAACATTGCCATACTTCGCGAGCTGGAATCGCTTGGTTTGCAGATGAACAATATAAAGAAACAGCACAACAGCGAAAAAAGTACGTTGCAGGATCAAACCTTTTTGTTCACCGGCAGTCTCACCAAACTAACGCGGAGCAAAGCCGAAGAATTGGTGGAACAACATGGCGGTAAAATATTGAGTGGCATCAGCAGCAAACTGAATTATCTCGTGGTGGGTGAAGATGCAGGCAGTAAATTAGAAAAAGCAAAAAAGATCAACACCATCCGAATTATTGATGAAGATGAATTTTTGAAATTAACAGAGTAATAAAGAGAATTGATTATTGCGATTGATTGCCTGTAAACAATCGCAGCTTTTCAATTAACATTAAACAATTAACCATAATCAATAAACAATAGCTTTGCTTCACCATTTGAAAAGTAATAACATGAACACATCACGTAGAACGTTCCTGAAGCAGACCGGTGCTGCTTCCGCTATTATGTTGCTGTCGCCAAAAAATATGTTTGCTGCTCCCTCAGCAAGCAGTATGATTGGCTTGCAGCTCTGGACAGTAAAAGAAGATGCTGCCAAAGACCTTGACGGCACGCTAAAGCACATTGCTGAAGTTGGTTACAACAACGTTGAGCTGTTTGGCTATAACAAGCGCATGTATTTTGGCAAAACCATTCAGGAAACTAAAGCGTTACTGGATAAGTACAAACTCAAAAGTACCAGCGCTCATGTTGCCATTAACGACTTCCTTTTTAACAACGATGAAGACCAGCTTAAGTATGCCATTGAAGACGCAAAAACGTTGGGTCATGACTACCTGACGCAGCCCTGGTTTGCAGAAGACAAAAGAAGCATGGACACTTTTAAAATGCTTGTTGACAGGTTTAATAAAGCAGGTGAAATGTGTAAAAAAGCAGGACTGAAATTCGCTTATCACAATCACAATTTTGAATTTGTTAAAACCGATGGCACCTGTGGTTATGAAGTGCTTTTAAAAGGCACGCAGAAAGACCTTGTATGGTTCGAAATGGATTTGTACTGGGTGATTTATTCAGGTGAAAAACCGGATGAATGGTTTCGCAAATATCCCGGCCGTTTCCCTATGTGGCATGTAAAAGATATATCGAAAGCTGCCAACCGCGAATCTACCATAGTGGGCAGGGGAACAGTTGACTTCAAGGAAATATTCATGCACAAAAAAGAAGCGGGCTTCAAAACCTTTTTCATAGAGCAGGAAGCCTTTACTGACATGCCGCCTGAAGAAGCCATTGTAGCCGATTATAAATATGTAAAAGCAAATCTTGTTTAACCAGTTTATATGAAGATAAAACACGTTCTCACTATCGCAGCTATTGGGTTTATTTCTATAGCACAGGCGCAAACAACGCCGGAAGAAACCGAAATCTATTCACCGGTACCGCCCGTAGTAACGCCCGGCAAAATGAACAGCGACGCGCCTTCCGACGCTATTATATTATTTGATGGCAAAAATTTAGACCAATGGGTTTTGGTAAGCGACAGCACAAAGCCGGCGCCCTGGAAAGTAGACAAAGGGATATTGACCGTTGATAAAACCACCGGCAACATTCGCACAAAACAATCCTTTATGGATTATCAATTGCACATTGAATGGAAGGAACCAAAAACACTTACCGGCACGGGCCAGGCCCGCGGCAACAGTGGTTTATTTTTAGCTTCTACCGGCCCTGGCGACGATGGTTATGAGTTACAAATACTCGACAACTACAACAATACAACATATGTAAACGGACAAGCCGGCTCGGTGTATAAACAAACGCCGCCGCTGGCAAATGCCTGCAAGCCGGATGATGTGTGGCAGACCTACGACGTTATCTGGACGGCACCGCACTTTAATACAGACAGCTCTGTAAAAACACCGGCTTATGTAACCGTGTTTCACAATGGCGTGTTGGTTCAAAACCACACCGAGCTTAAAGGACCTACGCAATACATTGGCACGCCGGCTTATCGCCACGCACATGGCGCAGAGCCGATCAAGCTACAGGCGCACGGCGACAAAAGCGAACCGTTAAGCTTCCGCAACATCTGGATTCGCAATCTGTAATTACTTACTCAACGAACCATAATGAAGCCTGCAAACTCTAACGTTTGCAGGCTTTTCTTTTTATTCTTTATCACACAACATCACACGCCGATGATGTAAGTGTTTTTTCTTTATGTAACCATCGTCTGTCTCTCTTCTCTATCGTCCCTTGCAATCAAATATTTGTTTCATTGTCTCTTTTAAGTAAGAGACAATGAAATCACACATCAGCGTTCTATACAATGAATAAACTTTTGTAGCCACGAAGACAAAAAAGAACACAACGGTTCACAAAAATTTTCTTAATGATTGTAAGATGATAAAACAAAGTCCTCGCTATGAACTACAAACTACCATCTGTCATCTGCCAACCACTCACTTCTTCCCTTCCAGCTTCTCCTTATCCTTCTGGAGCTTCTCCCGAAAAAAAATCTGGAATGAATCATTTGCACCTTTTTCTACAGCTATATAATCGCCATATTCTCTTGCAAACGGATTCGTAACGCTGTCTGAAAAATAAACTTCTCTAAAGTTCTTTACATAAGGCTGCTGCAGTTCATCAGAGTCGGTACAAACCAATATCAGGTTTTGCATTTTTATACTATCAGGTATCCAGTAAAGAAAGGAAGCGTTGTCGCTGTAAGCTTCCGGCAGTTTGTATTTTTTACCATAAAAATTAACGGCGCCAGCCATGCCATAGTTATTGCAAAAGATAACAGCATTCTTTTTCTCTTCCGGCGTTAAAGAATGATAAGCCGCTGCTACTTTTTTCGTCATTTCTTCCCAGCCCAGCATGTCAGCAAAATCTTGTGGTAAAGGATGTTCCGCAAGGTCTTCCCATTTTAAAGCGCCGGTTTTATCGAGTCCCCATCGTTTATATAAACCTGCCAATTTGCCTGGCGCAGCGATTGGCAAACCCATTGGCAAAAACCAAATACCAATTATTATTGGAACTATCACCAAAGCATACCGCAACGCTTTCCGTTTTACTGCCGTAAACTTCTCCAGGTGATAAGATCCAAAAGCCAGCAATACAGGATAAGCGCCCAATGCATAATAGTTTTTTCCATGACCTGCCAGCAAAATGAGAATGACGAAAATATAAGCAAAGCCAACAAAGCGGTAAAGCTTATTGCTGCGCGAAAACAAAACATTATACAACCCACACAGCCAGATAAAAAAGCATGGAAGAAACATCAGTATCTGACCGGCTAAAAATTGCATAGGGCTTATATATTGCAATTGTGTTTCCCGCAACTCATTCATGTGGTACACAACCGGGAAATGATGTGTGTATTGCCAATATAAATTGGGCAAAAAGATTACGAACCCTACCCCGCAAGCCAGCCAGAAATGCATCTTGCCAAATACACTTCGATGCCTCGTTAACAAAAAACCACATAGTACACTTACTGTATAAAACAACACTGAATATTTACTGAGCATACCAAACCCAACGCATACGCCAAACAGGTACAGCCAGCCGCTTTTGTTTGTCTGTACATAACGAATTGTACTGAACACAATCATCGTCCAAAAGAATATTTCGGGTGGGTTTGGCTGAAATAAAAAGAACACGCGCAGATACACATTAAACACGAAAGACAGGAAAAGAAGCAACAAGGCAAACCGCCCGCCGCCAAGCAATAATACCAGTCTGCCCATCACGTACAATGTAGCGGCACCAAACAGGGAAGGCCATAGTTTTATCCAAAACATGCCATCACCAAGCTGGTGCGTAAGCCACGCAAACCAACTAAGCAGCGGCGGCACTTCCATAAAACCAGCGGCGGGATGATTGCCTTCTGCGAGGTATAAAAACTCATCGCGGTGCGGCTCGTACATGCCATTTTGTAACAGGTAAGGAATGATGATCCTGAGAAGAACAAGCAGCAGTAAAAACCCTTCGTTCTTTCTTTTCATGTGCAGGAGTTTGTGCGAAAGATACAGCCGTTTCACATCTTTTACCCTCGTTGTTCTTTCGATTGCCGTTACTAAGTGTTTACTCATTTTATAAGACCTTTGCAGCATGCTGAAAATCACTGCTCTCTTTTTTTCTTTATTCATTACTGCTGATGTATTTGCGCAATTCAATGACAGCACGCATTACCGCTTCCGCTTTCTTGGCACCGGCTCGCTTAACAAAACCGAAGCGGCTCATGCGTACTTACTGAATACAGGCGTTAATTATGATATCAGCCAGCCGAAGATTGCCTTCAACAGCTCCGCAAATTATATCTATGGTCAGCAAAACAAACTGCTTACCAACAATGATTTCTTTACCTCGGCCAACCTCGATTTTGGCAAGGGAAAATCTGCCCTTTACGAGTGGGCGCTGGCAAATTATCAAAGCAGTTATTCTCTCAAAATTAATTATAAAGTGCAGGCTGGCGGCGGCGTTGGCTTCACGATTCTTGACTCTCCCAAAATGCAATTGAGCATTAGTGATGGCTTCCTGTATGAAGCCAATAACCTGGTCGACGCCTCGCTCGGGCAGGATGTGTACAGCACGGTGCGCAATTCGTTACGGGTGAAGTATAAGTTCGTTATTAAAGACATTGTTAGCTTCAACGGAACCAATTTTGTGCAGCCATCCATCATCTCTATTAACGATTATATTCTGAATCTGAACAACACGGTGTCAGTAAAACTACGGCAGTGGCTCAGCCTCACAGCGAGCCTCAATTACAATCGTATCAACCGAACGAAACGAGAGAATTTATTGACCACTTTCGGTATTAGTATCGACAGGTATTTTTAAAGAACAAACAACAATTATTGGGCAAAAATGTTGAGTTCTTTCGGGCTGTATGTATTCATTTACTCAACCCTGTAGCAGGTTTATTTTTGCCAGGCTTTCTTCTGTTAAACCAATATATGAACTTGTCAAAACAAGCTTTTGTTTCAGGTTGCCGGGAAGATCATTCAAGCGCGTATCATCATTTATTATTATAAAATCATCCGGTGCGCCATTGGCTGCAAACCAGTTTAGTATTTCATCTTTACGGGTTAGGCTGGCTGTATTATGGGGAAGCGATTGTATTGCAACACCTGCAATGCCTCTTCGCCTGAAAATATTTTTCCATTGAAGTAAAATGAAGCTTTATTTGTGAGATGTGGTAAGTATAATAACGGCATCAGGCGCAAGCAAAGTATGTAACGCTGCCACCGCTTTTGCACTGAAGTTAAGAAAACCATACGTCATCAGTTCAGGCGCTTTCCATCCTTTTGCAGGAACCATTACACCATCAATATCCAGGAAAATATACAAACTCATCTTTATAAAAATTAGCTTTACCGAAGTAATTCAAGCAGGTCTTGCAACGCAATGCCATTAACCAATGTATCCTGTTCATTCAGCATTTTAATTTTGGTTTCTGTTTCCATTCTTCCTCTTCAAAAACAACTTTAATCCACACTACAACTTTTGCTGAAGGAGAAGCAATAGAAGGAACGGTTTCTATTTGTTTACCAAACAAAAAGGAAGCGATATAACGATGATGTCCATCACACAATATATCGCCATCGGTTTTTACCGGCGAAAAATATATACCGGCTTTCATCTTTCTATACATACGATTGATGAAAGGCACACATAGTTTTAACTGCGAGGCTTTCAATGCCAATTTCTGGCTTTTGACAAACAATTCAATGGCTTCTTTTGTAATGGTTTTCATGGTTTGCAGGATAGATATAACGTTGTTTCTCTCTTAAAGATATAAAGGCAGAGTTCCGCGTTTTTATTTCCTTACTCACTCTTTTATCACCATCCTTCGTAAACTTCTTAGCATGATTTTTATAAAGAAAACAACGAACAAAAGAATACACAATGAGCAACTTTCAACAAGTCATCAATTCAGAAAAACCGGTATTGGTAGACTTCTTCGCTGAGTGGTGCGGACCATGCAAGACGATGGCTCCGATATTGAAACAAGTAAAGGATTCGTTTGGCGATGAGGTTACTATTATCAAGATTGATATAGACAAAAATCCGCAGGCAGCAAAGGCATACGGAATACAAGGCGTGCCAACACTTATCTTATTTAAGCAAGGGCAAATGAAGTGGCGGCAAAGTGGCGTGGTGCCTGCGCAAATGCTTACGGGCGTCATCAAACAGCACCAGTCGTAAGTGGCTACTTCCCTCCTACCTCATGCGCTTTAACACCACCAAACGTGATGGTAACCGGCTGTATAAAACCCTTTTTATCAAAGCGCATTTCATCAATACAAGTTACACGGTGATTGCCGTCGGTTTCGCCCAGCGGGCGGCGATGATAAACAATATAATACTTGTTGCTTTTCGCATCGTGAATAACAGAATGATGCCCGGCGCCGGTGGCAACTTTTGGGTCTGACTGCAGCACGGTGGCAATGCGCTTAAACGGACCGAAGGGCGAATCGGCAATAGCATACGCAACCTTATAGTTGGGCCCTGTCCAGCCGCCTTCGCTCCACATAAAATAGTACTTGCCATCTTTCAAAAACATATACGGGCCTTCCACATAACCCTGCGGCGTTATCTCTTTATACATCGTACCATCTGGTAAGGCTTCAATGCCGGTAAAATCATCTTTCAGTTTCACCATATTGCAGTGTCCCCAGCCGCCGTATATCATATAATAACTTCCATCTTTATCGTGAAATACAAACTGGTCAATAGGTTGTGCGCCGTTTACAACGGTATCTATCAAAGCCTTGCCCAGTATGTCTTTGTATGGACCTTCGGGTTTGTCAGCCACCGTTACACCAATGCCGCCTTCTTCACCCTGGTGCATATCATTAGCACCAAAAAACAGGTAATATTTTCCCTCTTTTTCCAGCACGGCAGGCGCCCAAATTGCTTTGTGCGCCCACTTTACAGCAGACGTATCTACCACCGCGTGATGCTTTGTCCAGTTTACAAGATCGGGTGAAGAAAATGCATCTAAAAACACCTGCTCTTCATACGGGGCAGAGTAGGTTGGGAAGATCCAGTATTGATTGTTGTAGATGATGCCTTCCGGGTCGGCATACCAGCCGGGGAAAACGGGATTGCCGGATGAATCTTTGCTTCTGTTATTCCCGTTTTGCGCATTCGCTGCGCTAAACACGCCTGCTATCATTACACAAAAAAATATAGCTGCTACCGTTATTTTCATGTGTCAAAAATAAGGGTTGCATGTTAGTAAAAAAGCGTGGTGCTGTTATTCCGTTCCAAAGCTTAGAGAACGTTATATGCATTGATACCTTTAGCATTTTGAAGGATGTTTAAGTGCCTGGTGTTGAAAGAGTGTATTTTTAAATCAGAATTTGTTGTTGGACTGGTTGGTGTCCTATCAAACAGCCTAATAAAAATAATATTTCGGTTGGTAAAGTCTCTAACAAAAGAAGAAATTGACGAACAGCTTCCTTTGTTATTATATAGTCATAGCTTTTCAAGTGTGGAAAATCAAAACACTTACATCTAATGTACGAAACTGTACATGAGCTTCCGATTTCTTACAACTATATTATTATCATATTTAGCGACGGATCCTTTACTTAGTCAGCAAAAAAACTTTTCAGACATTTTGCCTAAGGGCATTGAAGCCAGACCACTTCTTGATACACTTAATTATTTACCAGACTCTTTAAAACAACCTGTTTATGACATCTTAACACTACAAGACTTCAACTTGACAAAGTGTTTTGTTGACAAGCAAATTGGCAAGAACGAAAACTTACAAATCGGTTATATACGCACTTGGGAAGTTGACAATTTGAAATACAGAAAGGCTTCTGAAAAGTCACGCAAAAGTATCTTGTATCAATGCTGCCACTACCTTTTTTGCCACAACCTATTTTCATTTCCCCACAAAATTTTTCACTATGTAATTGTATGGCACTCTATTCGCGCCAAAGGCTTGTATTTGGTTTGCAAACAGAAAAAATTCCACACCGTCACCATTATGAAAGACATCAATGCCTTCAGCCTTGCCGGACGAAAAAAGCGACACTCCACAATGCTTAAAAGCAGGCATGCCATTCACCCGTTGCCTGTGTCCGTTTCTTCTTTTGGCATCTTGTTTCCCCAGCCGCCGTTGCCAACAATGCAAGCGTCTGTTATTGTGCCTGCCAAAGATGAAAGCGCTCACATTATAAGCACACTCGAAGCGCTGCGCAATCAATACAATACTGATGGGCAGCCCCTTTCGCATAATGTGTACGAGGTATTGCTGCTGACAAATAATTGCAGCGATGATACTTACAGCCTCGCCAAAGAATATCAACAACAATACCCCGGTTTCCGCCTGTATATAGCCGATATAATACTTGGTAAAATGGATGCGCACATTGGCACCGTGCGCCGCTTGCTGATGGATGAAGCCTTTCGCCGCCACACACAAAACGGGAACGACGGACTGATACTTTCGACGGATAGCGATACAGAAGTGGATGCACGCTGGATAAGCGGCACTATACGTGAAATGAGCTTGGGTTATGATGCAGTGGGTGGTCGCATACTTGCCCGCAACGCTAAAGCGGAAGGCAGGCACTACTACCTGCTCGATACTGCCTACCGGTGCCTGGCAGCCCGTGCGGAAGCAATGATAAACGGAGAAGAAAGCTGCGCAAAGACCTCTCATTTCCAGTGCTTCGGCGCGTCGCTTGCCGTACGTTGCTCCGCCTACCAGCGGGCGGGTCGTTTGCCTGTCATTCCTTTTTTGGAAGACGAAGCTTTTAGCCGCGCTTTATACCGCGTAGATGCAAGAATAAAAAAATCGTCGGCTGTAAAAGTGTACACTTCCTCGCGCACACAAGGTAAGGTGAGGGCAGGCTTGTCAGTGCACCTGGCGCACCTTGGCAGTATGCAGAAAAACAATATCACTCTGTATGTAGAGTCAGTAGCAACCCTGTTGGAAAAATATCGCATCAAACGGCAGTTGCGCACAGCCTGGCAACAGCGTGGCGCCAGATTTTTGTTTAGTGCTTTGCTGGCGCAGATAGAACTGGCGAGTGGCGTACCGCGCTTCTTTTTAATAAAAGAAATGAACCGCTGCGCTTACTTTGGAGAGTGTTGGGAAAAGGTGGAAACCGCCATGTACACGGGCAGTTGGAAGCAGAAACAAAAGCCGGTTGATATTATTCATGCCATCCGCGAGCTGCGAAAGTATTTGAAGGAGGAAAACAGGCTGTCAGCGTAGAATTTATATTTTCCTGAACACATCCATCCGGTACTTCTCATCGCGGCTCCCTTTTACGTGTTGCAGCCTTGAACCAGGCTGTAAAAATAATTTGTGTACTTCATCGCCGGTTAATGGATAGTCGGGCACGAAAGGCGTCCAGTGTACCAGTATCAAATCGCCTTCGGGCTGCAGACTACTGATGATTTTTTCTTTCGCCCTGGCGAGGTCTTCCTTCGATAAATAATAACCCACTTCGCTCATCACCACAAGGTCGAAAGTATCGTTTGGATAATCGTTGGGTATTGCCGCTTTTTCAAAACGCACATTGGTTGCGCTTTGCAATCGATGACGTGCCTTCTGCAAAGCTGTTTCATTAATATCTGTAGATAACAATTTCTTGCAATGCGGCGCCAGCATTGCTGTAAGCACACCAATAGAGCAGCCAAGCTCTAATGCATTTTCATACATAGGCTTTCGCAGTGCGCGAATAGTAGCTTCATATTTCGCTTTCTCATACTCGCTTTTTTCAAAGTCCCATGGGTCTTCGTTATTGCGGTAAACATCTTCAAAATATTCCGGTGTCAATGTTGGCTTCATAAGTTTCTGTCTATATAATATTCTTTATCGGTATCAAACAGGCTGAGCATGTCAGCAGATATAGTAAAACCTTTCGGGTCATCGTCTATCAGCCCCGTGGTTTGCGATAAATGCTCCTGTATCGCTTCCATTTTCTGCGCTTTATAATCAATGATGGTAAGATAACGTAAGGCAGCCGCATCAGGCATATCTTCATTTTCACCCCGCACCATCAACCACACCATATATTCAAGTGTGCGGTATTCAGCATTGATCCGGCGGTTTGCGTGAAACAGCATTTGCCAGGTAGCGCGGTGGTCGCGGTGCGGGTCTTTTTCATATGGCACCAGCACAAGGTCGGGCTGCAACAGAGTTATTAATAACTGAAGCTGATTGGCGTTGTGCTCAAATTTCTCTTCGCCTTCAGCGGGCAGCGCGCCGTCTTTTTTGGCAAAGAAAAAAATGGCGTCTTCCGGTACACCTAATACATACAGCGCAGCTATGGCTTCGCTCCTGCGCAAGGCAGCCAACGCCGCGGCAGGATAACGCTTTGAATTAGGATGCGATGAACTACCGTCGGTGATGAACATCACAAATACATCTTTGCCACCGTTGCGCAGCATAGCAATTAACCCGCCGCAGCCAAGCGATTCATCATCGGGGTGCGGCGCGAGCACAAGGCAACTGTGAACCGAATCAAATTCCGATCGCTGTAATTCGGTTGCTGCCTCAGTTAATAGTCTCGTCGTCATTCCAAATTCTTTCTATTGTCCGGTTGGATTGTATCACATATTGTGCAGCGCTGTTCAGCACCGCATCCGGCGCCGGCTGGCGAAGATAGAACTGTAGGTCGCGCAGGATGCTTTCCATCCTGTAAGGTTGCATCAGCCCGCGTGCACCTACGCATTTGGCGCTCAGCTCAATCACCCGCAAACAAATGCGCTCAATAGCGGTGCGGGCTAAATTAATAAAAGCCACAAGCCCTGCGCTTTTTGTTTCGTCACTTACCCGGGAATCCCAACGTTGTGCCGCTTGCCGCAGCCAGTTATCGCCCGATGTTATTTCCATTGCCATCTCGCCAAGGCGGATATTTTGATACACATCATCCGTTCGCCCGAGGCTTTTTAAATATTGCACTATTTCGTTGAACAAGGCTTCCGCACCACCCAACTGTACCGCGCAAAAGCGAATGGCGCCACCACCAAAATACGGTTGTTTGTAATATACATCAGCAGATGCCAGCCAGTCATTGCAACTGCTGCCATAGCCTGAAAAACTGACTGTATAACTTAATGACGATTGCATGCCCATCGGGTGCCAGGAATTGTAATCAATGCTGTTTCCGGGCAAGGCATCTGTGTTAATGATAGCCATCTGCCAACCCTTTTTATCATCATTCATTACACGCCCGGTAACGAGTGCACGGCTTACCAAACCTGCGCCGGAGCCAAAGGTCTTTTGCCCGCTGGCAGAGAAGCGATTGTCATTCTGCAAATGCCATTGCACACCGTTTGCGCCTTCCGTATTCCACACACCAAACAGGCGCCCGTTTTCCGCATCGGCATGCCAGCGCTTCTTTTGTTCTTCGTTGCCATACAAATGAATCATCAGCAAAGCATTTACATGTCCTTCATAAATTCTTCCGGTCGATAAATCAGTTCTGCCAACGGATTTCAATAATTGCAAAAGTGGTATTGTATTGCCTTTGGCAAAGTCAAGTTGATTGCCCGGCAAAACAATTTTTAATAAGCCATTGCGGCGAAGATTATCAATGGATGCAGCCGACGTATTTGCAATGCTTTGCCTGTCGTTTGCAGTATTTGTTGTGTTGATGATTTGCAAAACCTATTGTGTTAATCAAACTGTTTAGTGCCGGTGTAAGATAGAGCAAGATGGTGGTAGCAAAAATGGTGCGCCTTTGTCAGCGAATGCTATTTACGCGCAGTAGAAAGGTAAGCAGTCCCACACTTTCGCGGCTGATGAGAAGCGTTTGCAAGCTGTTTTCTGCCTGCAGCATGGTTTTATAGGTTTGTATATTGTTGGTAAAATTTCGGTTGATAGCTATAACTACATCTCCAATCTGTAGCCCGGCTCTTTCGGCAGGCGAGTTTTTCATGATGTCGAGGATGGTTATTTTTTTATCTACCAAATAAATACCCAGACCTGTATAAGAATAATCAAACGAATCGCGGTAAAAGCTGTTTGGCTTGATAAAAATTTCACTCTTTGCATAGTTTAGGATTACGGTGAAGCGGCGCATCAAATCGTTGCCGATAAGACCGCTTACCTGCGGATACGAAGTTGCATTGTAAGGGTCGTCAAACACATAAGTAGGCACATCGCGAAACCGGTAGGGACCAATTTTAACCTGGTGAAGCGTAGTGACCTGCATATTGGCTTTACCGCCCAAACCTTGCGCCAGCGTAGGATACAGCTTCTTACTGCTATTAAATACAGAACTGTCGCCGGCAAAGTTATCAGACATCAGGAAGCACAAACCAGCGCCCGTATCAAAATAAAAATTGCTGTTGATATTGCGCTTTCTTTCTTTCAGACTTACAGGCTGTACAGGCAATGTGCTGAACCGCGGATGAAGCGTATAACCGCCGCGCGGATACCGGAAGGAACCATTCGACCATATATCCAGTCTTTGCTTTTCGTAGTCGATAATAACCATGTAACGATGCAGGAAACTATACCCGATGATGCCGTCTATCTTGATGCCGTATACACTTGTCAGAATATCATAATCGTTAATGTGGAAATCAAGATTTTTTACCTCAACACCCGGCAGCTTCAGCGTATGATTATACGCAAATTCAACAGCGCGCACGCCGGCAATGCCTTTTATAAGGATATTGCTTTTTTCCTTTCGCACTTTCAGGTCGTGACAGGTAGCCGAATCAAGAGAGATGCCGCCGCTGCCGGTATCCAGCACAAAGTTTAGCGTATCGGGATAATTGTCTAATAAAGCCCGAACGATAACCACGCCGCCCGTAAGTAGTGTAAAAGGAACATAAGTGATATGCCGGGCGCGCACATCCGTATTAGGCGGCTGAGCCTTTGGCGACAGCCATGACAGCAAAATGCCGATTAAAACTGTAAACCGTATCATTTTTTGCGTAGCAAGCATATCTAATTATCGGGAGGGTAAGATACGCGGTTTTTCGGTGCCGGTAGAAACCTTCCATCATTTTTTAAACCGCGCGATCAAACATCTTTTCAGCAGAATGTTAATAAGACAAGGCAGAGCAATTTTATAGCTGCACGCGTAGTGACAGAACCCTTATTTTTGCGCAATTTTCTATCAATGAGCAACACGATTTCCTTCAACGAATCCATTCCATCCGATAAAAAGAAAATCATTGTATTGGGCAGCGGTCCTAACCGTATTGGTCAGGGTATCGAATTCGATTATTGCTGCGTGCATGGTTTATTAGCCATTAAAGAATGTGGCTACGAATCCATTATGATCAACTGCAATCCCGAAACGGTGTCTACTGATTTTGATATGGCAGACAAGCTGTATTTCGAACCGGTGTACTGGGAGCATTTATGGGAGATTATCGAACTGGAAAAACCCGTAGGTGTTATTGTGCAGTTGGGTGGTCAAACGGCGCTAAAACTGGCAAAGAGGCTAACCGAAAAAGGCATTAAAATCATCGGCACTTCTTTCGACAACATGGACATTGCCGAAGACCGCGGCCGCTTCAGCGATATGCTGAAAGAGTTAGACATTCCTTACCCGCAATATGGCACAGCTTACACTGCCGATGAAGCCATTGAAGTAGCCAATAAAGTTGGCTATCCTGTTCTGGTTCGCCCGAGCTACGTATTAGGCGGACAGCGTATGAGAATTGTGATTAACGATGAAGAAGTGGAAAAGGCAGTGGTAAGTTTATTAAAACACATTCCCAACAATAAAATCCTTATTGATCACTTCCTTGACAGGTGCCAGGAAGCGGAAATAGATGCCATTTTCGATGGTGAAGATTTTCATGTAATGGGCGTGATGGAACACATTGAACCGGCAGGCATTCACAGTGGCGACAGCAACGCAGTGTTGCCGGCTTTCAACCTGACGCCGCTTGTGATTACCACTATGGAATATTATGCGGAAAAGATAGCGCGCGCCTTAAATATCTGCGGGTTAATCAACATTCAGTTTGCCATTAAAGACGGCAACGTATTCGTGATAGAAGCCAACCCGCGCGCCAGTCGCACCACGCCTTTCATTGCCAAAGCTTACCAGATTCCTTACCTGAACATCGCTACCAAAGTGATGCTTGGCGCAGCGAAACTGAAAGACTTTACCATTGAAAAAAAGCTGGAAGGTTTTGCCATAAAAGAGCCGGTTTTTTCTTTCAATAAATTTCCGAACGTAAATAAAGAGCTGGGACCTGAAATGAAGAGCACGGGCGAGGCCATACGTTTTATAAAAGACCTTCGCGATCCGTATTTCCGTACGCTGTATAAGGAACGGAGCATGCACCTGAGTAAGTAAAAGCATAAGCTTCTGAATCAGAAATGGAAGCTTAAAAAATGGCTTTCCGAAAAGTCATTTTTACGAAACAAAACTTCGGTTACGAATCAGCAGTGTTATATTCCGGCATGTTTTCCTATTAAAAAATTTACATGAGCAAATTCACGATAGCCATACATGGCGGAGCCGGCACCATTTTAAAACAGGATATGACGCCGCAACTGGAAGAAGCCTATTTAAAGGGATTGGAAGCAGCTTTGAATGCAGGCTATGCCGTGCTGGAAGAAGGCGGGTTAGCCATAAATGCCGTTAAAGCAGCCATCGTAATAATGGAAGATAACGTACTGTTCAATGCCGGTCGTGGTTCTGTATTTACTAAAAAAGGTGTGCAGGAAATGGACGCCGCCATTATGGATGGCAGCAACCTGGCGGCTGGTGCCGTGGCTGGCGTGCGTAGTGTGCGCAACCCGATAGAGCTTGCCGCGGAAGTGATGCTGCATAGCAACCATGTATTTTTAAGTGGAAAAGGTGCAAATGATTTTGCCATCAAACAAGGGATAAAGCTGGAAGCAGATGAATACTTTTTTTCGCAGTTTCGCTACGACCAGTGGAAAGCCTTACGCGACTCGGACAATTATTCATTAGACCATACCCACCAGCAATTAGAAGAATTGATGCGGGATAAAAAATTTGGAACCGTAGGCGCCGTTGCCTGCGATGTAAATGGCAACATTGCTGCCGCCACAAGCACCGGTGGCATGACGAATAAAAAATATGGTCGTATTGGCGATAGTCCTGTCATTGGCAGCGGCACGTATGCTAACAATACTACCTGCGCCATTAGTTGTACGGGTCATGGTGAAATATTTATCCGCAGCGTAGCAGCTTACGATGTAAGTTGTTTAATGGAATATAAAGCGATGACTTTGCAGGAAGCGATGGATGTAGTGGTGAATGATAAGCTGGTAAAATTAGAAGGCGAAGGCGGCATGATAGGCGTGGATGCGAAAGGCAATGCAGCATTGCTTTTTAACAGCGAAGGCATGTACCGCGCGGTGAAGGATAATGAGGGATTGCTTGAAGTGGCGATTTATAAATGAGATCCATCGTTGTTACAGAAATCACTACATGTTCGTTACAGGATTATAAAGTTTTTCAATAAAAATTAAAGACTGTATTATTAAATATATGATGCCAAAAATGAGCGTTTACAACATGCGGCGGTGCGTGAGGGATTGTTTCGTTTATCGTTCAAGGCTTTGCGATGATTGGGCAACAGACTTCTGTAAGCCCAGCCTTATACTAAATCCAAATTAGAAAACTGTAGGTTAGCCTTTGTTCGTCAAGCCTCACTATTGCAAAACTTATGTTAGCGGCTGCCATTTTTTTTTATAATCAATCTTGCACTTTTTGAGTGGTATCTGTGTTCTTTTGTTAATCGATAAATTGCATAAATTCCTGGTATCATTGGCAATATTGCTGTCCACATACCTGCAAAGTAATAATAACCCGTTGTTTTATAATAGTAGTTCGGCATATTAGAAATTTCTGTACCATTAATATTTTGTGTTATAGTATTTAGAGTTGCCGGCTCAATATGAGGTTGTAAAAGTGGAAATATAAAGTGAGTAAATTCCATTATACCGGGACCAATAAAAATAAACCAGGCAATAAAACCTGCAATTGGAGTTCTGTAGTATAACCCAAGAGTTGTAAGTGTATAGATGATTGGACCAACAAGAGCAAAAACTATAAGAAAGCTTTTCTCAGTCCAGGGAATATTAAATAGTCGGCTCATTGCAGGACCAAAACCTGTTAAATATTCTTCCACAATATGAATTTGTAAACAAGCAACTGTCAAAATAAATAGCGGTAAGATGATTTTAGGGTCAGTTGGATTTTTGAGATAAGTAAAATACCAAAAGAAAAAACCTATTACTGCTGAACCGCCAACAATAATCACTGGCGGAAGTCCTATTTTAATATATCCAATTGTCGGAGCAATAATGCAAAAAAATGTTGCTATTACTAAGCTGACGATTTGAGTCTGTCGTGATGTTTGCATTTCTGATAATTTTTTAATGCAAAACTCAGATGAACAGTTTTAAATTCTTTTTACAAATGATAAAAAATTATTTCTTAGCTCTGATTCTACTTAACGACACTTGTGTAATGCCAAGATAATTTGCTATGTCACCAAGGCTTATTCTTTGAAGGAGTTGATTATTTTCTTTCACGAAATGATTATATCGTTCCGTAGCATTTTCTTCAAGCATTTCGCTTATCCGTTTCATCATATTTAGTGCAGCAAATGAGATTAATTTTCTAAAAAAAGTTTCAATAGAATGATATTTTTTACAAAGTTCGTCCAGGTCTAATTGATTGATATAAGTGATGGTAGTTTTTTCCAAAGCCAAAACCATATAACTTGACGGTGTTTGTTGGATATAACTATCAAGAACTGTAAACATTGAATTTTCCGGAAAGAACCTCATAATAAATTCTTTTTCTTCTCTGTTAAAGTATGTTTTTGCAAGTCCTTTGTTTATGAAGAATATTTTTCTGCATTGCTCTCCGGTTTTTAATAAATATTTGCCCTTTTCTATTGTTGTAGTTCTTAATTTATTCAATAACTCGTCAGTTACTTCTTTGTCAAGTTTTGAAAATTTGTTCACAAATTGAATAAAGTTAGCCATTGTCTGATTGTTTGAAGGTTCTCACTACGGTTGCCGCTAACATTAATTTTATGGTCTAATAAGTGCTTCACCGTTGAAGCGGAAAGCTCGCAAAGCGGCAGGCAGGGAAATAGTTGGTGGCAGGTAGTTGATAGTTGATGGAGCTACAGCCGCCGCGGCGGATGGCGCTATTGACGCCCCGGCTTTGCAGCGAAAAGCCCAACGCGCCGCGGCAAAACACGCCCAAATCATTATCATCCCTTTTCTGACACAACCAGATTAAGTCTGCAATTTCAGCGGTTTGGTACTATAGAACTGTCTTAAGTAGCGGCAAGCTGAGAAGATAATTTGGGACGCCCGCTTCTCACAAAATATTTATTCTTCTTTTTCAAAGGTTCCAGCCACAAAATACCAATGGCGAAAACGATACCGAGGTAATACCAGAGCGTTGTATCCCACACACGACTGATGAACATGCCCGCCATGATGGAAACCGTGTAAGCAATGGCAGGCGTACCTAAAATCAGGTCGTTGCTTTTAATGGCATACATCACCTGAAAATATCCCCACCTGATAATCGTATACACAAAAATGAGGTAGAAGGTAAGCCCGAGAAGCCCGTATTCCACCGCCACTTCCAAAAAGGTATTGTGCATAACGTGGTCTTCCACATTGGGCGAATATTTACCTACGGAATATAGCGAGGCCGTTTCATCGCCACCTTGCCCGAGTATGGGCGCATCTTTCACAGCCATACCGCCTGCCGCCCAGTAATCGACACGTTCTCCGCCACTATCTTCTGTCATTTCATAAATAAAGCGTTGTATAGTGGGCGAATCCTGGAAGAAATATAGCGCCGTAACGCCAACAACAAAGGCGCCGGCAACAATGATAAACTGGAATGTCCAGCTTCGGTTGCGCATTACCAGGAATACACCCAGTACCGTTACAAAACCAAAGCTCAGCAAGCCATTGCGCGAGCCCATTTGCATAATGAGATACAGCAGTGCTGCAATTGCCGCGATTGCCATAAACTTCTCGAAATAACGGTTGCTTCGCTCAAACAAAGCCAGGTAGAGGAATACACAAAGGGCATCAAGCGAGGCTGTAAAATCGCCATGCGATGCCGAACCAAAGTGAATAACGCCGCCAAACTTTTGAGATACGGTTCCAAACAACAATGTATAGCCGGCAATAACAAGAATAATATAAGGTGATAGCGCCCGGAATAATTTCAGGGCTTCATAAATGTATTCTTTGCCATAGTTGATGAGCAGCTTTACATAAATCCAGAAGAAAGTAATTTTTAAAATTTTAGCCAATACCTTACCTAATACCGGCACATAAGGCGCGTGCATAGGTATAGAGATGGCTTTACTGATTTCGGGATGGCGTTTATAAACGATAAACCCCACAAATGCCATGATGATAAAAATGATATACAAAGCCGTTACCTTAAACGGAACCATTTGCTTGTTTCGCTTTATCAGGTCGTACGCCAAAACAGGCACCAGCATCGCAATAGCGACGGTTTCTGAATTTGATGATGTTGTGTCGGTTGCATACACACCTTCTACTACCGGAATGGTAAAAAGCAATGGAATGAGAAACGAACGATCCATAATTACGATCGGCAACAAAACGATCAGAATGTATGTAGAATCGTTCATGTACAGAGAAACCGCCAGCGCTGACAAGAGCAGAAAGCTGTTTAACATTTTGATAGGTGCCTTGAGCCAGCTAAACATACAATATTATTATTGAGTGATTTTATTATCGGGTTCTGTGGCAGCAGAAGTTACGCTGATATCGCCTTCTGAAGGTGTAATAGTTTCGATTGCCTGTTGCTTCCGTTTTCTATTCTTTTTCTTGTTGGCAACTTCCATTAACACAGCATGAATGGGTGCGAAATCTTTACCCAGCATCTTTGGTTTTTTCAAAAATGCATAGCTTAAAAATCCACCCACGATACCTGCCGTAACGAGGAAAGACAGAACATTATCATTGCCTGTTATGAACATGCAGGCATAGAATAATGCAAGCGAAGGCAGAACAAGATATAACGTAAGCGGCACGCCGTTAAAGAACGGACGCAGCAATAATTTTTTCCAATCCTTTGGAAATACATTCTTCCGCAACGTAATGATCATTATATAATAATTGGTGATGGCGGAGAACAACATTCCTACTGCAATGCCTTGTAATGGCGCTTTGTAAAAACTACCCGCGTAAATACTGGCAAACATGATGAACATGGAAAGTATTTTTCGCTTCAAATTGTTTACCAGTAATCCTTTTACGCGCATCACGCCATCCGCCAGCCTGCCTTCTATCTGGAACGGTAAAGCAAGAAACATAAAGTGAAGCGGGATGACCGCGTCGAGCCATTTTGGTCCCAATAAAATCAGCACCAGCGATTTGCTGAACACTGCAAAGAAAACTGATACCGGTACCAGCATGGAATGCAGTAACGACAGAGTTTTATAATACATGATAAACAGCTCGTCATCCGTTTCAATTTTTATCATCGCGGGCAGGGATATTTTCTGAACAATATCTCCCATATACCTGCCGGGTAAGTTTACCGTGCGTGTAGAGCGCTCAAAAATACCAAGTGCACCTATCGGCACCAGTTTCCCAATGAGGAAGTTGATACCGGATGTGTTTACATAATTGGTAATCCGGATGAATGTAAGGATAAGACCGTAATTAAATAAATCTTTCCAATGGCGCAGAGTCGCTCCTGCATTTAATGGCAAAGGCTCCATAATCCAAAGCATAATAAGCTTTGCGATATTATAAAACAGAGTGGAATACACCAACGACATAACTCCCATGCCCCGCCACGCGAGATAAATACCGAATATGTTGGAAGCTAATAAGCTTAAACTATCGCTGAAGAATATTTTTTTAAACCGAAATTCCTTCTGCAGTAAGTTGATTGATGGCGAACCCAGCGAGTATAAAATAAAACTTAAGCCTACAACTCGTAAGCCTAATATCAAATCCGTCGGATCATCAAAAAAATGAGAAATAGAAGGAGCGGCAATAAATAAGATGACATAAAAAAATGTAGCTGTAACCACGCTGTAATACAACGCTGCATTTTTATGTCCCGGCTCTACCACTTTGCGTTGCAGCAGCGCGTCGCCCATGCCGGCTTCGGCTACTACGTTGCCAAAATTTGTGCAGGCATTTAAAAGAGCCAGCACACCAAAGGCGGCTTTTGCATTGTTGATGATGCGAGCCATCACTGCATAATAGCCTAATTGCGAAATGAAGATGACGGCGGTATTCATCAACTGCCATAAGCCTGATTTCACAATTTTCTTCTTATCCATTCTTTATACCCGGTTCATTAGTTTACCAAAAAAAGAAAGCAGGGGTTTTTTGTTATAGAAAGATTTCCATGAGCCATCGTAGGCAATGGGGCGTTTGGTAAAGCGTTGCGGCGTGCCGGCAATAGTGTGCTCATTTTCTTCTACCACCATATAATCAGGCGCTTTGTACCATTGCAGTCCGCAAACTTTAATGATGGCATCAAGCTCTTGCTGTGTATGCCTTGCAAGGTCTTCATAAGAAAGAGAAATTACATCTCCGGGTTGTGCGGATTGAGCAACGACCGCGCAAACTTTTTTATAAAACAAAGAATTGGTCAGCCACTTGCCCAGCGATTTTTGTTTTTTCTGATTGGCTATACTCCATTTGCTTTTCGATGCCGCAATGGCGCGTAAATCACGCTTTAGATTGATGATTTTGACATCAAAATCAGAAGGCTTATTTAGATAAGTAAGATAAGCCTGCACCGGATCTTTCGATGAGTCAACTATGAATTTTTTCCCGGTTGACTGAAAGATATTCCGGTATAATTGGTTGTTCGTAGTTACCGTATCCTGGTTAATTTTCTTTTTATTTAACTCAGCCAGTTTGCTTTTAATAAAAGAAGAAAACAGGCTGCCTGCAAAAAGCTTTTTGGAACGGTAATTCCATTGAACAGCCGTATTAAACTGAGGCGAAGAAGTGGAGATATTTTGCAAAGCGCTTTTCCAGAACGTGCATTCAACCGGGGGTAAACCGCAAGAGCAATTCCAGTTCCAGCGCGCGCCGGCACCCGTGCGCATAATGTGCGCCTTCAATAAAGCCATCTCTCCTACTGAAACCGTTTCGCCTGATTTAGACAAAATATTTTCAAGCAGGGTAGATCCCGACCTTACATCAGACATTATATAAATTACGGTGCACTTATCCGGCATAATCGCATTTACATTTTCTCAATTCCCTTTTTTCATACAGCAGAATTATCGAAAAGATATTAGAGAAAGAGTTGTCTTGTAAGCCAAGACAACTCTTTCTAACGCATTACTTTATCGTTACGAGTATGATTCCTTTTTTCCAAAGATTCTCTTATACCAGGGACGTTCGTAACCGTAATAACCGCGTTCGTATTTCGTGTTGCCACCGTAGTTGTAGCCCGGCAGTTTGCGTACATCATTCAATACAATGTACATCTTTTTCAAACGGTTATTAGCAGCCATTTCTTCTGCCATGCTTATCTGGCGTTTGTAAGTAAACTTCTGCCTAACCACAAACAATGTGAGGTCGGTAAATTTAGAAATAAGTTGTGCATCAGTTACCAATCCTGCCGGTGGCGTATCAACAACGATGTAATCAAACTGAGCTTTTGCTTCGGTAAATAATTTTTCAACCTTATCATGAATAATAAGTTCAGATGGATTCGGTGGAATATTTCCGCTGCTTAGCACCCAGCAATTATCATTGATGCCGGATGGCTTGATAACATCGCGAAGCGACACATCAGAAACGATATAATTGGTTACGCCTGTTTCGTTAGAAAGACCTAAGGAAGAAGACAGCTTTGGCTTGCGCAAATCCATTTCAAGCAGCAAAACTTTTTTACCAGCCAAAGCCAGTACAGAAGCGAAATTGATAGATACAAATGTTTTGCCTTCGCCGCCCATGCTTGATGTTACCAGTATCACTTTTTCATTCGTATTGGTCATCAGGTATTGCAGGTTGGTACGAAGCAGCCTGAATTGCTCAGCCACTTCACTGCGCGTTTCTCCATTTACTACCAATGTTTTCTTTCCTTTATTGCGCGAAATCTGCGACACAACAGGAATCACCGATAGCGCTTCAATATCAGCAGGCACCATCACTTTGGTGTTCAGCAATTCTTTTACAAAAAGCGTAATGGATGGCGTAATTAAACCCAACAATATGGCTACGATAAATACAATCAACGGATCAGGAAAATACTGGATTTCATCAGCTTCCGGCGCATCCACAATGCGGACAGGAGATATAGTTGATTTCGATACTTCAGCTTGTTCTCTTGTCGTCAACAAATAAGTATATAAACTCTGCATTACACCTTGCTTGCGCGCAAATTCAAGATACACGCGCTCTTGCGTTGGCACATTGCTAATGTTGGTAGCGGCTTCGTTAGTCTGGCGTGTCAGGTCTTGCCGGCTAAAAGTTAAGCTCTGCGCGTAAGACTGCAGGTTCTTGATCAAATCTTCACGCAAAGTACCTGCCTGCGCATCCAGGGTTCTTACGGACGGGTTGTTTTCTGTACTGTTTACCAGCAATTGCTGACGGTCAAGCTGTAGATTATTGTACTTTTCAAGCAGGCTCACAAATGCCGGATCTTTTATCGGTGCCGTAGTTGGCATTACGCGGGCATTGTTCTTATTATCTTTTAAATAGTTGACAAGATCGTTTGTTACCTGTATTTGCACCTGCTGATCAGCAAGAGCTTTGTTCGTTTCAATGCTGTTCGATAAAAATGCTTTCCCTTGTTCATCAAGATCGGCAATACGGTTCGACTTTTTAAAAGTTTCGATGTTGCCTTCTACCTGGCTTAACCCTTTGCTTACAGTAATCAATCTATCATTGATGAAAGAAATAGTGCTGTCGGCGATGCGGTTATTATTGTCGATATCTGACTGTACATAAAGATTCAGCAAATGACGCAATGTTTCTTCGCCTTTCCTCTTCACATTGCTGCCCATCGTAATTTGGATGGCCGTTACATCGGCGCTGTAAACAAGCGCAACAATATTATCGTTCAGGTCTTCGTATGTAGAACCGATTGAAGCGATTTTTAAACGGTAATCAGCTTTGGGATCTGCCGATATCAATGGATTTTTTATCAAAACCCAATCACCATAATAAAAGTGAAGTGTATCCCCATAATGAGCTGTAAATACACTGTCGGTATTGTCATCCTCAAAATGCAGAACGTCATTTTTATCAATCGTCATGTCATACTTCTGCGGGTCTTCCTTCATCTTTGGCATTTTCTCAAGATGAAGCACCTTAATGAAGTATGGCGACTGGTCGTATGTTTCGCGGTAAACAATTCCTTTTTCTATAAAATAACCCACATTCAACTGCAGGTCTTTAATAGTTTGGTTAAGCAATGTACGGCTGTGCAAAACCTGCAGCTCGTTGTTTACGTTCACTGGTTTTGAGTACAATCCAAGATCGGACAGCATACCGGCTTCACTCGACAGACCGCTTTGCACTTTGCTGTTGGAGCCGTTTACAATAACCTGTGCGCTGATGTTCCACTTGGGTGCAAAAATGAGCATGACCAATACGCCGATTATTATCCAGGAAACCAATGAAATGACAAACCAATACCAGTTTCCCAGCACTTTGCCTACAATAAACTTCAGATCAATATCACCCTGTTTTTCCGCTTGGGGTGCAACAGTACCATTGATATTTTCGCGCATGCTTATATAAAATTAAAAAAGATTGTAAATGTTGTAATGACTGCTTAGCGGATAAGACGAGCAGCGATAATAGTTAATAAAGAAAGACCGGCAGCCAGGATGGCAATATCGCGGGTGCGATAAGCATTGGTACTTTCAACTCTCGATTCGGTTGGCTCTACGTAAATTACATCGTTAGGACGCAGGTAGAAATATTGCGATTCTATCACTTTACTGCTATCCAGGTTCAATCTTGTAATTGCCTTTTTGCCAACTGTATCCCTGATTAAAAGAATATTGTTATGCTTGCCGTAAATGGTAAGGTCACCCGCAAAGCCAAGCGCATCAAGCACTGTAGGCTTTTCGTTGGGTATAGAGAATGTAGCCGGCGTTTTAACTTCACCCAATACCGTTACTTTAAAATTAGCAAAGCGAACATTTACAACCGGCTCTTTAAAGTAATACGAAATGCGTGCAGCTACGGTATCCCGCACTTCATTTGTAGTCATGCCGCCCACATGCACATCGCCAATGTATGCCATGTGAATGCTGCCCTCGCGGTTCACTAAATAACCAGACACTACCTGCTGCTGCGCGTTTACAGAATTAGTAGTGGTAATGCCCGACAAAATCGGAAGATTACCCTGGTTCAATAATTGGTTTGCCTGCGGATCAAGCGTTTGAATGCTAACATTCAGGATGTCATCAGGACGAATAACAGGAGGCGTGAACGCCGGCAGATCAACATACTTTGTTCGGTTGGTAGAATCCGGAATGTCTTTGAAATAAGAGATACGCTCAGTGGTACAGGAAAATAAAAAAGACGAAAAAAGAATGATGGTGATAATTGGAAATAATGCACTAGTTTTTGGTCTTAACAGTGTAGTCATTAATGCAGAGTTTTGTAAAAAGAAAGCACACAAAAGTAACCGAAATGACGGTTTTTTAACAATGAAGGCGTTAATTTTTAATTAAACGATGTTAGCGGTTAATCTAATTGGTGTTATTCTATGGTGATGCTAACTATCGAGAAATCAATATATAAAAAATAATAAGTGCGTATAGAAGGTTCACCCATTATAATATTCCGTATAAGCCGTTACCAGGATGATGACCTCATCGCCAGTGATACTTTTTTCAAAAGAGCAGCCAGTTATCAATCGTATAGAATCCGGACGATAAAAGCCGATCAAGTTATACTCACAACCTGCCTGCCGTTAATCTAGTTTCAACACAGCCAAAAACGCTTCCTGCGGCACTTCCACATTACCGATCTGCCTCATGCGTTTTTTTCCTTCTTTTTGTTTTTCAAGAAGCTTTCTTTTACGGCTAATGTCACCACCATAACATTTTGCAGTTACATCTTTACGCATCGCGCTGATATTTTCGCGGGCAATAACTTTAGCGCCAATGGCAGCCTGGATAGCAATCTGGAACTGCTGCCTTGGTAATAACTCTTTCAGTTTTTCACAAAGCTTTCTGCCGAAATCCTGCGAGCGGCTGCGATGAATAAGCGCACTTAAGGCATCTACCTTTTCCGCATTCAAAAGAATATCCATTCTTACAATATCGCTTTCGCGGTAATCAATCGGCGTATAGTCAAACGAAGCATAGCCGCGTGTCTGGCTCTTCAGCTTATCGTAAAAGTCAAACACGATTTCAGTTAGCGGCATTTCAAATATCAACTCAACGCGCGTAGTTGTCAGGTAGCTTTGGTTTAACAAGATGCCACGCTTACCAAGGCAAAGCGTCATGATGTTCCCGATATAATCAGGAAGTGTAATGATCTGTGCGCGAATAAACGGTTCTTCTAACCTGTCCACCTTCGTTACCTCAGGCATCTGCGCCGGGTTATTTACCACCAGCTTATCTCCTTTTGTTGTGTAAGCATGAAAGCTAACGTTGGGAACCGTAGTGATAACGGTTTGATCGAATTCGCGCTCCAGCCGTTCCTGGATAATCTCCATGTGAAGCAAGCCAAGAAATCCGCAACGAAAGCCAAAACCCAATGCCTGCGAGGTTTCCAGCTCGTATGTAAGCGATGCATCATTCAGTTGCAGCTTATCCATACAATCGCGCAGCTCTTCAAAATCTTCCGTTACAACCGGGAAAATACCAGCGAATACCATCGGCTTCACTTCTTCAAATCCCCTAATCATTTCGCCGGGCTGAGCCGCCAGGGTAATGGTATCGCCAACCTTTACTTCCTTCGCGTTTTTGATGCCGGTAATAATATATCCCACATCGCCGGCGCTCACTTCGCCTGTTGGTTGTAAACCTAATTTTAAAACACCAACTTCATCTGCAAAATACTCCTGGCCGGTTGCCACAAACTTAATACGGGCGCCTTTTTTCAAAGTGCCGTTGAAGATTCTGAAGTAAGAAATGATGCCGCGAAAACTATTGAATACTGAATCGAAAATCAAAGCCTGCAATGGCGCATCAACATCGCCTTTTGGTGCGGGAATCCTGGCTACAATAGCTTCTAAAATAGCTTCCAGACCAATGCCGTTTTTAGCACTGGCTAACAAAATTTCATCTTCTTTACAGCCAATCAAATCTATGATCTGGTCTTTCACTTCGGCTACCATCGCACCGTCCATATCAATTTTGTTGATGACCGGAATAATTTCCAAATCATTATCAATGGCAAGGTATAAATTGGAGATGGTTTGCGCCTGTATGCCTTGCGAAGCATCTACCAGTAACAGAGCGCCTTCGCAGGCAGCCAATGCACGGTTTACTTCGTAAGAAAAATCTACGTGACCGGGCGTATCAATAAGGTTGAATGTATAGGTTTCGCCGCCCTGCTGGTATTGCATCTGGATGGCGTGACTTTTTATGGTAATGCCTTTTTCCCGCTCGAGATCCATATCATCAAGCACCTGATTCATCATGTCGCGCTCGCCAATGGTTTTGGTATGTTCCAGTAAACGGTCTGCCAGCGTGCTTTTTCCATGGTCAATATGGGCAATGATGCAGAAATTCCGGATTTGCTTCATAAGTGTGCGAAGATACGAAAGCGAAAGGGAGATACTTTTCGGAGATTAGGGCTTGAAAGAAATTATCAAAATCTTTTTAGTGTTGGTTCTGGCAAGGAACGCTACGCAAACCTGTCAGAGATTATTTAAGCCTTTCTGATTGATCGAAGTTTTCATTTTTGTAAGATAAGTTTTTATTCGAAAATTGATGCTTCGCACTCGCTTTTATAAAAGCCCAATCAGTACCCGGAACCTTGATGTGAGGATTCTTGCTGCTTCGACATGCAAGAATCACAACTGCCGATCAGAAAAAGATATAGATGATGGCTACCAAATTTGTATTTGTATTTTTATTGAATATCCTTTTGCTTTGTTGGCTGTGTTATTAAATGTATGACGCATAGAAATTAGCGTGTGTAAAGTGCGGCAGCGCGTGAGGGATTGCAGTGGAAATCCTTTTTTGTTCGCCCCGGCAAAAAAGATTGGAACGGAAAGCCCGATCCGCCGCGGCGGGCACGCCCAAATCCATATCATACATTTGATAACACTACCGCTTTGTTTACTATTTTCTTATACCGGCTTCCTATTTTTACGTAAACTTTTTTATGAAAAAAATCGCTTGCTGCCTTTTATTTGCCATTATTGTTTCAACTTCTTTAATAGCACAAACCAGTTCTAAAATGTTACGTCACGTGGTTTTATTCGGATGGAAAGCAGGCGCAGACAGCGCTGCTATAAATAAAGTGACAGATAACTTTCGCGCGCTGCCAAAAAAGATAGATTTGATAAAGCAGTTTGAATGGGGAACCAACAATAGTCCTGAAAATAAAAATGAAGGTCTCACGCATTGTTTCCTCGTAACGTTTGCAAGCGAAAAAGATCGCGATGCTTACCTGGTGCATCCCGCACATAAAGCGTTTGTAGCCACATTAGGAAACCTGGTAGATAAAGCAACGGTGGTTGATTATTGGGCGCAACAGTAAGTGAAAAGCTTTTATGCCGGTTATCGCAATCATTTGTAATTGCATTGTTCCTGCAACATCGATATAAAGAGCGTTCAACCTCTCAACTTGTACAATCTTTGCTTTGGTTTCTACATGACGAAACTTAGTGTAAACATTAATAAAATCGCTACGCTGCGCAACAGTCGTGGCGGCAATAATCCCGATGTTGTAAAAGCTGCGATTGATGCGCAACTGTTTGGTGCTGATGGCATTACGGTACACCCCCGCCCTGACGAACGCCACATTCGTTATAGCGATACAAGAGCCATCAGCCAAATCATCAAAACAGAATTTAATATAGAAGGCAATTGCACTGAACCGCGCTTTGTTGATTTGGTGCTTGAAGTGAAGCCACAGCAGGTAACGCTTGTGCCCGATGCTGCCGGGCAAATAACCAGCAATCACGGTTGGAATACGATTGAATACAAAGATTTCTTAACCGGAATGATTAAGACATTTAAAGATGCCGGTATCCGTGTCAGCATTTTTGTTGACCCGGTTTTAGAAATGATTGAAGGCGCCGCCGCCACCGGAACCGATCGCATTGAATTATATACCGAAGGCTATGCGAACAGTTTTTTGATTGATAAGAAAGAAGCGGTTGCACCTTATGTGGCTGCTGCCAACAAAGCAAAAGAATTGGGTCTGGGTATAAATGCCGGTCATGATTTAGATTTGCAAAACCTGAAATACTTCAAACAAAACATTATTCATCTCGACGAAGTTTCTATTGGTCATGCGCTCATCAGCGATGCATTATATTTAGGTTTTGAAAACGCGATTCAAATGTATAAGCGGCAAATAGTCTGGTGAGATTATCGAATGCCTTTATGTTAGAAACGACGCAACTGATTTATATCAATGCCAATTCAATAGACATTAGTTTTAGAACCGACGAAAACGCTTCGATGTAGAAGGCGCTTACAATATTCGCTATCAGATTGTAAAGAAACGTATAGACAAAATACATATAAAAGAAACCGGCGAACGTATTACACAACCTGGCACCATCGCTGTCATATTGTCTCATCCGGGAGATGGCGAAGAGTTTAAAAATTACATTTCTATTATGCAGCAGGACGGCATTTTACAAACAACGGTTGAAGAGCTGGAGTTAGAAGAGCTGCAGGGTGTAACAGGTTTGCATGCGTTGCGGGGAGATTGATATTTTGATGCCGTAATTATATTTGACAACAAAATGCTTTACCGATTTTCTACATGATGAAAGTCTGTTTGAGGCGTATCTTAAAACTCTTGCAAGATTTGGTTAGCAAGACTTTTTTTTGTTACTAATATAACGTCTGTACGCAATCGACCTAACATAATAACACGGCTTAAAAATTGAAATAGTTTTTAGCGTTATAATAGCAAATGTCTTCTATAATTTTTCCTGTCCAGCTTATGTCGTTTGGCAACTCACCGTTTTCAATTTCCTCTCCGAAAATATTACATAGAATCCGTCTGAAATATTCGTGACGCGGATAAGAAAGGAAGCTTCTTGAATCGGTAAGCATGCCAACAAAACGGCTTAGCAAACCCATATTGGATGAAGTGTTTATTTGCTTCGTCATGCCTTCTTTCTGGTCTAAAAACCACCAGGCCGATCCCCACTGTATTTTGCCTGCTATTGAACCATCATTATAGTTGCCAATCATTGTTGCCATCACTTCGTTATCAGCCGGATTTAAATTGTAGATGATTGTTTTCGCAAGCTTATTTTGCCCATCAAGTTTGTTTAAAAATGTAGAAAGAGAGGCTGCCTGGCTAAAGTCGCCGATTGAATCCCAGCCAGTATCTGCGCCCAATTCCAACAGCATTCTTTTGTTATTGTTTCGTAACGCACCAAGGTGAAATTGTTGCGTCCAGCCTTTTTCCCAATCCCATTCTGCAAAGATCAATAACATGGCACATTGAAACTGCTCCTGCTGTTCTCCTGTAAGTTGTTTGCCATCTCTGGCAGAAAGAAAAACAGACTCGATATCTTTGTTTGTAAACTCAACTGCAGATATTTTTTCAAGACCATGATCGCTGAGTTTACAACCCATCTCACCAAAATAATCATGACGTTTTTTCAAAGCATCTAAGAATGAATTAAAGTCAGAAATATCCGTATCCGCAACTGCTGCCAACGTATTAACATAATCATTGAATGCTTTTAAATCCGATACATTCATCGCTTTATCAGGACGAAACGCAGGCAACACTTTAATAAAAAAATTATCTTCTTCAATTTTCTTATGATAGCGTAAATCATCCACAGGGTCATCCGTTGTACAGATGACTTCAACATTCATTTTCTTCAACAGACTTCGAATTGAAAACTGCTTTGTGTTTAATAAAGAATTGGCTTCGTTGTAAATTGTTTCTGCCGATTTTTCATTCAGTATATCATAAATATCAAAATACCGTTGCAGTTCAAGATGTGTCCAATGATACAATGGATTCCGCAATGTATATGGCACCGTTTCTGACCACTTTTCAAACTTTTCCCAATCACTTGTTCCTCCGGTAATATACTTTTCATTCACGCCATTGGTGCGCATAGCACGCCACTTATAATGATCGCCGTACAACCAGGCTTGTGTCAGGTTCCTGAAGTTGCTGTCATCAGCAATTTCTTTGGGCGAAAGATGACAGTGATAATCAATCACAGGCATCTTCTTCGCATAATCATGATACAAACGTTTTGATGTTTCCGTTGAAAGGAGAAAATCTTCGTTTAGGAATTGTTTCATTAGAATTCTTTAGATCAAAAAATCATTGGTTATTTACAGGACAAGCGACTTTTGTGTACAATAATTCGTCTATACTCAAAAATTACAAACTACTGATTACATCAGTGATTGCTTCATTACTGAAGCGATGCAATAACTTTTTCACTGCGTAAGCAAAGCCGTTTAATTTCGTCAAATCAACATCCCACAAACTATTATCTGATAATATTTTATCAGCCATTGAGTCGATTGTGTTATTCTGCCATAACCGGTAGAAATAACCGGCTTTATCATCAGCTATTTTATACTCTTTATCACCATTTTGTCCATAATAAATTCCATCCTTTTCAACAACCGGTTTCATGAACAAAATATAGGCAGCAAAACCGGCAGCCATACGCATCGGCGCTTCACTTTTGTTCGTATACCACGCTAATAATAAAGGCACATTACGCAACTTCATTTTGGCAGAATATTGCAGCGTAATATTTATCCATTTATGTTCAATATAAGGATTCGAAAAACGGTCTGTAACTTTTCCCGCATATTCGATGGCTTCATCCTCCTTTATTTCATTACAAACAATGCAGGAAACAATTTCTTTGACCATCAATTTTTCAATGAAGCGATTCATAACATCTGAATGCATAGATTGATAAACAAAATTAAAACCAGCGAGAAAAGAAAGCCCGCAACTAAACGTATGTGTGCCATTCAATAATCGCAGCTTCAGCTCGCGATATTTGTTGATATCAGGCGTAATGATAACGCTTTCATCAGCTTTATAAAATGACAGCAATTCTTTTGTTCTTTCGGAAGATGTTTGTATCGCCCATAAACGATAAGGCTCGCTCATAATTACCAGATCATCCCTGTAGCCAGCACTTTCTTCGAAGGCTTTTTTTCCGTCATTCTGCAACAAGCCGGGAACAATTCTATCCACTAAGGAATTGCAGAAATCATTAGCGGTTTGCAGCCATTGAATGAAGGATTCTTCCAGTTTATTTATCCCTGCAAGCTTTACAACAATTTCTTTCAGCTTGCTGCCATTATCAACAATGAGTTCTGTGGCGATAATCACCATGCCACTGTTTACACTGCCGTTGAAATGCTGATAGCGCCTGTATAAAAAAGCCAGCAACTTTGCAGGAAAAGATAGTGGTGGCAATAACTTTATATCATCATCTTCCTGTAAAACAATTCCAACTTCTGTTGTGTTGGAAATGATGATTTGCATGTGGGCGCTTTCTGCATAATCTAATACCTGGCTCCACTTATTACTTGCTGATAATACTTTACCGATGGAAGCATTAATGATTTTTTCGTCAACAACAATCCCGTTATGAATTCCTTTTATACAGTGCGTGTATAAGCTATCCTGCGCTGCAAATTCATCCACGTTAGTGCCGGTCGATTTCACGACAACAACCCGCCCGTTGAAAATATTTTGCTTATTCGCTTTATCAATGTAGTAATCAGGCAAGCCTCGCAGCAAAACACCGGTACCGAATTGTAAAACCTTTTCCGGCAAATCGAAAATATGCATCTGCGGAGCACGAAACGCTTTATGAATTGCGCCACCGGCAATCATTTTTTTACATAAGTTCATGTTATTGCAATCATTTATTTTAAGCATGCTTTATCCTTCCATATTTCATCAATAATAAATTTCTTTCAAAGAAAGAAACACAACTCCTTCACAATACTACATCATGAAAGGCGGAATTTAACAGCAATAAATAATCTTCTTAAACAAACCTTTTCAATCAACAAAATGAAGTTATTTGGAAACAACTTATTTCGAAACAATAAGTATAAAACGAACCAATATATTGCACCGTCTTACATTATACTCAGCAGTCAGTTTTTTGACTCAATTTATAACGAATGCAACAGCAAGCCATAGGAAAATACAGGTGGACAATTTGTACGTTGATATTTTTTGCCACCACCATTAATTATCTTGATCGTTCTGTAATCAGCCTGCTAAAAAATTCTCTTGAAAAAGATTTTAAATGGACAGAAAGCGATTATTCGGATATCGTTATTTCCTTTCAGTTATGCTATGCTGTAGGTCTGTTGCTGGCAGGGCGTTTTATTGATAAAATAGGAACCAAAACAGGCTATGCTTTTTCCATTTTATTGTGGAGCTTATCTGCGATAGGACATGCGTTCGCAAAGAGCACAACAGGCTTCATTTTGGCACGAGGCGCATTAGGTATCAGCGAAGCCGGCAACTTTCCTTCCGCCATCAAAACGGTAGCCGAATGGTTCCCTAAAAAAGAAAGAGCCTTCGCTACCGGCATCTTCAATTCAGGTGCAAACATTGGTGCCATTATAGCACCGCTTACCGTTCCTTTTATTGCAAAAAATTGGGGCTGGCAATGGGCATTTATTATTACCGGCGCGGTTGGTTTTATATGGCTTTTATTTTGGTTTGCTTTCTATGAAATACCGGCGAGGCAAAAGCGGCTTTCGAAAGCAGAATATGACTATATCCACAGCGATGTTGACATACCAAAAACAAGCGATGAATCGGCTGACACCGGTAAAATAACCTGGCTCAGTCTGCTCTCTTACAAACAAACCTGGGCTTTCTTTTTTGGTAAGTTTTTAACCGATCCCGTCTGGTGGTTTTACCTGTTTTGGCTGCCTGCTTTTTTAAAAGCGCAATACGGTATAGAAGGTACAGCCACGGCTTTGCCGGTAGCGCTGGTTTACACGATGTCTGCTTTCGGCAGCATATTCGGCGGATGGTTGCCGCTCAGTTTTATCAATAAAGGCTGGACGGTTTACAAAGCTCGCAAAACGGCAATGTTCATGTTTGCATTGCTCGCTGTTCCGGTTATGTTCGCCCAGTTGTTGGGAAGTGTCAATATGTGGCTGGCCATTGCTATTATTGGGGTTGCGGCTGCCGGTCACCAGGCATGGAGCGCTAATATTTACACAACCGTTTCCGATATATTTCCCAAAAAAGCAGTCGCATCGGTAATTGGTATTGGCGGCATGGCGGGCGCTTTAGGCGGCATGCTCATCGCGTGGCTGGCTGGCTTGCTGTTCGATCATTATAAAGCGGCAAGCCATATAGAAACCGGCTATTACATTATGTTTATCATTTGCGGATGCGCCTATGTTATCGCATGGCTTATCATGCATCTGCTGGTGCCGAAAATGAAGACGATTGAATTTTAATTGATGATCGTCTACAAGTAGATTTTATATCAGATTATAGCCAGCCATTTCATGTTTCTACATAATGGTTTTGCCAAAAGAAAACACCGTTTGTGATTTGCATTTAAAATGATGAAGGACTTATCTATATAAAATAAAACTCCTGCTACTAAAGAAACAAAATACAGATTTATGTAACCATCGTTCGTCACTTTTGTGATTGGCAGTTGTGTCATTCCGATGACGATGTCTCTTTCTGAATCAAGAAAATTAGATTCTACCCAAAAATTTATGTAATCAGAATAACACCATTAGCAATTTTAAGTAGTGACTTACATCTAAATTTCCCCGCAGATAACACAATTTATTTTTGCAGATGTACGCAGATTATGCTTCTTCTGTCTGCAAAAAAACTGTGTGATCTGCGGGATGTTTGATCAGCGGTTATCTGCAGGAAGAAATTATTTTCAAACCAAGTCACTACCCGATTCCATCTTAACAAATTACTTCTCCGCAGTACTTGAATTACGCCTAATTTAGGCGCATTATACGAATGACTGGACAGGTGTCTACTAGATTTTTTGCCTATTTATTATTACTAACTGCTATTGTAAGTTGCCACTCCAGGCAATCGAAGCCAGCATTGTTCCAGTTGGTTGACAGTAAGAAAACAGGTTTAAATTTTGCCAACAAGCTCACTCCTACCGAGCAGTTCAACGTGTTTCACTATATGTACTTCTATAACGGCGCTGGCATTGGCGCCGGCGATTTTAATAATGATGGAAAGATTGACCTGTTTTTTGCCAGCAACCAGGGGCAGAACAAGTTATATCTGAATGAGGGAAACCTCAAATTCAGGGATGTAACAAAGGAAGCGCAGATACAAGATGATAACCAGTGGAGCACCGGCGTATCTGTAGTTGATATCAACAACGATGGCTTGCTTGATCTGTATGTATGCCGCGTTGGTAAGTACGAAGTATTGCAGGGGCATAACCAGTTTCTCATTTGTACCGGCATTGATAAAAACGGCGTTCCGCATTACCAGGATAAAGCGGAAGAAATGGGTCTTAATTTTTCCGGGTTCAGCACGCAGGCGGCTTTTTTCGATTACGATATGGATGGCGACCTTGATATGTACCTGCTCAATCATTCCATTCACCAGAACGGCACCTTTGGTCCGCGCCGGCAAATGATTGGTGTAACAAGCGATGTTTCGGGCGATCATCTATACCGCAATGATGGCAATGGCAAGTTTACTGACGTAACGAAAGCAGCCGGTATCAACAGTTCTGTGCTTGGATACGGACTTGGTATTTGCGTGGCGGATATCAACCTCGACGGATACCCGGATATGTATGTCAGCAATGATTTTCACGAAGATGATTACCTGTACATCAACCAGGGCAATGGTACTTTTCGCGATGATGATTCAGCCTGTATGATGCACACCAGCCAATATTCAATGGGTGTGGATATTGCGGACATAAACAACGATGCGTATCCTGAAATCATAACGATGGATATGCTGCCAAGTGATCCTTATATTTTAAAACGCTCGCTTGGCGAAGATGCTTATGATATCTTCAACATGAAAATAAGCTT
Organism: Ilyomonas sp.; assembly: GCA_965199905.1. GTDB lineage: Bacteria > Bacteroidota > Bacteroidia > Chitinophagales > Chitinophagaceae > Ilyomonas. The sequence goes on along the minus strand of OZ241366.1, from coordinate 5,160,140 downwards.
TGGCTATACGCACCAATATACGCGCAATAACCTGCAGTATAACGACCGCAATAATCATTTCAGTGAAACCGGGCTTTACTCAGGCATAGCGGCTACCGATTGGAGCTGGGCGCCGCTTTGGATGGACTTTGATAACGATGGACGTAAAGATCTGTTTATATCGAACGGCATCCCGAAACGGTTGAACGATATAGACTATGTAAACTTCGTGTCGAACGATGACCTCCAGGAAAAGATGCGAAGCAATACCTTGAACAATAAAGACCTGTCGCTGGTTGATAAGTTTCCTAAAATAAAAATTCCCAATAAGCTTTATAAAAACGAAGGCCGCCTTCAGTTTCATGATTTGTCAGATCAAATATCCGGCGACATGCCCTCTTTTTCTAACGGTTCTGTTTATGCCGATCTGGATGGCGATGGCGACCTCGACATCGTAACAAATAATATTGACGACCCGGCGCAGGTATATGAGAATAAGAGCAACGATGGTAAAAAAAATGCCTGGTTAGATATTGTATTAAAAGGCACAAAAAATAACATTAATGCGTTAGGAAGTAAAATAATTGTATTTGCCAGTGACAGCATCCGCACGTATGAAAATTACCCTGTGCATGGCTTCTTATCAAGCATGCAATTGCCCGTTCACATCGGGCTGCAGAATACCAAAGTGGATAGTATGCTGGTGGTTTGGAGTGATAATACATACGAAAAAATAAACCGGCAAACGGATACCACGCATAGGCTTACACTCACTTACCGAACCGGATTGCCACATTTTGATTATGATGAGATAAAAGAAAAATTTGCCAACCATACAAATCCTGTTGCAGATATTACGTCCGAAACGAAGCTCTTTTACAAGCACAAGGAAAACCCTTTTGTTGAATTTGACCGCGAGCGTTTGATACCTCACATGACTTCGCGCGAAGGTCCGGCATTGGCAGTTGCAGACATCAATGGTGATGGTACCGATGATGTTTTTATCGGCTCTTCCAAAGTAGAAAAACCGGTTGTATTCATTCAAAACAAAGAAGGTGTTTTTTCTAAAATACCACAACCCTCTATAGACAAAGACAGTATGTGGGAAGATGTGGACGCAGTGTGGGTTGATGTAAATGGCGATACGCATCCCGACCTTGTGGTAGCCAGTGGTGGCAATGAATATTATGGTCAGGATGAACACCTGCTGCCGCGATTGTATCTGAATGATGGCAAAGGAAATCTTACCAAAAAAGAAGATGCGTTTAGCAACCTGTACATGACATTTTCATGCGTAGTTCCTTACGATTTTAATGGAGATGGTTATACCGATCTTTTTATAGGCGGGCGCACTGTGCCGGCTGCTTACGGCGAGATACCACAATCGTATTTATTACTGAATGATGGTACCGGCAAGTTTACAGATGTTACCAATAAATACGCGCCCGGCCTTGCCCACGCAGGTTTTATAACCAGTGCGCTTTGGTATGATATAAATAAAGACGGCGCTAAAGACCTTTTGCTGACAACTGAATGGGATGGAATTGTTGCATTTATCAATAACAAAAAACATTTTACCAAACAGTATATTACTGACAAACATGGCTGGTGGAATTGCCTGTTGCCGGTTGATATTGATAACGATGGCGACATTGATCTGGTTGCCGGTAACCTTGGCTTGAACAGCCGCTTGCAGGCAAGTGCAAAGAAACCTGTGCGAATGTATTACAACGACTTCGACAACAATGGAACCAAGGAACAAATACTGACTTATTACCTGAATAATAAAGAACTGGTATTTGCTAACAAAGATGAATTGCAAAGGCAAATGCCGGGCTTGAAAAAGCAATTTTTATATGCTGAGGATTTTGCAAAAGCATCGCTGACTGATATTTTTCCGACAGATAAACTGAATGCTTCAAAAACATTTACCGCTGATTATTTTTCCAATGCCATTTTAATTAACGATGGCAAAATGAACTTTACGGTTCAGGTAATGCCTTGGCAGGCGCAGCTTTCACCTTATAAAGCGGCAACAGTAGTTGATGCTAACAACGACAACCTTCCCGATATTTTACTGTTTGGAAATTATGACGAGAACAATATTGAAATGGGGCGTTACGATGCAGATTACGGAACCTTGTTAGTTAATAAAGGCAAAGACAAGTTTGAAGTGCAAAGCCTGAATGGGCTGGCTGTTACAGGCGAAGTGCGGTATATAAAACCAATTGATATTGCCGGCAAACCGTCCTTTATATTAGCCCGCAATAACGATAGTATAAAAGTGATTCGCTTTGGTAAGAAATGATCTGAACCGCGATGAATGGATGAGAATAAAGAAAGCAATCCAAATTATTATTCAATATTAAATTTTACCTGGTTAATCTACACTAATTGCTCGCTCGTTTTTCCAAAACGACGCTCGCGGTTTTGATAATCTGCGATGGCCTCAACCAAATGTTCTTTCCTGAAATCCGGCCATTGCACATCAGTAAAATATAGCTCAGCATAAGCAAGCTGGTAAAGCAAAAAATTGGAGATGCGGTGCTCGCCGCTGGTGCGTACCATCAGCTCGGGGTCAGGAATATCTTTGGTACATAAATACTGCTGAAACACACTATCATCAATGCTTTCGGGCGATAGCGTTCCTTTTTCAACATCTGCGGCTATGTTCTTTACAGCGCGAATAATTTCCCAGCGGCTGCTATAGCTTAAAGCAATCACAAGGTTTAATCCCGTGTTAACGGAAGTTTCTCTGATAGCTTCATCCAACTCATGCTTCGTTTCATCGGGCAGCATATCTACGGCACCAATCACGTGAAGCCGGATATTATTTTTATTCAGGGTAGCTATTTCCTTACGCAGAGTATCAACCAACAACATCATAAGCCCGATTACTTCCGGCTGCGGGCGGTCCCAGTTTTCTGTGCTGAAGGCATACAAAGTCAGGTATTCAATGCCCAGCTCTGCAGCGCCGGTCGTTACGCTGCGCACACTTTCCACGCCATGCGAATGACCATACAAACGATCCTGCCCGCGGCTTTTTGCCCATCGGCCATTACCATCCATAATAACAGCAATGTGGCGCGGCAGGCGTTCCATGTCTAACTTCTCATTTGACAATGCAGGCATGTATTCGGTTTTAAAGTGCGCAAAGTAAAGAATTTGAGAAGAATCAACCGGACACAATAAGCAAACAAAAATCTGCGCAATTACGTGTATTGCTTTATACCAGTTTAATACCTTCCTTGTCCAGCTTCTTATATTTCTTCTCGTCAAAAACAAAATAAAAAGAACCTTTTTTCGACGTACCTCTCTCCTTTTCATCCAGCTTTTTCAGGATGCCGAGATCAAGGATACGGCGGGTAAAATTGCGCTTGTCAAGCTCGGTTTCATTGATGGCTTCATACAAAGTCTGCAATTGCCGGAGCGTAAATTTTTGAGGTAACAAAGCAAAGCCAATCGGGTGATTCGTAATTTTTTGCTGCAGCCTTTCCTTTGCCAGCATTACCATTTCGCGGTGATCAAATACAAGCTGCGGAATGTGTGTTAACTCAAACCATTTGGCATTGTGTTCTTTCATCATTTCCTCGCTGTAATCAGCAATATTTATCAGGGCAAAATAAGCGATGGATATAACGCGCCCGCCGGGATCGCGGTTTACATCGCCAAAGCAATACAGTTGTTCCATATAAATATTGCTTAGCCCGGTAAGCTGGTTCAGGATGCGCGATGCTGATTCCTCAACGCCTTCATTTGCCTGCACAAATCCACCCATCAACGACCATTTATTGATGCCTGGATTCAGCGCTCTTTTAATAAACAAAGCTTTGAGGCTTTGCCCGTCGAAGCCAAAAATGATACAATCTACCGCAATCAAAAAGGTTTGATTCCGGCTATATTCTGCCATGCCTGCTGTTTCGGTTTGCTCTTTTGCCATCATATAACAAGTCGCCGTTTATTGAACGATACAAAAAATGTGCATCCGGAGCGAATGCACATTGTATAAAAATAAGAAAATTTATATTACCAGAAACGAACGTATAGTAACGAGATAATCAATAACGTTACTACAATCATTGCCAGCGTTGAAGGCTGCAATTTGAACATGCCCCTGTCAATCACAAATGACTTCGGATTGATCTTCGGACCGGCAAGACTGATAACAACCATCAGGGCAATGGTGAACATAAATGCCAGTCCCATACAGATATGGAACGGAATTTCATAAACACCCGAGCTGTTTCTATAAGCCGTGTAAAAGAAGGTATCCGGACCAAACCAGGCTGGTGCAAATTCATTAAACATAACTGATAGCAGGAAGCCGACAATAACACCCACAACGGCAGCGGGACCTGTTGTTCTTTTCCAGAAAAAACCAAGTATAAAAATGGCAAAAACGCCCGGCGATATAAAGCCTGTGTACTTCTGAATAAAAGTAAAACCACCGGCTCCGCCAATACCCAATGAATCTTTCCACGTGAATATAATGGATACAACAAGTGCAGCCATAATTGTAATACGCCCAACCCAAACAAGCTTTTTTTCCTCTGCTTCTTTATTAATGTATTTCTTATAAACATCCAGCGTAAAAATGGTAGAAATACTATTGGCTTTGCCCGCCAGCGAAGCCACGATAGCCGCCGTTAATGCGGCTAAGGAAAGACCAATTAAACCATTTGGTAAATAACCCAAAATTGCAGAATACGCATTGTCCGAAATCACTTCACCATTCTTGCTGTTGGCTGTCATTTCTGCATTTAATAATCCTTTCTGGTGCAATACATAAGCAGCGATACCAGGCAGCATTACAATAATCGGCATCAATAATTTGATAAAGCCGGCAAACAAAATTCCCTTTCTCGCTGTTTGTAAATCTGCACCCAGCGCACGTTGCGTGATGTATTGGTTACAACCCCAATAATTGAGGTTTACAATCCAGATACCTGCTACATAAGATAGCACGCCGGGAATGGTTAGATAATTATCAACGTCGTGTTGCGATGAATTCGGTCCCGGCTTTTCAAATATCATATGAAAATGATCCGGTGCATGGTCGAGCATCGCTTTAAAACCGGCAAGCGCACTTTCACCCATACCAAATTCTTTACTTACCACGGTAAGCGCTACATATGTGGTAGCCAGCCCACCAATGATAAGAACCGATACCTGTATCACATCCGTAAAGCCAATTACCTTCATGCCGCCAAGCGTAATAAACACTGCGAAAACAGACAGCGCAATCACAATCAGATGAAACTGGTTTTCATCGCCGCCCGTAAGGTTATTGATGGCAACCGCACCGAGGAATAATATAGAAGTGAGGTTGATAAATACATACAAGAACAACCAGAATATCGCCATGATTAAACTCACCGATTTATTATACCGCGTCTCCAAAAACTGCGGCATCGTGAAGATTTTATTCTTCAGGTAAACCGGTATAAACCAAACCGCAACAATGATGAGTGCAATCGCAGCAATCCATTCATAAGCAGCCACCGCAATGCCAATGCTGAAGCCGTTTCCACTCATGCCGATAAATTGCTCCGCAGAGATATTCGAAGCGATAAGCGAAGCACCAATTGCCCACCAGGTTAATGAACCTTCCGCAAGAAAGAAGTCGTGCGTATCCATAACGGCTTTCTTCTTTTTGCGATAGATGTAATACCCATAACCGGCAACCACAAGAAAGTAAATAATAAAAATCAGCTTGTCCTGAAGGAGAAGTTTATTCATAATAAGTCAATCGTTGAACAATGTTAGTTGATTAACGCTTACCAAAGCAAGTCAGTGTTTGCAAATATAGTTCTGCGTGTTAAAATGCAATCGTTTACACCAATTATTTATGGCACTCAAAGTAAATGGTATTCCTCTATTTGTTTTCAAAGTAAAGAAACAGATAATTCAGCAGCGTGTCAGTTTGAAATGAAATACAAATACAGATTATGTTATCATCGTCCATCACTTTCTGTATCGTCCCTTGCAATCGAAGATTTCTTTTTGTTTCTATTGTAAGTAAAGAGAAACAAGAACCACACATCAAGGTTCCGGGCAAATGATTAAGCTTTTACAAAAGCGAATCTGAAAGATCAATCTTCCTATTTTCAAAATGACACAGGCACCATCTTTCCTTCCCGTTTCTATTTACTTATAATACACTTCACTCCAGCGAAGCTGATTTTTCAAATCATACAAGTTCGTGTTCTTACCAATGAGCACATACTCAATCTTTGCCATGTCGGCAAAATCTTCCAGGTGTTCTGATGTCAGGTTTTGGCTGTAACAAGTGTGATGCGCTCCGCCTGCTAAAATCCAGGCGGCACAACCTATCTGCATGTCAGGATAGGTTTTCCAAAGCACACGGGCTACCGGCAGTTTTGGCAAATCGTATTTGGGTTCCTGCGCTTCCACTTCATTTACTAATAAACGAAAACGATTTCCCATATCAACCACCGAAGCATTTAAAGCAGCGCCACCGTTTACGTTAAATACCAAACGAACCGGATCTTCTTTGCCGCCAATGCCTAACGGATGAATTTCGCAGGAAGGTTTACCGCTGGCAATGCTCGGACAAATCTCCAGCATGTGACTTCCCAACACCATGGCATTGCCCGGCTCAAAATGGTAAGTATAATCTTCCATGAAAGAGTTGCCGCCCTGCAAACCGCTGCCCATCACTTTCATAACCCGAACCAAAGCTGATGTTTTCCAGTCGCCTTCGCCACCAAAGCCGTAGCCATCTGCCATCAGGCGTTGCGTGGCAATTCCCGGCAATTGCTTCATGCCGTGCAGGTCTTCAAACGTATCGGTAAACCCTTTGAAGCTGCCATCTTTTAAAAAGTACCGCATGCCCAATTCTATGCGCGCCGCATCTTGTAAGGAACTATACCTTTCGCCACCTTTTGCAAGGCTGTTCATTAACTTATATTGGTCAGCATACTCACCGCAAAGTTTGTCAACATCAGCATCGCTAACTTCATTAATCACTTTTACAAGGTCGCCAATGCCATACGTATTTACGCTATAGCCAAACTGCATTTCGGCTTCTACTTTATCGCCTTCAGTTACAGCTACAAAACGCATGTTATCGCCAAAGCGACAGAAGCGTGCGCCCTGCCAGTCGTTCCAGCCAGCCGCCGCGCGGAACCACGTTTCAATACTTTTTAAAACCGCTTCATCCTGCCAATAACCGACAACCACTTTGCGGCGCAAGCGCATACGGCTCATCATAAAACCAAATTCCCGATCGCCATGAGCGCTTTGGTTCAGGTTCATGAAATCCATATCAATATCGCCCCAAGGAATATCGCGGTTAAACTGTGTATGCAGATGCAATAAAGGTTTGTGTAAAATCTTCAAACCACCAATCCACATCTTTGCGGGAGAAAAAGTGTGCATCCACGCAATGATGCCAATACAGCTTTTATCTGCATTGGCTTCCGCGCAAACCGCATAAATTTCTTCCGTGCTTTTAACCGTTGGTTTATAAACAATTGTTACAGGGATGTTCATTGCATCGTTAATGCTTTTTGCTATCTGTTGTGAATGCTCGGCTACCTGCCGCAGTGTTTCTTCACCATATAAATGCTGGCTGCCGGTAACAAACCAAACTGAAAGTTCTTTTAAATTAATCATTGTTTTTTGTAGTATGTATGATGTATGATGTAGTAAGTAGTATGTATGATGTAGTATGTAATGAATAAAAAATCAACTTGTTTATGGATCATCTGTATTCCCATTGCTGATAACTCAAAGCTCATTACTGATAGCTGACAGCTCATTGCCCATAATATGAATTGGCTCCGTGCTTGCGTTCGTAATGCTTTTTAATGAGTGCCTCTTTTAAGCGTAATGCATCTGCTTTAATACTTTCGGTGATAAAAGCCATCTGTGCCAGTTGCTCCAGAACAGCGCTGTTATATACGGCTTTCTCAGCCGTTTTTCCCCAGGTAAAAGGTGCATGATTACCAACAAGAACCATCTCGACTTCTTTGTAACTCAAGTTACGTTCAGCAAAGCAATTCATAACCTGAAAGCCAGTCTGGTATTCATAATCACCTTCTATCATTTCATCATTCATTGGTGAGGCACAGGGAATATCGACGGTGTTATGATCGGCATGCGTGGTGCCATAAATCGGGATGTCGCGCAAAGCCTGCGCCCACGAAGTTGCGTATATTGAATGTGTATGTACAATGCCGTTGATGCCTTCCCAATGTTTGTATAACACTGCGTGTGTTTTGGTATCGGAAGAGGGACGCAGACTGCCTTCCACCGTATTGCCGTCAAAGTCAACAATCACCATTTTTTCCGGAGACAATTGCTCGTAAGGAACACCTGACGGTTTGATAGCAAATACACCAAGGCTTCTGTCGGCAGCGCTTACATTTCCGAATGTAAACAATACCAAACCGAGCTTTGGCAACTTCATATTGGCTTCGTAAGCTTCCTGTTGTATTTGTGTGTAAGACATGTAAAAAAATATGAGTTATGAATTATAAATTATGAATGTGAAATAAAACAGACATTCAATCAGGAGTTATGAAATGATAAGCACCGTTTCATTTTTAATCATAATTCTTTCTTTACAATTTCTCTATACATTTCCCCAACATTTTATATTTTTCATATCGCTTTGCATAAATATCTACGCAGCTTTTATCAGGATGATACTCAGCATCAAAGCCCTGCCCCATTGCCTGCATGGCATCTTCTACTTTATCATAGAAACCAGCAACTGTAGCAGCAAACATGGCGGCGCCCGCAGCGCAGGTTTGTTCGCTTTTATGAATGCGTATCGGCATGTTCATCACGTCTGCCATCATCTGCATAATGTAGGCAGATTTTTTTGCCACGCCACCTACGCCAATCAAGCCGTTTACAGGAATGCCTTGCTCACGAAAACGTTCTACAATTGCCTTCGCGCCAAAGCAGGTAGCTTCAGCAATGGCTTTAAAAATATGAGGTGCTGTTGTGCCTAAGTTTAAGCCGCTGACTGCGCCTGTGAGTAGTTGGTTTGCATCAGGCGTTCTTCTTCCATTCAGCCAGTCCACCGCTATTTCATCATCTTCGTGCAAAGGCAACCGGGATGCGGCTTTCGAAAGTTCAACAAGCAGTTTATCAGCAATTTCTTTTTTCAACAAATCTGCCGTATTTATATCGATTAATGATGACGGATGCAACAGCGTATCCGTAGCCCAGCCGGCAATACTTTTAAACCACGCATAGGCATCACCAAAAGCACTTTGACCAGCTTCCATACCAATCATGCCCGGAATGATGGAACCGTTTACTTGTCCACAAATGCCTGCCACCAGTGTATCGCCGACTTCGTTGCCGGGAGCTACCAGCATATCGCAGGTAGAAGTACCCATTACCTTACTCAGATGATAAGGTTCTATTTGTCCGCCAACAGCACCCATGTGCGCATCAAAAGCGCCTACACCAATAACCACGTCTTTGGGCAAGCCTAAACGCTCTGCCCATTCTTCAGAGAGAGTTCCTGCGGCTTTATCAGATGTGTAAGTATCTGTAAATAATCTTGTTGTAAAGCCATTTAACAAAGGATCCAGCGAAGCAAAAAAATCATTGGGTGGCAAGCCGTTAAATGCTTCAGACCATAAGGCTTTATGACCAGCCGAACAAACACCGCGTTTCATCTGCGATACATCATTACTGCCCGTTAAAAAAAACGGGATCCAGTCGCAATGCTCTACCCATGAGTAGCAATCATTCCTCACTTCTTCATCAACCCGTAATGTATGGAGCAACTTTGCCCAAAACCATTCAGATGAATAAATGCCACCAATGTATTTGAGATAATTGATGTTAAAGCCTTTTGCATGCTCATTAATCTGCGCTGCTTCACTTGTGGCTGTATGATCTTTCCATAGCACGAACATGGCATTCGGGTTATGTGCAAACTGTGGCAAAAGAGATAAAGGTGTTCCGGTTTTATCAACAGCAACCGGCGTAGAACCTGTTGTATCAACAGAGATAGCTTTGATGTTAGCAGCTATTGTACTGCCTGCCTTTTTAAGGCATTCTTTTATTGTGGCTTCCAATCCTTCAATATAGTCAAGCGGATGCTGCCTGAACTGGTTGATGGATGCATTGCAATACAAACCTTCTTTCCAGCGGGGATAATAAAAAACGGATGAAGCCACTTCGAAGCCATCAGCAACGCTAACAATAATGGAGCGCACCGAATCGGTTCCATAGTCAACGCCAATTACATAAGCACTGTCAAGTTTCATACAACAAGCATTAAAAAGTGGGCAAGATAATTAGAAAATTAATTTTAAGTGTATGTTTTACAATTATTTATTGATAACCGTTCATCCATTTTTCCATAGCAGTTTTTCTATACGAAGCTTTGGTTTGCCATTATCATGCGCCTGAAAAACAGGACTTCGCTTCGTTTAATGCTTCCTGTAGTTTAACGAAAACATAGTAATGCCTGCGCCGGTGCAAAAGACATAATTGTACTATACTGCCTAATGATAACCGGATCATGAACATATATCGCTGTATCATTTTCTGCGCAAAAGAAGAGCAACGAAACCTAAGTAAAATACACGCTGTAATGAAACTTACTTTTATACTCACTTACAGCATTTTTATTCTTGCTATGGTAAAAGAATAAGGCTTCAATGTCAGGTTTATCGTCTTCCCTTTTACAGGCAAGGCATCTTCTTTCGGCGATACATTCATTGGATTTTCAAAGCTGTTCATCGCTTTCAAATCATCAGTTTGCAGGATAATTAATTTGCATTTTGCAGCCAGCTTTTTTCCATCGATATTGATTTGTTTTGTTTGTGGTTTATCCGAAGCGTTCACCAGTTTTATGATGAGCTCATTTGCGCCTTTGTCAATGGCTGCGGCTGCGTATAAACTATCTTCTCCAGCCAGCACATCACCGCTCTGCAGAATGCTTACTTCGCTGGTTCCTTTGTTCAGCGAGAACAGTTTTTGAACCTGGTAATCGGTGGTTCCGTATGATGTGAGATTGTTTACCCAAATTAAATCCGGCGTCCATTGCCAGGCATCGATGTTTGCAAACAGGGGTGCGTAGGAAGCCATATAAACCACATCAGCATTGCGCTCCAAGCCTGTCATAAAAGCAGCTTCACTTAGGGCTGTAAACCAATTATTTTTATTATCAACACTCACAGTTTTATCACTCTGCGCTGCATATTCGCCGGCAAAAATTTTTGTGCCGTTCTTATCATAACTATCATATCGCTTTGCGTTTTGAAAAAACCATTCTGGCTTGCGGTAATAATGCTCATCAATAATGTCAGCCTTCCGTAAACGCAGTGTATCATTAAGGAGGTTGAATCTATCACCATCCGGATCAGTTCCACTGCTGTTTACAATTTTCAAATCAGGATATTTCGCTTTAATCGCTTTGGTAAATATAGCCAATCGTTCCAGGTATTGCGGACCCCAGTTCTCGTTTCCTACACCCATCATTTTTAAATTGAAAGGTGCCGCATGTCCCATATCTGCCCGCACTTTGCCCCATTTGGTATTAGCATCTCCATTCGCAAATTCTATCAGATCCAACGCATCCTGTACGAATGGATCCAACTCATCCATCGGCACCAATTCGGCTGTATTAAACTGGCAAGCCATACCCACATTTAATATCGGTAACGGCGAAGCTGCAATGTCTTCCGCAAGCAGAAAATATTCGTAAAAGCCAAGCCCGAATGTCTGGTAATAATCCGGCGTTAAACGATGTGCAAATTCAGTGTTCCAGCGATTAATGCTTGTTTGTCTATCTTCTGTATCACCCACTGTTTTCTTCCATTGATAACGCGTTGCCAGTTCGTGACCTTCCACAATACAACCTCCGGGAAAGCGGATAAAACCAGGTTTCATATCAGCCAGAAGCTGCACCATATCTGCCCGCAATCCACCTTTTCTACCCTTCCATGTATCTGAGGGAAAAAGAGAAATGAAATCCAGGTCAATCGTTCCGTTGCCTTCAAACCACAAGCGCATCTTCGCTTTGGGAATAGTTGCGCCTGATGTAAAACTAACTTCCGCTTTTTGCCAGCCGCTTCCCCTTTCCTTTGGTGTTACCATACCGCTGCCAACTATTTTGCCGGTTGAATCAATCAGCTCAACATGCACAATAATGCCGCTTGCCGGCTGACTGTAAAGCATGGAAAAATCGTAGCGAATGCCTTGCCTGATGCCCATCCCGCGAAAGCCTTCATTGGTAAGATTGATATCGCCTGCGCTTTTTGCATCGCGCACGTTCACACGAAGAAAATGTGGATTTATACTATCTGTTGCTTTCCGGTTGAGCACTAAAAAATCACCTTCTTTTACCCGGCTGCCTTCCGGCTTCCAACCCATCAGCGGCATGTTGAATTCAAAGGAACGGTTCTTTACCAGTTCGGCATACAAACCGCCATCGGCACCCATGTTGATGTCTTCGAAAAAGATGCCCCACATGGTTGGCTGTATATCGGCTGTTACTTTTGAAGCATCTATAGTTATGACGCCTTTCTGTGCTGTGGCCGGCAAAAGCAAACAACCGCTAACTGCCAGGAGGAAAAAAAAATTTATATTCATACTCACGATCATTTTTTTTTAATACCGGGTCATTTTGAAGTAACAGATTGGCATTAGAGGTTCGCTGTTGTAAAAGTCACATCATTGCCCGGAACCCTGATGTGTGATTCTTGTTTCTCTTTACTTAAAATAGAAACAAAAACAAATCTTCGATTGCAACTATCGATGACAAAAGAGACCGGACGATGGTAACATAACCTGTATTTCGTATCTCATTTCAATTCACACACAACTGCGTTTTATAGTTGATTTATAAATCAATAACCATTGTTGATATCGACCTTGCCGGCAGCGCAATTCCGTGCAATAACAACAACCTCGAAGGCTTCATGTTCTCATTAGCATCAGCCGTTTTATTCTTATCAATTGTAATGGTAATCGTCTGCGCCAACAAATGAGAATCAGCCATCATTACAATGAAAATCATAAATGCAAATCTTACCATCAGGACTTATCTTTTTTAGTAATGAAGTTTTCATTATAGCTTTTTTCTTTACAACACTTTACAGCAACTCATTTTATAATCAGAATAATAGAATACAATTTTGGTAACGAACGTCTGCTGCTCCGATAGATCGACTGTTGTGTCCGCCGCGGCGGATCAAGGTTCCGGGTATTGATTGGGCTCTTACGAAAGCGAATAATAATCATCAATTGTATTTATTTTTAAATGCATCAAAACCAACCTTATCAATTAGTTATTTCCGGTTATGCCTTCACTCGTTATGACCACACACTTCATCGTTCCATCCGCGTTATAATACAACCTATCTACACAAGCACTTCTCGGGATCGGCTGTATAAACGTTAGTAATAATGGGATTGCCTGATGATTGATTTTGCGCATTTGCGGTCAAGCTATTAGAAAGAAATACACTGACGAATGCGATTACTATTATTGAATTTCTTTTCTCTTGTAAACTTAAAGAATATCACCCCATGCGGTGGGATACCACCCACATAATGTTGCAGTTCTTTATAATTATTATTCGATCCATACCACATGTAACTTCTGTTTTGCCACACATCAAGGTTATCCCGGAATTTTGGCAAATGATACTCTTTCCTGTTTGCATAAAGCGAAGCTGATTGTGCAGTATCCCGGTGTTAAAAACAGCAATATAAACGTCCTTCAAATCCTTGATATTAACCGCCCATGCAATAGTTTCTCCCTGTGGAAACAGTTCGCGGTTATTCGTACTGTTCTTTAAAATGTTCAGAATAACTCACAGGCGTTCTGTTATTGATGTTTGATTCGTTGTTTTGAAGCAATCTACAGACTGAATTATGAGAGCAACTTTTAATTATTTATAATTTCGTTTCACCATCTGCAGGCAACCTCAGATTATCCAACACAGATTGCTTCGTACTTCGTAAAGACGGGTGCCACTTGCTTCATTTCAGAATGCGTTCAGATGATAGTTAAAAGATAATAGTTGCTGGTTTTTAAGTATCACTATAACCATTTAACCGTTACTTCATTTCAAGAACAACAACAGAAAACGGCGGCATCTTAACAGTGAGTGTATTGCCTTTCAAAGCCGCGCCGGCAAAAGCTTTTGGCACTACTTTATCAGGATTTTCGAAGGTGTTATCATCCTGTAGTTTGGCTGATGATAAGATGCGGCCTTTCACCGTTTTATAGGCTGCGCCATCTACATTCAGTGTTATCGTTTGCGTATTTTTTGAATCGATGTTTACAAGGGAAACGTGCGTCAAACCAAGTGAATCTTTAGAGGCAGAACAGGACACAGCAGGCAGCGATTCGTTACCAAAAGTGTACGTGTTTGTCTGCACCTGCACAGGCAGCATCTTCGCGTTTTGATGCACATTGTACATCTCCATTACATGGTAAGTAGGTGTCAGAATCATCTTTTCTTTATCAGTTAAAATGACAGCCTGCAACACATTGACACATTGGGCAAGGCAAGCTATGCGCACGCGGTCGCTGTGGTTGTTGAAGATGTTGAGCGTAACACCGGCAATCATCGCATCGCGCATAGTGTTTTGCTGAAAGAGAAAACCAGGATTTGTATTGGGTTCTACATCATACCAGCCGCCCCATTCATCTACCACAAGCGCTACCTTTTTTTGCGGGTCGTATTTATCCATGATGGCGCTATGTTTCATCACCAGTGTATCCATGAACAATGCCTGCTTCATGATGTGGAAATACTGGTCTTCGGTAAAGTTTACCGCCGAGCCTTTGTGGTTCCAGTCGAGCACAGAATAATGATGCAGGGCAAGACCGCCAACCTGGTTTACGGAGAGATTTTTCATCAGCGTTTCCGTCCAGTTATAATCAGCAGAATTTGCGCCGGATGCAATCTTCATCATGTCGTTGTTATAGTCGGTCATAAACACGGAATACTTTCTGTATTCGTTTGCATAATAATCAGGACGCATATCGCCGCCACAGCCCCAGGCTTCATTGCCCACGCCCCAATACTTTACATGCCACGCACTGTCTTGCCCGTTTTGTTTGCGCAGGTTACTCATCGGGCTGGTGCCGTTGAAATTTACATACTGCACCCAATCAGCCAGTTCCTGCACGGTGCCGCTGCCAATGTTGCCGGCGAGGTAAGGTTCGGCGCCAATCTCTTTACACATATTGAGAAAGTCGTGCGTGCCGAAGCTGTTGTCTTCGGTAACGCCGCCCCACCATTTGTTTACCATTGTCGGGCGCTTGTCTTTAGGACCAATGCCATCCTTCCAGTGATACGTATCTGCAAAGCATCCGCCGGGCCAGCGCAGGTTGGGAATCTTTAGTTTTTTGAGTGCCTCAATAATGTCGTTGCGAACGCCTGCCGTGTTGGGAATTTTGCTGGTATCGCCTACATAAAAACCGCCGTAAATACAATGCCCTAAGTGTTCAGCAAAATGCCCGTAAATGTTTTTATTGATGGTTTGTTTGGCTGAATCAGTGTGAAGCGTGATGGTAGTTTGCGCGTGAGCAAATACTGACATGAGCAAGGACAAAAAGGCAAAGCAATTCTTCTTCATCGTTATGGTGTTGGTGTATTTTATAAATTGATGCAGAGAGCAATCATTTTTTTAAAAATGCTCATTGATTATTCACTTACCGTATCGCGTGTAAACAATTCGATATCTTTTATTTTCTGAGGAAACCAAAGCTGCATTTCGCCCTTGCCGCGGTTTGCCCACGAATAATAAGGAATGGCAACAAAAGATTGTTGTGTGGTGCTCACATTCATACCTGCGTTATCTATATTTATTGCAGGAACATTGCTTTTCAAAACCATAACACCATTTAATAAATCCCGTTTGTATTCGGCGGTAAATACAACATTATCGGGTACAACGATATTGCTGGCTTTGCCATTGTTATCTACCCATTCGGCGCAATACATTAAAGGTCCGCGCTGCAAGGCAATTTTACCAATGTCATTCTTTACTTTTTCGTTGGCAACCACACGCCTTACATCCATTGGTAAGTTCATTTCAACCACATCGCCTTTCTTCCATTCTCTGTTTAAAACTGCATACCCGTTTTGCATGTCGTAAGCAACAGGTTTGCCATTTACTGTAATGATTATTTTACTGTCTACCGCGTTTTTGAAAGTGTATAAATCGGAAGGAATTTCTTCATTACGGGCCCAGCCCGGAATGCGAAGCATCACTGCAAAAGAAGAAGACGTTTTGGGTGCAATTGTGAATTTTAAATCACCATTCCAGGGATAATTATTTGTCTGCGTAATGGTCAACGGCTTGCCATCAATTGTCAGGTTTGATGTGCTGTTGACGAAAAGATTTATATACAAATTTTTATTTTTTTCAGCATATACATAACCGGGAATAGAAGGCAATAAACGCGTAAGATTGGTAGGACAACATGAGCAGGTAAACCAACCGGAACGCTCGGGTTCCATATCGCCATGCGAAAACGTATTCTGTATTTGCATGGCATTGGTATAGAAGAATGATTTGCCATCGAGGCCAATACCCGATATTAAACCGTTGTATAAAATCTTTTCAAGAATATCAATGTATTTTGAATCGCCGTGAAGCTGGAACATACGTTGGTTCCAGTACACGTTTGCAATGGCGGCGCAGGTTTCATTATAGGCTGTTGTGTTAGGCAATTCGTAATCATCACCATAACGCTCGCCCGCGCCTACAGCGCCTGCACCGCCCTGCACATATAGCTTTTTTGAAACCAGGTTATTCCAGATGCTGTCAACCGCATTCAGCATCTGCTTATCATCTGTGAGAGCGGCGATATCTGCCACTGCAGAGTATAAATAACCGGCACGAACCGCATGACCTTCTGCTTCCGTTTGGTCAACTACAGGTTTATCATCCTGCCAGTACATACCATTCTTCCATTCATCTTTGCTTGTGCTGTCGTAGCCTTTATAAGTACCACGCGCTTCTATGAAAAATTTGGCTGTGTTCAGGTACTCCGGCTTGCCGGTAACGCGGTATAATTTTACCAAACCCATTTCAACAATTTCATGTCCCGGCGCTACCAATTTTTTTCCGGGACCAAACACATTGCAAACTAAATTAGCATTCTTCAATGCAATGTTGAGTAAGTTCTTTTTGCCGGTTGCCTGGTAATGCGCAACGGCAGCTTCGTACAGGTGACCTGCATTGTATAACTCATGGCTCAATTCTCTTTCTCTCTGCCAGCGCTCAGTACCCCCCCACGAATGCGGATGTTCAGGATCAATGGTGCGGGCAGTGTATAAATAACCATCGGGCTCCTGTGCTTTGCCAACGATGGTTATGAGTGAATCGATATACTTTGCCAGCTTCGCATCGGGAAAAATACTCAGCGAGTAAGAAGCGCCTTCAATGGTTTTATAAATATCTGTATCATCGAACGGATATACCGTGCAGAACTTACCTGTATGACTCGCAGCCATATCAAAATTCTTGACACGACCGGTAGTTTCGCATCGCTTGAAAGAGGCTGGAATGGTAACATCTGCATTTGTTTTTAAACGGGGCAGCCAAAAGTTATCTGTCAGTTTTACTTGTGTAAACGAAACGCCTTTGATGGGGTAATCACTTCGTTGCGCCCAGCTTACCACAGAAGCAAACAAGGAAAAAGAAAGAATAAGTTTTTTCATAATAGCAAATTAAACAAGCAAATAAAACACTGTTATTGAACGTGCAACAACAATTCTCCGGATATGCTTCTCAATAAATTCTGCACAGGCAACCATAACACTCATTGATGAACAGTCAGAATTACAGCAATCGAAATAATAAGTGTTATTTAAACAATTGTAAAAATAGAAGGAAATTTGAATTTTCCAAACTAATAAGTGTATTTTTTTGAATTATTTGTTCGCCCCGAAGCCTTTACTGTTTTTGTAAAAAGAAGCAGTATTTAAAAGCGGCTGTTTGTTAGATAAAGTGGATGGTTCGTTTTATCTAAAGAAATGTATTAATAAACAAGCTCTTCATAAGCACTTTGCAATTCGTTGTAAGCGTGATTATCTTTGGCTTCCCTGGCTGCCTTCATTCCTTTTTCATACCATTCAATGGCTGATGTATTATCGTTGTTTCTTTCAAATAGTTTGGCAAGATGATAATAAGAGCCAACATAATCAGGCGATTCATGCAGGATCGCAAGAAACAGATTTTTTGCCCCGCTATCGTTTCCTTCTTTTATGTATTCCAATGCCAGTGCATGACGCAAAAAATTATCAGAAGGTGATGCTTTCAGCATGTCCTGTATTTTCCATATCCGGTTCATGCGGTAAAAGTAAACGAGATGTTCCTATCCTCTGACTCATTTTCTTTATAGCATTTTATTTGCTTGAAGGGAAGCAAAACTTTTTATGAGGCATCCCGCTGTTATAATTATGCTTCTGTTTTCTTCTTCGCTTTTTGCACAACATGGAAATGCAGAAAAAAAAGAAGCCATCAGCAAATTGAGATGGATGACGGGCACATGGGCAGGAACCAGTAATGTATCTGTTGATAGCAATACGCAGGTCACTAATATCCGTGAAACGATTGTTGAGGCTCTTGATGGCACCATCCTGCAGATCAGCGTGCGGGCTACGGATAAAGATACCAACACGCGCCGCCAGTCGTTAGCCTACACTTCTTTTTCCGTGATTTCATACAACGAAAAAGATAAAAAATACCGCTGGACAACATGGCGAAATAACGGCAACGGTTTTAACCAGATCAACTTTATGGTTGGCATTAATTCCTTTGACTATACAACTAAAGAAAATGGCGGGCAGGTGCGCTACAAAGCAGTTCTGGGAAGCAAAGGAGAATTTTTAGAAACAGGAGAATATTCAAAAAACGGAACCACCTGGGGAAAGTTTATTACCATGAAACTGCTTAAGACATCGCGGTAAAAAAGATAATTTATTCTTTCTTTTTTATGGTTCGTCCTTTTTGTAAAGCCGGCGTTCCATATTTATTTTTCACTGAGTCGATAGCTTTATACAGGTTGTTCTTTTTGCCCGTGTCAGTAAATAAATTTCCCTGCACAACATCAGATGATAAACTGCTGAGGCGCACGCCCAGCAATCGCACCTGCCGGCTGGTATCGTATAACAAATGAAATAACTGCTTCGCAATGGGTATCAGTTCATCATCCTGGAAAGTAGCGTTGATAGACGTTTGTCTGGATACCGTTTCAAAATTAGAATAGCGGATTTTCACCGCCAGGCAACTTGCAAACATATCATCCTGCCTCAGCTCATAAGCCACTTTTTCAGTCATACGAACAATCTCGCGCAGCAGGAAACCGGGCTCGCCCGTAAACTCGCGGAATGTATTTTCGGTAGAAATGGATTTTGCTTCGTGGTCAGTGGTTACTTCACTTACCGATTCGCCACGCGCTTTGTGCCAGAGATCCGCGCCCCATTTTCCCAGCTTATTCTCCAGCTCATCTTTTGAAACCAACAATATATCGCGTATAAAATGAATGCCCATCGTTTGCAGGTGATGATAAGTTTGCTTGCCCACACCCGGAATTTTATTGACAGCCAACGCACTCAGGAAATCTTTTTCTGCGCCGGGACGAATAAATAAATATCCGTTTGGCTTGGCTTCATCCGTTGCAATTTTTGCCACCAGTTTGTTCGATGCCAATCCAAATGAAATTGGCAGTTTGGTCTTCTCCGTAATTTCCTGCCGAAGGTCGATCGTCCATTGATAAACATCGAAAAATGTGTCCATGCCCGTGAGGTCTAAATAAAACTCATCTACAGAAGCCTTCTGAAAAAGAGGTGCGCGCGAAGCGATGATTTGCGTCACCATACTTGAATAATAACTATAGTCGGCATAGCTGCCTTTCAGCACGATGGCATGAGGGCATAACTGCAATGCTTTCCCCATCGGCATAGCGCTGTGTACGCCGTATTTGCGGGCTTCGTAAGAGGCGGCAGACACCACGCCTCTTTCACGGCTTCCGCCTACCACAACCGGCTTTCCTTTCAGCGAAGAATCTTTTAATAATTCTACGCTAACGAAGAAAGAGTCGAGATCAAAATGAGCGATGTATCGTTGCTGGGAGGACAATGAGATTGTATTAGGTAGTAAGAAGTATGTATTAAGTATGGTTATAAAGATAGGATAATGATTGATTGGTAGTGCTTTGTCTTCTCCTGAAAAAACTTTACAGGTTGGGAGTCATAAAACGGTGTAGGCTTTACAATGTTTTGCAATGTTACTAAAATAGCTTTACAGTTTTTGATGTTTTCCTGCCTGAGCTTTACAGGTTGACCTTTGTTTTTGTTTTCCATGTTTTGTGTATTGTTTGTTTTGTTCTGTGCGCTTTTTCGGGTGTCAGGTTGCTGATGCTTCTGTGCGGACGAAGAGTGTTATAGGCATCGATGGCTTTGCACACTGCATCTGTGGCAGCCGCATAATTTGCAAACACCTGACCAAGCCCTAACTGATGTTTAAGGATGCCGTTGATGCGCTCAGCTATCGCATTGTCATAGGGGCTGCCCGTTTGTGTCATACTGATGCGGATGTTGTTCTGCTGTAATACAGTTGTGTAAGGTTCGCAGCAATACTGGATGCCACGGTCCGAGTGATGGATGAGTTGTCTGGTTTCCCTGTCACCCGACAAGGAAGCAATCGCTTTATTAAGAGCCGTGATACAACCCTGCGCACGGAGGTGTTGACTCAGGTGATAGCCTGTAATCTTTCTGGAGTAAGCATCCGTAACCAAAGACAGATATACAAAGCCATTTTCCGTTTGCAGATAGGTGATGTCACTGACCCAGAGCTGTTCCGTTGCCGTTAAGCGGATGCCTGCAGCCAGATCCGACCACTTGTGGTAAGGATGGTCGGAGTTGGTGGTAACGGCATATCGTTTTTTATGCTTAATGAGCAGGCTGTGCTTTCTGAGCAGTTCATAGAAGCTGTCCCGACCGGTGATAATGCCATGCTGCGACAGTTCCTCTTTGAGCATATGGTGAAGCGGCAGACCGCCAATGCCCGGTATGCGCTTGCGCACTTCTTTTATCCTGTCAATGATCACTGCCTCCTGCAGTTGTTCATCACCCGAGCGCCAGCTTTGATCGTAGTATGCCTGACGTGTCTTACCAAACAGTCCGCAAAGCTTTTCCAGTCCTGTGGAAGGATAGTGTTGCTTCATTTGTGAGACGGTTTGGTACCAGACTTTTTTATGATGTCAACTCCCAGCTCCTTCTGTGCGTTTTCGATGAGTATCTCTAATCCGGCTATTTTAAGATTGGCTTCTGTAAGCTGCCTGCTTAGTTGCTTATGGTTGTCTGACTGAGGCTGTGACAGGCGGTCTTGCTGTATTTCTTCCGGTTGTACGGATTCCCCTTGCGGATAGTGTTGCTTATACCATTTTACAAAGTGGCGTACCGTATGATGCTCCGCTAAACCATACTTCTTTGCCAGTGCCTTGTATCCCAGGTTACCAGTGAGATATTCCCGGGCAAGAGCAATCTTAAAGCTGCTCTCATAAATAGGTGTCCTGCCCTGCTGTCGGTTGTTCATATTCTCAAATCAATTATACACCCTTACTGCCTAATTGTGTAAAGTGATTTCAGTAGGTAGACAGTATTTAAAAAAATATCCGGAAGACTTGATTTTTTTGTAATCGGGTATGATGCTTCGCTTTTGTAAAAGCTAAATTTTAGCTCCGAGCTTCGATCCGCCGCGGCGACGATTGTCAATCATAAAAAACTGAACCATAGTTACCAAAATTGTATTCCGTATTTTATTTAAGCCCGGTTCAATTGATATAAATTCTTAAAGTCTTCTGCAAGGTATGAATCACACTACCTGCTACATAATACTTATTACAACATACCTGTTACATCCGCGTTCCGCTTACCTTTGCCTGCCAAAATTTCTTGTCTATCGCCTTGGCAGCGATTTTGACCAATAAGCAGAAGCAATACAATCATGATGATAAACGAACAAGATATACCGCAAAACGGTAGCCATGTGGCTGATACGGCAGATTTCAATATTAATACTGACGAAAATGCAGCCGGCACCACGCATTTGAACGAGCCTGTAGGCAATGATGATGAGTTTGAGAAGCTGAACGACCAACTGGCCGAGCAGAAGGATAAATACATTCGCCTGATGGCTGAGTTTGAAAACTACAAACGCCGCACCGCCAAAGAAAGAATGGAGCTGATACAAACCGCAGGTAAAGACATTATCGTTTCGCTGCTGGATGTGCTGGATGACAGTGAACGCGCGGAACGCCAGTTAAAAAACAGCGATGACATTGACCAGATAAAAGAAGGCATTTCACTCGTGTTTAATAAGCTTCGCAACACTATGCAGCAAAAGGGTTTAAAGCCGATGGAAAGCAGGCAGGAAGACTTTGATGTGGAAAAACACGAAGCCATCACCGAGATACCTGCGCCTACAAAAGACCAGGTTGGAAAAGTATTGGATGAAGTGCAGAAAGGATACTATCTCAACGATAAAATTATCCGCTTTGCTAAAGTGGTGGTGGGCAAATAAAATGTGCTAATGAGGCAATTTGAAAATTTGAGAATGTCGATTTTCAAATTTTCAAACCAATAAATTTTCAAATTGAATAATGGCAAAGAGAGATTATTACGAAATATTAAGCGTAACCAAAACGTCGACGACTGAGGAAATTAAGAAGTCGTACCGCAAGGTTGCCATGCAATTTCACCCCGACAGAAACCCCGGCGATAAGGCAGCAGAAGATAAATTCAAGGAAGCGGCTGAAGCCTACGAAGTGTTGAGCGATGCTGACAAAAGAGCTAAATACGACCGTTTCGGACATCAGGCTTTTGGCCCTGGGGCCGGTGGCGGAGGCTTTGGCGGCGGCATGGATATGAACGACATCTTCAGCCAGTTCGGAGATATTTTCGGTGGCGGCGGCAGTGTGTTCGGCGATATGTTTGGCGGCGGCGGCGGTGCCCGTGCCAGCCGTGGCAGAGGCGCTCGCGGCAGCAATCTTCGTGTAAAGATTAAGCTGAACTACGAGGAAATGGCGAAGGGCGTTACCAAAAACATCAAGGTAAAAAAATATGCGCCTTGCACTGTTTGTAACGGCAGCGGCGCTAAAGATAAAAGCAGCATCCAGACTTGCCCCACCTGCCATGGCAGCGGGCAGGTAAAGAAAGTATCGAACACATTCCTCGGGCAAATGCAAACCGTAAGCACCTGCCCTACCTGTAATGGCGAAGGCTCAACGGTTACGGCAAAATGCGCCAACTGTAAGGGCGAAGGGCGCGTGTATAATGAAGAAACCATCAGCATTGATATACCGGCTGGTGTGCAGGAAGGCATGCAGCTTAGCATGAGCGGAAAAGGCAATGCCGGCGAGCGTGGCGGTGCGCCGGGCGATCTGATTATCCTGATAGAAGAAGAAGCGCATAAAGAGCTTCATCGCGATGGATTGAACGTGGCTTTTGAGCTGCACCTTACGTTCCCTGAAGCGGCTTTTGGAACCAATGTAGAAGTACCAACCATTGATGGCAGGGCGAAGATTAAAATACCTGCCGGTACGCAAAGCGGCAAGATATTCCGCCTCAAAGGCAAAGGCTTCCCCGAAGTGCAGGGCTACCAGCGTGGCGACCAGTTGATTCATGTGAATGTATGGACGCCGCAAAACCTGACATCGGAAGAAAAGACCATGCTGGAAAAGCTGAACGACAGCCCAAACTTTAAACCGCAGCCGGGCAAAAGTGAAAAGAACTTCTTTGATAAGCTGAAGGAAGCATTTAGTTAGGTGATAGCAAATAATATTTGAAAGGGTTCGCTATATTGGCGAACCCTTTTTTGTGTGTGTTATTGTTGTTTTTGATTGATGGCACAATTCCCCGATCGGGCGAAGTATCTGATACACAATCCTCAGCGAATATTCGCAACTGAGTTTGTTCTATCAATAAGCCTAGAGTAAAGAGTTACAGGTGCCACAACATCAAGCGATTCCAAGACCACGTTATTTTAAAATCACTTGTAATTATAATAGCTTATCAATAAGTCCCTGATAATAGTCATATACTGTTTCCCCCGGATTACCAGACCACATTTTACTTATCCTTCCATCCTTATTAATAATTATCGTGTATGGCCACGAAGGAAACAGTCCGAACTTAAAATGCCTGATGCTATCAGCTTTTGCGATGACTGTAAACCTGAAAGGATGTTCCTGAAGAAAATTAAGCACGTTTGACGAGTCTTCCTGAGCAAAAGAAATAAACTGTACCTTTTTGCCTGAATAATGTTCAACAAGTTTATTAAGAGCAGGCATTTCCTCAATACAGGGTTGGCATCGGGTAAACCAAAAGTTTAAAACAACAACTTGTCCCTTTAATTTGGAAAGCTCTACTTTTTTTCCGTCTACTGATGTAGCAGAAAAATCCGGCGCAACAGAACCAGTCAGACAGCTATCCCTTTGGCGTAAACGAACCCAATATACAGAGTCAATATCGGCACCTGATGTTATAAAAGTCTCTGAGCATTTTTGGTATTGCTCTTTATAACTTTGTCCGTTTATTGAAGTTGATAAAACGCTTATTAGTACGAGAAAATAAAAAAGTTTTATCCGCATATTTGAAAGTTCGCTTTTGTTCAATGATTAGTCAGGCTCCTGGTTTTCGTTTTTGTAAAGTATCTTCTTCGAATTCAAAATGATTTGTTCCAAATTAGACAACAATACACTTTCCGGCAAAATCGTTGGCTCTGCTGACGACGTACTAAGCACAAGTATTCCGTATTGACATTCAGCATCAATATCTAATAAAGATTTTGTTACGTTTTCAGGACGTATGTAAGATATGGTCCGCATTGTATCAACCGGGAATAAAGAAATTGATTTCATTCCCTTTGCAAGCAGTCTATCGTCAAAAACAACAACACCTTTAAAACCAGCGTCTATGGTTCCTCCGGAAGAAACGTGAACGTCTTTAAAAAGTGCTTTTTTAGTCGGCTGATCAGTTATGGATTGATTACTCTTTTGTGCGTTGAGTTCACCCGTGATAAAAGAGAACAGAAGAATGGCTAAGTAAAAGTATTTCTTCATGCTTGAGAGTTTTCTAACATGTAGTGAAGCTATAACAAATTACTGCTTGCCCTTAGTTAAACAAATATAAAATAAGCTAAGCACCCTCTGTGCAATGCATGCCTGATAAATCACTGGTTTCTCCTGAATTGGCATTAGCATTCCAATCGATTATCCTCACTAAGTTCAAACAAAAAACTGAGGATGAAATAAATGTCTCAGATAGGATACTGAAGTTCTAATGAACTACCTCACAGCAGAGCTGATTGTATATTAAAACAGCCGAAACTGCTGTTGATAAAGTTCTTGTATTCTTTTTCCGTTCCCTGTAATTTGACATACTGATAAATTGTATTTTTCATCGCCCTGCGTGCCCACCGTATTTATGCAGGAGCCTTTCGCCCACAATTCTCCGCCCCGTAATCGCTGCTTTATTCGTTAAGCTGGTGAAACTACCGGCGCTAATATTGCAATCAACTTATTTATCCACTTAAAAATTTGGGATAGAATGGAAAATCAAATCAAAGACAAAGTGGTTGCCATTACTGGCGCAAGCAGCGGCATTGGTAAAGCCATTGCGCTCCTGCTGGCTGCAAACGGCGCTAAAGTAGTGATTGGCGCGCGCCGGGAAGATCAGCTTCAGGAACTTGTAAAAAACATCAAAAGTTCTGGTGGTGAAGCCGTTTATAAAGTGGCTGATGTAAAGCAACGTAACGATCTGAATGCCCTTGTTGCGTTAGCTGTTGAAAGGTATGGCAGGCTTGATGTGTTTGTTAATAATGCAGGCATAAGCCCGCTTTCACGATTCGACGAATTACTGGTGGATGAATGGGATGAAATGATTGACATTAATCTGCGTGGCGTTTTGTATGGCATTGCTTCGGCACTGCCCGTTTTCAGAAAACAAAATTCAGGTCATATCATCAATATTATTTCTACCGCAGGGCTAAGAATTGTTCCGCTGCAGGGCGTGTATGCAGCCACAAAAAATGCCGTTCGAACCATTACCGAAGCGTTGCGGCAGGAAGCCGGAGAACATCTTCGCGTTACAGGAATATCGCCGGGCTTTGTGAAAACGAACTTAGCTGACTCTATAAAAGACCCGAACATAAAAAAATCGATTGCTGACAAAGCTAACCAGATTGCCATTTCGCCGGAAGCCATTGCTGAGGCGGTCGCTTTTGCCATCGGGCAGCCAGCTAATGTAGATGTGGGTGATATTGTGATACGACCAACAGCGCAGGATTGATCAAAAACAACTGCCTGCAAGGCGCAGTTTTATATTCTGTTTTGAGCAATAACACAGACGCAACAGATTGGAATTAAACAAAAAATTACAGAACTTCAAATTGCAAAAGGCAATCAAATATGTGGACGACAAAAGACATTCCTGATCAGAAAGGAAAAACGGCAATTGTAACCGGAGGCAATACGGGCATTGGTTACGAAACCGCTTTGGCATTAGTTCAGGCGGGCGCACATGTAATTATCGCTTGCAGGAATAAAGGCAAGGCAGAGAAAGCCATTATTGAGATGAAAGCCCAGAAAGGAACCGGCTCTTTGGAAGCTGGCATTCTTGATCTGGCAAGTTTACATTCTGTGAGACAATTTGCGGACACGTTTATTAAGCAACATCACCAGCTACACCTGTTAATCAATAATGCAGGAGTAGCTTCGCCGCCCCATTTAAAAACAAGCCAAGGATATGAGTGGCAATTCGGGGTAAATTTCTTAGGGCATTTCGCACTTACAGGACTTTTATATCCATTACTGCTATCAACGCCGGGTTCCCGAATCGTTACGTTAAGTAGCAACGGCTATCAAACCGCGGTCATTGATTTTGATAATTTAAAATCAGAAAAAGATTATAACCCTTTGCGTGAATACAGACAGAGCAAATTAGCCAACCTTATTTTTTCAATTGAATTAGATAGAAAACTCAAAGCGAAAGGGCAGCAGGTATTATCTATAGCCGCACAGCCCGGAGCTAATAATACGGAGCTGACAAGATATTTAAGTGATGAAGAAATTGCCATTGGCAAGCAACGGCTTGGCAATTTTATGGAACCCCGGCAAGGCGCTTTATCATCGTTATATGCAGCCGTATCAAACGATGCAACCGGAGGAAATATGTATGAGCCAGACGATAACGGATTGCGGGGTTACCCAACTTTAGCAACCTTGCAAGCCAATGCAACAAATGAAACAGTTGCCACGAAACTTTGGAACACTGCTCAGGAAGCAAGCGGGATCATTTATCCCATATAAACCTTAAAGGGAGACGAATAAATTATAAGCATTAGCTGGTAACCTGGCAGTTATTTGTGCATAACCGGAACCGGTCTTAAAAATCTTGTTTTGCCGGTTGACACTGAATATAATTACAACGCTTGCACGGGTAAAACAGTAATTCAGCCATCCGGAATTTTAGTTTCCGGAATTTTATTTTGCCGGATCGGTCGCTCATATAAGTTTTGAGCTATCGACCCGGCTTTTTGTTTCATTCAATTAGTTACTGCCTGAACAGTTTTTATGTTCAAGTGTAAACCAGAAAGCGTAAACCTTTCCTAACTAATGCACAATTACGTTTCAAAGAAATAACATCAAATTCATGATAGCGAAACAGATGTGTCTTTCTGCTTTATGCCAAGCAATTCAATACTCGTATTCCAAAGCTCCCTTTGATAAGCAATGTTGTAGGAATCTTCTGAAGACCTGATTTCTTTTTCTCCTTCAAAGTATTTGCCTTTTGCGTTTTTATATTTGTTTGCAAATGCAAGATTAGCCAGCCGTTTGCCCGATTGTTTTGCCGTATGCACATTGTGATGAAACAGGATCAGGACTTTAAAGACATAATCGGATATAAACTTCAAAAACGGAGAATAGTTCCTTGCCAGCCCGGTGCCGGGCACAAGTCCCGGGTCAAAAGCGTTTACCCGGATATGGGTATCAGCTAACCGTCTTTGCAGTTCATAAACGGTAAGAATGTTACACAGCTTGGAAGTGGTGTACCGCGTTTGCCCACCTGTTAGCGATTTGTCATCAATACCTTTTGGATGAGCTAATAAATGAGGGTCTGTAAATACGGGCGCAGGCATTCCTGTTTTTTGTTTCGGATCGTGCGTGCCGCTTGCCGTAAAAGTGATGCTGCCATCGGCTTCAATGTAAGGCAACAATAATAACGTTAGGTACAATCCGCCCAAATGATTGGTGCCAAAGGTTAGTTCAAAGCCGTCTTGCGTGTACCGGGTTTCGCCTACATTCTGCAAGCCTGCATTATTCACCAGCGCTGTAATAACGGGATTGGGCAGCTTTAAAAAAGCTGTTTTAAACTCCCTAATGGATTGCAGCGAAGCCAAATTTAAAGGCAGGCATAGCAAATGCTTATGACCCGTTTCTTGTTCTATTTTTTTAACTGCTTCATCGCCTGTTTTTACAGTCCGGCAAGCCAGGATGATTTGTTCGTCAGGCGATACTTTCGCCATCTGCATAACACATTCAAAACCGATTCCGCTGTTGGCTCCTGTAATGATGATTGATTTCATTTTTATATTCTTTGATTCACAGTGCAAAGCTGTTTCTCTCCCGGATGAAATCAATTGCCATTTGGCAAATAACAATTTACCGGCTAAGCTTTTTTCGTATCCGGCTTAGTGAAGATTGCGTAATGCCTAAATAAGAAGCCAAATAGAATAAGGGTATCCGGTTTGCAAGAATAGGGAAGTTAGTCAGGAAATTCAGGTATCGCCCGGTAGCGTCTTCTGCCATCATGTGGCTGATCCTGTTTACTTTTTCCGCTAAACCCTTTGCGGTTATTTTGGCAATGATAGCATCCCACACAATGATAGTCATTGATAGTTCCTTCATCGCATCTTTAGACAAAGCGATGTACCTGCAGTTCGTCACTGCCTGAGCATATTCGGCAGAGGGAATATTTTGGTTGTAACTGTTGATGTCAACCACAAAATTATTTTCGTCAATGAAATACTTCGTGATCTCCTCGCCTTTGTGGTTATAATAGCAAATCCTGAAAATCCCTTCGGTTAAAAAAATAACTTCTCTCGGTATTCTTCCCGCCTCCTGATAAAACTCATCCTTTGTAATTTCTCTGACAACTGCTTTGCTTTTTATTAGGTCAATCTGTTGCGGGTTCAAATGACCGAACTGTAATAAATAATGAATCAACGCTTCCATTATCGCAAAACTACATGATGCATTTTGAGCCATATTTGCCAAATGGCAAATATGGCTTATGGTTTACCCGTTATGTTCATTTAAAGAGATTCTTTGTTTTCAGATGAACATCGCGTGTATGTATGTGAATTGATTCCGGTAAGGAAACGCAAATCTGTCATAGGATATCTGCTGTTTCATCTTAACTCGCTCACAAAGAATTTCACTTTTTTGTAAACCATAAACCAACAGCATTACCGGATGCGGCATGAATTGATGAAGCCGATAAAGAAGCCTGCTAACATAGGCGTGTTCTGCATGATTATGACCTTGAAACCAAATACAGATAAATTACTGATGGCACATTGGTAAAATCGTAATACATAGAAGCGTTCAGCGCATCGTTTTTCAACAAGTATAATCCGCTGAACCGTTGCCTGTTAATTTACAATAATGCTATTTTGTAAGTTCAAGTAATAAGTGCAACACAACATTAGTCTTATCCTTTTTCATCGGTACGGATGAAAGAGGGTAAGACTGAAAACAAGAAATTTGTGTTGCGATGACAAAAAACTATTCTCAGCTCACCCCGGAGCAAAGGTATCAAATAGAAGCGCTGAAAAAAGCAGGTCATACTCAAAGCTTCATAGCTCAAAGCATTGGCGTTCACAAAAGCACCATCAGCCGGGAGTTGAAACGCAACGTGCCGCAACGTGGCAGCGGTGCAAAACAATACAATGCTGCTAAAGCGCAGCATAAAACAGACGTGCGGTATCAAACAAAGTACAAGCGGGTGTTGTTTTCTCAGGAGCTGAAGGTGGATATGCTTAACCAGCTCAGGGTGGAAAAGCTCAGTCCTGAGCTGATCAGTGCGGTATGGAAAAAACAGAAGAAAAAAGGGGTAAGTCATGAAACCATTTACAAGTTTATCTGGCAGGCAAAATTCAGCAACAAAAAGGAGCATCGCAGTTTTAAAAAGGCATATACACTTTTAAGGCATGGTAAAAGACGCAGAAAACGCGGCAATTACAAGGACAACAGAGGCGTAATCCCCAACCGGGTATCCATTGAGAAAAGACCAAAAATAGTGGAAAAGCGGAAAAGACCCGGTGATATGGAAGTGGATTTAATTATTGGTAAACAGCACCAGGGCGGCTTGCTGGTAACGCTGGACAGGGCAATATTGAAGACTACTATTGATAAAATACAGACCCGCCAGCCACAGGAAATCAAAAAGCTGATTATAAAGCGAATGAAAGACAACCCGCATCTCAAAACCATGACCTCCGATAATGACCAGGCGTTTAGCTTGCATCAGGACATTGCCACAGAACTGGGTATACAAACTTATTTCACCCGTCCTTACACCTCTCAGGATAAAGGCAGCATTGAGAACAGAAATGGGGTCATCAGAAGATTCTATCCGAAGAAAACAGACTTTACCAAAGTAACTGACAGCGAAGTAAAGAAAGTAGAAACACTCATCAATAACAGACCTGTTAGAAAGTTTAAGTACAAAACTCCTGACGAAGTACATTTACAAAAAACTAAAGTTGCACTTATTACTTGAACTCAGCTTACACTATCCGTCAAAACAATATCGATTTTTATAAAGATTGCGGATATCTCATTGCAGAAAATCTGTTATTACCCGATGAGATTGCAGAATTAAAAAAGGAAACCGCTAATATTTTTCGCGGCAAATGTGGTTATGTAGAAGGCATGATAGAAGTAGAAGAAAACGAGGCGGATGATGATGTATTAAAGAAGTATGTGGCGATTCATTTTCCGCATAAAATATCAAAAGTCATTTATAATTACCTGTTTCACGAAAAGATTATAAACATACTCACCCAGGTTGTAAGTGCTAATTTGAAGTGTATGCAATCGATGCTCTTTGTGAAAGCTCCAGGTAAAGCCGGGCAGTCCTGGCATCGGGATGAATACTTTATTCCAACGCGTGATAAGTCGCTGACAGGCGGGTGGATTGCAATTGACGATGCGAATGTCAGCAATGGTTGTTTATGGATTATCCCGGGTTCTAATAAAGCCGGTTATCTGATGCCTCGAATTGCGAATGATGATAAAGACTTTGCTGATATAGATACGGTTGATGTATCTCAATATCCGAAGGAATCAATGGTTCCCGTAGAAGTTAAAAAAGGCTCGGTAGTGTTTTTCAACGGCTATACTTTACACAGTTCGTTAAGCAATAAAACGGGGGATAATTTCCGTACCGCGTTGGTAAATCACTACATGAGTGCAGAGTCAATGTTGCCGTGGGATCAGGATGGTAAACTTGCGCTCACCGAAGATTTGCGAGATATTGTTTTGGTGGCTGGCAATGATCCTTATGTATATAAGGGAACGGTGGATGTAAATAAGCCTTACCTGCGTCCCGAAATTTTAAAAATTAAAACCAACCTGTGATTTATGGCGATACAATTTTTTTGTCCGCGCTGGGGAAGCGAACAGGTAGCCTGGAATGAATTTATAAACAAAGCAAAAGAAGCAGGTTACAATGGCATTGAATTCGGTATCAGCGCAGAAACAACCCAAAAGGAATTAGAAGCGATATGGAAAGAAGCCGATAAGCAAAACATGTTGCTGATTGCACAACAGTACGATACTTACGCTGCCGATTTTGAAACCCATAAAAAGGCTTTTGCCGCCTGGTTTGAAAAGCTGAAACCGTTTCGTTCACTTTTTGTGAACTCGCAAACAGGCAAGGATTTTTTTTCTTTTTTAGAAAACTCCGCGTTGTTTAAAATAGCAGATAACTATACAGCCGGAACAGGTGTAGCGGTTTACCACGAAACGCATCGCAACAAGTGTTTATTTGCGGCGCATGTAGCAAAAAAATACTTCACAAAACTGCCGGTTTTCCCCATCACACTCGATATGTCGCACTGGGTATGTGTGGCAGAGTCATTGCTCGAAGATCAGCCGGAAGCTATGGAACTGGCTTGCCGGCACACCGAGCACATCCATGCCAGGGTTGGCTACCCGGAAGGTCCGCAGGTGCCTGATCCGTTTTTACCTGAATGGCAGCCGGCATTGAATACGCATCTGCGGTGGTGGGATAAAATAGTAGAAATGAGGTTGGCGCAACAGAAGAATGTTACCATTACACCAGAGTTTGGATCGTATCCATATATGGTGCATCTGCCACAAACCAATGAGCCGATTGCTGATCAGTGGAGCATCAATGTAAAGATGATGAATATGCTGAAAAAGCGATACGAGATATAAGCCTCGTTTAAATGTTTCACTTTATTCACTGCAACAGCCGGATGAATGATTAATTGGTAATTAAAAATAATTTATACTATATGAAATACAAAATTTTGCTTGCGGCTTTTTTACTTTATATCAATGTTGCTTTTGCCCAATACGGCATTTACAGCATTACAGCTTCCGGTGCGGTTGCTGATGGCAGAACCATTAACACAAAAGCCATTCAAAGCATGATAGACACCTGTGCTGCCAAAGGTGGCGGCACGGTTATCATTCCTGCCGGAACATTCATCAGCGGCACGTTGCACTTAAAAAGTAATATCAATTTGCATTTAGAGAGCGGTGCCATATTAAGAGGCAGTGCTGATCTGAATGATTATGAACCTTATGAAAAAGTACACCTTGGCTTGTTTTATACTGCCAATGCAGAGAATGTGACCATTTCCGGAGAAGGCAATATTGATGGCAACGGCAATTCGTTTTTTGTAATGAACGAGGCTAAAAAAATGCCTGCCGAAGCCACGCAATACACAAGGCAGAAAGAACACTTTCGCGAAGTAACAAATGGCATTGGCGATGGGCCGGTAGTGCCAAAAGACCGTCCTTACCAAATGCTTATTTTTAGTAATTGTAACCGGGTAACGGTAAAAGATGTCTTCATTTCCAACGCGCCTTTCTGGTGCATGCACTTTGCCGATTGCGATGCCGTAAACGTAAGCGGCATAAGGCTTTGGACGAATTTGCTGGCGCCTAATGCCGATGGTATTGACATCACCAGTTGTACCAATGTTACACTTGCCAGTTGCGACATTCGCGCCGGCGACGATGCCATCGCTATTGTTGGTTACAACCATCATTTTGAATTACCCGGCTTTCAGCACCTGCGGCATATCTCTGAAAATATAAACGTGACCAACTGCAACCTGCAGTCGGCATCCAGCGCCATTCGCATTGGTTTTCTCGACCAGAATACCGTGCGCAACGTTCATGTAAGCAATGTAAATATTACCAACTCCACACGCGGTATCGGCATCTTTTTGCGGGATGAAGGCTCGCTGGAAAATATCACCTTTTCCAACATGTACATAGAAACGAAACTGCGCACCGGCGACTGGTGGGGCAATGGCGAACCGATTCATATTTCGGCTATTCGCGGTAAGGATAGCGTGCAACTCGGCAGCATCAGCCATGTGATGTTCAGCAATATCATTTGCAAAGGCGAAAACCAGATTTTGCTGTACGGCACGCCGGAGAGTATAATACAAGATGTGGAATTTAAAAACATCAGGTTTAAGCTAACCGACAGCAAGCTGAACGATGTAGCCGGCGGCAATATTGATCTGCGTGGCGTATCGGGAATTAAGAATGGTTTATTCGCCAGCGATATTCCTGCCATTAGTGCAAGCTATGTAAAAGACCTGCGCTTTGATGATGTAGTGTTGCAATGGACAAATACGCGCATGCCTTACTTTACGCATGGCATCTCGTTGCAGCATTTTGATACTGTGGTAATAAAAGATTTTACCGGCACGGCATCGCCCGTTAATAAAAACGCTTACCGCATTTATGCAGCCGATGGCAAAGGCTTACGCATTGATAACAATAAAGATGTGATGTTGAAAAATGTGCAGTAAATAGCCAAGGGTGAAGCGTTAAGCTTTGAAGTTGTTTGATGTTTTCATTTTTGGCAAACCGCTGCTTACCTGTTAACTTTAAAAAGATAATTCCTGATAAAAAATATGATAATCCTATCTGGTTCATAAAAACAGAAAGGCTCAGATAATATACAGGCGGTTCTTGCAAAGAAGATATAGGCAAATAGAAAGAGTGAGCAAAAGCACGGTTCAATTTTATATTTAAGCTATCAAAATATTGTATGAGGAAAAGAGTCTTTTTGCTGTTATGTATGTTCCTTTTTTTGCAGCTTGCAAACGCACAACAGCAGTTTGTTGGTGTAAAAAATCAACAGTTTGTGGCAAACAACCAACCCTTTTATTTCATAGGAGCCAATTACTGGTATGGAGGTTTGCTGCCATTAGAGAAAGATAAAAGCAAAGGGATAGACAGGCTACGAAAAGAGCTTGATTTTTTGAAGGCAAATGGCGTTACCAACCTAAGAGTATTGGGTGGGTCCGAAGGTTCGGGAATCATCAATGGCGTTACGAGAGTGGGTCCGCCCATACAGCCGGAAGAAGGCGTTTTTGATCCAGATTTTTTAAAAGGCATGGATGCTTTTTTAAATGAGCTGGGTAAGCGAAAAATGACTGCCGTCATTTACCTCAGCAACAACTGGAACTGGAGCGGCGGCTTTCTTCAATACCTGCGTTGGAACCATGAAATTCCGGATTCTGTTTTTTTAAAAAATATTTCGTGGACAACGCTGGGCGATTATACCTGCAAATTTTATGATTGTGAAAAATGTGTTACCGGCTACCGCAACCAGGTAAAATATATTGTAAGCCATGTAAATTCTATCACGCATAAAAAATACTCGGAAGAACCGGCTATAATGGCGTGGGAAATTGCCAACGAGCCGCGCCCCATGTGTCCTTCCGCCGTAGATTTTTATAAAAAATTCATCCGCAATACGGCTGCTTATATTAAAGAGTTAGACCCCAACCATCTGGTTACCACCGGCACGGAAGGATACCAAAGTACACAAGGCATGCCGCTGTATCAGGAAATAAATGATGATAAAAACATTGATTATCTCACCATTCATATCTGGCCAAAAAACTGGGGCTGGCTTGACGTAAAAAACATACCGGGCAGCATAGATTCTGTAATTGCAAAAACGGTTACTTACATTAACCAACATCAGGCAGTTGCCAACGAATTAAACAAGCCATTGGTAATTGAAGAATTTGGATTGCCAAGAGATGAGCAGTCTTTTGATATGAATGCAACTACAAAATACCGCGATATTTACTTTAGTAAAATGCTGAGCGAATGGTGGCAAAGTAAAAAATCGGGCGGCAATTTGGCGGGCGTCAACTTTTGGGCTTATGGCGGCATTGCCAAAACAAAGGGCGGGCAAACGTGGTGGAAAGATGGCGACCCTTATATCGGCGATCCGCCCATGGAAGAGCAGGGATTGAATACTGTGTTTAACGGCGATAAAAGTACGTGGCAGGTGATTGATTCTTTTTCAAAACAGGCACTTAAAATAAAGAACAAAATGCCTGCTGATGCAAACGCAAAACAGTAAACCGTAAAGGTCTCCCTGAGAAAATTCAAATAGATAAGGATGAATTTGATGAAAGAATGGTTTCGGTTATTGTTTGTGATGGTACTGTTGCCTGCACTTTACAGCAGCAGCACTTTATTGGCACAATCGACTAAAGAATATCTCATTACGAATTATGGTGCGGCACGAGATGGCAAAACACTAAATACAGCAACCATCCGGAAAGCGATAGACGTTGCCGCTAAAAATGGCGGGGGCAAGGTCGTTGTGCCAAAAGGTATATTCCTCACAGGCACCCTTGAGTTAAAAAGCAATATAGAACTGCATGTAGAAGAAAATGCAACACTGTTAGGCAGTGCAAACGACTGCGCCGTATATTCAAAACATGGTGATGAATGGAAAGCCATTTTCTTCTCTGTGGTTAGACTGGAGCATATTGAGTAAGGGTGCTTCTCTGCATTTTGAAATGGGCACTAAAGAAAATAAAAAATGGGGTTGCAGAAATGAGGATGTGCCGCCATCATACACAGGTGAATGAGACGCTGCAATATGTGCTTGTTTGATAGCTGTAGTTATTACATAATTACAAAACAATCACTAAATAAAAGGTTGGAAGTTTTGCAGACTTATAAAAAAACAAACAATCGCCATTGGTTCGTTTATTCCATAATGCCAACATTTGATCCGCGCTTGATAATATCAGGAGAAAAAGATTTGCGGTACTGAAGCGGACTGTATTTTTTTATTTTCAGGAATTGTTTATGAAAATTTGCCATCGTGTTATAACCACTTTCATAACAGATTTCAACTACCGGTTTTTGTGTTTCGATTAATAAATTACATGCATAGTTAATCCTTACCTCATTAAAAAAATCAATGTAGGTTTTTTGGGTGCTTCGCTTAAAATAATTACAAAAAGCGGGAATACTTTTACATGCAATGCCTGCAACCTGCTCCAATGTAACCTGCTCTTTAAAGTTGTCAATAGTAAACTGAAAAACATTGTCAATAATTTCTCTGTCTTTTTTATCCAGTTGCTTTACTTCCTGTGTGGAAAGTGTACTATATTCCTGATATGATACAATTGCCTGTAAACATTCGCATAGCAAAATAATACGCTTTAGGTTGCTGGCGTATTCCAGCTTTTTCATCAGTGGCTTAATGTATTCTGTACCGGCGTCGTTCATTTTTAATCCATACATAGAAGCGTCAAACAGTTGTTTTATTTGTTTGGTTTCCGGTATATTTATAAATTCCTTTCCCCAGAAACTTTCTTCAAACTGTATCACTACGGCACTTGTAATTTGATGTGAATCGCGTTTTTGAAAAGTATGTGGCAGATTACTTCCCAGAAAATAAATATCTCCCGTTTCAAACTCTCCTACATAATTACCTACAAAACTCATCCCGGAGCCTTCCGTAAACAGGATGAGTTCATATTCGGTATGTTGATGCCAGCCTACTTCAAAGTAAGGCGTGCGAAACGTCTTGGCGATAAATGAAGTGCTTTCATTTAACGGCAGTTTTTGAATTAATGGTTTCATATAGCATTCTCTTTTACAATCGTTATAACTAAAGTAATCTTTTATGCGAACCGGAACAGCACAATGCCATCTCAGGAAATCTTTTAACTGTTGAAAAAAGCTATCCTGTAATTGGCAATAAGACGAATATGGATGCAGCCTGAAGAATGTAAAAAACCGGTCGATACATATTATTCGCCGATAAAAAAGTCTTTGCTTTCGTATGCCTGGAATTTTTTACCGGTTGATGATCTCAGTCATTGGTTGTTCCTGGTAATGCAGCTACAGTGAGGCTCTTAAGTTGATGTGAAAAGGAACGCTAACATGCTTTCTTGAATTGCTAAGTATTAAATCAGCCGTTATTCTTCCCATCTGTTCAAAATCTGTTGAAATGGTAGTAATACCATTTAAGATCAATTTTTTCAACGGTGTTTCGTTGTAAGAGATAATGCCTATGTCTTTACCAATTTGTAAATCTGTTGCCTGTATTTTTTCTATGAGTGTAATCAGGTCATCTTCCATAACATTAATGTAGGCTTCTTTTTTTTGCACAGGTTCATCAAATATGTTATGTACCACTTTATAATCGAATGCATAATCCTGGCAGAAATTGTAATAACCTTTCAATATTTCGTTCGGGTAATAACTGTTTTCGGGGAAGATGATTTTTATTGTGCCGTATTTTTCCAGTGCGGGTAAGGCTATTTTTAAAGCTTCATAAATATCATCCTGAAAACTTTCATACACAGCTCCAAACTCACCGGTAATAAAAGGAACTATTTTATCCAGTAGAATCAACTTGTCTTTAGGAATTGCATTAATAATTTCCTGTAGATTATCACCGCCTTCGGTAAAATGCGGAATGATCACAAAATGAGTATAATCATCATTGTTCCTTGTTATCAGTTTTTTGAACAAACTGAAGTCGTTATTGTAAATATAGAAGCTGATGTTTGCTTTATTTCCCAATGCCTGTATCAGCGAATCGTAAATTATTTTTTTGTGGATGCTAAGTTTATTAAACAGCAAAAAAATATGATAGGGTTGTTTAAAATCAGTTTTATTTACAAAATATCCTTTCCCAAGTACGGCTCCCAGTATGCCGATATTCTTTAAATATTTGTAAGTTTTTTCTACTGTATGCCTTGAGATTTCAAATTCGGCGCTCAGCTCATTAATAGACGGCAAAATATCATCCTGCTGAAGCTTTCCATTGCTGATTGATGTCAGGATTGAGTTGGCAAGCTGAAGATATTTGGGCGTAACCGAAAAATCATCAATAGACAAATATTTGAAAAGCGGGTGTGATTTCATTTAAAAAAATTAAGTGGACAGTATTTTCTATAGTACGAAGTCAATCCAATGTATAAGAACCGGATTTTTAAGAAACCAGGCAAATGGTAAAGCACAACAGGCACTGTTGACATCGCAAAGTAAAGAGTTAAGAAGTTTCATGTAAGCTATTACACGCCCAACGGTAGAAATATTTTTAAATTTGTATATTCAAATTATAATGACAAAAGGTACACAGGACAGTACATGATAGTTGTGGTAAAAAGGCAATTTATTTTTGGAATCTTTACAGTCTGACGAATGCAAGCTATACTTGGAATTTTCTTTCATTTTATTGGAGGTTTTGCGTCTGGTAGTTTTTACATGCCTTACAAAAAGGTGCGAAAATGGTCGTGGGAAAGCTATTGGATTGTCGGTGGTATTTTTTCATGGCTTATTGTTCCGCCATTAGCAGCCTGGCTTACGGTTCCCGGCTTTGCAGAAATTATAAAGCATACCTCAGCAAATACAATTTTATATACCCTTTTGTTTGGTGTGTTATGGGGAATTGGCGGACTTACGTACGGGTTAGGCGTGCGTTTTTTGGGAATGTCGCTCGGCAATTCTGTAACGCTTGGTTTCTGTTCTGCTTTTGGTGCGTTGGTGCCTTCTTTTTACTATAACTTTTTTCCGGCAGAAGGCAAAACTTCTTTTCATGATTTGCTGACAACAACATGGGGGCGCGTTATCTTAACGGGTATCGCTTTGTGTTTAGTAGGAATTTATATAAGTGGTCGCGCCGGCATTTTGAAGGAACGTGAGTTGCCGGAAGAAAAGAAGCAACAGAGTGTTCAGGAATTTAATGTGGTAAAGGGTTTAACTGTGGCTATCATCTCTGGTATTCTTAGTGCGTGTTTTAATTTTGGCATCGAAGCCGGAAAGCCAATGGCAGAAGCAGCGGTGGCAGCCGGCTTCAATCCCCTGTTTCAAAACAATGTTATTTATGTGGTATTGCTGTGGGGTGGGCTGGCTACTAATTTTATCTGGTGCATGATATTGAACACGCGTAATAAAACCTTTAGCGATTATACCAACTCTGATGCGCCTCTTTTAAAAAATTATATCTTTTCTGCCTTAGCCGGTGCCACCTGGTTTCTGCAGTTTTTCTTTTATGGTATGGGTGAAAGTAAATTAGGCAATGGCGCCAGCTCCTGGATACTACACATGGCGTTTATTATCCTGGTTGCCAATATGTGGGGCATCGTTTTAAAAGAATGGAAAGGGGTAAGTGTAAAAACAAAAACCACCATTACAGTCGGAATCCTTACCATCATGCTATCAGTATTTGTAGTGGGTTATGGAAATTCGATAAAATAAAAATCAAAATATACTCTTTTTGTAAGCAGGTCATTACTGTCTTACATTGCTTTTTAAAAAAAATGTTATGCAAACACAAATAGACACAGCGCAATTTAAGCATGTCAGCTACCTATGGGATGATGCAAAAGCGGCTGCTTTGGAAGGTGATGAAGTCGGCTTGCTCATTTATCGCTCGAATCTGCTGGGCGCTGATTTACGCCTTACGAACTACGGTGGCGGCAACACGTCCTGCAAAGCGATGGCGCCCGATCCGTTAACCGGCAATCAGGTAGAAGTGATGTGGGTAAAAGGAAGCGGCGGTGATATCGGGACGTTGAAGCGCAGCGGACTTGCCGCTTTGTATGTTGATAAATTGCGCAGCCTGAAAAACATATATCGCGGCATTGAGCAGGAAGACGAAATGGTTGAATTGTTCAATCACTGCATTTATGATCTTGCCTCCAAAGCGCCTTCCATTGACACGCCGTTGCATGGCTTTCTTCCCTTCAAACATATAGACCATCTGCATCCGGATGCGGCGATAGCTATTGCGGCAGCCAAAGATGGCAAACGCATTACCGAAGAATTATTTAACGGAACAATCGGTTGGGTAGAATGGCAAAAGCCTGGCTTTGATCTGGGGTTAAAACTGAAAGAATGCTTAGATGCCAATCCAAACATCCGTGGCATCATGCTTGGCTCGCATGGCTTGTTTACCTGGGGCGATACGGCTTATGAAAGCTATATCAATACACTGGAAGTAGTAGAACGTTGCGCCCAATATTTAGAGGACAATTATGGAAAAAAAGCACCCGTTTTCGGAGGGCAAAAAGTACAGGCTTTACCCAAAGAAGAACGCTTACAAAAAGCAGCCGCATTAGCACCCGTACTAAGAGGCTTTTGCTCTAACAGCGACGTTCATAATTCCCGGGGCATGATTGGACATTTTACGGATGATGAACGGGTTCTGGAATATATCAACTCCAACGATTTGGAGCGATTGGCGCCAATGGGAACCAGTTGCCCCGATCATTTCCTGAGGACTAAAATAAGCCCGCTTGTTTTAACCATTACCACGGAGGAAGATGTAAACAATGTACCTGCTGTAAAAGAAAAACTACAGCCGCAATTTGAAGCCTACAGAAAGATGTATGCTGATTATTACAACACGTGTAAACACGATAACAGCCCTGGCATGCGGGATGCAAATCCGGTTGTTATCATCTATCCCGGCGTAGGCATGTTTACGTTTTCAAAAGACAAGCAAACCGCACGCGTCGCTTCTGAATTTTATATTAACGCCATTAATGTAATGAAGGGTGCTGAAGCGGTTTCAGAATATACATCTCTGCCACGGCAGGAAGCGTTTAATATCGAGTATTGGCTTTTGGAAGAAGCGAAGCTACAACGGGCGCCTAAACCGAAATCCTTAAGCGGAAGAATCGCACTGATAACAGGCAGTGCAGGTGGCATTGGGAAAGCCATTGCAAAAAAGTTTGCTGAAGAAGGCGCTTGTATCATCATCAATGACATTAATGAAGAACGGCTTACCGGAGCAAAAGAAGATTTTATAAAACTGTTTGGGAAAGATGCCGTGGCAGCAACGGCGTTGAATGTTACCGATACAGAGTCTGCCGGCAAAGCGTTTGACGATGCCTGCTTAGCTTTTGGCGGTGTTGATATCGTAGTAAACAATGCAGGCATCAGCATCTCTAAATCCATTACAGATCATACATTGGAAGAATGGGACAGGCTGTATAATATTTTGGTGAAAGGACAGTTCATTGTATCGAAAGCCGGTATTGCTGTGATGCGCAAGCAAGGCTTTGGCGGCGACATCATCAACATCGTTTCCAAAAACGCCGTGGTTGCCGGACCGAATAATCCTGGATATGGCTCCGCAAAAGCCGCTCAGGCGCATCTTACAAGATTGATGGCAGCAGAATTAGGAAACGACAAAATCCGTGTAAATACAGTCAATCCTGATGCTGTAATTTCCGACTCTAATATCTGGGCTGGCGGCTGGGCAGAGGGCAGAGCCAAAGCATACGGCATCACCGTAGAAGAATTGCCTGCTTACTATGCAAAACGCACGTTGCTGAATGAGATTATTCTGCCCGAAGACATTGCTAATGCCTGCTTTGCTTTCGTAGGCGGCTTATTAAATAAATCAACCGGCAATGCGCTGAATGTAGATGGAGGCGTGGCAATGGGATTTTACAGGTAACCGGTAATCAATAATTATTATGAAGCGGATTGCCTTTACAATGAAACTACACAAAGGCTCTGAAGAAGAGTATAAAAAGCGGCATCACGAAATATGGGATGAACTTAAAGATTTGCTTTATTCAAAAGGTATTACAGACTACTCTATTTTTCTAAATGAATCAACCGGTGATTTATTCGGCACCTTGAAGATAGACGATGAAGAAAAGCTAAACCAGTTGGCTCAACATCCGGTAATGCAGCGCTGGTGGGCATTTATGAAAGATATGATGGAGACGAACAAAGACAATTCACCCGTAAGCGTTCCTTTACAACAAGTATTTTATTTGCCATAAATGGCTTGACCATTACTATTTTATTATAAAACGATTTGCTATGACAATTGAAAAATATAAGCTTGAAGAACACAATCATCAGTTACTAAAAAATCATCAGCAAAAGCTATCTTTTATTGAAGAAGAAATCAGCAATGCGGAAGATGTTTTGCAAAAGTTAACTGATTTTCAAATAGCCATACCAAGCTGGGCTTTGGGAACGGGAGGCACACGCTTCGGACGCTTTGGCGGCGGCGGCGAGCCACGTAACTTAGAAGAAAAAATAGAAGACATCGGGTTACTCCATGCACTTAACCAATCAAGTGGCGCTATTTCACTTCATATTCCGTGGGATATACCGGAGAATACAAACAACATAAAAGCATTGGCGGCACAGAATGGTCTGCGCTTTGATGCCATGAATAGTAACACTTTTCAAGACCAGCCAAACCAACAATACAGTTACAAGTTTGGCTCAATGCAAAACGTAGATAAAGCCATTCGCAAACAAGCCATCGAACATAATATTGAAGTGATAAAATATGGCGAAGAGTTAGGCTCAAAATCCCTCACAGTATGGCTTTCAGATGGTTCCTGCTTTCCCGGGCAATTGAACTTTAGAAGGGCATTTCAAAACACATTGGAAAGCCTGCAGGAAGTGTACGCTGCTTTACCTGAAGATTGGAAATTATTTGTTGAATACAAAGCGTATGAACCTAATTTTTATTCAACTACGGTTGGTGATTGGGGACAGTCGTTATTGTATGCAACCAAGCTTGGAAAGAAAGCTTATACACTGGTTGATTTAGGACATCATTTGCCCAATGCGAATATCGAACAAATCGTTTCTCTTTTGCTGATGGAAAGCAAACTGGGCGGCTTCCATTTTAACGATAGTAAGTATGGCGATGACGACTTAACAGTTGGCTCTATCAAGCCTTATCAGCTCTTTTTAATTTTTAATGAACTGATAGAAGGCATGGATGCAAAAGGTATGAATCATGCCAATGATTTAGGCTGGATGATTGATGCCTCACACAATGTAAAAGACCCGCTGGAAGACCTGCTGCAATCGGTAGAAGCGATTATGATTAGTTACGCACAGGCGCTTCTGATTGACAGGAATAAATTGACTGAAGCACAACAGGGAAACGATGTGGTAGCATCGCAGGAAATATTGCAAAATGCTTTCCGTACTGATGTGCGATCTTTAGTAGCGGAAGCCCGTTTGCGAAGTGGTGGTGCATTGGCTCCAATGGCTGTTTACCGGAAGGAAAAAGTAAGAGAACATCTTATTAAACAAAGAGGGGCGAAAACAGTGGCAACCGGCTTGTAGAAAGTATTTGATAACTTTGAAATCATCAACTTTTATATTATGGAACATAAAAGCCTGATTGGTAAAGAGAGCGAACCAGAGAAGAATCCGGTAGATAAATTAATAAAAGAATGGAAGCGCAGAAAAGAGGAAGACGAAAAGAATTTTTGCAGCAGATAAATAATCCGGAGCATATAAAAAAAATGGAAGGGCTTCGCGGCAAAATTGTAACCAATGAAATGGCTTCCGCCTGAAGAACATTATGTTTTTTACAAAGAGGAAAGCCATAATAAGGCTTACTTTTTTAAAACAATTCATGACGTAGAATATAAGGTTGTTTTCAAACCTTCTACTTATGTTTTTGGAGAAGGTAAACCGTATTCATCGTTACTACGAATTTTCAGTATTAGCCAAATTTGCAGGTGCGCAATCTTACGTTCGCGATGAGTTGATAGCTGCTACTGTTGCTGTCATATTTCTTCATTTTTATCATCTGCACAATAAGAATGTTTGTTTTTATATCTGCGATTCTTTAGACGGAAAACAGCATGTTCGCAAGCGAAAGTTTGATACGTGGTTTCAACAGTACAATCGTGGCGCTTTTATAAAGCTTGTTCAGGAAATCAGAGATACCGACGGATTGAGGTATCCGGTTGCCGTCATCATGAGATATGAAAATCCTTACCGGATGCAGATTATAGAGGACTTTATCAATTTAATCAACAGTTATAACCGTGACAAATAAAGTACCTGTTATCCTCATATTTGATGTTGGAAAAACCAATAAAAAAGTGTTGTTGTTTAACAGGCAATACAATCTGGTATATGAACAAAGTACACAAGTAAAGGAAACGGAAGATGAGGATGGCTTTCCCTGCGAGGATGTGCATGCATTAACGGATTGGATCAAAACATCTTTTCAGAATATTAAGAAGAACAGAAACTTTGAACTTGTAGCTGTGAATGTCGCCGCTTACGGCGCTTCGTTTGTTCATATCAATGACAGGCTGCAGCCATTTCTTCCCTTGTATAATTATCTAAAGCCCTACCCGGATGATTTATTGAATAAGTTTTATGAAACGTATGATAAAGATGGTAAACTATCTGCAGATACGGCTTCTCCTGTGCTTGGCAATCTTAATTCGGGCATGCAGTTATACTG
Organism: Ilyomonas sp.; assembly: GCA_965199905.1. Taxonomy (GTDB): domain Bacteria; phylum Bacteroidota; class Bacteroidia; order Chitinophagales; family Chitinophagaceae; genus Ilyomonas. The sequence goes on along the minus strand of OZ241366.1, from coordinate 5,115,321 downwards.
GCTGAAACAGGTAAAACAGGACACGTATAAGCAGATCAAAAGCTCGCTTCATTTACCTCAATATATCAGCTTCGTTCTTAGTGGTATGATGTACACAGACGTTACCAGCGTTGGTTGCCATACAAACTTGTGGAACTTCAAACGACACGATTACCATCATTGGGTTTATAAGGAAAAACTAACGGATAAATTCTCTCCGATTGTTCCTTATGCGGAAGTCAGCAGCATAAGCAACAATAAGATTGTGATCGGTTCGGGTTTACATGACAGCTCTGCGGCTCTCATTCCTTATTTAACCACTTTCAAAGAGCCATTTATTTTACTGTCAACCGGCACCTGGTGTATAAGCCTGAATCCATTCAATCATACACCGCTGACAAGCGATGATCTGAACAATGATTGCCTTTGTTATCTTTCTCACCAGGGAGCGCCTGTAAAAGCTTCCAGGCTTTTTGCAGGTAATGAGCATGAGCAGCAGGTAAAGCGGCTGGCAGCGCATTTCAATACATCGGTTGATTATTATAAAACGGTATTGTATGATGCATCGCTTTGCAAAAGGCTTCACAGAACAAAGCCTGCTTCAGCAGTGAAAACCAATACAGTAATGGTAGAACAATCGGCATTCAGCCAAAGGTCGTTGTACGATTTCGAAACCTGCGAAGAAGCTTATCACCAGTTGATTCTTGACCTTATAAAACAACAGGTGGTTTCAACTATGTTGGTAATGCAAAACGCTCCGGTCAAAAAGATATTTGTAGATGGCGGCTTTAGCAAAAACGATATTTATATGAACCTGCTGGCGGCGGCTTTTCCGCATATAGAAGTGTATTCCGCAACCGTTGCCCAGGCATCAGCATTGGGCGCAGCAATCGCTGTTAGAAGAGCATGGAATGATGAACCATTGTCATCAGACTTAATAACCGTTACGCATTACAAACCTACATACGATATTGTATTATGAGAGTCGGCTTGTTTATTCCCTGTTATGTAGATCAGTTTTATCCGCAAGTAGGAATTGCAACGTTACAGTTGCTTCAAAAGCAAGGCGTAGAAGTGGTATTTCCATTAAACCAAACCTGTTGTGGTCAGCCGATGGCAAACTCCGGATTTGCGCATTTAACCAAAGGATGCGATGCATTGTTTGTAAAGAATTTTTCCGGATTGGATTATATCGTGTCTCCATCCGGTAGTTGCGTGCTGCACATCAAAGAGCATTTGCATGATGAAAAGCACGAAGCAGAAGCGGCATCTATCAGAACGAAAATATACGAGCTCAGTGAGTTCTTAACCGATGTAATAAAAGTTGAAAAAATAGAAGCTTCTTTTCCTCATCGCGTAAGCATTCATCAAAGCTGCCACGGGCAACGCGGGCTGCACATTTCAAGTATGACAGAACTGGTGGCACCCTCATTTTCAAAGCCGGTTCATCTTTTAAAAATGGTGCGCAATTTAGAGTTGGTCGAACTGACACGAAGTGATGAATGCTGTGGTTTCGGTGGTACGTTTTGCGTAGCAGAAGAAGCCGTAAGTGCCAAGATGGGTAAAGACCGTGTGGCAGATCATGCCAGTCATAATGTTGAATTTATTACGAGTGCCGACATGAGTTGCCTGATGCACATGGAAGGTGTGATAAAACGCCAGAAAAGAAACATACAGGTAAAGCACATTGCGGAAATATTGAATAGTGAAACGTAAAGTTGACAGATGATAGTTGTCAGTTGATAGAAAACAGCCAATACAAAATACAGTTTTATGTTGCTATCAGCCGTAAATACGACTAAGTATCGTTGTCAATTTTGTCTATCGAAGCAGTTAATTGTTCACATGTATGTTTAGTCCGCATTTCTGTAAGACTCAACACGCAATTTAAAATCAGAGCCATGCAAGATAAGGTACAGGATCATGCAGAGTTAGCCGAACAGTTTAATGCAGATGAAGAGCGTGTGAACTGGCATGATGAAACACTTTGGTGGATACGCCAGAAACGTGATAAAGCGGCACACGGCATACCTGAATGGGAACAATTGCGTGAGACCGCTTCGCGAATAAAAAATCATGTGTTGAGTAATCTAAGCGAATACTTAACCCTTTTTGAAGAGAACGCTTCGGCAAATGGCATACAGGTGCATTGGGCTGCCGATGCGAAAGAACACAATGAAATTATACTTCACATTCTTCAGCAGCAAAAGGTGGATAAACTGGTCAAAAGCAAATCCATGCTTACTGAGGAATGTCATCTCAACGAATACTTGCATGGGCAAGGCATTGACGTAATTGATTCAGATTTGGGTGAACGCATTGTTCAGCTTGCCAAAGAAGCGCCGAGCCATATTGTATTGCCCTGCATTCATAAAAAGAAAGAAGAGATCGGCGAATTGTTTCACACGCATTTAGGAACACCGTTTGGCAATGCCGATCCGCAATTGCTTACACACGCAGCCCGTCTGCATTTGCGCGATATTTTTTTAACCAGAAAAGTAGCTATCACAGGTGTCAATTTCGCCGTTGCGGAAACCGGAGAATTTGTTGTTTGTACCAATGAAGGCAATGCCGATATGGGTGCTCATTTAAGTGAGGTGCACATTGCCTGCATGGGCATCGAAAAAATCATTCCGCAGCGCAATCATTTAGGTGTGTTCTTACGGTTGCTTACCCGTAGCGCTACCGGGCAACCCATCACCACTTATAGCAGTCATTTTAAAAAGCCTCGTGCCGGTCAGCAGATGCACATTGTAATTGTTGATAACGGCAGAAGCCGCCAGTTAGGACGTGAAGATTTTCGCAACTCATTAAAGTGTATTCGCTGTGGTGCCTGTTTCAATACCTGCCCTGTTTACAGAAGAAGCGGCGGGCACAGTTATCACAACGCCATTGCGGGTCCTATCGGGTCTATCCTCGCGCCCAATTTAGATATGAAAGAGCATGCCGATCTGCCTTTTGCTTCCACGCTTTGCGGCAGTTGCAGCAATGTATGTCCGGTGAAAATTGATATACACCAGCAGCTTTATAAATGGCGGCAGGTACTGGTAAAAGAAGGCTATGCGCCTGCGGCAAAAAAAGCAGCCATGCAAGGCATGACGTTTACGTTATCGCACTCATCTGTATATAAGTTGGCAGGCAGGGCAGGCAGATGGATCATGCGCAATACTCCCTTTGTACTTGACAATAAAATGAACCCCTGGTACAAGGAAAGAGAGATGCCGGAACCGCCGAAAGAATCATTTACTGAATGGTATAAAAAGAACAAAAACAAATGAGCCGGCAAAGCATATTGAATAACATAAAAACCAACCAGCCGCCCCTGATTACACTGGCTGATGTGCCCCTTTTTCAGCCCTCGTTTAACGATGCGGTAAAGCAATTTATAGAAGTGGCAAGAACCATTGGAAGTGAAGTGCATTTGGTAGAGGATTATGGTCAAATCATCTCTATTATTAAAGGCAGTTATTCGGAGAATGCTAACCGGATTATTACTGCCATTGAGCCGTTGCATTCTATTGCTGATAACACCGTTAGCACTACGCCTCACGATTATGAAAATGCGGATTTGTATATCGTTCCTACAAAGCTTGCCGTAGCTGAAAACGGTGCTGTCTGGATAACAGAAAATGATGTGCAGGAACGGGTATTACCCTTCATAGCGCAGCATCTTGCTGTTGTGCTTTATAAGGAAGATATTGTTTCTACCATGCATGAGGCTTATAAGATAATTGACAAAGCAGAGTACGGTTTCGCCACTTTTATTGCGGGACCTTCCAAAACCGCAGACATAGAGCAGTCGCTGGTTGTAGGCGCACACGGTGCCAGAAGTATGATTGTGTTTTTGATGTAAACACGTTGTTATTTCAGCAAGTCTTTTTCCTATTATCAGGCATTGTTTTAGAGCCTGTTTAAAAACTTCACAAGATAAGTAGTAAAGCATAAGATCGCACCGTCATGTCGACGAAAGGAGACATCTCTATAGCGTAAAACGGTTTCAAATCCGTGAGACTTCTCCTGTCGTCGAAGTGACGTATCAAACCTTTTCGCAATTTTAAACAGGCTCTTACTGTTGTCTTCATATTTTATAAACAATCAGACAGTAAGGGACAGTACAGGATAGTACAGGACACTCAATCTGTTAAGCCCTTTTACATTTGAATCTCGATTGTTATAACACATTATTCTTTCTTTTTCCTCATTTAAAACTAAAATGCTTGCTATGCTAAAGCCATTGTCACAAGTATTATCTATGTGTATAAAGAGGTATGGTTTACTCCTCTTTTTTTCGTTGCTTTTCAACTTTTCTTTTGCACAAACGAAGATTTCGGGACGCATTACAAATGTCAATAACGACTCTGTGCTTAATGCAGTTTCAATTCAGGTAAAAGGCAGATCGGCAGGCACCGTGAGCGATGAATCCGGCGCTTTTTCTATTACCTTAAAATTGCCTGCCACGCTTGTTTTTACAGCGCTCGGGTATGTACCCAAAGAAGTGAATATAATTAAGGAACAAGATCTTGTTATCAGGATGGAAACATCAGACCAAAACCTCGATCAGGTAGTAGTGGTTGCTTATGGAACACAAAAGAAAACAACGGTAACGGGAGCCATCGCTTCTATCGGCACCAAAGAATTAAAGCAAAGCCCGGCAGCCAATTTACAAGCTTCCCTAACCGGACGTTTGCCAGGACTAACAGCGATTCAAACAAGCAGTGAACCCGGTAAAGACCCGGTTGCTTTATACTTACGTGGTCAGGGTTCTGTAAACGGACAATCTCCTGTTATCCTGGTGGATGGGGTTCCCAGGGATATATCTTATATTGATCCGAATGAAGTAGAAAGTGTAACCATTTTAAAAGATGCGTCCTCAACTGCGGTTTTTGGTGTAAGAGGCGCTAATGGAGTTATACTGGTTACTACAAGAAGAGGAAAGACGGATAAGCCGGAAATTAATCTCACGGCGGAAGGCGGCTTGCAGTCGTTTACGCGCCGTCCCGAGTTTATCAGTTCCTATGATTGGGCAACCGTTAGAAATGAAATAAGCGCCAATGATGGCGGGGGGCAAACATTTACCCAGGATCAGTTGAACCATTTCAAAAACGGAGATGATCCGACTGAGTATCCGGACAACAACTGGGTAAAAACGCTGACGAAAAAATACGTAGCTCAGCAACGTTACAATCTGAACTTGTCGGGTGGTTCTGAGTATGTAAGATACTTTATCAATGCGGGATTTTTAGATCAGGGCGGGCAATGGAAAATAAGTCAAAATGATTACGATCCTTCTTCCTACCTGAAGCGTTATAACTTTCGTTCTAATATAGACGCTTTTCTCACGAAAAATAAATCGTTACGAGCCTTCCTCAATTTAGGCGGTTATCTTGAAAACGTAAACAGCCCTGCCGGTACAAATGGTGGCTTGGGATTAGGCAATTCTATTAATCAGCTACTAACCATTTACGCAACACCACCCATCACGCCGGGTCCTTTCACACCGGACGGCAAGAACCTCGTTGTTTACAAAAATAATCCTTCGCCTTATGGAGAGATCAATAACTCCGGTTATGTACAGCAGACAAGAAGCAACATCCTTGCTTCGTTTGGTATGGAGCAAGATCTGAAGTTTATAACACCCGGTTTGTCAGCTAAATTCCAGATGTCTTTCGACACAAGAACGTTGTATTATTTAACAGAATCTCAGAACTATGCGAAATATAATTTGGTGAATTTAACAGGTGCAAACGGGCAGGATAGTATTGGATATATTCCGGCGAATAATGACCAGAATACAACTCTAAGCCCGAGCGTAGGTCAATCTTTTCAAACCTACACTAACTTTCAGCTTTATCTCAATTACAACCGCACGTTTGGAAGGCACGCAGTCAGCGGTTTGATACTGGCGCAAAAAGACAAAACGATAAAGCCGCAGGGCGCCGATAATCCAGACCTAAGGGACTTCCCGCTGCCGTTTAATCTGCGTGGTTTATCAGCCCGTATTACCTATGCTTATAATAATAAGTACCTGGCTGAATTTAATGCAGGTTATAATGGCTCTGAACAATTTGCTCCCAGCAACCGGTATGGATTTTTCCCGGCAGTTTCAGCAGGCTGGGTACTATCAAGAGAAGCCTTTTTAAACAACAGTAAAATAATTAGCTTATTAAAGCTGAGAGGCTCTTATGGAGTGGTCGGCAATGATAAAATTACGTCCGGCACACGGTTTTTGTATTTGGACAATACCATCATACAAGGTGGCGGATACGCCGGTTCTAACGGTACGCTTGGCGTTTTAGGTCAAACCATTAACGAATCTTATGTAGGAAATCCGAATCTTCAGTGGGAAACATCAAAAAAGGCTGATATAGGGCTTGAACTCGGACTGATGAATCAGCTGAACTTAATTGTTGACGTTTACCAATCGAACACTGATAAGATGTTGATCGGTCGCGGAACCGTTCCTATTTTAAACGGTTTACCGCAAGGTGCTTTACCTAAGCAAAATCTTGGTAAACTAAAGAATCAGGGTTACGAAATCGAGCTGAATTACAGCAAGAGCATCACTAAAAACCTGTCGGTTCTTGCAAAACTGAATTTCAATTATGCACATAACAAAATTGAGTTTATTGATGAAGCAGAAAAAACAGCTGATTATGCATACCGGTATTGGACAACCGGCTTTTCGGTAGGGCAGAATTTTGGTTTGTTGTCAGACGGTTTTTATAACAGCCAGGATGAGATTGATCATTCCGGTTTAACATTCCTCGGAAGAGCACCCCGTCCGGGCGATCTTAAATTTAAAGATCTTAACGGAGATGGTATAATTGATACGAAAGATTTCGCTCCCATTGGTCACACAAATGTTCCTCAGTATACTTATGGCGCCACCTTCGGGATAAATTATAAAGACCTTGATGTGTCTGTTCTTTTTCAAGGTGTGTCTCACGTATCGCAGGATTATAGAGGCTGGGGTGTATGGGAAAATTATGGAAACGGATATTTTACCGACAGGCACATGAATGCCTGGACGGCTGAAAGGGCAGCCAATGGCTCGTCTATCGAGTTCCCGGCATTGAGCGCTTCTCAGTCAAGCAGCGAAACCTATCCAACTGATTACTGGATGGAGAATACGGCTTACATACGCCTGAAGAACGTTGAAGTCGGCTATACCTTTCCTATCAGATGGAGCGGAAAAATCAGCGCAAAACGTATTCGTGTTTATGCAAATGGTTTCAACTTAATTACCTGGGATCATATGAAAAATAAAGGCTTCGATCCTGAAGTGCTGAACAGCAGCTTTAATTCAGGACCGCTCGCTTACCCAATTTACAAGATATACAATATCGGAGTAAACCTTGTTTTTTAATTCTTTAATCTCGCTATAATGAATAAATATATTTCGGTTGCGCTTTCTTTTCTTACTCTGCTCGTTTTTACTGAATGCGGAAAAGATCCGTTAGATATTACACCCAATGGAAGAATATCGGCTGATGATGTTTTTAAAGACAACAACCAAACAGCAGCCTATTTAAATTCAGCTTACAGCTATTTACAGCAATATGGCGGCGGTTATTTCTTCTTTACCATGCTGGCTGCTTTCTCTGATGAAGCACATGACAACGATGACCCTACCGAAGGTTTAATGGCAACACAATGGTATAATGGCGGACTTACGCCAACTTCTAATCCATTAAGCGGTGGCGGCGGCGGCACAGACTGGTGTGGTAATTATTATGGCGACGATTGGAGCGGCATCCGCAAGTGCAATGTGTTTTTAGCAAATATTAGCGATGCAACAGTGACCACCGCTTCTGATAAAGCGCGCTGGACGGCAGAAGCTAAAGTGTTGCGTGCCTTTTATTATTGGGATTTAATTACTCGTTACGGAGGGATGCCCATTGTTGATCAGCCTTTTGAACTGACAGCCGATTTTGCAGCTTTATCACGGTCATCATTTGATTCATGTGTGCAGTTTATTGTCAAAGATTGTAATGAGGCGATTGCTGAACCGGCATTGCCCTACCGCATCACTTCGGGCGAGCCGGATAGAGGCAGGTTTACCAAAGCTGTTGCATATGCTGTAAAATCAGAAGCTTTGTTGTTTAACGCAAGCCCGTTATGGAATCCATCCAACGATAAAACAAAATGGCAGGCTGCTTCTACAGCGGCTCAGGATGCCATTACGGCCTTAACTACCAATTCAAACTTTGGATTATATTCTGATTATGGTTCCTACTTTATAACGACACCTGATTTGTCGGCGGCTCCGGTTGACAACGAGACCATACTGGAAATGAAACTCAATACGAACATTGCACAATGGGAGTTTTTTGGCGGCGCACCTTCTACCCGTGCGTATAAAGCTGGCCCCTCTCCTTCCCAGGAGCTGGTTGATGCCTATGAAATGGCAGACGGTTCTATACCCATTACCGGCTATAGCGATGCCGATCATCTGCATCCTGTCATCAATCCCGCTTCCGGTTATAATGATCAAAATCCGTATGCCAACAGAGATCCGCGCCTGGCTGCTACTGTATTTTATAATGGTGGGTTTTATGGCAACATCAACGGCGGTACTTACTACCTGCAGTCGTATGTGGGTGGTGCCGATGGTATTAAGCAGGACGACAGGCATTTTACACACAACGGTTATTACCTGCACAAGTTTGTAAACGGAGATTTGACGGATGGACAATCCAGCGGTGCCCGGTTTCGAAAATTCAGAATGGCGGAACTGTATTTAAATCTTGCTGAAGCAGAAAATGAAGCAAACGGCCCCACTGATATTGCCCTTACTGCCGTAAATAAAGTAAGAGCACGCGTAAAAATGCCGCCATTATCAGGCTTGTCACAAGATCAGTTTCGGGAACGGATACATAATGAAAGAAGAGTAGAGCTGGCTTTTGAAGAGCAGCGTTTCTGGGATGTGCGCCGATGGAAAATATTAGACCAGACGGATAAACTGACAACAGGTATGCAATGGGTGAAGAATGGTACGACGTTAACCGATACAAGAATCGTTGTTGACAGGCGCAAGTCGTGGGATACAAAGTATTTAATATGGCCGTTGCCATTAAGCGAAATTTCAGTGTTGCCCCTGTTTACACAAAACCCGGGCTGGTAATCTTCTTTTTAAACAAGCAGTTTAATAAGCAATCAGTTTTAAATCCTGCTCCTGATTCTTCAGGAGCGGTTTTGTTTACAAACTTTTATTCCTGCATTTGTTTTACTTAAAGAATTTGAATATGTTACGATTCATATTTTGCTTATACAAACCTTTCCTTTTAATTGTGTTCTTCAGTGTATGCTGTATTAGTGGTTATTCGCAAAGCTCACCTCAAATAAATATTACGAACGCCAACTGGACAGCTACCGATGCATTAGGCAGAACGATACCTTCTTACGCGGAAACCGGCGGTGTAAAACCAAACCGGTATGTAGGTTTATTTTACTGGCTGTGGCATGGTCCTTTGCGCAGCACCGTTACTAATCCCGATTCTTTTAACATAACAAAAATACTCGCTGCCGATCCCGCTAAAACCGACTGGCGCATGGAAGATTATTATTGGGATGAGCCTGAAGACGGGTACTATCTATCTGCCGATCCCTGGGTAATGAAGCGCCATTTAACTTTGTTTGCCGATGCTGGTGTTGACTTTATATTTTTAGATTTCACCAACAATTCTATTTACCGGCCTGAATTAAAACAATTACTGGATACAATACAGGCACTTCGCAAAAACGGTGTTCATGCACCTTATGTAGTTCCTTTTTTAAATGCTGAATACGCCCCGAAAATAGAAGCGCTGTACAACGAATTTTACAAGCCGGGAAAATATAATGATTTATGGTTTCACTGGGAAGGCAAACCATTAATTATGTGCCCGGTTGTAAAACGTGACGAAATAAAAGATACTGCTTTACGAAAGGATATGCTGGCTTATTTTACCTGGCGGCCTACCTGGGCCTTGTTTCCTGATACAACAGAAAATAAGGGCAAATGGCGGTTTATGGATACGCATCCGCAGCGTGCCGCAATAGACTCGCAAGGCAACGCAGAACAATATGTAGTATCCAAATCGTTGGGCGCGCCGCTTTGGGATTATCGCGGAAAATGTTCAAGCTGCGGGCTGAATTATACCCCTGAATTTGATAAGTATTGGTTAGCGAAAGAAACAGGAACCGGTATCTACTTTAACGAGCAGTGGAACCGTGCCGATTCTGTTGCAGCACCTATCTTATTGGTTACCGGCTGGAATGAATGGAAAGCCGGCGCCTGGCCAACCAACAAAGATCTGGCTGGTGCAGCAGACTTTAAGTTTCAAGATAGAAAAATGCACGAAGGAGATTTTTATTTTGTAGATGAATTTAATGACGAATTTAACCGTGATATAGAGCCGATGAAAGGCGGTTATACCGATAATTTTTACTATCAGTTTATTGCACGAATGCGCAAATACAAAGGCATGATGCCGCCGCAAAAAACATCTGCACCACAAACCATTTCGATAGATGGAAAATTTGACGAATGGAAAGAAGTAACGCCGGTTTACACAGATGCTGTTGGTGATGCATCACATCGCGATTATAATGGCGTACGACCCGGCATTCATTACACCAATATCACCGGCAGAAATGATATTATTGAAAGCCGCGTGGCGCATGATGCAAAAAAGGTTTGTTTTTATGTAAAAACCGCTGCTGCTCTTACATCCTATAAAGACAACAACTGGATGCTCTTGTTTATAGATGCAGATAATAACAAAAAAACCGGCTGGGAAGGATATGATTATGTTGTAAATACCGAAGTAAAAAACGATAGAATAACCCTTATAAAAAAATGGGTGAATCATAGCTGGCAAACCGTTTCATCAACATCATACAAGGCGGCAAATAATGAAATGGAAATTTCCGTTCCCCTATCGTTGTTTCATCTTACCAATGCAACGCTCAGCTTTAATTTTCACTGGGCAGATAACATGCAAAAGCTAACTGATGTATCTTGTTTTTTTACCGATGGAGATTCTGCGCCGGAAAGAAGATTTGATTATCATTATCAGGCTGGAAAATAAAAAAAGTGGGTAGTGCTCTGAAATGTATGATGACTAAATTCTACTGGTCTGGTGTCCTCATCGACCAGCCTTTTTTCGGTTTGTGAGGACACACACCGATAGCATTATTCATCTTTGTTTTATTCCATCATACATTTCAGATCACTACCAAAAAGTGATGTTTCCAAACATAGGCTGTACAAAAAAGATCGTACTATTCTGACTGTATTTTATCGGTATCGCATCTATAAATTTCTAATCAAAAACGTCATTTTTAGTTCTTTTAAAATCATTATAAATTTGAAAACACCACATTGAATCCATCAACCCCTAAACTGTTGTTGGATTACTTCAATTAAAAACAATGATAAAAAGAATCACTTTCGCTTTGCTCTTTTTAATTTGTATAAAAACCAGTGCACAAAATCCAATTGTTCCGCCGGGAATGTATCTGTCAGATCCCGCAGCTCATGTTTGGAAAGATGGAAAGTTATACGTGTATGGCTCGCGCGATGAAAGCCCTAATTACTATTGCTCGCACGGGCAGGATGTAATAAGTACGGGCGATTTAAAAACATGGACAATCACGAAAGATATTTTTGCACCCGGTGGAAATAACAGCAAACTGATATTCAACAATACCTTTTTGTATGCGCCTGATGTGCAGTATAAAAACGGACTGTATTACCTGTATTTCTGCTTGTCGGGAGGACAAAATAATGAAGGTGTGGCAACCTCAAAAAATCCGTTAGGTCCTTTCGATAATGCGGCTCCCATCAACCAGCATGGCTACAATGAAATAGACCCTTGTGTGTTTATAGATGATGACAGACAGGCGTATTATATCTGGGGACAATTTAGCGCAAAAGTTGCCAAGATGAAACCTGACATGACAGCAATTGATTCCTCTTCCATTCGCGATTCGGTGGTTACCGAAAAAAAGCATCATTTTCATGAAGGCGGTTATATGATGAAACGTAACGGCATTTATTATTTTATTTATGCCGATATGAGTCGCGGCGACAAGCCAACCTGCATTGGATACTCTACCAGTAAATCTCCTTTTGGTCCGTTCACTTACAGAGGCGTTATTATTGACAACGATCATTGCGACCCCGGCAACTGGAACAATCATGGCGCGCTGGTGCAATTCAATAACCAATGGTATGTGTTTTATCACCGCGCCACACAGGGCAGCAATACCATGCGAAAAGCTTGTGTAGAGCCGATTTTCTTTAATAAAGATGGAAGTATCAACGAAGTGGAAATGACTTCTCAGGGTGCAGGAAAACCATTGGATGCTTTTGCGCAAATTGATGCCGAGCGAGCCTGCCTTCTATATGGTAATGTGAGAATACAACCTTTTACTTCTGATAACGAAGAACTGGCAAAAATAAAAGGAGGCGACATTGCCGGTTACAAATACATCAACTTTAACGGTGGCGCGCAAAGTATGCAGTGTAGAATTGCACCTGGCGCAAAAGCGTGCAAAATAGATGTTGGCTTAGATAATATTTGGGGCAGCTCCATCGGTGTACTTGATGTTGCCGCAAACAAAGATGAAAAATGGATTACGGTTTCAACTAAAATAACACGCCCGATAAAAGGAATACATGCCGTATGGCTGCGGTTTTCAGGCGAGGGCGAAGAGATTTGTACTGTTGATTGGTTTCGGTTTGCAAAATAAAACCCGATATAAAATGTTTGGCAACATAGTATCCCTGCCTCGTTGTGCGATTAAGCGGCGAGGGTATGTTTTAAATGGTGGATGGGTTTTGAGTATTGATGATTGATATATTGCAATACTGTTTCAGTTGCAACTTCACTTATCAAGCGTGTTGCCAACCACCTTTTCCACTGTTCACATTCATGTAATCGCACAACGGGTAAAGAGATGTAAAAAGTAAGGGTGCATCCTTTCAAAAATATAAAATATGATAAAACAACTTTTCTTTGGTTTTACGGTGCTTGCGACACAAAGCTTATTAGCCCAAACAAAACAGGTAACCAACCCTGTCATTTACGCCGATGTACCTGATATGTCCATGATTCGTGTGGGCGATACTTATTACATGAGCAGCACTACGATGCACATGAGTCCGGGCGTGCCTATTATGAAATCGAAAGACTTGGTCAATTGGACACTTGTAAACTATGCCTACGATACGCTGGCGAATATGGATGAACTCAATTTAAATAATGGCAAAAGCGCCTATGGCAGCGGCTCCTGGGCAAGCAGCATTCGTTATCATAACGGTACTTATTACGTAAGCACTTTTGCTCAAACCACCGGCAAGACGTATATCTATACAACAAAACGTATAGAAAAAGGACCTTGGAAAAGAGTTTCGTTCGCACCGGCTTATCACGACAATTCACTGTTTTTTGATGATGACGGCAGGATATATCTGGTTTATGGCAATGGCAAGCTGAATATAATAGAACTCAAGAGTGATGTATCTGGCGTAAAGCCCGGTGGAATAAACCAGGTACTGATAGAAAATGCAAGTGCGCCTGCCGGTGATAACATCGGTCTCGGTGCCGAAGGTTCTCAACTGTTTAAAGTAAATAGCAAATATTTTTTGTTCAATATCACTTGGCCAAAAGGAGGTATGCGCACTGTAGTGGTACATCGGGCAAACAACATTTTAGGTCCGTGGAAAGGTAAAGTGGCATTGCAGGACAGAGGCATTGCGCAAGGTGGACTCATCAACACACCGGAGGGTAACTGGTATGCTTATTTATTTCGTGATAATGGTGCGGTGGGCCGCATTCCATATTTAAGTCCCGTAACGTGGGCAGATGGTTGGCCGGTAATAGGTGATAATGGAAGAGTGCCCGATACATTGAACCTACCTGTCAGCAAAGGCTTGATTCCAGGCATTGTTGCCTGCGATGAATTTAACCGCAATAAAGGCGAGCCGGCATTACCCTTAGTTTGGCAATGGAATCATAATCCGGTAAATGATCTTTGGTCGGTAACTGCAAGAAAAGGCTACCTGCGGCTTACTACCGGGCGCGTTGACACTTCGTTTTTATTAGCCAGAAATACCCTCACCCAGCGTACGATTGGTCCGGAGTGCTCGGGCTCGGTAGCCATTGATATATCCAACATGAAAGAAGGCGATTTTGCTGGACTTGCTTTGTTGCAGAAGAAGTACGGCTTACTAGGAGTAAAGGATAGCAATGGAACAAAATTTATAGTTATGGTGAGTGCCGAATTGGGCAAGCCGGTTGAAATGCAAAGTGTGCCTCTTTCACAAAACAAAGTTTATTTAAAAGCAGAATGTGATTTTAATGACAAGACAGATATGGCTTATTTCTATTACAGTTTGGATAGTAAACAATGGTCACCGATTGGTTCAACATTGAAAATGGAATACACATTACCGCATTTTATGGGGTACCGTTTTGGCTTGTTTAACTACGCTACTCAAAACATTGGCGGTTTTGCAGATTTCAACTTCTTCCATATTGATAATAGCATCACCAAAAAGGAGTAGAACAGCCATCCTTACTACAATAGAGTTTATATCAAGTAGAATTTGCAAAGTCATGCGCGATCATTTTGTCATAAAACGAATGGGGTTGCGAGACGGTTATAGGAGTATAATAGCGTAATATGTATCGGAAGTGGATAAAGAATCCGGTTCGTTTTGTAGTGATAACCGGCTATAGCCAGGAACAGTTTTCCTGTTGCTGCCCTGTGCGTTATCTTATTTGTAAGTGCCGCGGTAAGCGGAGCGGTACCTGATAAAAAGATAGCAGAGCAGCAGTATGCAAAGGTGTTTGCCAAAAGGGCAAAAGCGAAGATTACCTTATGGCAGGAAGCGGCTATCAAGACTTTCAGCCTGTCGGCGTTCGTATTATTCGGCCACAAAAAAAGCCAAAAGGAAAAGAGCTGACACCAGCAAAAAAGAGAGCCACAGGCAAATAGCAACCGTAAGAGTGAGGGTAGAATATGCCATTGGCAACACCAAAAGATACAGGATAGTAAAAGAGGAATGCAGGTTGGAAAAAAATATCCGGCTAAAGTGTTCGCTCTCTGTACCGCTTTGCATAAGCTTAGAGTGCTGGTAAAACCATTCATATATTCGAAATTAAACTAACATGAACTCAAATGTATTTTATGCTTACAACCTGCCTGTATCCGGCTTTTCATTCCGGCTGTATCGGGGCTTCGTAATTAAAATCCCGGTTGATGACTGAAGAGCTTTCTAAGTGAATGCGCTGCGATGGTTTGCTACCGAAGAAATAAAATCTCATAATAAGAGGCTGTTTACAATTCTTTCATTGAAGAACCATCAGGTTAAAAAGAAAAGAAGACGTTTGTAACCTGTGTTCACTTTTCATCGTGAGTCTTTGTGTCCTTTGTGCCTTCGTGGTTTCAGGCATTCATTTTTAAACAGGCTTTAAATATATCCGATGCGGCTAAATAAATTATTGTGTATCTGCTTGTTCATCTCTTTTCATTCGTTTGCCCAATCGCTGAAACGCAGTGATACCAATGCGTTGGTGTTACCGCCTATCTTTTGCAACCACATGATTGTGCAGCGGGAAAAACCTTTCCTGATTTGGGGTAAAGCCGGTGCAAAAGAAAAAATCAGCGTTGAGTTCAACAACGAAACACATACCGTTGTTGCAGATGATACCGGAAACTGGAAAGCGTTATTTACTAAAATAAAAACCGGCGTTCATACCACCATAATTGTGCGCAATGCAGAAGGAAAAAAAATTCATATTGATGATGTGGTTGCGGGCGACGTTTGGGTTTGCGCCGGACAATCGAACATGAATTTTATGTTAGCGGCAGATAAGAACGGTGCTAAAGAAATTGAACAATCCAACAATGATTCGTTGCGCGAATACAGATGTGCCATGCCTGAAGGTGCTTTAAATCCTGAAAACTCGGATCATTCGCAATGGGTGCCAGCGAGGGGCGAAAAGCTCAGCCGGTTTTCTGCGGTGGCTTATTATTTTGCAAAAAGCATTCAGGCTTCAGAACATATTCCAATTGGCATTATTGTAATGTCGTGCGGCAATACACGTGCTGAAGCGTGGACAGATACAAGTTTTTTAAAACGATATCCGCCTTTGCAACCGTTGCTTTCTTACTGGCAAAAAGAGCGCAAAAACAAAGATGCGCTCATCAACTTTATGCCCGGAAAATTTTATGATGATGTAGTAAAACCCGTTATTCCTTTTGCGGTAAAAGGCGTTGTGTGGTATCAGGGTGAATCAAACAGCTTCAGTGATAATTCAGGCAGAAATCTTTCTGAACGCACGATTATTTATAAACCATTATTAGGGGCACTTATCGCCAACTGGCGCAGTGCCTGGAACGATAATCGTTTGCCTTTTTACGTTATTCAACTGCCCAATTATAAAGATACGTCAACCAATTTGCAATGGGCAGTGATACGGCAGGCGCAGTTAGACGTTACCAAAGAAACACTGCATGATGGCTTGATTGTAACGATTGATTTAGGCGATTCTACCACTATTCATCCGGTTAATAAAATGCCGGTTGGCGAGCGTGCCGCACGCTGGGCACTGGCGAATGAATACCATCAGCAAGGTATCACGGTAAGCGGTCCAATCATTGCCGGAATGAAGAAGGAAGGCAGTAGAGCGGCACTTTATTTTGAGCATATTGACAAAGGTTTATTGAGTAAAACCGGCAAAGATTTACAAAGCTTTGAAATGGCTGATGCTGCCAATCCATCTCACTTTTTTCCGGCTGATGCTTATATAAAAAAGAATACGGTAATTGTTACTTCGGCTTTTGTTACAAAGCCTGTTGCAGTTAGATATGCGTGGGCTGATAATCCGGCTGCTTCTTTATTCAACAAAAACAATCTGCCCGCTTCGCCTTTTCTAATTTCAGCAAAAAAATAAACCGTTTTCAATATTCTCAAACAGGTAAGTGCGGGATACTTTCTTTTTCAGGTTCTTCTATCTTGCTCTCATCTTACTTGTATAAATACATAATGATTGCTTTGAAAAAATATACAACCATGCCATTTACCAAACAGTGCTTGTGCTCCAAAATCAGTTGGCTTTTGCCTTTCCTGGCAAGCTTGTTTTTGCCCATTTTTTTGTATTCACAAACAACGTTCAAAGTAGATGCTGCCAAAGGCAAATGGGCTGTTGTTTCTGCCGGGCAATCTTTAACCCATATATCTTCTCAGTTAAACGGAAAAAATATTTTCGTAAAAGCAAATCCAGCCAATGGAAGCTTACATACAACCATTGACGGGCTTGATGTAATCACTCAATTGAAGGTTATAGATGGTAAGTGGGTTCAATTAGCCGTGTCGGTAACCAACCACACAACCGATACATTAGCCATTACTTCTTTTGAGCCATTATCGGTGAATTGCAATGCCGCTTTAAAAGGTGCTGATGGTGCCGATCTGCGTATGATGTGGGAAAGCGCAACGTATGAAGTGGGTCGTGCAAAAGATGGCGCGAGTTACTACTACACGGCTTTGTATTCTGATAAAAACAGGATGGGACCTGCCTGGATGATCACTTATCATCCGCCGCAACTCTGGACGTCTATGATAAAAAAGAAGGGTGATAGTCTTACTGCTTATACCAATTTCAGAGGTAGAAAATTTCCGGTTGATCCGGGCGAAACCATTACGTTTGATCCGATCTTATTGAGCGCAGAATTCAATGCGATGGACGGCTGGCAAGCCATCGCAAAAATGTACACGCCCACCCTGCCGCCATCAAAAGCGGTGGCTCATTCCGGTTTCAATACCTGGGATTTTTATCGCGGTGCTATTTCTACCAAAGAACTGAAACCGGTGTTGGCTTCTTTACAAACCTTCAATGCCACGTATCCTGCAAAGCTGCGCTATTTTACGTTGGATGATGGCTGGTTTCCGCAACGTGGCAGTTGGGAATTTGATACCACTAAATTTCCGGAAGGAGAAAAGGGTTGGGCAAAAATTGTGAATGATGCAGGCATGGAACCGGGCGTTTGGATTTCACCGTTTTGGTCGAATAAAGACATGGTTGACAAATACAACATGACGGTTCAGGAAGAAGTTCCCAACCATGTAATCCGTTACAGGGTTGACCCGAGCGACCCGAATGTTAGAAAGTATGTGATAGAAAGATTTAGAGAACTGAGTGCATCGGGTTACAGGTATTTCAAAATAGATTTTCTTGCGTTGGCTTATACCGACAAGCCTTACAAATATTCCAAATTTCCTCCCGAGCGCGTCATCAGGGAATTTTTGTTGGAGATAAGAAAAGCAATTGGACCGGATGCTTTTTTATTAGGATGTAGTACCGTAATGGCGCCTTGCGCAATGGTATGCGATGGCGGAAGAATCATGGCGGATATTACCGAAAACTGGAATGTTACGAAAGGCATTTACCTTCGCATTGCTTACCGTTATTGGATGAACGGTGCGTTGTTTAACACAGACCCGGATTTTTTTGTAGGAAGAGGACCTACAACACTTAAGGATAGTGCTTTTCCCGGTTACGCATTAGAGTCGGGCGACCGGCAATACGAAGGATCTACTTATACAAAAGCAAAAACATGGGCAACCATGTGCTTTGTTTTAGGCGGTCATGTAAACTGGGCAGACCAGCCTGCCGGCGTGAAAAAAGAAATCTGGGATCTGGCAGCTACTTTAGCACAATTGGGTCCGGGAAAACCCGGCGTTCCGTTAGACCTGATGGATACCGAACAGCCAACCAAATGGCTTAGAAAAAATAATGGTAAAACATACCTTGTTTTCATCAACACAGCCGATACGGCGATCAAGGTTACGGTAACGCCAAAAGAAGTAGCGGAATTGTCGCGCAAGCATGTACTGACTGATATTTTTACAAAAGAACAAATACAACATAATGGCGGAGATTTTAGTGTAAAATTAAATCCTTACGATTCGAAATGTTTGCTTATTAAATAGCGTAAAAAATGTAAAGGTTGTGTTTTCAAATGTATGAGATAGTAAAAGAAGCGAAAATGACGTTTTTGGTTAAAAATTTATTCATACGATACCAGTAAAACACAGTGAAAATGGAAGGTCTTATTTAGCCATCATGAATGCTTAACCACTGCTGTTTAAAAAGAAAATTTGCAGGTGTAATAAAATCACATCAAACCATGAAGGATATTTCATTTGCCGGAAAAAGAAAGAGGCTCCTGATGTGTCTTTCTTTATTAACAGTCTTATCATTTGCCCATGCGCAAACAACTGATTTGAAGTTGTGGTACAATACGCCTGCGGGAAAAGTGTGGGAAGCGGCTCTTCCGATAGGCAACGGGCGGCTGGCAGCTATGGTATTTGGAAATCCTGCGAATGAAACGATCAAACTAAACGAATCTTCTGTTTGGAGCGGAGGCCCCAACCGCAACGACAATCCCGATGCTTTAAAAGCCTTGCCGGAAATCCGGAAGTTGATTTTTGCCGGAAAATACAAAGAAGCCAGCGACCTCGCAGCGCAAAACATAGAATCTAAACGCAACCAGGGAATGGAGTTTCAGCCGGTAGGCGACCTGAATTTGTCTTTTCCGAAGCATGATAGTTTCCAAAATTATTATCGTGAGCTTGATATTGAAAAAGCAGTGGCAACGATATCTTATCAAGCAAACGGTATTACATTCACCCGTACGGCTTTTGCTTCGGTTCCCGATCAGGCTATTATTGTTCGGCTTACTGCCGATAAAGGGGGAAGCATTACGTTTGATGCATCGTTATCAAGTCCGCAGAAATCTGAAATCACAGTCAATGAAAAGAGCGAATTACAATTAGCCGGAATCAGTGCCGATCATGAAGGAGAAAAGGGTCAGGTAAAATTCAAATCGCTTATTAAATTCAAAACTGAAGGCGGCAGCATCACGTCAACAGCACAATCTATTCATGTAGAAAAAGCGGATACGGTTACCATTTATATTTCAATCGCTACCAATTTTGTCAACTATAAAAATCTGAGTGCCGATGAAAACAAACGGGCAACAGACTACTTAGAAAAAGCTTTGCAGAAGCCTTATTCTCAATTATTGCAAAACCATATTGTAGCCTATCAAAACTATTTTAACCGTGTAAAATTAAACTTAGGTACAACCGATTCTATTAATAACCCAACTGACCGCAGGCTTGCAGATTTTGCCAGCGGCAACGATCCGCAATTGGTTGAGCTTTACTTTCAATTCGGCAGGTATTTATTAATCTCTTCTTCACAACCGGGCGGACAAGCTGCGAATCTGCAGGGCATCTGGAACGATCAGATGAACCCACCGTGGGATAGTAAATACACCATCAATATTAACGCGGAGATGAACTACTGGTTGGCGGAAGAAACCAATCTTCCTGAAATGCACGAGCCGCTGATACAGATGGTTAAAGAACTATCCCAAACCGGAAGGGAAACAGCCCGTGTTATGTATGGATGTGATGGCTGGGTAGCCCACCATAACACCGATATATGGCGGATCACAGGTCCGGTGGATGCTGTGTCGTCCTCCATGTGGCCGATGGGTGGTGTTTGGCTGAGCCGCCAATTGTGGGACAGGTATTTGTACAGTGGCGATAAAAAATATTTAGGATCGGTTTATCCTGCATTAAAAGGCGCTGCGGAATTTTGCTTAGATTTTTTGGTTGAAGAACCTATGCACAAATGGCTGGTAATTACGCCTTCCATGTCGCCCGAAAACGGACCCCTCGCTCATTCGGGAATATCAATTGCTGCCGGAACCACCGTAGATAATCAACTGTTGTTTGAGTTGTTTTCCAATGTAATAAATGCAGCCGGAATACTGGATATTGATCCTGAACTTGTGATAAAATTAAAAGCCGCCCGCAAGCGTTTGCCTCCTATGCAGATTGGTCAGTATGGGCAGTTGCAGGAATGGCTGGAAGATTGGGATAGCCCCGATGATAAAAACCGTCATGTATCGCATTTGTTTGGATTGTATCCGTCCAACCAAATATCACCGTACCGCACACCGGAATTGTTTAGTGCCGCCCGCACTTCGCTGATGATGAGAGGCGATATTTCAACAGGATGGTCAATGGGCTGGAAAGTGAATTTATGGGCGCGTTTGCTGGATGGCAATCATGCGTTTGCACTGATTAAAAATCAGCTCACGCCGGCAGGAATCAATAAAGGAGAAAACAGCGGCGGCGGCACGTATCCCAATTTATTTGATGCGCATCCGCCTTTCCAGATAGACGGTAATTTTGGTTGCGCTGCCGGTATTGCCGAAATGCTGCTGCAAAGCGGCGATGGAGATGTTTTTCTTTTGCCTGCTTTGCCCGATGCCTGGCAAAGGGGAAGCGTAAGCGGATTGCGCGCAAGAGGTGGTTTTGAAATAACGAACATGCAATGGAAAGAAGGCAAACTAACCAGAGTAACCATTAAATCGTTATTAGGCGGAAACTGCCGCATCAGAACGTTTGCCAATTTGAAGTTGCAGGGAAAAGGTAGTTTAAAAAAAGCAAAAGGAAAAAATCCCAATTCGTTTTTTACAACGCCACAAAATCCCGCTCCGCTTATTTCGGCAAAAGCAAATCTCACTTTGTCGCCATTACCATCAACTTTTATTTACAATTTATCCACAGAAGCCGGAAAGAGCTATACATTGTTTGGTTTTGCCGGAAAATAAAAATTGATGCTTCAGTGCTTTTCATTTAATGCTTCGGCAACTCTTATTAACGAGCTGGTTGTTGTTTTATCATAATTACAAACGATACAATTTTTGACATCAAAAAGTCTTGCCGAAAATTTTTTGTTAGTATCCCGATAATTTATAGAGATATAAATGTATTCGAACAAGCAGTTGTTTCTGTATTAACTGAAGAAGGAAAAGGATATTTTCTAATGGAAAGATTACAGAATGTTTCATTTAGATAAAATTTTAAAAAATTGAACAAAGCGGGTTGAATTTTATTCCACATAAACTGACACTTCAGGAATATTTTGCCGAAAAAAGTATTTAATACTCCTGATATACTGTTGTCATTATGCCATGTTAGCTTTGCGCCTTAACTAATAAATATAAAGAAATGAAGTTAGCTTCAATTCGGATTATTACTGCCAACGTAAGTAGTTTGGTAACATTTTATGAGCATGTAACAGGAATAACTTTAGTGCAGTATACCCCAGACTTTGCTGAACTGCAAACACCAGGTGCAACATTAGCAATTGGCAGCACCAACACGCTTCAGGTATTTGGTGGAGATGACGTTGCAAAAGCCGCACAAAACCGTAGTGCTATCATAGAATTTCAAGTAGATGATGTTGATAAAGATTATGAAAGATTAGCTGACTATCTTCAAAACAACATGGTACAAAAACCAACAACAATGCCATGGGGAAACAGATCACTTTTGTTTCGTGACCCCGATGGCAATCTTGTAAACTTGTTTACGCCTGTTACGCCGGAAGCGATCAGGAAGTTTGCGGAGAAAAAATAATCACAACCGCTGATAGGGGTTTCGCAAAAACTAACAGGAGAAAGTAATTGAACTTTTGTATTTCTTTTTTATCTTCCTGCCTGATAAGTGGAAAATACCAATATTTCGCCAAGCCTTTTTTGTTGACAATAACAGGAAAACGACACCCCCTGAAAAGCCAGTTGGGCAACTTACAAATGGATAACAACGTTTTTAAAAATATTATCAATGCGATTAACAACTTCTGTGCAGCAAGCGAACAGCAAATGACACAAATCACAGCGTTCTTTACAGTGGTGCATCTAAAAAAAAATGACTACTTTTTGGAAGAAGGACAGGTGTGTAAAAAAATTGGTTTTTTAAACACTGGGTTGATAAGGCATTATTACGCCACCAAACATAATGAGGTTACGCGTTGGATGTCGTTGCCAAACGATTTCACCACTTCTTTGCGAAGCTTTATATTACAAATACCCAGCATTGAAAATTTGCAGGCGGTAACCGATTGTGAACTGATCGTATTGGATAGAAAAGCTTTTGATTATTTAATTGAAAAAAACGAAGCTTTCAAAACCTTTTATATCAAAGCATTAGAGTATAATTATATCACAGTGGAAGATCGTGTATTCAGCCTGATTGAAAAATCGGCGGAAGAGCGTTTTGAGTGGATGGTAAAAACACAAATCCGTTTTATTCAGCAAGTACCTGTTATGTACACCGCTTCCATGCTGGGTATTACACCAAGGCATTTGAGCAGGTTGCGAAAAAAACATACGATTTAATTTGCCCGTTATTTTTCGGACAAATTTCCTTCGCCGCCCATTTCAACCTGTCTAACTTTGCTTTAAAAATTACAGGTTATGAATCATAAACAAACAATCGTTATTACCGGCGCTTCTTCCGGCATCGGAAAGGCAACTGCAATCTATTTTGCTCAGCAAGGCTGGAACGTGGCTGCAACTATGCGTAACACAGACAATGAAAGCGATTTTGCTGCGCATCCTTCTATTATTTCTTTCCAGCTTGATGTTACCAACCAGGAAAGTGTAAAAAATGCATTCACTCAAATCTTGCAAAAGTTTTCAGATATTGATGTGCTTTTTAATAACGCCGGCTATGCCCTTGCCGGTGCTTTTGAGGCAACCACCGATGAACAGGTAAGAAAACAATTTGAAACAAATTTGTTTGGTGCGATGAATGTTACAAGAGCTTTCCTGCCCCATTTCCGTAGCAGAAAGAAAGGAGTTATTTTAAACACCACATCATCGGGCGGCATTCTAACCTTTCCTCTGTACAGTATTTACAACAGTACAAAATGGGCGTTGGAAGGATTTATGGAAGCCCTGCAATATGAAGTGAAGCCATTTAATATTCAGATCAAAAATATTGAACCCGGCTCTGTAAAAAGTGAATTTACCGATAACATACATTTTGTTTCCAACGCAGCTTATAACAGTTATGCAAACAAAGTTCAGTACAACACATTGGCAGCCTATAAAAATGCGCCAACGCCGGATGTTGTGGCTAAAGTTGTTTTTAAAGCTGCCACTAATGGTAGTTTTAAACTCCGGTATCCGGCTACGTCGCAGGCAAAGTTTGCTTTCTTTTTTAGATGGCTATTACCTTTAAATGTCTTTAATAAAATGGTATCTGCACCGGTAGAAAAAGAAATAAAAACAAACGATAAATCTTCTGACATCAGCCCGGCGAAGGGTTAGAAGTATATGCTTTTTATCATGAAAAATAATATCAGCGTAGAAGCAATTGATGAAAACATGAATGGAGTTATTGCGAGGCATCAATCTTAAATATTGCAAAAAGTTTTCTTGCTGAAAATTATTATCAGCACAACCGGGATGTAAAGCATGAGCTTGGCGACACCTGGGAGCTTTCAAAAAAAATAAAAATTTTGTAAGCACTATGAAACGCATCCCCATAGATCTTCTGTTGGAACAGTGCGGGTTAAAAATTGACATCATGCGCTTTGAAACCGATGATTTACCTTATCCTTACGACAAAGCAAATATTCAGCGCAACGACCACTATGTTTTTCTTCTTTGTGAAAAAGGTAGTGGCAAACTTATGGTTGACTTTGAAAATATTATTTTAAGTGGAAGTTCCATTTATTACACAGTGCCGGGTCAGATCAATCATCGCATATACGATCAATGCGTGGCAGGTTGGTATGTGGCTATTGATAGTCAGTTAGTATGCAATGAATTCAGAAATATTTTTGAGGGTAAGTTGGGCTTGCAAACGCCACTAACATTAAACTCAGGTTTATTTGCTCAATGCCATTCAATCCTGAATATAATCAGCAACAGAATTGGAGACAAGAGCAACACCAGATTTGATAGCGAGGTTATGAACACACTATTACAATCATTTATGGGCATTGTTGCAGGCGGCTATAGTCAGCAAGATAATTTTGATGTGCAAAAATCAAGATCCAAACAAATAACCCATCAGTTTAAGATGATGCTCACCGAGAATTTCCGCTCTTTGAAAAGCCCTTTTGCGTATGCGCAAAGGCTAAACATCACGGAAAATTATCTTAATGAAACCATTAAAAAATCTACCGGCTTTCCTGTCAGTTACTGGATCACGAGTGAAATTCTAATGGAAGCGAAAAGATTGCTGTTTCATACTACAGTAACGGTTAAAGAGATAGCCAATACAGTTGGTTATGACGACCCTGCTTACTTTTCTAAAGTATTTAAAAAACATGAAGGCTTAAGTCCTCTATGTTTCCGAAATAAAAACATTGAATTGTACAATCATCTCCCTGATACTGCCATTGTAATACCTTAACAGGCAGAATAACTTTGCTGTTCAAAAAACAGAATTATGAGTGTAAAATCTTTCTTTGAATTTAAATTTTCCGCTGATACCATTAAGGAGGGACTTCCTCTTGCACAATCAATCGGAAAGGATATGCCGCCATTAGATGGTTACATTGACCACGAAGTGATACAGGATGTTACCGACCCCAACCATCTGATGGTAAACACGCACTGGACCGACCGCAAAAAAGCAGAGGCGGTTTTGACTAAATACAATGAGGATGCGAAGATAAAACGGGCTAAGGAACTTCTTGGTAACGGACCAACCGGCTTTATCGGCGAAATTCTTGAATAGTGCTACACTCGTGATATAATCTTCCCCAGAAGACGGATTAAGGAAGGTTCTTCAATGATTTGCAAGTAAGATGACTTTTGTTATTTTATCTGCAAGTCATTTGTTTTTTCATGTAATGCGTTTAAATATTTAAAACATGCCGAATGCCGAGATATTGTATTTTCTTTTTTCCGCAACAGCAACCATCATTGCAACCTTAACCGGCTTGCTTGGCGTGTTTTCAACTTTTCGCCTGCAAAATATTAATGAGGAAATAAGTCTTTTGAAAGATCTTATTTTAAACAGAAAAATGGATGGACTTACTTCACTGAACGAGTATATCGCCAGAGGAAATTATCATTTACTGGAAAAAATTTATGATCGCAATAATGCGGGCATTGACTTATTGGAAGAAACAATTCAACAAAATAATTTAAGTGAAGCATCCAATGAGTATGACCTAAGCAATCTGCGCACAAATCAAAAAAGTTATGACACGATAAAGGGAATGACGATAAGAAGTTTCGCTCTTTCCCTGGTTTTTGTATTGGGAAGTTTGATTCTGCTGGTTTTTGCTAATTCTTTTTTAAATCTTCAGGGTTTTTATTGGTACACAGCTATCTATTTTGTACTCATTGCAATATTGCTGGCTTTATACATAAAACAAATAGCAAAGCTGATAGAATAAAATTTTAGAATTTAATAAGCGCCAATGGCAAAGATTGCCCGGCAAGAACGGTATGAAATAGTAACCGGATGTAAAAGCCCAATGTAATTTGGAACAGCATTAGCATTGAAGCCACCAATTAATGAATAGCGAAAACAGGATGATTAGGCCATAGCCGGCTCGGAAAAAGCTGTAAGGAGTAACTCAAGCGTTTGGTGTAATTTTAGTCATCACGATTATAAAATATAAATAGATAAAAAGTTCAAAATGAAAAAAGTATTAATTACCGGAGCCAACAAAAGTATTGGCTTTGAAGCGGCAAAGCAACTCTTACAAAAAGACTATTACGTTTACTTAGGAAGCCGGACTTTGGAGAATGGTCTGGAAGCCGTAGAAAAGCTCAAAGCCGAAGGGCTCACAAACGTAGAAGCCATTCAAATTGATGTAACTAATGATGATTCAGTAAAAACAGCAAGAACAGAAATCGGCAAGAAAACAGATACATTAGACGTTTTGATAAACAACGCAGGTATTAGCGGCGTAAAATACGACAATAATGGAAAGCCTGTTTTACAAACCTTAACAGCAACAAATGCAAGCATTGACACATTCAAAGAAGTGTATGAAACCAACGTTTACGGCGTTGTAAGAGTTACACAGGCGTTTTTGGATTTATTAAAAAAAGCACCCGAACCAAGAATTGTGATGGTAAGTTCAACCGTTGGTTCTCTTACACTTCAAAGCGACCCGAATTGGGCATTTTACGACTATGGAAAATATGCAGTTTATGGCTCTTCAAAATCAGCTTTGAATATGTACATGGTTCATTTAGCGTACGAATTGCGTGATACGGCTTTCAAAGTCAATGCTGTTGACCCTGGCTATACCAAAACCGATTTTACCAATCATCAGGGAACGGGAACTGCTGAAGAGGCGGCAAGCCGTGTAATAAAGTACGCTGTTATTGGCACCGACGGGCCAACGGGAAAGTTTTTTAGTGAAGAAACAAATCATGAAACAGGTGAAATACCCTGGTAACGCTCAAGCCATTTCTGAGAAAAACTTAAACTGGCATCACACACTATGTATGGAAATTCCGGGATGGTAAAATGGCTTAACTAAAAGCTTTTGTTATTAAATCTAAACGATCATGAAACAAAACAGTTCAAACACTCAAACCAGCGATACTACTTCGTCTTCAGGCAATAATCAGAACAAGTCCTTTTTAACTGCCCCTGTAGCTTCCGACAGTCCGGAATTTACTGTTGCGTTGCGTCAGGTAGTACGCTATCATCCCGCCGACATTAAGGCGCCCAATCACAACGACGTTATATCTTTCATTCATTCCTGGTTCGCCGGCTTCGACCATATTGAGCCTGCCGAATTTTTTCTTGCTCATTTTGACGATGCAGATATGACCTTTAACATGGATGGACAAGTGCTTGCGCATAACCATCAATCATTCAAGGATTGGTTTGCCGATGCGATCACGCATATTCCCTGGGATTATCATGATATTCTTGATGCTACGGTAACCGGCACTTTTCAAACAGGCTGGACGGCTGAGTTCTTTATCCATCACGTTGGTGAGTGGCACGATATACCCGTAAGTGATAGTAATACCGGACCCGGACGTCCTTTTAGCCGAATCATACGTGCCAACTGGAAGCTTGAACACAATGGCGAAAAATTTATCATCCGCCGGTATGAGCTATCTATGGTACAGAACATTATTCCACAATAAATAACAACATGAGGGTGTAAGCATTCTATCTTGCGAAAACTAAAATGAACGCTACCAAATCGACCATTCTAAGACATTGTCTATCGTTGGTTGCTGGCAAATAGGCAGTTAGCGGCAAGCATTAGACCGACCTTATAAACTGACAAGAATTTATGACTGACAAAATAAAAATATTGGCTATTTCAGGAAGTACAAGAAAAGCTTCTTCAAATATAAATCTTATAAAAGCCATCGCTGACTTAACATCAGAATTTTTTATCACAACTATTTTTGACGGTCTAGCAGAACTTCCACATTTTAACCCCGATTTAGACAATGAAAATGTTCCTCACCAAGTAACAGATTTCCGTCGACAATTAAGAGACGCTGACGGCATATTAATTTGTACACCGGAATATGCAATTGGAGTTCCAGGGACATTAAAAAATGCGATTGATTGGACGGTTTCTTCAATGGAATTTTCTAAAAAACCAGTAGCACTTATTACAGCTTCGCTATCCGGCGAGAAAGCACATAACTCACTTTTAGGAACGCTTTTAATTATCGAAGCCCAAATGACGGCAGACACACAACTCTTGATTTCGTTCGTTAAAACAAAAGTGAGTAGTGAGTGTAAAATAACTGATAATGGAACTTTAAACAGCATAAACAAACTGACACAATCTTTGACCGAAATAATCAGAAATGAAAAAGAAGAACTGCTTTCTGCGCCAATTCTTATGAATGAAGGAATAAACAGTGGTAAGACTTGACTTTAATATATACGAACAATATGCCAGCCGCTAACATGGGTTTGGCGCAAGCGGGGCTGACGAATATAGGCTGACAAGCAGTTTTTCAATTCAGCCTTAGTGCAGGCATCGGCTGACGGAATTCTAATTCCCCACCTGCGCTAAGCCCCGAACGAAATGCGATATTTTGCGTCTCTCTTTTTATTTTTAATTTCAAAACAAATTACAATCATGACAACAATCGACGGTAACAAAAAAATTTGTACGCTCATAAATGTTTTTACTGTAGAGCCTGCGAAGCAAAAAGAATTATTTGACAGCCTCGTGGAGGCAAGTAAAAAAGTGATGAGCAAAATGCAAGGCTATATTTCCGCCAATATCCACATGGGTGACGACGGCAAAACGGTAACCAACTATGCGCAGTGGGCATCGCTACAGGATTACCATAAAGTGCTTGCCGAGCCGGAAGTAAAGGAACATTTGAAAACGGCGGCGGGCCTTGCCTTAGATTTTAAGCCGGTTACTTATAACACAATCTGGACGGATGGCAACAACAGCTAAATACTTTCTTATCTGTGCAAGCCGCGACCATGTGCTGAAAGGCGTAGAAGGCGGCTTTGCACAGGCAGGGCATGGCAGAAAAGATTTGATGAGCAAGCCATCAAAAGGTGATTGGCTCTTGTTTTATTCAGCTAAGGATGAGTACGACAACGGTAAGCCACTGCAAAAATTTACTGCACTTGGGCAAGTGATTGATGAAGAGCCGTATCAGCCAAATGCTGATGAAAACTTTAAACCTTATCGGCGAGCTGTTGCGTTTAAAAAAGTGGCAGAAACAGAAATACGTCCTTTGCTGGAACAGCTTTCTTTCATAAAAAATAAAAAGAAATGGGGCTTTTATCTCATCAGTGGTTTTCGGGAGCTTTCACAAAAGGATTTTGAAGTGATAAAAAGCGCAATGAGCTAAAAGTAAAGCCATAAAGGGGTCTTCGGTAATTCCAGCTTTGCCAGAATTACAGTCCCGGTTTGCATACAATCAGAGGTTAATATGGCAACAGAAACAAACAGACAGTTTACGACCGGACAACTGGACGATCACAAGTTACTGAAATCAATTTCAGGTTTTACAGACCATTACGAAGAAGTAAATGGTATCAATTTGCATTTTGTGCGGGGTGGGCGCGGACATCCTTTAATCTTGCTTCCCGGCTATCCTGAAACCTGGTCGGGAAACCCAAACAATACAAAAGGGCGAATAGGAGAATGTTGATTTACAGTGTAGTTAGAAATATTTGGAAAAATTGTGGGTTCGTATAATATTTGAGTTGTGTGCTATTTTGCGAAGCCCTGCAAGCTATGACAGAACTTGAACAATATATCAAATCTTATTTTGAAATTATTTTGCCAGACGAGTTGAATAAACTTAGTTCTCTCTTTAAACCAATTACTTTAAAAAAGGGCGAATATTTTCTGAAGGAAGGAAAAATTTGTAATAAACTTTGTTTCATTAAAACGGGGTATTTAAGGGTTTTTAAAATTTTTGAAGATAAAGAAATAACACAATGGATTGCAACTAAAGGATATTTTGGGACTGATTTTTCAAGTTTTTTCTTTACACAAGCTTCACATTGGAGTATTCAGGCATTAGAAAATACAGAGCTGTTTGTAATTACAAAAGACAATTACGATAAAATTGGTAATGCTATTCCACGATGGTATGAATTGGAAAGAACATTTTTGATTAAATGCTTTATTATAATGGAAAGCAGAATTTTTGATCTTCTATCTATGACGGCAGAAGAGAGATATGATTTATTTTTTTCAGAAAATAAAGACCTGTTTCATCAAGTTCCCTTACAATACATTGCTTCAATGCTTGGAATGACACCTGAAACATTTAGCAGGATAAGAAAAAAACAATTCAAACAAAATTCTTGATTTTTGTCAAGAGCAAGTATAGCAGTTACATATAATTTGCACCATGCTTAACTAACAAAAACATTATGTTTATAGGACACTTCGGATTATCTTTTGCAGCTAAAAAAGCAGTCCCTAAAATTTCTTTAGCCATACTTTTCATTGCTACTCAATTTGTGGACATACTTTGGCCCATTTTGGTTATGCTTCATATTGAAACTGTAGATATAATGCCAGGCTATACAAAAACAAATGCTTTTGAGTTTCTTCATTTTCCCTATACACATAGTTTACTTATGGGTTTTGTTTGGGGTGTTATTACTGCTCTTTTATATGCATTTTTTAAAAAAGATACACGAGGCGCAATAGTAATTGGACTATGTGTACTTAGCCACTGGTTTCTAGACCTTATAGTACATACTACTGACTTGCCAATTACTCTTTTTGGTAATACCAAAGTTGGACTGGGATTGTGGAACCATGTAGCAGCTGCATTGATACTTGAGACTATTATTTTCTTAGCAGGTGTGTTTATTTATGCTTCTATAACAACCCCCAAAAACAA
The DNA here is from genome assembly GCA_965199905.1 of Ilyomonas sp. Classification (GTDB taxonomy): domain Bacteria; phylum Bacteroidota; class Bacteroidia; order Chitinophagales; family Chitinophagaceae; genus Ilyomonas. The sequence continues at coordinate 5,084,124 of OZ241366.1, read as the reverse complement.
AAAAGGTTTTTGGGGGTTATGGTTACTGGTTGTATTTCTTTTATTGATTTACCTATATAATACTTTTGGTCCTCCCCCAAAAGAAGCAAGTACAAATTTATTCATGTCTCTTTTCATACTTATGGCAGTTATTGTCCTTGTTGCAGGTTGGGTTGATAAAAACAGGGTAGTAAAGAAAATATAAAATGATTAAATTCTGCCGCTAATATCCAGCTTGCTGCGCTGCTGATAGCGAATAAATCCGCATTTTTTATTCGCTATCAGCAGCGTTTCGGTCAGACACAACTCTACTTTCGCGCCGTTGTTGGTAGGTGCTCACAAAAAGTTTACATCGTTTAACCCATATAATGAGACAAAAACGCCCACTCACTTTTCCCCGTCATATAAAACACTGCTGATGAATATTGATACTCCTCTGGCAGAGCCACAAGCCCGGCTCTTAGCGGGTTCAGGTGAATATATTCTAACTTCTGCTCAAACACGGCTTTGCTCCATAGCGGCACCGGCAAAGGATTCCGCTTCCAAATCTGGTGTTTTCTGTCGGCAGCTTTCACCTTGAACATCGCCAACACAGCCGGATGAAGAGTCCGCGCCTCTTTCAGCATCATCTGAGCCGTATACTTCATAAACGAATGCCGCACGTCGCTTAAGTCATACGTATCTCCTACTTGCCAGATCAAATAAATGTGATTGCTCATGATGACAAAAGCAGAAACAACAATTCGTTTGTGATTTCCCAGATACGCAAGGCTGCCGGTGATAATGTCTTTACACTTATCCAGCTTCAGTAAAGGTTTCCATTTAGGTATAGTGGCAGTATAAAACTATGGAAAAGTAGAAAGGCGCATGGGCTAAAATAAATCTTTTTACAGAGTATTGTTGGTGAAGAACACCAACATCGGCAGAAGATCATGTAAATAGCAATACCGATAAAGGGAGTTTACCATGTACTAACAGAGCCGGTATATTGCTCAACTTATAAATAACTCAACATTTACTGGCACAAAATGTACATTTTCGCTTAATTAATCATATCAATCATGAATAATACATCAATTCACTATCGTAATATTAAGGTAAAGGGATTAAACTTATTTTACAGGGAAGCAGGCAAAGCTGGATCAGCCATTATCCTTTTACTTCACGGCTACCCTACATCATCTCATATGTTCAGGAACCTAATTCCTATCCTGAGCAAAGAGTATCATGTCATCGCCCCGGATCTTCCAGGGTTTGGCTACTCTGATGCACCAGACAACAAAACGTTTACATATACTTTCGACAATCTTGCTGGTACCATGCAGGCATTCATTGATCAACTTGGGTTAAAACGGTTTGCTATTTACATTTTTGATTATGGTGCACCAGTTGGCCTGCGACTGTCCATGGCTAACCCGGAAAAGATTACCGGTATTATCTCCCAGAATGGTAATGCTTATGAGGAAGGTTTAAGCAAGGAATGGAACCCGATTCAAAAATACTGGAAAGATTCCTCGCAGGCTAACCGTGAATCGCTCAGGGATTTTGTTTCTGAAAAGGCTACATGGTTTCAATATCATGAAGGCGTTTCCGACCCATCATTAATTGCTCCTGAAGCATACTTACTTGATCAGTATTTCCTTGACAGGCCGGGCAATGTAGAGATTCAACTGGATCTGGTAAAAGATTACAGAACCAATGTTGCGATGTATCCAGGTTTCCACCAGTATTTTAAGGCGTACCGTCCAAAATTGTTATTGGTATGGGGAAATAAAGATCCATATTTCCTGCCTGCCGGAGCGGAAGCTTATAAAAAAGACCTGCCTGATGCTAAGCTAAAGTTTTACGATACCGGCCACTTTGCGCTTGAAACTAATGTAACTGAAATTGGCACAGATATACTTGAATTTATGGCGACCTTGCCTGAGTAGTATAAAAGTAATCAGCTTACTGTATTTTCTAAAGAATGAAAATTCAACTATTATTTTATTTATCCTCAATGCAAGGGTTGCGGTAATGTATAAGTACCACGCTTTTACCAAGCCCCGCAGTTGCAGAAATGGTAACCCGGCACTTAACGCATAGAATGAAATATAAAAAAGAACAAAAGAAATTACGAGAAACGGCAGATATACAAATAGTAGATTATAACGAAGAATACTACCAGGTATTTAAAGACTTGAATGTGGAATGGATTTCTACCTATTTTAAAATGGAAGCAGCAGACTATGAAGCATTGGATCATCCAAATGAGTACATTCTTAAAAACGGCGGGCATATTTTTGTGGCGCTTTACCAAAAAGAACCTCTTGGTGTTTGTGCATTAATAAAAATGAACGATAGTAAATATGATTACGAATTAGCGAAAATGGCGGTTTCGCCAAAAGCACAAGGAAAAAATATAGGTTGGCTACTTGGAACAGCCATTATTGACAAAGCAAAATCCTTGGGCGCTTCAACAATTTACTTAGAAAGTAATACAATATTAAAACCTGCCATTAACCTGTATCAAAAATTAGGGTTTCAAAAAATTGTTGGAATAACATCGCCTTATGAGCGTTGCAATATTCAAATGGAACTAAAACTTAAGTAACTAATGTCATACGATAACAAAATAGCAATAGTCATTCTAAACGGCTTAGAAAGTTGGCAAAAATTAAATGTTGCTTCATTCTTAGCAAGTGCCGTTGCTATACAATTCCCCGACACACACGGAAAGCCGTTTGTAACTGCATCAGATAATGTTTATTTACCTTTTATTAAACATCCGATATTGATTTACAAAGCAGACACCGCAGCCGAAATAAAAAGAGCGTTTAACAGGGCAAAAGAAAGAGAATTGAATATTGGGATTTATACAGATGCTTTATTTGCAACCAAAAATGAAGAAGAAAATTTAATTGAGATTGCCAAACACACGGACGACACCCAAAACTTAGTTGGTATAGTGGTGTATGGCGAAGCAAAAAAAGTGAATAAAGCATTGGATGGTTTAAAGTTCCATTCGTAACAGGTGAAAGAAAGTAATGAACATAATAGCACACAAGTTTTGTCATTCGCAGGATCTGGTTACAACAAAGATAGATTCAGTTCATTCTTCTATCATGCGAATGTGGAACTTTGCTCTTGAAAATAAATAGAAATGAATCAACAAAATAATGCCCTTAAAGAACAAACTTTTCTAATTTCCGGTGGAAGCTCGGGAGTTGGAAAAGCAACTGCAATGGGACTGGCTCAAAAAGGGGCAAAAATTGTAATTGTCAATCGTGATGCCACGGCAAGCGAACGGGCTTTGGAAGAAATTGCCCGGCGCACAGGAAATGACAAAGGTGAGTACCTGATTGCTGACCTTTCTTTGCAGTCATCAGTTAAGAAGCTGGCAGCCGAATTTAAGAATAAGTACAACAATTTGCATGTTTTGGCAAACTGTGCCGGAGCTATTTTCGGTGAAAAACAACTGACCGCAGAGGGAATAGAGCGAACGTTTGCCATCAACTACATGAGTCATTATTGGCTGACGACAAACCTGCTCGACATTTTGCAGGAAAGCGGAGCCTCAAGAATTATAACGGTAGCAGGCAATCCCGCTTTTTTAAAAGGCGCAAAACTGAATTTTGACGATTTGCAATGCATCAATAAATTCAATGGATTGACGGCTACGTCAAATGCAATGTTTGCCCGGCTTTTCTTTACGTTTGAGCTGGCGACAAGATTGCAGGGAACGAAAGTGACTGCTAATGCTTTTAATCCGGGTGTTATCAAATCCAATCTCACCGCTAAATCTGCGTGGTATTTAAAACTCTTGGCATTGCTCTATAAACCTTTTGAAAAGGACATCTGCGATGTAACAACCTGGCTTTCTACATCTGATGAAGTAGATAATGTATCGGGTAAACTTTTTAATCATAACAGAAAAATGATACCTTTTCATGAAAAGTTTAATCCTGAAATTGGTGAAACGTTGTGGACATTAAGCGAAGCGCTGTCAGGCAATAAAAGATAAAAGAGTGATGGATAAGATCAAAAGGATAAAAACAATTAGCGGGTACCACCAGGTGATGGGACACTCAAAACCGCTCCATCCGCTGGTAAGCATTATTCATTTAGAAGATGTTGAGAGCTTTGCCTTTGGGCGAGCCGGTGAAATTGCTGAATGGCTTTTATTGCGTTGCTTTAAAAAAAGAATAAAGGAATAAAGTTCAGCCCAACATTGATAAGTTCAGCCAGGATTTAATAATTACCCAAATTGAAAGCTTATTACCTTATGCCGACCGCTTTTATCAAAGGCAATTTATTACACGTAAAAAAGCGGCTCATCAAATCCTTTATCAGAAAGATGAGCCTTATATCCATTTCTTAAAGGAATATATGCGCAAAAAAAAAGAAACTGACTTTAACCGGGTCAAGGCAAAAATGCTCAGGTGCATCCATGCCGTAACAAAGCAGGGCTTCCTCTGCAGAAAGTCGCTTTCTTTGTTATCGCTTTCAACTTTGATAAAATCTCTTATCTTACAACTTGAGTTATGTATTAGATAAACTGCAGAATGATTTCTTTAACCAATGCATCTGACCAGTATTTGGTTGAACTTCTTAGAGAAGGAAGTTCGGAGGCATATACAGAAATATATAACCGGTATAAATGGTTATTGCATACCCATGCCTATAAAAAATTAGGTGATCGTGAAGCTACGAACGACCTGATTCAGGAGCTTTTCACAAACTTATGGATGAAGCGTAGCGATCTTGCTCTTACATCAACATTATCTGCTTACCTTTTTACGGCAGTTCGCAACCGGGTGCTTAACATCATGGCGCATGACAGTGTGCAAACAAAATATCTGGATTCGTTACTATCTTATGCCAATCGTTATGAAACTCCGACCGATCATCTGGTAAGGGAGAAGCAGCTAATGGTTATTATTGAAAAAGAAATTGCCGCATTGCCACCGAAGATGCGCGATGTTTTTGAACTGAGCCGGAAATCGCACCTAACCCATAAACAGATTGCAGAACAACTGCACATCTCCGAACAAACGGTTACGAAGCAGATCAAAAATGCACTTAGCATCTTACGGAAACGCCTGGGTGTGTGGCTATATATTTTGTTACTGCTTCGCCTGTAAAATTTATTCTTAATTTTTTTATTTTTTCTACCCCTTCGCAATACCATTGCTTGTCATATAGACTGTTGACTACGCTGCCTGTTGACTACGCTGCAATTTATGAGCGATCACATCCGGATAGTTTTTCCATCTAAAGTATTGAACACTTTTGAAAGGGTTATGCCAGGTTTAAAGAGAGACAAACGTTGAAGTGTAATTTCTGTCATTCTTAGTGCCAGATTTAAATGTAAACTTATGAACAAGCAGGAAGTATTGGAATTGTTGAAACGCTATAATGCAGGCGACTGTTCTGCGGAAGAAAAAGACCTGGTAGAATCCTGGTATTTGCAATTTGAAAGAACGGATGCAGAAGCTTTGCCGGACGAACAACGATCTGCTGATTTAGAAGCAATCCGGAAAAGCCTGCCGGTTCACCAGCCGCGGGTGCGCCGGACGCCGGCATTGTACAAAATAGCAGCGGCGGCAGCTATTGTAAGTATTATTTCAACGGCTGCCTATTTTGCTTTTCACAGTACAGGAGTGCCATCCCAAGGCATCGCAGCCATTGACCGAGTGGCGAAGCCGGGTGATAATAAAGCCGTTTTGACATTAGCCAATGGAAAGCAGATTGTTTTGACAAATGCCAGTAATGGTTTACTGACTACGCAAAGCAATATTTATGTTACCAAAACGGCTGATGGAAAGATTGTTTACCAAAAAAGTCAGCCGGTTTCATCATCAATAAATGTTGATTACAACTCGGTGCAAACCCCTGCGGGTGGTATTTATTCGCTTCTCCTTTCGGATGGTACAGAGGTAACGCTGGATGCCGCTTCTTCTATTCGTTATCCGGTATTATTCAGGGGAAATGAGCGCAGGGTGGAGATTACAGGGCAAGCTTATTTTAAAGTAACACATGATCGCTCAAAGCCATTTCGGGTAGCATGCAACGGTCAGACCATTGAGGTGCTCGGTACGCAGTTTAATATCAACAGCTATCCAGATGAAGGGAATATAAAAACAACGTTGGTTGAAGGCAGCGTAAAAGTTTCAAAAGGGGATAGGCAGGCGATATTGAAACCAGGACAACGCTCTGTTGTAATAAACAGTAGCAATGTAATGACCATTGCCGATGCAGATGAAGAGTCAGATTTAGCCTGGAAAAACGGAATCTTCCAGTTCAGACGCGCCGATGTTCAGATGGTGATGCGGCAGTTCTCAAGATGGTATAATGTGGATGTGCGTTATGAAGGAAAAGTTCCGCAAACGGCGATTACCGGAAAAGTGTTGCGCAGCGCCAATGCTTCGCAAATTATCAGTATCCTGAATGCTCTTGGCATTGAAACCAAAACAGAAGGCAGAACCATCATCATAGTGGGGAGATAACAGGCAGAGACAAAAGGGCATTATTGTTTTTGGTCTGCAATAAATATCAGGTGAATATTCTGTACATGTTGTATGTCAGCAAGGGATTATGAACCTATTCTATAACGTTTTTACTTTTAACCGATAACAAAAACTATGGTTGACAATTCAAAACTAACATCATCACTATTCAAAACTATACAAGCGTTATGAAATTCATTTCCGAATTCAAATCCTTGCCTTGCGCAAAGCTGCCTCTCAAAAGAAAGAAGCCAATCATGCGGTTTTGCATGTTGCTCCTCATCGCTTTTCTTTTACAAATAAGTACAAAAGTGTATAGCCAGGTTACCCTTCACGAAAAGCAAGCGACCCTGGAAAAGGTTTTGCAAAAAATAGAAAAGCAAACCGGCTATAGTTTTATTTACGATGAAGACAAATTAAAGATCAGCGACATCACGGTGGTTGTTGATAATGTCTCTATGGAAAAAGCCCTCAATGCTTGTTTTAAAAATCAACCCGTTGCTTATTCAATAGTCGGCAAGAACATCATATTAAAACCCGTTGCTGCGGCTTCTCCAACCAATGTACAACTGTTGCCGGAAGAAAAATCTATACTGGTTAAAGGGAAAGTAACCGATACTACCGGGCAGCCCATCTATCATGCTACTGTTTTTTTTATCAACAGGAATAACCTGCAAAATCAATCAGGTTATGTTACCGGTGAAGATGGATTATTTGAGATTGAGGCAAATGAAAATGAGACGTTGGCCGTTTCCTTTATAGGATATCAAACGGTTACTTTTCGTGTAAAAAAGGACATGCCTTTTCAAACTATTGTCCTGCATACCTACGCTGCCCAGTTAGACCAGGTTGTTGTGCAAACCGGTTATCAGACGCTGTTGAAAGAACGGGCTACAGGTTCCTTTTCCAAACCGGATATGAAAACATTTTCCGCCCGCAGCAATACTATGGATGTTATTGGCAGGCTGGATGGACAAATTCCGGGGTTGTATGTATCACAAAATATTGTTGTTGACCCTACAACCCATGCCTCATCCCGGAGTGCGCTTGTAAGAGGTGCAAGTTCCATATTGTTGTCCACAGAACCGCTGTATGTTGTAAACGGCGTAATCGTAACTGATTTTAGCTCCATAAATGTTGACGACATCGCTGATATTACCGTGCTGAAAGATGCAGCAGCGGCTGCCATCTGGGGCGCCGCCGCTGCCAATGGTGTTATCGTGATAACAACAAAAAACGGCAGTAAAAATCAGAAATTAAGAATCAGCTATCAGGGCTTCGTAAATTTTCAGGGGAAACCCAATTTAGATTACCAACGTTACCTCACCAGCAGTCAATACATACAGGCGGCTAAGGAAACATTTGATCCGGCTGCCTATCCTTATGGATCGCTCTATGGCTCATTCATCGCGCCGCATGAGCAAATTTTGTATGATCAGGACGGAGGGCTTATTTCTGCAGCGCAGGCTACTGCCAGTTTAGACAGCCTTGCCCGGATTAGCAACAAACAACAGATAAAAGATTTGTGGTACCGTAACGCCATTACTACAAATCATACTCTCTCAGTATCAGGCGGTGGCGGCACCTATAGTTTTTATGGTTCATTAGGCTACACCAATACACAAAGCAGTACACCCGGCGAAAAAAATAATACCTACCGGGTCAATTTCAACCAAACGTATGTTCCCAACAAACGCTTCACTCTTTCCCTGAGTACATCGCTGGCTGATGTTGTAAGCAGCGGCAAACATCCGATCTCTATTGACGCCGGTGCTTTGCCTTACCAGTTGTTTCAGGATGCTAACGAACAGCCGCTTAATATGCCCTATATCTACGGAATGTCGGCAGAACAGCGCGCCGATTATCAGGACTTAAGCGGAATAGATCTTGAAACATATAGTCCGCTCGGCGAATTCAATTACGGACATTCCAACACCGATAACCTATCCCTGAACCTGGTTGCCGATGCCACAGTAAAACTATGGAAAGGGTTAAGCTTTCAGGGAACTTATGGCTATCTCACCGCCCCGGGTGCAAATTCTTCCTATAATGATCATGCAGAATATTCCCTGCGTACGAACCTGGTTGGGTTAACGCTTCCAGGTGCTGACGGAGCAGCGCCTACCTATTTATTACCCGCAACGGGTGGAACGTTTATTACGACCCATACAAACCAGCGTAACTGGACGGTACGCAACCAGCTTGTGTATGTTTATTCAAGTGCTAATCAGGCTCATGAACTCAATGTGCAGGGAGGGCAAGAAGCGCGTGAGAATCTGACCAAAGGTGAAACCAGTACCATACTGGGTTATAACGAAGATTTACAAACCTATCCATTCATAGATTATTTAAAGTTAAGCCAGGGAGTTCCGGGTACGGTAACGGGATTCGGGTATTACTACCCGCAACCCTTCCGGGCATCAGAAACCAAGACGAGATTTAATTCTTATTTTGTTTTGGCAAGCTATACGTTCAGGCGTACCTACAGTTTTGATGCAAGCTGGAGAGTTGACCACAGCAATGTTTTTGGCAGCGATCTATCTGCGCAGAACAAACCTGTTTACAGCTTCGGAGGCAGATGGAATCTTACAAAGGAAAACTTCATGAAGCCTGTTGCCTGGGTCAATAATTTGTCTTTAAGAGCAACGTACGGCATTACCGGAAATTCGCCTTATGTGGGCGCAGCCAGTACACTGGACATTCTCTACAATCCCTTTTCAAACTTTTCTTCCTATCCGTACATTGCCGGACTGTCTTACAATATCAGTGATAAGGCAAACGCAAAGCTGAGCTGGGAAAGCACACATACTACCAATGTCGGGCTTGACTTTGGTATCCTGAATAACCGCCTGAGCGGAAGCGTTAATTATTATTACAAAAAGACGACTGACTTACTCGGCACCATTGAAGTTGACCCATTTGCAAGCGAAATGATTGCAACCGCAAATCTTGGCGAGCTGGTTAACCGTGGCTTTGATGCCGGGCTTAACAGCATAAACGTAAGGTCGGAAAATTTTACCTGGTCATCGGGAGTTGTGTTTGCAGTTAACAGTAACAAATTGGTGAGCTACTCAGCCCCGCAAAGTTACCAGAATACAACACAGGCAAGGCTGTACGCTACTTATGTGATTGGAATGCCGGTCAACCCCTTGTATGCTTACCGGTATGCCGGGTTAGACAATGCCGGCGATCCGCAGATAAAACTTGCCGATGGTACAATCACAAAAAGTCAGCAGGCGCCTGAAGCAAAAGACCTTGTTTATAAAGGTTCGATCGTTCCGAAATATACCGGTGGTATTCAAAACAATTTCCGGTACAAACAGTTCGAGCTTTCCATCAACATGGTGTATAGTTTGGGAGCGGTTATGCGCCGGGATGTCAATCAGAAGTACTTCGGGCGTCTCACGGGGAGTTCTCAAAGTTTCAGTGGTAATATCTCAGCCGATTTTATGGATCGCTGGAAAAAGCCGGGCGATGAAAACACAACTGATATTCCTTCCTATACAACCGATAACTTTTACAATTTTACCCAGCGCAATACCGACTATTATACAATGGCAGACATCAATGTAGTAAGCGCCTCTTATCTTAAACTGAGAGATGCCTCGCTTAGCTACAATCTGCCGCAAGCGGTTGTAAAACGTCTGAAAATTCAAAGGGCTGCACTGCGGTTTCAGGTGAACAATGTATTGCTTTGGAAGGCAAACAAATATGGGATAGACCCCGAATATCAACAGTTTAAAAATGGTTTCCGCGGCTTGCCTCAGGGGCAACATGCACTAACGGTTGGCGCTAACATTGATTTTTAAAACAATTTCATTCACACTACAATGAGAAAATATACAAACTCCATTTCAATTATCATAGTATCGTTGGCACTGCTGATAACGTCGTGCAAAAAAAATTTTCTGGAAGTTGTGCCCAAAGGAGAACTCGTTGCCAAAACATACGATGACTATAACCTGCTTATGAACAGCTCAAGCTTTTATGTCTTCGACAATATAGGCGTGTGGCAGGCAGCTATGCTGATGGGCGATGATGTAGCCGCTGAAGAAAACATGTACAACCAACATCCTTCGCAGCAAGCGAACGCTTTGTTTCAATGGGAAGATGACATCTTTCTTCCTTCGCAAAATCAAAACAATAGCGACAATCCGTGGTTTTTACGTCAACTGTTATCTAATTTATATACGCTTAATAAAATTTTGAACGAAGCCGGTGCTTCTTCCGGAGGTACAGCGCAGCAAAAACAAGAGTTAATAGCAGAAGCAAAGGCAACAAGGGCATTCACTAATTTTCAACTCATTAATTACTTTGCCAAGCCTTACTTAGCATCAACGGCTGCAACCGATCCTGGTTTTCCCATCATTACCACTGCGGATATAACGGCTACCGGTTTTGAACGGGGAACAGTGCAGAATATGTATGATTTTATCATCAGTGATCTCACCGCCGCCATACTGGATTTAAACAGTCAGCCCCAGTTTCCTACCAGGTGGTCAAAGCCTGCAGCAGAGGCATTTCTGGGAAAGGTGTATTTGTTTATGGGTAAAAGTGACGATGCGCTTGTTCAGTTCAACGCCGCATTTGCGGATGTGGCTAAAATGACCACGCCGCCGCATTTGTATAACTATAATGAAACGTTCGCAGCAGGCGGCTCTTTTCTTCCGGTAGATCCGGTATATGGACCGAACACACCGTTCAACAAGATTACGGATCAAACAGAATCGGTTGTTTCAACTTACTCTAATTCGGGGAGCTTTGATGGCAATAATTTCGGTAACGATTTTCTGACCATTGATCCTAAAACCATTGCCCTTTACGATTCCACGGATTTGCGGTTACTGCTTTTTACGGCTCAGCAAATAGATCAAACACCTATTGGCGGTGGCAGGGTGCGCCGATATACCATTCCCTATTCGTCGTACGCACGCATCGGTGTAGAACTTTCCGAGCTGTACCTGTTGAGTGCGGAGGCCAAAGCCCGCAGCAATGACCTGGCAGGTGCAAAAGCAGATGTGGAAACGCTTCGCAAAAACAGGATGCCAGAAGCGAATGCTGCTGTACCGCCGGGCATTGTAGCCGACAGGACTGCACTTATCAAATTCATTATTAATGAGCGCACCCGGGAATTTGCCGGCTTAGGATATCGCTGGTGGGACATGCGCCGTCTTTCAGTAGATCCTCTGTTTGCAACACAGCAAGCAACATCGCACACATTGTATTTATCGGGAGGCGATACAACCGAATTTATCTTGCGCCCGGAAAGGCTTACACTTCGTATCCCGCCACTTTACTTAAAGGCGCATCCCGATATGGTGGACAATCCCTGATCATTTACATTAAAAAACCTGAAGCTCTCCCAGTGAGCCTTTTTAAAAAGGCTGTGTACTTTCAAATATTCATAAAGTGAAACAAAGCCTTGTAAAAGTTGAAAAGCTATCGCACCGGTATAGTAAGGATTGGGCGATACGGGATATTAATTTTGAAATTGACCAGGTAGGAATTCTCGGTTTGTTAGGTTCAAACGGAGCCGGGAAATCTACTACCATGAACATTCTATGCGGAGTGCTGAACCAAACCGAGGGAAGCGTTTATATAGGTGGAGTGAATCTGAGCCAGCAACCCGAAGAAGCCAAGAAACTGTTAGGCTTCCTGCCGCAGCAGGCTCCGCTCCACCTCGATCTTACCGTTACAGAGTACCTGACCTATTGCGCCTTCATTCGCAACATTGCGAAGGGAAAGGTAGCACAAGCCGTAAAAGAAGTCATGGAGAAATGTGGTGTGGCTCATTTTTCCAAACGCCTGCTGCGAAATCTTTCCGGCGGCTACCGTCAACGGGTAGGCATTGCCCAGGCTATTATTCACAATCCGAAACTGGTTGTGCTGGACGAGCCGACAAACGGACTTGATCCGAACCAGATACTGGAAGTGCGCAAACTCATCAGAGAAATCGGTGAAGAGCGGGCTGTAATATTTTCAACGCATATTCTTTCTGAAGTACAAGCCATCTGTAAAGACGTAAAGATGATTGAAAGCGGTCAACTGGTGTTTGCCGATACGATGGATGCCTTTAACAATTACCTGATGCCCGACTCAATGGTTGTAAGTATGGACAACCCGCCGAGAGCAGAAGAATTAAAGGCTATACCGGGCATTACCGGTGTTGAAATATTGAATGATAAGCGCATAAGACTGCGCTTTAACGTGCCCGCAACCATATCAAAAGAAATAGTAGAAATCAGCGTACAGCGTGGCTGGGCGCTAAGTGAGATAACGCTGGAAAAAAGTTCTCTTGACGAAGTGTTTGCACAGCTATCCAACAAAACCGTAAGAACTAGTAACAGATGAGAAAAACATTGAAGATTGCAAAACTGGAATTGAGCATTTTATTTTATTCGCCCGTAGCCTGGCTTGTTCTTACGATATTCATTATTCAATGCGGCATGAGCTTTCTGGATACCCTGCAAGGCCTTCTGACAAGCCTTTCTTTAGGCTACGGAGGGAGGCCTTTAACGCAAAGCCTTTTCGGCGGACCTGCCGGTTTATTCACCCTTGTTCAAAACAATCTTTATCTCTACCTGCCCATCTTAACCATGGGTCTGATGAGCCGCGAGACAAGCAGCGGTACTATTAAATTGCTGTTGTCATCGCCGGTTAAGCTTACACAAATCATTCTGGGTAAATACATAGCCATCATTACCTATGGTGCTATCCTGCTGCTCGTTCTGGCCTTTTATGCAGTTATCGGTGTGGCAGCTATTCAAAACGCTGATGTAGGAATGATCTTATCAGGCTTGCTCGGGCTCTACCTGTTAATTTGTACTTATGCTGCCATTGGCCTGTTTATGTCTTGCTTAACCACTTATCAGGTGGTAGCTGCCATCAGCACATTGGCTGTATTTGCTCTGCTGCGGTTCATTGGTACCGCAGGTCAGGAAATTGATTTCGTGAGAGATCTTACCTATTTTCTTTCCCTCTCCGGCCGTACTGATAAAATGATTAATGGTCTTATTACCACTAAAGATTTATTTTATTATCTCATTATCATTGCTTGCTTTCCCCTATTATGTGTTCTTCGCTTGCAGGGAGAAAGAGCGTCAACGCCCTGGATGTTCAAAGCAGGCAGATATATACTGTTGATTGGAGGTGCTCTGCTACTCGGTTACATTACATCGCGACCATTGCTCACAGGGTATTACGACGCCACGGCGAATAAAACGCTTACCATTACAAAGACAAGCCAAAAGGTAGCCGGTCAAATCAAAGACGAACTGAAAATCACCACTTATGCCAATATGCTCGCACCAAACCTCTGGAGTGTTCTGCCGGCATCCCGAAACAGGGATCTTTCGAGGCTGGAGCCTTACCAGCGGTTTATACCGGGTATGAAGACGGACTATGTCTATTATTATCAGGAACCTGTTGATACCAACTATGCCGAATACAGGTTTAATCCTAACCTCAAGGGAGTAACCGGTTCTGAAAAGATAGCCGATAAAATGGCTACCCTTATGGATGTGGACCGCAACCTGTTTCTTCCGCCTGCTAAAATCAACCGCCTGGTAAACCTTCAACCGGAAGGATACCTGACAGTAAGGAAGCTGGATTATAAAGGGAAAAGCGCGTTTATCAGGTTTTATACTCAGGATGGTGATCCTTACGCCGGTGAGGCAGAAGTTACTGCCGCCTTGCAACGCTTGCTGGTCAATGCTCCTAAAGTGGTTTTTCTTGCAGGTAATAACGAAAGAAGCACCGAAAGAGAAGGTGACAGGGATTACTCGATGATCAGCGCTTTAAGGGTAAGGCGAAATGCACTGGTGAACCAGGGGTTTGATATAGATACCGTTGATCTGACAAATCAGATTATTCCCGCCGACGCAGACATTGTAGTGATAGGCGACCCAACCCTTGCGTTTACTCCGCAGGAACTGGAAAAAATAAAGGCTTACATCAATGAAGGTGGCAATATGCTGATAACCGGCGATCCTGGAAGGCAAAACCTGCTGAACCCTCTGTTAAACCCTTTGGGTGTACAATTAAAAGCAGGTATGCTGGTGAAGCCGGATAAAAATGTTACACCTGGTTTTATAAACGCAGAAATTTCACCCAAAGCCACTGGTATTGACCCGAAAATGGACAGACTGCAAAAAGCCGGCAGCACTGTGGCTATGCAAGCTGCCGCTGCTATTGAATACACAGCGAAAACCAGCTTTGACATAAAACCATTACTGATAAGCGGGAAAGATAGCTGGAACAAATTAGAGCCGGTTGATCTTGCCAATACCAACGTTGACTTTGACTCCAGCCTTGGTGACCAGAAAGGAGCCTTCCCGGTAGTTGTGGCTTTAACCAGAACCGTGAATAACAAGCAACAGCGCTTACTTGTTTCCGGTGATGCGGATTTTTTTTCGAATGCTGAATTTACACGACAAAAAAGAGGGGAAAACGAAGCTTACTTGTTTGGTTTGTTCAGATGGTTGAGCAACGGTGTCTTTCCAATCGATATTACCAGACCCCCCGCTAAAGATTTATCCATGACAATTGGCAGATCCGGAGTCACAACATTGATGTGGCTGTGCAAAGCCATCATCCCGGCAATGATTGCCATTTTAGGGACAACTATACTTCTACGGCGCAGACGCAACTAAGTGAAGCTTTATAAACCACTGCAGATAAAGTGAACAGTATTACACCCGTTTTTTAAAAATCAATTCTTCAAATCTCTTTGCCGGCAACAAACAGCAGGGAGACGGCAAAAGATCTGAACATTCACATTCCGGAAGGAAGGATAGAAAAAACGGTTTACAAAGGCAGTGAGCCTAAAGCAACCGTTTTGATGGTATATTCGGGAGACTTCGTGTATAGCGGGAAAAATAACGCAGAGATGGATGCACTAAAAGAAGCCCTTCAGATACGCCTGATCGAACGCCTGCGCGAAGACGAAAGCGGTGTCTATACGCCCGGCGTTTCCCAAAGCACCAGTAAATATCCGCAGCCGCGTTATAGCTTTATCATCCGTTTTGGTTGCGCTCCGCAAAACGTTGATAAACTGGTTGCTTCCACTTTAGACGAAATCAACAAGCTAAAAAAGAATGGACCGCCACAGGTAAACGTGGATAAATGGCGCGCCGAAGAAAAAACCAATTGGAAAACAACCATTCAATCGAATGATTTCTGGATAAGCTATATGACCGGGCAGTTAGAAAACGGTGAAGACTTACACCAGATCAACAGGCAACTGTCTGTAGTAAATCAATTGGTACCCGCCGATGTGCAACAGGCAGCCGCACAATATCTGGGAGGAAACAACTTTATTAAACTGGTGCTGCTGCCTGAGTAGGGACAGTATAATAGACCTTATTCAAGTCAGGGAATCATGGGGGGTAAGAAAGTAAGTTTGAAGTTAGCCAGCCCACAACAGATTTGAGGTGTGTCGGTTTTGGCAGACAGTGTAGTTACTTAGGTGGTATAAAAATAGTAGCTCTTTTCAAAGTTGTTTGGGACATTTATAGTTAAGAGAGGAGTGCCTTCTTTTGGTGTTGTAATACAGGTGTATTCAAATATTTTCGTTGGTGCATCCTGGAAGTTTTCAAAAGCGCAATCCTGCATTGGTTCCGTTTTAAAACGGAACCAATGCAGGATTCCATAAACGCATTATTATACGGATTATCATACTATTTGAATGAATCAGTTTCCTGAATTTACCTCCGGCATACTGACCGCCACGTCAGTATGCACAATCAGTCCTTTGGTAACGTTACAATTGATGAGTGCCTTTGTAAACGCTGTTACAATCAGTTCTTCCTTCATGTTATCATTCAGATACCAGCCAACGATCTTCCGGGAATATAAATCCATCCACACCGCCAGTTAACCATAGGTGCCGCTTGCCAGCTACCCTTAAGATGTGGTACTGGTGCAGCTTTTATTGCTTGATGTAGGTAAACAAGCGGCTTCTATTGTAGTATCCGTTTTCAAAAAAAACCTCGCAGGGGTTAATTGCAAACCAATATGCCTTGATCTTCGGAAAATAGTAACGCAGACCCATACGAAGGCGGTCCCGTTTTCGCCAGGCGGAATTTGTTAGTATTTGAAATCCGCTTAATGATTTGGAGTTGGAACAAAAAGCGAAACTCTAACTGAGTTCATTTAGCGCTGGCAGTTCTTAGGAAGAGCTGTTTATGTTACTAAACGAAATGGGGGGGTATTTTTGTCATTTCGGAGTTAGCGGTAAGCAACACATTAAACTTATAACAAAATTTAAACAGCAACAACACCTATGGAAAATGTAGTAATTGCAGGCGGGACATCTGGTATGGGACTTTCAACAGCGAAACTGTTGGTTGATAAAGGTTACCAGGTAACTATTTTAGGAAGAAATCTTGCCAAATTAAATGAAGCCTTAGCTGAAATTGGAGCAAATGCAACAGGTAAAAATATTGACGCTACTAATTCTGATGCCCTTAAAGATGTTATGGCTGATATAGGGCAGATTGACCATCTGGTAGTAGCACTCAGCGGAGGAAAAGGAATCGGGCTTTTCAGAGAATTAGATTTAAAAGATTTAAGGGAAGGGTTTGAAGGAAAATTTTTTCCACAACTGCAAGCAGCTCAGTCTGTATTGCCTTTTATAAAACCTACGGGAAGCATCACTTTTATCACTTCAATCAGCGCTCAATCAAAAGCATCAGGAACAGCAGGTTTGGGAGCCATCAACGGAGCCCTGGAAATTATGATTCCGACCATTGCAAAAGAGCTAAAGCCATTAAGAATAAATGCAGTAGCGCCTGGTGTTGTAAATACTACCTGGTGGGACTTTTTAACACCTGAAAAAAAACAAGAAACTTTCAGGCAATATTCAAGCACAATTCCACTTGGAAGAGTTGGTGAACCTGAAGACATTGCAAAAATGATATTAGCGTTTATTGAGAACGATTATATAACCGGGCAAATCATCGCAGTAGATGGCGGACTTAGTTTAGGACAATAACTTCTAAAGGAAACCAAGCCGCTAACCCGGTATTGCCAAAGATGGGCTAACGTAATACTATTGATCTGATGAAGGCCTGCATTCGGCAATACCGACCACTCAGCGACATTAAAAAGCAAAAAGCGATAAACCATCGCTTGACATTATAAACAGAAGGGTCGGTTAGGAGGTAAAACGATAAAGTATTACTTGACATATAGCCATGAAAGAAGACGTCCTGAAAACCACGATTATGATTTAATCTTCATTAGTGTAAAGCATACTCAATTTGCGGAAGCTGCCATCTTGTTAAGCTCAGGAATTAAGACTGCAACGGTGGTGGCTGATACCGTTAAATGGCTTTATAATGTGGCGGCAATAGCATTCTGTGAGCTTAAAAAACATGAAGCTTAATTGAAAAACATATGGCGCCTGACTTCCGTCAGCCGCCATATTGCAAAGCTGATGTTGGTGGTATTTTCACCAAGGCGTTTCCCCATAATCACTGAAGAACTTCCCTGTGGGACCGTCGGCACCTACCGTTGCGTATTCTACAATGATTTTAGCTGCTTCGTCGGCTGTCTGCGTTCCGGTATGTCCATTTAAATCGGTCGCTGTATAACCGGGATTAACACTATTAACTTTAAAGGGCGTGTCTTTTAGTTCATGTGCCAGCGTGACCGTCAATGCATTTAGTGCTGTTTTGGAAGAATTGTATCCCAACAATTTTACTTCATAAAATGGGTAGTCGGGATTGCTGCTTTGGGTCAGCGAACCTAAATCGCTGCTCACGTTTACAATTCGGGGCGCCTCTGACTGTTTCATTAAGTCCAGAAGTATTTGTGTCGTCTGCACAGCACCAAAATAATTGGTCTCAAAAACCTTTTTCATGTTTTCAACCGTGTTGGTTGAAGCTTGTTGCGGCATCTCGCCCAAAATGCCCGCATTGTTCACCAGCACATCCAAATAGCCGAACCTGTTTTTTATCTGCGATGCTGCCTCTTCAATGGTTGAAGATTTGGTAACGTCTGTTTCCAGAACTTCCACGTCCTGAAAACCAGCTTCGGCAAGTTTTGTGAGCGCATTAGCGCTGTTTGCATTGTTGCGGCAGCCGAGATACACGAAATAGCCCAGTCCGGCTAAGCGTTTTGTTGCGGCAAAGCCAATTCCTTTGTTAGCGCCTGTTATAAGGGCTACCTTCTTTTTTGCTTCCATTTTTTCTTGATTTAAATGATGGGACAAAAGTAGAAGGCACATCAGGCGTAAAATGGTAGTCTTTTCTGTTTAAATAGTAGCGTTCTCTGTTTTTGAATTTTCCGCCGTAATTAATGCGTTTCTAAATGCTTTCGGCGTTGAGCCTGTAAGGCGTTTGAAAAACTTTGTAAAATTAGAATGGTCGTAAGAGAGCGAATAGGCGATGTCGCTGATAGACTTGCCTGAATTTTTCAGCAATTCTTTGGCTGCTTCTATTAACTTTTCTTCATAGACAGCGCAAGGTGATTTTCCTAAAACTTCTTTGATGGTATCGCTTAAATGATTAGGATTAATGAACAGCATTTCAGCAAATTCATTTATTTCATGGGATGCGTCAGCTTTGCCGGTTTTTAAATCGTCAATGTGTTTGTCCAACGCAAATAAAAAAGCCTTGGCAATCTCAGCTTTACGGAAAGATATGTGCTTGATTTGAGGTTCCATTTTATATAATTCTCGGTTTTGCAAAATTACCGCCAACTATCTTACAACGGTAGCCTCCAGCTCAACGGACAGCGTTTCAAACAACGCCGACACTTCAATTACGGTGCTTGCCTGAGTGATCCCGTGTTTGCGGATCCAATCCTGTAAAATGTCAAAGCATCCGAAAAATTCGGCAGAAGAGGTGGTATAAACCGTCAGCCGGACGATACCCGAAGGCTCATAGCCCGCCTGGGCAATCACGGTCTCCAGATTTTGGATCGCAAGTATCAACTGTTGACGCATGTCTCCGTTGCTTGAGGTGCCATCGGGCAATACGGCGGCCTGGCCTGCGCAATACAGGGTGCCGGTAATCTGCTTCACTTCCACGGCCTGCACATAGCTCCGGTCGTTCTGCCATTTCCAGGGATTGATGATTATCTTTTGCATTACTTATTTTTTATTTGTTGAAAAGCAAAGTTCAGCATGGGCGCATCATTACACTGTGATATAGATCACTATTCTGAAGCCGCAACTGTGAAATTGATTCCAGGCCTGCCGGCAGTCGGCGCAAACATCAGGAACCGAGCCGGCTCAGCGTTTCGCGCGACACACCGAGATAGGAAGCCAGCAGGGTCTTCGGTACACGCTGCATCAGTGACGGATATCGGCTGAGCAGCAGCTCATACCGTTGGGCGGCATTAGCGGTAAGGAATGAAATAATGCGTTGCTGCGCGGCGATCCCTCCGGCTATTGATTTTTCCAGGAAGAATCGTTCGATTTTCGGCAGCCGCGACCGCAACAGGAGATAACTTTCCAATGAAAGGCTGAGGAGCCGGCTGTCTTCAAGGCATTGTATCGAAAAGCTGGCCCGGCTACGCGTATAATAAGCCTGGAAGTCTGTCTCCCACCAGTCTTCCATGGCGAAAGACACGACATGTTCATGCCCGGTGTCATCATTATAGATGGTACATAAAAGACCCGACACCACGAACCATACATCGTTCACCCGGTCTCCTTCTCTGAAAAGAAATTCCCTTTTGCGGCAGGTATGCTCCTGAAAACAAGCCGCAACCGCGGCGAACTCTTCGTCTGTGAAACTGACCAGCTTTTCAATATGTGTGCGGAGAACTTCTTTCATAGCAATCTGCGATCGACCGGGGATAAAGGTAGCATGTCTTGAAAAATTTCGGGCTTCCTCGTAAACAATGCGAAGATGAAGATGGCTTGGAAACTTACTTTCCCGACGCTTCCCGTTTAATCCAAAATTGTCCGTTAGGGATCTCTGCCATTCCAGTGCAACAACCTGTTAAACGCCTCTCTAACAGGTTTTCACTGCTTTACAAAAATATTATTGCAGAAGTATAATCCTTCAGAATTATACCTCTGCAATTTTCAAATCCTCTGCGTCATTTTGGCTAAAACAATGTGCGTTTTGATCCAAATTGTCTCTTACCGAAGAATGATCTTTGTATCCTCTGCAAACAAAAACAATTTCTATGAAAACAATAAGAATTAGCCAGGCTGGCAGTTTAAAAACAAAAAAGGCGCCCGAAGAAAACTTCACAGGCAATGTGTATATCAGCGATTATTTTGAGAACCCAGCGCCGAGCCGTTTGATTAGTGCAACCGTTACGTTTGCTCCCGGCGTACGGACGCCCTGGAAGGTTAACCCACTTGGTCAAACGCTAATCGTGACGAGTGGCGCAGGCTGGGCGCAATGCGGAGGCGATGAAATTAGGACGATCCGCTTAGGCGACATCGTTTGGTGTCCCGCCGGGCACAGGCATTGGGAAGGAGCAACACCCAACCATGCGATGACCTATATCGCCATCCATGAAGCGAAGGATGGCAGTGCTGTAGAATTTGGAGAAAGAGTAACAGACGAGGAATACAGTAAGGGTTCAAGCCAATTCTGATTGGCTGTTTTGACTAAATAAAAAGGCATTCTGATTAAATCTTTGTTTTAATTAAGGATGACATTTGTATCATCAAAAAAGAAAAACAATTATTATGAAAGCAGTAAGAATTCACCAATACGGTGAGCCTGAAGTAATGAAGGTAGAAGAAATTGAACTCCCCTCTCCAGCACCGGATGAGATTTTAGTTAAGGTGTATGCCAGCGGAGTGAATCCGGTGGACTCCTCAGTTCGGGGAGGAAAAATAGCGGCATTGGCTTACAATTTAACACTGCCCATGACCCTGGGTTGGGATGTGGCAGGTATTGTAGAAGAATGCGGCAGCGAAGTAACCGGATTTAGGAAAGGCGATGCTGTGTATGGCGTTCCCAACTTTCCCGGCAATGGAAGCTATGCAGAATATTGTACCGCCAAAGCGACCCGGTTTGCCCTGAAACCCAAGAGCCTTAGCTTCAATGAAGCGGCAGGCGTACCTTTGGTAGCCCTTACAGCCTGGACAGGCATCTTTAAATATGGAAAGTTGCAGGCTGGGCAACGCATTTTAATACAGGGAGCATCAGGTAGCGTTGGAAATTGTGCGGTACAGTTTGCAAAAGCAAAAGGTGCGTATGTTATCGCTGTTGCTTCCGCGAAAAGTTTTGATTATTTGAAGAGCCGCGGCGCCGATGAAATCATTGATTATACCACGCAGAAATATGAAGATTTGGTTCGGGATATAGACGTGGTGCTGGAAGCCTCATCACTTCGGGATAACAATGAACGGCTAAAACTGATAACCGTTTTAAAAAAAGGCGGGATATTGGTAAGTGTTAATACAGATTTCCCGTTTAACGATGAAGTAATACAAGCGCTCAAAGAAAAGGGTGTTACGGGCGAACAATCGGCAAGCGAACCGAGGCGGGAATGGCTAACGGAAATAGCACAACTCATTGATGAAGGCAAAGTGAAGGTAGTAATCAGCAAAGTGTATCCGTTAGAACAAGTGGCAGAAGCGCACATTGCTGGCGACACAAGGCAGGTACGGGGCAAGCTGGTGCTGGAAGTTAGAAAAGAGGAAGAACAGGCATGAAGCATTTTAAAACGATAAGCGAATTTCACGAATACCTGGATCTGCCGAAACCGCAACATCCGCTTATCAGTTTGGTGGATGTAGCAACTGTACCGCACAGGCACGAAGATGAGCCGACGAAAAAGGTGCTGGATTTTTATTCTATTTCGGTAAAAAGAATGAACAACTTTAAAGCATCATACGGACAACAACCGTTTGATTTCAATGAAGGCATCATGTCTTTTATGTTGCCCAAACAGGTCTTCAGCATTGCAATTGACAACAAAAACGAAGAAATAAAAAAATCAGGGTGGGTAATATACATTCATCCTAACTTTCTATGGAACACGCCTTTAGCCAAAACAATAAATAGCTATGATTTTTGGGGTTATTCGCTGAACGAAGCGTTGTTCCTTTCTGCAAACGAGGAAGCGATTGTTAACAACATCATTCAAAACATTCTGCAGGAATATAATTCAAACATTGATAAATTCAGCAAGCAAATCATCACCTCGCAGATTGAAAGTTTACTGACGTATGCTGACCGGTTTTACCACCGACAATTCATCACAAGAGAAAAAGCGGCTCATCAGATACTTGACCGGTTAGGAACTTTGCTTCACGAATATTTCAACAGCGATGACCTGACAATGAAAGGTGTACCCACCGTTCAATATATTGCATACGAACTGCATATTTCACCAAAGTATCTGAGCAGTTTATTACGAACTTTGACCGGGCAAAATACACAGCAACATATTCACGATAAATTGATTGAAAAAGCAAAAGAAAAATTATCAACTACCCACCTATCGGTCAGTGAAATTGCTTATAAGTTGGGCTTTGAACATCTGCAATCGTTCAGCAAATTGTTTAAGGCAAAAACAACTCTGTCGCCAATTGAATTCAGGCAATCATTTAATTAATATATAAATTTGAAAGCCCCGCTGTCAACAGCTATTTCTGTAATAGCGGCTAACGAACATATTGCTGAGCCTGGCAAAACAGCAGCTTCCGTTACAATAGAAGTATCCGAACCATAGACAATAATAGCACACAAGTTTTATCATTCGCAGGATCTGGTTACAACAAGGATAGATTCAGTTTATTCTTCTATCATGGCAATGTGGAACTTTGCTCTTGAAAATAAAGAGAAATGAATCAACAAAATAATGCCCTTAAAGAACAAACTTTTCTAATTTCCGGCGGAAGCTCGGGAGTTGGAAAAGCAACTGCAATGGGACTGGCTCAAAAAGGGGCAAAAATTGTAATTGTCAATCGTGATGCCACGGCAAGCGAACGGGCTTTGGAAGAAATTGCCCGGCGCACAGGAAATGACAAAGGTGAGTACCTGATTGCTGATCTTTCTTTACAGTCATCAGTTAAGAAGCTGGCAGCCGAATTTAAGAACAAGTACAACAATTTGCATGTACTGGCAAACTGTGCCGGAGCTATTTTCGGTGAAAAACAACTGACCGCAGAGGGAATAGAGCGAACGTTTGCCATCAACTACATGAGTCATTATTGGCTGACAACAAACCTGCTCGACATTTTGCAGGAAAGCGGAGCCTCAAGAATTATAACGGTAGCAGGCAATCCCGCTTTTTTAAAAGGCGCAAAACTGAATTTTGACGATTTGCAATGCATCAATAAATTCAATGGATTGACGGCTACGTCAAATGCAATGTTTGCCCGGCTTTTCTTTACGTTTGAGCTGGCGACAAGATTGCAGGGAACGAAAGTAACTGCTAATGCGTTTAATCCGGGTGTTATCAAATCCAATCTTACATCAAAATCACCTTGGTATTTAAAGCTTTTGGCATTGCTCTATAAACCTTTTGAAAAGGACATCTGCGATGTAACGACCTGGCTTTCTACATCTGATGAAGTAGATAATGTATCGGGTAAATTCTTCAACCATAACAGAAAAATGATACCTTTTCATGAAAAATTTAATCGTGAAACGGGCGAAACGTTGTGGACGTTAAGCGAAGCGCTGTCAGGCAATAAAAGATAAAAGAGTGATGGATAAGATCAAAAGGATAAAAACAATTAGCGGGTACCACCAGGTGATGGGACAGCCAAACCGCTCCATCCGCTGGTAAGCATTATTCATTTAGAAGATGTTGAGAGCTTTGCCTTTGGGCGAGCCGG
This sequence comes from Ilyomonas sp., assembly GCA_965199905.1. Classification (GTDB taxonomy): domain Bacteria; phylum Bacteroidota; class Bacteroidia; order Chitinophagales; family Chitinophagaceae; genus Ilyomonas. The sequence goes on along the minus strand of OZ241366.1, from coordinate 5,059,893 downwards.
TGAAATTGCTGAATGGCTTTTATTGCGTTGCTTTAAAAAAAGAATAAAGGAATAAAGTTCAGCCCAACATTGATAAGTTCAGCCAGGATTTAATAATTACCCAAATTGAAAGCTTATTACCTTATGCCGACCGCTTTTATCAAAGGCAATTTATTACACGTAAAAAAGCAAATAACCACCAGATCATCAGCCGTATGGAGGAATGGTTGAACGATTATTTTGAAGATGATAAATTGAATCTTAATTATATTACTTACGTAACTTATATCGCGGATGCTTTGCATTTGTCACCGAACTATCTAAGCCTGTTATTGACAAGTTTGACGGGTCAAACTACACAACAGCACATTCATAACAAGCTGATAGAAAAAGAAAAGCTATCCACTTCGAATTTATCCATAAGCGAAATTGTTTATCAATTAGGGTTTCAATATTTGCACTCTTTCAGTAAATTGTTCAAAAGTAAAACCAATCAATCACCTCTAAAGGTTAGGCAATCAATTAATTAAAAAAGAATTTCTCAACTCTTTTTTTCCATTATTACCTTGATAGTAATCATCCCTGCACTTTTTATTGGGTTGATAGGAACTGGAAGTTAGCTTCAAAAAGGTAAACATAAATGCTAAGATGGATATGAGGTTATTGCACATCTCAAAAATCCCAATCAGTTTACTACGTCACAAAATCCGGCTCCGATTATTTCGGCAAAAGTAAATCTCGCTTTGTCTTCCTTACCATCAACTTATATTTATGATTTTACTACAGAAGCCGGAAAGAGCTATACATTGTTTGGTTTTGCAGAAAAATAAAATTGGCTCAGCGCTGCTTCTATTTTTACTCAATAATCAGTTCTTCATAAAATGGTTAATCGCTACATCTTATAAAGCTTCGGTTCTTTCAAACAGGTAAGTGCAGGATGCTTTCTTTTTACCCATTCCTTATTTTGGCTGCGTATTCACTTGTTTTGATAACCGATTGCTATTTCAATTACAAAAGAACCAGATTTGTTTTTACTCTTTAAAATGATGTTGAATCTTCTTGTTTTTATTTACAGTAAAAAGAACAGGAATATAGATTCGCAAATTGTAAAGAAGTAATAACTACTGATTGGTAAAGCAACCTGTTCATCTGAACATCTATTGATAAGAAAAGTATTCAGAATTATAAGTTTGTTTTTATGAGAAGATTCTTGATTCAAAGTTTTTGCGTTGGCATTCTTGTTTGTTTTTGTATCGAAAATATAAGTGCGCAAACATCAGCGATGCAGCAAAATTTTACAACGCCGCCGGATAGCGTAAAACCAAGTGTTTATTATTATTGGCTTAGCGATAATATCTCCCCCACAGGCGTACAGAAAGATATTGAAGCCATGGCAAAAGTGGGCATCGGCAGAGCCTTTATAGGCAACATTGGATTGAACCCTACCGAGACTTCTTATGGTGATGTAAAACTGTTTACCGATGAATGGTGGAAGACAACAGAAAGGGCAATAAAAACAGCTACCAAAGAAGGCGTGGACATTGGTTTGTTCAACAGCCCGGGATGGAGCCAGAGCGGAGGTCCCTGGATAAAACCAACCGAAGCCATGCGTTACCTGTACAGCGAAGAATGGCAGGTAAAAGGTGGTCAGCCTGTATCACAAAAACTAACCGTAACAAAAAAAGATTTTCAGCCCGTAGCTGTGCTTGCGTTTCCGCAGCCGCAAAGCGATGAGGATAATATTGCATTGCATAAGCCCCATCTTTCTTCTGATGCTGCCGTAACCAATCTTCCTTTCGCCGCCGATAACGATACAGCAACCAGTGCCCTGTTTCCCTTAAATCTTACAGATACATCTGTCGTGAATATTGATATAGCGATGCCTGATGCTTTTACTGCCCGAAGCCTTCTGTTATATATAGCAAGGCAACCGGTAAAAACAAACGTTGAACTGCAAGTAAATAATAACGGAACTTATCAAACGGTTACACAATTTGAAGTGGACAGAAGCAATCCGGAAAAGAATGTTGGCTTTGTACCTTTTGCGCCCATTTCCATTGCCTTTCATGAAGTAACCGCCAAAGAATACAGGCTCCGGTTTTCTCATTTCCAGGGCAATGGTGGCATTGCTGAAATTGAGCTTTCCGCAGCGCCTCGCATCGAGCATTTTGAAGAAAAACAATTGGCTAAAATGTTTCAAACGCCATTGCCGCTTTGGAATGAATATCAATGGGAGCCGCAGGCAGAAACAAAAGATAAAAATTTGGTCGTTACTTCTTCTCAGGTAACAGACATTACAAAAGATGTATCCACAGATGGAACGGTTAACTGGAAAGTGCCTCCTGGTAATTGGCTAATTGTGCGCTACGGCATGGTTCCTACGGGTGTTACCAATTCACCGGCATCGCCGGAAGGTCGCGGCTTTGAAGTGGATAAGCTAAACAAAGAAGCATTGGTAAATCACTTTAATTCTTTTATCGGTAAAATACAGCAACGCATGGCACCGGCAGACCGCAAAGCATTTAAATATGTAGTGGCAGACAGCTATGAAACCGGCTCGCAAAACTGGACGGATGGTATGCGGGCTGATTTCAAAAAACAATATGGCTACGACCCGTTGCCCTGGCTGCCGGTGCTTACCGGGCGCATTGTAAACAGTGCCGATGAAAGCAACCGTTTTTTGTGGGATTTACGAAGATTGATAGCTGATAAAGTAGCGTATGATTATGTAGGCGGCTTGCGCGATGTAAGTCATCAGCATGGCTTAAAAATATGGCTGGAAAACTATGGGCATTGGGGCTTTCCTTCCGAGTTTTTAATGTATGGCGGACAAAGCGATGAAGTAGCCGGTGAATTTTGGAATGAAGGCACATTGGGAAGTATCGAATGCCGCGCAGCTTCTTCGGCAGCGCATATTTATGGCAAAACCAAAGTATCGGCAGAATCGTTTACGGCTGCGGGTTTGGCATATGCACGCTATCCCGCACTGCTTAAAAAGCGTGGCGACTGGTCGTTTACCGAAGGGATTAATAATACGCTGCTGCATGTATTTGTAGAACAACCTTATGAAGACCGCAACCCCGGCGTTAACGCAGGTTTTGGAACTGAGTTTAACCGCAAAAACACCTGGTTTTTTCAGGGCAAAGCCTTTATTGATTATGAAAGAAGATGCAACTTTTTATTGCAGCAGGGAAAGCCGGTAGATGATGTCGCTTATTTTATTGGCGAAGATGCGCCGAAGATGACGGGCATTCGCAATCCTGAACTGCCCAAAGGTTACCAGTTTGATTACATGAATGCAGAAGTGATAGAGAACAGGTTAAGTGTAAAAGAGGGCAGATTGGTATTGCCTGATGGCATGAGTTATCACCTTTTGGTTTTGCCGCCGCTAACAACCATGCGACCGGAATTGTTGAAGAAAATTGAGCAGCTTGTACACGATGGCGCAACCATTTTAGGAACGCCGCCAGCACAATCGCCAAGTATGCAAAACTATCCGGCTTCAGATAAAGAAGTGAAAAGAATGGCGGATGAATTATGGGGCAATGCAAATGGTACAACCAGTAAGTTTAACGCCTACGGAAAAGGCTTTGTGTATAACGGAATGACGATGCAGGAAGCCTTGAATAAATTAAATGTAAAGCCTGATTTTTCAACAGATAAAGACGTTCCGGTATTGTACACGCATCGTACTACCGACAGTGCAGACATTTATTTTATTACCAATCAGTCCGACAGCAGCATTGAGTTTTCTGCTTCTTTTCGCGTAGCGGATAAGCAGCCGGAATGGTGGGATGCCGTAACAGGTAATACACGTTTGCTGCCGCAGTTCATTACTAAAAACGAGGTTACCAACATTCCCATAAAAATGGAAGCCTACCAAAGCGGTTTTGTTGTGTTTAGAAAGAGCGCAACTGCTGCACGTTCGCCTTTATCAGCTACTAATTTTCCTGACTATAAAAACGTAATGAGCTTGAACAAACCCTGGAAAGTAAGCTTTGATACAGCTAAGCGCGGACCCGCAACGCCTGTTGTGTTCGATACGTTAATAGACTGGAGTAAAAGCAACAATGAGCAGATTAAAGACTATTCCGGTACGGCAATTTATCATACTACATTCAACGTAAAAAGCTTGCCTGCCGGCGAGCAATTGTACCTAAACCTCGGTGATGTAAAAGTGATGGCAACCGTAAAACTCAATGGTAAAAATGTAGGTACGGTTTGGACTGCGCCCTGGCAGGTAAATGTAACAGACGCTACCAAGCAAGGAAACAATGAGTTGGAAATAGAAGTGGTGAACACTTGGGTAAACCGTTTAATAGGCGACAGTAAACTGCCCGAAGCACAACGAAAAACATGGACAAATGTGAACACTTATACGCCTGAAAGTCCATACCAACCTTCGGGCTTAATGGGTCCGGTTACATTGAAAAGTATTAAATACTGATTTCAATATTTATAGCAGGTAAGCACATGACAATCGTTCTTACCTGCAAGGGTATTTTGAATCCTCATTCATTAATCATGATGGCTAAAAGCAAATGAAAAAACTTCTTTTGTCTGTTTATACATTTTTACTGATAATAAGCCTTGCAGAAGCTCAAAAAAATGCCACTGATATACATTCTTTTAAAGTAACGGCGCAGCCAATCAGTACAGAACCCATCAGCCCGTTATTGTATGGCAACTTTATCGAGTTGGATTATGGCTTGCAGGTAGAAGCCGCATGGAATATGGATAAAAACAAACTCGTGTTGTATGTATGCAACCGTACTGATGCCGCAAGGCAAAGCGCATTTGATGTAACCCAATTGGCTAAACAGTTTACGAATGTAACGGTTCATCAGTTGACGCCGATAGTCCTGTTGCGATGAATACATTACAACATCCCGATACCATCCGTTCAACGGTTTCCAATCAGAAAGCCGTTATAAAAGATGGCATTTATACAATAGCCTCACCGGCATATTCTTTCACCAAAATTATATTGGAATAGCACTTTCATGTAAACCCGGTTTCTGAAATAAAAATTGATTTTTGTTTGATCATAATTATAAAAGCCAATGAAAAAAGCAACCGGGGAACTTTACCATAATCTTGCTTTGCTGCGCATTACAATTATCTTCTTTAGCACAACCGAAGAATCCACAAAAACATTATGCAAAGCTTAAAAAAAGAAGTAGCTGCCGACAGCAATACCTGGAAAAATAGAAGCGTATAATCGCATGTGCTGCTGCCTCCTACTAAAAATCCGGTGCTATAGTAAATAATGATTTCTATTTGTAAATTTTACTTCCCTATTCAGTTATAGAAAAGGTTACGCAAAGCGTAACACTTGTTTTATAACTATTTACTAATTCTTCGGTCAGCTATTTGAGTAGTAAATATTTTATTGCACAACCCACAAATAACGCCGCAGGCATTTATGAGATTTGAAAAATAAAATGGGAGATTAAAATTGCGATAAAGCAAAAAAAATTAAAGTTTCCTGATCTTCACATTGCGAAAAGCTACTTCATGCCCGTGATCCTGAAAAGCAATTTTGCCATCGGGAGAAGTCATAAAATTTGTGTAGTTTTTGAACTTGGTGCCGGCAATTAAATTTTTCCAGGCTTCACTGCCCACCCGCACATCGGCGGTTTTAACACCGTTAAAATACAAGGTAAGGTGTCCGTTATTTTGTACAATGCGTGCCTGGTTCCATTCGCCTACAGCTTTTGGCTTCGACAATGCAGGAGTGCCGGAAATATCGTAAAGCAAACCTGCCAGATGGTCTCCTTTTTTATTATCGTCTGCTTTTATATTATCAAGCACTTGCATTTCTGCGCCGGTAGTGTACGTATCCCGGTATTTCGGGTCTTCTTTTATGTCGAAAATAATTCCGCTGTTACCGCCTTCAGATATTTTCCACTCCGTTGAAAATTCATAATTCTGATAACTATCATCAGTAATCAAATCGCCATGATTTTCTCTGTCTGCTAAAGCAGGATCCATTACCAATGCGCCATCAGCTACCTTCCAGTTTTTATTTACTGTACTTTTATTGTAAGTATGCCAGCCATTCATTGTAGTTCCATCAAACAATAATACCCAGCCCGCATTTTTTTCCTTTTGCGTTAAGGTGTTAGGCTGTTCGTTTACTGAATTTTTTTTGGCAGATGAGCAGGCAAGAAAAAAACAACTTGCAAAAAGCAAAGCAAATAATGAAGTTTTAAACATAATGGTGATTTTGTGTAATGATTTACGATTAGATTGTTGGTTTATAAAAGTAAAGGATTGCCTTTTATCGTGCGCTAACTTACATTAATTAACTCAAGTTGTGAGTTTATCAAACGAGTTTACTGAGGGTAACGGAAATGATAAAGAGAATCAAATTAAGTGAAAATCCATTGAAAGCCACAGCTTGAGTAGTTGCGAACCAAAGCTTTAATTTGGCATTGAACGTCTTATTTGCGTGTCTTTTTTTCGCCCTGTTTCATTATCAGAACCTTACCATCCTACATTCTATAGCACTACCAAATTTTATAGTGCTTCGCACACAATCTATCAATAGCTATTGTGTAACGAAACAATTGCCGCATTCGAACCACGCACAGGTAAGTGCAGGATACTTCTTCTTTTTCATTCCTTTATTTTGGTTGCGTATTTCTTTTTTACCATAAATGATTGCTGCATTGATGAGCTGTTTGCCATGTTCAAGCCTATGCAGTTTTGATTGTTCCTAACGGCTTGTACAACTTAATTAAAAAAGTAAGTAACAGCAACCGTTTACAAACACTTACCACATGAAAAATCAGACTTTTTTGTGAAGCGTTTTAAGAATAAAAAAATAAAAAAACATAGCTGTCCGATTTTTATAAATACATCTTCCATGTACAAAAGAAACCTGTCGTTTTTGTGGATTGCCGTTGCCTGTTTGAGTGTTGCTGTAAACAGCAAGGCGCAGCAACACAATAGTGCAGAAAAATATACGCAATTAGAAAACAATCTTGCAACGGGCTGGAATACCTGGAACACAAGAAGTGTATTATCGTATGTTTTACTGCCCGAAGCGTTCTCTATCAATTTGGAATTAGAGGATAAAAAATCAAATGAAATATTAAGAGAAGCTTTGATTGGAAGGCGCGGCGAAGGTGTTGAAATCATAAGCCCTGGCATGCACAGTTACGATGGTTCTTACACCGAATTAACGGTAAGCTGGCGTGGCGATAAAGTAAAGATAGAAACCGCCGGAAAGGGAAATAATCTGGTTGTTTTGGTAACGCCGCTCAATAAAAATCCGGCGAATGAATTATTGATTCGTCCGGCTATGTTGTGGAATAAAGATGGCACCATTGCAAAATCCGTAAATAGTTTTACTGCACGTCTTCCTGACAAAAATTTATCTGTTTATATCACCAATACGATTGCTGATACGCAATGGAAAGATTCGCTGGTTGCCGCTGCAACGCTCACAAAAAATATTGGAATCAGCGTGGGTGAAAAAAAATCAGTACAGGAAATAACGGCAATGCTTGCTGTTGCGAAACAAAAGTTGGTAGCAACGTATACAAAATACAAGGAAGATGCTGAATTGTATAAAGCGATGCAAAATGTACTGGCGTGGGATGTTATTTATGAACCTACGCACAACCGTGTGATCGCGCCGGTGAGCCGCATCTGGAGTGTGGATGCAAAGGGTTGGGTAATATTTGATTGGGATACTTATTTTGCTTCGTGGATGTTTGCCACCGAAGATAAACAACTGGCTTATGCCAATGCAATTGCTATTACCGATGAAATTACAGACAGTGGTTTTATACCCAATTATGCGGCTGGTTTGGGCAAAACAAACGACCGTTCGCAGCCGCCGGTAGGCGCAATGATGATAAGGGAGATTTACCGTAAATACAAAGAAAAATGGTTGCTGGAATATACGTTTGATAAGTTGCTGACCTGGAACCGCTGGTGGATAAAAAAACGCGACATCAATGGCTATCTGGTTTGGGGTTCCGGCTTGCTAAAAACAGAAGCTCCCAAATGGGAATCAGGGCTCGATAATTCTACTATGTATGATGGTGCGCCTTACGATAGTACCACGCGTTTACAGCAACTAGCAGATGTTGGTTTGATGAGCTTGTATATTGAAGATTGCAGAGCGCTCGCGGATATAGCTAAAGAATTAAACAAACCCGATGTTGAGAAAGAATTGCATCAGCGGGCAGCTACCTATGCCGCTTCGCTTAAAACGTTGTGGAATGATAAGTTTGGGCTTTTTTTAAACAAGCGGTTAGATAATGGCGAGTTTAGCTACCGGCTTTCGCCTACGCTTTTTTACCCGTTGCTGGCGGGCGTTGCCACGCAACAACAAGCAGAGCGAATGGTGGCAGAACATTTTTATAATTCTAAAGAATTTTGGGGCGAATGGATACTGCCTTCTTCTGCCAGAAACGATACGGCGTATCACGATAATACGTATTGGCGCGGTAGAATTTGGGCGCCCATGAATTTCCTAGTTTACCTCGGTTTCCGGAATTATAATTTGCCGGAGGCGAAAAAAGATCTGGTAGAAAAATCGAAAAAACTATTATTAAAATCATGGTTAAGCAATCAATACATTTATGAGAACTACAATGCCGAAACAGGCGAAGGCGATGATGTTGCCAACAGCGATAAATTTTATCATTGGGGCGCGTTGTTAGGCTTCATTTCTTTGATTGATGACGGGTTTATTATGCAACCGCTTCAGCCGCTTAATAAGATAAAAAACAATAATCAGTCATCTCGTTTAAATATTGAAATTGATTGATGGTATTGAAAAAATATAATAGTGAAACTATGAATAAACTATGGATAACGATTGCAGTGCTATGTGGATTTGCCATGAATGTGTATGCTCAGTTGCCACCGGTTTTCGACAGCAGCCGGATGAGTGAAGCGCAGAACACGGCAACGGTAAGGAAATATTTATCGCCGGTAAAAATTATCTGGCAGTCTACTAACGACAGCAGTATTATAAATGCAGAACGTTTGCTGCTGCCGGGCAATGGTCAGGCTGACCTTGCCAACGCCAATATGTGTATTTTAAAAAGCACACGCACAACACATCCTGCGCTCTTACTTGATTTTGGCAGAGAACTTCATGGCGGTTTGCAAATCGTAACGGGTATGTTTCCTTCGCATTTGCCGGTGAAATTACGGGTTCGTTTTGGCGAGTCGGCAAGCGAAGCCATGAGCGATATTGAACCGACACATAATGCAACGAACGACCATGCGATGCGTGATGAAATGATTGAGCTGCCATGGCTTGGCAAACAGGAAATCGGCAATACCGGTTTTCGTTTTGTGCGAATAGATTTGGCAGATGATACTACGGAATTGCAGCTTAAAGAAGTGCGTGCCATTTTTACTTATCGTGACATTCCTTATCTCGGTTCTTTTCATTGCAGCGATACATTACTCAATAAAATATGGCTGACCGGCGCTTACACCGTGCATCTCAATATGCAGGATTATTTATGGGATGGCATTAAGCGCGACCGGCTGGTATGGATAGGTGATATGCATCCCGAAACATCTACCATTGCTGCTGTGTTTGGCAATAACGAAGTGGTAACCAAAAGCCTTGATCTTGCACGCGACATTACACCGCTGCCTCAATACATGAACGGTATGGTTTCATACTCCATGTGGTGGATCATTATTCAGCGGGATTGGTATATGCATACCGGTGATTTAAAATATCTGCAAAAACAAAAAACGTATCTAACCGGGTTGCTAAAATTATTATCCACAAAAATAGATGCTAACAACAGCGAGGCGCTCAACGACGGTGGCCGGTTTTTAGACTGGCCATCCAGTGAAAATAAGGAAGCCATTCATGCCGGTCTGCAGGCAATGATGATAATGAGCTTAGAGGCGGGCAGTGAATTATGTGCCGTTTTGAATGATAATACAACCGCGCATACCTGCCGGGAAGCGATTGCAAAACTTCGCAAAAATGTGCCCGATGCCGCCAACTCAAAACAAGCGGCTGCCTTGCTTGCTTTATCCGGTTTGTTGCCTGCCGAAAAAGCCGATAAAGATGTAATTGCAGTGGACGGCGCTCATCGTTTTTCTACATTTTATGGCTATTATATGCTTCAAGCAAAAGCTTTGGCTAACGATTATGAGGGCGCGCTTGATAACATAAGAACCTACTGGGGCGCGATGCTGAATTTAGGCGCTACTACGTTTTGGGAAGATTTTGATTTAGACTGGCTGCCCAATGCATCGCGTATAGATGAATTGGTACAGCCGGGGCAGAAAGATATTCATGGCGATTATGGCGCTTATTGTTATGTGGGTTTCCGGCATAGCCTCTGTCACGGCTGGTCAAGCGGACCTACGCCGTGGCTCACGGAACATGTGTTGGGAATTAAGGTAACAAAGCCGGGTTGCAAAGAGATAAAAATAGAACCGCACCTGGGTGATTTAACTTTTGCCGAAGGCACGTTTCCAACGCCTTATGGTTTGGTAAAAGTGAAGCATGTAAAAGGTATGGATGGAAAAATAAAATCCACCATCAGTGCGCCGAAAGAAGTAAGAATTATCAGGTAATCGTTTCAAAAGAACAGCTCATTCTAATGTCGTGTTATCAATGTATGATATTGATCTGGGCGTGTTCGCCGCGGCGGATGCAATGCCTCACGCGCTCCGCACTTTGTAAAGGTTCACTTTTATCCATCATACATTTGATAACACAGCCCATTCTAATATAAATCAGCTTCTAATCATTCATTATGATGATAAAAAAACAGAACCTTTTCTTGCCCGTTTATTTATTCATTTTGTTACCTGCTTTCTCACAAAAAGAAACCGGTAAAGCAAGACTTGCGAATACAGCAATCAAAGAAAAGAAGAACACTTATCGTGATTTATACGCTGATACCTGGGTAGCAACGGATGCACTGGGAAGAACCATGCCCGGCATCACAATAGCCGGACCTCTCAAGAAAGATAAACAGCGTGTAGTAGGCATGTTTTACATTACCTGGCATACGGATGACAGGGCGAAACTATCAAGCCCTTATGCCGGTGATGTAAGCAAAGTGCTGGCTGCTGATACAAGCGCTAAATCGGATGCAAAAAATCCGCACTGGAAAGAATCTTCTTATCATTGGGGAGAACCGGAAGCCGGTTATTTTTTAAGTAAAGATGAGTATGTCATCCGCAGAGATATGTCTATGCTTTCCGATGCCGGTGTGGATGTAGTAATTATGGACGTAACCAATGCTGTTCGTTATTGGGATGAATGGGATACCATTTTCACCGTGATGGAGAAAATGAAAAAGGAAGGCAACAAAGTTCCCCAATTTTGTTTTTGGGCATTTAACGGCCCGGTGATAACAGTTGTGCAGGATTTGTACGATAAAATTTATAAGCCAAATAAATACAGCGACCTCTGGTTTTACTGGGATGGCAAGCCATTGCTTTTATACAATGGTTCGCCACAGGTAGATGCCACCGCGCAGGTCGCACAGAATCCGAATTTGCATTATGATTCCCTGGCATCCGCTGACAAAAACAATCCGAATTATGGTGATAGTGACTACACTCAAAAATTTTACACCGATTACACAAAGGGAGTAAAGAATACATTCACGTTGCGTACCATGTGGTGGGGTTATTATGAATGGGCAAATAAACGTTTTGTTGGTACAGAAGATAACTGGAGCTTTGGTTATGACATGGGTAATGAGAAGGTAAAAGCTTTGAAGCCGGACAGCCTGATTTCTTATCACAAAGGAGCCAAAGAAGAAATGGCGGTAACGCCTGCCCAGCACCCGTCAAGCTTAGTGGGTAAATCGTGGAGCCGTGAAACGGGGGAACCCGAATTGAATGCTTACGATCTGCCCGACAGTGCTTATGTTCCCTGGCTGAAGAAAACAGTCGCTCATCCCGAAGGGTATGGCATCTATTTCCAGGAGCGCTGGAATGAAGCCTTGCACGAAGACCCTTCTTTTTTGTATATTAACGACTGGAACGAGTGGACGGCAGGCAAGTATCAGCCGGATACCGGCACTTTTGATTTTATGCGCCGTAAAAATCCTTACTTCTTTGTTGATCATTATAACGCAGAATTCAACAGGGCTATTCAGCCAATGAAAGGAGGCTATACGGATAATTATTACATGCAGATGGCTGAAAACATCCGCCGCTATAAAGGTGTTCGTCCTATACCTCAGTTAACAGGGTTTACATCTATAAAAATTGACGGCATTTTTAATGATTGGAAAGCCATCACTACCGAATACCGCGATACTAAAGGCGACGTGCTTCACCGCGACCATAACGGTTATGGCGGTTTACATTATACCGACAGTAGCGGGCGCAATGACATCACTACCTGCAAAGTAGCCATTGACAAAAGCAGTATTTATTTTTATGCGCAAACCGACCAGCCATTGACGTCTTCAACAGGTAACAACTGGATGTTGTTATTGATAGACGCTGACCAAAACGCAAACACCGGCTGGTATGGTTATGATTTTATCATCAACAAAAAGATAACCGGAAACAATACAACAACCGTAATGCGCTATGATGCCAATACCGGTGGCGATCATTGGGTAGAAGCAGCGCAGATTTCTTACCATTACAAAGGCAATCAGTTAGAGTTAGCCATCCCAAAAACCTTACTGAACCTGGGAACAGACGCTTTCAGTTTTGATTATCACTGGTGTGATAACCCGGCTGATTTAAAAGACCCGGTTTCATTGTGCACCAGCGGCGACAGCGCACCGAACCGGAGGTTTAATTATCGTTGTATCTGGAAGAAATAGTGTTTTGATTTGATTAGCCATGCTTTCATAGCTGTTCTGTTTTCCTTGTAAAATAAATGACAATCTTGTTTTTAACAGCATTAGGAATATTCATTTTAAGTTTGTTCTACCGGTTCGGTGAGAATGCCGACTGGTAAAACAAACTTTTATATTCATACCCTTTAGTTATTTATACTAAGAACAACTTTTCCGACCTGCTGATTGGCTTCCAGGTAGCGGTGCGCATCCGCCACTTCTTCCAGGGAAAATGATTTGGCAACAACAGGTTTTAATTTGCCGGAGGCAAGCCCATCCTGGATAAACCGGATGGCTGCGCTGCTTTTTGCCGGGTCCATCATCAGGTCAGTCATATTATAACCGGTAACGGAAAGCATCTTCATAACCACATCAAAAGACGGATATAAACCCGGCGTTTTATCTAAAAAGCCATAAGCCAATATCCTGGCGCGCTCAGCAGCCGAAGCAACTAATTTTTCAAACTGCGCTCCGCCCACTGCGTCCAGTATTACGTCAGCGCCGGTTCTATTCGTAATTCCTTTCACTACTGCGGGAATGTCTTCTTCACCCGTAACAATCACATGATGTGCACCTGCCTTCAGAATCGCTTCTTTTTTGGCAGCGGAAGTCGTAAGCGCGATGGAGATACCACCGAGCAGGTTAGTTACCTGTATGGCAGCCAGTCCGGCGCTGCTCGAAGCGGCATTTATAAGAACGGATTGACCTGTTTGTAAACGGGCGCTGCCGACAAGCATTCCATACGCCGCGATAAAGCTTGTCCAGATGGAAGCCGCTTCCTCAAATGAAAGCAAATCGGGGTAGTGCTGAAGCGCATAAGCAGGCACCAATATCAGCTCTCCGTAAGTGCCGTAATCCCGGTTGGAGAAAGCGGGAACCACACTTACCTTGTCGCCGGTTTTGAAATCCGTTACCGCAGAACCGACCGATTCAATAACACCCGCTGCTTCAAACCCAATCTGCGAGGGAAAAACAGGCTGTTCGGAAAACAAACCCATCCGGAATACGGTGTCAATGCGGTTAATACCCGCAGACTTTACCCAAAGCCGCACTTCGTGTGGTGCCGGTGCCGCCACATCAACTGTTTCCACCTTTAATACATCCGGCCCACCTGCCTGGCGAAAACGAACTCCCTTTGCTGTTTTACTTGTATTCATACTTTTCTTTTAAATTCACGGCAAAGTTAGAGCGCAGCCAGTAATTTTGCACCATACACAACCAGATGTGCGGTACATACAAAAAAGTGCGTAATGTCTAAAATCAAAGAAAGTTCTACAAATAACAGCAACCGCAGGCTCCTTACATCCTGCGACATGACGTATGCAGTACAGCTTATTGGCGGCAGGTGGAAATTGCTGATCATGGCAAGTCTTGATAAAAGACCGCTGCGCTATGGCGAACTCAAAAAAAACATCAGCGGGATTACAGAACGGATGCTTACGCTGCAATTGCGGGAAATGGAAAAAGACGGTATTGTAAAGCGAACTGTCTTTGCCGAAGTACCGCCCCGGGTTGAATATGAACTAACCGTCATTGGTAAAGAACTGGTTCCTATCTGCCTGGAATTAAGTCAATGGGGCACGAAGCACCGTCAGCAGATTGGTAAAGGAATGGTTGCTGAAGAAGAAGGAACACAGAGCCGTTAAGAGAAATGCAGCATCCAGCTACAGGTTTATATAATAAAAGATTATTGCTTTGATTAAGGCTATTATAAATAAGCAAATTTGCTGATGATATCAGGAACTGATACAGTTATCGCTTCACCATTCTGTTCAAGAACTGATGTTAAACACGATGAAACTTAATAATCTCAGGTTACCAGCGTCTCTCTTCTCTGCAAAAGACAGGGGCGATCATTCCGTTTCTTATCCGGTTCCGGTAGCATCTCTCCCATATAAAATAGTGCTGAAACCGGGCGAGAAAAAGGTTGTGAGAAAAAGGGCTGCCTCTCGTTACAAAGAGACAGCCTTTTGGTTAATTGGAGTAGCGGCCAGCTTATTTTACATCCATACTATTCCGCCCTTATACATCGCTGCCGGATATGTACTTAGCCAAGTTAGGAACCCGACGCCGATTGGATGATCAAAATTTACACAACAGGCAAAGACCCTCCGTCGATAGCATAATCACTACCTGTAAGGTAAGCCGCAGCGGGCGATACAAGAAAGTGAACCAGGGATGCCACTTCGCCAGGTTCAGCCATACGTCCCATCGGGATGCTACCAAACTGGCGCATCATCTGTTGAAATGCATCATCCGTTGATAATCCTGAAGCAGCAGCAAAATCTTGTACAACCTTTTCCATCGCTGAAGTTTTGGTTGCGCCGGGTGATACGGTCATTACCCGTACTCCTTGGGGCGCAAGTTCATTTGATAAGGCTTTGCTATATGTATTCAAGGCTGCTTTAGAAACCGCGTAAGCCATGTTAAGATTCCATAAAGGTTGTCTGCTGGCAACTGAAGAGATATGAATGATGACACCGCTTTTCTGTTCCAGCATTTTGGGCAGCAGCGCTCTGTCTAACCGGATTGCAGCCAGCAGGTTTAGTTGCAATTCGGTCTCCCAATGCTCATCCGTCAGTGCGCTGAAGCCGCCGCCGGGGCTGGTAAGTCCACCCACATTGTTGATCAGGATGTCAATGCCGCCGAACTTTTCACTAATTTCCTGAGCCAGGGCAGCCACTTCGCCGGGGTTCGTTAAATCTGCCGCGATGAAATGATGAGCAGTTCCGCCGTTATCAGGTGCGTTGCGTGCTGTGACGATTACCTGGGCGCCCTCCTGTGCTAATTTGTAAGCAATCGCTTGCCCAATACCTTTAGTGCCGCCGGTAACGAGTGCTTTCTTGCTGCGCAGGCTGTTGTTAATTTGATTGTTTTCCATGTTTGTATTTTTAAAATGTTGACTAATCCGCCTTTTGGCAATTCTGAAACAATTGTTTCAGAATTGATTAAAAAAATTACTTTGAAATTTGCCTGATGAAGTATTCCGCCATTTTTTTAATTTTAACCGGGTCTTTATGCAGGATGTATGACTCGTACCAACCTGTCCAGGTACTAATGAAGAAATCAGCCAGCAATTCGGGCTTTTCCTCTGCGGGTATCTCGCCTTTGTCCATCGCTTTCTTAATCAGAACATATAAGAACCGGTAAGCATCATCACTGTCTGCTTTTAATATATCTTTTATTCTTGGATCATTCGTGCCTACTTCAAAAGCAGCCTTTACCGCCATGCAGCTTTTATTTCCCTCAATTATAACATCCGCTGCATCAGTAATGTAATCTACCAGTACTGCAAGTGGTGAACCTTCCGCAGCCAAACGCTGCTGAAGGTTTTTTTTTCTGATGTCGGTATAATGCTTTACGCAACGGACAAACAGCTCCTGCTTGTCGCCAATTGTATTATAAAGACTGCTGCTGTTGATATTCATGGCATCGGTCAGGTCACGAAGTGAAGTACTGTGATAACCCTTCTCCCAAAAAACTTCCATAGCTTTTTGGATGGCTTCTTCTTCATTAAATTCTACATTCCTCGCCACGCCGATAGATTCTTTTGACAAAGGTAAGTTGATTTTGAAACAATCGTTTCAAAAAAGATTTCGTGCATCGTCGAACAAGCGAGCCAACACACATGCTTACTGCCTGTAAGCACTTATAAATCGTTGGGATGACGGACATATACAACGATACCTAAGGACAGGATTTCATCCATCTTTCCAAGTTTATCTTTCATAAACCGCACTTTCCCTGCAGCAATGTTTTCTTCTGTATCTTTAATTTACCTGTTGCCAGAAACGTAAGATTTGATCACAGGATTGACTTATGCGTGGGAATTATGACTATTGCAGATAGATGATTGGTAGAAGCGTTTTGTTTTACGATGTGTGAGATCAGGAATAAAACAAAAAAGAGAAACCTACAACCGATGATTAAAGATGGAGAGACAAGACGAAGAAATCTGAATCAGGCGATTTGTAGACGGTGCAACATAATCAGGAGGCTACGCCAAGCGAAACATTTGCAAATTCTCAGGCGCCGCAATCCTCACCCTAATAGCTGCCTAATTGAAAGAAGCTCTGAACTCCAGAGGCGACTGGCTTGTTTTATTCTTAAACAGCTTACTGAACGACTGCAGGTGTTCAAAACCCAACCCGTAAGCAATCTCGCTTACAGACAGGCTTGTGGTTGACAATTGTTCTTTTGCTTTTTCGATTAGCTTCTCATGAATATGCTGCTGTGTGTTTTGCCCTGTCAGCACTTTCAGCAAGCTGCTTAAATACTTTGGCGACAGGTTTAAGGCACCTGCGATATCACTCACCGAGGGCAAACCGTTACGCATCAAATCAGCGCTGTCAAAATAGCCGGATAGTGCCTTTTCAAAACGTTCCAATAGCTGGTGGTGGGCTTTCCCGCGGGTGATGAATTGCCGGTGGTAAAACCTGTCGGCATAGTTGAGCAAGGTTTCAATATGCGAGACCACAATGCTCCTGGTAAAGGTATCAATGTTAGCCCCGCATTCCTGCTGAATCGTTTGCAGAATATGAATCAGTGTGGCTTCCTCTTTCTGCGACAGGAACAAGGCTTCGTGCACCGAATAATCCCAGAAGTCGTATTGCCTAATGGTCTTTGCCAGCGGCGTATTCCATAGAAAATCAGGATGGAGCAGCAGCATCCATCCTGATTGTTTAATGGCTTTTACATTATCATCAAGCGATAAACTCATTACCTGACCCGGCGCTATAAAAGACATAATGCCATTATCAAAATCATATTCCTGCTGTCCATATTTCAATCTGGCATCCGAGGCATTAGCAACGCGTTTCAAGCCGATGGCATAAAAGTCGTACAACCAGCTCTTCGGCTCTTCTATCAGCAAACGCTCAACCGTCTCCACTTTTAGTACATAAACAAGCGGGTGTTCCGGCTGGGGCAGTCCCCTGAACTGCAGAAATTGGGAGATGGTTGTAAAACGCTTCATCGGCTATTCTTCTTTTCTGATTTCCAATACAATCTTACCGCTCACATGTTAGGTCTCGCCCTCCCGGTGCGCCGCTGCCACTTCCGCCAACGGATACACCTTGCTTACCACCGCTTTCACCTTTCCCGCCTCGACCAACGCTGTGGTTCCATCCAGCGTGGACGTGTAAGTGGTTACAGCGCCGCCGCCAACCAGTGTGCCTGTTGCCTGCTTCTTTGCCAGCGCTTCTTTCAATGCATCGCTGAATGGGCTATCGAGGTGTGTACACACAAAAATGCCGACTTCTTTCAGCAGCGCTGCCGACTTCATCCGGGTGTCATCGCTCCGCACCGGCGAAGCATTAAACACCAAGTCAATGGAGTTCAGTAAACTTTCAAACGATTGGTTTCTGTAGTCGAGCACTTCATCGGCACCCAGTCCTTTTACAAACTCGAAATTGTATGGCGATGCCGTACCTATCACATACGCACCTTTGGCTTTTGCAAACTGCACGGCTAAGTTGCCCACGCCGCCTGCCGCACCATGTATCAGCACACGTTGATTTGGCTGTACGTTACCCAAATCAACAATGCCGTTCCAGGCAATTAGTGCGCAGGAAGGCAGGGCGCCGGCTTCATTGAAAGTGATATTCCGTGGCATCGGGTAAAACTGGCTACTCTTTGCCGCAATGTACTCGGCATAGCTGCCATCGCCGGGAAAATTGGGAACGCCATACACTTTATCTCCCTTCTTAAAATTGGTTACCTTACTGCCCGTTTCTTCTACAATGCCGGCTGCATCCAATCCCAATCCCAAGGGCAGTTTCAGGTATGAGCGTAACACCTCGTTACCGCCCTGGCGAATGATGTAATCGGCGGGATTGACACTGCTGGCATACATCTTTACCAATATCTCGTCGGCTGCCGGAACGGGACGTTCTACGTCCTCTAATGTCATGACGTCCGGTCCGCCAAATTTGTGAACTCTGATAGCTTTCATACTTGTGCTTTTGTTTCCGCAAAGGTCTGTTCTTGTAGAACAGTTCATTTAGCCGGAATACGCATTGTTTCAGTCAAAAGGCATAAAGTGGAGGAAGGAATTATTGCGGGAAAGCAAATCAGGAAATTATGCCAGGCAAGGGATTAGTATGAGAAAGAAGCTGAAATAGATTAGCCAGTCAGAAAATGGCTTTTATTAAACCTCAGAGAGCCCTGCGGAACTCTCCGGAGAGCCTTTATTTTCTGTTGATTCCTCACCCAAATCTCTTCCAATGCCGGATTGTCTATAACCAAAAAAGCAGGATAGATTGACACCTTTTTTATGAATCAGAATAATATGTTTTGACAAGTGACTGTATTACAATGTTGCCATATCAATTACAAAGCGATAGCGAACGTCACCTTTCAACATACGTTCAAAAGCAGAGTCAATGTCTTTAATATTGATTAACTCAATGTCAGAAACGACATTGTGTTCCGCACAGAAGTCCAGCATTTCCTGCGTTTCCGCAAGCCCGCCGGCACCGGAACCTACAACAGACTTATTGCCGCCGGATAAACTAAACGAGGGCACATGAAAGGGTTCTACGGGCATACCAACGGTAATAAAAACACCATTGGTTTTTAACATGGGTAAATACATGTTTATATCGTGATTAGCTCCTACTGTGTCAAGGATGAAATCGAACCTGCCTTTTACAGAGGTTACCTGCGCTTCATCGTTCGTAGCTACAAAATGATGCGCACCTAAATTAAGGGCATCTTTTTGTTTTTTGTTAGAAGTGCTAAGCACCGTTACATCAGCGCCGAAGGCGACACCGAATTTTACACCCATGTGCCCTAAACCACCCAGCCCGATAATGGCAAGTTTATGCCCCTTGCCCACTTTGTATTTTTTGAGCGGAGAATAAGTGGTAATGCCGGCGCAAAGCAAAGGAGCCACAGCAGCGAGATCTAATCTATCAGAAATGTGATGAACAAAATCTTCATGTACAACAACGTTGTTGCTATATCCGCCATATGTGGGTAACCCGTCTTTACCTTTACTATTATAGGTTTGAACCGGGTTTACCTGGCAAAATTGTTCCTGGTGGTTTTTGCAGTCTTCGCATTCACGGCAGCTATCTACCATAACGCCTACACCAGCCAGGTCGTTCACTTTAAATTTTTTTGCGTGTTCGCCTACCTCTACGATGTTTCCTACAATTTCATGACCGGGAACCATCGGAAAAACTCCCGGAAACCATTCGTTCTTTAGCTGGTGCCAGTCTGTATGACAAACACCGCAAAATTTGATTTCTATCAGCACATCATGCGGTCCTAAATCTCTCCGTTCAAAATTCCAGGGAGCAAGGTTTGCATCAGTAGTTTGGGCAGCGTATCCTTTTGCTTGTATCATAAGTTTTTATTTACAACACAAAAATAGAGTTTCCCTATTCCCGTTCAATTATAGAAATCAAAGTAAAAATTATAATTTTCAAAGTGTTTTTCGCAGCAACTTTGGCGAGTTGCCGGTATGTTTTTTATAGAAATTAGTAAAGTAGGAAGGGTATTCAAACCCAAGGCTGTAAGCAATGTCAGCTATTGTCAAATCGGTATGCGAAAGAAGAGAACAGGCTTCTGCAATCAGTTTTTCATTGATGTGCGCCGTAGTGGATTTGCCTGTTATCTTATGAACCGCGGCATTGAGATGATTGATGTGAACCGCTAACTGAGCCGCATAATCACTTGCTTTTTTTAGCTGTAGTGTGCGGTGAGGTGCATCTACCGGAAACTGCCAGTTAAGCAGGGTCGTAAAAAGTTTTGCGATACGTACAGCGGCGTTAGGCGGCGCTGCATAAGCAATAGCGGGCTGCATTTTCATCGCTTCATGCATAATGAGTTCCACTTGCCCGCGCATCAGTTCGTATTTATAAATATAATCGCTGTCCGTCTCTTCGCGCATGTGTTTAAAAACACTTAACAGGTATGCTAACTGACTGTTATTTATAAAATATACAGGTTCTCCGCCGGCTTTAAAAACGGCTGACTTACGGAGAGACGCTGAATCATTGCCTTCATGCAAAAAAAGATCTGTAAACACGCAAAAATATCCTTCTGCGTCGTCTTCGCTATTATTCCCTTTCCACAAATATGGCACCAGCGGATTTGTAAAGATTAATGCCGGTTTGTTCACCACAATGGTACGGTTCGCATACAGCAACTGGCAATCACACTTTGTAACCAAAGTGATTTTATAAAAGTCCCGGCGGTTATAAGAAGCCAGCGTGCATTTTCCTTCGCCAATGGCAGCAACTTTAAATTGTGAAGCTACCGCCGTAACCTGCTCTGCGATTTTTGTGTCCTTTAAAGCCATTGCCAAAATTAAACTTTTCAAAGCAAAGCAGCGCAATCTGATTCCGCAAATAACCCGGCTTTGCGGTTGTTAATTCCAGACAAATTCACCCCGTTTTATCTCCAAACCCTAAAACATCAAACGTATAAGATTACATAATTGACTGGTCACAGCTCGTTAGTTCAAGCTATGCACTTTAGTGCAAGACTTTAGTTTCTAGAAATCTAACGGTAAGTTTGATATATGGAAATAAGAAAAGGAAGTGATAGCACTTATGAATTACATGTGCATATAGTTTGGAGTACGAAGTACAGATATGGAGTGTTGCGAGGCGACATTCACATAAGATGCCGTGATTTAATCAAACAAGTATGTGATTCATTAGATGTTCGGATATAAAAAGGGGTAGTGAGCAAAGATCATGTTCATTTGCATGTAAGTTATCCGCCAAAAATATCAATAAGTGAATTGGTGAAGCGTTTAAAAGGAAGAAGCGCAAGGCTTATGTTAGATGAATTTACAGAATTAAAAAGAAGATATTGGGGTCAACATTTATGGGGGATAGGTTATGGAGCGTGGAGCAGTGGTAATGTAACAGACGAGATGATACAGCAATATTTGGAACATCATAAAGAAGGTCCGAACAGCGATCAGAATTTTATTCTTGAATGATTTCAATGAACTTTCAATTTACGGTTTTCAATGCTGTTCACAGCAAGTTTAAATGACTTTCGGCCAACTGTATTTAAACCTATGGATTTCCAATCCATAGTATATTTAGTTTGATATAAAAATAAAAAAGGTCAGATGATTGTTGTCGTATATACTATATTTACGGCAACATTTTAAAATAAAACAAAATGATACAACTAACATTTGCATCTCTTCAAGTAAGAAATTTAGAAGCATCAAAAGCCTTCTACACAAACAAATTAGGATTTGAAATTGGCGACGCTAACCCGCAAGCCTGTGTTTTCAAGTACAAACAAGGACAAGCAAGTTTTGCTATTCGTACACCCCTTGAACCAATTGAAGGAAAAGAATTGGGAACTGGCGTGGCACTTTGGTTTACCGTTAAAGAAAATGTAGACGAACTGAAAAAAAAATTCATTACGAATGGAATAACTACTGCGGGAGCAATTATAGAAACACCATTTGGCAGAGCATTCCACGTAAAAGACCTTGACGGTTATAAACTTACTTTTTTGGAAGCAAAGTAATCCATCGGTTTATTGTGTAACATTCAAAAATAATATGGCTAAAAAAATAGAATTTCAGTTTAAAACTCCGAATGAAAGTCCCGGCTATCTTTTGGGGCAATTGACAACCTTGTGGCAACGAAAACAAAAAAAGGTTTTAGACCCATTAAACCTAACACAGACACAATTTGTTCTTTTGGCGGCATTAGGTTGGCTTTCGAGAGAAAACGATAATGTAACACAAGTGGATATCGCTAATCAAGGAAATACAGACAGAATGATGGTTTCCAAAGTACTCAGAACTTTAGAAAGCAAAGAGTTTATCATCAGACAAGAACACCAAACCGACACAAGAGCCAAAGTCATTAAATTGACAAATGAAGGTTCAAAAACTCTGCAAAAAGCATTGACAGCGGTCGAAGCAGCCGACATAGATTTCTTTTCAGCTTTAGGTAAAAATTTATCCTTTTTTGTACAGAGAATGATAAGTTTAGCAGAAAAAAACAAAGACGGATAAAACCACTTCCGCTAACAAGGTATTGCCAGGCAGGGCCGAGCGGCTTTGATTGTATATATATACAAAGTTCAGCTTCAGTTCTTCGATGAAACATAGTGATAAAATCCCCACCTTCGGCAATACCAGACTAACTGCAATTGGAATACAACTACAAACAAAACGGGTTTTGACCGCTGTTCAGCTTTCCAGGAAATTCAATGTAAGTGTTAGAACTATTTACAAAGACATAAAGGCATTAGAGAAAGCTGGTATTCCGGTTTTAACAGAACACGGAAAGGGATATATGCTGATGAATGGTTGTAACATTCCGCCTGTCATGTTTACCGAAAACGAAGCTAATGCGCTGATTGCGGCGGAACAACTTGCGTTGTCAAATAGCGACCGTTCATTTACAGAGGAGCTATTATCAGCAGTAAGTAAAATAAGAGCCGTACTTACGTTTTCTACAAAAGAAAAAACAGAATTTTTATCAAGCCGGATTGCAGTCAGCCCCATGATGTCAGAAAATCCAAAAAGCAATTTGCTTTCGCTGATAAAACAGGCTCTTACCGAATTTAAGGTTCTAAACATCCATTATCAGTCGTTAAGTAAAAAAACGATAAGATTTATTGCGCCGTTTGCCCTTTATTATTGCTTTGCGGAAAGCCGCGCGTTAATTGCCTGATGCCGGTTAAGAAAAGAGTTTAGAATGTTTAACTTGGAGAACATACTAAAACCTAAATTGACCGTATTTAGTTTTCAGCCTCACAAAATGACCCTTTAGCAATATTTAACTGACAAGGAAAAAAAGTTTATTACCCCTGACATACCCTTGTCCTGAACCCGTTTCAATTTTGCATCAGAAAATTTATCCGTAACAAACAAAACAATTTTATGAAGTTGCTGTCAATTAGAATTATTACAACTGATGTAAAAAAACTGGTTACTTTTTACAATCATGTTACTGGTTTATCTGCCGTTCAATACACTGATGATTTTGCTGAATTACAAACCGAAGGGGCAACTTTAGCAATCGGGAGCACCGCTACTTTACAGCTTTTTGGAGGCGACGAGGTTGCAAAAGCCGCACAGAATCGTACTGCTATTATTGAATTCATTACAACTAATGTAGATGAAGATTATAAAAGACTAAATGTCTTTCTTCAGCCTTACCTCGTACAAGAACCGACCACAATGCCCTGGGGAAACAGATCTGTTTTGTTCCGTGACCCGGACGGAAATCTTGTTAATTTTTTCACACCTGTAACACCGGAAGCTATCAAAAAGTTTGAAGGGAAGATTGAATGATTCTTCCATCGGAACTCGTTTTCTTTTCTGTCCTTGTTTTTATTACTTTGTGAAGACATGAGCGTGACTGACACAGCGCATCATCAGCAGTGATAATACAATTTAGTTTCAGTGTCAGGGCTACGGAATGCAGGTGAGCATTTGCGTTAAACATCAGCGATAAAACATTAATTTAGTTTGGCTATCGGCCGACACGGCGCTATTATTGCGCCTGCATGCAATACGCTTTCGTCGTGTGGAATGTGACAAAAAATACTAAAAAACATCTGATTATATTTTAATAAAACTTGGGTACCGGTATACAAAGCTAACCCACTCTTTAAAGTGGGCTTTTTGATTAAAAGAAAAAGTGCATCGTTAGTGCTGTACAAAAGGGAACTGATGGCTTGCATGACTTAGAACAATTCTATATAAAAAAGACATCGAGTTTGATATTTGTAATTGTTTATAGATTTCTGAATCTCATTTAATTCGGCAAGAACTTTTCTTTTCCCTTTGATAGTTTTCTCTAACTTTTGAGTGGGCTTTTCGTTACATCTGTAACAGAGCTTTCTATCGACAAAACCGCTCATGAACCTGGCTTTAAATATCTGCCTTCTTTCAGCAAATTATGCAAGGCAAAACCAGGCTTCCATTGCTGGCGTTCCGGCATTCGTTCAGCTCATAAAACTACCGGCGCTAATATTGCAATCAACTTATTTATCCACTTAAACATTTGGGATAGAATGGAATCATCAAATCAAAGGCAAAGTGGTTGCCATTACTGGCGCAAGCAGTGGTATTGGTAAAGCTATTGCGCTCCTGCTGGCTGCAAACGGCGCTAAAGCATTGATTGGCGCACGCCGGGAAGATCAGCTTCAGGAACTTGTAAAAAGCATTAAAGATTATGATGTTGAAGCCGTTTACAAAGTGGCTGATGTAAAGCAACGGAATAATTTGAATGCACTCGCGGTCGCTTTTGCCATCGGGCAGCCACTTTGAGTGAAGACTTACACATAATAGATTGGAATTAAACAAACAATAATATAAACAAACTGCTGAAGACAATCAATTTTCGCTAATGAAAGAATTTATAGAATATATTTTGCAGTTTGGCAATTTAAATCAACAACAAACAGACTATATTTCAGAAAAAGCGAATGAGGCAGAACTTCGCAAAGACGAATTTTTTTGGGAAGCGGGAAAAGTTGTAACACAGGTTGGCTTTCTTTCTCAGGGCATTCTTAGGGTTTATTATTATGACAACAAAGGCGATGAACACACACGCTACTTTATTGAAGAAAACCATTTGATTTTAGATAGTTTCAATTCAGAAATAAATTACACGCCTTCTGAGTATTTGCAAGCCGTTACTGATTGCAAGCTCGTTGTGTTTTTTAAAAAAGACTGGAAAGAAATCTCAGATACTATTGCTGGCTGGGATGGCATCATTCAAAAAATAACCGCAGCCCAGCATAAAGAAAAACTGGAACGAAGAAGTCAGTTGGTTTCACAAGATGCTTCTACGCGCTATCTGGATTTTCTTGAAAAGTTCCCGACCGTAGTGAACCGTGTATCCTTAACATACATAGCTTCTTACCTGGGTATTACACCGTCTTCGTTAAGCAGGATAAGAAAAAATATCAGCTAACTTACTTTTTGCCATTTGGCGAGCCTTGTTCAATCTTTATTAATGTCCTTTGCGGCAGACAATAAAACAATAAAAATGAACAAAAGAAAATTAGGCAGCAGCGGATTGGAAGTATCTGCCCTGGGCTTTGGTTGTATGGGATTAAGTTTTCCTGGCGCACCTTCCAAAGACGAATCCATAAGATTAATACGTTCAGCTGTCGAACACGGTGTTACCTTTTTTGATACAGCACAAGGCTACGGAGACAATGAAGAATTGGTTGGCGAAGCGCTATTGCCATTCCGCAAAGAAGTGGTAATAGCAACTAAATTCGGTTTCAGGGAAGGCAAAGTAACGTTGGGTTTGGATAGCAGCCCTGACAATATAAGAGCCGTTGCGGAAGCCTCTTTAAAGAGATTAAAAACGGATTGTATCGATTTGTTTTACCAGCACAGGGTTGACCCGAATGTTCCTATTGAAGACGTAGCAGGAACAGTGAAAGATTTAATTCAACAAGGTAAAGTGAAATACTTTGGCTTGTCAGAAGCAGATACAGATATTATACGTAAAGCACAGGCTATTTTACCTGTTACAGCTTTGCAAAGTGAATACTCTATGTTTTATCGTGCCCCTGAAGATGAAATCATTCCCACGCTGGAAGAATTAGGAATTGGCTTTGTGCCTTTCAGTCCATTGGGCAAAGGATTTCTTACAGGAACGATAAATCCTGACACAGAGTTTGATAAAACGGATGGCAGAAGTATGTCGCCGCGTTTCAGCAAAGAAAACAGAGAAAGCAATCAAGCGTTGGTTGATTTAGTTATTTCAATCGCGAAAGACAAAAATGCAACACCGGCACAAATTGCATTGGCCTGGCTCCTGGTTCAAAAACCTTGGATTGTTCCCATTCCGGGCACATCAAAATTGCACCGCTTACAAGAAAATATTGGCGCAACAAACATTTCTTTGTCTGACGATGAGTTAAGTAAAATAAATGCAGCATTAGCGACAATCAAAATTTCAGGCGACCGCTATCCTGCACAAATACAAAGGGCAACAGGAAGAAAATAGATAACGACATAATACCAAAAAACACTTCCGGTAATAAAAGTATTACCCGAATGTTGCACAAAGGAGCATCAAAATCAAATTGACTTCAACATCTCTCCGCTTTTCTCAATTTGCCTACAAAAATTCTCAATTAGGTTATGGGTACCAAACTGCATAAATTGACTTTTGCTGTACATGGAAGTGCAGGTTATGTGTTGCTCTTTTATCCTGCCTTCCTGCTGTCTTATGCTTTGTCTAAAAAACATAACGATATGGATTTCCTCCTGCGCTGCCAATGAAGCGTTGCATCTGCCGGATGGTAAAAAGGAAACTATTCTTTCCATTTTTAAAATCATTGATGAAGAATTAAAAAGCCGGATAAATGATTTCAGTTATGATGTAATTATCTCGTAACCTGGCTTGTTGCTGAATGACTCCAATCGCTTTTACAAGTGCCAGCTCATTACGCGAAAATAGGTGAGTAATGATTTGTTGCAAAAACCGGAAGATGTTTTAGACGACTATTTAAACAGCGACAAATCGTTGAAAGAAGGAATTCCGGCAGTTCATTTTGTTTCCCAAAAGTTGAATATTTCTCCCGGCTACTTACCTCAAATTATGAGATAGGAGAAGAAAGCATGGAAATCGATTCTTTTTGGAATACGACGTTTAAAATTATGATACCCTGCTTTCAGAAGATAAAATTATAGCTCTTTATTGTATAGCAGATGATATGCTCAAAGAGATGCGCCATTATGAAGATAGCCGGATAAAAGTGAGTGATAGTGAAGTGATCACGACATCCTTTGCATCCGTTCTTTACTTTGGCGGGCATCTGAACAATGGTCGTCATTTTATGCAGATGAATCACCATATCTGCACCCTCTTATCCTCCGGCAAATACATCTTCTCTCCCGGAGACACATGAAACGCCTGGTAAAAATGCGGTGAGTTCATCAGCGGACTATTCACACGCCACATAGGCGGCGCATGCGGGTTGTTATTAATCCAATACCTCAAAAATTCATCTTTCATCTTCACCCGCCATATCCTCGCCACCGAAATAAAGAACCGCTGGTCAGGCGTAAAGCCACCAATCATTGCCGTATCCTTTCCTTCTTTCGTTAGTTTAAAAGCATCATACGCAATCGCAACACCACCAATGTCCGCAGCGTTCTCTCCCACCGTCATCGCGCCTTTTACGTGCAGGGTATCTAACACGGTAAACGTGCTGTATAAGTCTATCACGCGCTGCGTCTTCGCTTTAAACTTTGTATAATCATCTTTCGTCCACCAGTTTTGCACGTTGCCATTCTTATCAAATTGCGCACCCTGGTCATCAAACGCATGCGTCATCTCATGACCAATCACCATCCCGATGCCTCCATAGTTCAGCGCATCATCAAAGCTGTCATCAAAGTAAGGCGGTTGTAAAATAGCAGCCGGAAACACAATCTCATTCGCCGAAGGATTATAATAAGCCGTTACAGTAGAAGGCGTGGTGTACCATTCCGATTTATCAACCGATTTATTCAGTTTCGCTATTTGAAACTGGTAGTTGCCCGCAGCTATAGACACCACGTTTTCAAAATATTTACCTTTTACAATGTTTATATTGCCATAGTCTCTCCACTTATCGGGATATCCTATTTTCTTTGTAATGGCAAACAGTTTCTCCTTCGCTTTTTGCTTCGTGCTGTCGCTCATCCAGTCCAGTTTTTCCATTCGCGCAGCAAAGGCTTTCTGCAGGTTGTTCACCAGTTCCAGCGTGCGCTTTTTAGCCTCTTCGGTAAAGTATTTTTTCACATACAATTGCCCTAACGCCTCACCCATTGTTTCATCTGCCTGGTCGGCTATTATCTCACCACGGTCCTTCTGCACAGCCTGCCCCAGCACCACTTTATTGAAGCCAAATACGGCATCCACAAAAGGCTTGCTCAACATATTTGCATACGTGTTCAGCGAATTGGCTTGCAAGTATATTTTCCAGTCAGAAATAGGAATTGTTTTCAAAAGAATATTCAGCTTGTCGTAATAGGCCGGCTGCGATACATCAATCGAATCCGTCTTTGCACCAAGTATATTCAGCACGGCTGGCCAGCCAATACCAGGTTGCTTTTTTACGAGGTCTGCCACAGACATTTTATTGTAGTTCGCATTCACATCGCGCAGCTCCACATTAGTGCGGTGCGAGGCAGCCAGTTGCTTATCAATATTGTAAACAACACTTGCATTTTTTGTTGCCGCCGCTGTATCGCTTCCGGTTAAAGCAAACATTCTGGCAAGATATATTTTGTAAGCCTGCTGAATGGCGAGGCTCGAAGAATCGGTATTGAAATAATAATCCCTGTCGGGCAAACCAAGACCCGTTTGATAAATATGCGCAATATTCAGGCTGCTGTTTTTATTATCAGGACTAACGCCGAAAGCCAGTATAGAAGTGTTGTACAATACAGATTCATCAGCCACAAACTGCATCATCGATGCCACATCTTGCAGGCTGTCAATGCGATTGAGCAATGGCTTTATAGGTTCATAGCCACGCCCGTTAATGGTAGTTGTATCCATGCCCGAAGCATAAAAATCACCCAGCTTTTGCTCAATGCTTCCTTCTTTATTACCGGCATGAGATACACTATCCAGTATGCCTTGCAAACGCAGCCTTTGCGGGTAATTCATAAACATGTAAGCGCCAACGCCCGATTGCGAAGGAGGTATCTGTGCAGTATCATACCACTTGTGGTTTACATACATAAAAAAGTTATCGCCGGGCTTTAGGAAAGAATCAATTCCCTGTATCTCAGCCGCCTTGTTGTCGGGTTTGTTTTTACAGGAGGCTAAAGAAATCAAAGCAATAAACAGGAATAATATTTTTTTCATGGCTGGTTGTTTTAGCACTTGGTTTATCTCCTTCTTTTTACGTTACATATCAGTAAAGAGACAATACAAAGATGAACTTTTCAACCATTAGAACTATATCTCTTATTAATCTTATTGAAGGATATTAGTAATGAATAAGTTTGAAACAAAATACAGTTTTGGTAGCCATTGTCCGTTGCTTTTGTGATCGACTGTTCTGATTCTTGCATGTTGAAGCAGCAAGAATTCTCTCATCACCGTTCCGGGCAATGATTGAGCTTTCACAAAAGCGTGTAGAGAACAACCATTACAAAGATTCATCGCTCAAAAAAGCATACATATTTCAACTCATCAATCAATTATTCAATCCCTTTCCAGCCAAAATTAATTGTATCGATTTTTCAATTCTTGCCTCACGGGTTTTAACTTGCTTAGGTTGCGAAAAATAAAGAAGATACGCGCGTTGCCGCCCCGGCGTCAATCTCTTAAAAGCAGTTTCCAATACTTTATCTTCATCCAGCTTTTTCTGAAACTCTTCGGGCATCGAAAATTCAGAAGTCTTTTTCAGTTCCACTTTTAAACCGGCTTTCTCCACTTCTATTGCTTCATAAATATAAGCTGTCAATAAGGTCTCTTTGTCTGCAACTTCATGCAGATTGGTGAATCTCGCTTGTCGGGCTGCCTGCACGTTTTTTGTTTGTTGTATCAGGATGCCGTCATCATTATGCAGCAATGCACCTTTGAAAAACAGGTATGCACAATAATCTTTAAATACATGTATCAAAACAATGTTAGCTCCTTCAAAAGTGTAACAGGGACATCCCCATTTCAGCTCTTCCGCCAGTCCGCAAGCGAGAGCAATACTTCGCAGCATCATAATTTCTTTCTGCCATTTTTCAGGCTTTGCAAAATACCAGTCTACTTCCTGATTCATGTTCAAACATTTGGTTTTTGAAATGATTTTCTTTCTTCTCTTTCTATCTGTAAACCGTGTAAACAAGAAGTGAAAGAATTGATTTTGCAGCGAATATTATTTAGTAAAAAGTTTGTTATTGCCTTCAAAAAAAGGCACCAAACGCTCTTTCATTTTCTCAGGAATCAGTGTTTTTCTTTTGGTCTTTGTATCTAAAAAATACAGAGTTACTGTACCCGTTGTCAGCAGCTTTTCTTTTTCATTCAGCACTTCCGAATAAAAGGTTATAACATGATCAATTGGTAGTTCTTTCAACGTTGTTCGTATAGTAAGCAAATCATCATACAGCGCTGAACGCAGGTATTTAATATGCACTTCAACAACAGGCAGCATCACACCATCTTCTTCCATTTCCTTATACGAATATCCAAGCTGTCGAATGCCTTCAACACGACCAATTTCGAAGTACTGCGCATAATTTCCATAATACACAATCCCCATCTGGTCTGTCTCTGCATATCTTACTCTTGTTGTTGTTTCAGAAATATACATCCGTTGTAATTGTAGTGATGAGATCTTTACTTTGTTTTTTTATTTCCCTTCACAGGCGGCTTTATTTTCTTTTTGTAGGTATCATCAAACTGGCAGGTGATGCCACGATGATTGCCGCAGCTACCACGCTCTATAACTTTCACAGAATTGGCGCTGAACGCAAAGTCCATCACGCAAGGATCTCCGCTTTGTTGGAAAACAGCTTTAGTAGCATCAACCATTAACAAGGTTCCTTTTAGCTCGCCGGTGCACTCGCCTTTGCTTTTATCAAAATGAAGAAAAAACGTGTACCTGCCGGGAATGTTTCCATCGCGTACAGACATGAAATTTACTTTGTCTTTTGTATAATCGCCGCTGTACTTAAATAACTTAGTGAGCGTGTCTATCGGGTTGATAATTTCACGGCCATTCTTCGCGCTTTCGGTACTTTCATTAATCACTTCAATAAAAGCATTTGTACTTTTACTGTACGCATATCCGTTCCTGGAATATACATATTCACCACCAGTCGTTTTGCTTTTTGTAACAATGAATGTCGGTTCAGAATTGATGTCGAGTGTATGAATGTAGCCATCGTTTTCACCACTTTTTACCACGTCGATATGACTTACATAAACCATCTTTTTTTTGTCTTTTGCAAAGAGAAAAGAAGACAACGAATATTGCTTTCCGCTTTTAGAAAGCAATAATAAATAAGATTCCGTTTTGGTTTCTATTTTTCCAACCGGGCGAAAGACGATAGCTGTAGTTTGCTTTGCCCGTTCTGCCTTTAAAGCTGTATCAGGAATAAATTGTTTCAACACTGCAGAACTGATTGTGGTAGTATCGCCAATGCCTGCGAGGCTTGTATCGGCTACATTATACGGGAGTTTTACTGTTTGAAAAGCATCAAAAAAATCACTCTCCTGCACAGGCTGGTTATCAGCAAGGGATGGCTTTTTGTCGTGACAGGAAAAAAGAAAACTGAGAATAAAAAGCCAACAGTAGTTATGCATGTTCCGGTTTTAAACAGCGATAAAAGTAACTTCTTAAAAATATTTCTT
The DNA here is from genome assembly GCA_965199905.1 of Ilyomonas sp. Lineage (GTDB taxonomy): Bacteria > Bacteroidota > Bacteroidia > Chitinophagales > Chitinophagaceae > Ilyomonas. The sequence goes on along the minus strand of OZ241366.1, from coordinate 5,027,780 downwards.
CGCCAATTTTAGATAACCACAAACTAACCGCTTTAAAATCAGTTTTAATTTAAGAGCCAAACTCATTTAGGCAAATGCAGTTATTGAATTGTAGAGTGCAGCCTTTAGCACATAAACTTTGCGATAAAAGCCCTTTTTGAACTGGCTGTTCAATACCCGCCTTCGTAAAAGCCTGATCATTGTCCGCAGCCTCGATGGAAGCATTCGTGCGTGTAGAAGCAGCAGGAATGGCAACAAACGTCAATCACAAAAGAGACAAACGATGGTTACCAAAAAACTGTATTTGTATTTACCCAATTGAACTTTTACGAGCTGAATCATTAAACTCTTGAAACTTTTAACCCGCGTGGTTCTTGAAAAAAGTCTTGTCGTAATCATTGATTACAAAGCACCTTTTGATATTCATGTAATAAGTGCAAAAGTGGTAATATTTTAAAGTTAGACTATTCTAACTTTAAGTTTTCGATTTGTCTATATCTTTACACTATGCTGTCTTATACCGGTGAGAATTACCTGAAAGCTTTATTTCACTTAACAAATCCGGAGACCGGCAAAGCAGAAGCCGGAACGAATGAACTGGCAACTCACCTGAATGTGAAGCCGGCTACCGTAAACGATATGCTGAAAAAGCTAAAGGAAAAAAAACTAATCAGCTACGAAAAGTATGGAAAAATATCGTTGACAAAAGCCGGAAAAAAACTGGCAACAGATGTTTTGCGCAAGCACCGGCTTTGGGAAACTTTTCTATATGAAAAACTTGATTTCACCTGGGATGAAGTGCATGAAATAGCAGAGCAACTGGAGCATATACAATCTGCCAAGCTGATAGAAAAACTCGATCATTATCTTGACTATCCCGAGTACGATCCGCATGGCGATGTGATACCGAATGCCAAAGGTGAATTAAAGCAGAAACCTCGTAAAAAACTGTCAGAAATTAAAGTGGGAAAAGCATGTCGCATAGTGGCAGTAAAAGATAATACCACACCGTTCCTCAACTATGTTGTGAAACTGGGCTTAGGTATCAGCAGTAAAATTAAAGTCATCAGCCGGCAGGAATATGATGACATGATGGAGATAGAAGCCGGAAATCAAAAGCATAGCGTTAGTCAAAAGTTTGCTGATAACATTTTTGTCGTTTGAGCAAAAAATATCTAAAAAAATCATTCAGCCTTATAACGTAAAAGAGAATAAAATAAATGCGCCAGGATTATAAACACGAGTTGTCATTAGGTGATGTGCACGAATCGGTAGACACTTCAAAAGGCAAAAAATGGAGTCGCTTTTTTGCCTTTGTAGGACCAGCTTATATGGTTAGCGTCGGCTATATGGACCCGGGCAACTGGGCGACTGATTTGCAAGGCGGCGCACAGTTTGGCTACAGCCTCATATGGGTGTTATTGATGAGCAACCTGATGGCGCTGTTGCTTCAAAATTTGAGTGCAAGATTGGGCATTGTTAGGCGAAGAGATCTGGCGCAGGCAAACCGCGAAGTCTACCCTAAAGCTGTCAACTTTTGTCTTTATATACTGGCCGAATTTGCCATTGCTGCCTGCGACCTTGCAGAAGTAATTGGCATGGCAATCGGCATTCAATTATTAACCGGTTTGCCGCTTATCTGGGGCGTATCGCTTACTATTTTAGATACCTTTCTCCTGTTCTATTTGCAGAAGCTTGGCATGCGAAAACTAGAGGCATTTATTATTGCCTTAATTGCCATCATCGGGCTTTCTTTTTTGGCAGAAATATTCTTTGCCAAACCTCAATGGGGAGAAGTTATAAAAGGCTTTCGCCCAACGGTTTTAAACAAACAGGCCTTATACATCGCTATCGGTATCATCGGTGCTACGGTAATGCCACACAACCTTTACCTGCACTCGGCTTTGGTGCAAACGCGCAAAGTAAAATCGGATGAATCCAGCATTCGCCGGGCTCTAAAATTTAATGCTATTGATAGTGCAGTTGCCTTAAATATTGCGTTCATTGTAAATGCCTGCATCCTGATTCTCGCCGCTTCTACATTCTTCAAAACCGGGCATCAAAATGTTGCCACCATACAGGATGCACACCAGCTATTGCATGGACTTTTAGGAACAAAACTGGCGCCTGCTTTATTTGCCATTGCATTGATTGCTGCGGGTCAAAGCTCAACAGTAACGGGCACTTTAGCCGGGCAAATTGTGATGGAAGGCTATTTAAAACTTCGTATCAATCCTTTACTACGGCGCATTCTTACGCGCATGCTAGCCATCATCCCGGCTTTGCTCACTGTTATTATTGCGGGGGAAGAAAAAGTAAATGATTTGCTGGTGCTAAGCCAGGTAGTGCTAAGCCTGCAATTGAGTTTTGCCATCATCCCGCTTATCCATTTTGTGAGCGATAAAAAAACGATGGGTGAGTTTGTTATAAAGCCTTACACCAAAGTTGCTGCGTGGCTGGTTGCCGGTATTCTTGTATATCTGAATGTAAAGTTAGTGGCGGAAACAGTAATTGGCGTCTTTACCGGGGATGGCAATTTGCTTTTAAAAATAGTAACCGGAACCGGCTCACTCATTTTCATCGGTCTGTTCATTATCACAACATTGTTACCCATTATTTACAAGCATAAAAAACACAAGAACATTTTTCTTCATGGCGAAGAAAAATTGTTGAAAAATCTTACCGTTCCGGAAACGCGGCGCATTGCTGTGGCGCTGGACTTTAGCTATCTTGATGAAAAACTTATTGCGTATGCCTTAAACCAGGGAAAAACAAATTCTACCTATGTTTTAATACATGTAGTAGAAACAGCATCAGCCAATTATTTTGGCGCTGCGGCTGATGATTATGAAACGCGCAACGACCATCAACGCCTCGAAGATTACGCTATACAACTAAAAAATCTGGGACATAATATTACGATTGCATTAGGCTACCAAAGCCGCATTGATGAAATTATCCGCATTGTAAAGCATGAAAAAGCAGACATGATCATTATGGGTGCCCACCGGCATACAGGTATCAAGGATTACGTATTCGGAGCTACGGTAGACCAGGTACGCCATAAACTCAGTATACCTGTTTTAATTGTTAGCTAATATTTCAGCCAACGTTATTTTAGCACCTTGTAAATTGATGGTTCTAAAACCTGTATCCATTGTGCATATTGCTTGCCTGACGGGTGCAGACCATCAACAGCTAACATAGTATTATCACCTGCATCTGCTCTGCTTATACCAGTTACGTCAGTATAATTCACACCATAACTATCAGCTACCTCTTTGTTGATTGTGTTGAACAAATCAATCTGTTCACTAACACCCGGTTTGCCGCTTGCAAAAGGTGTTACGCCATAGTCAGGAATAGAAATAACAAACACATGATTCTTATTAACAGCTAAAGAAATAGCCGTATTCAGCAAGTCTGTAAAACGGCTACGGTAATTTATAGTATCGCCGGTTTGGTATTGATCATTTACTCCAATTAATAACGTAACAATATCAAAGAGACCTTGTGGGTTTTGAAGTTCAATTGCATTTTGTAAACTAATTGTTGTCCAGCCCGTGGCAGCTATGTATGTAATGGGCGCTATGGTAATGTTCTGGTTTAATAACAAAGCCGCTGCTTGTGCCGGAAAACGTTCTGATGAATCAACCGACTGACCGATAGTATAAGAATCACCCAAAGCAAGAAATGTTTTAGGCGCAGAATTACTATCTAAAAAAGTAGTATCAGTTGAAGGTGGTATTAATGTACTATCAACAGGAATTGAAACAACGGTTACAACGCTTTCTTTTTTCCGGCAGGAAAGCAGCATGAGAAACGAAAAAGTAAGAAAGATAAAGGATAAAAAAGCAATTGATAAACGTTCTTTCTTCATACAAAAGATACGTAATAAACGGGTCCGTTGATTTTATAAATTACTGCAACACGTTCGTCATCTTATTGGCGAGCGCTAATGCCCATTGTGCATATTGCTTGCCAGATGGGTGCATATCATCCCACGCAATCGTTGTGCTGTCAATGGCATCAAACCGACTGATGCCCGTAATGTTTGTATAGTTTACACCGTAAGCCACTGCCACTTGCTTGTTAATCACATTAAACTGATCGATCTGTTTGCTTACATTTTTTAAATTGCTGCCAAACGGCGTAACGCCATAATCGGGAATAGATAAAACAAATACATGAGCATGATTGCTGTCAGCAAAAGATATGGCCTTCTGCAAAAGATTGGTAAAATGCTCACGATAGCCGCTGGTGTCTTTCTTTAAATATTGATCATTTACGCCAATCAGCAGCGTAACCACATCATACTTTTTCTTCGTGCGCATCGCTTCTATCGCCCATTGCAGATTGACAGTTTTCCAGCCTGTGGTAGCTATGTAATCAATGTTTGCAACGTTGTATCCTCTGCGCTTTAATATAGCTGCCGTCTGCGCCGGAAAACGATCTGACGAATCAACAGATTGACCGATAGTGTACGAATCACCGAGTGCTAAAAATGTTTTTGCATTGGCACTCGCTTTAGCAATTGTAGTTGTATCAGAAAAAAAAGTAAGAATAAAATTCCCTTTGGCTTCAGCGCTTCTTCCCAAAAAAAGAAACAGTAAACAAATGAAAAAAGCTTTCGCCCCGATGGCTGTATTGCATTTCTTGCCTTGCATAAGGATATTGATGTTTGGATTTTAAAACTACTACTTTATTTCCGCTAAAATCATTCCAACCGAAATAGGTACGTGTAAACGCGAAGGCTGGTTTCGATTGTTACGACTTTGTCAATTGAATATCTATCGCCAGATTTCCGCATTTCGTTCAACTGAATCCTTACATTTGCCACCCGTTTTTATTCATTTAACAAACAAAAGAACATGGCTGAAAAAATTAAAGTCGCCAATCCTGTTGTTGAGCTTGACGGCGATGAAATGACACGCATCATCTGGAAGTTCATCAAAGACAAACTCATTCTTCCTTACATAGATGTCGATATAAAATACTTTGACCTTGGCATTGAGTATCGCGACGAGACCAATGACCAGGTAACGATTGATGCCGCCAATGCCATCCGTCAATATGGTGTCGGAATTAAATGCGCAACGATAACACCTGACGAAGCCCGCGTAGAAGAATTTGGCTTAAAGCAAATGTGGAAAAGCCCGAACGGCACCATTCGCAACATCCTTGATGGCACTGTTTTTCGCGAGCCGATTGTGTGCGACAATGTACCACGCCTGGTTCCCAACTGGACGGCTCCAATTTGCATCGGTCGCCACGCGTTTGGTGACCAATACCGCGCTACTGATTTTGTAACCAAAGGCAAAGGCAAGCTGACTATAAAATTTGAAGGCGAAGACGGCACAAAACAGGAATTTGAAGTGTACAACTTTAAAGGTGATGGTGTTGCATTGGCCATGTACAATACCGACGAAAGTATAATGGGCTTTGCGCGTGCCTGCTTTAATCAGGCATTGACCAAAAAATGGCCGTTATATCTGTCTACCAAGAATACCATTCTTAAAAAATATGATGGTCGCTTCAAAGACATCTTTGAAAATATTTTTCAAACTGAATTTAAAAACAAGTTCGACGAAGCCGGCATTACTTACGAGCATCGCCTGATTGATGACATGGTAGCCAGTGCCTTAAAATGGAACGGCAACTTTGTTTGGGCTTGTAAAAACTACGATGGCGACGTACAAAGCGATACCGTTGCACAAGGCTTTGGCAGCCTGGGTTTGATGACCTCAACACTCGTTACGCCAGACGGCAAAACGATGGAAGCCGAAGCGGCACACGGCACCGTAACGCGTCATTATCGCGAGCATCAAAAAGGTCGTCCAACATCAACAAATCCCATCGCTTCCATCTTTGCATGGACGCGTGGCTTGGAGTTTCGTGGCAAGCTTGATAACAACCAGGAACTGATTGATTTTTGCCAGGCTTTAGAGCAGGTTTGTATTGAAACCGTTGAAAGCGGCAAGATGACGAAAGACCTCGCGATCACCATCAAGCCAAAGGTTGAGCATGGAACAGATTACTTATACACCGAAGAGTTTTTAGAAGAATTAGATAAAAACCTGAAAGCGAAATTGGGTAAATAAAATACCATTTTCACTTCGTCAAAACGCCTTCTCAATAAATTATTGAGAAGGCGTTTTCTTATACTAATAATACAAACATCACATACTGATGTTGTGACTGTTTTTTGGTACCCATCGTTCATCTCTTTTGTGATCGCCTGTTGTCATTCTTGCATGTAGAAGCAGAAAAATCTTCCCATCAACATTCCGGAAAATGATTGAACTGCGCCGTCATTCCTTCTTCCCGAAACAATAATGTTCCTACCTTTTTATGTGTTTCAAAAACCCACCCTACTTTTACAAATTCCTGCATCATCCAATCGGTCAACAATATGAAAGCACTTCTCACTTTTTTATTCATCATTACATTCGTAGCATCCTTCGCGCAACAAGAATATGCAACTGAAAGAAACATTCATTATTACGCCGATTCCATCAACAAAAAAGACAGTTATATCAACTCACAATGCGTACTTGATTTTTATTATCCAAAAGGAGCCACGAACTATCCAACGATCGTCTGGTTTCATGGTGGCGGACTCACCGCCGGCGATAAAGAACTTCCTAAAGAGCTGATGGATAAAGGCTTTGCAGTCGTTGGCGTGCAATACCGCTTATCGCCCAAAGACAAAGCACCGGCGTACATTGAGGATGCCGCGGCCGCAGTGGCATGGACATTTCAGCACATTACAAATTATGGTGGCAGCAATAAGCTCATTTTTATCTCCGGGCATTCGGCCGGCGGATATTTGGGAATGATGATAACACTCGATAAAAAGTATTTAGCTAAGTATAATATTGATGCAAACAATATTGCCGCGCTGATTCCTTTCAGCGGGCAAGCCATCACGCATTTCACCATCCGGCAGGAACGCGGCATAAAAGAAACGCAACCAATAATTGATGAATATGCGCCGCTCTATCATGTTCGTGCCGATGCACCGCCAATGCTATTGATAACCGGCGACAGAGAACTGGAATTACTGGGGCGTTACGAAGAAAACGCATACCTCGCACGCATGATGAAACTGACAGGACATAAACGAACAACATTGTATGAACTGCAGGGTTTTGATCATGGCGGAATGCCGCAACCAGCTTATCCTTTACTTATAAAAGAAGTGAAGAAAATAACAAAAGAAATAACCGGCAAATGATGCTTTGCGGGTGAATTTTTTAAAATAAAAGCTTTCCATTCGCTTCGATGAAGGTACGGCCATCGCCCTGAACGCTGATAGGAGGATTCTTTCTGCTTCGACACGCAAGAATCACAACAGCCGATCACAAAAGTGACGGACGATGGTTACCAAAAATGTTTTTTTATTCTTTTCAAGAATTAATGATTGATTGTTTATCATACAATCACCCAGAAAGTAAAAATGGTTCCTCTTCAGCAAGAGAAACCATTTTTATAAAGTACAGTACCATTCTATTTTCCAAAACCAAACATACTTCCTAAGCCACCGAGGTTGCCGCCACCAATTGATTTGGTAATACTGTCCATTGTAATACTGCTGTCATTCGGGTCATTCGCTTTATGAGCAAACTTCTGCAGAATGCCCGGCAGAGCACCGGCAATGGCAGCGGTAACGGTTGGCGACAAGCCAAAACGGCTTCCTAAATTCCCGATCAATCCACCTTCTATAGCACTTGGAATGGCACCGCCGGAGGTAAGGCCGGACAGTAAACCACCAATATCGCCGGAAGAAGCCTGCTGCTTGATTCCATTGTCGACATGCGTAGCGACTTCTCTTTCAATTTCCGCTTTTTTATCAGCAGGAATTGCATTCGCTACTTCCGGATTATTCCCAAGATGCTCTTTTACTAAATCTAAAATCTGGTCGAACATGACATAGACATTTTAATGTGAAGAAATTTATATGGCATAAAACACACCAAAAGTAAACTGCTTTTTGAGTAATGTTTTTTTCTCTTCTTTCTTTCAGTCTATGCGAATTTGAATTGCCGCATAAAGTGAAGGAGAAAACGGATTTATTTGTTTAAAATATAAATAGAAACAAACATTCGCCAGGCATTAATAAATCCGGAACTGATACTTATCATGCTCTTAGGCTGGTTGCTTATCCCTACGCTAAGCTTACTTTCGCAGCAAAGAAAACAGCATGACAAAGACGGTTTTTATTGCATCGGCTGAGCCATACAGCGGTAAGTCTGTTATTACAATTGGGCTTATCAATATGCTCCTCGGCAAAGCCAAAAAAATCGGTTATTTCAAACCCATTATCAATAGAGATTCGGTTGATAAAAAGGATGTGCATATAGAAACGGTACTTACTCATTTTAGCTTGCCCGTTGGCTACGATGATGCATTTGCTTTTACGCGGCAGGAAGTGCAGCAGCACATACAAACTGATAGCGAAGAACAAATAATTAATACAATCATTACCAAGTTTAAGCAGCAGGAAGAGAACTATGATTTCATCGTGATGGAAGGCAGCGACTTTGTGGGAGAAGGCACTGCATTTGAGTTTGAATACAATATCCGGATTGCAAAAAACCTGGGTGCGCCTGCCATTATTGTAGTGTCGGGTCAAGATAAAACAACAGCGCAGGTAGTGAACTTTGCACTGAATGTGTGGCGCAATTTCGAATCGCGCGAAGTGCAGGTGTTAAGTATTATTGTTAACAAAGTAGCACCTGAACAGGAAACTGATGTGCGTGAATTGTTGCAGACGCAACTGCCGAAAAATATTATTCTTTCAGTCATTCCGCAGAACAAAAGCTTGTTAAGCCCGACCATTAAAGAGATCAATGAATATATAAAAGGCAAAGTGCTGTTTGGTGAATCGCTGCTATCAAACCAGGCAGACAATTTTGTAACGGGCGCCATGCAATTGCCACATTTTTTAAAGTATATAAAAGAGAATGTTCTCATTATAACGCCCGGCGACCGGGGTGATATTATTGTTGGTGCATTGCAGGCAAATATGTCTGCATCTTATCCAAAAATAGCTGGCATTGTTCTTACTGCGGATACACAGCCCGAAGAGCCTATCATGAAGTTGATTGAAGGTTTGCAAACGGTAGTTCCTATTATCTCTGTGCAAACAGGAACGTTCGAAACATCAAAAACGATTGGTTCTATTCCATCTCGCATTACGGCAGATAATACTAAGAAGATAGAGCTTGCCATTAGCTTATTTAATAAATATGTTGATACACAAACATTAGATGAAAAGATGGTGACATTCACCACAGATGCCATTACACCGCAGATGTTTCAATACCAGTTGATGAAGCGGGCAAAGCGTGTACGTAAGCACATTGTGTTACCGGAAGGTAATGATGACAGAATTCTGAAAGCGGTAGCCAGACTGGTTTTGCAGGACATGGTTAACTTAACGATATTAGGAGATACAAGCGAAGTCATTGCTTCAGTTAAACGTTTGGGCATCGATATAGATTTGTCTAAAATACAAATCCTGAACCCTGCTTATGATGCGCGTTACGATGATTATGTACAAACGTTGTATGAGCTTCGAAAAAGCAAAAATGTAACGCTTGAAATGGCAAGAGATTTAATGGCAGATGTCTCTTATTTTGGAACCATGATGGTGTATAAGGGTGATGCAGACGGCATGGTGTCCGGCGCTGTGCATACTACGCAACATACCATTCGGCCTGCTTTGCAATTCATTAAAACGAAGCCCGGATTTTCGGTTGTTTCTTCAATCTTTTTCATGTGTTTGCCCGATCGTGTTTCGGTGTTTGGCGATTGCGCAGTGAATCCAAATCCAACGGCTGAACAACTGGCCGAGATTGCCATTTCTTCTGCCGACAGCAGTCAGCGTTTTGGTATTGAGCCCCGCGTTGCTATGTTGTCTTATTCATCAGGTACATCGGGAGCGGGTGAAGAGGTAGAGAAGGTGAGAAAAGCCACTGAGATAGTAAAGGAAAAACGCCCGGATTTAAAGATCGAAGGACCGATACAATATGATGCAGCCGTTGATCCGGTTGTTGGCAGTCAAAAACTTCCACACTCAGAAGTGGCGGGCAAAGCGAGTGTATTAATTTTTCCTGACTTGAATACAGGTAACAATACGTACAAAGCTGTGCAGCGCGAAACGGGCGCTTTGGCGATTGGACCTATGCTGCAGGGTTTGAATAAACCGATCAATGATTTGAGCCGTGGCTGTACTGTGGATGATATTTTTAATACGGTAATTATTACTGCCATTCAATGCCAGGAAGAATAAGCTGATGTAACATTATCGTAACTCTGATAAAAAAGGTTAGCTAAATAATAGAGAACAAATCACTTCTTTCGCTTTATGAATATTCTTATCATCAACTCAGGCAGCAGTTCGATTAAGTATCAACTATTTCGTATGCCATCGGTGAAGCCGTTGTGCGTTGGTCTAATGGAAAGAATCGGGCAAAACAATGCTGTTATTACTCATAAAATTTTGATTGATGGTAATAAAGAAGAGATAGAAGAAACAATGCCTTTAGCCAACCATGAAGAAGGATTGCAGCAGGTTGTTTCGCTTCTTATGAATAAGCAAAATGGCATCATTCAAAACACAAAGGATATCGATGTAGTCGGGCATCGTGTAGTGCATGGCGGTGAATTGTATTCATCAGCTATATTGATAACTGAAACCGTAAAAGAGAACATCAAAGCCTTATCTGCATTGGCTCCGCTTCACAATCCGGCAAACCTGAAGGGAATTGAAGTGGCTGAAAAAATATTTACCAGGGCAAAGCAAATTGCTGTTTTTGATACTGCATTTCATCAAACCATTCCTGATTATGCTTATCGTTATGCTGTACCCAATAAATTGTATGAGAATGATAAAATAAGAGTGTACGGTTTTCACGGAACGAGTCATCAATATGTAACAGAGCAGGCAGCAATTTACTTAAATAAAAAAGATGCGAAAATTGTTTCGATTCACCTTGGCAATGGTTGCAGTATGGCGGCGGTGAAAGATGGAAAATGTATTGATACAAGTATGGGATTTAGCCCGCTTGCCGGGTTGATTATGGGCACCCGCAGCGGCGACATTGATCCGTCGGTTGTGTTTTATTTAGCTGAGAAAGGCTATTCTTCCAAAGACCTGAATAACCTGCTAAACAAACAAAGCGGCATGCTCGGACTGACCGGTTTCAATGATATGCGCGATGTAAATAAAGCGGCACTTAACGGTGATAAACATGCCGAGCTTGCTTTGCAGATGTATGCATATCGCATTCAAAAATATATTGGTGCTTATGCTACTGCGATGAATGGTTTGGATGCTGTTCTTTTTACAGCAGGCGTTGGAGAAAATGATGCTAATATGAGAAAACGTGTTTGCACAAATATGAGCTTTCTAAGTATTTCAATTGACAAAGAAAAAAACGAAATCAGAAGTCGCTCTATTCTTGATATTGGAGCTAATGATTCAAAAACAAAAGTGCTCGTTGTACCCACCAATGAAGAACTGGAAATAGCAGAGCAATGTTTTGCTTTGCTAAATAAATAAAATGCGAAAGCAAACCCTGATACGATTTGCTTTTGCGTTCTTATGTAACAGAAATATCTATTCTATGCTTTAAAAGCCGAGTCTTTGCTGTGTTCTGTGTCGGTTTGCTTTGAATCCATTTCTGTCATCTTCGGTACTGACTCACTGAAGTCATTAGCATCCGTATTTGAATCAGGCGTTGCTATTGAGCCAGCATCAGGTGCGTCATTATATTCATTATCAGCAGGCGCACTTTCACCGCTGAGGCTGAAATTGGCAGACATGTCTTTTCCATTTGCTTTGTAAGCTTCGGCATGCTTTTCAGTGTTCACAGCCGATGCTTCAGATGATAAACCGCCGGATATACCGTTCACTGTATCATCAGATAAATTGGTGATTGCTTCGTTGCTTCTTCCGTCTGTTTCTTCTGCTTCCGGCGCATCTTCATTGCGCACAAAAAATACAAGTGTATCCTCGGCTGCATTGCCGTAATAATCATAGCCGTTATTCTCAAGATAGGTTTGTACTAAACTCATATGTTTTCTTTTTCTGGCAGTATCGCCTTTTGTAAGCGATACTGATTCCAACGGCGCATTGGTAAAAATTGTGCCAGTAAATGACTATTAAAACCTTTAACAGGTTATTCTTTTATGATTTTAGAAAAAGTTTCTGCCCTTTGGTTTATAATGTGTGAAAAGCAATACAACGTCAGATAAATAAAGCTTTTATAACAGAATTCTTACAGGTATTGGCAAACCTGACGCCGTGGTATGCACCTTGCGGAATTTTAAAAAGCGGAACTATGTTATTAGTTATTAAAATGATGCACCAGAAACTTTAGACAAGTACATGGCCTGCAAGAAAAAGAAACGGTTACACTTTGTAATTGCCTAATGAATATCCTACTGCTCAAGGGCTGCGGGATGGCAGTGGAAAGCCCGTAAAGCGGCAAGTATATGCGCTATATTAGATATATAATGTATGATGTAAAATGAATAGCAGCCGCTGCGGACTTGTAGCGAACAGCCCGGACTGAAGTTGCTATATAGATGAAAGATGAGAGCCCCAAAATCATTTGTTGCTCTTGCTTGTATATTGATTATAAGGAATGATACAATCGCAAATTTCGTTTTAAGTTTTCCATTTCAAGCTGCATATCGGTAATACGTTGTAAGAGATGACTGATGGCTTCGATGCCTTCCATGTTGATATCGAGATCGTAGTGAAGGCGCATATATTTTTCGAGCAACGGCAACTGTTGCGAGTCAATACAGGGCTGCTGTTCCTCAATGATGATTTCAATGAGCCCATAATCGCCAAGCTGTTTGATAAACTGAATATCGGTGTGCGATTGCCGGGCGTATTCTTCGGTGGTAATAATGTCTTCCTGCATGGCATTACAGTTTAGATAATTGGGTAAATAATTCTTTCTGTTCGTCGGTAAGGCTGGTTGGTATCAGCACGTTGTAAGTTACAATCATGTCGCCTAACTCACCTTCTTTTTTATATACTGGAAAGCCTTTGCCTTTAAGCCTTGTCTTAACGCCATTTTGTGTTTCGGGCTTAACCTTCAGTTTTACTTTTCCGCCGAGCGTGTCTACGGTAATATCGCCTCCCAAAACGGCTGTGTATAAAGGCAGTTGTACGGTTATGTAGAGGTCGTTATCGAGGCGCTTATAATCCGCATCTTCCGCTATGCGAAAGGTGATGTATAAGTCGCCGGCAGTACCGTTATTTGCGCCGGGCGCACCATAGCCTTTTAGCTTTATGACCTGTCCATCGGCAACACCGGCAGGCACCGTAATGCGCACCTGTTTTCCATTTACATTCAGCGTTTGCTGGTGTGTAGTATATGCCTGGCGAAGCGACAAATGCAACTCTGCATTATAATCGTGACCCCGATATGCGGCTTGTTGCTTTTTGCTGCTACGACCGCCAAACAAGGATTCAAAAAAATCGGAGAAACCGCCACCGCTACTGTCATCGCCGCCTGAAAAATTGTATTCGAAACCTTCGCCGAACGGATTGCCTCCGCCGCCTGGATATTGTTGTCCGCTGCCGCTTTGCTGTTGCCGGCGCGCTTGTTCATATTGCCCGGCGTGCTGCCAGTTTTCGCCGTAAGTATCGTATTTTTTTCGCTTGTCAGGATCGCCTAACACCTCGTTGGCTTCATTGATTTCCTGAAACTTTTTATGAGCTTCTTTATCGTTTGGGTTGAGGTCGGGATGAAGCTTTCTCGCGAGTTTGCGATATGCTTTTTTGATATCGTCTTCACTTGCATTTTTAGAAACGCCTAACACTTTATAGTAATCGATATACGCCATGATAATGAACTTCGTTGCTGATTATGTGCCAAATTTAGGAAAACACCGATGATACAGATTTGGCGCACGGATGTCTTGTATTAAATTTATAATAAGTTAGATTGAATATTAGTGTGCTGTTCGGAAGCAAGTCAATTTCAACACAATACAAAAAATACTTTCGGTAACCGCGTCGTCCGTAGCTTTTTTGTTCGCTGTGGCGAATAGAAGTGTTACCAAAGCGGGTATATTAACAGCTACTTAAAATGATCCCTTGACCGACTCTTGATTCAGCGTCAATAGTTAATATTAAATCTTACTTATTATCTATTTATTTCCTAAAACACATCGCCGCCATTAAAGCCATCATCAAATTCGCCATCATTCATTCGGCTGCCTTTTTGGATAAAGAGACGGCTGCCGTTGCCACCATCATCGCCGCCGGCAGGCGAAGGAGGCAACGGTTTCCAGTTTCCACCCTGTGGCGCTCCGCCACCAAATCCACCACCATCACCATCCCATTCTTCAAACTTTTGAATGTGAAGTAATGCGCGTAATTTGATGGTTTCGAGAGAACCGTTACGATGCTTTGCAATACGGATATGTGTTTCGCCGCGCGTGCTTTCGCCTTGTTCGTTTGCCATTTGCTCATAATATTCAGGACGATAAATGAACATAACCATATCGGCATCTTGCTCGATAGCACCGGATTCGCGTAAGTCACTCAACTGTGGCATCTTGCTTTCCTTTCGTGTTTCTACGGCACGACTTAACTGGCTTAGCGCAATAATAGGTACCTGGAGTTCCTTTGCCAGTGCTTTCAGGTTTCGCGAAATGGTACTGATTTCCTGCTCGCGGTTACCGCCTTTATCGCTATTGCCACTCATTAACTGAAGATAATCAATAATGATAATGCCGACCTTATGTTTGTTCACCAAACGTCTTGCCTTCGCTCGAAACTCAAAGATGTTTAAAGCGGCTGTATCGTCAATATAAATGGGTGCGGATTCTAATCTCTTGATACCTTTTGTATGCAGTTGCTGGTACTCATAATCTTCCATTTTGCCACGCGAAATCTTTTCCAGCGGAATTTCACTTTCAGCGGATAGAATGCGCTGCACCAACTGACCAGCACTCATTTCCAGGGAAAAAACAGCAACCGGCGTAGGCCTGATTTTGTTTAAAGCCGCCGTGCGGGCAAGGTTTAAAGCAAAGGCCGTTTTACCCACAGCAGGACGTGCCGCTAGAATAATCAAGTCGGTTTTTTGCCAGCCATATGTTACCCGATCCATGGAAGGAAAACCGCTTGGAATACCGGAAATATCTTCCTGCCGCGTGCGTAGCTCATCAATGCGGTTAATGGCTTCGGCGAGCGCACTGCTCATCTCGCGGTAATCCGTTTTGAGGAAGTTGTTAGTGATCTGGAAAATCTTTTCTTCGGCATCATCCATCAGGTCAAACACATCGGTGCTGTCTTCGTAAGCATCGCCTATGATTTCACCGCTGATGCGTATTAACTCGCGCTGAATAAACTTCTGTAACACGATGCGGGCGTGAGTTTCAATATTTGCGCTTGATACAACTGAATTGGTAAGCTTGGTGATGTAGTAAGGGCCGCCAACCATATCAAGCTCTTCCTTCATTTTCAGCTCTTCCACCACGGTTAATAAATCTATTGGCATAGACTTATCAGCCAAGCTTTTAAAAGCACTGTAAATACGCTGGTGAGCATCTACGTAAAAACATTCCGGTTTCAGAATTTCAATAACGGTGTCGAAAGCTGTTTTTTCCAGCATGATAGCGCCCAACACAGCTTCTTCCAGCTCTTTCGCTTGCGGCGGTACTTTACCATACATCATTGTGCTCAGGTCGATGGCAGGCTTGCGGCGGTTCTTCCGGTCGCGGTCTTTATTCAGTAACTCCACGTCAAATATTTTTAGTCGGTAGAAAATCTTGTGTTCCTGATGGTTTCATAAAGCTAAGCAAAAAACTAATTCCTTTAGTAAAAAGTTAGCATTAGAAGAGCGAATTTGGTGAAAGAATCGATGCAGGAAGCTTTTACCGGAAACCTTATTTATCACCAGACCGCAGAAGCAGAACTGCACAAAAAACTTTAGTTATACACAAAAGCAAAGGCAATATTCACAATAAAATTTTGTTGTTCGCTTTGAGATAAACAGCCGGTTTTTTCAACAATCGTTTAGCCTGTTTAATTTGGCAGATTCTGTAGAAAAACATTTTGCCATATAAAAAAACAAGACACATTAAGAATGCGTCCTGCCTGTAAGTGATATGTATTTCCTCAATTATTTACTGCTCAGAATGCTCTGCATCGTATTTTTCAGCAGCTTCTTTTGCTTTCTCAAAATCAAGCACCACGCCGTTAATGCAATAACGCAAACCGGTTGGTTTAGGACCATCATCGAACACATGTCCCAAATGCGAATGACAGCGTCCACACATCACTTCAGTACGACGCATACCATGTGTATTATCGGCTTCATAAATAACAGACGTTTTGCTGACAGGCTCATAAAACGAAGGCCAGCCGCAGCCGCTTTCAAACTTTGTATCGCTTCTGAATAAAGCGTTGCCGCAAACGGCGCAATAGTATGTGCCTATCTCATCAAAATCTTCATACTTACTTGTGTATGGTCGCTCCGTTCCTTTCTGTCGCGCTACCTGATAAACATCGCCCGGCAAAATTTGCTTCCATTCGTCGTTGCTTACATTTACCTTGTCTGTATCTGTTTTTGAAAAATGCGGATTTGTTTCGTTATTCATAGTATTTATTTTTCCGTTTGCCGGCAGCTAAATAATAGCATGACTGCCACAATATAACAATACCACACGTCAATTATTGTACTAAAATATAGGTGCAAACCAATGTCCGTTGTAAGGAACTGGTAAGAATTCTGCCAACAGGCTTTGCTTAATGGCCTCATTCTGCTATTTTTGCCGCCCGTTACCAAAAGGTAATGACTCCGTAGCTCAGTTGGTAGAGCAATTGACTCTTAATCAATGGGTCCAGAGTTCGAGTCTCTGCGGGGTCACGCATAATAGAAGAAGCCTCCGAAATTTCGGAGGCTTCTTCTATTATAGTGGCAAATAAAAGCAATTAAAGTTTTATAGTCTGACAGCTTTTACTTCCTATGACTTTATGCTTAACTCATGGATTCAAAACGCTGTTGCACAAACGGCCAGTTCACCACTTTCCACCACTCGCTGATGTAATCGGGACGACGGTTTTGATAGTGCAGATAATAAGCATGTTCCCAAACATCGAGACCAAATACAGGCATTCCTTTTAATGGGTTTACATCCATCAGAGGATTGTCCTGGTTAGGCGTAGAGCCAATCACAAGCTTCTTATCATTCGTCATTACAAGCCATGCCCAACCGCTGCCAAAACGAGTTTTTGCGGCTTCGCTGAATTCATTTTTAAACGCGGCAAACGAAGTGAAGTTTGCATTGATGGCATCAGCCAGTTTTCCTGAAGGCATGGCGGTTGAAGAAGGCGCCCGCATTGTTTTCCAGAACAACTCGTGATTGTAATGTCCGCCGGCATTGTTGCGCATCTTTACAGAATACTTTGAAATGCCGGACAACAAATTTTCCAGAGATGTGGTTTGTTTATTTACACCTTCTGCAGCACACGCTTCAGCCAGATTTTTAGCATATCCAGCCGCATGCTTTGAGTAGTGCAAATCCATAGTTTGTGCATCTATTACCGGTTCTAATGCACTATATGAGTAAGGCAAAGGCGTTTGCTCATAAGGTGTTGAGGCGTTGCTGTTATTCACTGCCGCAAACGATGGCAATACGGTGGCTGCCAGCCCTGCTGCAATACCAGCTTTTCCTGTGGTTTTAATAAATTCGCGCCGGCTATTCGTTTCATGATTCATAGGAACTATATTTTGCTGTTCGTTGTTTTTTAAAAAACTGACCCAATCGTTTAAAGAACCGGCTATACACTTCGCGGTTAAACAATTGAGAATCCTTCATCGCTTTTATTGTAAGAAAAATACCAATCGGTATCAGCACCATAGTAGACAGCCACATACCCGTAAAAGGAGAAGTAACGCCTTCCTTGGCAAATTTTTCTCCGAAAGTATTCAGCAGGTGAAACACGACAAAAAATACAATGGCAAAAATAAGTGGTGTACCCAAACCACCTTTACGAATAATGGAACCTAATGGTGCGCCAATCATAAACAGCACAATACAGGCAACCGAAAGCGTAAATTTCCGGTTCCATTCAACCCAATGCCTGCGCAGCGATTTGGTACGGTCACCATAATCGCTTGCCTGAAGCCGAATGATATTTGTAGCTGTGCTAACCTGGCTGAGCGACTTGTCCATAAGCGCTACATTATTGTCACTGTTCGCCCCTTTGGTTTTGTTTTTTGCAGTATCTGCGGCATATTTAGTTTCTACCGATTTAGCAAAAGAAGCCGGCGTCCATGCGCTGTCTTTATACTTTAAAAAAGATAATGTTGGCCGCAGTTCCCGCTCAGCACGCTGATGGAAAAAAATATGGCTGTTTTTCAATGAATCGATGGCTACATCCAATTGCCTTACACTTAACATTTTGGGATTGTAGCGAAACAAACTGTCTTCCGTTACGCTTGGTGCAAAGCTGGCCAAATCAAAGAGTTTGGTGTATTCTTTAAAACCAAGACGAATAAATTCTGTATTCGGATTGTAACGGCTGCCACGCTCTTCGTAACGCCAGCCGTTGCGCAGCTTAAACTCCATAAAACGCTTATCATCTGTAACCCGCATAATGCCGCTTTGCGCTATCATCAGGTTATCCTGCAAACCGGGATTGCGTTCGTAGATGGTAATGTTATGAATGGTGCTGTCGTCTTTATCTTTTTTACCAAGTTTAATGGTATAGCCTTCGAGCTTGTCGTAAAATACACCTTCTTTTATATCAAAAGCTGGCTTTGTTGCTACCATATCCCATTTCAGTGCATCCAGTTTCAGGTTGGCGTAAGGAATGATATTGTTTTCGAACAAAAAGGCAATGCTGCTGATAAAAATCGCCACTATAAGCAACGGGCGCATAAACCGAAGCAGCGATATGCCGGCCGATTTAATTGCCACCAGCTCAAAACTTTCTCCCAGGTTGCCAAATGTCATAATGGAAGATAACAACAATGCCAGTGGCAATGCTAAAGGAACGACAGTTGCGCCTACGGCTCCTATCAAACGCATGATAGTAAAGAAGTCGAATCCTTTGCCCACAATATCATCGATATACAGCCAGAAAAACTGCATAATGAGAACAAAAAGAGCTATTAGAAACGTGGCTAAAAATGGCCCGACGAACGCCTTAATAATGAGGATGTCAAGTTTCTTGATCAATGGAATGATTGATTACAGAAACAAAAATAAATTATCGCAGCGCAGTTTGGTAAAGAAGATGAAAGACAGACCTTCTTTTAACAAAGAACAATCATAAAAAATCCCTTTTATACAAAGGGATTTTCAAATCTTTTAGTTGCCAAGACGATGAAATAAATCTTTCACCTGCGACTCCCAAAGCAAGGTTTGATCTTTGATCTCCCCTTTTTCTGCAAAGTCTTTAATTACTAAAATGGTCTGGTTCGTGATTTCCGTTTTTTCAATACGGAACTCAAAATATTCTTCTTTAGGTGCCGTGAGCCAATGATATTTTACAAACTTATCCTGCTCGTGCTCCAGTTGCTCTGCTTTTTCGGTTGACCCATTCCAGCTAAAGATAAACACGCCGTCGCGCTCATCCACTTTATCGGCAAACCACTCGCCCAAACCGGATGGAGTGTATAGAAAATCGTATAATATCTGCGGCGAACATCTAACCGGATATTCAAGAGTAAATAATTGTTTTTTCGCCATTAAACTTTGTTAACAATGTGAAGGGTGCAATAGTATAAAATAAATGAATCGGGGTAAAATAAATTTTAAAAAGAATGCTAACAAAGCACCACATCTTTTCCAAAAGGAGCCAGTGATAACCCGGCAAGTTCAAAATGCTTTCTGGCAAAAGGAATACCGATAATGGTAATGAACAGAAGCAATCCGAAGAAAATATGGATCACTGCTGTGTATATGCCACCTGAAAAAATCCAGATAACATTGAAGAGAGTCGATAAACAACCTGTGCTTCCCGGCGCCGATATTACTGTTCTGCCAAACGGCAGCAATACATAAACGGCGATTTTGAAACATTGAATTCCAAAAGGAATCCCGATGATTGTAAAACAAAAAACCAACCCGGCAACCGCATAGGCAATTGCAGACAGAAAACCACCACAAATTAGCCAGATGAGATTGCCGAGTAGATTCATGCTTTGTTGTATTATGTATAAGGTATCAGGTAGTATGTATTAGGTAGAAGGTAATAAGTACCATTCGGGTTGACTATTTAGTACTTACTACATAATACCCGGTACAATCATCACAGCTTATCCATTTCTTCTTTCACAAACTCCATCAACGATTTGATATAATCCGGCGAAAGATTAAACTCCAGCCCGGCTGCTTTATATAGTTCCGGAAGCGTTCTGGTGCCACCAAGGCTGAGTGCATTTATATAATTTTGCAAGGCTTCCTGCGGATTGCTGATGTATTGCTTCCACAAACCAATGGCGCCTAACTGTGCGATGCCATACTCGATATAATAAAACGGAACTTCGAACAGGTGAAGCTGGCGCTGCCAACTGTTTTTCCGGTATTCTTCCAGCCCGCTGAAATCAACTGTATTCGTTGAAAACTCATCCAGAATACTTATCCACGCTTCTGTTCTTTCTTCCGTTGTATGCTGCGGATGCTCGTATATGCAGTGTTGAAACTTATCAATTGTAGCTATCCACGGAAAGATAGTAATTACGCGCTCTAACTGGTGTTCTTTCGCGCGTTTGAGATCTTCTTTGCTATCAAAAAAAGTATCCCAATGATTCATAGTAAACAGTTCCATGCTCATGCTGGCAACTTCGGCAATCTCCATCGGGTATTCTTTAAAAGCGCTTAGCTCCAGGTCATGCGCCAGGAAAGAATGCACAGCGTGTCCGCCTTCGTGAACCATAGTCGTTACATCGCCCATTTGCCCGGCGGCATTCATAAAAATAAACGGCGCACCACTTTCGGCTAAAGGACAATTATAACCACCGGGCGCTTTCCCCTTGCGGCTTTCAAGGTCAAGATGCCCCAGTGCATTCATCTTCTTTAAACAATCGGCAAAGAAGGGATTGAGAGCCGTAAAACAATCTTCCGTTTTATCAAGCAATTCTTTTCCACCTTCAAAAGGGTGCAATGGTTTTACACCTTCGGGCTCCGCTTCGGTATCCCATGGTCGCAACGTATCAACGCCAAGTTTTTCCTTTTTTGCCTTGTTAATTTGCGCTACCAGCGGCAACACATGCAGCTTTACTGCTTCATGAAACTGGAAACAATCTTCCTTGCTATAATCAAACCTGCCAAGCTCAACAAACTTGTAATCGCGGTAATTGGCAAAGCCGGCATTGTGCGCTACTTCATTGCGCTTACTTACAAGCTGTGTATAAAGTTCGTCAAGTTTGTCTTTATCCTGCAAGCGTCTTTCCTGTAATTTTCTATACACTTCCTCGCGTAGGGCGCGGTCATGGCTTTCTAAAAATTTGGATGCCTGCTGCAGCGTATATTCCTGTCCATTTACTTCAACCGTCATAGCGCCGGTAATGGCGCCATATTGTTGTTGCATCACACTAAGCTCAGCCTGCAGGGGAATATTCGCTTCGCGAAAAAGTTCAATACTTTTCTGCACATTGCGCAGGTAGGTAAAATATTTTCCCTTATCCAGCTCCTGTGTAAAAGGCGATTCAATTAACTTGCGATTTAATGCATCTGCATACGGTTGCAGTTTCGGTTGTATTTCCATGCAGAAAAAAGCAAACGCTTCTTCCAATGCTTTATCCGTAGTGTTGCAGGTCATCCTGATCTGGCGCCAGCAGGCATCTTCGCTTACCACTGCTTCCAGTTCGCTGACGTCGTGCAGCCACTGCTCAAGATCATCACGGCTGTTTATTTTTCTATCCTGTGCTTCTTTAAAATACGGCTCCAAAGCTTCCCACGTTGTAACTTTAAAATCAACGGGAAGAAAGTGACGCCGTAGTTTATGTATATCTGCGTTTAATGTCATGCTTCCTTTTATTTAATAAGTAATATTTAAGATTTAATATTAGAAACTTACCGGAGATAAAACAAGCATTCCTTGGCCTCTTTTATAATAATGAATATTCATCCTTAAATATTCAATTTCTATGCTTCATCCGATGTTTGAACCGGGTCAGCTTCAGGCTCTTCGCTTTCGTCTTCGGTTCTCAGCCTGATTTCGATATCGTTTTTTTGCAAAACAGCAAACCATTTGATCATTTTTTTCATATCGCTGCTATATACACGATCAAAATCCATTGAAGGATATACTTTTTCGAAGTAAGCTTTTACAGCTTTAGCGTCTTTATCAGAAGGCAAAGCTTCACTGCTTTCTTTCATAGCCGTAAACACATCCACAAGATTTACATTGTCGCGATCGGTGTACACTTCAATACTTTCGAGGTGAGAAAAATTGTGCACGCGGGAAGAAACGAATTTGGTACTGTTATCTTCCAGAGAGCGAACGATAGCGCCATCTGTTTTGCTGCCAACCAATTCAAATAAGCCACTTAAACCGGTAACTGATATAATTCTGCTGTATTCCATATGATGTATTTATAGATAAAATGATGAACAAAGGTGCGCAAAATAAGAAGAGCGCCGAACACGATAATACGTGTCTTGGTTAAAATTTAAAAATAAAAGGCGTAAAAAAGGGACGCTTAGACAAGCATCCCGACGTACTATTAACTGAAAATTTTAAAATAATTTTATTAAGCAAACAACCACTTATCTATTGGCCACACGCAATTTTACCGTTACTATGTACGTATGAAAAAGAAAACCGGTTTTATTGGAAATAATAAAAAATCGAAAAAGCTCTTCGCGATACGAACAGACCTCATTTTCTGGATTGAAGATGACTTCTGTTTTACTTTTGGCGCATGAGGGGCAAATTAATGGGATGGAACGATACGATTGCCGCACTGGCAACACCACAAGGGCTGGGTGCCATTGGTGTTATCAGGGTAAGTGGCAGCGCTGCCATCCGGATTGTGAATGGCTTATTTCCGGCAAAAGATTTATCAGTGCAGGCTTCGCATACACTACACGTTGGTTCGTTAACATTTGAAGGGAAAAAACTGGATGAAGTGGTTGTCAGTTTATTTAAAGCACCGGCTTCTTACACCGGTGAAGATGTGGCGGAAATTTCCTGCCATGGCTCGCCGTTTATTCTAAATAATATTTTATCTGTGCTGGCGCAACTTGGCGCAAGAACGGCAAAGCCCGGCGAGTTTACACAACGCGCTTTTTTGCACAATAAAATGAACCTGTTGCAGGCAGAAGCAGTTGCCGATTTGATTGCCAGCAATACAGAAGCGAGCCGCCGGACAGCGCTGCAGAATATGCGCAGCGGTTTTACAAAAGTGCTTGCAGAAATACGGGAAGAACTTCTCTCCTTTTCTTCTTTGATTGAGCTGGAGCTTGATTTTGCAGAGGAAGATGTTGAATTTGCCGACAGAAGCCGGTTACATAATTTATTAAATGATGCAGAGGAAAAAGTAAAGTCTTTACTGCAATCATTTGTGTTAGGCAACGTGATAAAGAACGGCGTGGAAGTAGCCATTATTGGCAAGCCAAATGCCGGAAAAAGCACATTGCTGAACGTTTTGCTCAATGAAGACAGAGCCATTGTAAGCGACATTGCCGGAACCACACGTGATACAATTGAAGAAACGCTGAACATCAACGGTATTTTGTTTCGCCTGGTAGATACAGCCGGCATTCGCGAACACACAACGGATAGCATTGAAACGATTGGTGTGCAACGAAGCCTGCAGAAAATGAAGAGCGCGGATATTGTTTTGTACCTTTTTGATGTTAATGAAACAACAGGCAGCGAACTGAAACTTATTATAGCTGACATCAGGAAAAGCGGCGCTAACGTATTAGCAATCGGTAATAAAGCAGATCATGAATTTGATGCTGAACAATATTGCGACATTCATCATTTGCTTTTTATCTCAGCCCTGCAAAACCGGAATATTGATGTGCTGAAAGATAAGCTTTATGAATTGGTGACCGGCAATGTTGTCAACATGCCTGATGTGATTGTTACCAATGCGCGGCATACAGAAGCGTTGCAAAAAGTGCTGGATTCTATTGCGCTTATTAAGGATGGATTTTTGAACCGAGTTCCGCTTGATTTGATTGCCTCTGATATTCGGACTTGTCTTTATGAAATTGGCACCATCACCGGAGAAGTAACGCATGAAGATCAACTGGATTATATCTTTTCGAAGTTCTGTATCGGAAAGTAGAAGGCGCAAACAAAACTACATCATTTTCATATTAATATTACTTCAAATCCGCTCCCACAGTGGCTTTCATAGTTTTTGATGCAACATCGTTTTACATCGCTATACATCGCTATACACATTTTTTTTGTACCTTATTTGTACCTCATTGCACTTTGAATATTAAAACCTATTACCTTTGGTTTACAAAGTTGACACTTTTAAACACTTTTACTCAACTTAGTACAAAAAATGAGTTCAAATATTCAAGTTCAACGCATTTGTGAGCATTGCGGATTAGAGTTCACAGCCAAAACAACTGTAACAAAATTCTGCACTCATAATTGCGCCCGGCGTGCCCATAAAGCGAGGGTAAAACGGGGTAAGATTGATGTGAGTAATAAAGAAACTCAACTCTTAAAAACAAAGCCGGTTGTAGATTTGAAGCTGTTAGAGTTTCTGACAGTTACACAGGCATCTAAACTCCTTAATTGTTCGCGGCAAAACGTGTACAAGCTAATCAATGCAGGCAGACTAAAAGCGACAAACATACTATTGAAGAAAACTATTATTAAGCGTACAGATATTGACCAACTCTTTGACAAGCCGAAACCGGAAGCAAGCACACCTACCGAATTTGTAGAAAGCGAATGTTATAACGTGGCGGACGTGCGCAAGCATTTTGGCATTTCGCAAACTGCATTAAGGAATCTTATCATCAAACACAATATCCCAACATTTTACAAGGGATGGTTTGCCTTCGTGCCAAAGGCTGAAATAGATAAGCATTTTGAAGGTCAAACCGATGCGATTAAAAGGAATTAAACATTCAGGCAAATACACAGTAGCAGAAAACGATGCTTTTATTTGCAACCGGAATAAAATAACAATATCAAAAATCAAAACCAATATGACAGTACAAGAGTACAACGAACAGCAACAGGCTTATGACAATGCAATTTGTGAAATGATTGTAATTGATGAACTAACCGCAAGCAAATGCAGGCAGGTAACAGCAAAGGCATTAAGAAAGCCGGTAACAGAATTGTTTTTCTGCCAGTTAGCCGCCCTATGTTACTATTTGGGAGCCGAGGATTTTAGTAGGTCAACAGTTTTACACATGATACACGAAGGATATAGCTGGGAGGACATTCACAATGAACACGAAAGAGCTTTGTTAATCGTTCAAAAATATCCTAAACATTTTATATCCGGGTTATGGTGTCAGTCAAACTAAGACAGAAACCCATTTCCGGCAATAGAAAGGCTTTGTATTTAGACTTTTACCCGGCTATTGTTGACCCCGAAACGGGGAAAGCCACACGGCGCGAATTTTTGCGGCTGTATGTATTAAACAATCCGAAAAACCCGATTGATAAGCAGCACAACAAAGAAACGCTTACACTTGGGGAGGCTGTCAGGTCAAAGCGGCAATTAGAGATACAGAACGAGGCTTACGAATTTAATCCGGGCAAGCGGCGTAATAAGTGCTTTGTAGAGTTTTTCGAGCAATTAGCCAACAAGCGCAAGGCATCGAACGCGGACAACTGGATAAGCGCGCTGCATTACCTGAAAGACTTTACCAGCGGCTCCCTGCCATTGGCAAACCTTAATGAAGCGTTTTGTAATGATTTCAAAGAGTATCTGTTGACAGTAAGAAGCCGCAAAAGCGAGGCAAAGACACTTGCAACCAATTCGGCTGTATCCTACTTTAACAAGCTCAAAGCAGCCTTAAAGCAGGCGTTTAAGGATGGACTATTGAAAACAGATTTAAACGGGCGTATTGAGCCTATAAAGCCGGAAGATACATACAGGAATTATCTAACATCGGAAGAACTGCAATTGCTGATAAATACCGATTGCGCGGTGCCTGTATTAAAGCAAGCCGCCATCTTTTCAGCATTGACCGGGCTAAGATTCGGCGATGTCAAAAAGCTCACATGGCGCGAACTGCATTACAGCAAAGCGGAGGGGCACTATATCCGGTTCATTCAGGAAAAAACGGATAACGCACAAATATTACCGATACCGGAAGAAGCTATTAATATCATTAGCAAGCGGGGCAAACCAACGGATAACGTTTTCCCAGGTCTTGAATATTCAGATTGTGCAAGCCATTTGCAACAATGGGTAAGCGATGCAGGCATAGATAAAAAGATAACCTTCCATTGCTTCCGGCATACAAATGCAACCTTGCTGCTTTCTTTGGGCGCTGACTTGTACACAGTCTCTAAAATGCTTGGACACAGGAACATCAAAACAACGCAGATTTACGCGAAGATCATAGACAAAACAAAAAGAGAAGCGGCTGACAAAATGAAATTCGTTATAAAGCCGTTTGACATTTAAAACAACTATCTAATATTATGAAATTGACGTTAGAACAATTGCCCGAAGCGGTAAGCCAATTACTTGAAAAGGTAGATACGTTGCAAATGACATTATCCCGCATCGAGCTTGAATTATCCCGCCCACAAACTAAGCCCGGACTGATGGATATGGCGCAAGCAGAGGACTATTTAAGCATATCAAAAACAACAATTCTAACAATGGTAAGTCGCGGGGAAATACCGTCGTATAAGCTGGGGAAATCAAATCTTTTCAGCGAAGCCGAATTAGTGGAATGGTTAAAGACACGGAGACGGAAAACAACAAAAGAAGTGCAAGCAGCGGCGGACGATTATAAGAAAAGCAAGCGGGGTTAAGCCTCGCTTTTTGCTTATGCTAACTTACTTAGTTTTATATTCACACATACTGTGGAAAACCCTCAAACCCTTACCCGTACTGCCTTTTAGGCTATTTCACACCCTTTTGTGCCTAATTGGTAAAAACAGTTTCATCTTTTCTATACTTCTTTGCAAAAAATAAATCCAATGTCAAATTTTGTTTCTCGCAGGGAAGTGGCGCAACACTTCGCAGTTACTCCCGACACAGTAAAAAATTGGGAAAAGAAAGGTTTGGTAAAACCTTCTTGCATCATCAACGGGCGCCCGCGTTATGAATTGAATGAAGTGATTGAATCGGTAACGAAAAGTAAAGGAGGTGGACAATGCAAATAATTGCAAAAGAGCCAAAACAAATGCCCGATTCTTTTACTGCAAGGCTATCTTTTAACGCAACGGATTACCGCCCTTCTATAAGGATGGTGAGAACCGTAAAACCTGACTTTGATATTATCAACGTAACCGCACATCAGGACGTTTTAAAGAACTTATTGCGGCAACTGGTAAAAATCAATTTTAGAGAGGCGGCGGGCATAGAAAGCGAGGAGAAACTACAAAGAAAGCATTACATTGTTTGTGCGATGGCTACCATTTTAAATGCGGCTAAAAATAAAGGTTGGCAGCTATGCAGAAACAACGGGCAAACGTTTATTTACAATGGTGCATTTTGGAAGGTAATAGATAAAGAGGAATTACAATCGTTCTTTGGAGATGCGGCACAAATGATAGGAGTTTCCGAAGTGGACGCTAAATTTTATTTATTCAGATCAGACCTGACAAAGCAATTTGAGGCAGCAGCATATTTGCCCGCGCCCGAAAGGGAGGATGGTTTGACGCTAATAAATTTTCTTAATGGTACGCTTGTAGTGGACGGCAAAACGCAGGAACTTTGTAAGCCATCTGCCAATGACTTTATTACTTATCAGCTTCCCTTTTGCTACAACCCGGCGGCAAAGGCTCTCATGTTCACCGCTTTCTTAAATCGGGTGCTGCCTGATGTGGAAAAGCAAAAAGTATTGCAGGAATATATAGGGTATGTGTTCGTATCTGCAAACAAACTGAAACTGGAAAAAGTGTTGCTGCTTTATGGAAGCGGAGCAAACGGGAAAAGCGTGTTTATTGAAATTATGTCCGCTATGCTGGGCAAGGAAAACGTTTCAAGGTTTTCTTTAGAATCCATTACAGAGCCTAAAGGTTATTCACGCGCCGAATTAAGTACAAAGCTACTTAACCTTTCCACTGAAATATCCGGCAAAATGGATAGGGGAATATTCAAGCAACTGGCAAGCGGTGAAAGCGTAGAAGCAAGGCACATCTACGGCAGCCCTTTTTCTATGGATAACTACGCCAAACTTCTTTTCAGCACGAACGAACTACCTAAAGAAACCGAAAGTACCGATGGTTTTTTTCGTCGTTGGTTGGTTGTCAGCTTTGAAGAAACAATACCGGAAAGTGAGCAAGATAAAGAGTTAGCGAGGAAGATAATAGACAGCGAATTAAGCGGCGTTTTAAATTGGGTTCTTGAAGGTCTTAATAGGCTGCTAATACAGAAAAGGTTTACTGAAAGCGAAGCCGTTAAAGAGCAAGTAAAAGCATTCAGGCAGCAATCAGACAGCGTTTTGATGTTCTTGGATGAACATACTTACGAACCGGATATAACGCAAACAAAGCCACTAAAAGAAGTCTTTGCATGGTATCGCTCTTTTTGTGAGGAGGGCGGTTATAGACCTTGCAGCGCTACCACATTTAGCGGACGGCTTAAACAAGCCGGGTACGAAGTAAAGCGCCTCAATTCCGGTAACGTGGTGTATTGCAAAAAGGGTAATTAGTGTAGGGTGTGTAGATAGTGTAGGTGAAAAAAACATTTTAAATTCAGTATCGTATGAGATTTGGTAAACATGATTTTCAATTAGAAATAAACAGGGGGGTTGCGAATTATTATAACTGCCCGAATTGCAAACAAAATACATTCCGTCGCTTTGTTTTTACAGGCACGCGTGTTCAAGTAGCCAGCGATGTAGGAGAATGTACCAGAAAAAAGACTTGCGGTTATGTATGGTCTCCTCATAGTCATGCTTACGAAAAGGGTATTGAGTTAAATCCTAAAGGAGTTTATTATACGCCGTCTTGTATTCCGCATAGTTTTGCTATTAAGACGTGTATGCGGTACGAAGAAAACAATTTTGCCCAATATTTAAAGAAGGAGTTTGGCGAAATAGCAGCATCAAAAATGACTAATCTGTATCGCTTAGGCACAACAAAAAAACTAAAAGGAGGTACTGTATTTTGGCAAATAGATAAAAACAATAAAGTTAGAAGCGGAAAAATAGTTTGTTTAAATAGCGAGGACGGAAACAAACAACGTTTTGTAGATTATCATTGGAAATGGGTGCATGATGATAATGATCTACTAAAAAAAATCGGTTGCGATTCATTTTCTTATAACTATGTACCCTGTTTTTTTGGCGAACATCTTTTAAGTTCTGAAAGCGAAAAACCTATTAATATTGTATGGAAGGAGACAACCGCTATAATAGCTTCTCATTTGTACCCGGATTACGTTTGGCTGTCTACAAACGAAAATCCCAATCTAAATATGACGAGGGCATTATCAGGATGGCGAATTGGCGACTTTTTTCCACCGGGTAACAAGTTTCCTAAGATTCATCAATATTATAAAAACTATTAAAGCCTTGTGGATAATTACATACATCCCTAAACCCTTAAAATAAAAAGGTTTCAACCGGCTACACTTGCTACACACCCTACACTAAAGACGGTTATAGGTTAGTGAAATAAGAGAAGAAACCCACGATATACGCACTAATATAATATTTAAAGGGTTATGCCTCTAAACCAACAAAGGGAAGCCTGTATTAGGTCTATCAGGTTCACTGTACCGAATCAGTTACCTACCCGGATTTAAGCGGCTTCATAGTGATTCGCCCGGCATAGAAGCAACAAAAGCGACGCTAACAATCCAATTGCAACCCTAATAGCAACCCTGAAAAGAAAAAGCCTTTATAAGTGATTGACTTAAAAAGGCGTGTTAGATTCCTAATTGGTATCAACTTATTAAGAAGCTAAAGCGTTTTGAAAGCTCACTTTCCTTCAATCGGTTAATCTAATCCGATTAGTTTATACAAATCCGGTTTGTAATAAAGGATTCGCCGGGTGTACTGATGTTTGTAAAGCTGCATCCTCCCTATGCGTGTGATTTGACGCGCCTCTATTTTCGTAACATAATCGTTTGGGTCTTTCCTTGCCTGCTTTTTCATCCTACTTATGAGCGCAAAATAGAAGGTAGAAAACACATGAAAAAACTTTGATTTACTCTTTGATTAGTAAAAGTAACTCTTTGATTAATCAAGCCTCCAATGAATGTCTTTCCTGCAATCAGAATAAGCGTTTTGCCTACCTCCCTACATGCAAAGCGTAGAACAAACAACCGTCAAACGCTGCCAGTATTGCGGCAATGAATTTAAGGCATGGAAGCCATCGCTTAGACTATGCAGCGAACTATGTGAGCAAAACGAAGCCTTTACCCGTAACTTGAGCATAATAAATTCCTTAGCGAGAATAAGAAAGCAGTTAGCAAATGTAATCGTAAAGCCTGTTATCGATACGCCCGAAATGCCACCGGCAACAATACAGGAAGTGAGCGAACCCGTACCAGCTAATAAGCCGCCACGCGGACTTAGATTCTTTTGCAACGCCCTGAAAGCGAAGGTTAAGCAGACACGCCCGGCGCAAGCCATCAAACCGTCGATTGCAGCCCCGGAAATTCGCACAACGGAGTTAGTGTGTATAATAGAACAACAACCCCAAAATAAAGCCGTATGCCGTGGAATCAGGTATTTATGTAACGCATCCAAAGCGAGGGTAAAACAGCGCATTTACTCACAGGTTAAAGCCATCTTTTAAAAATCCAATTATGATAAACCGGGATTTTATTTTAAACCACTTTACACAAAACATAGTAGCATACAAGCAATACGCCCGCAACATTGCCGGGCAAGATGATTGCCATGATTTATTTCAGGAATGCGCATCTATGATGCTTGAATATAGCGAGGAAAGGCTTTTGTCTTACTGGAATCAAAAGGAAGGTCTCAAGCCTTGCTTTATAAGAATGCTGATGCTGCAATACCGTTCTAAAACATCTTACTTTCATGGCAAGTACAGAAAGGAAGGGGAACAGATAAACAAGAAAGGTGCTGATATTTCTTACAACGATCACAGAGACACATTAGAAAACCCGGCTCACCAAATGAGCGACATTGTAAGGGCTGCAAAGTCTGTATCGGATGATGAAACGGAGATTTTGATTTGGAGCCTTTACGTAGAAACGGGAAGCCTACGCAAGGCACAAGCAGCATTGCCGGGCGAATACCGGGAGCTTGTCAATATTGGTTTAATCCGGGCTATTGTAACTAAGTTTCAGCAGGAAATAAAAAGACGTTTAAATACTTTATCAAACTAAGCAGTTATGGCAATAGTAAGCAGCCCTACAATGATGGGTGTCAAACCAACCTTTGGTGACGTAAATAGGTTCGCAGGAATCACAACGCCTATAATTTATACAAATACAGAAACCGGCGAAAGATGGGATATAAACGGCAATCCGCTTATAATTCCTGAAAAAGATAAAGGGGTGCCTTTTGAGGGCGTAGTATCTACCATAGGTCAACCTTATCCGGGGTGGCATGGTTCAACCATTGAAGAACACGGTTAGGCTTTTCAAAGCTCATTTTTATTCAACCTTGTACCCTATTTGTACCTCAAAAGGCTACAAGTCAATACCAGTAAGGGTTAGTAAGTTCTGTATCGGAAAGTAATTTTAGTAATGATTTCTGTTGAAATGGCTTTTTAGTAACCGCTTTAATAAAAGCCTAATCATTGTCCGGAACTCATGATGGGAGCATTCCTGCGTGCGGAAGCAGCAGGAATAGAAACAACCGCAGCCCAATGGGTAAACCAACGATGGCTACCAAATCTGTATTTTGAATTTTACTCAAATTGTTCACGATAAATATTTTCGGATGCTTCTTACGGCGAAGCTTTTTTGTTGACTAATTGGTTATCAGATAAATAGCATCGATTATTTTGTTTCAATTTCAGGCAACGGTTAATTTCGCTTTGCGTAATAAGTATTTGAACTTTACATTTGCACGGTTGAACACTGAAGCTATATACCGCTACCTTGCTGTGATGATCATGTTTACAGCCTTTTTTGCGCAAACGTTTAACGGTTCGCTCATTGTTGCCGGGTATTATGTAAACACGCAATCTTTTGCAGCTCGCTGCGAAAATAAATTGAAGCCTGAATTGCATTGTAATGGCAAATGCCAGATGCGTAAACAGGTAAGTAAGGAAGAAAATAAAGACCAGCAAAACCCAGAGCGCAAAGACAGCAAGCGTGAAATCATTTGCGCAGCAGAACAATTTTCTTCTCTTATAAAACCATTTATTTTACTGCAACCTGATACATATCCTCGTCTTTCAAACAGTAAAGAAATCAGGATGCCCCGTTCCATCTTACGACCCCCGATTGTATAATCCATTCTTTCATTTTTGAGACTCTTGCAATGTAAATTTTTGTTAGCCAACAGATCCTTCGCAGGTTGTGATTATTGTATCGCAAACTGATAGAAAAGAAGACTAACATTCTTACTATCCACAATGGCGTTGATGTTGAATCAATGCCTATCGCGCAGGTCTCATTGCAACAATTTCTTTATCTAATTATCTGAATTACTACAATCAGAATCGTATGCGTTTTATAAAATGTGCTTTCCTTCCTTTGAGTTTATTTATACTACTTTTTACGTCGTGCAAAAAAGACAATTCTTCTCTTTACAACAGCAATGTAAAAGCCGATTTATCCGTTGAATTTGACAACATCGTCGGCTCTTCCGATTTACAGTTAAACACAGGTTCCTATACAAATTCTTCAGGCGAAAATTTTACGGTAACAAAGCTGAAATATTAT
Source organism: Ilyomonas sp. (assembly GCA_965199905.1). Lineage (GTDB taxonomy): Bacteria > Bacteroidota > Bacteroidia > Chitinophagales > Chitinophagaceae > Ilyomonas. The sequence continues at coordinate 4,994,820 of OZ241366.1, read as the reverse complement.
GTCAGTAATTTTGTTTTTATCAAAACTGATGGTACCGTTTATACCGTTCCGCAAGACAGTTCTTATTTCCTCGTTGACGAAAGCGATGGTACAGAACACGCACCCGTTTTGCATATCCCGGAAGGAGAATACAAAACAGTGAGTTTTGTTGTTGGCGTTGATAGTTTACGTAGTACAAAAGATATTAGTATGCGCACCGGTGTGTTGGACCCGACAGGTGATGGCGGTGATATGTATTGGGGCTGGAATAGCGGCTATATTTTTTTAAAAATAGAGGGAACATCGGCAGCTTCTGCAGACGGAATGTTTATGTATCATATCGGTGGCTTTGGCGGCTATTCTACATCTACCATAAACAATCTTAAAACCATTACACTGGACTTAACGGCGCGTGGTGTGCCGCAGGTAAAAGCGGGTAAGGAAACAAACATTCATCTGCTTGTAGATATTCTGAAATTGTTTGATGGTTCAACCAAACTCAGCATCGCTGCGCATCCTTCGGTAATGTTTAATGACTACAGTGTAAACATTGCTGATAATTACACGGCTATGTTCAGGCATGACCACACAGAAAATTAAAGGTTATGCGTCGAAAACATATTGTTGTTATACTGCTTTTTTCAGCGGGTATTTATGCCTGCAATAAAGATGTTGCCGGTGTTTTGTTTCAGGGTTTCAGGCAACCGGAAAACTTTCCTGCTCCGGTTTATCGTTTTGAAACAAATAAAGTAACAGAGGCAGGATTTGAACTTGGCAGAACTTTATTTTATGATCCGGTTTTATCTCATAATAACACGATCAGTTGTGGAAGTTGCCATATACAAACATCGGCTTTTACACATCATGGGCATAGCGTAAGTCATGGTATTTACGATAGGTTAGGAACACGCAATACACCAGCTATAATGAACCTTGCCTGGAGTACAAGCTTTATGTGGGATGGTGGTGTTTTCGATTTGGATTTGCAGCCCATTGCACCCATCACAAACCATGTAGAAATGGATGACACGGTTGCACATATTCTGCAGAAATTAAGCAACACATCTAAATATCCGCCACTGTTTCAAAAGGCTTTTGGAACACCTGATATCACGAGCGCTAATTTTTTGAAAGCGCTATCGCAGTTTATGGTGATGTGTGTAAGCGACAATGCAAAGTATGACAGCGTAAAACGAAGCCAGGCTTCATTTACAGCAGATGAACAGGCAGGCTATATAATATTTCAGAAAAACTGTAATAGTTGCCATAAAGAACCTTTGTTTACCGATTATTCTTTTCGTAACAACGGTATCAATGCAAGCTCTGTAAACGATTTGGGCAGATATGATGTAACACTCCAGGAAAAGGATAAATACACTTTTAAAGTGCCCTCACTTCGTAATCTTGACTTTACACCACCTTATATGCACGATGGAAGGTTTTTAACGCTTGATGCTGTTCTTGACCATTATATAAACGGCGTTCAAAACACCCAAAATCTGGATCCCTTGCTAAAGAAAAATGCAAGCTTAGGTATACCGGTGACACAGGAAGAAAAAACACAGCTTCTGGCTTTTTTAAAAACACTAAATGACAGAAGTTTTTTATTGGACAAACGTTTTTCAGAACAATAAAAAAAGGGATAATGAAAAAGATGATGAGCTTGATTTGTTTAGCAACGATAATGATAACAACAGCTTGTAAACAAAAGAATACAAAAGCGGAAATAGCAAAAAGAGATACTACAACGAACAAGCAATTTATAAAACCTGCAAACAAGTTTGCAGGCATTCAAATGGCATCGAAAAAAGACACAAGCTGCGGAATGCCGCTCAGTGCTGGTTTGGAAGATACGGTTCAGTTAAACGGAAAAATATATGGCTTCTGCTCACCGGAATGCAAACAAGATTTCGTAACCCGATTAATATCTCAAAAGAAACGATGAAAAAGTATATTTCTGCTTTGCTTATACTATTATTTCCATCGCTGCTTCATGCCTGCGATATCTGTGGCTGCGGTGTGGGAAACAACTACATCGGCATTTTACCTGATTTCCATAAACATGTATTTGGCTTACGTTACAGGTATAGCTCATTACTCACCCACGTTGGTGTTGATGGAACAACTACCTATCTTACAACAAAAGAAAATTACAACACTGTAGAAGCCTGGGGTGGCTGGAACATCAGTAAGAATATACGGATCATGGCTTCTGTTCCGTACAGTTTTAATGAACGGATAAATCAAGGTATAAAACAATCAAAAAATGGTATCGGAGACGTTAATGTATCTGGCTATTACCAGTTACTGAACAAAAGGCACACGATATCTGATAAGGTGCTGGTACAAAGCCTTTGGCTTGGCGCTGGCGTTAAATTGGCGACGGGAAAGTATAATCCATTGGATAAAGCTTCAACAGCAGAAAGCGCAAATTTGTTTCAGCTTGGAACGGGAAGCACGGACTTTATGGCGAGCGCTATGTATGATATACGATTGCAGGATGTTGGAATCAATATCACGTCCACATACAAAATGAATACGGCGAATAAGTATGATTATAGATACGGAAACAAATTGAATGCAAACAGCCAGCTTTATTATAAGTTCAGAATCAAACATAAGTTACTCATTGCGCCAAATGCGGGCGTACAATATGAGACAGCATCAACAGATAAAGACAATGGTTTTAATGTGACTGTGTCTGGTGGAAATCTGTTGTTAGGCACTGCAGGTGTTGAAACGTCTTTTGGTAAACTTGCGATCGGTGCTAATTTTCAGACACCTGTTTCGCAACAACTCGCCAATGGCATTGTAAAGGCAAACGATCGTATGATGCTACACATTTCGATTGCTTTGTGATGATAATATCGCTACGTAAGCATACGATCAAGATGGGTGTAACCGCCATCAACAAAAATGATTTGCCCGGTTGTATGAGAAGATACATCGCTTAATAAAAAAGCCACTGTATTTGCAATTTCTTCCGGTGTGGTAAAGCGTTTTTGAAGCGGAATATGCGACAGTATCCGTTGCAGCTTTTCTTCTGATTGTGGTTGCGTTTGTATCCAGCTTGCATATTGCGGCGTGTCTGCTTCAGCAGGCACCACAGTATTTACGCGAATCTGATAAGGCAGCAACTCAGCCGCCCATTCACGCGTTAGCGCATTAATACCGCCTTTGCTGGCTGCATATCCTGAAGAGCCGCCTTGACCTGTAACGGAGATTTTTGAACCAATATTGATGATAACGCCATTACTTTTTTTCAAATAAGGCAAGGCATAGTGAGCCATTGCATAACAGTGAATGATATTGACAGATAATGATTGCTGAAACCCTTGCACAGTACCGTTTTCGAGACTGACATTATCATTGGTACCGGCGTTGTTTACCAGTCCATCCAAACGATTATATTGACGAATTACTTTTTCAACCAATTGTCTGCAATCATCTTCATTGGTAAGTTCAACAAAAACAGCAAAAGCTTTCTGTCCTTTCTGTTGTATTTCTGCACACAGCTTTTGGCATTTTTCTGCATTCCTGTCCGCGATAACTGCAATGCCATCTTCTTTTGCAAGCAGCCTGCAAATCGCTTCACCAATTCCACTGGCACCGCCGGTTATGATATACACTTTATGGGCGAGGTTCAGGTTCATATTTCTTCTTTATCTAAATGAAAAATCTGCGACATCAACACCCATTTTTCGCCGGCTTTGGCAATGGGCAAAGCTTGCTGGTATTTCCACATCAGTTCCTCCCATTGTTGTACATGCGGGTTGGTTTTATCGCTTTCTTCTTTTTGCGTAAAAGAAAAAGAACCGTTCGTTTCCATAATCATAAATAAACGATTACCGGCACGATAAATATCCATCGAGATGATGCCGCTATCTGTGATGCCGCTTACAATTTCAGCAGGAACGTAGCGATGATGTTCTTCATACTCATCAATCAATTGAGCATCATCTTTCAGGTCCAAAGCAAAGCAATATCGTTTCATATAGCATTGTTTAAAACCAAAAGCTTGTATGGTTAACCATTATATGCTTTAGCGATTTGTTTTGATGTACCCAAACCATCAATGCCTAATTCAATAACATCGCCGGGCTTTACATAAACCGGCTCAGGCTTCATACCAAGCGCCACGCCGGCTGGCGTTCCTGTTGTAATGATATCACCGGGCAATAAGGTCATAAACCGGCTGATGTAGGAAATAAGAAACGGCACTTTGAAAATCATATTTTTTGTATTGCCATCCTGCATCATTTTTCCATTTACGCTGAGCCACAGTCGAAGATTATTTACATCCCGCACTTCATCCGGCGTTGTAAGCCATGGACCAACAGGAGCAAATGTGTCACAGCTTTTTCCTTTTACCCATTGTCCGCCATGTTCCAGTTGAAAATGACGCTCGCTGTAATCATTGTGCAACACATAACCGGCGATGTAGTCGCTTGCCTCGTTTTCCTCTACATAGGAAGCTTTCTTTTTAATAACAATGGCAAGCTCTGCTTCCCAATCTGTTTTTGTGCTGTTTTTTGGAATAATCAAATCATCGTTTGGACCCACAATAGCCGTTGTGGATTTAAAAAAAAGAATCGGCTCTGAAGGCGCTTTCATATTGCTTTCTTCCGCGTGGTCGAAGTAATTTAAACCAATGCAAATAATTTTGGAAGGCTTTGCAATCGGGCATCCGAGTCTTATATTATTGTCAATGACCAGACATTCGTTTTGATGTGTTGTGAGCCATTGTTGCAAACGCTCAACTCCATTGCTTGCGAAAAATTCTTCATTAAAATCTTCTCCGAACTCCGATACATCAAGTCTTTGATTTTGCGATGTCTGAATGCCTGTTTTTTCGCTGCCGGCTTCGCCAAAACGAATTAATTTCATAGCAAGAATTGGCAGTAAAAATAATGGAAGAAGTGTATTTGAATCAAACGATTTATTAACCGGATTCTGATGTCTGTGAGTACATTCATTCGCAGAGATTAAAATCTTATTTTTACAAAAAAAATGAGTGCCTCACCAGCCGTTACTTTTATAACCATTGAAGATTATTTGGCTAAGGAAGAAGCAGCCTTAGAGAAACATGAATATTATAAAGGCGAGGTGTTTGCGATGGCAGGCGCTTCTATTAATCACAACCGGATTGTTAGAAATGCACTACTTGAAATTGGAAATTACTTAAATGGCAAATCATGCGAAGTTTTCCCGGGCGATCTGCGAATACAAATTGAAGCCAATACACTTTTTACATATCCCGACCTGACCATCTTCTGCGATGAGATTGAACGATTTGAAAATCGCGCATTGATACATCTTTAAATCCAACAGCTATTATTGAAGTGTTATCCAAATCAACACAGGAATACGACAGAGGAACGAAATTTAATTTGTATCGTCAAATTCCTTCACTGAAAGAATATATTATGATTTCCTCAACGGAAGTTTTGGTTGAAAAATACACAAAGCAATCTGATACTGAATGGCTTTTTACGGCGTATGAAAAAGCAGAAGATTTTTATATGCTTGAGTCTGTTGGTTTAACTGTCGAAGTAAAGAGTTTGTATAGAAATGTAAGTTTTGAGAAAGAGTAAACAAAGTTCTATTTTGAATTTTAAATTGAAAAACAAAAGCCGATGGGCTGCGGGATAGAAGCGGAAAGCCCGTAAAGCGGCAGCGGAGGATATTGGTAAGCGTAGAATGTTAATGTGTAATTTAGCAGCCGCCGCTGCGGACTTGCAGCGAATAGCCCGGACCTAAGCTGAATATAATTACCGGACGCAGACAGCCCCAGATCATTTCTCATAATATTCAATATTACTTCTTCCATATTCAATTGTATTTCTCTACTTTTGCGCTCCCAAAAAGTTCTTTGTGAAGATTGGGAGCCCGCTGATGGCGTGGCGTTATCACCAAAAAAAATTATACAATGGCTAAAGAAATTGCAACCTACGTGAAGTTGCAGGTAAAGGGTGGCGCTGCCAATCCCGCACCGCCGGTAGGTCCCGCTCTTGGCTCCAAGGGCGTAAACATTATGGAGTTCTGCAAGCAGTTTAATGCTCGTACGCAGGACAAAGCAGGAAAAGTAGTTCCTGTAATTATTACGGTTTATACTGACAAGTCTTTCGATTTTGCCATTAAAACCGCTCCCGCTCCTATTCAGCTTATGGAAGCTGCTAAAATTCAAAAAGGTTCTAAAGAGAGCAACCGTAACAAAGTAGGCAAGGTAACCTGGGCACAGGTAGAAGTGATTGCTAAAGACAAGATGCCAGACCTGAACTGCTTTACGGTGGAAAGCGCCATGAAAATGGTTGCCGGTACGGCTCGCAGCATGGGCTTGACTGTGGAAGGACAGGCACCGTGGGAAAAGAATTAATTATTCACTATTACAACTTTTTGAACAATGGCAATTACTAAAAAAAGAAAGCTGGCGGACGCGAAAGTGGACAAAAGCAAAGACTACTCTTTGCAGGCTGCATCAACGCTGGTAAAAGAAATAAACACAACAAAATTTGATGCGTCGGTAGATATTCACGTTCGTTTGGGCGTTGACCCGAAGAAAGCTGATCAACAGGTTCGCGGTACAGTTACTTTGCCACATGGCACGGGTAAAACCAAGCGCGTATTGGTTCTTTGCACACCTGATAAAGAAGCGGACGCAAAAGGCGCTGGTGCTGATTATGTTGGTCTTGATGAATTCATTTCTAAAATTGAAGGTGGATGGACTGATGTTGACGTTATTGTAGCAACTCCTTCTGTAATGCCGAAGATTGGTCGTTTGGGTAAAATATTAGGTCCTCGTAACCTGATGCCGAACCCTAAAACCGGTACTGTTACCAACAACGTTGCGGAAGCGGTGAACGAAGTAAAAGGCGGTAAAATCGCTTTCAAAGTTGACAAGACTGGTATCGTGCACGCGTCTATTGGCCGCGTATCATTTACACCGGAAAAATTAGCCGCTAACAGCCAGGAACTAATCAATGCTTTGATTAAACTGAAGCCTACAACTGCAAAAGGTATTTACCTGAAAGGTGTAAGCATGGCGAGCAGCATGAGCCCTGGTATTTCGGTTGACACCAAATCTGTTCAAAGCTAAATTCATCAATCGCTTCCGAATGATTATTCGTTTTGAAGCCCAAACAAAATCGTTATGACGAAAGAACAAAAAAACGAAGCGATTGAAGTTCTGAAAGAGAAGTTCAATCAATACAATAATTTCTACGTAACTAACACGGAAGCATTAACCGTAGCACAATCTACCAAGCTGCGCCGTATCTGTTTCGAAAAAAATGTAGAAGTAACCGTTGCAAAAAACACACTCATCCGTAAAGCACTTGAGCAGATTGATGATGAGCGTTTCAGTGGCGTTTACGACAGTCTGAACGGAGTTACAGCTCTTATGTTCAGCGAAAACGGTAAAGAACCGGCGATGATTATCTCCGACTTCCGCAAGAGTACAAATACTGAAAAACCAGTATTGAAAGCGGCTTACATTGACAGTGCTGTTTTTGTTGGCAATGACCAGCTTGATACGTTGAAAACACTAAAAAGCAAGAACGACCTTATCGGTGAAATCATCGGCTTGTTGCAATCGCCTGCCAAAAATGTTATCAGCGGCTTGAACGCTGGTGCTAAACTGGCTGGCATTATCAAAGCGCTGGAAGACAGAGAAGCAGTAGCACAGTAGTTATTGGTAATTGAATATTGTTAATGGTTAATTGTTTTGAAGGCTCCGGCTGTTTCAATTAACAATTACCCATTGACAATTAAAAATAATTGCCTCAAGCCTGAGAGGTAATACACACAAATTTTTTTAATGATACCGCCGGAGCACAGGCAATGAAGGCGGCAAAAATTTGAAACAATGGCTGATTTAAAAGCATTTGCAGATCAACTGGTTAACCTGACCGTAAAAGAGGTTAATGAATTAGCGAAAATTCTGAAAGATGAGTATGGTATCGAACCTGCTGCTGCTGCGGTTGCGGCTGCACCTGCTGGTGGCGGTGGCGCTGCGGCTCCTGCTGCGGCTGAACAAACTGCTTTCGATGTAATCTTGAAAAGCGGCGGTGCCAACAAACTCCAGGTTGTTAAGATCGTAAAAGATTTGACAGGCTTAGGTTTGAAAGAAGCAAAAGAATTGGTTGACGGCGCTCCAAAACCTATCAAAGAAGGTGTAGCGAAAGGTGAAGCTGATGATTTGGCTGCCAAGCTGAAAGAAGCTGGCGCTGACGTTGAAATCAAGTAATTTCAATAAAACGCTTATTAAGAAAGAGCCATCCGCTGTAGCGGATGGCTCTTTTGTTTTGGAGAAGGAACGAATTATAGAACAAGCCACCAGCTATAAAACATGGTTGTTATAAAAAGCAAATGGCTGATTGCTTTGATTACCGGCTTATTCAGCATTATTAGGCAATCCTGCGAAAAATATTTTATCAAATAATGGCATCAATAAGAAATGGAAATCTATTGAGAGATACGCTGGTTATAGCAACGGTAAATTTTCCTGAAAAAAGTGACACAGGGCAATTTTCATATCCTATCCTTTTCAGATGGCGGAGACTATCTGAAAACAAGCAATGCCTATCCTGACCCAAATTATTGTGAGGAAACTTACCGATTACTGGCAGATAATATATTGAATGTTATTTCAGACGGTAACACGAATATGCAGACATCAAAAATAACAGGGTTGTCGGAGCAAACTTCGATTATAGTTTATCCCTTGATTAAAGAAAAAATAAGATATAAATATAAGACAGCAGACTAAAAAACATTTGAATTATTCACCTTTCCAAATGACCTCTTCTATATTCAATTGCTTACCAATAAATCTGGCAAGTATAAATAAGTAATCACTTAGGCGATTCAGATATTGTATGATGATAGGCTGCACATACAATTGCTGTTCCTGCAGAAGAACGCAACTCCTTTCGGTGCGGCGGCAAATGCTGCGCGAGATATGGATACACGATACGAGAATATGCCCGCCGGGAAGAATAAAATTTGTAAGCTGGGGAAGCTCTTCGCTCATTGCATCTATCTGAAGTTCTAATTGTGTTATGTCTTTTTCATAAAGCCCGGGCAGCTTCATCTTAATATCTTTATTATCATCTTGTGCCAATAAAGAACCGATTACAAAAAGGTTGTTTTGTATGCGAAGCAATATGTTCTTGATGTCTCTGTCTGTGATGTAATCGCTTAACAAACCTATATAGGAATTAAGCTCATCGACATTGCCATAACTTTCGATACGGAGATGACTTTTAGGAACTTTGGCGCCGCCAATCAATGACGTTACACCTTTATCACCGGTTTTTGTATAAATCTTTTGAGACAAGAAGTAAGATTAAAAAATACAGAGATAATTACCGGATCAACCAACGATCGTTGGTTCTAAGCTTTCTATTTTGTTGAGGGTATCAGTTTCAACGTTGCCATCGCGAAGGCGAATAACACGCCTCGCATAAACAGCTATGTCTTCTTCATGTGTAACCAGAACAACAGTGTTGCCGGCGGCTTGTATGGCACCAAAAATCTCCATCACTTCTACCGATGTTTTACTGTCGAGGTTTCCGGTTGGCTCATCGGCAAGTAATAAAGAAGGATTGTTTACGATGGCGCGGGCGATGGCTACGCGCTGAATTTGCCCACCACTCATTTCGTTACTTTTGTGATGACTTCGGGAACCAAGTCCTACTTTTTCCAAAGCGGCAACCGCTCTTTCTATACGTTCCTTTTTGCTGACGCCGGCATAAACGAGTGGCAGGGCAACGTTTTCTGCGGCGGTAAGGCGCGGCAATAAATTGAATTGCTGGAACACGAATCCAATCTCCACATTGCGGACGTCGGCAAGCTCGTCGTCGGTCATTTTGCTGACGTCTTTTCCATTTAATACATAGCTGCCTCCGGTGGGTGTGTCGAGACAGCCAAGGATATTCATGAGTGTGCTTTTGCCGGAGCCCGATGGTCCCATAAGAGCCACATATTCATTTTTAAAAATATCGAGCGTAATGCCTTTCAGCACGGGAATAGCTTGTACGCCCATGAAGTAGCTCTTTTGTATATGGTTGAGATGGATGATGGATGATGCTGCCATTCGGTTTTATTTTTTGATAACTTTGGGAACGAGGAAGAACTGATCATTCTTTTTGGGTGCGTTTAAAAGGGCTTCTTCGCGGCTTATGGAGCCTTGCACAATATCGTCGCGAAGAACATTGCTGCGGGAACTCATGTGCATGAGTGGCTCTACGCCTTCGGTATCAAGCTCGTTGAGCTTATCGATGAAGCCTATCATTTGCTCCAAATCCTTTTTGAAACCTTCCTTATCTGTATCTGATATTTTCAGTCTCGCAAGTTTGGCGAGGTTATCTATCATTTCGGTGGTCACAGTCATGCAAACAAAAGTAGAGGAAATGAGAGGAGAGATTTGTGAATTTTTATACGGGCGGTAAGGGAAGGGTTTGATCTATGGAGTTTGCGGTACAAGTTAAACGCTGCAGATAATTTCAACAGCCATAAAAAAGATTGGAAGAAATGCTTAATGGTGCAATCAGCGTTTTGGGTGGGATATTTGCGCAGCAAAAACATTATGAAAAAAGCATTGATAACGGCAAAAGTGCATCCGTATTTAAACGAGACATTGACTAAAAATGGCTATGCGGTAATATACGAACCGGCGATTACTTACGACGAATTATTGCGCAGCATACCTAACATTACAGGGCTTATTGTAACGACAAGACTAAAAATAGATAAACCGGTTTTAGACGCAGCGAGAGAACTGAAATGGATAGGTCGCCTGGGCAGCGGGATGGAGTTGATAGATGTGCCGTATGCAGAAAGCAAAGGTATCAGGTGCGTGAGCAGCCCGGAAGGAAACCGGAACGCGGTGGCGGAGCACAACCTGGGCTTTTTGCTGAATCTGATGAATAAGATTACGGGTAGCTATTTGGAAGTACGGGAAGGGAAATGGATACGGGAAGCGAACCGGGGAACGGAATTGACAGGGCGGACAGTAGGGATTATTGGTTATGGAAATACGGGTGAGACATTTGCGAAGCTGCTGGCGCCATTTGAAGTGACGGTGCTGGCGCATGATAAGTATCGCCATAGTTTTGCGAAGGGTTATGTGCGGGAGGCAGAGCTGGAACAAATTGCCAGATACGCGGATGTTGTGAGCCTGCATTTGCCGCTGACGGAGGAGACATTTCACTATGCGGATGATGCCTTTTTTGATGCACTGGCGCAGAAGCCTTATTTTTTAACGGCATGCCGGGGTAAAGTGACGGACGTGCAGGCTTTGATGAGAGCGGTGCAAAATGGTAAAGTGAGTGCGGCCGCTTTGGATGTGCTGGAGAATGAGAAGCTGGAGACGTTTTCTGTTTCTGAAAGGGAACAATTGGAATGGCTGACAAATCAGCCGAATGTGCTGGTGACGCCGCACATTGCGGGATATAGCCATGAGGCATTTTTTAAAATGGCGAAGGTGGTGTTGGAGAAGTTGGGGATTGGGTGAGGGTAAGTGAAAGCAACAATAATTTACAGGCGTTTTATTTATTTTTATTCGGCGGAAGCTTAGCGGTTGTAAGCATTTTGTTTGCTTTTTCAAGTTTTTGGGGAAACATAATTTTATCCAGGTATTTATTGAGTGCCGGATCAATAGTGACAATATGAGATTTGCTTCTGTTAAGTTCTTCAATTGTTTTCATCGTCTGCAATTTAATTAAGTTTTCCGTTGCGCTAAAAATCCTTCATAATCTTTATCTAATTCAAACTCCAAATAATCATCTCCAGTTTGTCCATACAAATAAAAGTCATCCTGCATTTGGTGATAAAATTTTGTAATGCCCATTTTGTATAGTCTTGTTCTGGCCTTTGTACTTCCGGTTACATATACAAAGGCTGTTGGATGATTATCGAAGAATACATACAGAGCCCCTGCAACTGTTGCTGCCACCTTCTCTGTATCTCCATTATTTGTTACAGCTAAATCATCGATATCTCCTGTTACGGCATCCTTATCGCCAAATGCGAGATTATAAACATCAGGATCAGAGGTAGATTGAAACTCTATCAGTTTGCGGATAGCGCCATTTTTTCCTTCACTAACGAATTCAAACCGGGTTGAACTTGCTTTTAGAGGATATTTTGGTACATTCATAGAACAGGGTATTATTGACGTAAAGACAGCAAGTTCGGCTTTAAGTCAAAAAGTTATTATATGCGCATATAGCTTAAAGTTTAGTAGAAAAATAAATCATCGTGTAATTTGTAACACTTATTATTCGCCATCAACCCTTTTCACGCCGTGTACTTCTCATTTATAAACGCCAGTATCTTTTTCTTAGATTCTTCGGGGCTTTTTTCTTTTTCAGTTTCTTTACTAATGTTGGCGAGTTCTTCGTCGTGAACAGTGTTGCGGAACCAGTTGGTGAAATCACCATTGGATAAATGAAACTTCCAGGTGGCGTCGTCGATGCCTTCGGCGATGTGAACAAACATGAAAAGGTTGTTGGCTTTAAGCCTGAGCCTGCCGCTTTTGCCTGTAAAAATGAAGCTGTTATCGCCCATATCGCCGGTGGCGTATTTACGCTTGTGGCGTTGCTGTAGTTGCTGCGGCTCGTTTACTTTGATTACATAAGGTATTGTTTTGTCTTCTTCCAAATCGTAAATGCAGGCTTCACCCTGGTTAAGCGTTGGCGTTTTTTTTGGTGGATTAATCTTTTTGATTTTGCAGAATTGCTCTATGGGATACGCGGCATTATCGCCGATGGTGATGACCATGCCGACCTGTTTTAAAATATCGGAACACATAGCGTCAGGCGAATAGCTGATGAGCATGAAATTATTTAAATCATTGTAAAAATTACTGTTGGCACCGGATGGAATAAGATGATGAGCTTCGTCTATAAGAAGCCAATGCGGATGTCCTAAAGATTTACGAAGAGTGATGACCACTTCAAGCATTTTCTCGAAGAAAGAAGGACGATCAACCATATCAACCGACAATAATGAAATAGCAAGGCTTTGCTTTGGATTTTTAAGCAAGCCAGCTATCTCATCCATCGTTGGCAAGGCTTTGCCATTTCCAATAACAATGGCACCGGGAAGCTCAACATAATCGCCCTCGGGATCTATTAAACAAAACTGGTAATTGCTCTTTATAAGCGCTTCTGTAACGGCTACGGTAAACGTGGATTTGCCACCGCCGGATACACCCGATAATAACACACCGGAGCGGTAAGGGTTGAGTAAAAAAGGTTCACCGTTTTCGAGTGTTCCAAGCTGAAGAAAATGGCGTGTAAGCTTAGGATTCAAATCCGCCAGATCATCTTTTACGATTGCATCTATCAACTCGCCAACGCCTGCGCCACGGTCGCTTTTTGTAATCATATCTACCGTTTCTTTTAGCGATGGCAAAGCATTTTCTACGGCTACAGCGCACTCGGCTACTTTGAACATAGCACTATCGTTTTCAGCATCGCCAACAGCTACGGAATTGTGTTCGGATAAGCAAAGTTTTTCGAGCAAAGCCTGTAAGCCGGAAGCTTTATTGATACCCGGCGGCAATATCATAACCGCACCTTTATTGAAGATAATCTGCCGCTCGTAACCAAACTCTTTGATGACATCGAGAGCGGTATTTTGATGAGGTTCCCATGTGGCAATAATGACTTTGCCTACAGAAACAGGACCCACACCACGCTTCTTTAATTCTTTCACAAAAGCCTCGTCGGGCGCGGGTCCTAACAGTTCTTCAGTGCCGGTAGATGTATTGTATATTAAAGCGCCATTTTCAGCAACGATATAATCAAACACCTTGAAGGCGGGAAACACGCGCTCCAGGTCGGGCATTTCACGACCCGTAACCAAGGCAATTTTTCGTCCTGATGTTTTCAGTTCTTTCAGCTTTTCAACCGTTTCATCAGATACGGTTTCGTGATGGGCAATGGTGCCATCATAATCGGAAGCAAGAATATGGTAGCGCATGATTAATAATTTTTGTTTGATGATAAAAGAAGAGTCGTTTTACCAAAAAATAAAACGCAATACTGTAAACAAAAAAGCCTGCCATAATTGATGACAGGCTTGTAAGAATGTTTGAATCCATTAATCGGCTAATGGTTTTACTTTGATGTCTTTAAAGTAAACAATGCTGTTAGGATCGTGCCCTTGCAAAGCAAAAGTGCCGCCTGAAATAACACGACCTTTCATATTGTCGGAACGCTGTACATTATCAGGTTCTGTGTAGTCTACAGTCCTTTTATCATTGACCCAAATCTGTACATGCTTTCCTTCTACTTTTATTTTTTCGGTAAACCAAACGCTGTCTTTCACAAGCTGCTCTTTCACATCTTCTACAGCATATAAACTACCGGTGCGACGCCAGTCGGTATGCGAATTATTCACCTGTACTTCGTAGCCTTTTGAGGGCCAGCCGCTTGCCTGGTATTGCGTGTGAAAATAGATACCGGAATTAGCGCCGGGCATCGTTTTCACCTGCGCGCTGAATTCAAAGTTTTTGAAGTTGTGGTTCATTACATCGCCTACATAAAATAAGTGAGCTGTGTTGCCATGCACTACAATTTCTCCATCTTTCACGCTAAAGGTTTCGGCATTGTCGCCCACCTTCCAGCCATTGAGCGATTTGCCATCGAAAAGCGTATACCATTCTTCTTTAGGCACATGATATTTACCGTAAGCAAAAGAGAACAAAACCGGAATAAAGAACAACCATGAGAACTTTTTCATAGACATTATTTGAGTGTAAAGAAAGATGAAGGTAAGGGTTGATGGATTATATACAAATGAAACGCTTCGCAAATCGCCTTGCATTTATCGCAATGAAGCAGTAACATTATGTTGTAAGCAAAGCAGCCTTGAAGAATAAAATAGTTGCGTATCAATATAACCCGTTAATACATTTTACAAAACAACCAACTTATACCAGCCTGATTCTTTCTTTCATTACCTTGCCTCAAAATTGTAAACCATGGAATTTTTTGCAAACTACTGGTGGCTTCTTGTCATCTTGTTTATCATATTCAGCGGGCTGGTTACTGTTCAGCAGGGAACTGTTTCTGTTGTAACCATGTTTGGTAAATATCGCCGCGTTCTGCGCCCGGGATTAAACTTTAAAATACCGATACTGGAACAAATTTATCGCCGCATCAGTATTCAGAACCGTTCTGTAGAACTGGAGTTTCAGGCAGTAACTGTTGACCAGGCAAACGTGTATTTTAAAAGCATGTTGTTGTATTCGGTTATTGATCAAAATGAACAAACGATTGTAAAAGTTGCGTTCAAATTTATTTCTGAAAAAGATTTGATGCAGGCTTTGATACGAACCGTTGAAGGATCGATCCGTGCTTTTGTAGCCACAAAAAAACAAGCGGAAATTTTATTATTACGAAGAGAAATTGTTGAGTATGTGAAAGACCAGATTGATCATTCACTAGAAGAATGGGGCTATCATTTGCAGGACCTTCAAATCAACGATATCACATTTGACAAACAGGTAATGGATAGCATGAGCCGCGTGGTGGCCAGCAACAACCTGAAAGCTGCTGCAGAAAACGAAGGACAAGCTTTATTAATTACAAAAACAAAAGGTGCAGAAGCTGAAGGTAATGCCATTAAGATAGCTGCTGAAGCGGAACGCGAAGCGGCGCGTCTTCGTGGTCAGGGTGTGGCTTTATTCCGGGAGGAAGTAGCACGAGGCATGAGCAATGCGGCTGAAGAAATGAAACAGGCAAACCTGGATACTAATGTGATTCTCTTTAGCATGTGGACAGAAGCCATCAAAAATTTTGCAGAGTATGGAAATGGCAATGTAATTTTTCTGGATGGCAGTACAGATGGTATGCAAAAAAGCATGCAGCAACTGATGGGGTTGGTAAAAATGACTGGCAATGGGCAGCCTGCCAATGGGAATGGTCAACAAACGAAGCAACCGGTGTAAAAAATTTCGAAACAATTATCAATAAAAAAACCAGCAACATGTTGCTGGTTTTTTTATTGATATAAAAATACTAATAACGATACAAATCTGACTTAAACGGACCTTCTTTACTAATGCCGAGATAGCCAGCTTGTGTGTCTGTTAACTCATCCAACACAACACCAATTTTAGCTAAGTGAAGACGGGCAACTTTTTCATCCAGATGCTTTGGTAATACATACACTTTGTTTTCGTAAGCATCACCGTTTGTCCACAATTCAATCTGCGCCAATACCTGGTTAGAGAATGAATTACTCATTACGAAAGAAGGATGACCGGTAGCGCAACCCAAATTTACAAGGCGGCCTTCAGCCAGTATAAGAACTTCTTTACCATCAATATTATACAAATCAACCTGTGGCTTGATGGTATCTTTTGTATCACCGTAATTATCATTCAACCAAGCCATATCAATTTCAATATCGAAGTGACCAATGTTACAAACGATAGCTTTGTCCTTCATAGCACGGAAATGCTTTTCAGTAATCAGGTCGCGGCAACCGCTGGCTGTTACAATAATGTCAGCTTCCTTCACAGCATCTTCCATTTTCTTTACGGCAAAGCCATCCATAGCAGCCTGCAAAGCGCAGATAGGATCTATTTCGGTAACAATAACACGACAGCCTGCACCCTGCAGCGAAGCAGCCGAACCTTTACCTACATCACCATAACCACCTACAACTGCAACCTTACCGGCAAGCATGATATCGGTAGCGCGGCGAATGGCATCTACCAAACTTTCCTTGCAACCATATTTGTTGTCGAACTTGCTTTTGGTAACCGAATCATTCACATTGATAGCAGGCATTGGCAGCGTGCCTTTGGCTACTCTTTCATACAAGCGGTGAACGCCTGTTGTGGTTTCTTCCGAAATGCCTTTTACGTACTGAGCCAGTTCGGTATATTTGTCCAGAACCATGTTGGTAAGATCGCCACCATCGTCAAGAATCATATTTAACGGATTGTCGGTGCTGCCAAAAAATAATGTCTGCTCAATGCACCAGTCAGCGTCTTCCAGTGATTGACCTTTCCATGCAAATACACCGATACCAGCCGCTGCAATAGCTGCTGCTGCGTGATCTTGCGTTGAAAAGATGTTACATGAGCTCCATCTAACTTCCGCGCCAAGAGCAACCAGTGTTTCAATCAATACAGCAGTTTGAATGGTCATGTGGAGACAGCCTGCAATGCGTGTACCTTTCAAAGGCTGCGAAGCGCTGTATTCTTCACGGATCGACATCAGGCCCGGCATTTCAGCTTCGGCAAGACGGATTTCTTTTCTGCCCCAGGCTGCCAATGAGATATCAGCAACTTTATAAGGCATACTCAAATCAATGGATTTGGTAAGTGTTGACATAATTTTTATTTTGATTGCAAAAGTATTTCAACAGAATAATTTACTTTTCGTTTTTTGGAATTTAGGATAAAATTCTTTTTTCATCTTTCTAAAAGAATAAATACAAGGTTAACTATGGCTAAAATGAATCAAAAAGAAAATTCAGCTACACCTGAATTTTCACTTGATAAAAAGGACTTTGCTATCCTGCATCTTCTTCAGCAGAACGCGCACATGACGGTGAAAGAGATTGCTGCCAAAACGCACTTAAGCACCACGCCGGTTCATGAACGGATTAAGAAAATGGAAGCCAGTGGCGTGATTACACAATACGTTACATTGGTTGACCATGTAAAAGTGAATAAATCGCTGATGGTCATTTGCCATGTCTCCTTAAAACAACATAGTAAAACGGCGGGTGTAAAATTTATTAAAACCATCAATGAGTTAATAGAAGTCGTGGAGTGTTACAGCATATCCGGCGAGTTTGATTTTTTATTGAAAGTGGTTTGTAAAGACATGAATGACTATTATGATTTTCATGTCAATAAACTAAGCGCGTCGGAAAATATCGGTCATGTGCAAAGCACGTTTGTGATGGGTATTATTAAACAAACGCACCAGTTGATTCACTTGTAGTAAGGTCTCCGCTGAAAATAATTTTCACTCAGAAAACGCTGATAAATTGTGCAGATAAACACAGATTATTAGAATAATCAAGAGAAATAATCTGCATAAAATTTTGAAAGTGAGTATTCATTTGTAGATTGCAACTTACTCTTACTACATAATATCTCTGTTGTTTACACTTGCACAACACCCATCTTAAACTCTTCCATTTTCGGGTTGTTATTCGCTGCTGCAATGCCTTCAGAAATGATCAGCCTTGTTTGTGCCGGGTCAATAATATCATCTACCCAAAGCCTTGCCGCTGCATAGTAAGGCGTGGTTTGTTTTTCGTAACGTCCTTTTATTTCATTCAATAAATTCTGCTCTTCTTCTGCGCTTACTTCTTTACCTTTTCCTTTCATGGAAGCCACCTGTATTTGAAGCAATGTTTTAGCAGCCTGCTCGCCGCCCATCACTGCAATTTTTGCGGACGGCCACGCAAATATCAAACGAGGATCATAAGCCTTTCCACACATGGCATAATTACCGGCGCCATAAGAATTTCCGGTGATTATGGTGAACTTGGGAACGACAGAATTTGATACGGCATTTACCAGCTTCGCACCATCCTTTATTATACCGCTGTGCTCGCTGCGGCTGCCTACCATAAAGCCGGTTACGTCTTGCAAAAACAGGAGCGGAATTTTCTTCTGATTACAATTCATAATAAAGCGGGCAGCCTTATCAGCGCTATCATTATATATCACGCCGCCCATCTGCATTTCGCCTTTACCACTTTTCAAAACCAGCCTTTGATTGGCAACAATACCAACCGCCCAGCCATCAACACGTGCATAACCGCAAACGATTGTTTTGCCATAATCTGCTTTAAACTCATCGAAACTGTCTGCATCAACAAGACATTCAATCACATTCAAAACATTGTAAGGCTTACTGTTATTGGCTGATAAAATATGATACAAAGCATCAGCTTCTTTTGAAGGCGCAATGGCATCAATGCGATTGAAACCAGATGTTTGTGATGCACCGATTTTACTTACCAGTTTCTTTATGTAATCAAGGCATTCCTGCTCCGTTTCAAACTTATAATCGGCAATGCCGCTGATGCTGTTATGCGTTGTTGCGCCACCTAATGTTTCGGCATCCACGTTCTCACCAACAGCCGCTTTTACAAGATATGGACCTGCCAGAAAAATACTACCATTGCCTTCCACCATTAAGGTTTCATCGCTCATGATAGGAAGATAAGCGCCGCCAGCCACGCAAGCGCCCATCACGGCTGCGATTTGTGTAATTCCCATGGCGCTCATCTTCGCATTATTGCGAAACATGCGGCCAAAATGCTCTTTGTCAGGAAAGATTTCATCCTGCATAGGAAGAAACACACCGGCGCTATCAACGAGGTAAATAACAGGCAGATTGTTTTCGATGGCTATCTCCTGCATGCGCAGATTTTTTTTGGCAGTAACAGGAAACCACGCGCCTGCTTTTACGGTTTGATCGTTAGCCACAACCACGCATTGCCTGCCGCTTACATAGCCAATACCAGCAACCGTTCCACCTGACGGACAGCCACCATATTCTTCATACATTTCGTATCCTACAAGCGTTCCGATTTCTGTAAATGGCTTGTCACTGTCACATAAATATGCAATGCGCTCGCGGGCTGTCAGCTTGTTTTTTTCGTGTTGTTTGTCGATAGATTTTTGCCCGCCACCTAAGTAAACTTTTTCTTTTTTGCTTTTTACTTCATCCCATTTCTGTTGTAGCCAACCTAAGTTATTTTCTGTGGAAATCATCGCGCTTACAATTGTTAGTTTGCAAAGATAGCAGGAGGAAAATGATTTGGATTTTGAAGTTGAGATTTATGAAAACGATGGCTTAAAAATTATGACAACGCACATCGCTTGTATCAGATTTCAATTGTGGTTAAGCTAATATTCGTTACTGTAAACTACAATTTTATAATTGCTGCAACTTGTATAAAATTCAGCCATAAGTCATTTGATTATTGCTTTGATAAAATCTCAATCATTGCCCTGAACGCTGATGAGAGAATTCTTGCTGCTTCGACACGCAAGAAACACAACAGCCGATCACAAAAGTGGCGGACGATGGTTACCAAAACTTTATTTTGTGTTGCATTTCTAACTGGCATATTACCAAAAAAAATCAAACCAGAATTGCGTATTGCGATAGCGGAAAAAGTATTTCTTTACCGAAAAAATTAATGGCAAAACTGTTTATGCTGATCCTTGGAGCGACGCCAAAAGGCAGGCATATTGAACAACATGATATTTTCTTTGGAATTGCTGATGAAGTAAAATATCTGGTGCCCGATATTATTGCTTATTGGCCGGAAGCGGAAGGTCGCATTCATATTGATGCGTGGCGCGAAGTGACTACAGTAAATAATTATAAGATTGCTGTTATCGAGAAAGTAAATTCAATGCAGCAAACTTCTTCAGTAAAGTTATTTTTTCTCAATTTAGGTGGATACAAGCGTGGCGAGTTTGAAGAATATCATTATAAAATGCTGACTGTATCGCCGGATAAAGGCGAAGCGATTCGCCAGGCAAAACAGACAGCTTTTTACAAACACACAGGGTATCCCGGAGCTACTTCGCATATTGATGACAAGTACGGCGTGGATGTAGATGATGTGTATGAGATAACCGATATTTTATCAACTCTTTTGAAAGAGAAATACGAAATTTCCATAACCAAAACAAGCCACCCGGCCGAAGACGAATTGCACATTGGTTACTACAAGCTGAACAAATTATAAACGACTTTGCTATCACTTAAAAAAAATCACTGGCATTTAATTTTCTTAGTAGGAAATTATATGAATATTTCTCTTCACAAAATGGATACAGAGCCTCCAAAAGGCTGGCAGAAAGCAGCCACAAAAAAGAAAACAGAAGCGATACTTGAAAAGCTGGCTGAGCTACAAAACTTGCTTTACGCGAATAAAAAACATTCGGTGCTTATCATCTTACAAGGCATGGATGCAAGCGGTAAAGATGGCGTACTGAAGAATGTATTTAGTCATTTTAACCCACGCAGTATACAGGTGCATTCGTTTAATGTGCCAACGGAAGAAGAGAAGGCGCACGACTTTCTTTGGCGCGCGCATTTGCACACACCTGCCAAAGGAATGATAGAGATTTTCAACCGCTCGTACTATGATGATGTATTGGTGACGCGCGTTCATAAATGGTGCAGCGATGAGATGGCAAAACATCGCATGAAATCTATCAATGCATTTGAGCATTTGCTTCATAAGGATAATTATACACAGATACTGAAGTTCTATCTACACACATCAAAAAAAGAACAGGAAAAGCGGATTCAGGAGCGCGTGGATAAGCCATCGAAGCATTGGAAATACGACGTGAATGACTATAAGGAAATAGCATTGCGCGATGAATATGTTCGCATGTATGAAGATGTATTTACACATTGCAATGAGGTTCCATGGACACTTGTACCGGCGGATAAAAACTGGTATAAGGAATACTTGATTGCTAAAACACTTTTAGATACACTTGACGCCTTGAACATGAAATACCCGCCTTTGCCTGAAGAGAAAACAGCGTAACGATTTAACACCTTTTAATTTTCGGAATCGATTATTCGTTTTACAACTTATTGACTTTAGATAAAATAAGAGCGGACTATACGTATAGCCCGCTCTTATTTTGATAAATAATTCTACTTCGATTATAAACCTTGTCCACCTGACACTTCGATTCTCTGTGCATTTACCCATTTTGCATCTTCTGTGCAAAGAAAAGCAACGACACTGCCGATATCGTGCGGCAATCCAACGCGGCCTAATGCCGTGTTTGTGGCAATTTGTTTATTCAGTTCTTCATTATCACGAACCCTGCCGCCGCCAAAATCGGTTTCTATGGCACCCGGCGCAACGATGTTAGAACGAATACCGCGGCTGCCAAATTCTTTTGCCTGGTAGCGCGTTACCACTTCCATAGCTCCTTTCATAGCCGCATAAGCGGAAGAGCCGGGGTAAGTCATCCGGGCAAGCCCTGATGAAATGTTGACAATGCCACCGCCATCAGCAATAACAGGCAGCATTTTTTGAGTCAGGAAATAAGGCGCTTTTACATGAATAGTCATTACGTCATCAAACTGCGGCTCAGTCATGTCGGTTATAAGTGAATATAACGCTGTGCCTGCATTGTTAACGAGGTAATTGATTTTATCAGCCCCGAATTCATCTTTCAATAATTTTTCTACCTGCTCAATGAACATTGGAAATGCGCCTGTTTCGGAAACGTCCAACTGCAGGGAAGCTGCTTTCACTCCTTTTGCTTTTATCTCTTTTACAACGGCTTCTGCTTCGTCTTTCTTGCTGTTATAAGTAAGAATAACATCGAGATCTTTTGCTGCTACGCTAAGCGCCATATCTCTGCCCAATCCGCGGCTGCCGCCGGTAATCAAAACAATTCCTTTTGTGTTTGCCATATCTTTTATTTTAAAAATGAAAGGCAAAATTATGAGAGACTTTCAATCTGAAAATAATGCAAGCTTCAGTTTTTCTTATGCTGTTTGCGATATTGAAGCGGACTGGTGCCGGTGATACCTTTAAAGAATTTGATGAAGTTGGTAGCTTCATTGTATCCAAGCTGACAGGCGATATCCGAAACGGAACGTTGAGTATTTGTAAGCAATTCTATCGCTGCGGTTATCATTTTTTCTTCCACAATATCGCAGGGCGATCTGCCGGTGGTAAGCTTGATGGTATTGGTAAGATGACGAGGATGCACAAACAGCAAAGCACCAAAATCTTTTGCATGAAATTTACGGTGCACGCGGCTTTGCAACAGATCATCTATATGCTTATCTGCCAGTGTAAGAAAGTCGGCAGTAATCGCATCTTTTCGTGCTAAAACGGTTACTGGTATTGGCTCAGTCATATTTCAACAGTTAAAATAATAAGTGATAAAAATCAGCAACCAGCGTTGCTTTGTAATGAATCTTTTTGGAAATAAGATTCTTATTTCCTTCGGTAAAAGTGCCGTCAATGCCCTGAACGTTGATGGGAGCATTCCTGCGTATCGAAGCAGGAATGGCAGCAACCGCAGCTTAACTGACACGCAAACGATGGTTACCAAAATTGTATTTTGTATTTTAAAATTGATTAGCACGATTGCTTCCTTACAACACGCCTTCCACTCTTTTTTACATACCAAAATTATGGCTTCAAAATTGAAATCATAGCAACCGGATTTACACCACAAATTATCTGAATACACCATGACGCCGTCATTATCAAGAGCGCTGCCATTCTATGTAAAGCTGGCTTTGGTTCTGTTTAGCCTGATTGCATTAGGTTATATTTCTATAGAAGCTAAAGAAATATTATCGCCGCTTATTTTTTCGCTCTTATTCTCTGTAGCACTGTTGCCGCTTGTGAATTTTTTCGAAAGGAAATTACGTTTGCCCGGCGGACCTGCGGCTGGCTTATCGGTTATATTATTGGTAGCCGCTTTGTTTCTTTTGTTTTATATTCTGGGATCGCAATTTTCGCGGCTGGCGCAGGATTGGCCACAGTTTCAACAGCAGATTGACATCACAATAGGCAACCTGCAGCAATGGATAGAGAAGACAATAAATATAAATGTAAAAGAACAAATGAGCTATGTAAATAAAGCAACCACTGAAGTGCTGAGTTCAAGCTCAACGGTCATTGGGGCTACGGTAGCTTCACTGTCAGGCATCCTTTTGTTTCTTGTGTTCACTATGATTTATACCTTCTTCTTTATTTTATACCGCCATCATCTTTTGAAGTTTTTAATCGCTGTTTTTAAAGAAGAAAATTCAGTAACGGTGTATGATGTGGCTGAACAGGTGCAATACATTGTGCGCAAATATATTCTGGGGCTTTTAATTGAAGTGCTGATTGTTTCTTCAGTGTGCTGCATTGCTTTTCTCATTATCGGCGTAAAGTATGCGGTGCTGTTGGGTCTTATCACGGGCATCTTTAACCTCGTTCCTTACATAGGTATTTTTACATCGCTTGCCATTGGTACATTTATCACATTTGCAACCGGCGCAGCGGCTTCCAAAGTGCTCTTGGTAGCCATCGTATATATCGTGGTGCACCTGATTGACAGTAATGTTATTCTTCCTGTGATGGTGGGTTCTAAAGTTCGTATTAATGCATTGATAACAGTGCTTGGTGTTATTATTGGCGAAATGATGTGGGGCATCTCCGGAATGTTTCTTTCGATACCGGTAATTGCAATATCCAAGATTGTTTTTGATCGCATTGAAACCTTAAAACCGTGGGGTTTGTTATTGGGTGAGGAAGAGAAAAAGAAACCGCAGAGCAAAAAGAAAATTATTGCAGACGCTGAAAATAAGAAACCGGAAGAGTAGAGTTCATTCTTCATTGCGAATAATTATTCTCTGAAAATCTTTAGCGCAATCTTTGTTATTGCTTGTTTAAATACTTACTTAAAATCTACAAATCATGCGCGACTGGTTACGTACTTTATTAGCTGGCTATGGAGCTTATCGCTGGGGCGGCGGCTGTTTAGGAACAATTCTTTTATTCGTTGTTCTATATTGGGCTTTGGGACATTGCTGATAGAATACAGCCCTTTAATATCAACAGATCGTTGTATTAAAGGGCTAATAGTTCAGTTTATCAGATATACATCCGCACCATCACACGCCAATGCCGCGGACGATGCGCTTCTTCATTCCATACGTATAATGTATTGCAAATGCACTTTTCAGACAGCGCATTACTCAGCAATACATTGCTATCAAAAAAAGGATCTTCCTTCCCAATCACAAAAACAATTTTCATTCTTTTTAGCGCCCGTATAATCTTCGGGTCTTCTATGTTCGGAACAAACATCGTGGGCGTGTTGAAGTAAATATTTTCATCCATGTAGCCATCAAACAAATCCCTGAAGTTGCCTACGCTTTGGCTCAAGTCATACCGCCCGCTCATACCTACAATTTTATGAAAATGCTGCGGATGCTTCAGCCCTATATTCATGGCGTGATATGCGCCTAAGCTGCAGCCGGCAAGTATCCGGTAATTGCTTTTGTTTTTCTTTTTAATAAAAGGCAATACCTCATACATAATATAACTTTCATAGTAAGTGTATCGCAATATTCTTTCTGATGGCGGTATATCAGCATTATAAAAACTGTCAGCATCGGTGCTGTCAACACAAAATACCTGCAGGTAACCGGCATCAATTTTATCCTGCATCGACTCAATGATCTTCCAGTTTTCGTAATCGTAAAAATGCGCTGTGCGGGTAGGAAAAAACAAGACAGGAATTCCGGCATAACCGAACACCAGCATTTCAATTTCTTTATTTATGTGCTTGCTGTACCAACTGTGGTATTCGCGATTCATAGGTGTATTTATTTGAGCGCAACCCGGCTACTGATTAAAAACCTGTGCCAGTAAAATTTCTTTCCACACTTCGTATCCTTTTGGTGATAAATGAAGTCCGTCTTCTTCGTAAAGGTCAGCATTGGGATAACCATCATCTCCTAACATGTCATCATAGATGTTGATATATGAAAATGGGTTGCCTGATGCTTCAATTTCATCCCGGATCAATGCGTTGGCAAGTTTGATATTCCCGTTGATGTTCCAGCGGCTGATGCTGGGCTTAATAGAAATATAATAACACGCAACATCCGGAAAATCTTCAGTGAGCAGATCTTTTAATTGCTTAAAAAAGAGAAGCACTTCTTCGGGCGAGCGACCATCGCCGAGGTCATTATCACCAGCGTATAAAACAATTTTATGCGCTGCTTGCACAGGCTTCACCAGCCAGTCAAAATAGTAAACACAAGCTTCCAGCGTAGAACCGCCAAAGCCTAAATTGACAGGCAAAAAAGTTTTAAAATCCTCGTACATATTTTCCCACAAGCGGATAGTAGAACTGCCGTAAAACACCGTCACCGGCACATAAGGCATGTGTTCTCTTTTCGTCACTACTTGCTTCACTTCTTCTTCATACCAATCCATGTAATCAATAAATTTAATCAACCGTTATCTATCAGTACAGTTGCGAACTATAACTAAAATGATTCCGCTATTGTGCAAGGATATAAGAAAAGAATGATTGCCGCGGGTTAAAAAAACATTAGCCAATTCTTCAGTCGGAACAGTTTGCGTTAGCTGTTTTCAAGTCTGTGCTCAATTTAAATAAAAAATACAAAATACATTTTTTGGTAATCATCGTCCGTCACATTTGTAATCGGCAGTTGCGTCGCACACATCAAGGTTCCGGGCAATGATTGGGCTTTTCTCAAAGCGAAAAAGAACATTTCAAAAAGACATCTTACCTCATTATTTCAATATGCTTTCTTCCAGAAATTACACCTTATTTTGCTACAAAAAGACGTTGTATTCTATTACAGATATTGCCGGTGTGCTTGAAGTAAAATCTTTTATACATGATGACACAACTATCATTGAACACCTGCTTACAGATAGCCGCCGCATTGCCTTTCCGTCTACGTCTTTGTTTTTCGCACTCACTTCATCGCGCCGCGACGGGCACCAGTTTATCGACGAATTATATAACCAGGGCGTCAGAAATTTTGTAGTAAAAAACGAACCCGATTTTTATAAATTCCCCGAAGCAAACTTTCTGATAACAGGCAACACGCTTACGGCTCTGCAATCGCTGGCCGCATGGCATCGCGCCCATTTTTTTTATCCGGTTATCGGCATCACAGGCAGCAATGGAAAAACAATTGTAAAAGAATGGCTGAACCAGTTATTGATTCCTGATTATAACATCATCAGAAGCCCGCGCAGCTATAACTCGCAGATTGGTGTGCCGCTTAGTGTTTGGCAAATGACCAGCGATTACAACCTTGCCATTTTTGAAGCCGGCGTCTCGCAACCAGACGAAATGGCGGCTTTGCAGAGCATTATAAAACCAACTATTGGCATCATCACAAATATTGGCGAAGCGCACGGCGAAAACTTTACTGGTCTTGAACAAAAGACAAGAGAGAAGGCGCAACTGTTTGCAGAAGCTGATATCCTTTTTTTCAATAACGACAATGATATTATCCGCAATGAAGTAAGCCAGCTACAAAAGCCAAAGCATTTTTCATGGGGCAAATCGGAGGGCAGTCAACTACAGATTTTATCATTCGAAAAACAATCGCAGCAAACACTAATAACAGCTTTATACAAAAGCAGGAAAAAAGCTTTATCAATTCCATTTACAGATGATGCATCCGTAGAAGATGCTATTGTTTGTTGGTGTGTTTGTTTGCATCTCGGTATTGCAACTAAAGAGATAGTAAAACGCATTCAACAATTACAGCCTGTAAACATGCGGCTGCAACTGGTGAAAGCCATCAATGGTTGCTCAGTCATTAACGACAGCTATAGCTTCGATATCAACTCTTTCAATATTGCGCTTGATGTGCTGTTACAACAACATCAGTATGCAACCAAAACGGTTATTTTATCAGATTTTGCCATGCAGGTAAATGATAAAATTTACAAACAGATTGCCGATGTACTAAGTACAAAAAAGATAAACCGCGTTATTACAATTGGTGAAAACTGGCATCGCCTGCAGAAGCTATTGAAAAGCAAAATCATGCGCACCAGTCACTTCATAACGACAAAGGGTTTTCTCGATCATTTTAATACAATACAATTTCGCAACGAAGTGATTTTATTAAAAGGCGCCAGGCGCTTTCGCTTCGAAACCATCGTGGCTGAACTGGTAGAAAAAGTACACAGCACAGTGATGGAAATCAATATGACGGCGCTCTCTCACAATCTTCGTCAATACCAGCAACAGCTTAGCCCCGGCGTAAAGCTGATGGCGATGATAAAAGCCGGCGGCTATGGCAGCGGCAGCGCTGAAGTAGCCAATGTGCTTCAGTTTCATAAAGTAGATTATCTCGCCGTGGCTTATGCCGATGAAGGTACAGAATTAAGAAAACGCGGCATTAGTTTGCCGGTGCTTGTATTGAATGTAGATGAAGCAGCTTTTGAAGTGATTGTAGAATCGAACCTGGAGCCTGAACTATTTTCTTTCCACATCATTCGCGCGTTCGATAAATACCTGATGCAGCAAGGCATTCAGCAATACCCTGTTCACATTAAGCTTGATACAGGCATGCATCGCCTCGGCTTTGAAGAGGATGATGTACCCGATCTCATTACTTTTTTGCAAAGCACAAACCGGCTTGCTATTAAATCTGTGCTAAGTCATTTGGCTGCCAGCGAAGCGAGAGAAGAAGATGCCTTTACGCTTCATCAATATGAAGTGTTCGACCGTTGCTGCAACCAGTTGCAACAGGCTTTGGGTTACTCTTTCATACGTCATATTGCTAACTCGGCTGCTATCTTCCGCCACCCAAACATTCAGCTTGATATGGTGCGGCTTGGCATTGGTATGTATGGTGTTGACAGTGCAGCCGAACACCAGTTGCAACTGCAAACGGTTTGCATTTTAAAAACTACCATTGCACAATTGCGCAAAGTAAAAAAAGAAGATACTGTTGGCTATAATCGTCGCGGTGTATTACATCGCGATTCACTCATTGCTACACTCCGGATTGGCTATGCCGATGGCTTTAGCCGCAGGTTGAGTAACGGCAATGGTTTCGTTTTTATCAGGGGAAAAAAAGCGCCGGTTGCGGGCACTGTTTGCATGGATATGACGATGGTGGATGTTACCGGTATTGAAGGTGTAAAAGAAGGCGATGAAGCAGAAGTGTTTGGTAATAACATTACTGTGCAGGAAGTAGCAAAGCAATGCGGAACCATAGCCTACGAGATATTAACTGGCATCAGTCAGCGCGTGAAACGGGTGTATATTGAGGAATAAAAAGCGGTCAGTTATCAGCATTCAGTTTTTGAGTTATAATTTATAAACAAAATCAGCAACAATAAATTATAGTTGATATGAAGTTAGTTTCAGTTACATTTTTATCAGCATTTCTTATACTTTTTTCATCAGTCACCTTTTGCCAAACCTCATCTCAACCCAAACCATCCGAGCGGCAAAAGCAATGGTCCGACATGGAGTTTTATCTCTTTGTTCATTTTGGTCCCAACACATTCACCGATCTCGAATGGGGCAAAGGCAGCGAGAAGGAAGAAGTATTTAACCCAACGAATTTAGACTGCCGCCAATGGTGCCGCATCGCAAAAGCGGCAGGTGCGAAAGGCATCATCTTAACAGCAAAACATCATGATGGTTTTTGTTTGTGGCCAAGCCAGTATAGTACACACACCGTAAAAGAAAGCAACTGGCGAAACGGCAAAGGCGATGTATTAAAAGAGCTGCAAACTGCCTGTAAAGAATATGGATTGAAGATGGGCGTCTATCTTTCGCCATGGGATAGAAACCATCCGAAGTACGGAACCGATGAATACAACCAGGTTTACATTAACATGATGAAAGAAGTGGTGAGCCGTTATGGTCCTTATTTCGAGTTTTGGTGGGACGGAGCGAATGGCGAAGGGCCGAATGGTAAGAAGCAACTATACGACTGGAAAACATTTGAACAAACGATGCGAACCATTGCACCAAACACGCCAGTGTTCAGCGATATTGGTCCCGACATTCGCTGGGTCGGCAATGAGAAAGGCATTGCCGGCGAAACCAACTGGAACACCTTAGATACCGCTAATTTTACACGCGGAGCCGGCGCGCCTTCGCAGGATACACTTAACACCGGCAACCGTTACGGCAAAGCCTGGATACCTGCTGAGTGCGATGTCAGCATTCGTCCCGGATGGTTTTATCATTCTGCAGAAGATACAGCCGTGAAGACGGGCGATGAATTATTCGGGTTGTATCTCAAATCTGTTGGCAGAGGCGCAGCGCTCCTTTTAAATGTGCCGCCTGATCGCCGCGGCTTATTCTCTTCTTACGATTCAACCGCTTTGATTGATTTTAAAGCGAAACGCGGAGAAAGCTTTGCCAGCAACCTTTTTAAAGGTGCTAAAGTAGTCTCGGCGGTAAATAAAAATATTTCATTTCTTACAGATGAAAATGATGCGACCTATGCAATCATTAAACAAAATGATTCAGTAAAAGTTGACTTGACAAAGCCAACTGCGCTGAACTGCATCGTGCTAAAAGAATGGCTTGACAAAGGTCAAAACATTGCCCGCTTCCATATATCCATTTATGATGAACAAAATCGGATCGTAAAGCAAATAGAAGGCACAACCATTGGTCGTAAACGCATTCTTACTTTTCCTTCTGTCGAGGCACGTAAAATAACTGTAACGGCAGACGACGAAAATGCCCCGGCCTCTTTATCAGAAATCGGGGCATATAAAATAGATGATTCGCTAATCGAAAAATAAATCGCTTATCTTCTCCAACCGCCACGGTGCCATTGATAACCACGTGGCGACTGTGCCCATGAACCGGAATGCCAGGTTCTGCCAACTCTTGGCCTTACCCAATAGCCCTGTCGATAATTATAACGCCCGCCGCGCCAGTAATAATCTCCGTCAATCCAGCTGTAATTGGCTCCCGGAGATGCCGGGCGGGTTTCGAAAACGGCATCCGGCCGTGCCGATACATAATGACCGGAAGAGCAGCTGTAAGCCGATGTCATGGCTATAATAGCAAACGCTGCATACATGAACTTTTTCATAATTGTTTTTATTTCAAAGACATGAAACGTGCCATTGGATAGCTGGTTTAGAAGCCGAAGCAGCAGTTTCAATATTTAACATTCGGCTGTTGCATACTGATGGAGCACTTATTTCAAAAAATTTATCTTCGCAGCTTATTATCTATTACATGAAAAAAGGATGGCAGGTTGCCTCGCTTATACTACTCATACTCTTAGCCGATCAGGCACTTAAAATCTTTATTAAAACGCACTATTTTCTGGGTGAAGAACGCTCTGTGCTCGGTCACTTTTTCTTTCTGCATTTTGTAGAAAATCCAGGCATGGCCTGGGGTTGGAAATTTGGCGGCGAGTGGGGCAAAATCATTCTCACACTGTTCCGTTTAGTAGCTGTTATTCTCGGCATTTTTTACTTGCGGATTATTATCAAAAAGAAATACCATCCGGGCTTCATCATGTGTGCGGCACTCATTTTTGCAGGCGCTGCCGGCAACCTGATTGACAGCATGTTTTACGGTCTTATTTTCGATAACAGCGACTATTTTGTCCGCAACATTGCAGTTATGCTTCCCAAAGGCGGCGGCTATGCAGGCTTTCTTCACGGGCAGGTTGTTGATATGCTGTATTTCCCGCTTGTCGAATCGCATTTTCCTTCCTGGGTTCCCGTTTGGGGCGGTCAGGATTTTGTGTTCTTTAGCCCGGTATTCAACCTGGCAGACGCTTCCATTTCCATCGGCGTGATTGCCATTTTATTATGGCAATCAAAGTTCTTCCCGAAGAAAGCGGTAACAGAAAGAACAACCGGTGAAACAACTATTGTAACCACAACACCGATTGTAAACGAAAACGCATAGCCGGCAGGTTTTGTAAGCCATCTTTTTTTCTTTTGGTAATCATCGTCCGTCTCTTTTGTGATCGACAGTTGCAACCGAAGATTTGTTCTTGTTTCTCTTTTAAGTAAAGAGAAACAAGAATCACACATCAAGGTTCCGGGCAATGATTGAGCATTTTTATTCAACCACAAAAACAAGAAGGAAATACTGAGTAATTATACATTTAATGAAGCGGCAGCACGTCATTTCGAGGAACGAAGCAATCTGTGGCTAACACCAAAATGATGTTTTAATAAGAAGCCTTTTCCTTAACAAAACTTATCTGTCATCCATGATTCAAACTGACATCAAACAACAATGGATTTCGTTCATATACAAATTACAGGATGATATATGTGCAGCTCTCGAAGCCTGTGATGGCAAAGCGAAATTCGTTGAAGATAAATGGGAACGTGAAGAAGGCGGCGGCGGCAAAACACGCGTCATCTCCAACGGCAATGTGTTTGAAAAAGGCGGCGTAAATACCTCCGTTGTGTTTGGTAAAGTCACACAACCTATGCGCACAGCTTTAAAGATTGATGGCGATAACTGGTTTGCCTGTGGCATGAGCTTAGTCATTCATCCTATCAATCCTTTTATACCTACCGTTCACGCCAACTACCGTATGTTCGAGCTATACGATGAAAGCGGCAACACCATTGATCGCTGGTGGGGCGGCGGCACCGACCTGACACCTTATTATCTCTTTGAAGAAGATGCCATTCATTTTCACGAGACTTACAAAAATGCATTGGACGCTTTCGATACAAGCTTCTATCCCGATTATAAAAAACACTGTGATAACTACTTTGTAAACACGCACCGGAACAACGAGCGGCGCGGTATCGGCGGCATTTTTTACGACTACAAAAGAGCTGATGACAAACATGATGCAAACACATGGATGAATCTTGCTAATGCCTGTGGCTATGCGTTTATGAATGCCTACATTCCCATTGCAGATAAAAGAAAAAACACGTTTTACACCGAACAAAATAAGCAATGGCAGGATATCCGCAGAGGTCGTTATGTCGAGTTTAACCTTGTTCACGACAGAGGTACTTTATTCGGTTTAAAAACAAACGGCCGCACCGAAAGTATTCTTATGAGCCTGCCTCCCACCGTTCGTTTTGAATACAATTATCAACCAGTTCCCGGCAGCGAAGAAGATAAATTATTGCAGGTTTGCCTGCATCCGAAAGAGTGGTTGCCACCCGCCCCTGAACGCAGTTTTTAGCAGTGTAAGTGTTTTCAATATTGATTCATAAAAGAAAGCGGTTGCAAAAAATGAACAGGTTAATAATTCCCTTTAAGGTTGAGCGCATTCCCTTCAGGAGTTGGGGACTTCATCCTACCTTTATCGCATGACGTATTTGCTTCTCATCAGTGCCATTGCATTGCTTGTCATTCTCATCGCTCCACTTCGCCTGAATGCGTTTCTCGCTTTCCTGATTGTTTCCATTTTGCTTGGCATATGCGGCGGGTTGAATGTAAGCGCTGTCATCACTTCTATACAAAAAGGCATTGGTGATTTGTTGGGAAGCCTCGTTATCATAATTGGCTTGGGAGCTATGCTTGGAAAGCTGGTAGCTGATAGTGGCGCGGCGCTTCGTATTTCGTCCGGGCTCATCAAATTGTTTGGCAAAAAGTATATCGTTTGGGCATTGGTGATTACTTGTTTTATTATCGGTGTTCCCTTGTTTTACAACGTTGCTTTTGTGCTGGCAGTTCCACTTGTCATAACGGTTGCGGCTCGTTATAAAATATCGGCTGTGTATATAGGTTTGCCAGCTTTATCGGCGCTGTCTGTTACGCATGGTTACCTGCCGCCACATCCATCGCCTGTAGCGCTGGTGCAGCAGTTTGGCGCTGATATGGGTGTTACATTATTGTATGGTTTTTTGATTGCCATTCCGGCTATCATTATTGCAGGTCCGCTGTATGCCACCACGCTTAAAAAATACACCAATAAGCCATTGCAGACCTTTGCTTCGCAGGATATTGAAGAAGAGAAATTGCCGTCGCTTTCTTTAAGTCTTTTGTCTGCATTTTTACCGGTTTTATTAATTGGTTTTGGCTCCATTGCTTCTTATCTTTTGCCGGAGCAAAGCAGTGCTGCTGCTTTTACCAAAGCCATTGGCGAGCCTGTGATGGCAATGCTTATCAGCGTGCTGTTTGCCACGTTTACATTGGGTGTCAGGAATGGTAAACGCTTTGGTGCTGTTATGTCATCGTTAGGAGAAGCGGTAAAAGATGTGGCGATGATTATTTTAATCATTGGTGGCTCGGGTGCATTGAAACAAATTCTTACTGACACCGGAATCAGCGGACAAATTGTGACAGGCTTGAGTAGTTTATCTATCAATCCGTTATTGCTTGCGTGGAGTATGAGTGCGCTTATTCGCGTAGCTGTAGGATCCGCTACTGTTGCGGGTTTAACAACGGCTGGCATAGTGGCGCCAATGATTGCAAGTACAGGTGTAAATCCAGCTTTAATGGTGTTGGCAACAGGCGCTGGAAGTCTTATGTTTTCTCATGTAAATGATCCCGGGTTCTGGATGTTTAAAGAGTACTTCAACCTATCGTTGAAAGACACAATTAAGACATGGTCTGTTATGGAAACGATTGTATCTGTAGTTGGATTGATTGGCGTATTTGTGATCCGGTTATTCATCTGAAACAGGATTCGATTTTACAAAAACCGATTATACTTCTTCTTTTAAAATGCTTCCTTTTTCACTTACTTCCAACGTATGAATGACGCCATGCTTCAGTGGATAATTTTGCGTTGAATGACCAACCGGGAAACCGAAGCAAACCGGGTAGCTATACCCTTTTACTTTTTCATAAACAGACTCGTAAACAGACTCGCCGAAAGGAATGACGGTGTCTTTCATATCGGTAAATGAACCAACAATCAACCCCCTTAAATCATCTAACATTCCGGCTCTTTGTAGCTGAATGATCATGCGGTCGATATTATAAATATACTCGCCGGTATCTTCGATAAAAAGAATATTTCCTTTTGTTTCCATGCTGCTTTTTGAACCGGTAAGATGCGCCAGCAGTGCAAGGTTTCCTCCTATCAATTTACCTTTTCCGTTGCCATGAATATTTAGTATATTGGCTTCGCAATAATAGCTGGAAGTGTCTCCCAGCATAGCTTTGCGAAGCGATTGTATAAACTCATTTTTATCGCCTTCTTCATTAAAAGCACCTGCCATTGGCGAGTGCAGCGATGCCGTGTTGTAAACCTGGAAAAGGTGAGAATGAAGAATGGTAATATCACTATATCCAATGATCCATTTGGGATGTTGTATAAATGTATCAAACCGAATATCGTCAATAATCCGGCTTAATCCATAGCCGCCTCTTGCGCATAAAATAGCTGCTATTTCAGTATCATTCATCATCGCCTGCAGGTCTGCCAAACGCTCTTCATCGGTGCCGGAAAAGTAATTGAAGCGGGAGCCTAATGTCTTTCCTTTTTTTATCCGGAATCCCCATTTTTGCAATACTTCCAGGCATGTTTCCATATTCTCGTAAGGCATATAACCCGACGGACAAACAATGCCGATAACATCACCAGGTTGTAAATAAGGCGGAACGATAGTCATAAGGCAATATTAGGAATTTTAAAAAGCGAATAAATAACTTAGAACTGCGTATGTTGTTACGGCGAAGAAGAAGGATAAATGAAAAACAACATACGCGCATTAAGCTCTCATCAGTTTTACCTTCGCTTTCATTGCTATTTGTTGCTTACACACAAACAAATGATGAAGCTATTCTATTAGCCTTTCTCTTTTACTTTTCTGTTTTCCAGGCAAGTAATGGTTTTATTTCCATCATCAACGACGAGAATAAAACGATAGCAATTTCAACCGAAGAAATGGCTGCTATGCCGCATATTTCTATTGATGTAAAAGCGCATGATGTGAATATGCATTCTTACAGCGGAGTTGTATTGATGAACCTTTTGCAAAAAGCGGGTGTGAAGATGGGAGATTCGGTGAAAAAAAATGTAGCGTGAAGTTATGTATTGATAACGGCTGCGGATACATATAAAGCGGTGTATGCTTTGTCGAAAGCTGATACATTGCAATCAACAAAAGCCATTATTCCCGCTGATAAACGGATGGCAAACCCTTGCCGCAAAATGCATTGCCTTACCAGATTGTTGCTACCGGCGAAAAAATTCACACCCATATAATACGGCAGGTAGCCGGCATAGAAGTAAAAAGGCCTATGTAAAGAAAAATACAGTACGTGTAAGTGAATTTATTATTTACAAAACGTCTTACTTCTGCCCTTTCATTTCTTTTTTCCGCATGGGCATCGCGTCAATGGTTTTGTACAATTGCGCAAGGCTGACCACCGTATCGGTTCTCATTTTTTCGCCACCATCTTTACCTACCAAAATAAATGTAAAAGAAGCATCCGGCTTGATATTCCACTTGCCTGCAGCTTCTTTTTCTTCGCTTGTTTGGTATGTATGAATAACAATGTTCCTCTCCTGCCAACCCTTTGTATCTGCATTTAACAAAGCCATCTGCTTATTGCGTGCAGCTATGCCATTATCGTTATAAAACAGGATTATTTGCCGTTTACACGGGTACATAAATAATAATGAAAAGAATAACAATACGGTTTTCATCAACTAACTTTTACTCCCGGCTTTATAAATGATGCCACAACAAAAGAGCGGAAGTAAATTTATACTTCCGCTCTTGTAACAATGCTGTCAAACCGTTTTTATTTATAACCCCATTTATTCATCACCACCAAATCATCTTTAATAGCATCAATGGGTGCTTGCCCCTGGTAAGATTCCTGCTCGATGATAAACTGCGTGGTGCCGCCGCTTTTTCTTGCATAATCAAGTATAGTTTTTACCGGCATTACACCTTTACCCAATACGGTGCTTTCATAATCGCCTCCCATTTCGCCTTTCGTGCTTTTGATTTCGTCTTTTACATGCATTAACTCAAAACGACCAGGATGTTTTTTCATAACATCCAAGCCAATACCGCCTGTGTGCAGCATGTTGCCAATATCTATCTGTTGTGCTACAAGCGAAGGATCTGTATTTTCCAGTATCAGGTCGTACAGAATCTTTCCATCGAGCTTCGTACTAAATTCAAAATCGTGGTTGTGATAGCCAAACTTCATCCCGCTTTTCTTGCATAGCTCACCACATTTATTAAACACATCCATGTAGTTTTTAAAGGTCGTCATATCGTTGCGCAGCGAGTCATCAAGCCAGGGGCTTATTACATAATGCTGACCCACCGTAGCCGCATCTTCAACCGTGTATTTCCATTCGTCGGTAAAATCTTTTTTAGCAGCGTCCCAATGGTCGGTGCGCATTACGGTGTGTCCGCTCGGCATTTTCATGCCCATGTCTGCCAATATCTTTTTAAATTCTGTGGCTGAATAGCCATAAAACTTCCTGTCAACATAATTGGCATGTTCAACATTTTTATAACCGGCAGCGGCTACTTTTTTAAGTGTCGCCATCGGGTCGGCTTTCATATCGTCGCGTACCGAGTAAAGTTGCACACCCACCATTTCTGTAGCGGTTGTGGCAGCGCGAAGCATTTGTGGCAAAGCAAAAGAACCGGCAACGGCGAGGGAACTATTCCTGATAAAATCTCTGCGGGATTTGTTCATAGTAAATTATAATTTGGTAAGTAAAATTGAATAGCATTCGTCGGCAGTGGCTCGGTTTAAATATTAAAAGTGATAAACTGTCAGGCCACTTCTCATTATTTTAAAACCAATTCACTACCTAATGGCTGTATGGCAATGAATGAGCAAGATAAGGCTTTCGGTAAATGAAAGCCTTTAATTTATACATCGATTGTATTGATTTCTTCTTCTTTTTTTACACCGGCGCTACGCGGAAAGGACTTACCACAATTTCATTCCAAACCCTGCCGGTTTTATACACGTCTTTTTCTACCCATTGCCAAACAGATTCTTCATCCGGCAGCGACAGCAAAATCATGGAGCCGATCGTATTTCCTTCTTCATTCAACAAGGCACCGCCAATAATAAATACGCCGTTCTTTTTTTCTTCCTGCATCCTTACCAAATGAGCATCCCGAACAGACAAACGGCGCTGCAAGGCTTCGCTATCTGTAAAATCTTTTGCGTAAATCATGAATTGCGTCATAAAAAAGGATTGTAAGCAAACAAAGTAAAGCGGTTTGTCATTTGTTTTTCGTGAAAAAGAGAAAACCTGTTATAAAGTAAGCGTGGAATTTTGTTTTAAGAGAAAAGCCCTTCTTTCCAAAGGCATTTTCCGTAACGGAAACACACCCGGCGCAAAAGAAATGCTTTTGAAAATTGCCTCACCAATTAAGGAATTCTATTTTTTTTATTTAAACCATCTTTCAAAAAAATTCCAGGCATTGGTTTGAAAAATGTTCTGGATGATAACATCTGCATCTATTTTATTAAACACATTTTTCAGCCTGTTGCTGTGGTTGCTCATGTAATTAAAAGCGTGACGCTCTAAATAAGATTTCAATTCAGGATATTGCTCCACCGTCCAGAAACTGTTTATAGGATCAACGATACCGTCGTAATCTGAACCTAAACACAGATTGCTCCACGCCGGTAAATCATTATTGTCAAGCAATTCGCCCATGTATTGAATTTGCTTCCAAACCAATTCGCTGCGGTAGTGCATGATTTTATTCTTGAAAAAGGAATGCTTTGTACGCTTGATGGTTTCATCATTTGCCAGTCTTCTTTCATCAAGCTGAAGACCCAGAATGCCGCCGCTTTTTGCCATCAGCACAATTTCATCATCATAAAAATTAATCTCACCATCGCATAGCGTATTGCCAATTTCAGGGTACAGCGAAACGGTGGCGCCAAGGGTTGGCAATCCATTGGCCACGCCATGGCTCATAAACACAGGTATGCCGGGATATTGTGTTTCTCTCATCGCAAAAAACTCCTGTCTCGCTTGCGGACTCATGTGTTTGCAATCCACTAAAATGCGTTTGCCATCTGTGTCGTCTAATAAAATAGAAAGCACTTCTTTACCAAGAGAGGTGAAGCCGGTGTTCAACCCTACATGCTGATCGCACGTTTTGGCAATGATGCCGCGAAGGCTTAAGCTTTGCCCGCATAGTTCGTTGTAAAAATGATGTGTGAATGTAACAAACCAGGGCTTGTGCAGAAGCTCTTTTAGTTCTCTTGCATGCTGCCTGACTTCATCGGGATTGGCTTTCAGGTTGTCAGGACTTCTGCCGGGATCGATACCGCAATTGAGTATATGAAGACCTTCAATGGTAGGAACCAAAGCAATGCTGACGGGCTGCCCGTTTTCTTCTTGTACGATGGTTGCGTTTTCATCCATGGCAGCCTTAAGCTCAGTAAAGTTGCTTACAATCACATACTTGTACTTATTGCCATCAACATTTACCGTTTTGTTGTGCATCTGCTGCAGAAAGCTGTATTCCTGTTGCAGATCGCTCCAATAATCTTTTATAGCTTGTATGGCGTTGATGCGCGGTTTACCAATTTCGGTGGCAAAATTTTCAAGTATATCAGCAATAGCGCCCGTGCCCATTTTATTGTTGAAAAACCATTTTTCAATGCTTCCCATACCAATGGCTATTACCCAAAGCCTTCCGTATGAAGCGGCAGTAAAGTTTGCCTGCGAAAACTTGGTAAGGCTACCAACTTCGTTAATAAGCTTATCTGCTACGGAAGCCGGATTGTAAAACCACAGACTGGTTTTATCGCCCACCGAAGCGCTTTGCCTGCCGGTGCTTTTTGAAAACGATTTGCCAAAAGGTTTGTAGGAAGCGTGGGTGTGAATGTCGATGGAAAAATCAATGTTAGGCATAATGAACTGTTTATAATGAAGGAATATAAAGATATGCGTTAGTCGCAGCAAGCAATGGCAGGGAACACAGCGCAGTCATTACCACTTTTATCTATCTGGGTATTGGCGGTCATTGTTTATCAAACCTAATATTATTTTCTATTGCTGAAAAGAAATCCTTCCCTGTAATCGTAAATTGAAACTCACCTCTCATTGACTTGCATTATTAGTGTAGCTATCTTTGCAAACTGATGGTTTACCTGACAAGAATTGAACATTTCAACGCGGCTCATAAACTCTTTAACCCAAAGTGGAGCAGGGAAAAAAATGAAGAAATCTTTGGGGTATGTGCCAATGAAAACTGGCATGGGCATAATTTCGAATTGTATGTAACGGTGAAAGGTGAGCCTGATGCTGATACCGGGTTTTTGATAGATGCAAAAAAACTAAGCCGCCTCATCAACGAATTTGTTACTGAAGAACTTGACCATAAAAACCTGAACCTGGATGTTGATTTTCTGCAAAATATCATGTGCACTACGGAAAATTTAGCTATAGCCATCTGGAAACAACTGACACCACACATAAGCGGAAACGCAAGTCTGCACTGCATAAAACTATACGAAACGCCAAAGATTTATGTTGAATACTTTGGCGGGTGATTGTTTATGAATTGTCATAAAGCCGCTTCGTAAAATGCTGTTTTACTTTTATCCTGTATTTTTACACCTGATTAAAAAGCCATTTCTTTCTTTGGCAATGAAGCTTGATCAGCACACTTCTGATGCAGCACCTGCCGATGGCTTTTACACACATCAAGACTTACTTCATGCCGGACGTATCCGTTTTTAGAGTTGAACATTTTAATGCTGCGCATCGCTTGTCGGTTCCCGAATGGAGCGACGAAGAAAATGCTGCCGTGTTTGGCAAATGCAGCAATCCTAATTACCATGGCCATAATTATAAGTTGATTGTAAA
Source organism: Ilyomonas sp. (assembly GCA_965199905.1). GTDB lineage: Bacteria > Bacteroidota > Bacteroidia > Chitinophagales > Chitinophagaceae > Ilyomonas. The sequence goes on along the minus strand of OZ241366.1, from coordinate 4,954,537 downwards.
AGTGACCGGCGAGCCGGATGCTACAACCGGTTTTGTAATTGACCTGAAACGGTTGAGTGATATTATTAAAAGCGAGGTGTTGCTTCGCTTCGATCATAAAAATCTTAACCTTGATACGGAACAATTCAGAAACATGAATCCTACAGCCGAGAATATTGCAATTAGTATTTACGACTTGTTGCGCGCTAAAATCGGAACGGATTTAGATTTGAAAATTACATTGTATGAAACAGAACGAAACTATGTGGAATATCCCGCAGAATGATGATAAGGATAGAATTGAACTCAGCCATTTAACGATAGATGAAATTGGCGAAGAGCATGTAGGCACATCGATAAATACGCCGCTGAAAGAAGATGCTTTCAAAAAAGCGGACGATGAAAAAATTGCCATCATCGAAAAGCATTTTGCTGCCATCATGGATACGCTTGGCCTTGACCTGAGCGATGACAGCCTGCGCGGAACGCCAAAGCGCGTTGCTAAAATGTATGTGCAGGAAATTTTCAGCGGATTGAACCCGGCGAACAAACCCGCCGCTACCTTATTTGAAAATAAATACAAATACAACCAGATGCTGGTGGAGAAGGATATTTCTTTCTTCAGCAATTGCGAGCATCATTTTGTGCCGATTTATGGCAAAGCACATGTTGCTTATATCAGCAGTGGCAAAGTGATTGGTTTAAGCAAGCTCAATCGCTTTGTACAATACTTCGCAAAACGCCCGCAGGTGCAGGAACGCCTGACCATGCAGATTGGTAAAGAGTTGCAGCAAGTTTTATCTACAGAAGATGTTGCTGTTATTGTAGATGCAAGGCATTTATGTGTAGCCAGCCGCGGTATTAACGATACGAGTTCTGCTACCGTAACAGCTTTTTACGGCGGAAAATTCAAAGAAGAAGCTGTAAAACTAGAGTTTTTGAAGTATATCGACATGAAAACGACCGATCAATAGGTTTAACGCGGGTATATTTTAGTGATACATAAAATTCATTTTGTGAGTTTATTAGTTTAAAACAGATCACAAAAGGAAGCTGGAAAGCTCCTTAAAAGGAAAAACTATCTTCGTGGCACAGTTCTTGGCAATGGGGGCAAATCATTTAAGCTAAATTTAAAAACTATGAAAAAGCTATTTATCGGATTCGCCTTTCTCTTTACTGCCGCCATGATTCACGCAACCGGCAACGACCAGTCAAAAGCATTAGGCGACAAAATGATGTTGACTTCAATGACAACTAATGATACGGTTCCAACGGATACTACTAAAAAAGACTCTTTGCAATATGGATTGCTGTCATACAACTTGAACGACACCGTTCCTACGGATACAACCAAGAAAGACACAATGTTCGCATCAGCCGTTGCTTACCGCATTGTAGCCGACACTGTACCTACAGACACTACAAAGAAAGACACTACATTTCAGGCTCTGGCATATAACAGATAAGCCAGTCAGTCAACAGAACTCTAAGAAAGCTTTTGCCATCAGCATCTTTTGGTGTAGGGTAAAAGCTTTCTTTTTTACTTCAATACCGCTTGTAAGCCGCCGCGTTTATCTTTGGCCGTTATGAGCCAGCAATTTTCACTTACTACAATCCTGACTCCAAAGCTATTGGATTTATACGATATCAGGGATAGCATTGTCGTTATCATTGATGTGTTCCGGGCTACCTCTACCATCGCAGCCGCGTTATACAATGGCGCCGAAAAAATTATTCCCGTTGATAGCGTGGAAGATTGTATCCGTATTGGCAGAAACCTAAATGCTATCACCGCTGGTGAGCGTGATGGTAAAATTATTGCTGGCTTGCAACACGGCAATTCACCGGCAGAATATTACCGCGAGTTCGTCGTGGGAAAAACGCTGGTACTTACAACCACTAATGGTACCAGGCTTCTGCATATGGCTCTGGCAAAAGGTGCATCTGGCGTTATTACCGGTTCCTTTCCTAACTTATCTGCCGTTTGTTCTTACCTGGCAACTGCCGGTAAAAATGTAGTGCTTGGGTGTTCCGGCTGGAAGGATCGTTTCAATCTGGAAGATACTTTATTTGCCGGTGCGGTTGTTAGCCGCTTAAAAGAGCAGTTTACCATTCATTGCGATAGCAGCCTGATGGCAGAAAGTATGTATCATCTTCATAAAGATGACATGTACGGTTTTATACAACAAACCACGCACTGGCATCGCCTTGCAGCTTTTGGTCTCGAAAAAGATTTGCAATGGTGCGTAACAGAAGATGTTGCCAACGTGCTGCCTTTTTACAGAAACAATGAATTGATTGCCCTGAAATAAAATACAAATGCAGTTTGGTAGCCATCGTTCGCTACTCCCATTGATCGACAGTTGCGTCCGCCGCGGCGGATCAATGTTCGGGGCAATGATTGAACTTTTACTAAAACGAATAAGAAAGTCCAATCAATTTTTCTAAAAAGAGTTCTTTCAATAAAGTTTTTACCGCTATCTTCTTAAAACATACACAAACAAAAACGGTCGCAACTTTCGTTACGACCGTTTTCTGTTACAGACTTGTATTATAATTTTTCAGCCAAAGCTTTCATGCCATCAAGCAATTTCTGCTGTACTGCTTCCAGTCTTCTTTTCTTAGTGTCAGCTCTTTTCGCATCTTCAATAGAATTAACCATATTTTTCTGGTCATCTACAGAAAGCGATTTAAAAAAGTCTTTCGCTTTTTTATGCTTTACAAAAAAGATTTCCAGTTCAGCCGGTAATTTTACCAGGCGTTTATCGAATTCTACATTCACAGCCGCGTCATCATCACCAGTTGCATTGCCTGCAGAAACCATATCCAGCTTCTTAAAACAGATAGCCATCCAAACATGGTCGAGCGCTGTTTGCTCTGCAATTTCAAAGTCATGATCAAAGAGTACCTGCCAACTGCAATCCCGGTTCAGATCAGAAACAATTTTGCTGGTAGGCTTTGGATAAGCTATCCATAACTTGCTATCTAAATGTAAAGCCGGAAACACATCACTCAATATTGCACACATTTGATTCTGATGAATGGCGAACATCAAAGCAAAATCAATTTTGCGTGAGCGAAGCAGCGGAGTTACATTTTTTGCATAAGCTAACTTGGCAAACTGTTTTTCTATCGCAGATGGAAGTCCTTGAATTAGTACGTTTTTTTCATCTTTCAGGTTAAGTTTTTCAATCATACTTTGCATAGACATACACCTTATAGTAAGCAATAAAAAGGAACGCAAAAGTATGATAACCATTTGCATTTGCCAATATAGAATATTATTTTTATTACAAATTATCCTTAAAGTGTAAATTATTTGCTTATTGGTTTGTAATACTTCAGGGCTTCCGGCATCCATTTTTGTAAATCCTTAATGCGGGTAGCATCAGCCGGGTGATCGCTTAAAAATACAGGAGGCTTGGAGGAATTGCTGCTTAAGTTTGCCATCCGCTGCCAAAATGGAACCGCTTCCTGCGGATTATAACCCGCCATCGCGGCGAAGATGAGCCCGTAATGATCGGCTTCAGATTCCTGGCTGCGCGAGTTAGGAAGCAAAACACCAACCTGCGCCGACGGCGCATACACTGTATTAAAAATGCCAAGTGCTTTCTGGTTAGAACTTAGCGCCACGCCGCCAACTTCCTGGATACCGGCTGCCAGCATTTGCTGACTCATGCGCTCGCGGCCATGACCAGCTACAGCGTGCGTAATTTCGTGACCTAATACAATGGCAAGTGCAGCTTCATTTTGCGTAACGGGCAATATACCTGTGTACACTACCACTTTACCGCCCGGCATACACCAGGCATTTACTTCTTTGCTGTCAACTAAGTTAAACTCCCATTGATAACCGCTGAGCACATCGGACTGACCTTTTTCCTTATAATATTCCGTAATGGCGCCAGCGATGCGCGTGCCTACACGACGCACCATTTCGGCATCTTTACTGGCGCCTGTGCTTACCACTTTGTTCTCACTTAAAAACTGCTTGTATTGCGTTTTGGCAGCATCCTGCACCTGGCTTTCAGAGACAAGCGATAGCTGGTTTCTTCCTGTAATTGCGTTTCGCGTACAGGCAGATAAAAACAACAGGAAAGCAATGAAAAAGGTTGATAAACGCATAGCTGAGAATTTATTTTTGGAAAAGTCAATATTTATACCAAATGATTGATATTCATTTAGGTGTCAGTAAGATGATACTTAAATAAGAATGTTTAAAGAAGAAGAAATTTGAAGAGCAGCGAAGATAGCTGCCTTGTGAAAAAGGTTCGCTAAGACAGAAACGAAGTAAAATATTTAAGGAAATTATCGAAGAGTGAAAGTAAAATAACCAGTTGAAAAAGTAAAATTCTTATGTATTTGTTGTTCAAATGTACCATCATTGACCGGAACCCTGATGGGAGGATTCTTGCTGCTTCGACACGCAAAAATCACAACTGCCGATCATAAAAGTGACGGACGATGGCTATCAAAAACTGTATTATGTATTTTGTATTACGTATTTTATTTTCAAACTGAGTGGTTTTCATCAATCAGATGATCGGAATTGTTCAGAAAGTGATGGTTGATTAATGCAGCCTGTCGCCGCGCACATCAAGATTTTTTATGACATCAGCTTCATATTGCAGCCATTGCTGCCAGCGGTTGCGCACTTTTTCTTTATCGATATATAGTTCTGCCAATTGAATAAAAAGCGCATAATGCCCGGCTTCACTTTCCATGAAGCGACGGTAAAACTGCCGGAGATAGACGTCGTTAAGACCTTCGCTTAGCCGCTTGAAACGCTCGCAACTTCTGGCTTCTATCAAAGCCATCATCAATAACTGGTCAAGCATGCGATCTTCCTCTTTGCCACCCTGCGGACGAAAAGTGTTTAGCTTGTTTACATAGTCATCTTTTCGCTGCCGCTCCAATGGCAAGCCGCGCTTGCGAAGCTCGGCAAGCACGAGCCGAAAATGTCCCCATTCTTCGGTAACAATGGGCGACAATTCATTTACGAGCTCATCTTTTCCTGAGTAATATTGAATCAATGATATGCAACTAATGGCAGCTTTTTGCTCGCAATAAGCATGGTCGGAAAGAATGTGCTGCAGGCTTATGCCGGCTAAATCGACCCAACGGGGATCAGTTGGCAATTGCAAGCCGAGAATATTCTTTTGCGCTTCGCTGTACTCTTCTTTACTTTCCATAAATAAAAAGACAAAAATAAATGCGAAGCTCTTTGCAGGAATGGATAAGTAAAAGGATTATTTCACTTTGACGTTATAATTAATCATGTTCATCATCACAATTTTCATCAGGATAGAATCAAGACCTCTCACCAGTTCATTTTCTTCAAAATCAGAAAATATCTGCAGGCGGTTTTCTGCATAGCCAGCTTCTTTTTCCTCCAGCATTTCCTTCATGCGGAAAGCAGTGGTGAGATAACTGTTTTTTTCTACATAATAAAAGGTAGTGAACCAGTCAATGTTAAGTCCGTCGAATGATTCCTGAATGTGCGCAGCTATCTGGTAAAGAACCTGTGTGGGAAGTATGCCGTAAGATGCCAGATGGAAGATGCAGGCAGAACAAGTGATATTTTCTGTTTTGGCAAGTGTTTGCAACGAGACCTGGTCTAAATGATAAACCGGCGAAGCTTCGTTATCTACAATGTGCAGATTGTTATCCCATTTAATAACTGAGTAATTCATGATATTGGCTTTGTCTCACAAAGATGTGCCTTTGATACAACAAAGAACTTAAATATGGATTAGCTTTTACTTAAAATGAAATAAAAAGAGGCTGTCTCAAAAGTCGGGACAGCCTCTTTCTTATTCGGATACCTGATGGAGAAAGTTCTCGTTTAAGCGATTCTCAAAGCCTTTATTTTACTTTTGAGACAGCCTCTTAAGTGAATATAAATAAATATAATTTGGTTGTTATATATAAAAAAATTATTCAGCTTTTGCAACGGCTTTATCATTCTTTGCATCTGTAATCGCCTGCAATAAACCATTTTGATACACGTCATTTGTAAGCTCCCAAAACATAATGCCATCCAGTCCGTGATCCATTACATACTTTGTTTTTTCGGCCAAAGATTTTTTATTGTCGAATGAAACCAGGTACCTGTCTTTTGCATTGAAATAATACGGCGCATGTGCTGTCGAATCCCAGTGATATACATAATCCGGATTGGACACGATTGAATCGGCAAACTGGTTATAATCGACTCCTTTATAAAAAACGCACGGCTGGTATAAGCCGTTCTGTAACGTATCGTTTAGTTTAAAAATACGGGCATAGAAAGCTGAACCTACCGTCATTTTACTGTCGGGAACTCCCACTGAATCAAGCATTTTTACTGCATTGTCGATGCTTTCTTTTTGTTGTGGAGTAGAATATAACGGTGTATGATGACCACTTATGGTTGAAAATCCATTTACAAGATCGTAGGTCATCAGGTTGATGCGGTCGACCAGCGGTGTAACTTTGCTCCACTCAACCGAATTCAGGATATAATCTGTAAACCCGCCGGCAGCAAAACTGATCTCGTATTTTTTACCAAACTGCTTGCGCATTTCAGCAACAAGGGCTGTAAAGTTTTCTTTGTCTGCCGGCAAAAACCGGTGCCCGGGAAACCCTGAAATAGCCGGATATTCCCAATCGAGATCAATACCATCAGCCCCAAAATATTGCAGTAAATGCTTTGAAGAGGAAGCAAATTCTTTACGTCCTTCTTCGGTATTGAATACAGCCGAGCAAGGGCCACAACCGCCCCAGCCACCCATAGAAAAAATAATTTTCAAACCTGGATACTGCTTCTTTAGCGATACCAGTTTGCGGATGGTAACCGAATCTTTCGCTTTGTCAATATGGAGGCTGTTCCCTTGCAGATGCGTAAATGAAAATATAATGTGCGTAAGCTGAGATACATTGAACTTATCAATCTCATCAGCATCGCCCGTATAATAAGCTAACACATTACATGATGGCTTTTTTGCCGTTGGCTGCGCAAATAATTGCGTTCCAAAAAACAGAAGTAGAAAAAACAAAAGCCTTGTTGTATTCATAAGTTTCATCTTTTAAAATCAGCCGTTTACTTTCTCCTGCAGTTTTGCATAAGCCATGATAAACACAGCGCCCAGGTTCTTGTAAGGCGGCACATAATCATCAAACAATTCTTTGCTTTTGGTGCCTGAAAATTCATTCGAAAACACCTTCCACATTACCGGCCAGTTCAGGTCTTTACCCTGGCGCAAGTTATCAATGATACCCGTTATCATAGGAAGATTTATCAAGCCACTTCCTGTTTGTTTTGATGAAATGATATGTGCTTCGGGACAAATCTCGAGTATCTTGCTAAGGCTTTGATAACCGCCACAACTTCCCAGCAAAATCACTTGCCCCGATGGCGGCAGTTGCTTGATGGTAGCATTCAAATAATAACTGTGCCCGCGATGTAAAACCACGGTAGGCGCAAGATCATGTTCCAATAAATAATTATCAAGGTCTGCCTGCGCTTTGTCGTCAAGCCCTTGTTCTTCATCCAGCGGACGGTTTGAATAAATGCTGACCGGCGTGCCTTTGGTTGATGTAAACGTTACCCATTCTGCTGCCGAACTCATCTTCCAGTTGGCATTGCTAAACGCGCGAACGAAAGAATTAAATACAGTCTGCCCATCCTTATCACCGTAAAAAAACTGCTGCACAATGATTCTGCCGCTGGTATCCTTCAGGGTTTTATTATTCATAAAGTAAACCGGGCGGATGCTTAGCTCCTTCGATATATCAATATGATTGGATGAATCCATGGAAAGGAACAGCGTATTCAGAATGTTATAGATATCAGTCGCTTTTACATTACCTGAAGCTTTGGCAGAAGAAAGGTTCGATTGTACCTGTTGCAGTATCAGCCTCTGCAGTTCTTTATCGTAAATGCTGGCATACGAACCTGCGACGTCCACGGCATCTTCCAGGCTGTCTTTTCCCGCGCGTTTGTCTAGACCATTTACAAAAGCTTTCATCAGTACAAGTGCATTGTCACGGTTCATACGCTTTAAAAAATCATCCAGCGTATTATAGTTGGCAGCCATTTTTATCCATTTCTTAAAATGATCGAAACGGACGCTTACCAGCAACGAATCGCCGCGCGGCGATTTCATCTTTTGCCAGATGCGCGGATACACACCACGCACATAACTTGATGTATAAATCAACTCTTCCTGCATCACAGCGAGGTAATACAACTCTTCGGGCGATAGATTATCTATACTTCTGAACCTGACAGCATCAGAAGATTCATGCAAGCCATTAATGGTATTAATAAAATACTTGCCGGCAGCTTCTATCTTATCATCAATAGCTGTGATGCCCATTGGCGTGTCGCGCTGAAGTTGACGACTGCTATAATCAATTTTGGTATTCACCAGTAATCGGTAGTATAACAAAGGGTTTTCTTTTACCTTATCAATCTCTTCTGTTGTAATTCTGCCGCGGTACAAGTTGTCAATAAAAGGAAAGTAATATTGTCCTGACTTCAACTTTGAAATCCGGCTGATGACCTGCACCAACGTATCCTTACTATTTCTTATTCTTGAGGCAAGCTGATTAGACGCAGCGGCGTAAGAATAAAGTTCATCCGGATTGTAGCGTGCACTGATGCTGATCAGGCTGTCTGTAAATGAATGATCCGGGTTTGCACTTAATGACCGAAGTATTTTATCAGGATGTAATGTGCAGTCTTTTAAAAACAAAACATCTTTTGCTTCGGCAAAATCAGGCGCATCTTCTAACAAAACGGTACGCATAAGCACATCACCTATTTCGTATGAGATGGACTGCACAAAAGGAGCCACCGGCGCTTTTTGTTTGTCGAGCTTCACGCCTTCCGCGTAGTCACTCACCAACACCGGCAATTGCGCAATGCGCATAGTTTGCCGGCGGTAATTGTTGTAAAAACTTTCTAATGTTTCTGCCAGTGCGCGCAGGTATTTGATCTTCGTATTACCATCATCGCTGTCGGCTTCTATAGCACTTTGCAGGTCGTCTATCCGGCGCGTAACCGTATACGTTAGCTGCAGGTTCATCTCATCATCGTCCGACATATTCAGGCTGTCATCCGCTTTACCGTCCAGTTGCAGTAACCGCTTCTGCATATCATCAACCTTATCATGAAATGCCTGCCGCATCAGCGGAATTTTCGGCTGGGCATAAGTACCGGTTGCGATAGCAGTAAATAAAAAAATAAACAGGCAATGTATCCTTTTCGTCATCACAAAATATTAAACAAGATTCGTGCGAATCAAAATGTAAATATCCGGCTTTAATTAATATTGATGCAGAAGGTGACTATCATAAAAGCGTTAATAATGATGTATGCTAATCTTATACACTTATTTCAAAAAATGCTGACAAAGTTTCGAAACCTTGTCAGCATTTTACTTTTCAAATCATTGGTGAACCAAAGAGCAATGTTATTTCCAGATACTTTTTAGCTTATTCATTTTTAATGTTTCGATAACCGCCTTATCGCCAGATAAAATTTGAACTTCGTTCAACAGACTTTTTGGAAAGAAAATATCAGTCATTACCGTTAGTCCATCGTCTGCAAAAAGTTCAATGGAAGCTTTGTCAATAACAATGGTCAAACTGATATTTTTTGCATCAGACAATCGTGGTGCTGCATGCCTTGTTGCAAAATCTTTATTAAAATCAGACCTGCCTGCTTCGCGCCTGTCAACGAAATATTCATTTTTCTCCTTATCAAAACCAGCTATCAACTTCTCGCCCGCTGCATTAGAAAAAGAGAGCGATAAATCAGATTCACTTTTTGTTGTAAGAGTGATGCGGTAAGGTGAGGTCAAAGTTTTTGTTCCTGAAACACTATAATTATCAGCTTTTACATTGGCAGTTATTTTAAAAGGCGTTGCAATTTTATTCAATTCCGGCACCGGCATAGAAGCTAAATACAGCTTGCCATTTACTTCTTTCAAAGACAAATCCCGTGGTAATGTATTTGCGCTGCGCCAGGTAGATGTCGGCACCACAGTAGCATAATTCCAGTTGCTCATCCAGCCAAGCGAGATGCGGCGCGCGCCTGTATTGTTCCAGGTTACACCTGCATAATTATCGGTGCCATAATCCATCCACTTAGTTTCAGTATCACCTGCTGTAAATGTTTTGCCATCGAAAGCGCCGGTAAAATATTGTGTACCCGAACCGCCGTTTGGCGCGCCGGGGTTAATGCTTACCGTTATTACCCAAACTTCTTTTCCATTGTATGATAACGGGAAGAAATCGGGACATTCCCACACGCCGCCATGCGCACCAAGCTTCTCACCAAAACTACTTTCGCGTGTCCAGCTTTTGAGGTTAGTTGACGAATAAAACGTAACGTGATCTTTCTCGGCCAGAATCATCATCCACTTCTTTCCCTTTTCGTACCACGATACTTTCGGGTCGCGGAAATCGCGGATGCCTGCGTTCGGAATCACAGGATTGCCTTTGTATTTCGTCCAGGTTTTTCCGTTGTCAATACTATATGCAATTGCCTGTCGCTCAAAGTCTTCCTTACCGGCTTTTTCTGCCGTCATATCATGACTTGTGTAAATGGCAACCAGCGGAGCAATTCCATTTTTTCCAAACCCGGATGTGTTGTTTTTATCGACCACTGCACTGCCTGAAAAAATCAATCCCAAACTGTCGGGGAACAAGGCAACCGGCTGGTGCGACCAATGAATTAAATCGGTGCTGGTAGCGTGCCCCCAGTGCATTGGTCCCCACACAGTACTGTACGGATAATACTGGTAAAAAAAATGATACACACCATTGGCATACACCATTCCATTAGGATCATTCATCCAATGCGCCGATGGTGTAAAATGTACTTGTGGTCTGTAAAGCTCAGTGTAGGCGCCAGTTTGTGCCTGCATGGCAATGCTAAATATTGTAAAAGCAAAGGCAAGGCTTATCGTTTTCATGGCAGCAATTGAATGAATCGATGAAGTCGCTTAATGTATTGATCACAAAGCGGCAATCTCCTTTGAAACAATTTCCGGCTCGGTAACAAAAGGAACCGTTTTTACCAGTTTCATTTGCTTGTTATACATGGCTACAAACGGAAAGCGCTGTATGTTATAATATTTCTGTACAATGAACGTATAGCCTTCAGTTCCGATTTTAAAATTGGACTTTGATGAAACCTGATAGACTGAATCAAACTTTTTTACCTCAGCTACCGGTTCGTAACCAACCATTACGATTTGCTTGTTGAGCAATTCTTTTTGATGTGTCAACAATTCTTTTGTGAACTCCTTACAATGATCGCAGGTTGGCGAAAAGTAAATCAGAACCGTTGCTGTGTTTGGCTTCAGTTGTTTGTAGGTAAATGTTTTACCATTTGCCAACGTGATTTTAAATGGCGCAATACCGGTTTTTTTTGCCTGCGCAAAAACAAATACAAAGCAGAGAGACAGAATAACGGCGCTAATAATTTTCTTATACATGATGGCTGTTGCGGTTTGTCGTTCAGGCCTGCAAAATATCATGTTTTTACGGGCAATGAATGAAATGTAGATGAGACAAAAAGAATAATGTTTGGTTTAACATCCTGAATACCTGCAATTCTGTTTTTGTTTTGCAACGTTTTTCCCTTTTTTCCTATCATCATCTCTAAATACTCACATGCAATTAGCTAAACTTATCCTGCTTAGTACAAAAATTTTTTTTGCACTTCTTATTATCAGCTTCTTCCAAAATTGCTCAAAAGATAACAGGGCTATCAACCTGCCGCCATCTTTACAAAAACTGACTGAACAAACAGACTGCAATTGTATCCCTTTTATTGATGAATATTCACTCAACGGAAACACAATTTATGTTTATAGCTGCAACGGCCCGGGTTGTTATTGCATTAAATTATATTACAATACCGATGGAGAAGAATTTCAACCCAAAAGCGATGATCATACTGATTTTGTCAAACACATCTGGACTTGTAAAAAATAAGCTGTCTGAATTTATTTTTCGATGCCTTATCCATTCATCTTTGTTCATTAATTATGACAAAGAAAGAACGCCAGCTCATCTTTAATAAATATGAAGGGCGCTGCGCTTATTGTGGTTGCGAATTGCAAACAGGCTGGCATGTTGACCATTTGAAACCGATACGAAGAAACCTGCGGAAAGAAGGTTGCCGCTACCCAAAGCGCGACTGCATTGACAACTGTATGCCTGCGTGTGCAAGCTGCAACATTAACAAGCATAGCATGAACCTGGAAGACTTCAGAAAACTGGTGGGTGGTTTTCTAAAATCATTGAACCGCGATTCTACACAATACAAAATTGCAAAGCGATATGGCTTCGTGGTTGAAGTGGAAAAACCGGTGATATTTTATTTTGAAACAATGGCTGAAAAGCAATCCAGGCAAGCATTATCAACTGATAATAAGTTGGTTAAAAACCCTTTCACTCAGGAAGAAAACAGGCTGCTTCATAAAATTTTATAGCTACCGATTTCACTGAAAATAATTAATCCTTTCGGAAAAAGAGGCGAATGTTTGTGTCTTATTTACACATTCGTTTCAACGGTTGAAGCGTATGAATTTCTTTGTTAATTATACTGTAACAACACAGCCATTGCCGGCTGGCGTAAGAGATGGAATTAATTATGAAAGCAACGGCACATCGGTAACGCTTGTTTTGTATGCGCCTTATAAAACAAGGGCTGCTGTTGTTGGTGAATTCAATAACTGGACATGCCCGTAGGGAAGCGAGATGTATCGCACGCCGGATAGCAGCCGTTATTGGATTACGTTAAACGGCTTAGCCGCCGGTCAGGAATATGCGTATCAATATATAATTGATGATTCGCTGAAAGTGTCCGATATGTTTGCTGAAAAAATATTAGACCCAACTAATGATACCTTCATTGATGCAGAAACGTATCCAAATTTAAAAACTTATCCAGCAGGTCAAACGGGTATTGTAAGTGTGTTGCAAACATGGAAACCATCTTACACATGGCAGGTTCCCAACTTTACACGTCCCGACAAACGCAACCTCATAATTTATGAATTGCTGGTTCGCGACTTCGTTGCCAGGCATAACTGGAAAGCTGTTCAGGACACACCTTCTTACCTGAAACGCTTAGATATAAATGCCATTGAGATAATGCCTTTTAATGAGTTTGAAGACAATATCAGTTGAGGTTACAATCCTGATTTCTTCTTTGCGCCGGATAAATATTATGGTACCGATGTCGCTCTCAAGCAGTTTATCGATGAATGCCACAAGCAAGGCATTGCCGTGGTGATGGACATTGTAATGAATTACACATACGGACAATCACCGACTGTGCAATTGTATTGGGATCCTATCAACAATCGCCCGGCTGCTAACAATCCATGGCAAAATCCGGAAGCACCGCATTCAGCCATCGCTTTCAATTATGATTTTAACCACGAAAGTCCCGCATTACAGGCGTTGGTGCAGTGTGTGGTAGAAAACTGGCTGGTGAATTATAAGATTGATGGCTTTCGGTGGGACTTCCCGAAAGGATTTAAGCCGTATTACCACGTTAAAACGCATTTATGATACTATTCAGTAAACATCAGCCGGCGCCTATTGCATTCTTGAACATTTTTGTGATAACAGTGAAGAAACAGAACTGAGCAATTGTGGAATGTTGCTTTGGGGCAATTCGAACGAAAACTATATGCAGGCAACAATGGGGTATGCAAATCCCGGTGATAATTCAGATTTCAGTAGTGGCATTTTACGCAAACAGAAACCGGGCAAACCCGAATTTAGTGACCTACATGGAAAGTCATGATGAAGAAAGGGTCATATAAAAAAACGAAGCATTTGGCAACAGAAACGGCACTTATAATGTAAAGAACATATCTACAGCGCTCAGCCGAAGCGGCATGTCTGCTGCTTTATTCCTGATGCAGCCAGGACCTAAAATGGTATTAGAATTTGATGAATTGGGATATGATTTCTCCAGGTGCTATTTGTCTACAAATGGCGAAGGTGGAGATTGCAATACGAAAACAAATCCGAAGCCAATCCGCTGGGGTTATCAAAGCAATGCCGACCGCCAGGCTTTGTATAATGTGTATAAGCGTTTGATAGTTCTTAGCAATTATGCGCCGTACCTGCCTGCGTTTACTGCGCCCAAAGACAGTATTCAGCGGCGTTAGAAACACAAATGCCATTCTTCTAAACTGGACATCAGCCAACGAAGTAAATCTATCAAATTATACTGTTGAGCGTTCATTCAACGGTAAAGATTTTACAGCTATTGGTTCTGTAATGGCACGCAACGTAGCATAAGTATTTGTTTACCGACAAAGAATCTTCTACGCTGAATGCATCAGGTAACGTGTATTATAGATTGAAGACAACAGAGAGAAACGGAACTATAACATATTCGGCCTTTGTAAAATGGAACCATTGTCAGCAAGTAATAAAATTACTTTGTATCCGAATCCTGTACATGGTGCTGTTACTTATGTAAAGCTAACCGGTACTATCAGCGGCGCATTGCGCGTAACTATTACCGATGCAAGCCGCAGAGTTTGTAACATACAAACCTTACAGGCTAATTGCAGCAACAGTTTGCCTCTTAACGTATCTTCTCTTGGCAATGGATTGTACAATGTGAAAATCATCAGCGGAAATCAACAGTTGCTGATGCAGAAAATAATCATCCGGAAATAAATCGTATTCTGTGTTATCAAAGAGCTGTTCTGCAACGTTGCAGAACGGCTCTTTCTTTTTCACCGTTTCCTTGCTATCTTAGATAAAAAAACAAGACAATGAAAGATATAACCAAAACATACACCAACGGAGATATTACCATTGTATGGAAACCATCAATCTGTATCCATTCCACCATTTGCTGGAAAGGCGAAGGTGGATTGATTGATGTTTTCAACCCGCGCGAACGTCCGTGGGTAAAGCCTTATGGCGCCACAACGGAAAGAATGATTGAACAGATAAATAAATGCCCGAGTGGCGCTTTGAGTTATTATAAAAATGAAAAGCAGACAGAAGCGGCAGAGGGCGAATAAAAATAATATTCAATAAAATAAAAACCCCTCCATTACTGAAGAGGTTTTTTGTCGGGGCGGCAGGATTCGAACCTACGACCTCCTGGTCCCAAACCAGGCGCGATACCGGGCTACGCTACGCCCCGAAAACTTTAGCGGATTCGAACCTGCGATTTTGGCGCTTTCAGCGCCATGCAGATACCGGGCTTCGCTTTGCCCTGAAAAGTAACACTTTGTGTTGCGGTGAGGGAGGGATTCGAACCCTCGGTACAGTTTAACCCGTACGGCAGTTTAGCAAACTACTGATTTCAGCCACTCATCCACCTCACCGTTCCCCTTCCTCTGAAAGGGCTGCAAAAATAAGTGGGTGAATGTGAAATGCCAAATGAAAGTTTGATATTTTAAAATAAAAAAGCACGCTTTTCCTGCGTGCTTTTTTATTGAGATTGATAACATATATCATTACATAGAAGCCAGCTGCACTTTTTGCGTCAGCTCAATGACATTTTCCTTAAACAGGCTATCCGTATCCATCAAATCTTTTACCGTTTGACAACTATGAATAACCGTAGTATGGTCGCGGCCACCAAAGTGCTCGCCGATTGTTTTGAGGGAGTTTTTAGTAAATGATTTAGCGAGATACATTGTAATTTGCCGCGCCTGTACAATTTCCCGTTTGCGTGTTTTTTGCAAAAGCTTTTCGTAAGGCACATCAAAGTATTCGCATACCATTTTTTGTATGGTATCAATGGTGATTTCCTTATTACTGGTTTTTACAAAATTGCGAAGCACTTTCTTAGCTAAGTCTACATCAATCTCGCGCTTGTTTAAAGATGATTGCGCCAGCAAAGAAATTAATGCGCCTTCCAGTTCACGTACATTGGTAGTAATGTTGTAAGCAATGTATTTAATAACTTCCATTGGCATTTCACAACCGTCAGATTTCATTTTACGCTCCAATATTTCAATGCGCGTTTCGTAATCAGGCATTGATAAATCAGCACTTAACCCCCAGCGGAAACGGCTTAATAAACGCTCCTGCAAACCATCCAAATCTTTAGGCGCTTTATCTGATGTCAACACCAGTTGCTTACCGCTTTGATGAAGATGGTTGAAGATGGCGAAAAACGCATCCTGGCTCTTCTCAGCGCGATTGAAGAACTGCACATCATCTATTATAAGAACATCAATCAACTGGTAGAAATGAATGAAATCGTTGATGGCATTATTACGGCTATGATCCTGAAATTGATTAATGAATTTCTCACTGCTTACATACAATACAATCTTGTTTGGATTCAGCTTTTTTACTTCATTGCCGATGCATTGCGCAAGATGCGTTTTTCCTAAACCCACACCACCGTAAATAACGAGTGGATTGAATGAACTGGCGCCGGGTTTTTCAGCTACTGTTTTGCCGGCACGACGAGCCACGCGGTTGCAGTCACCTTCTATCAGCGAATCAAATACATAAGATGGGTTGAGTTGCGGATCAATTTGCACTTTTTTCAATCCCGGAATCACAAATGGATTCTTAACGGGATTGTTAATAACTAATGGAAAATCCATCTCGTTATTTGTGTACACTTTGCCATAGCTGGCGGCTACATCCATGGAACCGCTGCGCCCTTTGTTGCCACTATCAACCATGATGCGATATTCCAAACGCGCCTCTTTTCCCAGTTCGCGTTTTAAAATTTTTGCCAGCAGGGTAACGTAATGTTCTTCAAGATACTCATAAAAAAACTGGCTGGGAACCTGTATCAGCAATACATTTCCTTTCAGTTCAATTGCTCTTATAGGCTCAAACCAGGTTTTGAAATGCTGCCATTCTACAATGTCTTTAATTATCTTCAGACAGTTGCTCCATATGGTTTCAGCAGTTGTAGTCATAGTCATATTTAGTAGGCAACCCGGTTTAAACAGTTACAAAAATTCGTCAGTAAGCTCTCAAAATTATCCCACTCGCATAGGAGAAATTTTTTGGGCAGGAGGACGAATTTCTACTTTTTTGTTGAAAAAAAAATTTTTAATCCTGATAATTTTTCCCAATAAGAATTGTTTTTGAACTTATAATTTTTTTACCATTTTTAAGCAAATTATAATCGAGTCTCCCTAACTCAATGCCAGCCCAGCCTGCCTGCGTTACCACCACTTCTTTTCCCCGTTTATTTACATATTTTTTGGGTTCGTTAAAAAAGCGGTGAGTGTGCCCGCCGAGTATAACATCAATCACTTCGCTTTCCTTTGCCAGGATATCATCACTCATTTTTTTATCAGGATACCAATCGCCGAGATGCGATAAGCAAATAACGAAATCGCAGTTTTCTTTTCTTTTTAAAATGAGCGAGGTTTCATTGGCTTTTTCAACGGCATTCAGGTATCGTGCCTGGCCGTACAACTCTTTCGCTAAAAGCCCCTCAAACTCAATACCCACGCCGGTTACACCAATTTTTACATCGCCTTTCTGAAAGATTATGTAAGGAACCGTTTTATTTTCCAAAGGCGTAAATCTGAAATCGTAATTGCAAACGACAACAGGAATTTTATTGTACCTGGTGATGAGCTTTGCATAATTTTCAATACCTATCAATAAATCCGATTCACCTATTGTCATTGCATCGTATTGCATTGCAGTCATCGCTTTCATTTCGGGCTCGCCCCGATATAGTTTTTCATAAAAATTATCACCCAAAACATCACCTGAATCCAACAATAAAACACTCTTTTCTTTAGCCCTGATTTGCTTAATTAATTCAGCCCGGGAAGCCACGCCACCATAGCCCTGATACTTACTGCCATCCATTGGAAACGGCTCTAACTGGCTATGCAAATCGTTGGTGTGAAGAATGGTGATACGCTCAGTTTCTTCCTCCTGGTTTTTGCTATAAGAAAGTAGCGGAGAGGCGGCCAAAGAGCCTGATGCCAATAAGGATTTTTTAATAAAATTTCTTCTATTCGTCAGCATTGGTAATGCGGTTTTCTAAGGTGGCAGAAACTGGTTTGCCTGACCTGGTAAAAAACGTGACATAGTCTATCAGTGCATCCCGGTAAGAGTAATTATTGTTTTGCTTTGCTATTTTTTTCAGCATTGTGCAGCCGTCGGCGCCCTGCGCTAAATAATCAGTCGTGGCAAGAGAATAGATTGTCGTATCGTTCAAAGGCAGACCATTTATCAATATATCTGTAGCTTCCCGGTTTTTTATAGTCATTGTAACACCGGAGCATGGCCAGCCTCCATCATAAGCTGCCCTGTCTAACAATTGGTGGAGAATATTGCCATTTACATTCAGCAACATAACCTGATTGTTATAAGGCATCAAATCATACATGCTTTGTATGGTAATATCGCCTTTAGAAAGATGCGAGCGAAGGCTGCCGGCATTAATGATAGCAACATCAACTTTTGCTTTAAAATCCATAGCAGCCGCCCATTTCAGGCAATCTGCCATGAAGTTGCCCAACGCACATTCCGGCTGCTTTTTATACATGTTTGATGTACTGAAACCAATCACGGTACTTGCGTATCGAAACACACTGTCCTTGTAAGGCTGAAGCATAGCGGTCATGTTGCTATCCTTTTTAACGGAGCGGGTTATATCATAAGTCTTGTAAGTAACCTCGGTAAATTTCTGCGCATGGCTATTGAGAACAGGCAAGCATATGCAGGCATAGAGTAGCTGGCTAAAGCGCATAAACAAGAGTTTGGTATTTAAAAAAAAGTATAAAAAGGGAAGATAAAAATTTTATGAAAAATAATATAATATTTTTCAATCGGCTGGAAGAAAATATTTTTTATGAAATCGTAGTTGCGAAGAGTTTGAATCGCTAGCCACTTTTACATCAGTGTTTTTTAGAAAAAACTGATTTTTTATTCGCTTTTGTAAAAGCCTAATCATTGCCCGGAACGATGAACGGAGGATTCTTGCTGCTTCGACACGCAAGAATCGCAACAGCCGATCACAAAAGTGACGGACGATGATTACCAAAAAATGTATTTTGTATGTAGTTTCGAAAAGAGGCTCATTACCACTTTTCAAGTTGTTCCTGCATGCGCTGAATGCGGTCTTCCAACTTTTCAGATGTCAGGCTTTCGCGCAGACTATCCACTTTAATCGGGAAACAAAAAGGTGTTAATCGCTGTGGAAATGTCAGGATAATATTTTCGTTCTGTATACGCTCTAAAGCATTGCGCAGGCGCACTTCTTCCATCTGCTGATCGAGCACTTCCTGGTAAGCTTGTTTCAGTAATAAATTGTTAGGATCGTATTCATAAAACACATTAAAAAGCAATGAAGCTGAAGCCTGCAAGTGACGCGCTTTTTTGTGCTCGCCGGGGTAGCCCTGAAACACCAAACCACCAATCACAGCAATGTCTCTAAACTTGCGTCTTGCCATTTCCACGCTGTTTACGCTTTGCTGTATATCGCGCAGTAAATCTTTGGTGGAAAGCAATTCGTAAACATTATTATCGTCAACAGGAATAACCTGATCGCTTAACAACTCAAAGCCATAATCATTCATGGCAATGGAGAATGTAATCGGCGTCATTTTACCAATGCGAAACGCAAGTAAAGCCGCCATGGCTTCGTGTACCAACCGTCCTTCAAAAGGATACACAAACAAATGATATCCATCTTTTGTTTCAATCTGCTCTATCAGCAATTCACCTTCCCTGGGTATATGTGAAAGGTCCTTTTGCAATTCAAATAATGGCTGCAATACTTTTATTTCAATTGCTGTGGCTTTCTTACTTAACGCGCTATTAAAAGCCCGGCGCAGCATTTCACCTAAATTGGCTGAAAGCGGCAGCCGGCCGCCATTCCAGCTTGGTACAATTGCCTTTTTGCTGGTACTTTTCTTGGTCATTACCGTCATGTCTTTAATGCCAATTAATTCAAGCACTCTGCCTGCCAGCACAAACACATCGCCGGGTTCCAAACGACTGATAA
This sequence comes from Ilyomonas sp., assembly GCA_965199905.1. Classification (GTDB taxonomy): domain Bacteria; phylum Bacteroidota; class Bacteroidia; order Chitinophagales; family Chitinophagaceae; genus Ilyomonas. Next base: position 4,934,568 of record OZ241366.1, on the reverse strand, counting down.
AAAACTCTTCTATCATGCCTACGTATGTGCCGCCAAGCAGCTTAACTTTCAGCATCGCATCGCTTACAATGGCACCAATATGCATACGATGACGCATAGCCACGCGACGACTTTTGATTCTATACAAACCATCCGCTTCTATTTCTACTTTTTTGTACTCATCATATTGCGCAAGCGCGTCGCCGCCATTGGTCACAGAATGCAATACCTGCTGCCATTCATGCTTTGTAAGATCGCCAAAACAATGCGTGGTTTTTACTTCGTTAAAAAGAGCATCCGCATAAAAGCCTTCACCAATCGCAATCGTACATACGTATTGCGTAAGCACATCAAAACACAACATCATCGGGTCACGGCTTTCAACCACTTTTTCCTTGAGCGCGTCTTTTAAAGCCGCGGCTTCTACAAGTTCCAAAGAATGTGTTGGTAAAAAATAAATCTTACTTATCTCGCCCGGACCATGACCACTTCTGCCGGCTCGTTGTAAAAAGCGGGCAACACCTTTTGGCGAGCCAACCTGTATTACGGTATCGACAGGACGAAAATCGACACCTAAATCAAGGCTTGCCGTGCACACAACCGCTTTCAGTTTTTTTATGTGTAACGCTTCTTCTACCCATACCCGCAGCTCGTGTTCTATACTACCATGATGAAGAGCAATCGCGCCGGCAAATTGCGGAGCAATGTCAAGTAATTTCTGATACCATCGCTCACTCATACCACGTGTATTGATAAAGATGAGCGTGGTGGTGCTTTCTTCAACGATGGGAACAATTTTATCTGCCAGTGTTAATCCGAGATGCCCTGCCCAGGGATATTTTTCTATCTCATCAGGTAAGATCGATTCGACTTCAATTCGCTTATCCAATGATGCTTTTACAATCACGCTTTCATCAACACCTTGCCAATAAGAATTGATTAATGGATATAATAAAACATCTTTTGCCTGCTCCAGATTTCCGATGGTAGCTGATATGCCCCAGAGAGAAAGAGATGAAAGTTGAGAGTTGACAAATGACAGATTCTGACTATTGTTTAGTTCTTCTTTTTCCTGACTTATCATCTCTTCCTGTCCGTTTTCTGAAAGACGATACTTTATAGCTGAAGGCTGATCGCCGACGACTGATTGCCTGCAATTTATAATTCTCGACAAGGCTAATTCAACCAAGACGCCACGCTTGCTTCCAATCAATTCGTGCCATTCATCAACCGCAATTATGCGAAGCGTTTTAAATATTTCGGGATATCCTTTTTGCGCCAGCAAAAGATGCAGGCTTTCGGGTGTAATAATAAGCACTTCGGGCATGTTTCGCTTTTGCTTTTGCCGTTCGCTTACCTCAGTATCACCATTGCGAATGCCAATCTGCCATTGCATTCCAAGGCTTTGCACCACGTCTTCCATTGCCCTTCCAATGTCTTTGGCAAGTGCGCGCAAAGGCGTAAGCCATAACAACTGCAGTCCATTTTTTTTCTTCGTTTGATAATCTTTTGGATGCTCGTTAATGAACTGTATAAGCGCGCCTAAAAAAACAGAAAATGTTTTACCGCAACCTGTAGGTGCATTTACCAAACCACTTCTGCCTTCAATGATATATTGCCAGGTTTCTTCCTGGAAAGAAAATGGATAAAAGCTTTTTAGAGAGAGCCAGTTATTGATGACTTCATAACCTTTTGTGCTGTGCAAAGCCACACTTCCAGATACTTGTTTACTCACCAATCAAATGTACTATTCCGGCTGTATTTGTTGGGTAAAAAAATGTGCGGGCTAATGGTTAAAGCGAATGACCAAATCAAAATATTGCGATCCTGAATTCATTGTTGAACATCAATTTATCAGCAACGATCCCTGCCTATTATTAAATGTTTTTCCACCATTCACTTTGCGGATGATTTTCACCCATAATAACAACTTCACCAATCATTGGTGTTATCAAATCTAACGCGTTTTCTTTCGCGCTTTTGGTAACACGTTTTATAGGTTCATCCCAGGGATGAAGCGAGATGCAGAACTTTCCCCAATGTACAGGCAGTAACGTTTTCGCCTGCAAGTCTTTAGCAGCCTGTACGGTTTCTTCAGGCAACATATGGATGTTGTGCCAGGCAAGATTATATTGCCCGCATTCGAGCAAAGCAATATCAAACGGACCATGCTTCTCTCCTGTTTCTTTAAAGTGAAATGCATAGCCACTATCGCCGCCTAAAAAAAATTTATACGCGGCGGTATGTAATACAAAAGCCGACCATAAAGTTTGATTGCGATGGATACTTCTTCCGGAGAAATGACGCGCAGGTAAAGCAGTAAATATCAGCTCGCCGAAAGAATAAGATTGTTGCCAGTCAAGCTCGTGAATGATACTTTCATCGTACCCCCAATACACAAAATGCGAGGCAACACCAAGTGACGTACAAACCGCTCTCACTTTGGGTTTCAACTTCAGTATGGTTTCATAATCAAGATGGTCATTGTGGTCGTGAGTGATAAGCAGCACATCAATATCGGGCATGTCTTCAACCGTAAAAATATCGGTTCCTCTGAAAGCTTTATTCATACCTTTAAAAGGACCAAGATGACCGCTAAAAACAGGATCTACTAAAATAGTTTTACCGGCTATTTTAATTAAGTAAGAAGAATGCCCGAACCAGACAATAACAGGCTTTTCATCTGGCAGATTTAGTAAATCAGTTTTTATAGCAGGCAATGGTTTCGGCGGATAACAATTAGCCGGTTTATTTATAAATTGATACAGAATTTTGAAAAAATTATAGCCTTTTTCCATCATTCGCGTAGGCACCGCATTCTGAAATTTTCCGTTTTGGTAGTGCGGCGATTGTTGAATAAACTGCTTTTCTTTTCCCTGCGGATCTTTGCCAAGCGAAGGCAACATGTGTTATTGATTTGGGAGGAAAGATAAGTGCAATTGAATCATCTTTGCAGCTTATTCATCATCTTTAATAATTAGCATGTCATACGAAACAAACACACTTCATCTTAACGAATCAGAACACCGGTTTGAAATGGAAGTTAATGGCAGCATCGCCTTCGTCGAATTTAAAAAAAGAAGCAATATTATTTACCTGGTACATACAGAAACGCCACCTGAACTGGAAGGCAAAGGTGTGGCATCTGCACTGGTAGAGAAAACATTGCGTTATTTAGAGCAACATAATTTAAAGCTGGTGCCGCAATGTGCATTTGTGCAATCGTATTTGCAAAAGCATCCTGAATGGAACCGTTTGGCAGAGGAATAACATATACAATGAGAATTACAGAATCAGAACATCTTTATGCAAACGAAGCTGCAACAGGCGATGCTTCTTTTTTCTTTAGCTTACTGAATAGCCCGGTATGACTTACTTACATCGGCGACCGAAACATAAAATCAAGCGAAGATGCACTTGCTTACATCAACGGGAAAATACTAAAAAAGCTATTCAGAAAACGGTTTTTGCTTGTATGTAATGAAGCGGAAAGAGACAAATGAAGCCATTGGGATTTGTGGTTTTGTAAAACGCGATTACCTGCCGCATGCTGATATTGGCTTTACCCATCTTTCTTTTACTGAAATAGTAGCCATCATTTTTTCTATGAATATCAGGTCGCATCGTCTGCTTTCAAAGTTAGGATTTATTGAAACCGGTCAAATGGAGTCTGGTAATAATCAACCGCAAACGCCCGTTTTTTCAATAAAAAGAAATCGTTATAATAACCTGTAATTAACCTTGATAAGGCATTTGCCTTTATGAAGCCGTTATCATTTTACTACCTTTACTGTTTTCGTTTATTATGGCAAAAATTGGAATCAACATAGCAACAGGAAGCCTGCAGAAAGAGGATATTATTGTAGGTATTGACTTGGGAACTACCAACAGCCTTGTCGCCATTATTCATCCTGAAACCGGCAAGCCTGTCGCCTTGAAAGAACATGACAGCAGCAGTTTAGTGCCCAGCGTTATTCATTTTGACAATGGAAATATTATTGTTGGAAATGAAGCCAGGCAATATTTGGAAACAGATCCTTCCAATACTATTTTCAGTGCTAAACGGTTAATGGGAAAAAGCTATAACGACATTAAAGAACATGCTGATTTTTACAGCTATCGCGTTATTGACGACAATGAAGAAAGTCTGGTAAAAGTTCAGGTGGGAAATAAATTTTATTCTCCTGTCGAGTTGTCTTCATTTATTTTAAAAGAACTAAAAGAACGTGCCGAGCACATTTTAAAAACGTCTGTAACTCGTACTGTCATTACGGTTCCGGCTTATTTTAACGATGCGCAGAGACAAGCGACACGCGATGCCGGAAAGCTTGCCGGGCTTGATGTTTTGAGAATTGTGAATGAGCCTACGGCAGCCAGCTTAGCGTATGGTTTGGGTTTAAATAAAGAAGATGAGAAAACCATTGCTGTGTATGATTTGGGAGGAGGCACGTTTGATATTTCGCTCTTAAAAATTACCAATGGAATTTTTGAAGTATTAAGTACAAATGGTGATACTTATTTAGGTGGCGATGACTTCGACAGATTGATTGTACAATATTGGATGAAGGAAAACTCTTTTGCGAAGGAAGAGTTTGAGAATGATGATACGCTGATGCAATCGCTGCGCATAAAAGCAGAAGATGCAAAGAAAAAATTAAGCACTGAAGATGCTTATATAACAGGACTTGGAGAGCGTTCGCTCGGGCTTTCTAAAGTAAAATTTGAAGAACTGATTCAGCCGCTGATTGGTAAAACAATTGATAGTTGTCGCGCAGCTTTAAAGGATGCGGCGCTGCAAGCAAAAGATATTGATGTAACTGTTATGGTAGGCGGCAGCACACGTGTTCCGGCGGTGAAGAAAGCTGTGAGTAAATTCTTTGGAAAACCTGTGAATGATGAAGTGAATCCTGATGAAGTGGTGGCTTTGGGAGCTGCTATACAAGCTGATGTTTTAGCCGGAAATAATAAAGACGTATTGCTGCTTGACATTACACCACTTAGTCTTGGCATTGAAACCATGGGTGGGTTAATGGACGTATTGATACCTCGCAACAGTAAGATTCCATCGAAAGCCGGACGACAATATACCACGCAAAAAGACGGGCAGGGAAGCATGCGCATTTCGGTATTCCAGGGTGAACGCGACCTGGTAAAAGATAACCGCAAACTTGCTGAATTTAACCTGACAAATATTCCCGGTATGCCGGCAGGTTTGCCAAAAGTGGAAGTGAGTTTTTTAATAAATGCAGACGGTATTTTATCTGTAAAAGCAAAAGAACTGCGAAGCGGTACGGAACAAAGCATTGAAGTAAAACCACAGTATGGCTTAACTGATAGCGAAGTAGAAAACATGCTTCTTGACAGCATTACACATGCAAGGGCCGATATGAATGAACGCGCTTTAATAGAAGCCCGCACTGAAGGCGAACAAATATTAGCGGCTACGGAAAAATTCATTACGAATAACGCAACTCTTCTTTCTTCTGAAGAAATGACAGCGACAGCCATTGCGATGCAGGCTCTGCAAATGGCGGTTACTATGACGGATAAAAACCTGATTCATACAAAGACGGAAGAGCTGAATGAGGTAACCAAACCTTTTGCTGAACGCGCAATGGATAATGCAGTGAGCAAGGCGTTGAAAGGAACCAGGATTGAATAAAATTTTGTTGCAGATGCAATGAAAATTGCTGCCCGCGTTGTCAAGATTTCGCTAAAAAAAGAACATTACAAATCTATTAGCAACAGGTAGTGCGAACAGGTTTCAATTTTGCATAAGCAAACAAAAAGAGCGTTATGGAGATAATTAAAACCTGGTACAATCCTGCTTCAAAAAAATGGAGCAATAAATCAAAAATTAGCATGACGGCCTTGTTTTCATGGTTAACCGTGATGATGGTTATTGTGATGTTTTGGGCGGCTGCGGCTTTTATTTATAAAAGAAATTATGTGCCTCAGGCTATTGCTAAAATCGAACACAAAGAACATAGATTTCTGGCAGCTCACAAATCAATGCAAAAGAAGCTGGGCGGCACTCACAGCCTGATATAAGTAAATAGATCGTCTTTACTATAGAAGCGGACAATGCAATTCTTTTTGAGTTGTATTGCCCGCTTTTTTTTGTTCGAAGTTTTGTTGTTAAAATTTATCAGCCTGATTGTAGCTGCGGAGCGCGTGAGGGATAGAAGCGGAAAGCCCGTAAAGCGGCGGGCGGAGGAAGAAGTTTGTGGTCGATAGTTGGTAGTTGATATAGAAATATCTGCCGCTGCGGACTTGGAACGTATAGCCCGACGGCTTTGGCGTAGCGGAGATTATTGGTAATTGTCAATTAGCAATTGTTAATTGAAAAGCCGCTATTGCCGGCACGCCATGAGTGTTATGTTGTATTTTTTCTTATCATTCATTTATCAAACGATTGTTCTTCTGCCTTTTGTTTAACGTAATTTTGCGCGCTGAAAAAATATGAAATACGAAAAGGAAATTAACCGGCGTAAAACGTTTGCCATCATCTCTCACCCCGATGCCGGTAAAACAACACTGACTGAAAAATTCCTCTTGTTTGGCGGCGCTATACAGGTGGCTGGCGCTGTAAAAAGCAACAAAATAAAGAAGCACGCGACGAGTGATTTTATGGAGATTGAGCGACAGCGCGGTATCTCTGTAGCAACGAGCGTGATGACGTTTGAATACAGGGGTTTTTTGATAAACCTGTTGGATACGCCGGGTCACAAAGACTTTGCGGAAGACACGTACAGAACGTTGACAGCAGTCGATAGCGTTGTGCTTGTTGTGGATAGTGTGAATGGTGTGGAAGATCAAACGCGGCGGCTGATGGAAGTATGCCGGATGCGTGATACGCCTGTAATTGTGTTTGTTAATAAGATGGACCGCGATGGTAAGAACCGGTTTGATTTGCTGGAAGAAATTGAGAAGGAACTGAACATCAGCTTACATCCAATGACGTGGCCAATAAACAGCGGTAAAGATTTTAAAGGCGTTTATAATTTAGATAATAAAAGCCTGCGCCTTTTTACAGCCAGCACCAAGGCTGAGGAAGAAGATATAATAGCGATAAATGATATTACGGATGCAAGTCTTAATGAGTTGATTGGAGAGCGTGATGCTGATACTTTGCGTGAAGATGTGGAACTGATTGATGGCGTGTATGGCAAGCTGAATGTGAATGATTATCTGGAAGGACAGATTGCGCCTGTGTTTTTTGGAAGTGCGGTAAATAACTTTGGTGTAAAAGAAATGCTGGATACGTTTATCCGCATTGCGCCGGTGCCTCGGGATAGAGAAACTAACGAGCGGGAAGTGGGTGTTGATGAAGAAAAATTTAGTGGTTTTGTATTTAAAATTCATGCGAACCTCGACCCGAAACACCGCGACAGGATTGCGTTTCTGCGCGTATGCAGCGGCAGGTTTGAACGCAATAAATACTATCATCATGTACGCATGGAGAAGGATGTTCGCTTTAGCAATCCGTACAGTTTTATGGCACGGAGCAAGGATATCATCGAAGATGCATATCCAGGCGATGTGGTGGGTTTATTTGATACCGGAAATTTTAAAATCGGTGATACATTAACTGAAGGTGAGGACTTCTATTTTACAGGAATTCCTTCGTTTTCGCCGGAAATTTTTAAAGAACTTGTAAACAAAGACCCGATGAAAACGAAGCAGCTTGAGAAAGGGATTTCTCAGCTAACGGATGAAGGCGTGGCGCAATTGTTTACGCAGTTTGGCGGCAATAAAAAAATTATTGGCTGCGTGGGCGATCTGCAGTTTGAAGTGATTCAATACCGCTTACTTCACGAATATGGTGCGGCGTGCGAATTTAGAACGTTACCTTTTTATAAGGCTTGCTGGCTCACAAGTAATGATGCTAAAAAACTGGACGATTTTCTTCGGTTTAAGCAATCAAATTCGGCGGCTGATAAGGATGGAAACCCGGTTTATTTAGCGCAAAGCGAATGGTTTTTGAACACAGAAATTCAGAATAATTCTGATATAGAGTTTCACTTTACGAGTGAGATAAACAAGTAACTGAGAAGGCAGCCTTTCGCTGCCTTTTTTTATATTTGTAAGGAAAGCCTTTTTATGATAACAGATGTATCGCAACTTGATCCCAACAAAACGTATTCGTATGCCGATTACCTGACCTGGCAGTTTGATACGATAGTGGAATTGATAAAGGGGAAATTATTTATTACTTCTCCGGCTCCGGCTTCGCGGCATCAGTTAATAGCCAGCAATCTCCACAGAGATATTTCGAATCATTTTCGTAAGCATTCTTGTCAATCTTATTTTGCTCCTTTTGATGTAAGATTGGTAAAAGGAAGAAAAGAAGATGCGGATACTTTTACTGTAGTGCAACCAGATATTTGTGTGATTTGTGATTTGAGCAAGATGGACGAGCGTGGATATGCCGGTGCGCCGGATTTGATCATTGAAATTATCTCACCTTCAACCGCAAAAAAAGACTTAGATTATAAGTATAAATTGTACGAAGAAAACGGTGTAAAGGAATACTGGATTGTGTTTCCTGACAGTAACGCTGTTGATCAATATTATTTATCTGAAGGAAAATATGAACGCAAAGATGTGTTTGTAAATGGACAAACCTTCTACAGTGCTATCTTTCCTGAGCTGGCAATTAACCTGGAAGAAATCTTTTACTCGTAAGCCGGTTGAATGCCGGTATAATTTTGCGGAGTAATCTTCAACAACTCGTCTTTTATTTCTTCACTTACAGATAACCCTTTTACAAACTGCTGTATACTTTCTTTATTAATAGTATTGTTTCCACGCGTTAATTCCTTTAAAGCTTCGTACGGATTGGGATACTGTTCTCTGCGTAAAATAGTTTGGATTGCCTCGGCAACCACAGCCCAGTTTGCCTCCAGATCATCGTTCAGTTTGGCTTCATTCAGCACTAATTTGGAAAGACCTTTTTGCAATGATTTTATGGCAATCATTATATGCGCTGCAGGCACACCCAGATTGCGAAGTACGGTGGAATCTGTGAGGTCTCTTTGCAAACGGGACACAGGCAGCTTAGAAGATAAATATTCCAGTAAAGCATTTGCCAAACCAAAATTTCCTTCTCCGTTTTCAAAATCGATTGGGTTTACTTTATGAGGCATAGCAGAAGAGCCAACCTCGCCTTTTTTTGTTTGCTGTTTAAAATAATCCATGCTGATATATGTCCACATATCGCGACATAAATCAACAAGAATGTTGTTGATTCGTTTCATGGCATCGAAGTGCGCGGCAAGTGAATCGTAATGCTCTATTTGCGTAGTGAATTGCCTGCGATGTAAACCCAATGTTTGATTGACAAATTCATTGGCAAATGTTACCCAGTCGTACCTGGGAAAAGCAATATAATGCGCATTAAAATTGCCTGTAGCACCACCAAATTTTGCTGCAAACGGGATAGCAGAAAACAATATAAGCTGCTCTTCTATTCGTTCGACAAACACCAGAATTTCTTTACCAAGTATTGTGGGAGATGCAGGCTGTCCGTGGGTTCTGGCAAGCATTGGTATGTTCTTCCAATCCTGCGCAAGACGTTTTAGTTCCTGTATCAATGTAGTGAAAGAAGGCAGGTATACTTTTTCAATATAATCTTTCCAAAGCAATGGAATGGCTGTGTTATTAATATCCTGCGAAGTGAGGCCAAAGTGCACCCATTCTTTTATCTCACTTGTGCCGGCGCTTAATTTTTCTTTTATAAAATATTCAATGGCTTTTACATCGTGATTGGTAACGGATTCTTTCTGTTTTACATCTTCCGCATCAGCAAGGCTAAAATCGCCCACCATTTTTCTCATGTGAGATGCGGTTTCCGCCGGCAATTGGAAAAAGCCTTTTTGCGACAGCAAAATAAAATACTCCACTTCCACGTGGAGCCGATATTTCATAAGGGCATACTCTGAAAACCAGTCTGAGAGCTGGCTGACTTGTTTGTAATAGCGGCCATCTACCGGCGAAATAGCAGTAAGAGTCTGCAAATCCATGACAGAAAAATTGAACGGTAAGAAAGTTCTGAAAATGATAAAATGGCAATTGCATCTTGCGATTGCTTTTTCTTTGCACGCAAAAGTAAAAGGATTGGAGAAGATAAAAGTTGGTGCGGTCAGTTATTTAAATACAAAGCCGCTGCTATATGGAATTACACGCTCGGAAGAATTGATGAAACGAATTGAATTGATTACAGATTACCCGTCGTCCATTGCATCGATGCTGGCAGACAAAAAAATTGATATCGGGCTGGTGCCTGTTGCTGTGATTCCTAAACTGGATAACTATTATATTGTTGGAAATTATTGCATTGGTGCTGAAGGCGATGTGGCGAGTGTTTGTTTATTCAGTGATGTTCCTTTAGAAAATATTGAAACAATTTTATTAGATTATCAGAGTCGAACGTCCGTTAATCTTTGTAAGGTTTTGCTGAAACATTACTGGAAAATCAACCCTGTTCTGCAAGATGCGAAAGCTGATTTTCGCAATCATATACAAGGAACGACGGCTGGTGTTGTTATTGGCGACAGAGCTTTGGAACAACGTCAACAATCGAAGTACATTTATGATCTTGCCGGCACATGGAAAGCTTTTACAGGCTTGCCTTTTGTGTTTGCAGCATGGATTGCCAATAAAAAATTACCAGACAATTTTTGCGAATTATTTAATGGAGCGAATAGTATCGGATTGCAACATATAAACGAAGTGATTGCAGAGAATCCATTTGAAATTTACTCTTTAAAAACATATTATACACAAAATATCAGCTATTCTTTAACCGATGAAAAAAGAAAAGGATTACAGTTATTTTTAGAATTATTGAGAAATATGTAAAGAAAGTAGTAACGTTCACTTTAAAAACCAGGTTTAGCACCATCTTTTTCCTAAAGAAATTATAATAGTGATGAATACGATACTTGCTTTTCCTTTTATCTCCCTAAATAACACGGAGAAGAATTGAAACAAGATGAAGCACTGTTTATTCTGCTAATTTGCGTATGTATTTATAAAACGAATCCCTAAACTGATAATTACCCTTTTTCTTTCTATTTATTTCTACTATTTCATGACCTAACAACATAAGTGCACGAAGGAATCTGAACGTTACTATGGTGTAAGCATGCAGTAAGGTGGAAGTGTCATGAAAGTAGGCATAAGGAAAGAAACAAGATGCATTAAAAAACATCCACAACATATAGTGTACAGATCAGTAACCAACAGTGCAAAACATCAGGTACAAAAGATATCGCTGTTATTGTAAATCCGCTTCCACAAATCAGAATTACAAAATCAAATGATATTGATTGCCGGCAAAGACAAGCTAGCCTAACCGTAAGCGGTGGTGCTTTTTATACCTGGTCACCTGCCGTTGCTGATAGCATGAACGGCATGGCTTCAGTTGTTGTAGCACCTGACGAAACCACTGTTTACAAAGTAAAGGCAACATCGTATAAAGGTTGTATTTCGACAGATACCGTTAGCGTAAAAGTGAACATCAACCTGAAAAATCAATACCCTTTACAAAATGCTTTCTCGCCAAACGGCGATGGCATCAATGATTGTTTTGGTATTGAGTCGTAGAATGTTTTAAAAGTAGACTTCCAGATTTTCGACCGGTGGGGCGTACTTCTTTTTCATTCAACTAATCCTCAAAATGTTTGCTGGGATGGCAGGTACAAAAACAAGAACCAGTTGGACGGCACATACATTTATAAAATTTATGCAATCACTGCTTGTGGTATTATTAATAAAGCCGGACCACTTATATTGATAAAAGCAGCGAGATAAATGAGCCTGATAAACAAATATTAAAAGCTATCCATCTTAAAAGAAATGGATAGCTTTTTTATGAAAATTATACAATACATGGTTTATAATAGAAGCTTTCAAAATTTGTTTTCCTTTTATTCATTCCTTTCAAATCAGTCATTTGGTAAAAACAATATTTTCGCAGCCCATGAGATCATTAAGAGAAATATTCGAAAGTCATGAAGGCAGGTTGATTCATAAATTCAACCACTATATTGATACTTACGAGAGATACTTCGAACAGTTTAGAAACAAAGAAGTAACAATAATGGAAATCGGCTTGTCGCAAGGCGGTTCTATTGATATGTGGAAAGAATACTTTGGCCCGAAACTGAAATATTACGGAGTTGATATTAACCCTGACAATAGATCTTTCGAGGAAGAGAACGTGACGATTTTTATCGGTAGCCAGAGTGACAGGAGTTTTTTAAAAGATCTGACAAACAGAATTCCAAAACTAGATATATTGATAGATGATGGCGGGCACACTATGGAGCAACAGATTGTTACCTTCGAAGTAATGTTCGATATGGTAAAACCTGGTGGCGTTTATTTGTGTGAAGATGTTCATACATCTTACTGGAAATTGTATCATGGTAAACACAAAGGCAGCGGAACTTTTATAGAGTATTCCAAAAATTTTATTGATCAGATTCATGCCTGGTTTAGTGAAGATAAAAGCAGTTTCAAAGTTGATAACCTGACAAGAAATATCAAAGCCATTCATTATTATACGAACCTTGTTTTTATTGAAAAAGAAAATATGCCCGAGCCATTTGAAGTAAAAAAAGGAAATCTAACAATTGGCTTCACAGGCGATACGGGTGTTGATGAACTGAACCTGTCATTAAAAGCACGAATAGGACGCATTGCCAAGAAAATAAAAAGTAAGTTTTCCAAGACTTCTTAACCATTCGTTTCAGTTTCATTTATTGAAAGCGAAAGCTATGACTGAAAAAATAACGCTTATTCTGATACTTCACAACCGTCATAAAAATATAGACAGGTTACTGGAATATTATGATGATTATGATTTTCCAATCGTTATTGCGGATAGCTCAAAAGAGAAACATGTGTTTACCAGTATGAAACCTAACTGGCAACACATTTATACACCAGATGTTTTTTTTACAGATAAGCTGGAAGTAGTGTTACCACAAATTACAACACCCTACCTGCTGATGTGCGCCGATGATGATTTTATCATCCCTAAAAGTATTATTGAGTGCGTATCTTTTTTAGAAACGCATCCCGATTACGCAATAGCGCAAGGTCTGGCAATTCGTTATGATAAAGACAGTGTGGTAAACAGCAACATTCAGTTTGGTCCTATTTATAAAATATATCAAAGCGTAGAAGATACAGAACCTTTAAAGAGGCTGCAGCACTTCTTCCATCCTTACCGTTCTGTTTTTTATGCTGTCTTTAGAACATCAGCCATACAACAATCTTTTAAAGGCACAAAAAGCGTTGTGAAAAAGCTATTTTTGAATGAATACATCACGGCTTTTTTGCCTATACTTTTTGGAAAGTATAAAGAGTTGCCAATACTTTACCATGTAAGAGAACATGCGCATGATTCAGATGACAAGACTGCCATTGATATAGATACATTGACAAATGAAAAACAATACAGCGAAGAGGTAAATGAGTTTGAGAATCTGGTAGCAAAAAAAATGTCTGTCATTGTTCATATTTCAACAACAGAAGCCAAGCAAATCGTAAACACTACATTAAACGATTTTTCTGACAGATTAAGAAAGCTCAGAAATCATATTCCATTCAAAAAACGTATCGGTAATGTAATTGTTCATTTGCCTTTTTTGGGTAAATGGATGATTAAGAAGAACAGGGATGCGGAGAATAAAAACCGTTTATCAGGTTATTATGATCTTCAGTCTGATCCTGAAGAAATTAAAGCCATCACGGACTTGTTATACAAATACAGCAAAGGATAAACTATAGTAAATGCTTTAGTGCCGTAGTTTACAATCAGATTTGATTTCAAATTATATTCGCACCCGCTTGCTTTAACGGGGCGATTCTTATCGCTAAAAATCAATAAATTATGAGGTGCAGATTTTGTTCTAAAACAATAACTGATGTATTTATAGATCTGGGTAGCACTGCCGTTTCAAATGCTTTTCTCACAGAAGAGCTGCTGAATGAAAAAGAAAGTTTGTATCCATTGAAAGTATTGGTCTGCAATAACTGTTTTTTGGTACAGGTAGAAGAATACCAGAGACGGGAAGAAATTTTTTCGGCTGACTATGTTTATTTTTCATCAGTTTCAGATTTTTGGCTGCAACATTCAAAAAACTATGTTGATGATATGATACCAAGATTCGGGTTAAACTCTGAATCACTGGTAGTAGAAATTGCTTCTAACGACGGCTATCTTCTTCAGTACTTTAAGGAAAAAAACATTCCGGTATTAGGTATTGAACCCACGGATAGTACCGCACAGATAGCCATTAACAAAGGAATAGAAACATTGGTTGAATTTTTTGATGAAAACCTGGCCCAACAATTAGCAGGAACAAGAAAAGCAGATTTAATTCTGGGTAATAATGTATTGGCGCACGTACCGGAACTGAATTCATTTGTAAGAGGACTCAAAATATTATTGAAGCCAAAAGGGATCATGACATTTGAGTTTCCGCACCTCATGAAGCTGATCGAAAAAATCGAGTTCGACACTATTTACCACGAACACTTTTCTTATTTCTCATTCTATTTCATTACTAAACTTTTTGATTTTCATGGACTGGAAGTGTTTGATGTAGACGAGCTCGACACACATGGAGGTTCATTAAGAGTGTACGTAAAGCACAGGGAAAACAAAGAGTTATCTGTATCGGAAACCGTTGGCAACTTATTGAATAAAGAAATTGCTTTAGGTGTTGATAATATCGATAGTTATACAGGATTTAATGAACGGGCTAATGATGTGAAGTATAAATTTCTTCTTTATATTGTTGCGGAACGAATGAAAGGCAGAAAGATAGCCGCCTTTGGTGCGGCAGCAAAAGGAAACACGTTTCTTAATTATTGCGGTATCAAACCAGATATCATTGAATGTGTGATTGATGACACACCTTCCAAACAGGGCAAGTTTTTACCGCAAAGCCATATTCCGGTTGTATCACGTGATTACTTCAATGAAAATAAACCAGATATCATCATCATCTTACCCTGGAATTTTAAAAAAGAAATTATCAGGAAACTAGCTTTTACTAAAGAATGGAATGCGCAACTGGTAACTTACATACCGAATATCGAAATCAACTGATTCCGAATTTTGCTTCAATAAAAAAGGGTTCTGGCTGGCAATAGGAACCCTTTTTTATTGAGAGATATTCTACTGCTTTAATGAACTACCTCGCAGTAGAGCTAACGAGGTATCACTGAAAAGTATTTTAAAACCAAAGCAGAGCTTCGAGGAATTTAACCTTATAATAGTTTTGGTTTTTGTTGCAGCGAATATAATGTTATCTGCAAAAAAATTATCACCTGACTCTTCCATAAATCTTTGTCTTATCATATATTCGTGAGGTAAAAACTAACGCACAATCATGAAACAACAATTGCTCGCTTTAGGCTGTTTAACAGCCTTTGGCATTGCTTCCTGCAGTAAAGAAGCCGTCTCAGTAACAAGTAACGTAACCGATAAACCAGCATCAGGTAAAATTTCAACACAGTTCACAGCCGCTGATTCAGCAGCAACCTGGTATGGCAGCTATGCTGGTTATTATGGACCTTATTCACTTGTTGCAGAAAGTGATTTTATTCATGACGGTGTGGCTACAGATCCTTACATCGATCAGCCATTTTCTTTTTCAAATGTATCGCTGGACATACCACCGGCCTATAACATTTCAGGCGACAGCATCATCTTTGAAGTGGTGGCTAAAAACCCGGTTGAAAGTGGTTCTTACAATTATGATATTGTACTGCAGATAGCAGGCGAAGAACATTCGGCAGAGTTGCATTTTGTTTCTACTGCAAACTCACGCCAATACGATCAATATTATGTAGGCAATAAGTTTGTAACAAACATACCGGAACTGGTGAGAAGCTTTGAAAACTTCAAAACAATACGTCTTGCTTTCCGTAATAATGCAACAGCAGCTTCTATAAATGATAACCCTGTCTATGGATTTAAATATGGTGAAGCCAATCGCATTGGCAGAATAAAAACCATTAACGTAGCAGGCAAAGGAATTGCCTTTGTTGACAATATCCGTTTGCTCAACAGCAAAAACAACAAGCCGGTTTTATCGGAAGATTTTAATGGCAATGGTGTAAGTCATACTATATTTTATTAGCAGTATTCATCAAAAAAGCATCTCATAAAATAAAGCCCCGCACATGCGGGGCTTCTTCATTCACTCACACATAAAACACAACATTCAATCTTATAACTGCGAGCCGATTAACACACCCAATACACCACCAATCAACACACCGGCGCCCAAGTTTTTCAAGCGCTCAGCTTTCTCTTTCCTCAGGCGGTCAATGCCGCGGTCACGATCCCAGCGGTTCAGCCGGCGATTCGTACGATACTCATCAATACGGCGGTCATAGTCGCGGTTAACGCGGTCAATCACCACACGTCGATCATTATCACTCATACGATTATTTTGTTGCCATCTGCCATTTCCCCGCTGCATGGTTACAGCGCGGTCTGGACGATAATCAGGATCATAATTGCCATACGAAACATTGCGATCATCATGATTATTATACTGAGCAAAAATGGCTGAGAATGTCAGCAGGCTCAAAAACAGCGTAAACATCTTTTTCATATTCTATCGTTTTATTGTTATGAATATGAGATGTTCTATTGTTCTTCCTGTTTAAACTAACAACTGTTAATAGCGGGTGAATGTATGTACAGGCGCACCAACAGGCAACCGGCTTTCTTATAGCAATACTTTTCTGGCATCGTATGTTTTTGCCTGGTGAAAAGCCACTTTTGTAATGCCAAGATACGAAGCCAAATAGCGTGGCTCAATACGCTTTAGCCATTGCGGCTGCTCCGATTCCATCTGCCGGTATCTATCCTGCGCTCTGTGCATCATTACATCCTGAAGATGATAAGAATGAGTAAACTCGATTTGCACAGTAACACGATAAAACCATTCGCGGTAATCTTTATCCCTGGCAAGTAAATTTTCCGACTGCTCTTTAGAAAGCACCAGCAGGCGGCAGTCTTCTATCACATCTAATGCTGTGGCGCTACGAGTGTTATTCAGAAAGCTATGTACTGAAGTGGCTGCGTCTCCTGCAAAGAAAAATTGTGTTGTCAGCTCTTTACGCCGGTAGGTAAAATAAAGCCTTGCAACACCGCTGCTAACAATGTATATATTTCGGCACACATCGCCTTCTTTAAGAAGCAAAGTGTTTTTCTCTGCCTTGATTTCGGGTAATGACAGTGCCTGTAGAAATTGTGGTATCATGATATTGGAATTTTACCGGGTAATGTCAGTTAATGATGCAAAAGTAAAGTTCTAACCCGCAGCGCAAGCAAAACCCAAAAGGCTTAATGTTATTTTAAGTCACTATAAAAAAAATTGTATGATGTTTCCACTTCAGCCTACAACATTGCTGACTAACCCGTTGGTTATGATACAAAAAAAACATCTGCAACATAAAGCTTGCAGATGTATTAAAACCTTGTTTCCTCAACTATAATAGTGAATCGATTTCAATTAAATACAAAATATTTTTGGAAACCGTCATCTGTCACTTTTGTGATTGACAGTTGTTGCCATTCCTGCTGCTTCAACACGCAGGAATGCTCCCATCAGCGTTCCGGGCAATGATGGGACTTTTAAAGAAGCAAATACAAAACAGCCATTTCAACAAGACTCAACAACAATTTTTACTTCATTCTTTCTTTTAAGAAAGTGAGTTCTTTAGCACCCGCATCTGCGGTAGCTTCTTTATTATATTTGGGATTGCTTGGGTTGGCAAATGCATGGTCAGCATCATACTCGTAAGTTTTCACATTCTTACCTGCGGCCTTCATATTTTGTTCAAACTGGCTTACCACTTCGGGATTAATCCACTGATCGTTTTTAGCAAAAAAACCAATCACATCACAGTTCAGTGTTTTCAGTTTGTTTACATCCTTTTCAGGCATGCCATAATACATCACACATCCTTTTACCTGGCTGCCACCAATCATAGCTGCCTGCAAGCTCCAGCCACCGCCAAAGCACCAGCCAAGCGTAAATACTTTTGCATCGCTGCCAACATAGCTGTAAGCGCCTTTAATGATAGCCGTTGCGCGATCATTGTTCACATTCTGCATCAGCTTGCTGGCAGAGTCGCGGTTGGCAGTTACTTTATTATCATATAGGTCAAGCGCCAGTATATTTACACCAAGTTCTTTACACAATTGTTCCGATTCTTTTTTTACATAATCATTCAATCCCCAAAATTCATGCACAACGAAAATGTAGTACGGCGTTGGCTTATCGCACTTGATTTCAAAAGCATGCGCGCTGCTGCCATCAGCTACTTTATAATTGATGTCTTTACCAAGACTGCTTTCATAAACGAATGGCAATGGCTCATCGTGCGCCATCACAAATTCTTTACTCTTGCCTAAGGCTGCAAACTGGTCTGTCGCTTTTGCGCAGCAGGCCATCTGTGCGTGTATTACTGTTGTGCTCATAAATAAAAGAATAGCGGAAAAAATAAGTTTCATACTAATTGGTTTTACGTGGTAATAAAGATAAATCTACAAATACATACCGGTAATAACGATTCGCGTTGAGCAAAGGTTGTTGTTTCGCCTTTTATAATTAAAAAAGCTGCAACAATAATAGCAAACCATCATTGTTGCAGCTTTGAAGATATTCTTATAAAAAAATAGCGTTGTAACAGCAGTAAAATTTGCTTTAGAAAAGGGATTGTTTCATTAAACATCCATTACATAAAAACGGGAACGTCTAATTTCTGCGCAATGCGATAAGCTGCATTCATCAAACCAACATGGCTATATGCCTGCGGAAAATTTCCCCACTGGCTGCCATCATTTTCATCCACATCTTCTGCAAACAAACCGAGGTGATTGCTGTATTGCATAATGTTGTTGAACACTTCAATGGCATCATCCAATCTGCCCACACAAGCCAATGCTTCAATGTACCAGAAAGCGCAAATAAGGAAAGTTGATTTAGGTTTACCAAAGTCGTCTGCATGTACGTAACGATAGAATAAACCGGTTGGTGTTTTCAACTCTTTTTCCAAAGCAACCAGGTGGTCTTTAGCGCGCTGCGAATTAGGATCCAGATAACCCATGATGATGAGTTGAAGTGTGCTGGCATCGAGGTAAGTAACACCGCGCGCGCTGGTATAACACTTCATTTCTTCGTTGTAGCAGCTTTCAATATTGTCAATCGCTTTCTGCTTCAGCTTTTCGGCTCTTTGTTCCAGTTCTTCATTGCAGATCGTCTTTGCCATTTTGATGGCTGCACAGCAACCAATCCATTGAAACAAATTGGTGTAACAATGTATGTTTTCAAAGTTTCTGAACTCCCATATACCGGCATCCTTTTCATCAATCGTCATTTCAATTTTACCCAATAAAGTATCCAGCCATTTATCCGAATCATGACGCTCGCGAAAAATAAAACGGTTATCAGTATAAAGCGGCAGCAACGACACTAACACTTGCCCGTAAATATCATTCTGAACATGCTCGTAAGCCTGGTTACCAATGCGCACTGGTTTATTGCCTAAATAGCCATCAAGCTGCAGGATTTCTTCTACCAGCTTGTGCTTACCTGTAATGCCGTATAAAGGCTGGTAGCGCGAGTTATGATGATCGTAACTTATATCTGTTATCCAGTGAAAATATTGCTCTAATTCATCGAAGTGCGCAATGTGATTGAGCGCATTGATAACATAGTATGTATCGCGAAGCCAGCAATAACGATAGTCCCAGTTACGTACGCTGCCAGGATGCTCGGGAAGACTTGTAGTGCTTGCGGCAATGAACGCACCGGTATCTTCATATTGATGAAGCTTTAGCGCCAGCGCAGAGCGAATTACGGCTTGCTGTGCAAAATTGGAAATATAAGATTGCTTGATCCATACACGCCAGTACTTGATGGTTTCATCAATAAAATGCGTGCAGGTGTTTACCAGCGAAGCTTCCAATGGCTTGCCATAAGTCAGCACGAGATAACGCGTATCTGTCAGCACAAAACATTGCTCATCAAAAATATAGTTGATGGAAAAATCAGTAGTCAGGCGCAGGTGCTCATCATGCCCTACAAACTCAATATGGCTGCTGCCACGGCGAGATTCTAATTGTTTTTCACCATAATCAGTAACGGGCTTACAAATGACTTTTATACGAGGCGCACCTTCCAGCACTTCTACCCTTCTGATGAGCATAAGCGGGCGAAATGAACGGTCATACTGCGTAAAGCGCGGGGCAACATCCATTACGCGATACTTACCGGTTTCAGTAGTTACTACGGTGCAAAGCACATTCGTATTCTCCAAATAATATTGGATAGATGTGTAGTTACCATTCTCGGGAAGAACTGTGAACTGACCGCCTTTCTTCGTGTCGAGCATGGTGCCAAATACAAACGTACTGTCGAAGCGTGGCCAGCAAAGCCAGTCGATATTGGTGTTTTTATTTACATGCGCTATGTAGGCACAATTGCCTATAATGCCGGTTTGATATTTATGTTGTGCCAACGGAAATGATTTTTGGTAAAAATAAATTAGTGTGAATGTGTTTTCAAAATGCTTGCCGTTCTATGTACGGTGTCAGATGTGTGATATAAGCTGTAAGTCGTGAGCTATGAGTTATGTTGTACATGATTCGGAACCTTGATGGAAGCATTCCAGCGTGTTGAAGCAGCAGGAATGGCAACAACTGTCAATCACAAAAGAAACGAACGATGGCTACCAAAAAAACATTTTTATAGTATGAACAGCCATAATATAACTGATAAAGTAAGCATCGGAAAACTCGCAGATTGCGGCTCGCAGCTCATTCCGGCAAACTCCAGTCGATCGGGTCTTTGCCTTGCTTTACCAATAAATCGTTGGCTTTGCTGAAATGCTTGCAGCCAAAGAAGCCTTTATCGGCGCTGAAAGGCGATGGATGTGCGGCTTTTAAAACAAAGTGCCTGGTTTCATCTATCAGGGTTTGTTTGTCGTGCGCAAACTTTCCCCATAGCATAAATACAACGCCTTCTTTGTTACCGGAAATTGCCTGTATAACTTTGTTTGTAAACTCCTGCCAGCCGCTCTTTTGATGCGATGCCGGTTCTTTGGCCCGTACAGTGAGAATGGCGTTGAGAAGAAACACACCTTGCTGCGCCCATTTGGTGAGGTCGCCGCTTTTCGGTATCGGCATCCCGATGTCGTTGTGTAATTCTTTAAATATATTTTCCAGAGATGGCGGAGGCTTCACACCGGGCGGAACAGAGAAACTTAAACCCATTGCCTGCCCTTTGCCGTGATAAGGATCTTGCCCGAGGATAACAACTTTTACATCATCGAAAGGCGTGGTATTAAAGGCATTGAAGATGAGCGGACCGGGCGGATATATGGTAGCGCCGGTGGCTTTTTCGGTTTTCAGATGCGCCGTTATTTGCTGAAAATACGATTTTGGAAACTCATCTTTTAAAACTTCCTTCCAGCTTTCTTCTATTTTCACATCCATGGCAAATCCGTTTGGCTGCAAAGGAATGAATAATTAGTTTTGCCGCCAATTATGGTTCGGTGTTTAGCTTTACAAAGTAACAGCTTTTAAACAATAGGTCATTGGTTCGAATCCAATCCGGATTACAAATATTTAAATCAATCGAGGTTCGGTAGCTCAGCTGGATAGAGCAACTGCCTTCTAAGCAGTAGGTCATTGGTTCGAATCCAATCCGGATCACAAAAGTCCCGTTTTATAAGCGGGACTTTCATTTTTTACAAACGCTCGTATATGTTTCAGGATTATTCTCTTTTGATTGCCATTGCTGTGTTTTTCGTTTTTGTTTTCGCTTCGCGAACGATGATTATGAACGCACTGAAAAACCTGAGCGATGACGACAAAGCCAAATTGTTATCAACCCGAATGATCAATACTTCACAAACCAGGATGCTGCTTCTTATCGGTGGTTTGGGTGTCTACTATTTTGCCATTATTCAATACAAGGAATACATGCGTGAGATTGTGGTAGCTTTTATGCTTGTCATTATTGCAAGCCGGGTTATTTCTTTTATTCGAACAAGGAAAAAACTTGTTGATGCAGAGTTGCCTGATGATTATATAAAGGCTTACATGAATAGCTCAATGCTTTATACAGTCGGTATTCTTTTGTTTTTCTTTTTAATGATGAAGAATTTATTGTAGAGAAATATATTAGTAAAGCTTTTTTGAAGGCAAGAGAATCAAAAACTGTATTTGGTATTCATCTTTATTAAAAAAAACAGATCCGGTTTTCTGATTGGTGTTTACCAAGAATTGCATTTTAAAAAGCATATCGCACGCCGCAATATGGAATTTCTTTTTTCATTAATTCAAGTAAAGCTTTTACATGCTGCCCTTTAAAACCTGTTTTGTAACGGACATTTATACCGCCGCCTTCGCTGAGTTTTGTTTCCTGTATATCAGGTTGCCATAACACATCTTCGGCTTTGGGATGCCAGGTCAGGTTCACGTCGTGAAGGAATTGGTTGTGCGTTAGAAAGATGATTTCTGCTACGAGTTGTTGCTTTACTTTTTCATTTATTTTGTCGTTCATTTCATCGAATAATAACTTCCAGTCGGCCAGCCAGCCTTCATAAATTACAACCGGTGAAAAGTTTACATTCACTTCATAGCCGGCATCTAAAAACTCATTCATCACATCTATCCTATCACTGATTGGCGACGTGCGTACATCAATCAGCTTCGACATTTTATGCGGCATTAAACTGAAACGAATGCGCGTTTGATGCTGAGGATCGTAAGTGAGTAAATCGCGATTGACAAACTTGGTAGCCCATGTAGCTTTGGCAGCAGGTTGCGTGGTGAAGAAGCGAACCAAATCTTTTACGTTATTGCAAATGGCGGCATCGGCACTGCAATCACCAGGCTCGCCAAGCTCGTATATCCATTGCTTTGGGTCAGCTTCATCCGGCAACATTTTATAGCCTTGCTTCGCAATGTGCCGCTGCAAAAATTTGATGGCTTGTTCAATATTTACATATAAAGTAATCGGGTTTGCATAACCTTTTCTTCTTGGCACATAACAATAAGAACAAGCCATAGTGCAGCCATTCGATTCGAAGGATGCAATAAAATTGGCACTCCGCGTATTGATGCGACAACTCAGCGATTTCTTAATGCCAAGTACAAGCACATGCCGCTTAATTTTTATCCAGTCTTCAGCCGAGCCGGCAAAGCCATGCAGCTCGGGTATCTTCCAGTGAGATGGAACTTCAATCAATTTTGCATTTGGATATTTGAAAAGAATTTCCTGTCCACGTTTATAATTTCTGACTTCGGGTTCTAAGTAAATGGTATTGATGTCGAGTAAATCTTCAATGGTTTTGTTGTGCAGCATTCTTTTTAATTAAATCACGTAGTCATAAATTGCTATGCAATTCCCATGCTTTTATACGGCTGAGAAAATTAATAAATCATTTTGTAAACAAAGGACAACGCTTTAAAACATATTGAAAAGAAGCCGGTAAGTATCACTGTTGCTTTAGAACGATTTGCGGTTTTGGCTATAGATGTTCCATTTTTTATCTGAATAAATATTTAAGGCAAGCATGGTTTTATAGTTCTGTGTTGTAGGCGAGGTTGAGCTGCCTGAAATGCTTGTGTTCTGCCTGCCGGTTTTATTATTGGTTTCTTTTGTGGGTCGCATTGTATGAATTACTATGCCGAGATGACAATGAGTTTTTGTCTTGGGTAATGGTCGCTTCAATAACATACTCAACACCCAGAATATTGCAAAGCTCATACATGGCGTAACCTCTCATTTTATCAGGCGTTGCTCCTGCTTGTATCAATATTGTATTGGTGGCGTGCGGGGTCAGAAATAGAAGACTGAAAATAGTGATAAAGCACCCGCTGATCAGAATTAAATCGATTCAACTTCTGCATTCGGTAAAAATTTTGCATAATCATCTTACAATGGAATCTTTTCGCCATATTTACACGTCATTTTTTATATTGCTGCCACTATGAAACTGATTAGTCCTGCCATCTCGCGCATTATGCGCCTGCGCCACACCCGCATTGAAGACTGGATGAAAGAACCTATTGCTGCCCAGCGGCAGGTTCTTCAGGAACTCATTACACATGGGCAATACACCTGCTTTGGAAGAAAGCATAAGTTCAACGATATCTTCAACATCCGCACATTTAAAGAACATGTTGCCATCAGTGAGTATGATGATATCAAAGGCTATATCAATCGCCTTATGCAAGGTGAAGAAAATATGCTTTGGAACACGCCGGTAAAATGGTTTGCCAAAAGCAGCGGCACCACCAGCGACAGGAGCAAGTTTATCCCGGTTACAGAGGAAAGCCTTGAAGACAATCATTATATAGCTGCTAAAGATGTAATTACTTCCTTTTATTATCACTATCCCGACAGCGATTTGCTCACCGGCAAAGCACTCGTTATTGGCGGCAGTCATCAACTGAACCAGTTGAATGAAGAAGTTTCTTACGGAGATCTAAGCGCGGTTTTATTACAAAACACTCCCTTCTGGGGACAATGGCTGCGCACACCGGAATTGTCGATTGCCCTGATGGATGAATGGGAAAATAAGATAGAAGCGCTCGCGCAAAACACCATTGCCGAAAACGTCACGTCCATCTCCGGCGTGCCTACATGGACGTTGATTTTGATAAAACGCATCTTAGAAATCAGTGGCAAAAACACTTTGAAAGAAGTTTGGCCAAACCTGGAACTATATATGCACGGCGGCGTTTCGTTTGTGCCTTACAAAGAACAGTTTCGCAACCTGATCGGCGATGATGTTCATTACCTTGAAATGTACAATGCAAGCGAAGGCTTTTTTGCTGCGCAAAGTAACCCGCTTGAAGATGGCATGACGCTGTTTCTGCAACATGGTATTTTTTATGAGTTTATGCCGCTGGAAGAATATGGTAAAGAACACCCGGCAACCATTGGCTTAGATAAAGTTGAACTGAATAAAAACTATGCACCTGTAATTTCTACCAACGGTGGCTTATGGCGTTATCTTTTGGGTGATACCATTCAATTTACATCGCTGTATCCTTTCCGCATAAAAGTGAGTGGTCGCATCCGTCATTTTATGAATGCCTTCGGCGAGGAAGTGATTGTAGAAAACAGCGATAAAGCCATTGCCATTGCCTGCGAAAAAACAGGCGCAGTAGTAACGGATTATACAGCGGCTCCGCTTTACTTTTCCGATAACAGCAACGGCACACATGAATGGCTGGTGGAGTTTGATGTGCCGCCTTCCAATACACAGCAGTTTGCTTACGAGCTGGATTGTGCCTTAAAGAGCATTAACAGCGATTACGAAGCCAAGCGCCATAAAGACATTGCTCTTCGTATGCCCGTTGTTCATTCATTACCCAAACACCTGTTTTGCCAATGGTTGAAAGCGAAAGGCAAACTGGGAGGTCAACACAAAATACCACGCTTAAGCAACGACAGGAAGTATGTGGATGAACTAATGGGAATGATGATGTAATGCATATAATTAATTTTTGCTTCTTGCACTCATTCTTACTTTGTTATGAAGCATAGCGTGTTTGCAGTACCGACACTTTTACTCAGCTTTCTTTTTTTTGCCGGTGTTCTCTTTTATTTTCTTCCCAACGATTTCTGGCAGGATGAAGTGTACACGTTATCACATTTTGTTTTTGTACCAATCTCAACTACTGTAACGGATTATCATTCCACAAACAATCATGTATTGTTCAGTTTGCTTTGCAATATGATAAGGCAAATGTCAGGTATCCGCCAATTATCAGAAGCCTTATTTCATCCTTATATATTGCGAAGTATCCCGGTTGTTATTTCATTGATCGCCATTCTAATATTTTATAAAAAAACAGCTAATTATTATGGTAAAAAAGCGGCGATTCTATGTTCATCTGTTTGGCTTACAACTTTTCCTTTGCTATGTTTTGATTCGCAGTTTCGGGGATATTCGTTGTCCGTTTTATTAGTTACACTTCAATATTTTACGTTCAGTAACATTGTAAAATCAACACGAATCACAGTTTTCCGATGGATACTGCTTTTCATTTTCACCAGTCTTAGTTTGTTGTGTTTACCAACCAATATTTATATCGAAGCATCTTATCTCCTGCTATGTTTCATTTTGTTTGTTGTGCCTTCTTTTTCGATAATTCTTCTCGATACTTCAATTAGCAGAATTCATCTTGTAAAAATTGCTTCCGCCATTGCAGCCGGTTGTATCTGGACAACTTTATATTATCGTTGGATGTTGATGCAGCAGCCGCAAAATGAATTTATCACTACATTTCATCCGTTTGCCATTGCTAATTTATTGCAGTCGTTATCTATTCTCTATCGCTTTAGCGGATACCGCTTTTACCTGCCGATCTTTTTAATACTATCCCTTGTTTTATTAATAAAAAGAATGAAGAAAAAAGAGTTCAGTTACTCGCCGCCGCTGCTGCCTTTTCTTCTTTTTTTTATTCCTTTCCTGTTCTTTTTTATTCATGGCGCCATCATTATACAACGAACTTTTTTATCACTCGCTCCCTTCTTTTGCCTGATGATTGGCTTAGGCATTCAGTTATTATCTTATGTTCGCTTTTATAAATCAATGTATCAAGCCGTCCTGCTGCTAAACCTGGTTTGCATTATCATCACATTTATTTTATTCATCGATAATTCTAAGAAAAACAACATCGTCGAAAACCATCAGCAAGATTTAGTTCAGCATTATTATCTCGTTCATTTCAATGCGCTGCAAACAACACTTCTTGCAAAAAAAATGATTGCAAAAAACAAATTTCCCTTATACCTCAATGATGGCTTCGGGCAAACAGGCATTGATTATTACCTAAACTCATTTCAAATCCCTTTCACCCGAATCAGCGATTCTACCAGGCTACCAGATCATTGTTTGATCCTCACTAACCTGAAGAAAGAAACAACGGGAAAGTTAATGGATGAAAACAGGAATTATCAGAAATGGATGCAGCCCGATGAGCAATACAATCTTTTTGAAAGCGAGGGAACCAAAGGCAAACGTATTTTGCAGGCACAATGATAAATGGGAAGAGAATTGTTGTGGTATTACCGGCATATAATGCTGCGCAAACATTGGCCAGAACCATTGCTGAAATCCCCGCTGATATTGTGGATGAAACCATACTGGTTGATGATTTCAGTAAAGATGAAACGATAGCTGTAGCGCACACGCTGAACATTTCTCACATAGTTCTCCACCAAAAAAACTATGGCTATGGCGGCAACCAGAAAACCTGCTATAACAAAGCGCTCGAGCATGGTGCCGATATTGTTATCATGCTTCATCCCGATTATCAGTACACGCCAAAACTAATTCCTGCCATGGCACATATTATAGCCAACGGCGTGTACCCGGTTGCCATTGGCTCGCGCATTTTAGGAAGAGGTGCGCTAAAGGGTGGAATGCCTCTCTACAAATACTTTTTCAACCGCGTTCTTACCTTGTTTCAAAATATTATGCTGTCGCAAAAATTATCAGAATACCACACCGGTTTCCGCGCTTATTCGGCTGATGTATTGCGAAGCATTTCTTACAACACAAATTCTAACAATTTCATTTTCGACAACGAAGTGCTGTCGCAGATCACTTACAAAGGCTACGGCATTGCAGAAGTTACCTGTCCCGCTCATTATTTTAAAGAAGCCAGCAGTATCAGGCTGCGCCAGAGCATCGTGTATGGTTTGGGAGTAATCAGGGTATCAATCGTTTATCGCTTTTGCAAATGGAAGCTGATGAAAAGTCCGCTTTATAAGTAAAAATTTGTGCCTTTTGTTCTTCCATTTATTATCTGCGAAGCCGCACATCTGGTTATACATAAATCCAATTAAACAGAAACTTTTGCGACAGGATTTCTTTACTATAAAACGCCTGCTTCTGGTGTAATTTTTTTCTTTGGTAGCCGTCGTCCGCTGCTTCAATTGAACGACAGTTGCGTCGCACACATCAAGGTTCAGGGTAATGATTGCGCGTTTTTATCTACATAAATTTCTTCTCCACCATAAATAAAACTTTCCTGTCCGCATCGCTCATCATGCGGAGACTATCGCCTTCCCAATGGCGGTGAAATGCCTGCATGGCAGCTAAACTATCCTTCACATCATAACCAATAATGCGAAGCGCTTGTACGTTGTTGAAAGTTTCGGGAACACTAACGTTTGTCGTGTCATCATACCAATATCCAAAGCCTCCCTGCGCCAGTTGCTGCCACGGAAAATATGGGTTCGGATCATTCTTTCGCGTTGGCGCAATATCGCCATGACCAATGAAGTTTGCGGCTGGAATATTGTATTGCTTTTTGAGATAAGAAAGCACGTGCAGCAGGCTTTGTATTTGTGGCTCGGCAAAGGGTTCGAAGCCATTGTTGTCAAGTTCGATACCAATGGAAACAGAATTAATATCTGTAATACTTCCCCATTTGGCAAGCCCGCCATGCCACGCGCGCAGATAGTTGTTGAGTAAATGATATACGGTTCCATCTTTACCAATTACATAATGCGCGCTCACTTGTGTGCGTGGCAAAGTGAATGTGTGCAAGGTTTGCGCGGTTGAAACCTGCGCCGTATGATGGATGATAACATAATTCGGCTTGCGTAAATTGAAGTTTGTAGTGCCAACAAAATAAGGCTGCATCACAATAGAATCGATACTGTCTACAGTTGGCACTTGTCGTAATGTTTTTGCAAACATCTTCACCTGCTGTTTTTGTACTTTATTGGTGGCTTTGTAAGGATTGCGCGAGCAACTATAAGATGTATAAACCAGTATTAATATCAGTAAAGCCAATCTCATTTTCATAGAATAAAAATAAGCGTTGCAGATATAATTATGATTTTTCATTGGCTTGCCTTTTGAATTTATACATTCTAAAAGATATGCCTGAAGGACCGTTGTTATTAATTTTTAAAGAGCAAACCGAGCCCTTCATTGGAAGGAAAGTAACACGCATAGAAAACAACACAAAGCTGGATCTTGAACGCGCTGAAGGCAAAACAATTACCGATATTAAAACTTGGGGCAAGCATTTCCTGATTTGTTTTGATGATTTTGCTTTCCGTTTTCACTTCCTCATGTTCGGAAATTTATACATCAACGCATTCAAACCTTCTGGTCTGGCGCCCAAGCTGGCTATACATTTAGGAAAGGACGTGCTTCGCTTTAACAGCACTGCCATCAGGCTGATAGAGCAACCGTTGGATGAGGTGTACGACTGGAGCGCCGACTTCCTGAACGATACCTGGGATACAAAAAAAGCGAAAAAAAAGCTGAAAGAAATTCCCGATACACTTGTATGCGATGCCTTGCTTGATCAAACCATTTTTGCAGGCTTAGGAAATATTATTAAGAATGAAGTTTTGTTTCGCACAAGGGTGAATCCATTAAGTAAAACGGGAAGTATTTCTTCAAAAAAATGGACCGGGATCATTGAAGAAAGTATTCGCTATGGCTGGGAATTTTACAAGTATAGAAAAGAAGGCACACTGCGTAAACACTGGGAAGCCAACCAGCAAAAAATGTGTCCTCGGGATGATGTCAAATTCATAAAAGAAAACACCGGTGTGTTGCAGCGAAGAAGCTTTTATTGCAACGAATGCCAGAAGCTTTATAGTTGATGGCTGGCGAATAAGATGATAGTTGTTAGATGATAGTTGATAAATGACATTAATTGCAAGATTTGATTGTGCACTTGTATCCTGAATTTACTATCAACTCTAATCTATCATCTATCAACTTACACCTGTCAACTTAATTTTAACCGATGCGCAAATAAAGCGGTCAACAATAAACCTGACAGCATCAAATGCAGTGGCTGTGCAGCTTGTGGAAGATTCATATAGTAAAGAATTAAACCAACCGCCACAGTTGCCAGCACAGAAAGCAAGATATAATAAGAAGTTTTACGCAGTGATTGATAAGGCAGCGATTGCCAAAAAAGAAGTATACAAATGAGAGCAGCAAGCCAAGCTGTATTTCGGTGAACGTCAATCGCACTTCCCAATTGTTGAATCCAGGTTTCTCTTCCTGTAAAGCTCATGGCAACGGATATTTCATCTACCTGCTCTCTTACATCAGTCCCCAAAATAATTTGTGCCAGCACCAGAATAAAAGCAATCGTACCGAGCCACTTCAATGACTTGTTGACCACCTTTTTTTCACTGCTCAGTTTTTGTAAAATGATTACGGCAATAAAGCCAATCAATAAAGCAAGCAGCATGTGCAAAGTTATCTTTACAACAGCAAGGTTGGTATCAACCACCAACTTTCCGAGCCAGGCTTCAAAGCCGGTTAATAATAGCAAAGACAAGCTCCACCAGACAATGCTGCGCCGTTTTTTCCAGAATAAACGATAGCTCCAGACTATGTGTGCGATGATGATAAAACCGAATATACCCGTTGCCAAACGATTGATATATTCAATCCAGGTTTGGGCAACATTAAATTTCGCGTAGTTGTTCTTTTCGTATTGTTGCCAGTTAGCCGCAACATAAACACTGCCGCTGGTAAATGCGTTTTTCGCATACTTCAAACTATCATTATAAATGATAAACTGCCCGGCTTTATAAGAATGATCCGGCTGAAAATGAACCTGGTATTCTTCGGTTGGCGGAATGGCATTTCCGAAACAAGTTGGCCAATCGGGACAACCCATGCCGCTGCCCGTTGCACGAACAATGCTACCCGCGAGAATAACAATAAAAACAAATGCCAGCAATAGTTTTGTGAACTGTAAGTAACCCTTGTAAAATGGTATCATAAAGCAATGCAAAGGTAGCTGTGAAGCTTGGGTATGATGCCGGCAAAAATTATTTTTACATTTTACTGAGGAATGCTGCGATCTTATTTTCACAATGTATTAATAGAAGCAGGCTGCGATGAAGCGGGCCGTGGATGCTACGCCGGGCCTGTGTTTGCGGCGGCTGTCATTTTACCCAAAGCCTTTTTTCATCCTTTATTAAACGACAGTAAGCAACTGTCAGCGATGCAAAGAAATTTGTTACGCCCCATCATTGAAGAGCAAGCCATCGCGTTTGCAGTTGCTATGGTAAGTAATGCGGAGATAGACAGGATTAATATTCTGCAGGCATCTTTTAAAGCCATGCATTTGGCATTGGAACAACTGCAGGTGATACCTGAATTATTGTTGATTGATGGCAACCGGTTTGTTCCTTACAACTTCATCCCGCATCAATGTATTGTTGAAGGCGATGCCTTATATTCATCCATTGCGGCAGCGTCTGTTTTAGCCAAAACCTATCGTGATGAGTACATGGAAAATTTGCACGAACAACATCCACATTATAACTGGAAACAGAATAAAGGATATGGCACCAAAGAGCATCGTGCTGCCATTACACAACATGGCCTTTGCGAGCACCACCGGAGAAGCTTCCGGATTTAATATGTAAGAATGAATATTTAATAATAGCAACAGGCTTTGGTCATTAATATTCAATCTTACATATTACTTATTACATCTTTACGCTTCGGCTTCATTCCATTCGCCGGCGCCCTGGCGAATAATGGTATAATCATCGGTTGTGCAATCAATTATCGTGGAAGGAACCATACCGCCCATTCCACCGTCAATCACAATGTCCACGCGGTTTTTAAAGTTTTCATACATCAGTTCCGGGTCGGTATATTCTTCCACCATATCGCCAGGAAGAGAGGCAGATAGAATAGGAGAACCCAACTGTTGCACTATCGTTCTGGCAATATTATTATCAGGTACACGAAGACCAATGGTGCTTTTTTTACTTTGTAAAATTTTGGGCACTTCCTTACTTGCAGGCAATATAAATGTGAATGCGCCGGGCAAATAACTTTTTAACAAGCGATACAATGGTGTAGAAATACTGCGCGTGTATTTGCTCAGATCGCTCAAATCATAACATACAAAACTGAGCTGCGCTTTTATCGGGTCAATGCCTTTTATCTGTGCAACTCTGTTGATGGCTTTTTGCTGAAAAATGTTGCAGCCCAAACCGTAAATGGTATCCGTAGGATAAATAATAACGCCACCATCCTGCAGGCATTCGATCACCGTTTTAATGTTGCGCGGATTTGGATTATCCGGATGTATGTGTAGTAACATAGTTTTTACTTTTTACAGGCAATAAAAGATTAATGATGAATTAATTTTGCGCAAAAATATAACCAAATGCAACTGCACTCTGTGGATGTGGTGAACGACATAACACCTGAGGAGTTTATAGCTAAATACTATAATAAAAAGATTCCTGTTGTAATGAAAGGCATGGCAAAAAACTGGCCGGCTTACACAAAATGGAACTGGGATTATCTTCAGAAAGTTGCCGGCGATAAAAAAATCGGCATTTACAACAATGTAAAAAGCGATGCCTATACGCCCATTAATAAAGCGGACGATTATACTACATTTGGAGAGTACATTAATATGATTCGTAATGGACCGGCGCAGTGGCGGATTTTCTTCTTCAACATCTTCGCTCATGCGCCACAACTGAAACAGGATTTTACATGGCCTGACAAGTATGTAAAAGGCTTTTTAAAAAGTCTTCCATCTATGTTTGCCGGTGGCGAAGGTTCTATTACACATATGCATTTTGATATTGATTTACCCAATCTGATTCATACGCAGTTTATTGGTAAAAAGCGTGTTTTATTATTTCCGAATGAAGAGCAATACAAACTTTACCGCAAGCCTTTCGAAGTATTAAGCTTAGCCGATTTTAGTAACTATTATGATGTTGAAAAAAGCAAAGTAGATACTTCAAAGTTTCCGGCTATTGACCTTGCTGAGGGTTATGACGTGATATTGGAGCACGGCGATACACTGTTTATGCCAAGCGGGTTCTGGCATCATATGGAGTACCTGGAAAGTGGCTTTGCCATGAGCTTGCGCGCGCTTGATAAAACGATAACAGGCAAGTTAAAAGGCGCCTGGAACGTGGTTGGAATGCGAAACATTGATACGCTTATGAAGAAGGCGATGCCTATGAAATGGTATGGCTGGAAGCAGAAAAAAATTTATGAAGCGGCAGAAAAAGAAATGACAGTTTTATAATTTTATCAGGTAGTATGTAGTAAGTATTATGATCGCTATTTTGTCATTTGTCCTACTACTTAATACATACCTGCCTGATACAACACTAAGCAATCTCCCAAACCTCTCTTCCCCGTAATATTTTATCCAAATCTCCTGTGCCTTTTGTGGCTATTGTTTCCTCAAGTTGCAGGCGCATTACGTCTTCATAACAAGCTCTGTCAGCATCGTAGAAAACACCAAAGGGACGCGGGAAATGACCTTCGATTCTCGGATCATCAAACATGCGGATGAGCAGTTGCGCTTTGTAAAAATCATGCTCGTCATGTATCCATAAATCGTCAACAGAGGCTTCTTCGCCAATCGTTACTACAACTGGTTTAATGCCATCGAGCCTGATGCCTTTTTGTTGCGAAGCGCCAAACACTAATGGCTTGCCTTGCTCAAGAAAAAGAGCTTCTTCGGGCTTGGTTGATTTCTCCGTAAAAATTTCAAAAGCGCCGTCATTGAATATGTTACAATTCTGGTAGATTTCTAAAAACGAAGCGCCTTTATGTGCATGGCTGCGAAGAAGCATAGCCTGTAAATGTTTCGGGTCTCTATCCATGCTGCGCGCAATAAAAGAGGCATCGGCACCCATTGCCAAAGCTAATGGATTAAACGGATGATCGATACTACCGTAAGGCGTGCTTTTCGTAACTTTATTTTCTTCTGATGTTGGCGAATACTGCCCTTTTGTCAAGCCATATATCTGGTTGTTGAACAAAAGAATATTGACGTCAAAATTGCGGCGTAACAGGTGAATGGTATGATTGCCGCCGATGCTCAGCGCATCGCCGTCT
The DNA here is from genome assembly GCA_965199905.1 of Ilyomonas sp. Taxonomy (GTDB): domain Bacteria; phylum Bacteroidota; class Bacteroidia; order Chitinophagales; family Chitinophagaceae; genus Ilyomonas. The sequence continues at coordinate 4,900,632 of OZ241366.1, read as the reverse complement.
CCGGTTACAATCCACACACTCAATTCAGGTCTTGTGGCTTTTAAACCACTGGCAATTGCCGTGGCGCGGCCATGGATGGAATGCATACCGTATGTATTCATGTAATAAGGAAACCGGCTGCTACAGCCAATTCCGCTAACAATAACAATATCTTCTTTTGGAATGCCGAGTACAGGCATCACCTTTTGTACCTGGGCTAAAATGGAATAATCGCCGCAACCGGGGCACCAGCGCACTTCCTGGTCGGTAGTGAAATCTTTTGCAGTCAAGGGAACAAATGGCTTCTCCTTGGGCATCAATATATCTGTTGCTATATCACTCATTATTCTGAAATTATTTCGGATGGCAAAGGTACGTTGACAGAGTGGTGTTTCCTTTATTGCCGCTTCACCGGATTGTCAGAAGGATATTGATTTAAGAAAATATTTTACGGGAATTTGGGGAGATTATGGCGATTGTGAGATCGGATGTGAATTATTCATGGATCGGTTCCGTTAACATTTCGAAATAGAGAATCGGTCTTTAATCATCTTCTTTAAAAAATATCGTTCGCAAAAAAAGCCGCAATCAATGATTGCGGCTTTTTAAAATATTTCAATTGATTTATTTCAGTTCTTTCGGCTCATCGCTGTGTTCTTCCCTTTCTCTTGCCGGGGCCAATTGCTGCGATTTTACTTTTGAGTAAGGATTGAATTCGTTACGATTGTTCTTGTAAGAATTTCCATCGTAAAGAAATGCAATTATGAACCATACAAACAAAAGCAAAGGAATGCAAATGGTCATAATCAGGTTTCTGATTTCATGTTTCAGGTGCATGAAATAACCAACGATATAAAAAGCTTTTGCCAGCATCAGGATGAGAATAATGCCTTTGATTAAATGGCGGGAAAAACTCTCTTCCGACATGCTGATCATGGAAAAGCCAAGACCTAATTCAATGATGGTTAAAACGGTAAGGATGATTGTAACGCGGATGATTTCTTTTGTGCCGCCGCTGCCATGCTCGTGAAATTCTACTGCTGATGCGTGCTCTGCCATACAATGATTTTTTCTTGGTTATATCAGATAAAAACAAGTGAATACAAATACCCAAACGAGGTCAACAAAATGCCAGTATAAACCTGCTTTTTCAATCATCAGGTAATGACCTTTCTTTTCAAATACATTCAATGTCGTCATTATCAGCATAACAATATTGATAATCACGCCAGAAAATACATGGAAGCCATGGAAGCCCGTGATGGTAAAAAAGAAATTGGTAAAGTTGGTAGTGGCAATGGTTCCGTTTGCATTTGGAAACGGATTTCTTCCCCACCAGGCACCTTCGCCATGCATGTGATTCCACTCCCAAGCCTGGCAACTTAAGAATGCCAATCCACCAATGATGGTTAATATAAGATTCAACTGAACTTTCTTTTTGTCCATGTTATGACCTGCCTGCACTGCTAATACCATCGTTACAGAACTGATGATGAGAATGAAGGTCATCAGGCTCACGAACATAAGCGGCAGGTTGCCTGTTAAACCCGGAAATGCATTGAATACTTTGTTTGGGTCAGGCCATCCATTGGTAGCAAAGCGCGTAGTGCCATAAGCAATAAGGAAAGCGCCAAAGGTGAAGGTATCGCTCATGAGGAAGTACCACATCATGATCTTACCATACTCTACATTGAAAGGACTTTTTCCCCCGCTCCAAAGCTTGGTTGGTGGCTGCGCGGCTGCTGACATTGTTGTTTCCATCTTACCTGTTCAGTTTCGTTTGCAAATGTATATGGATGATTGTATAACTCCGAATTTATAAGCCCTTTTTATCCCACAAACATGAAGAAGATAAACAGGTAAATCCAAAGAATATCTACGAAGTGCCAATAGATGCTGAGTATCTCCACAGGCGTTGCATCGTAGCTTTTGACCTTGCGACTATAAGCACGAAAAAATAAAACCATCAGCGCTACAATTCCACCCAACACATGCACTACGTGCAGCCCGGTAATGATTCCTAAAAACGATGCTGATGGATTGCTTCCTTTTCCTATAATTTGTACGCCCCGGTTATATAAATCGTAGAAACCTGAAATTTGCAGTCCTGCAAACAGCAATCCCAGCAAAGCCGTTACAGTCAGTAAATTTCTGTAACGGTTTCTTTCTCTTACTTTAAAAGCTTTTACGGCTAAGTGTAACGTAAGGCTGCTGGCAAGGATAACAACCGTAGAGTACCAGAATACTTTTGGCATCGAAAACTCGAGCCAGTTGTGCTGTGCTTCGCGTACAATGTAAGCGCTGGTCAATGCGGCAAACATCATAATGATGCTGCCAATGCCAACCCAAAGTGTGAATTTATGTGGATGCAGCCGTTTCTTTTCTGCATCCGCTAATGTGGTAATCATAATCTGCTTTCTTTACGGCAAATTTACCGAAACTTACAAAGTCTTTTTTACAATGTATCGTTACTTCACATTTTATCAGCCAACATAGCCAGCAACACAATTGGTAAATAAATATAACTGCTGAACATCACGCGCCGCGCAGCTTGTACACTCATATCGATGTAAAGTCTAGCACACTGAACAATCATAAAAACATTGCAGGCAATCAGGATAAAAAAACTGATTTGCCCGCTGATGCCGAAGTAATATGGTAGCATGCCAACCGGTAACATCATCAATGAATAAAGCAAAGCCTGTAATGCCGTAAACCTGGTAGGTCCTTTATCGGACGGCAGTAATTTAAAACCCGCTTTACTGTAATCGTTATGCGCCACCCAGGCTATTGCCCAAAAATGAGGGAACTGCCACAGGAACTGGATAGCAAATAAGATGATGCCGCCGGTCCATAAAATTTCTGTATCTGGAGAAAAACCAGCTACCCAACCAATCAGGCAAGGCAACGCACCCGGAAATGCACCCACCAATACGGCAATAGAATTGATTTTCTTTAATGGTGTATAAACAAAAGCATACAAAAACAAACTGATGGCAGATATCAGGGCTGACGTGAAGTTGAAAAAATAAAACATAATAACAACTCCAATTACGCCGGTAATAAAGGCAAAAACATAAGCCTCACTTGCCGACATTCTGCCGCTGGCAACCGGTCGGCTTGCCGTGCGTTTCATCATAGCATCCGTATCTTTCTCTGTTGCCTGATTAATGGTGTTCGCACTGCCTGCTATCAACATACCTGCGACAAACAGTAGCAATATCATTTTCCAGTTGTAACCGACAACATCCGGAGCGAGCAAATAACAAATAACACATGAAAAGACAACTGTAAAGCTCAGTGTAAACTTTACCAGCATAAGATAATCTTTTACCTTAAGACTCAGCTTCAGTGAAGCATCGTTTTGCCCTTTCAGTTCGCCTACCAAAAAAAAGTTTTTATTGTTATGAAAATGCCCTGATTTCTCAGGGCATCAGATATTATCGTTATTAAAAGATTCTGTTTAGTGATGGCTTTCATCTTCACCCACAGCCTGTGTTTGCGGGATGAAATCTTTACCGTCTTTACCATAATCGTAAGCCCAGCGATGAACTTCCGGAATTTCGCCCGGCCAGTTGCCGTGTCCCGGGTTGATTGGCGTTGTCCACTCCAATGTGTTTGAGCCCCATGGATTAGTTGTTCTTACTTTTCTTCCTTTGAAAATAGAATAGAAGAAGTTAAACAGGAACAAGAACTGCGTAGCATATACAATCATGGCAACCGTACTGATAAACCGGTTTAAGCCACCAAACTGGCTGAAGCTGACCCAAACGCTGTAATCGTAATAACGGCGTGGCATACCGGCTAAGCCTTCGTAGTGCATAGGCCAGAAAATGAGATATGCACCCATGAAAGTGATCCAGAAATGGATATATGACAAAGTGTTGTTTAAATATCGTCCATACATCTTAGGATACCAATGATACACACCTGCAAACATGCCAAACATAGAAGCCACGCCCATCACAATATGAAAGTGAGCGATTACGAAATATGTATCGTGAAGGTGAATGTCAAGAGCGGAATTACCTAAGAAAATACCGGTTAAACCACCGGAAATAAACAGGCTTACAAAGCCAATAGAGAACAACATACCCGGTGTAAAACGGATATTACCTCGCCACAATGTGGTTATCCAGTTAAACACTTTTATGGCAGATGGAACTGCAATCAGTAGAGTCAGTAATACGAATATGGAACCAAGGAACGGATTCAAACCTGATACGAACATGTGATGCGCCCAAACGAGGAAGGCAAGAATAGCAATAGCAAACAACGAACCCACCATTGCCATGTAACCAAAGATTGGTTTGCGTGCATTGGTAGATAAGATTTCTGATACCATTCCCATTGCCGGCAACAAGATAATATACACCTCCGGATGACCTAAGAACCAGAATAAATGCTGATATAAAATAGCGCTGCCGCCTTCGTTTGGCAAAGCGCCCACACCACTGATAAAGATATCGGACAAGTAGAAAGAAGTACCGAAGTTTCTATCGAAAATCAACAGTATAAAGCCAGAGAACAGAACAGGGAATGACAATACGCCCAATACAGCCGTAAAGAACAATGCCCATATAGTTAAAGGCAGGCGCGTCATGCTCATGCCTTTCGTGCGCATGTTAAGTATGGTTGAAATATAATTTAACCCTGCTAATAACTGCGATACTACAAACAATGCCATTGACACGATCCATAAGTCCATACCGGTTTTTGAGCCGGGTGATGCATCGCGTAGAGCACTTAACGGGGGATAAGCTACCCAGCCGCCACTAAAAGGACCTGTTTCAACAAACAGAGAAGATAACATTACGATGCTGGCCGTGAAGAAAAACCAGTAACTCAGCATATTCATCATTGGAGACGCCATATCGCGGGCACCTACCTGCAGAGGAATTAACAAATTGGCAAACGTACCACTTAAGCCCGCTGTCAACACGAAGAAAACGAGTACCGTTCCGTGCGTTGTCACCAATGCGTAATAAGCTTCAGCCGAAATATGACCGCCTTTAGCCCATTTACCTAATAAGGTTTCAAGGAAAGGAAATGCAGTATCCGGATATCCCAGTTGCAAACGAAAAATAACAGACATCAATCCACCCAAAATCGCCCACACCATACCAGTAATCAGGAATTGCTTTGCAATCATCTTATGATCCTGGCTGAATACATAAGTGCTTATAAAACTACCATGATGCGGATGATGCTCATGATGGTCTTCATGAACATCAATTGTTGTTCCCGTTCCTGTATGCAAAACCGCTTCGTTACTCATAGTAAACCTCTTTAATACTTTTCTTGCAATCTGTTATTTATTCAGTGCTGTTGTTGTTCCTTTTGCAGTTGAATCAACTGCAGTCTTCACAGCATTCGACGGGTCTTTATCCGGAAAAGCTGCGTAATAATTCGGCTTCTGCTTTGCTATCCACTCATCAAACTCCGGCTGCGTTACCACCTCAATTACACCTTTCATTGAGTAGTGTCCATTACCACACAACTGGTCACACGCAATTTCATACTGGAAATTCGGATTGTTCAGCTTTTCCTTCATTTCTTTGGTCGTATATAAAGGTGTAAACCACATGGTTGTTGGTGTTCCCGGCACAGCATCCATCTTCATACGGAAATGCGGCAGACCTACATCATGAATCACATCACGCGAATTGATTAACAACTGAACTGGCTTTCCCTTCACTACATACATAGTTTGTGTTGCCACAATATCATCAAAATTCTTTGGATCAGCATGGAGATTGAAAGCGCTGCTATCTGTCCATATTTGTCCCAAAGGATTGCTGTTCGCATCATCAATTACCTTGAAATATTTTTCGCCGAATTGTTTGTCTTTTCCAGGATAACGAAAGATCCAACCGAACTGTTTACCTGTTATTTCAACTCGTAGTGCATTGGAAGGAGGTTCACTCGTCATAGCAAACCAGTTGCGCAAACCAACTACAACAAGTACTGTTAAGGCGATGGCAGGAACGACTGTCCAAACCAATTCCATAGTATTATTATGCGGAAAGAAATATACTTTCCGGCTTTCCTTGTATTGATAGCGATAAGCGAAAACGAATAAGGCAATCTGGGTGATGAAAAATACAATACCTGTGATTATAATTGTCCAAATAAACATGTTGTCCCACTTTTCGCCATGATCGCTGGCTGATGGCTGAGCCAATAATGTTTTATGGTAAAACAGTTCATTACACCAGTACACACCAATCAAACCTAATACAAGGAAAGCCACCATAAAGAAGGCGTTTACCTTGTTGTTTGATTTGTTCGATTTTTCCTCACCTTTCAGCACGTTTACATACTCACTGGCTTTTGCAATCTGAAAGATGATTACAAAAATGAGTACAACAACCGCAACCGTAAATAAAGTGGACATTTCCATTTCTTTCTATTTATCTGACTGATGTGCTTTTGCACAATTGATGAATATTCAGCAATTTCTTTTAGGCATGATGAACGATACTTTCCTTAAGGAACGGATGGAACCGCGGCACCAAAGGTTTTGAAGCCAATGCTCTGCCAACACAGTATATCATAATGCCAACAAATAAAGCTGCGGTACCGAAATCATACCAGCCGAGTGTTACTTCATTTGGCGATAAGCTACCCATAACCATCTGGTAAAAATCGATCCAGTGACCAAAGATGATGAGCACGCCCATAAACGTCATCAATGTATAATTCCTTTTTACTGAGCGCTTCATCAGGATAAGTATCGGGCAAACAAAGTTTATAATGAGATTTAAGAAGAAAATTCCTTTATAAACCCCCTTCACACGAGGAAAGAAATATGAAGTTTCTTCAGGTATATTGGCGTACCAGATCAGCATATATTGTGAGAACCAAAGGTAAGTCCAAAAGATAGAGAACGCAAACATAAACTTGCCAATGTCGTGCAAATGTTCCTGGTTTGTAAGCTCTAAGTAGCCTTTGTTTTTCAGGTAAATAATCCAAAGGGCAATCAGCGCCATACCAGATACAAAAGCACTGATAAATGTGTACCAGCTATACATGGTAGAATACCATTCAGCATTGATACTCATCAACCAGAACCAGGGCGTAACAGAAGCTGCTGTAAGTGCAAACCAAACGATGAATAAAGAAGCAGTTACTGTATTGCGCCAGACATAACTTTTGCCGGTTTCAAAATCGAACTTTCCTTCATCTGCTTCGCTCGACAATTTACGCATACGTGCTCCGAGCAAGCTCCATAAACCAATGGTCAACAGCGTCCAAACTATAAAAAAGCCTTTATTCAAAAATATCGTCTTGCCTTTCAACACTTCGCTATGTTGAACGAAGTCACTGTTCAGCCATTCGTAAATGTATGATTTATCTGTAAGAACAATAGCAATCAGTAATACAGCGGTGATGGTACCAAACACAGGCACAAGGGCAGAAATGGCTTCTGGTATACGGCGAAATGTAGTTGTAAAACCTGCCATCGCCAGCGTAGTTGCGCAAATGAAGAACATGCTGGCATTACACAACATGGTAAAGAAAACGCTGTTATAAAGCAACGTTCCCCAAAATATTGCCTTGCCATGATCATCACTGCCTGCGCCATAAACTATGAACCCTGCAATAACAGCCAGCAAACCCACAGCCATCAGTCCGAATGACCAGGTCTTCATTCTCGCTGGTATCTCAAATTGTTCTCTAATTAAAGCCATTGTAATTTCTTTTTAGATCAACTTAGTTTTTTGCGGTTGCTGTACTGTCTGCGCCTGAAGCAGCCTGCTTACCGGCAGCCTGCTTCGATTTAATGTAAGCAATAATCATCCACCGTTGCTGACGCGATAGCTGCGATGCATAACTTCCCATCAGATTTTTACCATAAGTAACTGAATAGAACATCTGTCCTTCCGGCATGGCTTCATATTTGGCATCGCCAACCAATGTTGCCGGCTTTGCCGGGAAAGGTCCTTGTCCGCCTTTATATAATGGTCCATTACCGTCTAAAGCAGGCCCATGGCATATTGCACAATTAATTAAGTACAAACGACCGGCTTCTTTCAGCTCGTCCGCAGACGGCGATGTAAACGGACTCATTATCGCTTTTGAAGCTACATAATTTGTTGAATCGCCAGAACCATCTTTAGGCAACAGGAAGGTTACATCTTCACCGCGCATAACGGTGCCAATTACCGGGCGATTTGCATAAAATATTTTAGCACCCGCTTTTGCCGGGTCTGTAGTAAAGTCGGAAGAATCTCTTTCAAGATAGGTTTCATACCCGCGGCTGTATGCCATATCGGGCATGTACACAGTTCCGGGTTTGCGCCTTACATCGTCGCAGCTTACAACTGCCAGGCAGGCTACAGAAAGAAATATGATTGATAAACGCTTCATGCTCTTTTGTATTCGTATTACGCGAGGTTAACCGGTGTTTCTTTAATCAATTGTTGCGTCTTGTCGTACCTGCCAAACCACCATCCCGGTTCTGCATCCTGTACATTCACTTTCACAGCGCCTGCATTTTTCAGGAAAGCCTGTAAATCCTCTACATTCGTTTTGGCAGTACATTCTATCGCCATTACAAATAAATCGTCAGTTGCGCGCATATCGAAATGATGCTTCTTTACGAATGGCATCATTTGACACAGATAACAAAAGGTAAGTACCATGCCTACGGCAGCAAACAATACAGTTGTTTCAAATGTTATGGGAATAAAAGCCGGCAACGCAAAATGTGGTTTGCCACCAATATTAATCGGCCAATCAGATGTAAAAATCCAACCCATACAACTCAATGCGGTTGTGGTACCTGTAATACCGTAAATAAAACCGGCAGTATGAAGGCTGGTTTCGCGCAAGCCCATAGCGTGGTCAAGGCCATGCACCGGGAAAGGCGTATAGATATCGTGTATCTTATAACCCGCCGTACGTACTTTTTTTACAGCAGGAAATAATACATCCTCGTTATCAAAACATCCGACTACAAATTTCTTTTTTGCCATACTCACTGTCCGCTAAAAGCGGGAATATTTTCGTGAATAAATTTTACTGCTTACACTCTTTTAATGCGCGTAATGATGCGTAAACTCCGATACTGATTCTTCTTCTATCGGCTCCATTTTTTCCTTATAATTTTCACCTGATGTTTTCAGGATCGATTTAATTTCTGCTGTCGCAATAACCGGGAAATATTTAGCAAACAGGAAGAAGCAGGTGAAGAACAAACCGAAGGTACCCATAAAGAAACCGACTTCCCAAATGCTCGGGCTGTAATATGTTGACCAGGAAGAAGGCAGATAATCACGGTAAAGGGAAGTAACGATGATTACAAAACGTTCGAACCACATACCTACGTTTACAATTACGCTCATAAAGAAAGTAACCGTAATGTTTCTTCTCATTTTACGGAACCAGAATATCTGAGGCGACAGCACGTTACAAGCCATCATACCATAATAGCTCCAGCCATACGGACTGAACAAGTTGCCGCGGCTATAAAAGAAAGTGTATGCTTCATATTTGTTTTGACTGTAAAAACCCATGAACAATTCTGTCAAATAAGCAACGCCTACAATAGAACCGGTCAATACAATTACTTTATTCATCGCTTCTATATGCCCAAGGGTTATATAATCCTGCATGTTCAGTACCTTACGCACAATAATCAGCAGGCTTTGCACCATGGCAAAACCGGAGAATACAGCACCCGCAACGAAGTATGGCGGAAAGATAGTGGTATGCCAGCCGGGAATTACGGAAGTGGCGAAGTCAAAAGATACGATGGTATGAACCGATAATACAAGTGGTGTACTTAAACCGGCAAGTACCAGGGATAAGCTTTCATGACGCTGCCAATGTTTGGTAGAACCTGTCCAGCCAAAAGCCGCTACACCGTATAATAATTTGCGGAGTTTTGTTTTGGCTCTGTCACGCACCATTGCAAAATCGGGCAACAGACCACTATACCAAAAAAGGAGCGATACAGTAAAATAAGTTGAAATGGCAAACACGTCCCACATCAGCGGCGAATCGAAGTTTGGCCAAACAGGACCGCGCGTATTTGGGTAAGGCATTACGAAGAACGCCATCCACACACGTCCCATGTGCCAGATAGGAAACTGACCCGCACACATTACCGCAAATATAGTCATGGCTTCTGCGGCTCGGTTTACACCTGTACGCCAGCCCTGACGGAACAATAATAGGATAGCTGAGATCAAAGTACCTGCGTGACCAATACCTACCCACCATACGAAGTTGGTAATATCCCAACCCCAGCCAATAGTTCTGTTCAGGTTCCACTGCCCGGTACCATAAGTAACTTCCCTGTAAACGCTGTACACACCGAATAGCAGGAGCACAACAGAAATATAAAACCCTACATACCATAAGGTGGTTGGCTTACCTTCTATCGGCGCACAAATATCTTCTGTAACCTGGTGATAATTTTTTTCGCCACTTATCAATGGTTCCCGTAGCTGCGATTCGTATTTCAATGACATCCGGTGTCGTTTTAAAATTATCTTTTATCTGGAACTCTAATTTTGCTTTCAAATAAACTTTCGTGATCAGCTTTTGTGAAGCTAACTTTCTTTCAGCTATGCCGAACCTTCGCCTTCTTTTCCAACACCTAACTCCTCATCACGATTTCTGATTTTAGTGAGATAGCTCACATTTGGAAGCGTATGAAGCATTTCGATAACGTAGAACATACGGTTTGGATTCTGCTTCCTGGTTTGTGTAATCGCGCTGTTCGGGTCATTTACATTACCGAATACAAAGCAATCGCTCGGGCAAGCTTGCTGGCAAGCCGTCTTCACATCCCACTCATTATTCTGACCGCTCTTCAACGGACGGCTTTCACGTTTTGCTTTCAGCTTACCATCCTGCAGACGCTGTACACAGAAGCTGCACTTTTCCATCACACCGTGTGAGCGAACCGTAACATCCGGATTGATAACCATGCGTGTGAGAGCATCATTCATGTTCAGCACCACGTCATTCAATACCTGGCGTTGGTTATCCGGGAAACTATCCGCACCTGTATAATCAGCCCAGTTAAAACGACGTACTTTATATGGACAGTTGTTGGCGCAATAACGCGTACCAATACAACGGTTATAAGCCATTTGGTTCAAGCCTTCGCTGCTATGGTTGGTAGCATCTACCGGGCAAACATTTTCGCACGGAGCATTGTCGCAGTGCTGGCAAAGCATTGGTTGAAACACCACATTCGGATTGTCGACATCACCGCTATAATAACGGTCAATGCGCAGCCAGGCCATATCATGAAAACGAGCCACCTCATTTTTACCTACAACCGCAACATTGTTTTCACTCTGACAGGCAATAACACAGGCGCCACAACCGGTACAGCTATTTAAGTCAACACTCATGCCCCAGTGAATGCCTGGTTTCTCATGGTATGGATAAATAGTACCGTTCTTTTCATAACCATCTATTCCTTCGCTGCCACCAAATTTGCCAAATTCTTCTTCTCTTTCCTCAAGAATTTCTTTTGGCTTCTTTTTATATTCGGGTAAGGTCAGCTCTTTTATTACCTCTGTACGAACACCTTGTGCTGTATCGTAGATGTTGTGTGTTTGCGAAAGTGCCAAACGATATGTATCACCCGTTTTATCAATCTTCACATCAGGCACCACATGAGATACAGTACCATTAACGAACGAAGTAAGCGGGAAAACGTTTTTGCCCGAACCAACAACTGCTTTACCCATTTCAGCCGTGCGGCCATAACCTAACGCAATACCAATCGCATTCGGATGCGTGCCAGGCAAAATGATGACCGGAAGCTCCACTGAATCTTTTCCGTTGACACTGATTTTTAAAACCGGTTTTTCCGGATGTACTTCGTAATCATCTGCATCTCCGGGCTTACTCAAATCAATACCCAATATACTTTTCGCCATTATTGGCGAAATCACTACGTAATTATCCCACGTAGCTTTCGATACCGGGTCGGGAAACTCCTGCAGCCATGGATTACTGGTTCCCTGTCCTGCACCGATTGCTGTTTTCTGGTATAAAAACAATTCGTACTGACCACCCTTCGTCATTGCGCTGATGGCTGACACCGCACCGCTTACTGAACCGCTATTAAACGAAACAGTACCGCCACCGGAAACTACCGGCATTACAGCAGGCGAAGGCATACTGGTGCTATCTTTTGTAGCCTCGTTCGTGCTCATGGTCATTGCAGCAGATGAATGGCTGATTACGCCATCACGCAAAACCATGTCCCATGCCTGCTCACCACCTAATTTAGATGACCAGTATTGCTTGATAAAATCAATGTATCCGGCCGGAGCTGCACTCCATTTCAATAAACTGTCCTGCCATTGCCTCGTTTTAAACAGGGGATAAATGGTAGGCTGCATCAGTGATATGGCGCCGGTGGCAGGTTCTGCATCACCCCAGCTTTCTAAGTAGTGATGATCCGGAATAACATATTTGCAAAGCTGTGCTGTTTCATCCCATTTCGGAGAAAAAGAAATCGTTACTCTTACTTTCTTAATAGCAGCAGCAACTTTTTTGCTATCGTACCAGGTGTAAGCCGGATTGGCACTGTGTACAATTAAAGCACCTACCCTGCCGGCATTCATATCTTCTACCAACTGTGCAAACTCGCTATCAACACCTTTACGAATGTTAGAAGTTTTACTCCAGTCAATAGTTTTTCCGTTTGCACCAATGGCTTCATTGATAGCGTTTACAACTGTTTGCACAGCAGTATCATTGCTACCGCTAACTACCAAAGCGGCACCTTTATTTGCGGTTAATTCTTTTGCTGTTTTTTCAATGCCCGCTTTCAGCTTTGCATCAGTAATGCCGGTAGCACCGGAACCATTAATAGCGCTTAATAAAGCGGCGGCAACCATACCTGTCTGCGAAGGCAAATGCAGGTAACGATCATCAGCATTGGAACCTGTCATGCTCAGCACACTTTCAAAATGAATGTGCTTGCTCATGTCAGGATTCTTCTCATTTATCTTTCTGCCAACCGCGTATTGTTTTGAGAAAACAACCGGATCAATCCAGGTTCCTAAGAAATCGGCACCCAAACTAACAATCACTTTTGCATTATCGAAGCGGTAAGAAGGAATGGCTCTTTTGCCATAAGAAGCTTCATTTGCCAGCAACATACCGGAAGCAGACACACCATCATACTGAACATGCTTGCTGCCGGGATATTTACCTAAAAACTGGCTGATAACTTCTAAGCCGGTTGGCGAATGAATAGTGCTGGTCAGCAATACAAGCGGCGCGCCGCCCAGGGAAGCCAGATCTGCCGCGATGGCTTTATCAATGGCTTCGAATGTGACTTCATTATTTTTACGGGTGATGAACGGATAACGTAAACGGGCTGTATCGTATAAATCAAGCACGGAAGCCTGCACACGGGCAGAAGTGCCGCCATTGGTTAAAGGCGACAATTCATTGCCTTCAATTTTAATGGGGCGACCGTCTCTTACTTTCGCCAATATAGCAACGGCATCACCATCCTGTACGTATGTAGTTGCATAGTAATTGGCAGTGCCCGGAATGATGTCTTCAGGCTTATTCGCAAAAGGGATGGATTTTTTTACAGGAATTTCGCAGCTTGCAGCAATTGCAGCAGCAGCCGTGCTGAAACCTAAATATTTTAAGAAGTCGCGTCTTGGTGATTTGGCTTCGAGCAGACCAATATTATCTGTATATAAAGGCAGTTCTTCGCTAAACTCATTCTTACCACTTTCATCAAATGATGTTGATTGATTCAGCTCGCCGAAACTTTGCCAATGCTTGTTTGCCATAATGCTGTAATAGTTCTACAATAATTGCTAAACGGTAAAAATAAATGCTGTGTTATTTGCCGGATACCTTTTAGTAATGGCATTTCTGACACTCAGTAGCACCGATTTTTTCAGCCGTTATCTTCGATGTATCTAATGTACCGTTATTAATCTCGTCGTGATATTTTTCGTAAATGCTGTAAAATCCGTTGCTGGTAAACTGCACCTGCGTATTGCGGTGACAGTTAATACACCAACCCATGCTTAAATCAGCAAACTGGTATACTTCATCTTCTTTTTGAATTTCACCATGACAAGTCTGGCATTGTACTTTACCAACCTTCACGTGCTGTGAGTGATTGAAGTAAACATGGTCAGGCAGGTTGTGAATGCGAATCCAGCCAATTGGTTTGGCTTTGCTTGCATCCCAGGTTTTGCCTGATTCATAGCCAGCATACTTATAAAGTTTCTGAATTTCAGCCGTACCATCAACCTCCGAACCGTCTTCGCGATGCAACGGCGCCCCTTTGTATTCGTTAATGCCCATGTGGCAGTTCATACAAATATTTACTGAAGGAATATTAGCTTGCTTGCCAGCTTCCGTATTGCCATGACAATACAAACAACTGATCTGATTAGTACCGGCGTGAACCTTATGCGAATAGAAAATCGGTTGCTCAGGTTCGTACGACTGTGAGCGACCTAAGCCAATGGCGCCCGTTACAGTCATATAGCCACCAAAGAGGAATAAAATAACACCCACGAAAGCGATATAAGCTTTGTTTCTCCAGAAAGGCACCGGGTCAACGCCGCCTAAACCTTCCTTCTGGTCGGTTAATCTTTTCAGGTTGCTGTTTACCTGTAATAATACAAAGCAAACGATGGCTAAGATTAAAGTAAGAATACCAAAGAGAAGTGTGTTGTCGCTTGATTCAGCAGGCGCACCAGCTACAGGAGCGCCGGGTGTTACTTCAGGAACTGTTTTAACGTAATCCAGGATCGCATCAATCTCTTTATCACTCAGAGAAGGGAAAGGCGTCATCAACACCTGGTATTCTTTATACAAACCTGTTGTATAAACGTCGCCTTTCATGTAGCCCGCAGGATTGTGAACCCACTTATGGATTTCAGCTCTGCCGCCTTTGCTGGCCCAGCGTTGTTCAATACCAGCCAAAGCAGGACCTGTAAGACGCTTATTTACCGCATGGCAGGACGCGCAATTGGATGAAAATAAAGCTTGTCCGTTTTGTGCAAAAGCTTGCTGATGATTCAGTAAAAAGAACGAAAGGGCTACAACAAAAATATATCTGATTCCTGGTCTTCGATACTGACTCATATCAACCGCCTATAAAAAGTGAGAGGAATTATCATGTGAACGGGGCAAAAATATGACACGAACTTGACAAACGTGCATCACTATTTATTTTTTTTCAGCGAAGAGCTGCACATCGTTTCATTAGTGCGAATCATCATGGTTTATGCCTTTTCAGACTTAGAATCTAATAAAAAAACAAGATCAATCCAAAGCTTTTTTTATATTCTTATCAACCATATGTTATGGGTATAAATTTGTAGAAACAGAAACATCCTTTTAACAATATTCGTCTTTAACTGTGGAATAATCTTCGCTTACAGAAAGGTTATTATAATCCAGTTTATCAGCATGTATGGAAAAAACTATCAGACTAAGTATTCTTGATCAAACGCCTGTAAGGCAGGGAAGCACTGCAAAAGAGGCGCTACAGGAAAGTGTGCAGTTGGCTAAACTGGCAGATGAACTTGGATATACAAGATATTGGATGAGCGAGCATCACAACACCACGATGCTTGCCGGCTCAGCACCAGAAATTTTAATAGCGCGCATAGCCAACGAAACAAGCCGGATGCGGATTGGCTCTGGTGGCATTATGCTTCCCAACCATAGCACATTGAAAGTGGCTGAAAATTTCCGCTTACTCGAAGCCATGTATCCGAATAGAATCGACCTCGGAATTGGTCGCGCTCCCGGCGGAGATAGAATTACATCTCAGCTTTTAAATCCCTCCAATCATTTTGATCCGCAGGATTATATCCGGCAAATAAGCGACCTCGAAGCTTTTTTTAAAGACGAAGCCACAGAAGGAACCATTAGCGGTAAAATAAAAGCGATTCCTATTACAGATACGGTTCCCGATATGTGGATACTGACAAGCAGTGGTGAAAGCGCTTACCTGGCGGCTTATTTTGGCATTGCTCTTTGCTACGCAAAATTCATTAACCCGATGGGCGCGCCTGAAGCAATTGAACAATACAAGCAACGGTTTAAGCCGGGCAAACAATTGTCATCACCACAAACCTGCGTAGCCATTTTTGGTTTTTGTTCTGAGGATAAAGAAAAGGTAAAGGAAGTGCAGGCAATAATGGACTTCCGGTTCTTAAGTTTTGAAAAAGGACAATACAATCTTTCATTTACTTATCAGGATATTAAGGACTATAAATATTCGCCTGCCGAATGGCAGCGCGTGCTGCAGAACCGCAACCGCGTACTTGCAGGAACACCCGATGAAATAAAAAAATCGATTATTGCTTTGGCAGATGAATGCGATACGGATGAGATTATGATTGCCACATTTACAGAGAAGCATGAAGACAGGCTGGAATCATATCGGTTGCTGGCTCATTTATTTTATCTCTCATCAGCTTCCTGATAACTTTAATTATAAAGTTTATAAGGTAAAAAGAAGCCTGTTATTCAATTGGGGTTTATATTTATTTTATAAATCCCTTTCATGAAATATTACTCTTCTGTACAAAAGCTCACGTTAAGCGAAGCCATTCTGATTAAAGCAAAACAATTCGCTCAATCCGTTGTCCGCACAACCAATTATAGCGATGCCAACCAAACACAGATCAATAAAATAATCAACGACCATTATGTAAGTAAGCTCGGCGAGGAAGCTGTAAAAATGGTGATGGGTGGCTATGCTGAAGTAAAAGGTCCTGATTACCAGATTTACGAGGCTAAACAAAAATCCTGGGAAGCAGATTTGTTCATAAACGAAACGCCATTAGCCGTAAAAACCCAGACAACTTCGGCTGCTATTCGTTATGGATTGTCGTGGACATTTCAATCAGGGCTAAAGCGTAAAGACACCATTCTGGAACAGCCCGATGCTTGGGTAGTGTTTGTAGAATATGATGATTCGCATATCCCCTTTCAAACGTGTTTTGTATTGCCGCCTTTTCAGATAAAAGAACTGGTATTTAATGAGCCAAAACTGGCGCACCTAAAGGGTCACAAGAAAGTTGTATATGCAACTTCGCTTCCAAAAATGAATGTAGAAGATTGGAAATAAAAAGGCTTTAATTTACCAAGCATTTAAAACAACAATGGCTGATTCTTCGGGGGGAATCAGCCATTGTTGTTGGTCTTTGAATTCTGTTTTAAAAATTAATATCATAACCAAATAAACCAACCGCTTCTACAAAGCCAATACCATGCGAAGCGCGGTTACCTTTAGTTTCACGGGTGTCTGCCAATGCATTTATATATCGCGCATAGCCTGTTTTACCAACCAGTTCTACAAAGAAATGCCGGAACGGATACAGGCGCATATCGGCTTCAGCATCTACATTATAACCTGCTATATGAAAGTTATTATTCAGCCGGCTGCCGCGCCACGTAAAATCGGTACGTGGAATGTTGAAACCAGCGCCAGCCTTCCATAAGTATGTCAGCAACGGGCGCTTTGTACGTTTTGTATTGCTTAACACATGCTGCTGCACATAATTAAAGTTAAGCCAGTTGGCGCCATCGGTATGTTCAAAATGCAGGAATGTTTGCGGATTCAATACGCTATCGCCATTAACCGGAGCACCATCTATGGTACCTGTAACGTGCACATTTTGCCCGTCTGTGACAATGTATTTCGCATGGTCAAAATTAATTTCGAAAGCGCGCGAATGTTGCTTGTTTAAATAAAAACCAAACCTGTAGTTATACTGCGGAATGCTGATTTCGAGTGTCTCTTTATATATGTCATCCCAATCTCGCCGGTCATGCGCTTTTGCGTGGTGCAATTCAAATTTGTCGCCGTTATCCATGCGAAAACGAATATTGCTTTTCGTGTACGCTTCGGTGTTATAACCCCACTGCAAATACATTCCCTGAATCCAGCGCCCGCTTTGCGCCTGTGTCGTTGACACTATTAAAAGAAATAAAGCGGATACTATAAATTTCATCATGATAAAATCAAAATAAGTCTGAACGACTTTTTAAAATTGCCCTGCTATTAATCAACACATTTACCAAAGCAGAAAGTAAAGATTGTTTGCGTTTAAAAATAAAACGCCATCAGATACAATTTCTAATGGCGTTTTTCAATCTAAATTTATGTCATTTATCCCTGAACCGGAGCCGCACCTTCTACAAGCACGGTAGCTTTATTGTCCAGCACTTCCACAAAACCGCCTTCTATTGAAAACCGTTCTGATTGCGTTTTTGTTTCAAGCACTTTGATATTGCCTTTCCCCAAAGCACTCACTAATGGTGCGTGCCTGTCAAGAACTTCAAATAAGCCATCAATGCCGGGCAACTGAACGCCGTAAACATTGCCGCTGTAAAGCCTTTTTTCGGGAGTTAATATTTCTAATGTCATGATAATTTGAAAATTGATGAATTTAGAAATTTGAAAATAGAGTTATGATCAATCAAGAATCGCCTCATTCGCAAGTTCTCAAATTAAAATTATCCCTGTGCCTGTGCAATCAGCTTCTTGCCTTTTTCCATCGCATCTTCAATGGTGCCAACGAGGTTAAAAGCTGCTTCCGGATATTCATCCACTTCACCATCCATAATGGCGTTAAAGCCTTTGATGGTATCGCTGATATCAACAAATACGCCTTTCAAACCTGTAAATTGCTCAGCTACGTGGAATGGCTGCGACAGGAAACGCTGCACTTTGCGGGCGCGCTGTACAGTCAGCTTATCTTCATCGCTCAACTCATCCAGACCGAGGATGGCGATAATATCCTGAAGTTCTTTATAACGCTGAAGCATCAGCTTTACGCGGTTGGCGCAGTCGTAGTGTTGCTCGCCCACGATTACAGGAGTCAGAATGCGCGACGTAGATTCAAGCGGATCCACGGCCGGATAAATACCTAAGTCGGATATTTTGCGGCTTAACGCTGTAGTAGCATCAAGATGAGCGAAGGTAGTAGCCGGAGCCGGGTCGGTATAATCATCGGCAGGCACATATACTGCCTGCACGGAAGTGATAGAACCGTTTTTGGTAGAAGTAATGCGTTCCTGCATCAATCCCATTTCCGTTGCAAGTGTAGGCTGATAACCTACGGCGGAAGGCATACGGCCTAACAAAGCTGATAACTCGGCACCGGCCTGCGTAAAACGAAAGATATTATCTACAAAGAAAAGGATGTCCCTTCCTTTACCGGTACCATCGCCATCGCGGAAGTATTCAGCGATGGTAAGACCACTAAGGGCAACACGTGCACGCGCACCGGGCGGTTCATTCATTTGCCCAAACACAAATGTGGCTTTAGATTCTTTGAGGGCTTCTATGTCTACGAGGCTTACATCCCAGCCGCCGTCTTCCATGCTGTGCTTAAACTTGTCGCCGTAATTCATAATACCGGCTTCAATCATTTCGCGCAGCAGATCGTTCCCTTCGCGCGTTCTTTCGCCTACACCGGCAAATACGGATAAACCGCCATAGCCTTTGGCAATATTATTAATGAGTTCCTGGATCAATACGGTTTTGCCTACGCCGGCACCACCAAACAAACCAATCTTTCCACCTTTTGCATACGGCTCAATAAGGTCAATTACCTTAATACCCGTAAACAATACTTCAGTGGCGGTGCTGAGGTTTTCGAAGAGCGGGGGCAAGGCGTGGATGGGGCGACCATTTTCTTTGCTTACATTAGGCAGACCGTCAATAGCATCGCCGGTAACGTTGAAAAGGCGACCGTTGATGGCATCGCCGGTGGGCATGGCGATGGCTTTTCCGGTGTCTGTAACATCCATGCCGCGCATCAGACCTTCTGTGCCGTCCATGGCAATGGTGCGTACACTGTCTTCACCGAGGTGCTGCTGCACTTCGAGAACCAGCTTATCACCATTTTCTCTTTTGAGCTCAAGCGCGTTGTAGATTTCAGGAAGTCCGCCTTCGGCAAACTGTACGTCTATTACCGCTCCAATAATTTGTTTAATTTTACCTGTTGTGGCCATAATTTTCTTTATGGTTGAATTATGTTGAGTGTTTTTTGCAACCGGCCGCGAAGGTAAGGATGGGGATTGAAAAGGGAATATTTAATAGGGAATATTATTGAGAAGATTGTTAAGGCTTAACTGATATAAGTTTAATACATACATCGCCGACATCCGACATTGCAAATAAGGAACGGATAAAAATGCAAAAGGAAGGAATAAGTCGTGAATAAACCGGCAATTTATACAGGTTCAATATTGTCGCAAAACCCCTTGCCGGGCTGCTATAATACCTTCCGAACCTGCTAAAACAGCTTCTGATGTTTTTCGAAAATTATCAGAAATTCTAAGAAGAAGTAAAAAGCCTGTTACAAGAACTTCTGATGCTTTTTTACGAAATGAAATTCATTTTTTCATAACAGCAAAAAACAATAAATCTACAACGCATCGTTTTTGCCGGAAATGATTCGCTGTTACAAAAAGGGTTTATTTGTTTGTTAAAAGCCGCGCGGTAAAAACGGTGCGATGGCTGAATAGCTATTTTTGACCTAGGTATATTTATTATGAATAGAGTTTTGTTTGTGTTTTCCCTGTTTTGTGTAGCGAGTATCAATGGCATTGCGCAGCAGCAACAAAAGGTTGTAGCTGATAAAATTATTGCGCAGGTTGGTGATAAAATTATTCTGCAAAGTGACATTACAAATGCCATTGCCGATTATAAAAGACAAGGTCAGGATGCGCAGTTGCCGCCAAACCCGGAGTGCTCTTTTTTAGAAGGACAATTGATTCAAAAAGCTTTAGTGCTCCAGGCAGAAAAAGATTCGCTTCCGGTAAGTGATGAAGACCTTGATGCGCTGTTAGATAACCAGATTCGTGGTTTTATACAAGGTTACGGAAGTAAGGAAGCGCTTGAGGAAATAGCTGGCAAAACCATTTACCAGATTAAAGAAGACAACCGCCAGCCTTTTAAAGAACGCCAGATGGCAAACCAGATGCGCAGTAAAATATTGGACAATGTAAAGATGACGCCAACTGAAGTAAAAGCTTTCTTCGAAAAAATTCCGAAAGACAGCCTGCCTTATTTTGAAAGCCAACTGAATGTGAGCCAGATTGTGATTATGCCAAAGCCGAATAAAGATGTGGAAGAATACGCAGGCACACAGTTACTAGACCTGAAACACCAGGTGGAAAGCGGCGCAAAAAAATTTGCTGACCTGGCGCGTATTTATTCGCAGGACCCGGGAAGTAAAGAAAATGGCGGACAGTATAACGTGAACCGTAATGATAAGCAGTGGGACCCGGCATTTATGGCTGCCATCTGGCGGTTGAAGGAAGGTCAGATTTCACCGGTAGTAAAAAGCAAATTTGGTCTGCACATTATTCAGATGGTAAGCCGCGCAGGCGATGATGCCATTATCCGTCACATACTGATTATACCGCCTGTAACGGATGCGGAAATTAATGTGACTAAAGCCAGGTTGGACAGCGTGCGCAGCGATATTGTAAGCAATAAAATGGCGTTTAGCACAGCAGTGAATAAATACAGTGATGATGACAACAGCAAGTTTACCGGCGGTGCGCTTACAGGTCAGGATGGCTCAACAGATGTGACTATTGACCAACTTGATAAAGATATGGTGGTTCAGTTAAAAGGTATGAAGCCGGGCGATATTTCGAAACCGGTTGCTTATACCAATGAACGCGGCATGCAGGCAGTGCGTCTTATTTATTATAAAAGCCGCACAGAGCCACATGTTGAGAACCTGAGAGATGATTACAGCAAAATTCAGCAGGCAGCTTTAGATGCCAAAAAGATGCAGGTATTGGAAAAATGGTTTAAAGATCATATTCCTACTTACTATATCAGCATTGATAAAAACTTTTCTGATTGTAGTTCTTTGAAGGATTGGTATGATGCATCTAATTTAGCAAATGCAAGCAGGTAATTATAATTGAAATTTATAAAAAAAGCGAAGCTTACAAACGGCTTCGCTTTTTTATTTCAGTTATATTACAGCTATCATTTTGCTTGGTTGTTTTTTACTTTCGTAAAAAAGAAAATGCTGATAGAGTTTTAATTATTACCAGCACTTTAAAAAAGCTAAATCATTGTCCGGAACGATGAACGGAGCGTCGCAACTGCCGATCATAAATGCGACGGACGATGGCTACCAAAAATGTATTTGTATTGTTGTTTGTTTCTTATTTGCAACTGCATTATTTAATGCTTTTAAACACGGCTTCATTCACTTTAACAGGATATTTTTTCTTTACATCTGCCAACCATTTTTCCTCCACTACTTGTTGGTAATCATTGATCACCATGCCGCGGGAATCATCAAAACTGCGAGGCTCAGATTGTGAGTGAATAGCCTTGATATAAATAAAAGTATAGCCGTTGCCATCACTGATTGTTGTTGGCTCTGAAGTATAACCTGCTTTTAAATCTGCTGTATTTTTTACGGGTAATTGTTCGTATTCGAAACGGCTGCTGTCGGCTTGCGCAAGACTGCCGTAAGAATTTACCAGGTTGTGCCAGGAAGCCGGTTCTTCCTTTATTTTTTGAGACAATTCTGTTGCTGCCTGCTTATTATTTGCGGTAACGATAATGGCATCGGCGCCGGGCTGCCAGATGTATTTTTCTTTGTGCGCTTTATAATATTGCAGCAATCCTATGGTATCGGTTGATGCTTTATTCCAAACGTGCCTGTCCATAGCAGCAAATAACAGATTAGCATCATTAAACTCATCCAGTTGCGGCTTTAATTCAGGATGAAACTGCTCAATGTGTTCTTTGTAATAATTGGTAGTTGCATAGCTGATGAACTGTGGCATCAGCGCCTTGTAATCAGTCTTATTGTTGCCCTGCTGCATCCTCATTTGCACATACCGGATCCAATCTTCAGACATTATTTTTTTTTCGGGGAAAGAAAAGAGTACAGTTGTGTTGTTTATACTTTTAAAGTGCGAAGGCGCATTGCCGTTTTCTATTGCGCTATCGGTGTACAACCACAGGTCAGCAGCATTGTAAGTACCGGGCTTGTAACCAACCGCTGTCATCCATTTTGCTTCGAGATTTTTCCTGGCAACTGACAGACGATCATCGGCTGAAATCTTTTCCTGCATCGTCGCTTTTACAGTTATATCGCTTGTGTCAACCACAACCGTTTTTTTTTCAATCAGCTTAATAATGTTCCAGCCATAAGCTGTGAAAAAAGGCTTTGATATATCGCCTTCTTTTTGCAACGCAAACACGGCATCTTCATAGTCAGCATCGTATTGACCCACACTTACGTCAGTTGTATTCTGCCCGTTTTTCTTAGTGCTATAAATTGCCTGCATATCGGCAAACGAAGCTCCGTTCTGAATGAGTTTGTAAACAGAATCTACCAGTTGCTTGCCGGCTGCTTTTTCTGCTTCGGTTGGCGTAGGCGAAATTGGGAAAAGCAGGTATTGAACTTTGCGGTTTCCTAAGGCTTGCCGCTCGCTCACTTCTTTAAAAATATGATAACCGATGCGGCTGTGGTAAGGCTTTGCAAATTCGCCGGGCTTCAAATTGTAAACGATGTTTTCAGCTTCGTATGGCAATGTAAAAACGGTAATGAACCCAATGTTTCCAATGTTTCCACTATTATTTTTTGCTGCCTCATTTTGTGTGTACTGAGCAACCACATCGGTAAAAGATTTTCCGTTTTTTAATTGAAAATATGCCTCATTAATTTTTTTGTAAGCGTCTGTCGTGTCAGTATTGGCAGGCACAGGTATAAACACTTGTGCAAGCTCAATGTCTTTACGGCTGCGGATGAATGCTTCGCTAACAAGGCTGCTGATGTTCGCATCGTTGTTAATAGCCGTTTCAGCCATATCCATTTTAAACCTGTCACGGTCGCTACGGTATTCATCCGTAATGTCAAGCTTTTCATCGTGCGCTGCCTGCACTTTTAGTTTGTAGTTGATATATAAATTGAGATAGCTGCGCAAAGACGCTTCGCGGCTCATTGTGTCGGCAAAAGGATTCTTATCAAACGCATTTACAAATTCCTGTTTGCTTACAGCTTTACTGCCATACGTAAATAAGGTTTGCGAAAAAACAGCAAGGCTTACAGTAGACAACAGAAGGGAAAGAACGAATGTTTTCATAATGCAGTTAGAATTACCAATAATAATTGGCAGCAAATATTCAATATTAAAACTTACTTATTTCGGCCGTTTACTGTTCGGCAGATTTCACCTGGTGATCCATCACTTCATCAAACTGGAGCAAGCTGAGACCTTTGGCAATGATGCGCTTGTCTTTGTCCAGCAAGTACATTGTTGGTGTTTGAAACACATCATACAACTGACGGTAATTAGCACGATTAGCAACTTCATCCGCCGTTTTAGCTTCTTTGGTTTGGTACACATTCGTCCAGCCATTTAGCTGGTGTTCTTTTATAAAATCTTTCCATGCCTGCACCGCCGCATCAGATGTATTTACACCAAACACCTTCACTCCTTTTGTCTTCCATTTCGCCTTATAGATGCTGTCTATACGCGGCACTTCTATCTTGCAATGGCTGCAATTGGGATCCCAAAAAATCACGAAAGTAAATGGCGCCTGTTCTTTATACAAAGAATGTATTTTACCCAGTGTATCCGTCAAATCCAGCATTGGCGCGGGCTCGCCAATCTGGTTTGCCATCAGGCTGTAAGCGCGGTTGAAAATGTATTTGCGCTGATCAGGCTTCAACCATGCTGTATCACCTTTAGAATAATAGTTCTCAAACAGGTACACGAATACTTTATCCTGACCCATAATTTCGGGGTTGATGTACTTATCCGTAAACTTACCAAGCAGGTATTGAAACATTTCTTTATTGGTGCGCGAAGACAGCAGCATGTAGTTGATTTCCTCACTGATGCTATCTGGCTGCGCAGACACATAATATTTGAAATATTCATCCACTTTCGGATCGAAGAAAGGCGTGTGTAATAACCGGCTGTCATCAAGTGGCACATCGTCCCAAAAATGATCCTTGGTGTAGTAGAAGGATTCTGCGCTGTTCGCCTTAACAGTAGCCGGCAGTTCTGGATGCTTTACCGTTTTAAAAAACAGCGCCAGCATTGAAGCTGAATCGTTCTTTATTACGTTATTTCGATAAGCCGTAAGTGCATCATCCTGCTTCTTTAAATCAGTATCAATTTTCGCAGAATCGGCTTTTGTTTCTGCGTTTTGCAAAGACGTTTTTAAAGCTGTAATAGCAGGCACATGCTGCCCTAAAAATTTGGTGTAATTCTGAAAAGTTATATTCTCTTCGGAGCCTGTAAATGTTACACTTTCCAGATGTGCTGTATCTGCTACAACTGTAAAATGTTGTTTATCATCCATTAACACTTCAAACAAGATACTCTTTTGCGGACTAACTAAAAAGTATATGCCTTTGTCGAGCTTCTTAGCACCTTTAAAAATAGCTGTTCCGTTCGCATCGGTTATGGCAGAATCAGCCAGCGTTTTATACTTGCCGTAGTAAGAACCGAGATACAATTGCGTATTGGTAAACGGATGTACAATGGCTTTAATTTGATAGCCGCTGGTATCGGTATATGTTTTGGTTTTTTGTGCAAACGAGCTTAGAAACAACAGGGAGCTAAACAACCCATAAAGGATTCGCTTCATCAGGAACAATAGTTTTTAATTCCGTAAAAATATTACAATTGAAAGAAGCAGTTATTAAGATAACTTTAAAAACGGCTTTTGGCAGCATCTTATTATGAAAATAAAGACCTTTGAAAAAATCAATCGTTTTGCTAAATGATACGAACGGCTAAAAAATTTTACACGCAGGAAGAATACCTCGCTTTTGAAAGAGCTTCTTTAGAAAAGCATGAATATTACCAGGGAGAGATTTTTGACATGGCGGGAGCGGGTTTTGCGCATAATAAAATTCAAAAGAATTTTATTATTGAAGTCGGTAGTTTTTTAAAAGGAAAAGCATGTGATGTATTCGGAAGCGACCTGAGAATACACATTCCTTCAAATACACTTTTTACTTATCCTGATGCTGTTATTGTTTGCGGAAATCTTGAATCTATTGACAATGAAAAAGACATTGCAGTGAATCCTGTTGTAATTGTCGAAATCTTATCTCCTTCTACCCAATCCTATGACAGAGGTGATAAATTTATGCTTTATCGCACTATTAAAACCTTGAAAGAGTATATTCTAATTGATTCATTATCTGTGAAAGTTGAACAATATATTCAACAGCAAGATGGTACCTGGCTGATGAAAGAGTACATTTTTTTGACCGATATATTTTTAGTTCAAAGCATTCAATATTCTTTGCCTTTGGCTGAATTATATGCCGGCGTTAAATTGTAAAAGTTCTTAAGATTTATTTCTGCCGCTTGTTACACACTTTACATCGTATATCACACATCCAATATCATACATCAAGTCACTTTACCAAAACTTTGCGCATCTGCCAATACCAGTCTGCTTACTTTTAAGCACTTTAAAATTCATACCGACGATGGCATTAGCAAAAATCCTCTGGGCAGATGATGAGATAGAAAATCTGCAATCGCAACGCTTGTTTCTGGAAAGTAAAGGTTATGAAGTGCAAACTTTTACCAATGGATTCGATGCGGTTGATTTTGTAAGAGACAACGCTGTAGATGTCGTTTTGCTTGATGAAAGCATGCCAGGTATAACGGGTCTGGAAACGCTTGCTAAAATCAAAGAAATAAACCCGATGGTGCCCGTGGTGATGATTACCAAAAACGAAACGGAAAACCTGATGGAAGAAGCTATCGGAAGCCAGATAACTGATTACCTCATAAAACCTGTAAACCCAAACCAGGTACTGCACTCACTCAAAAAAATACTTGATAACAGACGGCTTGTTGCAGAAAAAACGACGCAGCAATACCAGCAGCAGTTTCGCAACTTATTTATGGCGTTAAACAGCAATCCCGACTTTAACGAATGGATGGATATTTACAAGAAGCTCGTGTATTGGGAACTTGAAATGGAAAAAAGCGACAGCCCCGAAATGCAGGAAGTTTTGCAGACACAAAAAAGCGAAGCCAACACCGAGTTTTTTAAATTTATCTGTAAAAATTATTCGTCCTGGATAAATAAAAAAGTAAAAGAAGTGCCCATCATGAGCCATACTTTATTTACCGAAAAAGTATTGCCAACATTGGAGAAAGGCACGCCTACTTTTTTTCTTATTATAGACAATCTCCGGTTCGACCAGTGGAAGGCGATACAACCTATTTTTTCTGAATGCTTTCGCATTTTAGAAGAAGATACTTTCTATAGTATTTTGCCAACAGCCACGCAGTATTGCCGCAACGCTATACTTGCCGGGCTAATGCCTGTTGATATTGAAAAGCAATTTCCTTCGCAATGGAAGAATGATGATGAAGAAGGCGGCAAAAACCTTTTTGAAGAAGAGTTTCTTAAAGGTCAGTTGCGGCGTATAAAAAGGGATGACATCAAATGCAGTTATACCAAAGTAGTTCACTACAATGATGGTCAGCAATTAGTCAGTAACATTCATAATCTGTTGGGTAATGATTTGAATGTTATCATCTACAATTTTGTTGATATGCTCAGCCATGCGCGCACCGAAATGGAAGTATTGAAAGAATTAGCCAGCGACGAAATTAGTTATCGCAGCATTACAAAAAGCTGGTTTGAACACGGTGCGCTATTCCAGGCATTAAAGAAGATTGCTGATAAAAAAATCAATATTGTTTTGGCAACTGACCATGGCAGCATTCGTGTAAACACGCCTTATAAAGTGATCGGTGATAAACAAACAACAACCAACCTTCGCTATAAACACGGGCGCAATCTGAATTACGAGCCGAAAGAAGTGTTAGCATTCCGCGATCCGCGCGAAGCTGGTTTGCCGGTTCCGAACGTTAATTCTTCTTTCATTTTTGCCAAAGAAGATGGTTTCCTTTGTTATCCTAACAACTACAATTATTTCGTGAATTATTACCGCAATACATTTCAACATGGCGGCGTTAGTCTTGAAGAAATGATTATTCCGGTAGTGAAAATGGTTAGTAAATAAGATTAGACATTTCATAGAAAAAGAAAAGCGATTCAACATGTTGAATCGCTTTTCTTTTTATTGTTTACCAATACAATTATTCAGCTTCAGCAACCACTTCTTTTACTTCCGGTATCATACGCTTCATCATACCTTCAATGCCAGCTTTTAATGTAATCATAGAAGAGGGACAACCACTGCAACTACCTTGCAACATCAGGTTAACCACGCCATCTGTATAGCTTTTAAACTGGATAGCACCACCGTCCATTTCTACAGCGGGCTTCACATAATTATCGAGCAATTCCTTGATGCGTTTTACAACATCGTCGTCGTCTGCAGTCACGGTATTGCTGGCTTCCTGTTTCATTTTTGCCACTTCCTCTTCATTAACCACAACACCGCCATTTTCCAGATACTCTTTCAAAAATTCTTTAATAGAAGGAATTACATCCTGCCAATCTTCTGTGTCAGAAGTTTTTGTAAGAGTTACAAAATTGCTGGCGATGAAAACGCTTCTGATAAAAGGAAATGAAAACAATTCCTTCGCTAATGGCGATGGCCAAGCACTCATTTCATCCTGAAAATCTATGCTTTTGCCAGGATATAAAAGTTTGTTGGCAACAAACTTCATCGTTTCAGGGTTAGGTGTCATTTCTGTATAAATAGAAATTACGGGATTGCCTGTCTTTATCATATCAATTTTCTTTATCTGTTTTTAAGCCGGCACGTACACAAAATCCGGTAAAACAAAAGTAAGAAAAAAGTGGAGCGAATGAATGAATCGTAACAATTTGTTACAGGGTAATGACAAAGACTTTCGGAGCGCTGACTTTTGTAAGCTTTCATTTATCCCAAGTTTTAAAATTCACAATTCATCATTCACGACTCACCTTTCCCAACTTTATATTTGCAACCTATGATTGCATACGACAGGTTTGTTTTAGATAATGGATTGCGGGTATTGGTTCATAAAGATATAACCACGCCGATGGCGGTAGTGAATGTGATGTACGATGTGGGCGCGCGCGATGAAAGCCCCGACAAGACTGGCTTTGCGCACCTTTTTGAGCACCTGATGTTTGGCGGCAGCATCAATATAAAAGATTATGATGAACCCTTACAGGTTGCCGGCGGCGAGAATAATGCTTACACAACAAACGATTTGACAAATTATTATTGTCAATTGCCGGCTGAAAATATTGAAACAGCTTTCTGGCTGGAAAGCGATCGTATGCTAAGCCTTGCTTTTTCCAAGAAAAGTCTGGATGTGCAGCGCAAAGTTGTGTGCGAGGAATTTAAAGAGCATTATATTAATAAACCCTATGGCGATGCGTGGCATAAAATACGCGAGCTATCATATACAACGCATCCTTATCGCTGGATGACGATAGGACAAAATCTTGCGCAAATCGAAGATGCGAAGCTGGAAGATGTAAAGAATTTTTTCTTTAAACATTATACGCCGGCAAATGCGATACTTGTTGTGGCGGGTAACGTTACAACTGAACAGGTTAAAGAACTGACGGAGAGATGGTTTGGACCAATTGAGCCAGGTGAAAAATACAACCGCAGTGTACCGCAGGAACCTAAGCAAACATCGCCACGCAAACTGGAAGTACATGCCGATGTACCACTCGATGCGTTTTATAAAACCTGGCATATGGATGCCCGTTTGGATCATGGTTATTATATTACCGAATTGATCACCGAAATATTAGGTGGCGGGCAGTCTTCGCGATTATATCAATCGCTGGTGAAAGAGCAACAGATTTTTTCCAATATCGATTGCTATCATTATGGCAGTACCGATAAAGGCTTGCTGGCAATAGAAGGTAAGCTTGTAAAAGGCCGTAAAATGGAAGAAGCTGAGAAAGCAATTGAGGAAGAACTCGGGAAAATAAAATCATCCTTAGTAACGGAAGTGGAACTGGAAAAAGTGAAGAATAAAACCGAGAGCAGCATTGCGTTTGAAGACATGACGATTATGAACCGCGCGAATAGCCTGGCGTATTATGAACTGCTTGGCAATGCTGATTTGATGAATGAAGAGTTAGGTAAATACCAATCAATTACAGCAGAAGAAATCAGAGCACACAGCCGGGAGATTTTCGATGAAAACAACAGCAATACGCTTTTATATTATAGTAAGAATTAGGTGATTTTTGAGATGATACTTCGTATTTGCGTTTTCAAAAGTTCCATCATTGCCCTAAACCATGATGTGAGGATTTCTGCTTCTTTAACACGCAAGAATCAAAACTATCAATCACAAAATTGACAGACAATCGTTACCAAAAAATGTATTCTGTATTTATTTTCTAAATGATTGAATAAGAATTATAGACAATTCTCTTAAACGCATCTATAGTGTAGTCTTATTAAGAAGATGTTTAGAACAAGCGTTGATGTAATCATGCGTTCACAAAGCAGTCTTCCTGTATTATTATGGCCTTATGAATACCACCGAACTTTTGCTACTCAAACACTAAGTCATGTCTTTTATTGACAACTATTTATTCTACACTTTTCTTCCACAACAAACTTCCGTCACCATAACTCAAAAACCGGAAATCATTCTCCAGCGCATAATTATATATGCGCTTCCACTCTTCTCCAAGTATCGATGCAATCAATAACAACAAAGTCGATTGTGGCTGATGAAAATTGGTAATCAATCCATCAGCAACTTTTAACTGATAACCGGGAACAATAATGATCTGCGTTTTGGTAATCAATCGTTGCAAATCATTTTTCACCATCCAGCTTTGCAATGATTGCAACGCATCGGAACCCGAAATATTCTGAGGCAATTCATACACTTCCCATTGCGATAAATGCAATTCATCGGAACCGATTTCATGATGCAAAACTGTTTTTACACCAAGCCAGTAAAAACTTTCAAGCGTGCGTAAAGACGTTGTACCAACAGCGACAATTTTTTTATTCAGAGATACAATCAGCTTTTCTAAAAAAGAAAGAGAAACATCAATAAACTCTGCGTGCATCTGATGCTCCGCAACCATTTCTGTTTTCACAGGTTTAAATGTGCCGGCACCAACATGAAGTGTTACAAAACCAGTTTCAACTCCTTTTTTTGCAAGAGATTGAAACACGCGATCTGTAAAATGCAAGCCAGCCGTTGGCGCCGCAACAGAACCATCCCATTTTGCATAAATGGTTTGATATCTTTCTTTATCTTCTTCCTCGGCGTTGCGATTTAAATATGGCGGCAAAGGAATATTTCCAAATAAATGAAGAATCTCCGCAAAGCTTAGCGCGCCATCATTCCAATGAAATTGAATGATATAAGAATCGCCTTTTTTTTCTACCTTTTCTGCAGTCAGTATTAATTCCTTTCCTTCATGTATAATCGAGCTTTTTAAAAGTTCTTCCTTCCACTTCTTTGCGCCGCCTACCAAACATTGCCAGCGCACGCTTCCTTTCATCAGCATCGCTGATGTTATGTCTTTGAATTCGCCAGCCGGTTCCAGGCAAAACAATTCGATCTTAGTTCCGCTCCATTTATAAAGCAGCCTGACCTCTACAACTCTGGTATTATTAAAAACAAGAAAGCTTTCTTCGGGTAAATAATCAGCGATGTTTTTATAAACCGATGTTTCAATTATTCCATTCGCATAAATCAAAAGCTTGCTTTCATCGCGGTTTGGTAAAGGATAACGGGCAATCCGGCTTTCCGGCAGCTCATAATTATAATTTTTTATCAGCAAATCCTCTTTTTTCATCCTATAAGCACAGTTTTTCCACACCTGGAGAACGCATTCTTACTCAAATTTTTAGTCTTTTTCGCTCAAACACAATGGCAGCAATGCTTTTGCGCGTGTTCACTCAAGGTGGATAAAATAACGACAGCCATTTTGAAATCAAAAGTGGTAAAAAGTGTTATTTTGTGTCAATAAATAGAATTTCTTATATCATATGACTGGCTTTCTTGGTGAATATGAATCCACGCTCGATCCAAAAGGTCGTTTCCTTCTTCCGGGAGCTTTCAAAAAGCAACTTACGGAAGGCGAAAACACTTTTGTGGTTGCCCGCGGCACCGAAAAATGCCTTTGGCTTTACCCGTTGTCAAGCTGGAAACCGATCTACGAAAAGCTGAGCCAGTTAAATGATTTCGACCCGAAAGTAAGGGAATTCCGGCGGTTCTTTTTGGGCAGCGCCAGCGAAGTTGAACTCGACAGCGCAGGCAGAATGTTGATACCGCCAACATTAAAGGAATACGCCGGCTTGCAGAAAGACATCACGTTATCTTCTGCTACCAACAAGCTGGAAATCTGGGATAATAAGAGATACAAAGAGCTCATTGAATCGTTAAGCGTCAACTTTAGTGCGAACGCTGAAAGTGTAATGGCAAATTCAAATGTTATTATATAACATGGAGACAACGCCAAACGCTACTTACCACGTGCCGGTGCTTTATGAAGAAGTCCTGGATGCTTTGCAAATAAAAGATAGCGGAGTGTACGTGGATTGCACATTCGGCGGCGGCGGACATAGTCGCGGCATTTTGGAGAGATTGGGAAAAGAAGGAAAACTGGTTGCTTTTGACCAGGATGAAGATGCACAGCGAAACCTGCCAACGGATGAACGGGTTGTATTTGTGCCAAACAATTTCCGCCATCTGCAGCGCTTCCTTCGTTTGCACCGCGTTGAAAAAGTGGATGGCATCGTCGCTGACCTTGGCGTTAGCAGCCATCAATTTAACGAAGGCGACCGCGGGTTTTCTATCCGCTTTAACGGCCCGATGGATATGCGGATGGACACCAGGCAAACAATTACGGCTGCTGATGTGTTGCAGACTTACAGCGAAGCGAAGCTGCATAAAATGTTTGAACAATACGGTGAAGTAACGAACGCAAAAACATTAGCGAAGCACATTGTTACCACGCGCAGCAACAGCTCTTTCAAAACAATTGAGTCGTTCATGTCGGCAATGGCGCCGATGGTGAAAGGGATTCCAAATAAGTATTTCGCACAGGTGTTCCAGGCATTGCGCATTGAAGTGAATGATGAAATGGGTGCTTTGAGGGAGTTGCTGGAGCAATCGGTAAGCGTGTTGAATTTGGGAGGACGAATCGCCATTATTACGTTTCATTCAGGCGAAGACAGGCTGGTTAAAAACTTTTTTAAAAACGGAACTTTTGAGGAAGAGATTGATGAGAATCCATTCGAAACGAAAGAGAAGGAAAAAGAGTTTCTCATCATCACTAAAAAACCAATTGTGCCAACAAACGAAGAGATGAAAAAGAACAGCAGAAGCCGTAGTGCAAAACTGAGAGTGGCAGAGAAAATTTGAGAAAAGCTATTTGAACCACAAAGACAGAAAGAATACAAAGAACTTTTTAGAAACCTTTTCATTCTTATTGTTTTGGCGGTTCAAAAAAAGATAAAATAAAATGGCAGTACAAAAGCTTAAAGCATCATTAAAACAAGCTGTCAACTACGGTTGGGTGATGAAGAACATTCCGTTCTTCCTCTTTCTTGCGGTGCTCGCGGTTTTGTATATCGCCAACGGACATGTGGCTGATAAAACGGTTCGCGATATTGATGCCACCTCCAATCAACTGAAAGAATTGCAATACGAATATAAAACGGTGAAAAGCGAAATGATGTACAAAACCCGCGAAGCAGCCATGGTAGGAGCCGCAGCTCCATTGGGTTTGAAGATTTCTCCAGAGCCGCCGATGCACATTGTAGTTGACAATAAAAGGAAGAATAAAAAGTGAAACCGGCACAAACCATAGAAGTAAAGCGCGACATCCTCTGGAGGGTGTATGTGTGTTTTATAGCACTGATGGTAGTGTGTGCGGCTATCCTTTTTAAAGCGTTTACTATTCAGCAGGTGCAGGGCGATAAATGGCGCGCCATGAGTGATAGCCTGCATCAGCACATCCAGGAAGTAGACGCGGAACGCGGCACCATTTATAGTGCCGACGGACAGATGTTAAGCACCGGCATTCCGCAGTTTGATATCTATGTTGATTTTGGTGCTGAAGGATTACGCGATAAAAGCGGAAAGAATTTCAGAACGAATCTCGATTCGTTGAGTTATTGTCTTGCCAACCTGTTTGAAGACAAAACGAAAGCAGACTATAAAAGAATACTGAACGAAGGCTACAAAGAGAAGAACCGTTATTTTCTTTTAAAGAAAAAAGTAAGCTTCCGCGAATACCAAAAGCTACGCGCCTTTCCTTTAGTTCGTTTGGGCAGAAACAAAAGTGGTTTTATTGCCGAAGCGAGAAGCATTCGCCTGAATCCGTATCAGATGCTGGCTTACCGTACCATTGGTTTAGACAGGCAGAACTCGCAGAAAATTGGTTTGGAACAAGCTTACGATAGCGTGCTGAAGGGTAACACAGGCAAGCGTTTGGTGCGTTCTATCGGTGGTGGCGTTGTGGTTCCGGTTGATGAAGCTCTTGACATTGAACCTGAGAATGGAAAAGACATTGTGACAACGCTCGA
Organism: Ilyomonas sp.; assembly: GCA_965199905.1. Taxonomy (GTDB): domain Bacteria; phylum Bacteroidota; class Bacteroidia; order Chitinophagales; family Chitinophagaceae; genus Ilyomonas. The sequence goes on along the minus strand of OZ241366.1, from coordinate 4,866,142 downwards.
TATTCACATCCAGGAGATTGCAGAGAATGCTTTACAAACTGCCATGCAGAAAAATGAAGCGCAAACAGGAACCTGCATTGTAATGGAAACATCCACCGGTAAAATCAAAGCGATTGCCAACCTCGGACGCAATAAAAAAGGCGATTACTGGGAAGATTATAATTATGCCATGCGCACTTCGGAGCCCGGCAGTACCATCAAGCTGGCAACTTTATTATCTGTGTTGAGTGAAGGTAAAATAAGTATTAATAATATGGTTGCCGTTGGCAATACAGGCAATGCTTTTGTTGGCGTTCGCAACGTTACTGATGCCGAAAAAGCACCGAAGCCCATTATGACTGTCAAAGAATGTTTCGCGGCCAGCTCCAATGTAGGCATGAGTGAGATTGCCTGGAATGCGTTCTCAAAACAGCCCGCTAAGTTCTTGAATTATTTGCACAAATTTCGTTTGGATTCTGTAACCGGTATTGATTTGCTTGGAGAAACCAAGCCACGCCTGCCTTATATGAAACGTACCGGCGAAGGGCTTCATGCCATGGTAACAATGAGCTTTGGCTATGCTATCCAGATCAGTCCTTTGCAAACATTAACCTTATATAATGCTGTGGCTAACAGCGGCAAAATGATGAAGCCCTACCTCGTTGATAATGTTCAGAAAGATGGCATTATTACCAAGCAATTTGAGCCAACTGTTTTGCGTGAAAGCATATGCAGCAAGAGTATAAATGATGCTGTAAAGCAATGTATGCGCGCCGTAATAACAGACGGCACCGGCAAACAGGCCTTTGAAAATTGTGCTTATTCCGTAGCCGGAAAGACAGGAACAGCGCATGTTGCCGATGGATTTTATAATTATGATGATGGTGTGTACCAGGCATCTTTTGTGGGATATTTTCCTGCAGAGAATCCGCAGTTTACATGTATCGTGGTTATCAAAACAAAACCCCACGCACTCATACATTTTGGTGGCTCTGTATCCGCGCCTGTGTTCAGAGAAGTTGCTGACAGGTTGTATAGCATGTACATCCGCCAAAATGATGGAATACAATACACAGGAGAAAACAAAATAGACAGCAGCCATTATTCATACACAGGTTTCGGCGAAGAAGTTTCGAAGATTGTGAGTGCGTTGAAAATTCCGGTAAATAATACATCGGATAATGAATGGGTGAACCTATCAAATGGTTCAACAAATACAGTAGAAAAAGGCGTTGCTGTGTCTTCCAAACAAATGCCTTCTCTGCAAGGCATGGGCTTGAAAGATGCTATTTACCTGTGTGAAAACATGGGCTTAAAAGTAAGTAGTAAAGGCGCAGGAAAAGTGATTGCACAATCGCTGCAAAGCGGAGCAAAAATTAATAAGGGTCAATTAGTAAAAATAGAATTGAATTGATGAGTTGAACCACAGAGACACGAAGGCACAGTGGTTAACAGAAATTTTAAAATAAAAGAAAATGCACTTTGTGCCTTTACGCCTTTGTGGCAGATAAAATAAATAATGGCGAATCTTCAGAACATATTATATAAGGTGCATTTGCAGGCAATCAATGGCAGCACGAATAAAGAAGTGACTGACTTGCAGGTTGACTCACGCAAAGTGGCAGCAGGCACCGCTTTCATCGCCATTCGCGGAGCGGTAAGCGATGGCCATTCATTCATTGATAAAGCCATCGAACGCGGTGCAACCGTAATTGTATGTGAAGACATGCCGGTGATGTTGGCGGAGAATATCACTTACCTCAAAGTCAACAATACGCATGAAGCGGTTGCTTTTATGTCGCATAATTTTTACGGCGAACCATCAGTAAAAATAAAATTGGTTGGTGTAACAGGAACGAATGGTAAAACCACCATTGCTACCATTCTATATAAACTTTTTACAGAGCTTGGCTACAAGTGTGGTTTGATAAGCACGGTGCAAAACCAGATTGCGAATGAAGTGCTTCCATCTACTCACACAACGCCAGATGCTATTAGCTTAAACGCCTTGCTGAAACGCATGGCTGATGAAGGTTGTACGCATGTATTTATGGAATGCAGCAGCCACGCCATTCATCAACATCGCATTACAGGATTACAGTTTACCGGCGCCTTGTTCAGCAACATCACACACGATCATCTTGACTATCATAAAACGTTTGATGAATACATCCGCGTAAAGAAAAAATTCTTTGATGATTTACCGTCTTCTGCCTTTGCTATCTCGAATCTTGATGACAAGCGCGGAACGGTGATGCTTCAAAATTCGGCGGCGCATAAATATTACTACAGCCTGAAAAATATGGCTGATTTTAAAGGCAAAATTTTAGAGAACGCGCTGACTGGTTTGGTAATGACGGTGAATGATAAAGAAGTGCATTTTCGCCTCATTGGCGAGTTTAACGCTTACAATTTATTGTGTGTGTACGGCGCTGCCGTTTGCCTTGGTGAAACAAGTGATGAAGTACTGCGGGTGTTGAGCTCTTTGCAAGGCGCAGAAGGCAGATTTGATTATATCGTAAGTCAGAAAAATATCATTGGCATAGTTGATTACGCACACACGCCGGATGCTTTGGAAAATGTATTGGCAACGATAAAAAAACTTCGCAAAGGATACGAACAAGTAATAACTGTTGTGGGTTGCGGCGGCGACAGGGATAAAACAAAACGTCCTGAGATGGCGCAGATAGCCTGCGAGCTAAGTGATAAGGTAATTCTTACCAGCGATAACCCGCGAAGCGAAGATCCGGAAGATATTCTGAACGATATGAAACAAGGCTTAAACAGCGCTGCGAAGCGCAAGAGCCAGACAATCGTTGACCGGAAAAATGCGATAGAAACGGCAGTGGAAATGGCTAATAAAGAAGACATCATTCTTGTTGCCGGCAAAGGGCACGAGAAGTATCAGGACATCAAAGGCGTAAAGCACATGTTTGATGATAAAGCCGTGTTGCTGGAATGCTTTGAATTATTGAAGAAATAAAGTTGTTGGTTGATGGGCGATGCTAACTATATCAATCCATCAACAAACAAAAGATGCTAAAAAAACCAATGAAGGATAGAGTGATGTTGTTAACACATCGTACATCATATATCTGACATTGTACATAAAAAGATGCTATACTATTTGTTCAACTGGCTCAGTAAGGAATTTCATTTGAGTGGTGCTGGTTTGTTCCAGTTCATCACCTTCCGCGCTGTGCTCGCTGTTATTCTTTCATTAGCCATTGCAACGCTGTATGGCAAGCGACTGATCAACCTTTTAAAGAGAAATCAGATCGGCGAAAGCGTGCGCGATTTGGGTTTGGCCGGCGAGCAACAAAAGAAAGGGACGCCAACCATGGGCGGCATTATTATATTGCTTTCTATACTGGTGCCTACACTCCTTTTTGCCGATCTGAACAAAGTGTACATCCGCCTGATGATACTCTGCACGGTATGGCTTGGCATCATTGGCTTTCTGGATGATTATTTTAAAATGAAAGCCAAGAAAACCGCGCAACTGAAAGGCGAAAATTACCAGAAAAAAGACAAAGACGGGTTGGCAGGTATCACGAAAATCATTGGTCAGGTTGGCTTGGGAATTATCATTGGTGTAACGCTTTATTTCAACAGCAATGTGGTTGTTGAAAGAGAAATCATCACGCAAAACGGTGTGGAAACCGGCATTCATCCCGGCGAAAGAACAGTAAATGAAGTAACCAGAACGCGCGATGGAAAAGAGGTGCGTTTTGCAAGAGTGAAAACACCGATTACAACCATCCCGTTTGTAAAAACACATGAATTTAATTACAGCAAATTAATCAGTTGGATTGGTGATGGTGCCGGGGATTATACATGGATTCCTTATATTATTATCATCACGTTTATTATTACGGCTGTTTCCAATGGAGCCAATCTTACAGATGGTTTGGATGGCTTGGCGGCTGGTGTAAGTGCTATTATCGCAGCCGGTTTAGGTGTGTTTGTTTATGTAAGCGGCAACTATTTATTGGCTGATTATCTTAATATCATGTACATACCCAACCTTGGTGAGCTATCCATTTTTGTGGGCGCTCTTGTAGGTGCCTGCGTTGGGTTTCTTTGGTACAATGCCTTTCCTGCGCAAGTGTTTATGGGCGATACGGGAAGCCTTGCTCTCGGTGGCATCATCGCTTCACTGGCAGTAATTGTAAGGAAAGAATTATTGATTCCTATTTTCTGCGGTGTGTTTTTAATTGAAAACTTAAGCGTGGTAATGCAGGTGAGTTATTTTAAATACACAAAGAAAAAGTACGGTGAAGGAAGGCGAATTTTTCTGATGAGCCCGTTGCATCATCATTACCAGAAGAAAGGATTTCATGAAAGTAAAATAGCTGTAAGGTTTTGGATTATCACCATCTTATGTGTGCTCTTTTCGATAGTGACTTTAAAAATCAGATAGCGGAATAGAATACAAATAATACGGACTTCATGCACAAATGTTTGGGAACTTTTAGTTACAAAAAAAAACAAAGGATAAATGAAACAGAACATGACATATCGGGTTTTAAATCTTGTTTATCTGTGCACGCAGCCGATGCCTTGTATGTTCTATAAATAAACGGAAATGAACGACAGCAAAACATACAATGAAGTTGAACCATCTGGCATAGAAAATATGAACTGGTCGGTGGTGATATTGGGTGCCGGCGAAAGCGGTGTGGGCGCGGCTTTGCTGAGCAAACAGCAAGGTTATGAAGTGTTTGTCAGCGATGCGGGAATTATTAAGGAAAACTACAAGAGCGAGCTGGAAGCAAATGATATTGAATGGGAAGAAGGTAAGCATTCGGAAGATAAAATATTAGCGGCGGATGAAGTGATCAAAAGCCCCGGCATTCCTGAAAAGAATGAGATGGTGAAAAAGATTCGTTATTCAGGCATTCCAATCATCAGCGAAATTGAGCTGGCATTTCGCTTTACCGGCGACAGTAAGATTGTAGCCATTACCGGAAGCAATGGCAAAAGCACAACAACATCGATGTTATATCACATCTGTAAAACAGCGGGTTTGGATTGTGCAATTGTTGGCAACATTGGTTACTCATTTGCAAAGCAGGTAGCGGAAAATCCGAAGCCTTTGTACATTGCGGAAGTATCATCATTCCAGTTAGATGACATCGTTGATTTCCGGGCGCACATTGCCATTTTATTAAACATTACCGAAGACCATTTAGACAGGTACAACTATAGCTTCGATAACTACATCAACAGCAAATTCAGAATTATTAATAAGCAAACGAGTGATGACTATTTCATCTACAATATGGATGACGAAATCATTATGAAGAAACTCAACAATATTTTATTAACCAGTCAATCATTGCCATTTTCTATGAAACAGGAACCAAAGAAAGGAGCCACCGTAAAAGGCGATCAGCTTATGCTGAAAGTAAACGAAGAACGAGTGAGCATGAACATTTACGATTTTGCCGCTAAAGGAAAACACAATCAATCAAACACAATGGCAGCAGGCATTGCAGCGCTTACGATGGACATTCGTAAGGAGAAGATCAGGGAGGCGGTAGAAAGTTTTGAAACGCTGGAACACCGCATGGAACCTGTGGCTGTCGTTCGTGGCGTTGAGTTTATCAACGATAGCAAAGCCACTAATGTAAACAGTACCTGGTTTGCTTTGGAAAGCATGACGAAACCTACGATTTTAATACTTGGTGGCGTGGATAAAGGCAATGATTATTCCTCCATTGAAGACTTAGTTCGTGAAAAAGTTAAGACCATTGTTTGTCTTGGATTGGATAATAAAAAAATACATGAAGCGTTCGATAAAATCGTTCCTGTTATTGATACGGCTTCTGCAAGTGATGCCGTAAAAACTGCTTTTGAAGCCGCTAAAAAAGGCAATATCGTATTGCTGAGTCCTGCCTGCGCTTCTTTTGATTTATTTAAAAATTACGAAGACAGAGGCAAGCAATTTAAGGATGCGGTAAAAGCTTTGTAAAATAAAAAGTAAAAAATGAGGCGATGATTGACGGAACCTTAAGCCCTGCCTTCTTACTTTTTAATTTTACATTTTACTTTCTTTTTTATGGCGCAATTACATCATTTACGAAAGCCTTTTCACCGCGTTCTTACCAGCGCTACGGGTGATAGATATATATGGAGTTGTGTGCTGCTTCTGGCTCTCGCTTCTGTGCTTGTGGTGTATAGCGCTACGGGCACATTGGCGTATAAAATGTATAAGGGAAATACTGAGTTCTATCTCTTCAAGCAACTATCGTTTATTATTGGTGGATTGCTGATTATATTTTTTCTGCACCAGGTGAAATATACCATGTATTCAAAGGCTGCACTTTTTATTTATATTTTTTCTATTCCACTCCTTTTTTATACAACTTTTTTTGGCGCTTCAATCAATGAAGGCAGCCGCTGGATAAAGCTGCCGGTTATCGGTATGACGGTTCAAACCAGCGACTTTGCAAAGCTGGCATTGTTTCTTTACTTATCGCGTTTGCTGAGCCGCAAAAGAGAAGTAATCAAAGACTTTAAAGAAGGCTTTCTTCCTTTACTCATTCCCATTGGCTTAACCTGCATTCTCATCATGCCAGCCAATTTATCCAATGCATTACTGACCGGAGCAACCTCTTTAATCTTACTATTTATTGGCAGAGCGCAGGTAAAACATTTGTTATTGGTGATAGGCGTGGCATTGCTTCCCGTACTACTGATTGTTGGTATTGCCATGTCAACTTACACAGGCAAAACAACCAATGGCATAAAAGAATTATCAAAAACAAAAATGTCTGAAACGCTTACATCAATGGGGCGCTTTGGCACCTGGGTAAGTCGCATACAGGATTTTATGTATGCCAAAGATGATGAAGTTCCTTACCAGGTGCAGCAGGCAAATATTGCCATTGCAAACGGAAGTGTACTGTATGGCTTAGGACCAGGCAAAAGTCGTCAACGCAATTTTTTGCCACAGGCTTACAATGATTTTATTTACTCCATCATCATTGAAGAATATGGTCTTTTAGGCGGCGTGTTTATCATTTTTATTTACATGGTATTTTTGTTTCGATCCATAAATATTTTTAAACGAATGCCGTATGCGTTCGGCGCCTTTCTTGCGCTGGGCTTGAGTTTTAGCCTTGTTATACAAGCTTTGGCAAATATGGCGGTGAATGTAAATCTCACACCGGTAACGGGCGTTACCTTGCCTTTGGTAAGTATGGGCGGAAGTTCATTTTTATTTACCTGCGCGTCTATCGGTATCATATTAAGTGTGGCAAGACATGTAGAAGACTTAGAAGGAAAAAAACGCGGTCTTAACAATGAAGATGAAGGAGAAAAAACGGAAACCAAAACAAAAGCAGTTCCTGCTTTTGCATAATGAACTTAAAAGAAGAGCTTGCAGTTGAACATGGCAGAGCAAATAACAGATTCAAACAATAAAAGTCTAAAGCTGATTATAGCCGGCGGAGGTACCGGCGGACACATTTTTCCTGCTATCGCTATTGCGAATGCCATCAAAAAACTGCGGCCATCCACGCAGTTTTTATTCGTTGGCGCCAATGGCAAAATGGAAATGGATAAAGTGCCGCAGGCAGGCTACGACATTAAAGGCATTGACATTGCTGGTTTTAACCGGAGCAGCCTTTTGAAAAATATTACACTTCCGTTTAAGCTCATCAATAGTTTTTTCCAGGTTGGTAAAATTATCAAAACGTTCAAGCCGGATGCGGTGATTGGCGTGGGTGGTTATTCTTCTTTCCCGGTATTGCGTTACGCACAAAAACATGGCCTTCCGACATTTATACATGAGAGTAATTCCTTCGCGGGAAAAAGCAATATTTTATTGGGTAAAAACGCCACAAAAATCTTCGTAGCCAATAACGGGATGGAAAAATTTTTCCCCGCTGATAAGATCGTTATATCCGGCAATCCTATACGCAAAGCCATTGCTGACCTATCGATTTCACGAGCCAATGCTTTACGCTTTTTTGGTTTGGAAGAAGGCAAAAAAACAATACTGGCTATCGGCGGAAGTTTAGGTGCGAGAAGCATCAACCAGGTACTTGCTTATCATATCGGTGAGCTTCCATCGTTAAACCTGCAATTGATCTGGCAAACAGGCGCTTCCACTGCGGAAGCTTATAATCAGCGGGGCAAAGGAAAACCGTATGTGTGGGTTAATGATTTTATCATGGATATGGACAAAGCATACGCTGCGGCTGATGTTGTGATTTCGCGTTCGGGCGCTATGTCGGTAGCCGAACTCAGTGCCGCTAAAAAAGCAGTTGTATTTGTTCCGTATCCATTTGCAGCCGAAGATCATCAAACAGCAAATGCGCAGTATCTGGTTGATAAAAATGCTGCTTTAATGGTAAGAGATAATGAAGCACAGGGTAAACTTTTCAGCACAGTTACCAACCTTTTATTCGATGAAAAAAAAGGCGAAGAACTGAAAACAAATATTGCAAAACTCGCCGTTACCGATGCTGACGAAGTGATTGCAACAAACATCTTGAACAGCCTGTAAACTCGTAAGAATAATGAACCAAAGCCCACAACTGATACCAGCAGATTCAGAGATCAGAAAAGTGTATTTCATTGGCATTGGTGGTATCGGCATGAGCGCACTGGCGCGCTACTTTCATAATAAAGGCGCCGTCGTTAGCGGCTATGATAAAACGCGCACACCTTTAACTGATGAATTAGTTACTGCCGGAATTAACATTCACTTTGAAGACAACATTGACCTCATTCCTAAAGATGTGGATGTGGTTGTTTATACACCGGCAATACCAAAAGATCAGGCTGAATTTACTTATTATAAAGTCAACAATTATGTCATTGTAAAGCGAAGTGACATTCTGCAATGGATAACTGAAAATTCATTCAATATCTGCATTGCCGGAACGCATGGAAAAACAACAATTACTACCATGACAGCTCACGTTCTTCGTGATAGTAGTTATGGTTGCAACGCTTTTCTTGGCGGCATTGCAGCTAATTATAACACCAACTTCTGGAGCAGTGAAAACAACGTTGTTGTTGTAGAAGCAGATGAGTATGATCGCTCCTTTTTAAAGCTGGCTCCTAATGTGGCAGTCGTGACTGCAATGGACGCCGATCATCTCGATATTTATGGTACCGGCGAAGAAGTGGAAAACGCTTTTATCCAATTTACAAAAAAGCTGAAGCCAAATGGCTTTTTGCTAACCAAATATGGCTTACATCGCAGTGATGAATTAAGCGCAGACAACCATCTCACTTACGCTTTTGACAACAGCGATGCAGATGTATTTGTAAAAAATGTTAAGGTAGAAAATGGCTCTTACCGCTACGATGTTATTAGCAACGATTGGCAGTTGAATAATATCGTTCTTCACATGGGCGGACTGCATAATATTGAGAACAGTATTGTTGCCATTACCATTGCCAAGCATCTTCAAATTGAAGATGAAAAGATTAAAGATGCGATTGCAAATTTCAAAGGCGTAAGGCGCCGGTTTGAATACATCATAAAAAATGATGAGCACATCCTGATAGATGATTATGCGCATCATCCTGAAGAATTGCGGGCATTGATTACCGGCGTTCGCAGTTTATTCAAAGACAAACTCACCATTGTATTTCAGCCACATTTATTCAGCCGTACAAAAGATTTATATAAAGAATTTGGCGCTGTGCTAAGTTTAGCTGATGCCGTGATTTTATTACCCATTTATCCGGCAAGAGAACTGCCGATGCCTGGCGTAACCAGCGAGCTTATTTTTCACGAAATCACTATCCCGAACAAGAGAATTTTATCTAAAGAAATCGCGCTGCAGGTTATCGCACAGGAAAGTCCGAAACTGCTTGTAATGTGCGGTGCCGGCGACATAGATACTTTGATAATTCCTGCAAAAAATATCCTGTTGCAACCGCATGCTTAAGAAGCGAATTATACTAACACTTTGGTGGCTGCTTGGCGTTGCGGTGGCAGGTTTGCTCGTTGCGGCTGTGCAACAAAAGAAAAGTATGCCTTGCGCCGATATTAAAGTGGAAATTGAAGGCAACGAAGGACATGTATTTGTTGATGAAAATGAAATTACTGATAAACTGGAAGTAAACGGCGCTGCCATCGGAACTGCAAACAATGATATAGGCTTGCGAACGCTTGAAGCATTGTTAAGAAAACAGCCGTGGATACAAAATGCGGAACTCTATTTTGACAACAATAATACCCTGCAGGTAAAAATAAAAGAGCGCGAACCCATCGCCAGGATATTTACGCTGGAAGGCGAATCATTTTATATAGACAGCGGCGGCATCAGGCTTCCGCTAAGCAATGATTATTCTGCGCATGTACCAATGTTTACTTCGTTTCCTTCCAACAAAAAACATTTATCGCAGCCTGATAGTTTGTTATTAAACGATGTCAAAAATATTGCGCAATACATACAACTTGATTCGTTCTGGAATGCACAGGTATCGCAGGTTGTCATCACGCCGCAAAGCCAGTTTAATATCATACCTGTTATCGGCAATCAAACCATATTATTTGGCACTGCAGATAGCATTGATTCCAAGTTCGGCAGACTAACGGCTTTTTACAAACAAGTCTGGACGAAAGCTGGCTTCGAAACCTACGCAACCATAAATGTTATGTTCGACGGACAAGTCGTTGCTACCAAAAGAGGCGAACCCAAACCATACATAGATTCTGCATTTGCCCAGCGCGTTGTGAATGCTATGCGCTCTGGCGTTGATATTTTAAAAGACTCATCTCTCTTCTTTCATGATGTTGATGCAAACCGGGTGGCGCATTAAATGCAAACTGATCACGACATTATTCTTTATTTTTAACTTACTAAAGAACTATTCTTGTTGATGCGACATTCATCGTTGCTTTTAGTATTGATTAACGATTAAAAATTCGCTTTCGTAAAAGCCCGATCATTGCCCGGAACCTTGATGGGAGCATTCCTGCGTGTAGAAGCAGCAGGAATGGCAACAACTGTCGATCATAAAAGAACTGGACGATGATTACCAAAACTGTATTCATTTACCATTCATGTTAAATCCACAACTTAATAACAATTGATGACGCGATTGCTAATCAACCTTAAAAAATGCTTTGCCGGCTTCAAAAGAAGATCGCGTTTATTCGCAAGGCTCATTCATTTTTCCACAGCGAAAAATATTGTTTGACTTATAGTTAAATGAACTCAGTATCTCATCTATATTTACCCCGAAAACAAACAAAAATGTAACTTCCTTAAGCTAATTAAAGAACATCGGTTGTTTACAATGTGAAGAAAAAAATTGATTGTATATAGATGTACACGCAGTCTATTTTTGATAACATTTTTTTTGACTTTGCACGTTACAATTTCTTGGATAGACGAGGCGAAAAAGAAATCCGGTATCCTTGCTAAATGATGGGTTTTGAACATTGAGCAAAGCAGTAAACCACTAATCGCAAATCATCAAATTTTACATTGCGCAAAAGAAAAAAGTATCCTTCTGCTTTGCGTTGATATTGCCGGAGCGAAAAGAAAATGTGCAACCCGTAAACAGGTTTGATTGTTTACTGAGAAGACAACTAAAGACTATTATATATGACTATCAACGAAGCGCCGATTATTGTAGGGCTTGATATTGGCACCACCAAGATTGCTGCCATTGCCGGCCGTAAAAATGAATTGGGTAAACTTGAAATTCTGGGCTTTGGCCGCGCCAACAGCAATGGCGTTTCTCATGGACAGGTATTGAACATCGATCACACCATCAAAGCCATACAGCAGGCATTGATGAACTGCTACGAAAGCAATCCCGACCTTGAAATAAAAGAGGTATATGTTGGCGTTGCGGGTCATCACATCAAAAGTCTGCAAACACGCGGCGACATTGTAAGACAGGACAGCGAAATAGAAATCCGGCGCGAAGAAATTGAACAGTTAATAGACAATCAACGTAAGACATTTATACCTGCCGGCGATCAAATCATTGAAGTGATTCCGCAGGATTTTCACGTTGATAATTTCCAGAACATCAAAGACCCCGTGGGTTATAATGGTGTAAAAGTTGGCGCCAATTTTCACATCATCACCGGTGATAGAAATGCCATCCGCAACATCAATCGCGCAATAGAAAGAAGCCATCTCAAAACAAAAGATTTAGTACTTCAGCCATTGGCTTCTGCCGCATCGGTTATGAGCGAGATTGATATGGAAGCGGGCGTTGCTATTCTTGATATTGGTGGTGGTACCAGCGATCTTGCTATCTTCTATGATGGCATCTTAAAACATACTGCTGTTATTCCATTTGGTGGTGAAAACATTACGAATGATATTCGTTTGGGTCTTGGCGTATTGAAAGGTCAGGCAGAAGCGATGAAGGTACAATTTGGCAGTGCTTTGGCGAATGAAGCGCAGGACAATGCTTACATTACAATTCCAGGTATCAAAGGCATGCCCGCTAAAGAAATCAGCGTGAAGAATTTAGCCAACATCATCCAGGCACGCATGAGCGAGATTCTCGATTTTGTTACATATCACTTAAAACAAATCGGATTGGAGCGAATGCTGAATGGTGGCATAATTTTGACAGGTGGCGGCTCACAACTGAAGCACCTGATGCAGCTTACGGAATACACCACAGGTTTAAACGCACGCATTGGTTATCCGAATGAGCACTTAGCGCCTAACCATATTGATGAGCTGAAGAAACCAATGTATGCCACTTGTATTGGTTTGATATTAAAAGGCTATAGCGATTATGAAAACCGGAAAAAAGAATTTGATACGTCTTTCACCCGCGTGGAAATGCCACAGGCTTTGAAGAAAGAAGAATCAGCTACAGCCATAAAAGAACCGGAAGTGATGGTAGCGCAGGCAACATCTGTCGACATTAACAAACGCAAGAAAGGATTGAATTCTTTTTGGGATAAATTTAAAGACAGTGTCATTGACCTCTTTAAAGAAGAAGGCGATACGGAAATGAAATAGAAATTGTTTATTGGTAATTGTTAATTGGTGTAAGCGAATCACCATTTCAATTGACAATTAACAATCGAAAATCTGACAATAACACACATACAACTAAAACAAAAAACACGATCATGATTCATTTTGATATCCCAAAGCAAAAGTCTTCCATAATAAAAGTATTGGGTGTTGGCGGCGGCGGAAGCAATGCCGTAAACTATATGTTTGGCGAAGACATTGAAGGTGTTGACTTCATTATTTGTAACACAGATGCGAAAGCATTAGAACAGAGTAAGATTCCAAATAAAATACAGTTGGGACCACACCTGACGCAAGGTTTGGGTGCCGGTGCAAATCCTGAAGTTGGTAAACAAGCCACGGAAGAATCGCTGGAAGAAATCAAGCGCATCCTGGAAGTGAATACACGCATGGCTTTCATTTGCGCAGGTATGGGCGGCGGCACGGGTACGGGTGGTGCGCCAATCATTGCTAAGATATGTCGCGACTTAGGTATTCTAACGGTTGGTATTGTTACCACGCCATTTCCATTTGAAGGTCCGCGCCGCAATGCGCAGGCTGAGAATGGCATCAGGCAATTAGAGCCTTATGTAGATACGCTGCTTGTTATAAGCAACGATAAATTGCGCATGCAATATGGCAACCTGAAGATGAAAGAAGCTTTCTCGAAAGCTGATAACATATTGGCTACTGCAGCCAAATGTATCACCGATATCATCAACAGTCGCGGGCATATTATCGTTGACTTTGCCGACGTATGTACCGTTATGAAAAACGGTGGCGTGGCTATCCTTGGCAGCTCTGCTGTGGGTGGAGAAAACCGCGCGCTGCATGCGATTGAAGAAGCTTTAAACTCACCGTTATTAAATGATAATGATATCCGCGGTGCCAAGTGGATTCTTATTAATATCAACAGCGCTGAGGGTGAACATGAATGCACGATGGATGAACTCGAAATCATCAACAATCATCTTCGCTCGCAGGCAGGCGAATTTTCTGATGTGATTGTAGGTATGGGTTACGATAATTCTCTGGAAGATAAAATCGGCATTACCTTAATAGCAACCGGCTTCGAGCAGAAAGATCCGTTTGCGAAGCAAATGACAGCCGAACAGCCAAAGCAGGAAAAGGTAATTATGTCGCTGAGCGATAATAACAACACAGCGAAGGCACAGGCAACTGCACCGAAGGAAGCGGCAAATCCTTTGATGCCAACGCTGTCTGAACCGGTAGCAGAAAGCAAACCGTACGTGCAAGCCACACAGCCAAAAACGGCGATACCTGCCGAAGAAGAAAATCATGTGTTGCAGTTTGATTTTATTCAACCGCAACCGGCAACGCTGAAGCCACAAACACAGAGCGAAGAGCCTGCGCACATGCAATTTGAATACAAGGAAAAACCAGTGGCGCAGCCTCCGGTGCAGCAACCTGTTATTCACGCACAGCAGCCTATACACAGCAGCGGGCATCTAAACAAACCTTCAAATATTTATGCGGAAGCTTCGCAGCCGCAAGCCTATGTGCAACAGCCTCAGCCTGCTTATGTACAACAGCCACAGGCGCAGCCGCCGGTTGTGCAAACCGTGCAGCCGCAAGTGCAGCAGCCACAGGCATTTCAACCGCAGCAAGCCAAACCACCTGTAACAACAGAGGGAGATGAAGATGTGCAGTTGGAATTGGTGATTAAGCCAACGGCGGGTACTGCTGTTCCGCCCCAGCAAACAACACAGCAACCCGCAGGAAGTTTTGGCGCCGAATCGAACGAAGAAATGGAGAAGAAGAACCGCGCGGCAGAACGCATGGCCAAGCTTCGCAACCTGTCGTTCAACATCAGCGATGTGAGCAACGAGTTTGACAATGTGCCGGCTTATGTGCGCCGCAATATGGAGTTGTATGGCAACAATATAAACAACGGTGCAGAGAATTATTATAGTAAAATAACGGTGAAGAAAGATGGCAGCAGCGACTCGAATCTTTCTACATTGAATACCTTTTTAGACGGCAAGAAACCCGATTGAGGTCTGGTTAATAATCGTGTTTTTAGTTGTATTTCCCCGGTAGGTTTCTGCCGGGGATTTTTTTGGTTATTCTTAAAAAGTTCTTTTGCGGGAAGAGCTTTGCTTAGCCATAAAAACACTATAGGCTATGATATTATCAGGCTCAGTAATTTCATAAATCACTAAGTAAGGAAACCGGCTTATTCTGCCTTCTCTTGCTGGTTCATTATAAAAAGAAAAGATAGAAGGATTGCGAAGTAGGCTTTATAAAAAGATTCCAATTCATTTAAAAACGACAGTCCCAATCCTTCCTGTTGCAACTCATACCAATCATAGGCTTCAATAACTTCAAGAGTGGCAAGCGGACGAACTTCAATCTTATAAGACATGGCGTTTGTCTTTATTAAGTGCCATCTCTTTTACTTCTTCCCAACTGTAAGTTTTTCCTTCTCCCCTCAAATAGGCTTCTCTTTCTGCCTGTATCAATTCCATTCTCTCACTTTCAACATCTGCTTCACCGGATAATAAAGTATAAATAGCTTCTGCTTTTTTATCATTAACAGTGTCTATTAACGAATGAAGTTTTTTCCGGATTGCCGATGTGTTCATACCCATTTCTTTTTATGAAGATAAGATTTGGTTCGTTTCTGTCGTCGTGTAAAATTTATTCTGCTAACTTGTTGAAAAAATAATAAAAGCGCTAAGACTTCATTCAATAGATACCTTTTTTATTAGGCAGGAAACCCTATTGATATCTATACAAAGGAGCATTATTGAAAACACAAACCGATTAGAAATAGCTTTTTACACGCCACTTATTTATTTTCTCTGCAGGCATTTACCACAGAGTTTGTCAGCGAGTCTAACCTTTCCGATAGATGAGCCTCTTCAATCTTGGTTGTATTTGTGTTATAGAGGTAATAGTCTACACAGTCTGCGCCTCCTGATAATGTACTTTTTGAGTTCTCATAATTGACAACACTGGTTGATACGGTTTCACCGCCGGCTAATATGGCGGGCATTCTAGTAATCCTATCCTCAAAAGCTGATATTTCATTCACTTTCGTTCGCTTGCCTTTGTCATCGGCCAGGTAAAATTCATTCTTTATCTTAAAGTCATTTTCTGTGTTTAAAATCGCCAACCCATTCTTTTGAAACTCAACTATTTCTCTTCCATTTTCTTCTTTGGGTTGTACGCCACATTTTTCACCATATATAATTCGCAAGGTTCCCTGGTAGTTAGATGGGATTAAAAATGTTCTTTCCGTGGGAGCATTTTTACAGGCACCTAAAGTTAGCAGCAATAATAAACGAAACACGCTGATACAATTTTTGACGTTCATAGGTTATGGTTTTGAAGTTTGAAGTTTCCGGTAAATATATTATTCAATAATTTTGGCTTTTGCTGAGGAAGATATAAAGAATTTTGATGAGAATAAATGCTTTGATCAGTATTGCAAAAAATATTTCGTTATCACATGCAATATGCTTTTACACTTTAATAAATTTATTTGTTGGCCGCCCCAAACTATTGTATGTATAATGTTTTACTTTAAGAACAACGGAAAAAAGTATAAAGACATAGAATTCTCAAGTCCGTTAAAAGTAAAAACATATTGCCTGAAAAAAGCGACAAGCAGTTAGTACATTAACATTGCCAGGGAAAACAGAATTACATATTTAATTGAGAGTAAAAGAATATTTTTTGAGTATGATTTCCTGCCCGGCATATCCGGCAAAAAGATGCCGATGCCACTTACGGGCTGGCTTTAGAAAAAGGTCAGAAGCTGTTACAGAAATGGGCAATCAACAATACGGCAGAAGCGGTGGCGTGAAAATCCGTTCGGCAACACTTGGTGGATTACCTCGGTGCAAAAGTGAGTTTCCTTCACAAAATCATAACATCAAATTATCAATTACCTTTTTCGCCACATTGTATTAAAAAGAGAAAATCTACCTATTTTTACGAAGTGCGGTTACAAATCTTATATCGGTCAATCTTTGCTATCTGCTGCTTGTTTTTTGCCATAAAATCGGAGGCGCAAAATGGTCATGGTATTAACGATACTATTAAGGTAGACGCCTGCATTGAATCGAATGGCGATACCATTCCCTGTTCGGTGCTTCCTTATTTTTTCCTGTATTCAAAAGAAACGGCTAAAGGAAGGCGCAACCGGCTGGAATGGACGCGGCTACGCAATGCGGTTTACGTTACTTATCCATATGCGCTGAAGGCAAGCCTGGTGATGAATGAGATAAATGCAAAACTGGTGGGCGTAACTGACCGCAGCAAGCGTAAAGAAATTATCCGCTCGAGAGAGAAAGATTTAAAAAAAGAATTTGCCGATAAACTCACACAGCTTTCTGTGTACCAGGGAAAAGTGCTGATGAAACTTATAAACCGGCAAACCGGCAATAACTGCTACGAAATTATACAGGAATATAAAGGCGGTTTTGCAGCCGGCTTTTGGCAAACGATAGCCGTAGTGGTGGGCAGCAACCTGAAGCAAGGCTACGCCCCGCAGGGCGACGACCGTGCCATAGAAAGCATTGTACAGGATGTAGAAAAAATGTACGGTGTGCGCAGGCAGGCAATGGTGCAGTAGTCCTGGTTTTATTTGTAGAATTCAATTAGCCGGATATTGCATGGCATCATCCAAATATTAATAAACATCCAAAACGTCTTTCTCTTTCTTTCCTTCCAAAACATACGTTTACTTTTGCGCCTCATGAAAGTTGATATTCTTGCTTTTGGTGTACATCCCGACGATCTGGAATTAGGCTGCGGCGGCACCATACTCGCTGCTATTGCCGAAGGCAAAAAAGTAGCCGTGGTAGATTTAACCCGCGGTGAGCTTGGCACCCGCGGCACGGCAGACATCCGCACACAGGAAGCCTTGAACGCCGCAAAAATATTAGGCGTAGAGCACCGCGAAAACTTAGACATGCGCGATGGCTTTTTTCAGAATGATGAAGAGAATATCAGGAAAGTAATTGTTGCCATTCGTAAATATCAGCCAACCGTTGTGCTGTGCAGCGCGCCGGAAGACCGTCACCCCGACCACGGCAGAAGCTCGAAGCTGATTGTTGATGCTGCTTTTCTATCAGGTTTACGAAGAATAGAAACGGAATACAATGGCGGGCCGCAGGAAAAATGGCGCCCGGCTAATGTGTTTCACTACATACAGGACCGATACCTGAAGCCGGACTTTGTGTTTGATATCTCGGCGCAGTTTGAGCAAAAGATGAGGGCTGTACTTTGCTATACCACACAATTTAACACAACGGATAGCAGCGAGCCGTCAACTTATATATCAAACCCCGATTTTCTGGATGTTATAAAAGCCCGCGCACTTATGTTCGGCAAGCGTATAGGTGTTACATTTGCAGAAGGGTATATTACACAAAAGATGATCGGCATTAGCAGCTTCGACGATATCATACAAAACGTTACCTGATTTTTATTTTACAAATACTTACATCAATCGCCACAAGCACAGAGACTTTCAGAATGACACCAAAGTTTGCCAACACATCGCCGTCCTTCCACGTAGAGCTGAAAAAGCGTATCAACCAGTATTTTGCAGTTACCGGCAAGGAAATGACAGGCGGCTGGCGATTGATCAGCAAAGCCATTTTTCTTGTGGTTATATTAATTGCCACGTACACTACGTTGGTTTTCTTTACGCCGTCATGGCCGTGGGCGCTGGCGTTAAGCGCTGTATTGGGTTTAACCACAGCAGCTATTGGTTTCAATATTATGCACGATGGCGGACATGGCAGTTTTAGCCGTTATAAATGGATGAATAAAACTGCCGCCAACTTTGCTGAATTTGTGGGCGCCAGCCAGTTTATGTGGAATATGAAGCACAATGTGATTCATCATGCTTATGCAAACATTAATGGCATTGATGATGATTTGGATGCAGGTCCGCTCCTTCGCATGGCGCCTACGCAAAAGCGTTTAAAAATTCATCGCTTCCAGCATCTGTACTTCTGGATTTTCTATGCATTTCTTCACCTGTACTGGACCATGCTGTCTGACTATCGCAAATATTTTTTAAAGCGCATTGGCGATATTCCGCTGAAGAAAATGAGCACCAAAGAGCATATTATGTTCTGGGGCTTTAAGATTGCACACTATGGGCTTTTCATTGTACTTCCTATCTTTCAGGTTGGTGTAATAAACTGGCTGATTGGGTACACCGTTTTCTCGGTGTGTGTAGGTTTTACAATAAGTATTGTATTTCAATTAGCGCATACAGTTGAGCATACCGAATTCCCGGTACCAGATGAAAAAACGCACAGGCTGGAAGACGAATGGGCGATTCACCAGTTGAAAACAACCGCCAACTTTGCTACACGCAACCGTTTGATTTCGTGGTACGTGGGCGGATTGAACTTTCAGATAGAGCATCATTTGTTTCCAAAAATTTCTCATATTCATTATCCCGCTATCAGCAAAATCATTCGCCAGGCCTGCCAGGAACATGGCGTTGTGTACGTAGAATATAAACGCATGCATCATGCAGTAGCTTCTCACGTTTCCTTCCTTCGTCAAATGGGCAGAGCGTGATTTGATGTACGATGCCAGATGTGTGAATTCAATGTACGATGTCAGATGTACGAGGTACGATGTAATTCAACATACAATGCGCGATGTATAAGCACATTTTAAGCTTAATAAAGAAAGCCGGGTGACCATCATCCGGCTTTCTTTTTACTCTAAAACCCATATGCTTTCCTTTATAATTTTGTATGATGTATGATGTTTTTGCAATAAAACACATCATACATCACACATCTGACATCGTATATTGAATGACATCGTACATCAGAAAATACTGTTTGAATAATCTGCATTTAGCTGTATCAGGTCTGGCTGGCGCACGTAGCTGGTATTGTATCGGAAGCGCAGGTTGATGGTGGTTTTTATTACATATGGGTTCATGCTTTCGATAACGCGCGGAAAGTAAACAAACCGGAATTCCATGGTTCCGAACAATAAGTTTTCATTACGGGTGCGCAATCCACCGCCTAAACTCCAATAATATTGCGCCTGTGTAATGGGCTGTTTTTTGGGCGTGAGTACAGCTACATCACTAAAGAAAAATGGAGAAAACTGAAAGCCAAAGGCTTTATATTTCAGGAAGAGGAACGTTTCTCCGTGAAGACTGATGCGGCGATCGCCATATACCGAATCTGACCTGAAATAGCGGATGCCGAACGGGTTGTTGATCTTCAGCGGATCTAAAGCCACCTGGTTAAACTGTCTCGTGAAACTCAACCGTAAATACTCACGTGCTTTAAACTTGCGAAATGTGTATAGCCGGCTAAAAACGCTGGTACCTAACAATATACCCGCATCTTCCATATTGCCTCTATTAAAAAAGCCGCCTGCCCGAAAGAAGTATTGAATAAAATGTTCCCGTTGCGAGAACCGGTAAAAATTTGCATCTACACCGGCATAAGGTCGCGAGATACCTTCACGTTCATTCGATTGCTGGTACCAGCCCGATGTAACGGACACGTTATAGCCCGTGGGAATATCTTCCGTTACACCAAAGCCGTAATAATAGTTTGTTTTATAAAACTGCTGCTTAAAAAAACTAAATTGCGCCAGCGCTCCTTTTTTATCGTTGTACCATTGGTTATAATGTCCTTCTATCTGCTTTGGCAGTTCCGTAAAATTGTTTCTGAAATAGCGAAAAGAAATAAACTTGCGATCACGCATGGTGTTGTCTGCCAAAAACCGCTTTACTCCTATATTATAGCCAATCCAGCCATCGATGATATTGTATTTGTATTGATAAAATAAACTATCCGGTTCCAGATAATCGTTGTTCGATTGATTGACACCAATGGTAAAGCCGCCAGCCATTCTGCCGTATGCTGACGTGAGCGGACGATCAAGTTGTAACAGGACGGACTTTTCATTGCGCTTGGTGTTGGTCACATTGTTATCAATCAGGCTGTAAATAAGAGTCGCGTTAATAAAACTGCCTTTGATATTATTGATATTGTACAGCAAAGCACCACCAAAAGATGGGTTGCGCGAAGATTCGTAAAGCCCCGTTAGCTGTACTTTTTGGCCTGTGCCTAACAGGTTTTGCTCGGCGATTGTTAACCTGACTTTGCTCGGTGACAGACTGCTGGTAGAACCGGTGATACTAAACAGGTCTTTGGTTACCACCTGCAGGTCAACCGAATCGGGGTTGCCGGGGATTTCTTTTACGAGAATACGCGCATCCTGTATATAATCGAGCGAGCGCAGGTAACGTTCGTTTTCCGACAGTACAAACGTATTGAGCGGCATGCCTTCCTCAATAAACAGATTGTTTTTTACCTGCCAGGAACGAGTGTTTTTATGCAGGTAGTTTAATATGTTGGTACCAAAATATTTACTCTTTTTCGTTGTATCGGTAAATGATCTGCCAAAGCCATATTGAGTTAAATCGATATGCCGGATAATTTTTCCCTGAAATTCTTTATACGGCTGCTCGGCTTTTACTATCAATGCCGGCGGAATGGGGATGGATGCTGTATCGGGATGCTTTTTGGAAATAACGCGATAGGCTGACTGGAAAATATTACGCTTCTTTTTTATGATAATGCTATCCTTTTTTACAATCGCAGTATCCTTTTGAGCCGATACGCTTTTGCAAAGAAGAAGCATCACACAAAAAAGAAAGGAGAAGCTAACGTATATGTAGCGTTTCGTTCTGATAAAAGTCTTTTCTTTTTTCGATTAATAAACAACGATCATAGCGCACAAATAAAAACCATTTTATCAGCAGCAGAGGCGAACATATAACTGGAAACAGGCAGCAACAAGTATTCAGCGCAATGTACTCTTTTTAATTTAACATACTCAGTTATGATGTACGATATAATTACATTCCCGTTGCTTAAGAACGATGTAAAACAACGGTAAATTTCTTTCAGGGTAATCAGAGATGCGCATCTGCTGTAAGTCGATTGGGGATTGGCTTGTACCTTTGTATCTTAAAGAGAATATGAGTTATGGTTGCAGTTTCGGGTAATGTAGAAAGACTGGTAAATAAAGAGCAGGATAAGGAATTAAAAGAGATTGGTTATAAAATTCTTCAAAGCGAACGATTATCTTTTGATGATGGCGTTCTGTTATTTGAAAAAGCATCACTGCCATATACCGGTGCGCTGGCAAATTGGGTAAGAGAGCAAAGGCATGGAAGCAAAACATATTTCAACCGGAATTTTCATATTGAACCTACTAATGTGTGCGTGTTTTCCTGCGCATTTTGCGCTTACAGCCGCTTATATGCGCACCGCGAGGAAGGCTGGGAACTTAGCACGCAGCAAATGCTTGACATTGTAAAAAGCTACGATGGCAAACCGGTAACAGAAGTGCATATTGTAGGCGGCGTGCATCCGAAGCTAAACCTGACATTTTTTATGGAACTGATGCAGCACATCAAAGCTCATCGGCCCGATTTACACATTAAAGGTTATACGGCAGTTGAGCTGGACTATATGTTTCGCAAGGCAAAAGTATCGGCGGAAGAAGGTATGAAGTTGCTGCACGAAGCAGGGCTTGATTCGATGCCGGGCGGTGGCGCTGAAATTTTTCATCCTGAAATACGCGAGCAAATTTGTGCTGATAAAGTTGATGCCGATGGCTGGCTGCGCATTCACCGCGCGGCGCACAACTTAGGCATGCACAGCAATGCAACGATGCTATACGGACATATTGAGAAACCATATCACCGCGTTGACCACATGGAACGCCTGCGCAGCCTGCAGGACGAAACCGGCGGCTTTAATACATTCATTCCGCTGAAGTTCAGGAACAAAAACAACGACATGAGCAACGTGCGTGAAGCGACTGTTTCTGAAGATATGAAGCTATATGCGGTAGCCCGGCTTTACATGGATAATTTCCCGCACCTGAAAGCTTACTGGCCAATGCTTGGCAGGCAAACGGCGCAGTTGACGCTGTCTTTTGGTGTAAATGATCTTGATGGAACCATTGATGATACCACAAAAATTTACTCGATGGCTGGCAGTGAAGAACAAACGCCTTCGCTTACGACGTCTCAACTGGTGGCTCTTATTAAGCAAGTAGGAAGAGAACCGGTTGAACGAGATACATTGTACAACGAAATCAAAAACTACGCAAATGAAGATATTGCGGAAATGGCGGTGAATCCTTTATATAATTAGAGTACATACCAAACTGATTTACAATTAATTAAAATATTTTTCTTTGCCCTTGGTTGTCTCATTGCGAATGATTTGTTGCGCGGAGAAAACTGGAAGCACTGAGAATTTTTATTATAACAAAGGCGACCGGGATAACGATTTATTAATTCCTCTACCCTTTCGAAGACTTATGTTTGCAACACTGTTTATTATTTATGACCAGACTAATTTTGCTGCTGCTGCTAACCAGCTTTTTTTTGTGCGCCACCGCGCAAAAGCAACAATACAAAACCATTGTTGCCGCTTTTTACAACCTGGAAAATTTCTATGATACGGTAGACAATCCGAATGTAAATGACAACGAGTTTTTACCGAGCGGCCCAAAAAACTATAACAGCAAAATATATTTGGATAAAGTGTCTCACCTGGCAACCGTGTTATCACAGATAGGCACAGACATGACACCAGATGGTCCGGCAATTATCGGCTGTGCTGAAATTGAGAACGACACAGTATTAAATGACCTTGTTCATCATCCGTTGCTAAGTAAGCGCAATTATAAAATTGTTCATTACGATTCCCGCGATGCCCGCGGCATTGATGTTGCACTTTTGTACAATCCCAAATACTTCCGGGTACTTGAAAGCCGCAAACTGTTTGTAAAACTTCCGTCCGGTTCTAAAGATGCCTATTACACACGCGATGTGCTTTATGTAAAAGGTATATTGGATGGCGATACGGTACACGCATTTGTTAATCACTGGCCTAGCCGTCGTGGTGGCGAAGAGCGCAGTATGCCAGGGCGCTTTGCTGCAGCACAGGTTGATAAAAACATGATCGATTCCATCAACCATTTTGATCCGGATGCGAAGATTATTGTTATGGGTGATTTGAACGATGATCCCATCAGCCCGAGTGTAACCCAAATTTTAAAAGCAAAAGGAAACGTTGCAGATGTTCACAAAGGCGAATTGTATAACCCTTGGGTAAACATGTATAAGCGTGGCATTGGCACTTTGGCGTACCAGGATGCCTGGGGATTATTCGACCAGATTATGATTAATTATAACTGGCTGCCAAAAGACCAGAGCGGATACTTTTTTTACCAGCAGCATATTTTCAACAAAGAATATATGGTTGAAAATATGGGAAAATATAAAGGATACCCGATGCGCACCTGGGATGGCAATACGTATCGCGGCGGCTACAGCGACCACTTTCCAACCTACCTTATTTTTCTAAAAAAAGCGGATACAAACAGCACGATAACTTCGCGGCAGTAATGCCTTTTTTTACCTTCTGTTTCAAGCATTTGTCTAAATAATCAAATAAAGAATTACTTGATAAGATTACCTTAAAGGCATCATTACCACTTCTTTCTTAATCAGAATTTAAGCTGGTTCCCTCGCAGATTCAACAAATTAGAATTTGTTTTGTAATCGATTTACAACTACAATTACACATTCTTATGTATCCATTATCATCATCGGTATCAACGCCTTTCCAAAAAAATTATCACCTCGAAGAACTGCTGGAAAGCTTAGACGATGTTCTGATTGCTACCGACAATAATTTTATCATCACCAAATGGAATAAATCGGCAGAGCGTGTTTATGGATTTACTGCCAAAGATGCGATCGGCAAAAATTATCATCGGTTGCTGGTACGAAAAGAAATTATAGGCAGCTCGCATGATGAAGCCATGAAAGAATTTAAGAAAAAAAATATCTGGAAAGGCTTTTTGAAGCATATAAAAGAAACGGGCGAAGAAGTTTATCTCGAAAGTTCTACAACAGCTATTAAAAACGAAGATGGTTTTACAACCGGTTATGTCGCTATTCAAAGAGACGTTACACAAAAAATTACTTCCGAACAATCGCTGCAAAAATTTGCTTACCTTCTGAATACGCTGGATGAAAGCTTCCTGATAGTAAACCAGGAATTAAAAGTTACATTTTTAAGTCCTAAAAAAAATGTACTTCGGTTTCATGATTCTAAATATAAGATTGGCGATGATGCCTTACTTTTTATACCGGAAGACCAGAAACCAGGTCTCCTCGCCAACTATAAAAAAGCATTTTCGGGTAAAACCATTTCGCATGAAGCAGATTCGGGAGGTGAGGAAGAAACGCGCATTTATTTGCACATCACTTACATGCCTCTGAAAAACAGTTTTGATTTGATAAGCCATGTGGCTGTCATTATAAAAGACCTGACAGATGAGAAACGAAGAAAGCAACTGGAAGTGGAACAAAAAGAAGCGGAAGAACAACTCTACAGATCAAGAATCCTGTTTGAACAATTTATGGAAAACTGCCCGTTGCCAGCCTGGATTACAGATGATGGCGGCGTAATGCAATACATGAACCCGATTTATTTATCGCAGGTACAGGTAACGAAAGCAGACATCGGCAAGAACATTACCGAGATTTTTCCGAAGATAATGGCTGATGATTATGGCGCTAACAACAGGCAGGTACTGGAAGGCAACAAAGCCCTGACTGTAGTAGAAAAAGGTGTGAGCAATGATGGCAATCTCATTACATACCTCATCAATAAGTTTCCGCTGCAGTACGAAGATAAAAGCATGGTGGCAGGCTGGGCAATTGACATTACGGAGCAGGTAAAAATGCAGAGCAGGCTGGAAGACATCAATATTTCCAAGAACCGGATTTTGTCTGTGATCGGACACGATCTGCGCTCGCCACTGACTGTTATTAATGCCATTGGCAAAATGATGGCTGAAGGGCTCAGTGATTTTGATGAGCAAGAGCTGGCTGAGATGATACAAGCTATCACCGATTCATCGCACAAAGCCATGACGCTGCTGACTGATCTGGTACTTTGGTGCCAGAGCCAGAACGAAGCGGTTACTCATCATCCGCAGAAGGTGGATATGAATGAAGTAATTGAAGATTCGTCTGCTCTTTATTCGGAAGACATTGATAAGAAAAATTTGTCCGTCATTTCCCAGGTAATGACCCCGACTAAAGTATATGCAGATAAAGAGATGGTAAAAACGGTAATGCGGAATTTTATTTCAAACGCTATTAAATTTTCGCCTGCCGGCTCTAATATTTATATCTCTGCCGGCACGGATGAAAACACAATGTACATCAGCATTTCAGATGAAGGACATGGCATTGAAGAAGTACTGCGCAACCGCATTTTGAAAGGTGCTAATAACATAAGCACGCAAGGCACATCCGGCGAAAAAGGCATTGGTCTTGGGCTTACTCTTTGTAAAGATTTTATTGAAAAGAACAATGGCGTTATGACCATTCACAACAACCAAACAAAAGGAACCACCTTTTCGTTTTCGCTGCCTTTGTGGAAGGAATCGCTGGTGATAAGCTAATGGTGAGTGGTGAGTATTAATACCCTTCTTCTTTACTCACCACTCAATTTGTTTTTCCTTACTCACTATTCACCACTCACTGCTCACTATCAACTGCTCACCAAATCAAATAACAACGTTTATCATTTTACCCTTTACGAAAATGAACTTTTTGATGTTGTTTCCATCCGTATATTTCTTTACTTTTTCATCGTTCAGCACCTGCGCTTCGGCTTCAGATTGCTCTATAGCTGATGGTAAAACGATAGTTGTTCTCAACTTACCATTGATGCTTACGGGATATTCTTTGGTAGATTCAATTAAGTACGCATTTTCAAAAACCGGGTAGCTTGCATCAAGTATGGATGATGTGTTTCCCAACTGTCGCCACAACTCTTCTGCAATGTGCGGGGCATAAGGCGTTAATAAAATAAGAAGCGGTTCCAATACTTCGCGCTTGCTGCATTTGGCGTCGCTCAGTTCATTTACACAAACCATGAAAGCGCTGACGGCTGTATTAAATGAAAAGCGTTCCGTATCGTCTTCAATTTTCTTAATGGCTTTGTGCAAGATTTTTAATTCGGCTGGAGAAGATTTTTCTTCATTCCATACTTTGCCTTTTACTTCATCATTAAATAAACGCCACAGTTTTTTTAAGAAGCGATGCACGCCTTCAATGCCTTTTGTATCCCAGGGTTTGCTTTGCTCTACCGGACCTAAAAACATTTCGTACATGCGGAAGGTGTCAGCGCCGTAACGGTTTACAAGTTCGTCAGGATTAACGGTGTTGAATTTTGATTTGGACATTTTTTCGGTTTCACTGTCACATAAAAAGATTGCTTTAGTTTGATCTCTTAATGCCTCAAGAGGATAATACTTTACAAATTTTGCATTTGAGTATTCTGGTCTCCACTTTTTGAAAGCTTCTTCATCTAAAATATTTCCATCTACAATATTGACATCAACATGTAATTTGGAAAACAGGAACATGAAATCATTAACTTCATCTATACTTAATAAACTTGGAACAACTTCATTAATTCGTTCTGCTAATTCGATTCTACTTATTTCCTTTTTTTGAAATTCATAATAAAAAGTAGATGAAACAAATATATTTAGCTCTCCAAACTGTTTCTTTAAACTAATATCTTCATTATTAATTAATGTTTCAAGCCTATACACAAACCGTGAACTTCCCTGGATCATTCCCTGGTTCACCAATCTCTTAAACGGCTCATCAAAAGAAATATAACCCAAATCAAACAACACTTTCGTCCACATGCGGCTGTATAACAAATGTCCAACGGCATGTTCCGTTCCGCCGACATAAACATCAACCTGGTTCCAGTAATCGCTCGCTTCTTTACTGCAAAAAGTTTCGCTGTTATTGGGATCCATATAACGCAAAAAATACCACGAAGAACCCGCATAGCCGGGCATTGTATTCGTTTCCAAATGCTGATCTGTCCACGATTTTACATTTGCTAACGGACCTTCACCTTCCGGTCCGGGACCATATTTTTCTACGTGCGGTAATTCTAACGGCAATTCACTTTCATCCAACGGATAGGCAACGCCATCAATCCATTTTATTGGAAATGGCTCGCCCCAATAACGCTGCCGGCTAAAGGCGGCATCACGCATTTTATAATTCACTTTTCGCTTGCCGCTGCCATATCCTTCCAGGTCATCAATCACAACTTTCATCGCATCACGCATCTTCATGCCATCCAAAAAATCGCTGCTCGTTAACGATGCTTCTTTTGTTGAATTGGCTTCTTCGCCATTAAAGTGTTCACCGATAATATTGGTAACCGGAATATCAAAATGCTTCGCAAATTTAAAATCGCGTTCATCGCCGCAAGGCACTGCCATAATAGCGCCCGTGCCATAACCAGCCAGCACATATTCTGAAATCCAGATGGGAATCTGGCGATGATTAAAACGGTTTATAGCAAACGCGCCTGTAAATACACCGCTTATTTTTTTCTCAGCCATGCGCTCACGCTCGCTGCGACTTTTTACATACGCAATGTATTCATCAACGGCGGCGCGCTGTCCATCTGTTGTAATGAGGTCAATCAATTCATGCTCGGGCGCCACCACCATAAAGTCAACACCAAAAATGGTATCAGGTCGTGTGGTGTAAACAGTCAGCTTGCGATGTTCTTTATCTTCAGCCGTTGCAAAGTTTTCACTGAAAATATCGAAATCAATTTCAGCGCCATAGCTTTTACCAATCCAGTTGCTTTGCATTTCTTTCATGGCATCGCTGAAATCCACTGTTTGCAAGCCTTTCAGCAATCTGTCAGCGTAATCAGTAATGCGTAAATACCATTGGCGCAATTTCTTTTTCACCACGGGATAACCGCCGCGCTCGCTTACGCCATTTACCACTTCATCATTTGCCAGCACAGTTCCTAAGGCTTCGCACCAGTTCACTTCGCCATAGCCGCAATAGCAAAGGCGGTAATTCATGATAACATCCTGCTGTTCTTTTTCAGAAAAAGCGCTCCATTCTGTTGCTGAGAAGATGGCAGATGAAAGTTGAGAGTTGACAGATTTGTTGCCTTCTGTTTCAAACTTTTGAATCAGCGTTTCAATAGCTTCTGCTTTGTCAGTTTCTTTATTATACCAGCTTTTAAAAAGCTGCAAAAATATCCACTGCGTCCATTTATAATACTTTGGATCGCTTGTGTTTACTTGGCGGCTCCAGTCGAAACAAAAACCAATTTTATTAAGCTGGCTACGGAACGTAGCAATATTTTTTTTTGTAGAATCTGCGGGATGTACGCCATGCTCAATGGCATATTGCTCTGCCGGCAAACCGAATGCATCGTAGCCCATCGGGTGCAATACATTAAAGCCTTTCAGCCGCTTGAAGCGTGCATAGATATCTGAAGCAATATATCCCAACGGATGACCTACATGCAAGCCCGCACCACTTGGGTAAGGAAACATATCCAGCACATAATACTTTGGCTTCGGGCTGTTGTTGCTTACTTTATAAATGCCTTCTTCTTCCCATTTCTTCTGCCAGTTCTGTTCTATTTTCCTGAAATTATATTCCATGTTATTTTTATTTGCTTTTGCCGCGAAGGCACAAAGGCACGAAGAAGATTTTGTTTAAACCTCCCGGCTAAATTTGTTTATCATACCGATGTAAACAGAAAAGATAACTTAGTGTCTTTGCGTCTTCGTGGCAAAACTACTTTGCGCGCAGCACATACGAAACCTGCTAAACCTGCGTTAAACAATGGGTGCAAATGTAGGTGAAACCCCTAAATTTGTTTCCCGCATCACGGTAAAATCAATCATCAGTTTATGGCGCAAATCGGCAAAAGCTCTTCATCCAAACGCAGCAAAGGCGGCTACATTTATAGCATCATTGGTGTATCACTTGTGTTGTTTATTCTTGGCTTAATGGGATGGATTTTTTTGAACCTCCGGCAGGTTGGCAACCAGTTTAAAGAAGATATCCGCATTAGCGCATACCTGCGCACGATGAATAAAGATACTATCGGGCAGATACAACAGTTCATTACGAAACAGCCGTTTGCTAAGAATGTGCAATACATTGATAAAGAGAAAGCCAAAGCTGCCTGGAATAAAGATGGCAATGAAGACTGGGATAAGATTCTGAACTACAACCCGCTGCCTGAAAGCATTGATTTTTATGTAACCGCCGATTATGTTGATAAGGACAGCCTGCAGAAAATAAGCAGCCAGGTTACTACAGCTTTTCCTTACCAGATCAGTGAAATTACATTCCCGACATCATTGGTAAATACTTTGAATGAAAAATCACGCGTGTTCGGAATTGCTTTTATAGTAATTGCCGCGCTGCTTTCTATTATTGTAATTGTAAGCATTGATAACACCATCCGGCTGGCAATGTTTAGCAATCGGTTTTTAATTAAAACGATGCAGATGGTGGGCGCCACGCGCAATTTCATATCGCGGCCTATGGAAGCCCGCGCTATTGTAAACGGCTTAATCAGCGCGGGCATTGCCATTGCATTATTACTGTTGCTCATTCAATGGGCAGAAAACTGGATACCGCAATTGCAGGCAATCCGCAATTTGCAATTGAACCTGTTACTGTTTGGTGGAATGATTCTGTTGGGTGTCGGCATATCACTTTACAGCACACACCGCAGCGTTGTAAAATACCTGAAGATGAAGCTGGATGATTTGTATTAAGCTTTCAGAAATCAGCTATTAGCTATCAGCCTTTCTGCTTATGGCTGACAAAATATTAAAATAATAACACGCAACAGATGTAAAAAGAAATACGAAATCTCTGAAGGCTGACGGCTGATTGCTGACGGCTCGCAGCTTTTTCTTTATTTTGCGCACTTCTATATTAAGATTATGGCACAACCAAAAAGATATTATAATCCCGCAAAAGCGAATCCGGCAACGCCGCCCGCAAAACCAATAAGCGCTGTACCTGTTGCAAAACCGGCTGCGCAGCAAACCGGGCACATTCGCAAAGCGGCCAACCAGCCGCTCTCGTCCTTGTTTACCAAAGACAATTACCTGTGGATGGGCATTGGCGCAGGCGTCGTTATTCTTGGTATGCTGTTAATGATGGGCGGTAAAAATGCCGACCCGAAAACGTTTGATTATAAAGTTGTCTACAGCACTACGCGCATCACCATTGCACCGATACTGATTCTGGCAGGACTGATGATTGAAGTGTATGCGATCTTTAAAAATCCGAAGAAAACGGACGTGATAACTGAATAATTAAATTGTTTGAATAAAATGGAAGCCGGTTTACAGCCGGCTTTTTTATTTGGCAAAAAGAAAGGCCTCTTGCAAGAGGCCTGACAGTTAATAAATACAACAATGAGAAAGCATTAACAGGTTCTTCAACTGGCAGGTGATATCAGGATTCCGATGTTAATTCTTCAGTACGATAATTCAATTATGGACTCCGGCGGCATTATACCTTGAGGCTACAAATATGAACGCTGAAATACTAAAACAGCTTAAAGCGAGATTAAAAGACGATTAAAATTTATTCAATCTATTGCTTATGTGTAACTTTTTGGAAGCGCATAACCATGTTTTTTAAAATTTGCATTTTCGATAAGTCACTTTCATTGCAATGGAAAATACAGTTTTGGTAACGGTCGTCTGTCACTTTTGTGATCAGTAGTTGTCCGCCTCGGCAGATCAAGGTTTAGGGCAATGATTAGGATTTTTCCAAAAGCGAATAGAAAACATCATTCAAAAAGTCATATTGTACTTAACCCGTTTCATAACTGTTCATCACTACAAAACCTTAACGTGGTTTTACTTTCTTATTCAATTACTTTTGTAAGCTAAACTGATAAGTTTAGCTTACAATTATGCACACTCAATCACCCGACTTACAGTTAGCAACCGATTTTCGCACCGTAGTAACGCGGATGATAAAAAAGCTCCGTACAAAAAACACAACCGGCGATGAATTATCACTAACCGAGCGGTCAGTTCTTGCGCTTTTGTACGAGCAAAAGGAAATGCTGCCGAGCGAACTGGCATTAGCCGAAAAAATCACTTCGCAGTCCATGTCAGCTATCGTCAATCATTTACTGCAGTTGGGTTACATCAATCGGAAGGCTTCAAAAACAGATAAACGCAAAGTGCTGGTTTCACTCACTAAAGCCGGGCAGGATATAATTACCAGGCGACGGCACGAGCGAGACGAATGGCTAAACCTTGCCATTACACATACCCTCAAAACACGTGAGCAGGACGCCCTTCGCAAGTTGATAGAACCGTTGCAACGACTGGTAGAGTTTGAACAGGAAGGAAAAACAACAAAGAAGAAGTAAGGATGAACATCAACACTTTCAATGCTTTTAAAAGCCGCAATTACAGGTTCTATTTTATAGGACAATCCATTTCACTAATTGGCACCTGGATGCAAAAAACGGCAGTTAGCTGGGTGGTTTATTCACTCACACATTCCAAGCTTATGCTTGGCATAACGCTCTTTGCATCCATGTTTCCTTCCTTTCTTTTGTCAACTATTGGCGGTGTGGTTGCTGACAGGTACAACAGGTTCAAAGTGCTGCTTACCACGCAGGTTATTTCCATGATACAAGCCGTGCTGCTCACTTTACTTGTTGCTTTTAACCAATACAGCATCTGGCAAATTATTGCGCTAAGCGCTTTACTCGGAACTATAAATGCTTTTGACGTTCCCGCACGCCAATCATTGGTTTATGATATGGTTGACGATAAAAAAGATTTGCCGAATGCACTGGCTCTTAACTCTTCAATGGTCAATCTTTCCCGGTTGATTGGTCCTGCCATAGCCGGTATTGCCATAGAAAAATTAGGCGACGCGGTTTGCTTCGGGTTAAATGCTGCCAGCTTTATTGCCGTTATAGGTTCTCTTCTGCTAATGCGGCTTCCCAAATACGTGGCAAAGCCTCATACGAAAAAGATTGTTGAAGAATTGAAAGAAGGTTTTGCGTACGTAAAAAATGCGCCGTTCATTTCTTTTATCATTATGATGCTTGGCTGCATGAGCCTTTTGGTGCTGCCGTTCAATACACTGATACCGGTGTATGCCAAAGACATTTTCAAAGGAACGGCATCAACATTTGGCGTGATAGACAGCGCCATTGGTTTAGGTGCTTTAGTGGGTGCTTTTTACTTAGCTTCTTTGCCTGCGGGCAAAAATCTTCATAAAATATTGGCGGTAAATACACTCATTTTTGGCGTTGGGCTAACCTTGTTTTCACATGCGCCTGACTACCTTTTGGCTTTGCTGTTTGCAGCCATAAGTGCGTTCGGAATGATGTCGCAGGTTACAGTCACAAACACTATTATTCAAACCACGGTAGCGCCTGAAATGCGCGGACGCGTGATCAGTATTTATGTGATGGCTTTCTTTGGTTTGCAACCGATTGGCGGTTTGTTAGTTGGCTTTATATCACAGCATATTGGTGTTGAGGACACTGTAATGCTGGAAGGATTTATTGCTGTCATTGTCGGGCTTTTTCATTTTCGCTTTTTACGCAAGCAACAGCTTCCCAAACACAAAACGCCCGTTGCGCAGCCACAGGTTGCCGAAGCTGCATTACAAGCCTGATAACCCAACATAAAGCATTGATGTTGGTTTGAAAGAAATACAGAATACAGTTTTGTTAGCCATCGTTCGTCACTTTTGCGATCGGCTGTTGTCCGCCGTGGCGGATCAAGGTTCCTTGCAATGATTGGGCTTTTACGAAAGCGAATAACAAGAAATTATTTCGAAAAGGTTTCCTGAGTTTTATATGAAAGCATAACGCAAATCATCACCTTTCTTCTGGTCTTTCCAACTTCCTGACTTCTCCAACTTTCTACAAAACCACTTCCTCTGAATGAAGCTTTATAAAAGCACCGACTACCTTTTCACCTTCAATTTCCACCTGTATATAATCATCTTCCGTAGTAGCTACCGAAACACCAACATAATCCGGCTTTATAGGGAATTGCTTATGCATGCGTTCTACCAAAACCAGTATTTGCACACGTTTCGGGCGATAATTCAGTAAAGGCTTTAAAGCATACATCAGCGTACGTCCGCTGTTGCTTACATCATCTACAAGAATCACGTTCTTATTATCGAAGTTTGTGTCTTCGCTAATAGTAACTTCATCAGGAGAATGTTTGTCGAGCACAACCGATAAAATCTGTATGTCGGCTTTAATATAATCAACCAAAAAAGCGGCAACCTGCTTAGCGATTGCCATGCCGCTGTTGCGGATGCCGATCAGTACAAGCGGTGTATCTTCCTCGCTGATATCTTCTGCAATTTGCAACGCCATGCGGTGTATTTTCTCAAGAGCAGCTTCTTTGGTAAGCACATAATTTTTATCCAACATCCCTCTTTCTTTAGCGGTCAAATGTAGTAACATTCATACATTGTCAAGTATCTTGCAGCTCAACATTCGGGTATGCATATCATCTCTCAAATTGCTTTCCTGCTGCTTGTGGCAGTTTCGCTGTTTCTTTTTTACGTAAAGGCAAAAGAAATACGCGCCAACATATTGCTTGGCAGAGTTGAAGAGATATCTGACGAACCGGGCAAGCGCTGGAAAAATGTGTTTTTGCTGGCTTTGGGACAAAAAAAAATGTTCCGCAATCCTTTGGTCGCCATCCTTCATCTTTTTGTCTACGTTGGCTTCATTATTATCAATGTAGAAGTGCTTGAAATTGCATTGGATGGTTTGCTCGGCAAGCATCGGTTGTTCCTCTCTCCTATGGGCGGATTTTATCCATTGTTCATTGATTCATTCGAAGTGTTAGCCTTACTGGTTCTCATTTCCTGCATTATTTTTTTATGCAGAAGAAATGTTGCTTTCATAAAACGTTTGCGCAGTAAAGATTTGAATGGCTGGCCAAAAAGCGATGCGAATTATATACTGATTACGGAGATAATTTTGATGACGCTTTTCCTCACCATGAATGCCGCTGACACTACATTACAAGCGCGTGGCTATGGCGAATATGCGCTCTCTAAAACCGGCGGTTTTTTAGTCTCTTCTTTCCTGCAGCCACTTTTTAAAAATACATCCGGCGAGTCGTTGATGATTATCGAAAGAGCATGTTGGTGGCTTCACATTACAGGCATTTTTGCATTTCTTAATTACCTGCCTTATTCAAAGCATTTGCACATCATTCTTGCGTTTCCAAATACATATTATGGTCGCCTTATTCCGCAGGGAAAAATGCGCAACATGCCCGAAATACAGCAGGAAGTATTGTATGCCATGCAACCCGAACTGGCGCCAACCGGCGAAGTGGTTGCAGAACAAAAAAGGTTTGGCGCAAAAGATATTTCTGATTTAAGCTGGCGCAACCTGATGGAAGCTTATAGCTGCACAGAATGCGGTCGCTGCACGGCAGCGTGCCCAGCAAACATTACAGGTAAAAAACTAAGCCCGCGAAAGATTATGATGGATACGCGAGACCGAATAGAGGAAGTGCGTACAAACATTAAAGTAAATAAAACATTTGTTGATGATGGCAAATCGCTGCTTCACAATTACATCACCGAAGAAGAACTACGCGCCTGCACCACATGCCAGGCTTGTGTGCAGGAATGCCCGGTAAGTATTAGTCCGCTTGATATCATTGTGCAGTTGCGCCGTTATTTAATTATGGAAGAAAGCAATGCGCCCGGCGAATGGAACGGCATGTTCAACAGTACTGAAAACAATTTTGCTCCCTGGAAATTTTCGCCGGATGAAAGAGATCAATGGGTGAATGTGTAGTGAGAGGCGGGAAGTCTGTGAGTTGGGAAAGACGGAAGACAGGAAAGTCCGAAGAGTTTTATAGCTGTAAACCATCAGCCAAAACGGTAAGTAAATGATTGAATGGATATGTTATTCAACCCAGTCATCGATTTATCTTGTTATCAAAGATTATCAAAGGGTCTTTTGAAATTGAGGTTATTATTCGCTTTTGTAAAAGCCTAATCATTGCCCGGAACGTTGGCGAGAGATTCCTGCTGCTTCGACAAGCAAGAATCAAAACAGTCAATCACAAAAGAGGTAAACTATGGTTAACAAAAACTGTAATATGGATTTACTCAAATTGATCTAACTCAAAAATTACTTTCCTTTTATCGCTGGTGCAATTACAACTTTGTAGAGTTGTATCAGTGCCGTTAAAATAAATACACCGCCCATAAATTTACTGACTCCGGACTGACCGGCATTCAGCTTTTTAATCAGCCATTTTCCTGCATAAATATATACGGCAAGCCCGGTAATAGTTCCGATTCCCGCACCAATGGTAAAGGCGTTGTATGAAACATTATTCGTTTGCAAACCGCCGGATTTTATAAGCGCAATGCTCCATGTAAACCAGAAAGGAACCTGGATTGGATTCACAGCACTCATGCTTACACCGAGCACAAAGCGGTTAAGTTTATTGTTTAAAAGAATGGCTTTTTTTTGTTCCTGTTTTTTATTGGCAGCGATGATTGTTGCTATGCCAAGCCCCAAAAATAATGCGATGGAAATCCAGTTGAGAACTAAGAAAAATGTTTCATGCTCAACCACCCAATTCATGCCCGACAGGGCGATACGTAGATAAATGATTTCGACAAGCGCAACGCCTATGCTGAACAGCCAGGCATTCTTCACATTCTCTTCCACACCAATCTGCGTTGCGGTGATGCTAGTGTTTCCCAATGGCAATTGCCCCAAAAAACTGACCAGCCAGCCAAGAAACGCAGTGCCGAGAATACTCATCATAAACGCAATGATAAGGCAAACAAAAGTTTGTTACGGATGAAAAGATGTATCCATATTGCGGAGTTTTGCGTACCAGCGATTTGTTTTTTTCAAATGCCTGCGCCCGCGCAGGAAAGACCAGTACGGAACGCCTTTTTTGAGATTTATCTGACCAATTTCATACATCGCTTTCCAGTGTTGTTGTATGACAGATAAAGCTTTGAAATAACTCATACCACAGTCATAAATATGATTGGGTTCGGCACCGGTTCCGTTATACTCTAACATCTGAATGTTACGACCATGCTTCAGGTCTTCGAGTGATGTACATTTTAAATCGTACCTGCCGTAAAGAAAGTGTGGAACGGCATCTGCAATGCAATCGAATGTGCAGCGTAACCGATCGTCAATTTCGTGATGAAGATTAATGAAGCGCGCGCCACGGTTGTGATTGCCGGCAATACTTAAATAAAAAATTTCGTCTTTGGGAATCACTTCTGCCAAGTGCCGCTTGTGCTTTTTTGACATTTCGGCAAGCCTGTGTTTTGCCTTGCTGCTTTGCATCATCAACTGGTACAAAGTAGAATTTCCATCACCCGTTACCGATAAATATTCTTTTAAAATCAGCCCTGTGATCTTTCCTTTTTTTTCTCCCGGGTAACGTATATAAAACAGGCTGTATTCCTGTGGCAGATCAACAAAAGATTGAATCACATAATCTCCGGTGAGGCATGCATGATAGGAAAGCAATTCATTTACATTGCTGATAATCCTGAACATTAACCCTTGTGTGCCTACATCGGGCTTTACTGCAAAAGGAAATTGAATACCGGCTTCTTTTGCTCTTGCAAGAATATAAACCGGTTCTTCATAATGGGCTACACATAGAGTTTTTGGGTATAAATTTTCGGGCAACTGTATGTACATTTCACTTTTTGCCTCGCCTTCAAAACCTGCAAAAGTGAGGGTAGTATTTACATTGGAAAAAAAATAGAAAGCACCTGCTTTTACCGCATAATACAACCATACAAAACCCAGCGGTGCATAAATAACAAGAAAGGGCCACAGCTCCCAGTGAAACAAGCGGCTGACAAAGCGTTTCAACAAGCGAAAATTAAGGCGGCAAACTTAAACAACTTTACCTTGTGCTATCTTTATTTAAAATCTTATTGATTAAAAATAAAAAGCAGCAATGATGATTGCTGCCTTGTGGAGAATAGCGGGATCGAACCGCTGACCTCTTGCATGCCATGCAAGCGCTCTACCAGCTGAGCTAATTCCCCGTTCTTATCATTTTTGCGAGGACGGCAAAAATAGAAGGATTCTGTTTGCTTCCAAAAATATTTACAGCTATTTGACTTCTTCAAAATCAATATACTCGCTGTCGTTACCTGATGTTTTATTTTTTTTGGCTGAAGATCTATCAGAGGAGTTATGATTATTAGTATGGTTCTGAGGTTGATTCATAGATCCGCCGTTCTGCATATTGCGCATTTGATCACGAACAGAGGAGGCTGCTTTTGAAACCGGCAAAATCAAACCAAAAACCAGTTTGTATACAAGATATAAAATGAAGATGACAAAAATGAGATCGATAAGTGCCATAATGTAGCAAAGATAACAGGGCAAATATTGCCGGAAAGGTTTAAAACCCTGTTTTTTGCAAACGGTTAACAGCCGGGTTTTTTGGATTCGTTCTGCTAATTTTCTATATTTGCAGCGGAAAAAGTGAATTGAAGGGAACGAATACCGTTCCCTTCTGCTTTATAAGCTATATGACGGCAGGAGAACAAATTAACGAACTTAAATTACTGATAGACGACGTGCTCGCGGAAGAACCGGATTATTTCCTGGTTTCCCTGCGCATTAAACCTACCAATAACATTAAAGTATATTTCGACGGCGACAAAGGGTTGCCTATAGAAAAGTGCGTCTTTTTTAACCGTAAATTATATAAGCTGGTAGAGGAAAAAGGGCTTTACCCGGATGGCGATTTTTCGCTGGAAATTTCATCGCCCGGCGTGGATGAGCCGTTGTTATCAGCAAGACAGTACACAAAAAATATCGGCAGAACGGTTGAAGTGGTTTTTAAAGATGATACCAAAAAAACCGGCAAACTGCTGCAGGTTGCTGATGCGGATATCATTATAGAAGAAACGACAGGCAAAGGCAAAAAAGCAATCACACAACCAACAGTTATTTCATTCGATAACATTAAAACAACAACCGTTCAAATTCAATTTTAAAGCTGCAAACCGTTAACTATAAGCGGCAAGGTACACTCAACAATAATCATTCTGTATCCCTTGCAGCTTAAATTTGAAACTTGCAGCTTACTTATAAATCGTACATAACATGGCAAGTATTAACCTGATAGATGCATTTCAGGAATTTAAAGATGCAGAAAACATAGATCGCCCGACCATGATGAAAGTGGTGGAAGATGTGTTCAAAACTTTGCTTCGCAAAAAATTTGGCAGCGATGATAACTTTGATGTGATTGTAAACGCCGAAAAAGGTGACCTTGAAATCTTCCGCCGACGCATGATTGTGGAAGACGGTGAAGTGATGGATCCGCTGGCAGAAGTAGAATACACAGATGCTATCAAGATCGAGCCTGACTTTGAAGTAGGCGAAGAACTCTATCAGGAAATGGATATTCTCGACTTTGGCCGCCGTGCCATTCTTGCTGCCAAACAAACACTTGCCAGCCGTATTTCAGACTTAAAGAAAAATGTATTGGTAAAAAAATACGGCGACAGGGTAAACGAAATTATCAACGCAGAAGTTTACCAGGTTTGGAAGAAAGAAGTAATGTTATTAGATGAAGAAGGCAATGAATTAATTCTGCCAAAATCAGAACAGATACCACAGGATTTCTTCAAAAAAGGAGAAAACATTCGTGCTATTGTGCGCCGTGTTGATCTAAAAAACAATTCGCCGGTTATCATTTTAAGTCGCACTGCACCTGAATTTCTTGCAAAACTTCTTGAAATAGAAGTGCCTGAAATTTTTGATGGGTTGATTTCTATCCGCAAAATTGTTCGCGAGCCGGGCGAGCGCGCTAAAGTAGCCGTAGAAAGTTTTGATGATCGTATTGATCCGGTTGGCGCCTGTGTGGGTATGAAAGGCAGCCGTATTCATGGCATCGTGCGCGAGTTGAAGAATGAAAATATTGACGTAATCAATTTTACGGCAAACACTCAATTGTTGATTCAGCGTTCTTTAACGCCGGCTAAAATCAGCTACATGAACCTTGACAACGAAACCAAACAAGCGGATGTATACTTAAAAGCCGACCAGGTTTCGCTTGCCATTGGCCGTCGTGGTGTCAATATCAAGCTTGCACAGGAACTAACAGGTTTTGACATTGATGTATTCCGCGAAAATGAAGGTCAGGAAGAAGAGTTTGATATTGACCTTGATGAATTTTCAGATGAAATTGAACCATGGATTATTGATGAACTGAAGCGTGTAGGTTGCGATACAGCACGTAGCGTACTTGATTTGAGCGCCGATGAACTTGAGCGCCGTACTGATCTGGAAAAGGAAACGATCCAGGACGTCATTAATGTACTGCAGGCAGAGTTCGACAGAGGTTAATTTTTAAGGAAATAAACTTTCTGCTCTAAATGGAATGATTTTCTCTGCAAAGAAGCAGCGATTTGACAGGAAAAATTTTCTATAGGTTTAGGTAAACTCTGTATTATTTCTTTTACTTTAAATTCACGTTATCTGAATAAAAAGAAATAATAAAAACGCGCTGAATGGGTTAATTTTGCTGATGATTTTTTAAAATAAATAAAACGCAATAAATACATCGGGATAGCAAATAGTAATTTGCTATCTCGTTTTTTAAAGATAAACTTTACAGAAAAAAGCAAAGCGCTGTTTGCGATAGAAAAAGCAGGTGGCCGGACAAATAAAAACACTGAATGTCAGAATTCAAATCACCGAGATTATTAGCAGCCGCAAAAGAGTTTAACATTGGCCAGGATACCCTTGTGAACTTTCTTGCAAACAAAGGTTTCAACCGCGATGAGCTTAAGCCCACAGCCAAGCTGAATGAGGCAATGTACTGTGCCTTACAGGATGGTTTTCAAAGCGATAAAACCGCAAAAAACAAAGCCGACCAGATAGAAATACCCAAGTCAGCAGCCGAGCGCAGACCCCGCGCTGATGAAAAAGATATCAGCATCAGGAAGGAAGAGCGCAAACCTGTTGCAGCTCCAAAAGAAAAAGAAGAAATTCCGCAGCCGCAGGTTGCTGCTGTAATAGAAGAGGTTAAGCAACCAGAGCCCGAACCGGAGGTTGCAGAACCTGTTGAAATGCAAGCGCCGGAACCAGTTCCTGTTGTAGAAGCAGAGCCTGTTATAGCGAAAGAGGAATCTCCAACTATTCCGGAACCGGAAACGCTTCGCATAGAAGCGCCTGAGCTGGAAGGCCCGAAAATAATAGACAAGATAGATTTATCTGCTATTGATTCTTCTACACGTCCCCGCAAGCAGCAACAACAACCTGTAGAAAAAGCCGCTCCTGTAATAGAAGCAGAAATAGTAGCTGAAGAATCAGAAGTAGAAGCTGAACCAGAAGTGCTGCAGCAACCCGAAGAGGAAGAGGTTGAGGAACCTGTTATCACAGTTCCTGAAATTGAAGAAGAAGATATGCAGCCGGAAGAGGAAGAAGAAACGGCACCGGTTGTTGAAAATATAAGAGCTGAAAAGCTGGAAGGACCAAAAATTCTGGGTAAAATTGATTTACCGGTAGATAGCGATACACGCCCTAAAAACGGCACGCGCGACGAGAAACGCAAACGTAAACGCATTCCTGTTGATAAAAAAGGAGAAATTGCGGCGCAAGGTCAAGCGAACCTTAGCCCACAAGCAAGATCTGGTGCCGCCAGTAACGGGCAATCCGGAACAGGGCGTATCGTTCCGCAACGGAATGTACAAGGCGGTAATAATCAGAGTGGCGGTCGTTCTCCGGCTGGTGGTCAACCACGCCAACCAGGGTCTGGACCAAGAATCCAGATTAACCGCAACCCGGGCGGTGGCGGCGGCGGACGAACCGGGCAAGGAAGAAACGACAGGTTTCAACGTACTGATGATAAGGAAATAGATCAGAAGCAAATACAGGATAAGATCCGTGAAACGCAAGCCAAGCTATCCGGACAAAGCGGCCGTGGCAGAAGTACAAAAGCGCGTTATCGCCGTGAAAGACGACAGGAAGCTGCCGAGGCGATGGGCAATGTTGGCGATGATAACAAGCTGCAGGTTACAGAATTTGTTACCGTAAGCGAGCTTGCTAACCTGATGGATGTCAATTTTACTGACATTATCAGCAAGTGTATGAGTCTTGGTATTATGGTGTCTATCAACCAGCGCCTGGATGCAGAAGTTATCGAATTGGTCTCTGGTGAGTTTGGTTACGAAGTAGAGTTTCTCGGTTTGGATGATATGGACGAAGAGGATGATGAGGATTTTGAAGACGATGATGATGAACTTCAGCGCCGCGCTCCTATCGTTACCATTATGGGTCACGTTGACCATGGCAAAACTTCACTTCTTGACTATATACGTAATGCTAACGTGGTGGCTGGTGAAGCCGGTGGTATTACACAGCACATCGGAGCTTATGAAGTAACACTTCCAACTGAAGATCACATCACTTTCTTAGATACACCTGGTCACGAAGCCTTTACTGCCATGCGTGCACGTGGTGCTAAAGTAACGGACATTGCCGTAATTGTTGTGGCAGCAGACGACGCTGTAATGCCACAAACGAAGGAAGCTATCAGCCATGCGCAGGCGGCTGGCGTACCTATGATTTTTGCGGTAAATAAGATTGATAAAGATGGAGCAAATCCGCAGAAAATATACGAGCAGCTTTCGCAAATGAACATTCTGGTAGAAGAATGGGGTGGTAAATTCCAGAGCCAGGAATTAAGTGCTAAGAAAGGTTTGAACGTAGATGCCT
Source organism: Ilyomonas sp. (assembly GCA_965199905.1). Taxonomy (GTDB): domain Bacteria; phylum Bacteroidota; class Bacteroidia; order Chitinophagales; family Chitinophagaceae; genus Ilyomonas. Next base: position 4,823,472 of record OZ241366.1, on the reverse strand, counting down.
TACTTGAAAAAATATTACTGGAAGCTGAAATATTAGACCTGAAAGCCAACCCTGACCGGGAAGCAACAGGTAGTATTATCGAAGCTTCCCTAGATAAAGGTCGTGGCTATGTAGCTACTGTGCTGGTACAAAATGGATCACTGAAATTAGGTGACCTAATGGTATCCGGTCAGCACTATGGACGTATAAAAGCGATGTTTAATGAACGTAATCAGCGTGTAAACGAAGTACCTCCTTCCACACCGGTTCAAATATTAGGTTTGAATGGTGCGCCACAGGCAGGTGAAAAATTCAGAGTATATACAGATGAAGCGGAAGCAAAAGATGTAGCTACCAAACGCGCGCAGATTTCCCGTGAACAAGGTTTACGTGCGAAGAAGCACATTACATTGGCTGAAATTGGTCGTCGTCTGGCATTGGGTAACTTTAAAGAACTGAATGTTATCATCAAAGGTGATGTGGATGGTTCTGTAGAAGCGCTGAGCGATTCACTGCAGAAACTTTCAACTCCGGAAATTGCTATCAATGTGGTTCACAAGGCTGTAGGTCAGATTTCAGAAAGCGATGTATTGCTGGCAACAGCTTCTGACGCTATCCTGATTGGCTTTAACGTTCGCCCAAGCAACCAGGCAAATAAGCTGGCTGAAAATGAAGGCGTGCAGATTAAAATGTATAGCATCATTTACAACGCCATTGAAGAAGTGAAGAGTGCAATGGAAGGTTTGCTGGAACCGAAGATTCAGGAAAAAGAAGTTGCAACAGTTGAAATCCGCGAGGTTTACAAATTCGATAAAGCTACAGTGGCTGGTTGTTATGTTACTGATGGTAAAATTCGTCGCGATAGCAAGATTCGCTTGTTCCGTGATGGCATCTTAATCTACCCAAGAACGGAAGGTGGTTTTGCCGAATTAGGCAGCCTGAAACGCTTTAAAGATGATGTGAAAGATGTGGCAGCCGGCTATGAATGCGGTCTTACCTTTAAGAACTTCGCAGACATAAACGTTGGCGATACAGTGATTGCATTTGAAGAAGAAGAAATTAAACGGACATTATAGATTTGTAAAAAATCAAAAAGCCATCATGATAAAATCATGATGGCTTTTTTGTATCAATTATCACATAAATGAAAAACTCCCTATTCCTCCAAAACCGGAATGAAATGATGCTATACTTTTTCCTGCTTCATCTTTGATATTACCTTCTAAGTTACTACCCAAACCGTTTATCCCGACAGCTTTAAAAGCAACACGTGAAGGTAAACCAGCAACCATTTGTCCGCCTTCAGCAAAGAAGTTTGTTTTATGAAATGGCTTTAGTTCGACACTCTTTCCTGACTGCTTCAAACTATCGGATACAGTAACTATTTTATCAAAGAAAAAACCGTCCTCATTATTACGCATCCAGTTGGTATATGCGCGGATATGATAATTGCCTGCCTTCATTTGGCCAATGGCAAGAGAGCACCAGCCAATACCTTCTGATATTGGAACAGCCGTTGTTTTTAATACTTGCTTATTGCTGTTAACAATATCGATATACACAATCCGGCTAATGCCTGATGGCATATTTCCATCTGCATTTACCAGGTAGACTTTACAATACATGGTATCGCCAGGTAAAAACACGGATTTACTCAGGTGGAGATAAACTTTTTCCTGCGGATGAGCATGCTGCCAGGCGTTAAGCTTTTGAGCGATTGTATCAACATGAATGTTTTCGTTTTTAAAAGCGCCGGTGAGGCAAAACAACATGATCCCAAACAAGAGGAAGGAAATCCTGGCGAACATATTTTTCAGATAAGGAAAGCAATCTTGATAACTGTCGGTAAAGCTAATACAATACTGTTGTATTGGAGAAAATGTATAGAAGGTTACATAGAGCACCTTATTAGCGTATAATCGGTAATATAAGATTTCTGCAAATGCGTAAATAAAAAGGCTGTCAGGATTAATATCCTGACAGCCTTTTTAATAATATGTATACGTTACGGAATAGTTACGCTTACTTCCTTCAGCACATTGCTGCTTTCGGTAGAGAGGGCGGGCCATACAAAACTGGTATTTAAAACCGGGGAGCGATGCGCATAAACAATATCCGGGCTATAAATATAAAAGCAGGTACCGCCTTTAATGGTATTGATAATCTCGTTGCTTTCGCTACTGGCAACTGCCGGGCAGCCCCAGCTACGCCCCATCATAGCGCCGGTTCTGGCTCGGTCAGCACATACATAAGCGCTGCCGTGCATCACTACATCACGCGGGCGAACATTATCATTTATTCCTTTTTCCATACCGTCGAAACGCATGCTGTAGCCGTTATGACCTGTATAAGTTTCAGCCGTAATTAAAAAACCTTCAGAGCTTTTATTAGAGCTTTCCAGGTTAGAAAAACTGGTTGCCATAGTGGCGCCTGAATTATGACCATGAGCCACATAGGTATGATACATAATTTGATTGCTTTTCAGATCGATTACATAAAGGCGTTTCTGACTGCTTGCCTGGGAATAATCGCAGATTGAAAGCAGATCCGGATTCGAAATCTTACCCTGGCTAAGAAGATACTGGTAACCTTTATATGCGTTGAAAAAAGCTTGCTTATTTAAACCTGCTTCTTCCAATTGCAGATGGCTGTAAAGTGAATCTACCAAGAAAAGCGCTGCAGGCGAAGCTGCGTAAGCCGACATTAAACCCGGCAAATTCTTACCATCAGGATTGCCTTTAACATCTATTTTCGAGGTAAAAGAACAAAGAAGTACAAACCCTAAGAGAGCTGTTTTTCGCATCAATAGATAATTTTTGTTGTTGAAAGCTGTTGTGTAAAATTTCCTTCAAATGTCGCAATTACTATTTGAGAATGCGAATTTACCCGATTAAAGTAACCTGAAGATTACCTTGAAAAAGGCTTAACTTTTGTTTAGTAGTGGAAGGTTATTTTAGAATAAAAGAATGGTAAAAATACTATTATTTTAAATTGATTACCAACAATAATAATGGATAATATTTTATAAGTACCCTGCCAAAATTGTCTATAGCTAATTCGTCTATCAGATTCCGCATGGCGCTGAAGACGCTACAGGCTAAAGCCCCCGGGAGATTGATTACTGATAAGCATTGCTGAGGGCAATTGCGGAAGGACGCGGGCCTTGCTTATTATCATTTACTTATGACGAGATACTTAATTATACAGATACAGAAGTTGCAAAAGACACTGCTATCATTTGCGTTGTTTTCTACTGAATTCGTTGTTGTAAACCTCAACCAAAAGGATAAATAAGGATATTAAAATAGGTCCGAAAATGATACCAATAAACCCAAACAGGTTTATACCCATGATAACGCCCAATATAGTAATCAGCGGGTGCACATCGCCCAGTTTCTTTTGAAGGGCAAAGCGGGCAACGTTATCAGTAACACCAATCACTAATAAGCCGTAACCTAATACAGCTACGCCCTGCCACGTTTGATTTTGTGCAAACAAAACAATAGCAAGCGGCACGTAGCCGGTGGCCGCACCTACTACAGGAAGCATAGCGCCAAATGAGGTGATGGCAAACCAGAACCAAGGATCAGGAACGCCGATAATCAGGTAACCGATAAGACCAACAATACCTTGCAGAAGAGCAATCAGCGGAACGCCAATCGCATTATTAATAATCAGTGTATGCATCTCTGAGCCGAGGCGAATAACATTTTCATCGCGCAGCGGAATAGATTTCATCAGCGTAGCTTCCATTTCTTTGCTTTGCGCCAGCATGAAGTATAAAATAAAATACATCATGAGCAGTACAGAAAGCGTGTTGAAGGTAGAAGTCAATACTTTAGGAACCGCATTAGCAACGGCTGCGCTTGCTGCATTAATATTTTCCTTGGAAAGGATTTCAATTTTATACTTTGTCTGGATGTTATCGGCAAACTTGTTAATGGTTCCTAACACATCGTTAGAGCGATTTACGATGGAAACAATTCGACCGCCAATCATATTACCAAAAATATAAACAGGGATAAAAATAATTACAATCGCAAATAAGATAAGCAGCAAAGCCGCCCTTCCCTTTTTCCACTTGCGCTTATTTACAAGATTATTGTTCCATCCGCGCAGCAAAACATAGAAGGTAACCGCACCAAGAAACGATGTAAGAAAGGCGCTGAGGTTGATAAAAAGCAGGTACACAATCAGGACAAGAAGTATGAAAAAAGATATCTGGCGTAAGTGAAGGTTTGAATTCTGATCCGTATCGTCTTCCCTCATATTTTCTTTTTTGTTCAGTTTATAGTTACTGATTGTTAGATGTCAAAAAAGATGCCTCACTCAGTAACGATTTATGATGATACAGTTATGAACGTCTGTGTGTACCCCGCCAAAAATCTATCTCTATATTTGTTGCCAGTAATAAGCATGGCATGAGCGAAGAAAAATCATTGAACTTTTTAGAAGAGATTATTGAAAACGATTTACGGAAAGATAAGTATAAAAGCGTGCTTACCCGCTTTCCGCCGGAGCCGAATGGATACCTGCACATGGGTCATGCAAAAAGCATTTGCCTCAATTTTGGATTGGCAAATAAATATGGTGGCGCTACCAATCTTCGCTTCGATGATACAAACCCAAGCACCGAAGAAACCGAGTATGTTGAAAGCATAAAAGAAGATGTACAATGGCTTGGTTTTAACTGGGTAAAAGAATTATATGCTTCTGATTATTTTGAGCAGTTGTACCAGTTTGCCGTTGATTTAATAAAGAAAGAACTGGCTTATATAGATGATAGCACCAGCGAGGAAATAGCGGAAGCCAAAGGCACACCTATGCAAGCCGGAACGCCAACTAAATACCGCGGCCGCAGCGTAGAAGAGAACCTGGCTTTGTTTGCAGATATGCGCGCCGGGAAATATCCTGACGGTGAAAAAGTGCTCCGCGCCAAAGGCGACCTTGCTTCGCCTAACATGCACATGCGCGACCCGATTATGTATCGTATCAAGCATGCGCATCATCACCGCACAGGCGATACCTGGTGTATTTACCCGATGTACGATTTTGCCCACGGGCAAAGCGATAGCATAGAGAATATTACGCATTCCATCTGCACGCTCGAATTCATACCGCATCGTCCTTTGTACGATTGGTTCATTGAAAAGCTTGACATCTTTCCTTCGCATCAATATGAGTTTGCAAGGCTGAATGTAACGTACACCATTATGAGCAAGCGCAAGCTTTTGCAACTTGTGAATGAGAAGTTTGTTGGTGGCTGGAATGATCCCCGTATGCCAACCATCAGCGGCATGAGGCGTCGTGGTTTTACGCCTGAAAGCATCCGTGAGTTTTGCGACAAGATTGGTGTTGCCAAACGCGAAAATCTGATCGATTATGGTTTGCTTGAATTTTGTGTGCGTGAGCATTTGAATAAAATTGCAATGCGCAGAATGGTCGTGTCTGATCCGTTAAAAATCATCATCACAAACTATCCGGAAGAACATGTAGAAATGATGCAAAGCGAGAACAACCCGGAAGAAGAAACGATAACATACCGTGATGTTCCGTTTAGCCGCGAACTATACATTGAGCGTGATGATTTCATGGAAAATCCGCCTAAGAAATTCTTTCGTTTGGCACCGGGTGCAATGGTGAGATTGAAGAGCGCTTACATCATCCGTTGCGATGAGGTGATAAAGGATGAAGCCGGAAATGTAACAGCTTTGCATTGCACTTATTTTCCTGAAAGCAAAAGCGGTGCTGAAGGCTCAACCATAAAAGTAAAAGGCACGCTGCATTGGGTAAGTATTGCACATGCAATTACTTTAGAAATCCGCTCTTACGACCGCCTGTTTACCGAAGAAAATGTAGATGAAGCGCCGGGCGATTTTAAAGATTATATCAATAAAGATTCACTGAAGGTTATCAGCAACGCGTATGCAGAACCGGCTTTAAAAAGCGCAAAATTCAGCGAGCGTTACCAGTTTATACGCACCGGGTATTTTACTTTGGATGAAGACACGAGCGAGGAAAAAATGATCTTTAACCGAACGGTAACATTGAAAGATACATGGGCAAAAGAGCAGAAGAAAGGATAAACTATGATAATTGTTTCCGGCATAAAAAACCGGCAACTGATTTGTAATTCATAACTCATAATTATTACCCATGTTAAGGCTAAATAACGATAAACTGGTTGTCGAAATCAACACGCTGGGCGCCGAGCTGCAAAGTATTTATAGTAAAGAAACAAAACTCGATTATTTGTGGAATGCTGATCCGCAGATTTGGGCAAAGCATAGTCCGGTTTTATTTCCTATTATTGGGGAATTAAAGAATGGAAGCTATACCTATCGCGGCACAACGTACCAAATGAGTCGTCATGGATTTGCCCGCGAAAAGCAGTTTGCAGTTACAGAGCATACAGATACTTCTATTACCCTCACACTTACTGATAGCAAAGAAACAAGAGCCGTTTATCCGTTCGCATTTTCGTTTTCGATTCAATACACACTTAGCGATAACCGCTTGTATGTAATTTATACAGTAAAAAACAAGAGTGATGAATACCTGTATTTTTCAGTTGGCGGGCATCCTGCCTTCAAAGTGCCGTTGATAAATGATGCATCTTTCGAAGACTATTATCTTTCTTTCAGCCAGGTAGAAAATGCAGAACGCTACCCGCTTTCTTCAGGTGGGCTGATTGAAACAACGCCGGTTCCGTTTTTTGAGAATGCAGAACGTCTGCCTTTGAAAAGAGAACTGTTTTACCAAGATGCGCTGGTATTTAAAGACATACAAAGCAAGAGCCTCACATTGCAAAGCGATCGCTCACCACATGGCTTGATCTTTTATTGTGAAGGCTTTCCTTATCTCGGTATCTGGAATAAAAAAGAGGCTGATTTTTTGTGCATTGAACCCTGGTGTGGTATTGCAGACAGCATAACTGCGGATGGCGATATCACCGTTAAAGAAGGCATCAATGTACTAAAGCAAAACGAAACGTTTGAACGTCAATGGAGCGTTGAACTATTTTAATCGGGAACTGTAATTATAAGTAGTCATGCACAATTATCCATGCAAAACTTAGTTATCAGATTCCGCATGGCGCTAAAGACGCCACAGGCTAAAGCCCTCGCAAAGCTGATGTATGATAAGCATTGATGAGGGCATTTGCGGAATGACGAAACTGCTTTATTATCCGTTTAATTTGCATGACTACTTACATGAAAAAGAGTACCTGTAAGCGTGTTTGCTTTGGGTGGACGTGTTGAGTTTTAAGATGACGGGTAAATGTCCTTCAACGAAATGGATATTGATAAATGAGATAATAATATTTCATCGTTATCATTTGTAAATGTTTCTGTCATCCATTCACCTTCATTTGTTTTAAAATAAAAAATGACAACTTTTTGTTCGGGCTCAATGCATAGATAGTATTGTAAAGTTTCCGCTTTCTGATATTGAATAAACTTATCGACCAGATTGAACTTACGAGTGGAAGGCGAAAGAACTTCGGCTATTAAAATTGGCTTCTCTGCATAATATCTCTTTGAATCTGTTTCACAAATCATTACATCAGGATAAAAAAAATTTTTGTCTGGAGTGCGGTATTTGTAGCTTTCAAATGCAATCATGTATTGCTCTGTATGTAATAGCTTACCAAAAATTATCAGCAAGCTTAAAACAATGTTGTTATGAAACTTACTGATACCACTCATTTCGTATAAATTTCCATTGATTAATTCGTGCCTGCTTTCGCTTTTTTCTTCAAAAAGAAAATACTCTTCCTCTGTTGCAAAATTTGCCTCTATCGCCGCTCGCTGCATACAAATAAGTTTACTCAAAAATAAGTTTAAATGGCTATCCATATATAATAACCACCAGCCTTATAAAACCTGTCAGGTCTGCTTTTTCTTCGTTTAAACTTTTGCAGTTAACTTAACAGGTTGCTACAGGCAGATAGTCGTTTTAGTTTTTATTTCTTAGCTGCTCTTCTTCTGAAACTCTTTCCAGGCAAGCGCCAGCTTGATTTCAGCATAGCTAACATCATCACCAAGTTTACTCTTTACAGAGCTTAATGTTTTGCCATCATAATCATCTAATGCCGGCTCAATTATCACCAGTTTTTCACGCGATACCAACTCATTAACCGATATCAATCCTTCACCAACAAAATACGCTAAATGACCTTCTATGGTTTGGGCTGCCAGGTTTCGTTGCTCCGAAATTTCCTTTACCGTTTTGCCTTCGCGATACAAAGTGAATGTCTCTTTTTTGGTATCCGGCTTTGCTTCTTTAGCAGAACTTTCCTTCTCGTCTTTTGGCTTTTCTTTTCGTTCCTTTTTTTGCTTTTTGTCGGGCATTGCAGTTGATAATTCATGCTCCTGGGCATAACGGTTAATGATGCGCAAAAAGCGCTCTCCGAACTGTTGCACTTTTACTTTTCCAAAGCCTGTTATCTGCGTAAGTTGTGCGGGTGTTGAGGGAAGAAAAGTGCTCATTTCATCCAGCGCAGCACTACCGCAAACCATATAAATGGGCACTTCAAGATCGGCGCAAATGGTATCACGCAACTGGCGTAACTGGCGATACAAATCAGGATGCGCACTTTCTATCTTTCGTTCGCTATTGCTGCCTGCATAAGCATTTACAGATACAGATGCGGCCGAAAATTCTTTCTTCGCCTTGTTATAAACTTCTGTTTTAAATCCGTCAACGCTGCTGCGCAATAAAACCAGTCGCAACGCAATGGCATGATACAACGCACGCAGTTCTGTGTTGTAAGCCAGCGCCACCATCTTGCTATCCGTAATGGCAGGCGATTGCGGAATCATGCTATAAATGGCTTCCCACTCTTTAGTAAAATGCGCAACGGCAGAGCGGATGCGGTTTTGCGCGGCTTCATTATTTTCAGGCAGATAATCCATCTCCAGTAAACTCATCAACTGCAGCTCAAATTTTCGGGCAACTGTTTGCTGCTGTTCAATTTTTTCCTGCAATGATTGCAGCCATTCTTTTGTGCCTTCGTTAAATGATGTTGCGTGATCGGTAAACACTTTCATTACCCTTCCCGATTGATAAAGGATGGAAGTAAAATCGAACAGCTTTAAAATGGTTTCTTTCTGGTAATCCGACTTGCTTTTTTGCAACCGTTGCGTAAGCGCATCTATGTTTTGCTTTAGCTGCGCAAATGCTACGATGCGCTCATCTGTCTTCATGTTGTATGGCGACAACTTGCTTTTCAGCACAATGCCATTCAGCGTTGTGCACCGGCTTAATGCCACATATACCTGCCCGGAAGCGAAAGACGAACCGGCATCAATAATGGCTTTTTCAAACGTTAATCCCTGGCTTTTATGAATGGTAACCGCCCACGCGTGGCGCAGTGGAATCTGTTTGTAAGAACCCACAATATCTTCTTCTACCGATTCATTGTTCAGTGTGTAGCGGATGTTATTCCACTTCTCCGGCTTCACTTCAATGTCAGCATCTAAGTCTTTACATTTTACAAACACAGCGGCATCTTCCAGCTTCGTTACCTCACCAATTTTTCCATTGAAGAAACGCTTCTCTGCATCGTTCTTTATAAACATTACCTGTGCGCCAATCTTCAGTTTCAGAGCCGGATCGGCAGGGTGTGTTTTATCATTAAAATCACCAATGATTTCTGCTTCGTAAACTTTGCTTTCGCCTTTCAGTTTGCTTAGCTCTGTTGCGTTAATGGCATCTGCTTTATTGTTGTGCGTGGTGAGCGTGATGTAGCTATCGTTCTTCGGCACTATAAACTCAGGATCAAAGCGATCATGCAGTATTTCAAAGGCATCAAAATCCATTTCGTTGTTGCGCACTTTGTTCAGGATATCAATAAAAACCTTTTCGTTCTGGCGATAAATTTTATCCAGTTCAATGTGCACCGGTGGCTGCTCTTTCACCACTTTACTATCAAAGAAAAAAGGGCTTTCGTAATAGCGTGACAAGATGTTCCATTGCTCGTCATTTGCTACCGGCGGAAGCTGAAACATATCGCCAATGTACAGCACCTGCACGCCGCCAAAAGGTTCATTATGACGGCTGCGAAAGGAACGTAATACCACGTCAATGGCATCTATCACATCGCAGCGCACCATGCTGATTTCATCAATGATGAGCAGCTCTAATTTTTGCCACACTTCTCTCCTCTCGCGGTTCACTTTTATACGACCCAGCAAGTGGTGTTTGTCTATCATTTCTTCCGACGAGGCAAAGCCCTGCGAGGCAGGTATATAAGGCGATAGCGGAAGCTGGAAAAAAGAATGAATGGTAACGCCACCCGCATTAATAGCAGCCACGCCCGTAGGCGCCAGCACTGCGGTTTGCTTGTTCGTATTCTCCTTGATGTACTTTAAAAAAGTGGTTTTCCCGGTGCCGGCTTTCCCTGTTAAAAACACCGGGTGGCTGCTGTAGTTGATAAAGTCAGCCGCCATGGAAAACATCAGGTTTTGTGTATCGTGAGTCATTGTGATTACGTGCTCTTAAAGGTAATTATTTTTTTGTTTTGGCATGATGGCAACCCTGTAAAGTAAGAGGATTTTAAGCCTTTTCAGCTTAGCGAAATAACATACTTAAAAAAGTTCAGCGTGCGAACGTTTCCGTTCGGCTCACCTGTATGTTGGCATGGATGCCGAACCGCCGGGTATCGTTCTTTTAGACAATGTTTTAGAAAGAGAAGACAGACGAGATATTTGTAAAGAAATCAAGCGTCATTTTTTACCTGCATCGTGATGAGTATGTATCTTTTTTTAGTCCTTTATAAGAAGCCAAAATTGAATGGCGTAAATAAAACCTCCGGATTTGAGTTCTATAATTGCCTCTCACTGTTTCCGGGCGGTGACATTGCTGTTTTATCTTTCCATTGGGGTAAAGAAAAACGAGCTTTACCTGGAAAGAAAGTTATTTGGAATGCGCATGCCTTGCTCATCTTCCAATACTTTTTTCATAACCTTCTGTAAGCGCACCGGGATCATCTTTTTTTCTTCTTCCGCTAGCGGTTGAACAATTTCTATGAACTCATCTTCATCATCGTAATATCCTAAATACAAATCGTAATGGTCGCTCGGGTGCAGGCGCAACGAAATCTCTTTATCTTCCTCGTATTGATGAGTAGTGATAATTGACCATTGGTCTTGATCTAAAAAATCAAAATGTATCTCAACCGGATCGTTAGCCAATACTTCGGTTAGTAATTTTTCAATTACAGCAGCGGAATGATTTTTTATTAATTCTTCAAATGTCATAACTGGTTTCATAAATGTAATTGAAGATAGAGGTTTCCTGGTGAAGCGGTGTTTATCTTCTTGGTTGGTATTGTCGAATCATCGTCAGAACAAATCGCAATAATAATTTGCGAGAACGAAAAAGAGCGAAACGCAATGCCCCGGCTATGTTTAAGGTAACGCATAAAAAAATTTTGGAAAGAGAATACCGGAACCGGAAGCATCTGTTCTTTGTCTTCTACAATGCTGTTATGCTTTTAAATTTTATAAACAAAGCCCTATTTATTAATGCCATTTTTATTTTAGTAGCCTGAAGTGCTTATTTCTTGATGAATAATACTTCAACCTGACTGAATGCGACAACTGCCGGAAGTAGCGATTGTACATGAAAGTTGCCGGGCTTATTTTATTATGACTGATGCTGGTAGTTATCCTGCTTTTTTATTCATGCTAACGTGTTTTCTCTTTTTCCTGAAAAACACACCTTTACTTTGCACCCTTAATACAATCTTATGCAGCTTCCTATATACATCGTTCATGCGTTTACCGATCATTTATTTGGTGGAAACCCGGCTGCTGTATGCCCGCTGAAGGAATGGCTGCCCGATGAAAGCATGCAGCAATTAGCCAAAGAAAACAACCTGAGCGAAACCGCTTTTTTTGTGGCTGAAGGCGATGGTTTTCACCTGCGATGGTTTACGCCAACAATAGAAGTAAAGCTTTGCGGACATGCTACGCTAGCTACTGCCCATATTCTGTTTACAGAACTGGAGTATGAAAAAGATGAGATTCTTTTTCATACTCTCAGTGGCGAACTGAAAGTAAAACGAACGGCTGACAGCCGCATCCAGCTTGACTTTCCTGCGAATAAGCCGGAAGAAATGACGGATGTTCCCGATGCTTTGTTTTCTTCCCTGCACATAGCTCCTTCTCCTGTTTTTAAAAGTTCGTTCGACCTGATGGTGGTTTTGCCTTCGCAGAAAGATGTGGAAGAGCTGGAGCCTGATTTTGCTTCGCTGGCAACCATAAAAGCGCGTGGTGTTATCTGTACCGCAAAGGGAAATGAAAGCGATATAGTGGCGCGTTGCTTTTACCCGCAAAGCGGTATTAATGAAGACCCTGTAACCGGCTCGGCACACACCATTCTCATTCCTTACTGGGCTGAAGTGTTAGGCAAACAACGTTTGCAAAGCATACAGCTTTCGGAGCGAAAAGGCTACCTGGATTGTGAACTGAAAGGTAACCGTGTACTGATGCGCGGCACCGGCGTTACTTACCTGGCAGGCAGTTTCTTTATTGATTAATTTTCTTTTTTTGAGCAATCAACTTTTTATTTATACAGATGGTGCGGCGCGTGGCAATCCCGGTCGTGGCGGCTATGGCATTGTGATGATGTTTGGCGATAAGAAGAAGGAATTATCGGCAGGTTATCGCTTTACCACAAACAACCGGATGGAACTGTTAGCCGTTATTGTGGCGCTGCAGGCTTTGAAGGTTAAGAACGTACCCCTGACCATTTATACAGATAGCCAATACATTGTAAATTCTGTTACAAAAAGATGGCTCGATGGCTGGTTGAAAACGGACTTTAAAGGTGGTAAAAAGAACAAAGATTTATGGCTTCAGTATGCAGCGCTGGCGAAGGATTACCGCATTACATTTCAATGGGTAAAAGGCCATGCTGCCAATGTGCATAACAACCGCTGCGATATACTTGCCACCACCGCTGCAGATGGCAATGAGCTATTGATAGATGACGCATACGAAGCAGAGGTGAGTATGAAATAGACTTCGTGATTTGTTATAAAGCCGGAAGCTTTTTCCGCTTGTATTTATCAAGGTTGATGATAAACACGCTTGATAAAATGATTGCCAAAGCCAGCAATTGAATACCGCTCATGGCTTCGCCTGCAAAGAGAACACCGAGCAACACAGCAACCACGGGATTGACGTAAGCATTGGTGCTAACCTGCGTGGCTGGTCGCACGGTAAGCAGCCATATATAAGCGCTGTAGCCTGCAAGAGAACCCATCGTTACAAGGTACAAAACTGACAGCCACGCATTCAGCGACACTTGTTCGATATGAAAATGACTGAACTCGCCTGTTGTAAATGTCAGGATTGTAAACGATAAAGCTGCGGCTATCATTTGCCAGGCAGCACCTGCCATTACGCTGCCTTCGGAACGTTTTTTTGAATACAGGGAACCGATTGCCCAGCACATGCTGCCGACCACAACTACCAGCATATTGATAAGAACAGAAGAACCATCTGATGTGGATATGGCAGACATTAATTTTTGACCAAATAACAATACAACACCTATAAAACCGGTGACAACCCCCATAATGATTTTGGTGTTCTGCAGGTTAGCTTTCCGGTTGGCATCATCAAACAAAACAAACCAGACAGGCACCGCCGAAACCAGCACCGCGACAAACGAACTTGGCAGCACTTGTTCTGCCCAGATGATAGAACCGTTGGCGATAAACAGCAACAAGTTGCCGGTGATAAAAGCAGATTGAATTTGTCGCTTGTTAAACAAGCTTTCTCTTCTAAGAGCACACCAGAGAAGAAGCAAAATACCTGATGCAGAAAAACGAACCGCGCCTAATAAAAAGGGCGGAAAGCCTTTTTCGGAAACCTGTATAAAAAAATACGTAGAACCCCATACGATGTACACAATGGCAAAGGCTGTAATTACTAAGGCTAACGGCGCTTTTGGCTTTATCTGCTGCTTCATGAAGTAAGGCAAAGATGAAAAAGAAAAAGCAAAGTGCACTGCATAATGATTGTGTTTACATCGCTATGTAATGTTGACTAAAGATTGATAATGACAATGTTCTCTTTTTCCTAAAAAAACTAAATGCCGGAAGTAAAAACAGCGACTGGAAATTCCTTTAACTCGTTGCTTATATTCATTTGCGAAGAACTTGTTTCGGTGTTGGTAAAAATGTTTTTCCAGAGCCCTGATTCGTTGCCTGGCAAAGAGATGATGACGTCGTTATGTTCATCGATTACATCTTTTGAAAATAGAATGATGACAACAACATATTGCTCTTCTTGCTTCCTCGCAAAAGCCATTATTTTATTGTTGTTTGTGGATAGCGGCAGATAATCTCCATGTAAAAATAAATCGTTGTGAGCGGAACGCAGGTTGAGTGTTTTATAAGTGGCAAACAGTTTCTCCCTGCCTTCTTTTTTGTTCTGGTAAATGAAAGAGAGCAGTGCTTCTGTGCCTTCTTTTTCTCTGGCAACGATTTCATCCAACACTCTTTTCCGGCATTCATAATCAACAGAACGACGATTATCAGGGTCTACATAACTAACATCCCAAAGCTCGCAACCCTGGTAGATATCCGGAATTCCCGGCGCAGTAATTTTAATAACCGTTTGAGCCAATGAATACAAAGTGGATACTTCTATCACCTTTTCTAAAAAAGAAACAAAGCTTTGTAAAAACGTATGCGATTCGGTAAGCAAAGCCGTTATAAAATCTTTACAAGCTCCTTCGTAATCAGCGTTTGGCTCGTTGTAAGTTGTTTCTACTTTGGCTTCGCGCAGTGCTTTTTCAAGAAACGCATGGGTGCGTTCTATAAAGGCATCTGTTACTTTTGCATCTTCCGGAAATGCACCGATGAGAGACTGGTAAATGAAATATTCATCGTTGATGGAAGGCGCAGGTTTGTCGTTCACCTTTTTTACAAAAGAGGCATTCGTTTGCCGCCAGTTTTTTACCGCTTTTATCCATTCATCAGGCATTGCAGCCAGCGCATTGATGCGCATCCTGCCATCTTCACCACGCTTGGTATCGTGTGTTGAAGTTGCATTGAGTGAGTAAGGATTGTTTTTTTGACGACTCAGCATTTTACCGTGAAACTCTTGTACGGTAATGCCAAGCTGTGATGGTGAATCGCCCACTTCGTTGTGCGAAATCAATGGATTATAAACATAAAACGTTGTGTCTTCTACTCCTTTGGCAGCTAAAGGTCCTGTGAATTGCATCAGCCGCTTCAGGAATAACAGCTTGTTGGCATCTTCCGGTTTCGTTCCATCGGCATCAAATACAGTTTGCAATAGTGATAATTCTATCTTCGGTTCACCAACCCTTTTTCCGGCTCTTTCGAAGGCTTTATCTACAATTGATACGGCTTCTTCATGTATCGGGTAAGCATCGGGATAAACCCGGTATACGGGGAATGAAGCCATTAAGTTTCCCAATGCTTCTTTCATTTTTTCGCGGGTGTAAGATTGTCCTGCGAAGATTTTTAAATCTTCCATCATGTGCATCAGGTTCTCCAGCTCACCGCCCATTTGCGCGTAAAGAAAAGTGTGCTTTTTCTCCCACACCATGTCATCATACGCAGGTGTTTGAGGTATCAGCTCTTTGTAAAATGACAACAATTTTTCACCACCATCTTTATCAGTCAGCAATTGGTTAGTGAAGGATAAAAACTCATAGCCGCTTGTGCCTTGTATGCCCCAATCGTCCGCAATGTCTTCATTGTATTCTAAAATCTTTTCGGCAATAATATAGCAGTCATCACCGAAAGTGTTGCGCAATCTTTCTGTGTATTGTTTGGGATTGTATAAGCCATCAATATGATCAATACGCAAGCCTTGCAGAAGTCCTTGTTTATATAAGCGTAAGATGAAACGGTGATAATCTTCAAACACGCTTTCCTCTTCCATGCGCAGGCAAAGCAATTGATTTATGGTAAAAAAACGGCGAAAATTGATTTCTTCATCCGTTACTTTATACCAGGTAAAAATATAATACTGATGTTCGAGAAAATTGCGAAGCAAAGTGTTGTCATTATTCACTTTTGCAATCGCTTCCTGAATTAAACTTTCATTCTTAAGAATGGCTTGCAGCCATACCTTTTTTTCTTTTTTCCATTCTTCTTTATTACTTTCTGCTTTGTCTGATAAAGAAAGAGTTGCCGCTTTACTTTCCGTATCATTTTTGAGTGGAAAAAGAAGACGCAGGCTATCAATGGCAACAGGATAATTTTGGTTGAAGTAAGCCAGATGAAACCCTGTTTTATCGAACGCCACTTTTATCTCATTACTGTCAATCGCTTCATTAAAATCTTTACCGATAAAAGGCACCATTAGCTTGCCTTTGTAAACCGGATCGTAATGATGCCAGTCGATATCAAAATACCGATAGTAAGGCGATTTCGGACCTCGCTCCATCACATCGAAAATGCGTTCGTTATCGCAAAGAAACGCCATGTGGTTGGGTACAATATCCTGCAACCAGCCCATGCCTTTTTGAGAGAGCGATTGATGCAATTCTTCCAGTTGTTTTTCCGTACCAATTTCTGCATTTATAACATCCGGATTGCACACATCATATCCATGTGTGCTGCCCTTCATTGCTTTCGTTATTGGCGATGCATAAACGGTAGAAATACCAAGCTGATGTAAGTAATCAATGATTGTTTGTAATTGCGAAAATGTATAGGAGCTATTTAACTGAACCCGATAAGTAGCGGAAGGATAATACATGAATATTTGTCTTACTTATAAATGTGCAACAGCAAACAAACATTGTGCAGAAAAGCCAAAAGCTGTCAGCCATCACCGCCAGCTTTCAAACAAAGAATTTATGAAGAAATATACTTCTGCCGGAATAATGAA
Source organism: Ilyomonas sp. (assembly GCA_965199905.1). Lineage (GTDB taxonomy): Bacteria > Bacteroidota > Bacteroidia > Chitinophagales > Chitinophagaceae > Ilyomonas. Next base: position 4,806,604 of record OZ241366.1, on the reverse strand, counting down.
ATGAATTTCAATTGCGCAATTGTATTGCTGATAGCTCATAAGTTATAGCCCTCAGTTACGGCACAACAAGGTTTCTGCGAATGGCTTCCAGCGCCATTCATACAAAAATCTCTCTGACAGACCAAAAGCACTCAATAAAATCGGGGATGTAAAAACATAGAAGATATGAATGGACAAAAAAACAGAGATCTCGCTTTTATTTCATTGCCGGTCTTGTCTTTTCACGATAACCACAAACAAAAAATCCGGCAAGATTTACCGGATTTTTTTACACTATAAATAAGCGATTTAATTCTTGATATGCTCCGGCAAGAATGGTTTCATATTTTCGTACAAATAGACCAGCCATCAAGTACATCCGTGAATTCGGGTTGAATTTTATAAACGCCTGCTCCATCGAAATGCCACCTTTGCCGGCAACCGTAGCTTCATCGCTGGCACTACTGGCTACCACGGCATTCTCCAGTTCAAGCCCGGAGAAAAAAGAAATCTTTCTATTGAACTGGTGACCTACAAACAGCACCGCACGCTGGTAAAAAGCCGTGACTAAAGAGCAGCTACCAGAAAACGAAAACACATTTGGGCAAAACTATTTTGTGTAAACTGGTAAGGGCTTACGAACAAGCAGTTTACGAAAAAGGAAAACGTGCATCAATGTAAAAGATCGCAGGGTTTTAAACCCGTATGCTTTTTAAAAGCGGCTGAAAAATGCGAAATGGACGAATAGCCAAGCAAACCGGATACATCCGTTACGCTTAAGCCTTTATCGTTTAAAAGATATTTGGCGTGCTCCATGCGTTGCTGCTGATAAAAATCGAAGATGGTGGTGCCGAACACTTCTTTGAAACCTTTCTTCAGGTAACATTCATTGGTAGCCACTTTGCGGCTGAGCTCTTTAATAGTAATGGGCTCACCAATGCGCTGCAATAAAATTTCGCGCGCCTGGTAAATGCGGTCACGACCACTTTCATCAGCCAAAAACCGGCAGGAAAAAATTTCTTCTTTTTCATCAACCAAACATTCAATGCTGTACAAAAGAAGCTCGTGCACTTTGGCGTTTACAAACACATTCTCCATAGCGCCGCTGTAGTTATTTGCCAGCAAGGCTTCCAGCACGCCACGCTTCCGGCCGCACACCGGGAATGTTTTTGTAAATGAAAGGGGATGACGAAAAGCAAGCACTTCATCTTTGCGGTTGCTAAGCTTTACATTCTGCACAAACTGATTGAGAAACGTTGACGTAAAATGGAAATGAAACACATCCATTGTATCGCTGGAAGAAGAAATATTCTTTTCGGCGCCTGACTTATTGTTTGTCAGGCAAAAACTTAGCTGGAGATAACTGTCATCTTTTTCTTCCTTGTTCACCACATAAGATAGCACGCCAGCATCATCTGAAAGCAATGTATCGTTGGAAACATAACGTGTAATGGAATAACGGATAGAACCCGGCAAGCGCTGTTCTCTTTCGAAAAGCACATCCGGTAATGAATTAAAATCAGTTTTAAATATAGTCTTTAATATCTCAGGAAAGCCAGCCATAACTGCGGCAAATGTACATTACAAACAAAACGATAGATTTGAAGAAAAATCAAATGATGCTTTAATGACAAACTGATGATTGCTTATCCTTTGCAAAACGTTAACGGCTAACAAGATGATAGCTTATGAAACACTTTCTTACCTGCTTTTTTGTTCTTTTTTATAGTCTGACATTTGCACAGAACCGAACGATTGACAGCCTGAATTCCTTACTGATAAAAACGAATATTGACACCGCTCGTATTAACCTGATGAACCAGATTTCCCACGAGCTTCAGAGTGTGAATTTAGACTCAAATATAAAGTTCAGTTCAAGAACTATTGCCATTGCAAAAGCCAAACATTATGTGCAGGGCGAAGCGGAAGCGCATCGTTATATGGCTGCTGCCCTGACATTCAAAAGCAAGTTTGATGAGGCTAAAGAACAACTGACACTTGCTTTGCAGTTGTATTTATCAATACCAGATTCTATTGGCATTGGCAAAACGTATAGCACGTATGGCCTCTGTTATGGTGTGCAAAGCAAATATGATAGTTCGAATTTTTATCTTCAAAAAGGGCTACCTTATTTGGAAAGATTGGCAGATAAGTCGTTTGCAAGCACAGCTTATGGAAATATTGCCGTTAATTACCAGATGCAATCCAAGTATCTGCAGGCGCTTGAATATCAGCAAAAATGCCTGGACATTTCCAATGCTATGCACGATGAATCAGCGCTGGCTTACACATATCTGAACATGGCGCTTATCTACAACGAACTTGGCGATACAACACGAACAGAATCATTTTTGAATAATGCCATTCAACATGCACACAATGCCGGCATTATGAATGTTGAACAATATGCGCATGCCAACCTGGCTTCTTCATATCTTGACAGAAAAAATTATGACAAAGCTTACGATCAGGCAATGCAGGCATACGAGCTTGGCAAAACAACAGGAGACCAGGGAATTTCTGCAAGTAGCCTCGGGCGCGCTGCATTAGCATTGGCATATAAAAATAATTTTGCAGAAGCAGATATGCTTGGCAAAAAAGCGATAATACTAGCCGATTCAGCAGGCGTACCTATTAACAGGTATCAAACTTTAACCGCTTATGCATTTATTAAAAAATCAGAAAAAAAATATGCCGAAGCAATTCCTTTTTATGAAAAAGCTTTTGCCATACTGAATGAAGCTGACATGTATAATGGAGAGGTTAGCAAAAATTACGATGACCTTTCAGATTGTTATAAAACAACCGGCAATTACAAAAAAGCTTTATCAACTTTTACAATGTCCGCTAAAATATCCGACTCACTAAGAAATCGCGACAATGTGCGGAAATCTACCGAACTCACGATGAATTATGAGTTCGAAAAAAAGCAGCAGGTTCAGCAGGCGAAACAAGCAAAAGAAGATGCAGCGGGTAAAGTCAAACTGATTTCTCTTATCGCGGTTTTAATTGTTTTTGTTACCTTATTTACGGTGTCTCTTGTTGGCTACAGAAGAGAACAGAAAGCCAAAAAATTACTTTGGAATCAGAAGCAGGAAATAGAAAGCACACTGTCAGAATTGAAGACAACACAGGCTCAGTTAATTCAGTCAGAAAAAATGGCGAGCCTTGGCGAACTCACGGCAGGCATTGCACACGAGATACAAAATCCACTGAATTTCGTGAACAATTTCAGCGAACTCAACAGCGAGATGATTGATGAGTTGAAAGCTGAACTGACGGATAATAATATTGAAGAAGCCATCGCAATAGCTAACGACATTAAAGCCAATGAAAAAAAAATCGTTCATCATGGCAAACGTGCAGATGCCATTGTGAAAGGCATGCTGCAACACTCGCAGAAAAGCACAGGCAGAAAAGAGCCAACAGATATCAATGCTTTGTGCGATGAATACATACGATTAGCGTATCACGGTTTGCGCGCAAAAGACAGCGCTTTTAAAGCTGATTTTACAACAGAGTTTGATAACAGCATTTATAAAATCAATATTATATCGCAGGATATCGGGAGAGTGTTGCTGAACATTTTCAACAATGCTTTTTATGCCGTGAATGAAAAGAAGAAGCTTTCAGATGTCAGCTATCAGCCGTTGGTTCACGTATCAACAAAAAGAATGAAGGACAAGATTGAAATTATTATAACAGACAATGGCAACGGAATTCCGCAAAGCATTATTGATAAAGTCTTTCAGCCTTTCTTTACCACGAAGCCAACCGGGCAAGGCACAGGTTTGGGGCTTTCCTTATCTTACGATATCATTACCAAAGAACACAACGGTACTATAAAAGCAGAAAGCAAAGAAGGTAAAGGAAGCCGCTTTATAATTACTTTGCCGTCTTAATATCCATTCAATACCTAAGGAATGATTCTTCAGTTTGTTCTCGTTATCATCATCAGTAACTATCTCAGAAGGTCTATGCGCTCGCATAACGCTTTCCCGGTGTGGAACCTGCGGCTGCAATACCTGATGTACATTGCTATTGGGTTAATGTCACTTTCGTTTATATTCGACAGGGGCGGTCTTTTTTATGAATCAATTGGTATTGCGTTGCTCGGGCTTTTTCTTTATGTAATTTATAAAAATCCTGTCTTTAAAAATTACCGTTTCATTATTGTGGCTACAATGCCATACCTCATTACATCTTTCATTGGCACTGCAATACATATCATCAGTTTTTCGTACTACGAAAAATGGAAAGGTTATCTTGACAATGCCAACGCCTTTGCTGTATTATGGGGTTTTGGTGTTTGGCTGGTCACCAACCGGCAACGAAAAGAGCTGGAAAAATCGAGGAAAACGGTAGAAGTAGAAAAGCAGAATACAGCCATTGTTTCTTCTATGCGCGATGAGCTGGAAGTGCAGGTACAGCAACGAACAGCGGAACTAACGCGGCAAAAAGAAGAATTGGAATTAGCGCTTGAAGAACTGAAAGCAACACAGGCGCAACTGATACAAAGCGAAAAGATGGCAAGCCTTGGCGAACTCACAGCCGGCATTGCGCACGAGATACAAAACCCGCTGAATTTCGTCAACAATTTTTCTGAAGTAAATAAAGAATTGCTTGGCGAAATGAAGGAAGAAATTGCGAAGCAGAACTTCGATGAAGTGCAGGCAATTATTGATGACATTACCGGCAATGAAGAAAAAATATCGTTTCACGGCAAGCGTGCAGATGCCATAGTGAAAGGCATGCTGCAGCATTCGCGTAAAAATACAGGACAAAAAGAAGCCACCGATATCAATGATTTATGCGACGAATATTTGCGTCTTTCCTATCACGGCTTGCGCGCTAAAGACAAAAGTTTTAATGCAGATTTTAAATCTGATTTCGACACCAGCGTAGAGAAAATAGATATTGTTCCGCAAGATATCGGCAGAGTGATTTTGAACCTTTTGAACAATGCTTTTTATGCCGTAAATGAAAAGAAAAAAACGGCAGAAAACGATTACAAACCAACAGTAATCATCCGCACAAAAAAAGAAATGGATAGCGTAATGATCGTGGTGGAAGACAACGGCAACGGCATACCGCAAAGCGTGATTGAGAAGATATTCCAACCCTTTTTTACTACAAAACCAACAGGCTCAGGAACCGGTTTGGGACTAAGTATGAGCTACGATATTATAACCAAAGAACACAACGGAACAATACAGGTGCAGAGCGAGGAAAATGTTTATACAAGATTTATTATAAGTTTACCATCGTAACTGAAATTTGCAAACCAGAAAACACCATGAAAAAAATTCTTGTTGTGGACGACGAAACCGATGTGGAATCGCTGTTTCAGCAACGCTTTCGCAAAGAGATACGCAACGGCTGGGTCACTTTTGCTTTTGCCCATTCGGGCGAGGAAGCTTTGGAATATCTCAACGGGCACGAGCAGGAAGCGGTATTAATTCTTTCCGATATTAATATGCCCGGAATGAGCGGCATTGAATTGTTGAAGGAAATTAAACAACACCACTATTCTCCACCGCCTGTTGTGATGATGATAACCGCTTATGGCGATGAAGAAAATTATTTAAATGCTATCAAAATGGGCGCAGATGATTTTCTCACTAAACCACTTGATTTTACTTTACTGAAAAACAAATTGAAAATAACAGACTAATGCCGAAGATTTTGGTTGCTGATGATGAGGCTGATTTGGAAGCTTTGATAAAACAGAAGTTCCGGAAACAGATACGTGAAGGCAAATACTCGTTTGTGTTTGCACTTGATGGTGTGGAGGCGTTGGATAAAATAAAAAATGATTCGGAGATAGAAGTGGTGTTCAGCGACATTAACATGCCGCGCATGGATGGCTTGACATTGCTTGAAAAACTGAACGATACCAACCCGATTTTGAAAGCCGTAATTGTATCTGCCTACGGCGATATGGACAACATCCGCGCGGCTATGAATCGTGGTGCATTCGACTTTGTATGCAAGCCTGTCAACTTCGATGATCTTGAAGTGACGCTTATAAAAACCATTCATCATGTTGACCAGTTGAAGGACACATTGCGCGCTATCAAAGAGAACAATATTTTGCGCATGTATGTTGATGAGAACGTGTTGAACTTCATGAACAAACCCGAATATGAAACCTCGCTCATGCGCAATGAAAGCCTTGAAGCAACGGTGATGTTCATTGATATCTGCGGGTTTACATCTATAACTGAAACCAAACCTGCTGACGAAGTGGTTCGCTTGCTCAATCAATATTTTGATGTGATGGTAAAAGAAATCATCGCACAAAAAGGTCATGTCGATAAATTCATTGGCGATGCTATCATGGCTGTGTTTCGCGGCGATTATCATCTTGACCGCGCCATAGAAGCCAGCCTTGCCGTAAAAGCAGGCATTGAAAAAGCAGCCGGTTCTGCAAATGCGCTGGACTTTTCACCTAAAGTTTCTATTGGTATAAACAGCGGAGAACTCATTTCCGGCAACATTGGTTCTTCCAGTTTGCGTCGTCTTGATTATACAGTTATCGGTGATGTTGTAAACACGGCGCAACGCCTGCAAAGCATTGCCAAACCCGGGCAAATTATTATCAGCGAAGCCGCTTACAACCAGGTTCGCGAATCATTTCACTGCAATAAAGTGGGTGAGTTTGTTTTAAAAAATAAAGCCAATGCAGCAACGGTTTATGAAGTAGTAGATTGATTCAATGTACGATGTTAGATGTGTGATGTACATTTTCAATGGTGTTGACGTCTTTTAATTACGCCGCCGGAAGCTTCACGTATCGTGTTTGCAAATACAAAAGCTTTCGGGTCAACGTCATACACCAAATTCTTCAGCTTTCGCATTTCGAGGCGGGTAACAACTGTAAAAATAATATCAACATCGTGGTGCACTTCGAAGGAGCCGGGCAGATATCCGCGCTCGCCTTTGTACACCGTAATGCCGCGTCCCAGTTCGTTTACAAGCCTGTTTTTTACTTCTTCGCTTTGCCCCGAAATGATGGTAACGCCGGTATAAGCTTCAATTCCTTCCACCACATAATCAACTGTTCGCGAAGCGGCGAAATAAGTCAGCATCGAGTATAAGGAAGTTTCAATTCCAAACTTGAAAGCAGCAATCAGAAAGATGATAACATTGATACCAAATACAATTTCAGTAACAGTAAACGAAGAACGTTTTCCAGTATAAAGCCCAAGCACTTCAATACCATCGAGTGCGCAACCGGCACGCATGGTAAGCCCGATGCCAACACCCAGAAAAAAGCCGCCGAACACAGAAATCAAAAGCTTATCGTGCGTAACTGCAGGATAAGGAATATAATTTAAACAAAGCCCCATTAACACAATGGCAATAAAGGTTTTGATAGCAAACTGGCGGTTTACCACATAAGAGCCAATGACTAAAAACGGGAAGTTGACAACGAGAATAACAATAGCTAAATTGATATGAAAAATTTCGTGGATAAGCAATGAAATACCATTAACACCACCATCAAAAAAAGCGTTGGGAACGAGAAAACTTTTTAGCGCAAACGCCGAGGTAATAACGCCGAGAACAATCAGTAATACTTCGCTTATATTGTTAAAGACAGGCTCTTTCCGTTTTGTAGCTTTATTGTTTCCGTTGCTAACCGTTTCCAAAGTTTGATGTTTATCTGTTTGTATTGTTTCGATGCAGTAAAGTAAGGATAAAATCTTCGTTCAAGCCCGGATGTTGTTTTACAACAACGAACAAGCCTGTAAGATGTTTACAGGCTTGTGAACTATCGGGTCATTTAAATCAACGGTACAAAACATTGCAGCGAATCAGTTTGAAATAAAATACAGATTTGGTAACCATCGTCCGTCACTTTTGTGATCGGCAGTTGTGATTCTTACGTGTCGAAGCAATAAGAATTCTCCCATCAGGGTTCAGGGCAATGGTGTGACTTTTATAAAAGCGAATTTCAAACTTCTTATCAGATGACCAATACTAAAAATCGTTCCCATTCAATCTCCCTAATTCTACAAACTATCTCCGGCTATAATTCGGTGCTTCTTTCGTTATCTCAATATCGTGCGCATGGCTTTCGCGCATACCGGCATTGGTAATTTTTACAAAACTTGCTTCCTGCAAAGCATCAATATCTTTGGCTCCGCAATAGCCCATGCCCGCACGCACACCACCTACATACTGCGCCACTACTTCACTAAGAGAACCTTTGTATGCCACACGACCTTCAATGCCTTCCGGCACCAGTTTCTTAATATCATCTTCCACATCCTGAAAATAACGGTCGCTGCTGCCTTGCTGCATGGCACCAATACTGCCCATGCCCCGATATTCTTTAAATTTCCTGCCTTCATAAATAATGGTTTCGCCAGGACTTTCTTCCACGCCGGCAAACACGCTTCCCATCATTACCACATTGGCACCTGCGGCCAGCGCTTTTACCATATCACCGGTATAACGAATGCCACCGTCAGCAATCAGCGGAATACCCATCTTTTTCAGTTCGGAAGAAGCCTGCATAATAGCAGTTAATTGTGGCACGCCAGCGCCTGCTACAATACGCGTGGTACAAATAGAACCCGGACCAATGCCAACTTTTACCGCATCGGCACCGGCTTCTGCAAGAGCTTTGGCACCTGCTGCTGTACCTACGTTTCCGGCTATTACCTGTATGTTTTTAAAATTACTTTTCAGCGTTTTCAAAGCTTCTATTACGCCTTTACTATGGCCATGTGCGCTATCTAATGCCATCACATCGGCACCTACCTGCTGCAAGGCATAAGCGCGGTCTAATAAATCTCTTGTAATACCCAGCGCAGCGCCAACAAGCAGCCGGCCATAATTATCTTTCACTGCATTCGGAAAATTGCTGAGCTGCAGAATATCACGATACGTAATAAGCCCGATGAGCTGACCATCGCTGCTTACTACCGGCAGTTTTTCAATTTTATATTGTTGTAAAATTTTTTCTGCTTTGCTTAAATCAGTGCCTTCAGGTGCAGTAATGAGGTTGTCTTTTGTCATCGCCTCCCCTACTTTTTTTGTCTTGTCGTGCTCAAAGCGAAGGTCGCGGTTGGTGATGATGCCAACCAGCATTTTATTATTATCAACAACCGGAATACCGCCGATTTTATTATCTTTCATTAACCGCAAAGCATCGCCGATTGTATTATCCGGTCGCAATGTGATAGGATCCAATATCAGCCCGCTTTCGCTGCGCTTTACACGACGCACCTGCTCAGCCTGCTTCTCAATGCTCATATTTTTATGCAGGATACCAACTCCACCTTCGCGTGCGAGCGCAATAGCAAGGTTGGCTTCTGTAACAGTATCCATTGCAGAAGACAGCATCGGAACATTTAATATAAGTGACTTTGTAAGGTGAGATTGAATGTTCACTTCGCGTGGAAGCACTTCGCTGTAGGCGGGCATCAGCAGAACATCATCGTACGTTAATCCTTCAATAAAAATGCGGTTGTAAGGGCTTGCAGAAGTGAGAGTATTGTTTGTTGCCATGTGCAAAGATATAGGAGCGAAATAATATCCGGCAAACAGCAATTGGAGATTTGGGGAGATTTTGTGGATTATAAGCTCGGGACAATAAAGATTTTACACGTGGATGATTTGGATTTATTTTATAGTAATGAATCGATCACAAAATAATATTCGGGATAATAAGCAGAATCTGAAACGGAATACGGAACTACAGGTAGGATAAACCCTTTGCATCGTAAGTGCCTTTTTCATAATCAATATGTCAGGAAGCGGCATAAATATTAACAGGAAGAAAAGAAGGCAGCCTCATCGCCATGTCTTTCTTACATTTAAAATGACCAATTGCAGTAACGAATAGCCTCACGGTTAAAGCAATCTTTCCAATTTTATTGACATCAACATTGCCATTAATAAGATATTCTGCAAGGCGACCGAAACCGAAACAAATAACTCATACAAAGAATGGTTTCATTTGCTATAGTTTCTTTCTCCAAATAATAAGCTGCCAATGCGCACCATATTGCTGCCTTCTTCAATTGCCAGTTTGTAATCGTTACTCATGCCGGCAGATAATATTGAAAACACGCATTCATTATTTGAAGCAGAAGTAAAAGTGTGAAACAGGCTTTGCAAACTTTTAAATTCATTCCCGATTCTGGCATCATCGTCTGCGTTGGAAGCCATGCCCATTAAGCCTTTTACACAAATACTTTTGTACAACGAATCGCTTTTTATTCCGCTCATTAGTTGTTGAGCTTCTTCTCCATTCATACCAAATTTAGTTTCTTCTTCAGCAATATAAATTTGTAACAGACAATTGATAATGCGGTTCTGTTTTACTGCCTGTTTGTTTATTTCTTTCAATAATTTTTCATTGTCAACGCTGTGAATAAGGTACACAAACGGAGCAATGTATTTTACCTTATTGCTTTGCAGATGACCGATAAAATGCCAGCGGATATCGGTCGGTAACTGCGCTTGTTTTTCAACCAGTTCCTGCACATAGTTCTCACCAAAATCGCGCTGCCCTAAATCGTACAAAGCCTGAATATCGTGCACAGGTTTTGTTTTACTAACAGCAACAAGCATTGCATTCTTTGCGGCTAATTCTTTCTTGATTCGATGATAGGCGTCTGTATTTATCAAGGTTCAATCTTTTTACAAAAATAAAAATTCAATTACGCTTACTGCGCATCCTTTTTAAGAAGAGATAAATATTCTATGAGCAAAGCATCGTTGAAAGCCGGACAATAATGATAAAATAACAACCATTGTTTTTGAGTAAATAAATGCTTATAAAACTGTGGAAAACAGGAAGGAATATTACCAACAAAAAAAGGAAGCGAGCTCTTTTCTATCAGCCTGACAGTTTGCTCTGCAGCCGGCAAATCCAAAGCCGGTGCGGTGTATCCCCATTTCATAATAGCTGTTGACAAAATTATTTTTTGGAGAAGGTCATTTGTGGCATTCCATTGTTTTACAGCACATACAATAAGAACCGTTTTTAATGAATCCAATTCAGGAATCCGGTTGTTTTCCATCAGCCGCGCCAAATGATACAGAATGATTGATGTATTGCCGTAGTAAGGTGAAACATATAAAGGCTGATTTACATAATCGCTGCTTTTAATTGCCTGAACAATAACCTGTAAGCTGGCGCTATCAGCGCGTGTCCACGTCAGGTGATATTGCTCTGCAAACGACAACACATTGCTCAATACACAAACATCAGATACAGGTGGAAACTGTTTTCCATACCATACTGAATAAGCTTTGTATGAGCGATATTTTCTTTCGATTGTTTTACTATTCTTTCCTTTGTTTATATATCCCTGCATTATCCCGTGCGCTTCTGCAGCCATTGCGCTGTCTGCATTCTGCGCCATCAGGCTCAATACGGTATCATCCATATCATCTGGCAATGATGTGTTCTTTTTTACTTTGCGAATCCATTTTGTGTAGGGAAAAGAACCCGCTGTATCTGTTCGCCAGAAATTATAAGTTAGTCGCCCGGTTCTGTTTTGAAAATGAGGATAAACAGTTTGCGTTCGCTGTCGTATAGAATCAATAAGCAAACGTTCTGATAAAGTGAAGGAAGAAGAATTTTGCTGAAGCAAATAATTAATCAGGGCAGCAAAAAATACATTGTCATCTTGTTGCTTCGCTTCCGTTGAAATGTTGTTTGAAATGAAGGAAGGAAAATTTCCGCTTGTTGTTTTATTTGTTGCCTGCTGATAGGCAATACGCTGCAAAATATAGCGAACAAAATTACTATCCTGCGCTTCGCATTGCAGAGCAAAAAGAACGCACAATAACAACATGATTTTGCGAAGCGAACTAGCCATCATCGCAAAATAAGCGATTCGGTTTCGATAATTTATTACTTAAGAATGCTACGACTTATCACGATACGCTGCACTTCGCTGGTGCCTTCGTAAATCTGCGTAATCTTAGCATCGCGCATCATGCGTTCTACATGATATTCTTTTACGTAACCATTGCCGCCATGTATTTGTACGGCTTCTGTTGTCGTCCACATTGCCGTTTCGCTCGCATACACTTTTGCCATTGAGGAAGCGCAGGCATAATCTCCATGTTTGTCTTTCAGCCAGGCAGCTTTCAGGCATAATAACCTTGCAGCATCAATGCGCGTAGCCATATCAGCCAGCTTAAATTGTATTGCCTGGTGCCGGCTGATTTCGGTTCCAAAAGCTTTTCTGTGTTTGGTATATTCAAGACTACGTTCATAAGCGCCTTTAGCAATGCCAAGCGCCTGCGATGCAATGCCAATGCGGCCTCCGGCTAGTGTCTGCATCGCGAAGGTGAAACCAAAGCCATCATCGCCAATGCGGTTTTGCTTTGGCACTTTTACGTCGGCAAATAACACAGTCGCCGTATCGCTGGCGCGAATGCCCATCTTATTTTCTTTGGCGCCTATGCTTACGCCTTCCCAATCTTTTTCCACTATTAAAGTAACAATGCCGTGCGAGCCTTTGCTATCATCCGTTTGCGCCATCACAAGATAACAGCTCGCGGTTGAGCCATTGGTGATCCAGTTTTTGACACCATTCAACAAGTAATAATCACCTTTGTCTTCAGCTGTTGTTTTTTGATGCGTGGCATCGCTGCCGGCTTCAGGTTCACTTAATAAAAAAGCACCGATATAAAGTTTTCCATCTTTCGTTCCCTGCGCCAGCGGAACTAAATATTTCTGTTTTTGCTCCTCTGTTCCAAACGCCTGCAAGCCATAGCAAACAAGGCTGTTATTCACGCTCATAATCACGCCAACGCTGGCATCTACACTGCATATTTCCTGTATTGCTAATACATAGCTTACGGTATCAAGACCAGCGCCGCCATAATCCGGTGATACCATCATTCCCATGAAACCAAGCGCGGCTAATTTTTCAATCTGCGCTGCGGGAAACTGTTGTTTTTCATCACGTTCAATCACACCCGGAAGGCACTCCTGTATGGCAAAATCGCGGGCAGCTTTCTGAATGTATACTTGTTCTTCGGTTAATTGGAAATCCATAATTATAATTGCTGCCACGAAATAAGCTAACAAATGTTAGTATAACAAAAAGACTTTTCTTTTCCTCAAATTAAGGCTGTGCGAATGCCTATTAAGATTGCTTTACTTAAAATGTACTTTGAGATTATAATTGCAAATTTCCACGATTAATCACGTTCAGTATCTGCTTCATGCTTTTTCTCGATGCCTTCCAAATCGCCAGGTGTAATATTCATTTGAGCGCCTGTAAAAGGATTTATTGTGTGAATTGTTTTATCACCATCATTGTTGTTGTTATCATCTTCTTTTGCTTCCTGAATCGCCTGCTGCTTTGACTCTTCGGTTTTTTGTTCGATTTCTTTTCTTTTATCGTCGTTCATAATAACTATTTGTATGGCAATGGTGCAAAACTTATGCTGGGTTTGCTTTTGGTTCATGCAGATAGCAAATGGAACTGAACTGAAGTTTCATAACCCGATGTATTGAAAAAAGCAACAACTACATTTTCCATTCAGAAATACATTTTACAAGACAAAAACAAACATTCGCAAATCCCCTCATTTTCTATTAACAAATAAGCATTTGCCATTTTATTCATTCAGTCTACTTTTGCGGCTCGAAAAAATAAAGGATACAGAATGTTAAGTGCAAAAAATATAACGCTCGCTTACGGCAAACGGGTATTATTTGATGAAGTAAATATCAATTTTACGAAAGGGAATTGTTATGGCGTAATTGGTGCCAACGGAGCCGGAAAATCTACTTTTTTAAAAATACTCAGCGGCGAAATTGAACCCAATAAAGGGCAGGTAGAAATGGGCAACGGCGAGCGCATGGCGGTGCTGAACCAGAACCAGTTTGCGTTTGACAACGAAACGGTTTTAAATACCGTTTTAATGGGTCATAAAAAGATGTGGGATGTGATGCATCGTAAAGATGCTATTTATAATAATCCCGATGCAACCGAAGACGACTACATGCGCGCCAGCGAACTGGAAGCTGAATACGGCGAAATGGGCGGCTATGAATCGGAAAGCAAAGCGGCTAATTTTTTAAGCGATCTGGGTGTACCTGAAAAATATCATCAAAGCCTGATGCGTGATATTCCGGCTGCCTTGAAACTGCGTGTGTTACTGGCGCAGGCTTTATTTGGAAATCCCGATATTTTATTGCTTGATGAACCTACCAACGGTTTGGATATTGAAACCATTGGCTGGCTTGAAAACTTCCTCGCCGACTACGAAAACATTGTGCTTGTTGTGAGTCACGACCGTCACTTTCTCGACCAGGTTTGTACCAATGTGGCTGATGTGGATCGCAGCAAAATTAAAACGTTTACCGGTAATTATTCTTTCTGGTACGAGAGCAGCCAGTTGATGGCGCGCCAGATAAGCGATAAGAATAAAAAAACAGAAGACAAGCGCGCTGCGTTGTTAGATTTCATCGCGCGTTTTAGCGCAAATGCATCCAAAAGCAAGCAGGCAACATCGCGTAAAAAGGCTTTGGAAAAACTGACCATTGAAGATATAGAGCCATCTAACCGTAAGTATCCGGGCATCATTTTTCAGCCATTGCGCGAAGTAGGCAACCAGATATTGAACATAGAAAACGTAAGCAAAAGCATTGATGGAAGAAAGTTGTTTGACAAGGTTACTTTCAGCATCAACAAAGGAGAAAAGATTGCTATTTTAAGCAGAGATTCTTTGGCGGTTACTACCTTCTTTGAAATCATCAATGGAAATATGCCTGCAGATACCGGTAAATATGAATGGGGAACTACCGTTACGAAAGCATACCTGCCGGTTGAAAATAATGAATTTTTTCAACAAGGATTACCTTTATTGGATTGGCTCCGCCAATACGTTCCGGCGCATGTAACTGATGCGGATGAGCCTTTTCTGCGTGGCTTTTTGGGTAAAATGTTATTCGCCGGTGATGACATTATGAAGAAAACAAACGTACTGAGCGGTGGTGAAAAAGTACGTTGTATGATTAGTCGTATGATGTTGCAGAACCCGAACGTGATTGTGCTTGACCAGCCAACTAACCACCTTGATCTGGAAAGCATTCAAAGCTTTAATGAAGGCTGTCAAACATTTCCGGGCATTGTGTTAATCACCAGCCAGGACCATACGTTCATTCAAACTGTTGCCAACCGCATCATTGAATTGACACCGAAAGGCATTATTGATCGCTTAATGACTTATGATGAATACATGTCGGGTGCAAGAGTGATAGCGTTAAGAGAGGAAATGTATAAGTGAAGTTGTAATAAATAATAGGTATTAGGTAATAAGACAAACAGCCGGAAAGCAATGCTCCGGCTGTTTTGTATTTGTCATAATACTTAATACATGTTACCTGATACAATCACAATCACATTTCCTCCGCACTCGAATACACGCGTTTCAACGGCATGCCGGAGACTGGTGATACAATGAGCGGAAACTTTTCCACTTTTACATAGCTTGGGTCAAGACCAAAGCCACGCTCTTCGCTAAGACTGATTTCCTTGATCCAGAAATGAAGACGCATGATGAGCTTTTCAAAGAAGGGAAGTTCATTATCGTTGGAAAGGTATTTTTCCATCACGATAAATTCAAAATCGCCCACGATATTGTTACGCTCCAAGCTTTCGTAGCGGCTGTAAATGTTTACTTCTTTATTTTTTACTAAATCTTCAACCACCTTTCTAAACATCAGGCTAAGCTTCTGTTCTACGCGGAAACCAAGACGGAATTCAATGCGGATAATATCGTTTGGAATGATATGATCAACAGAAAATTCGCAGGTGTAGGGATCATCTAAAATATCAACGTGAATGAACCAATAAATATCCGCGCGCTTTGGCTTACGATTAAGGATTGAATAAATGATTTTATGCTCAATTTCTCTTGGGTTATCAGCACTTGTTAAATACACCAAATGCGTCGCATATTTTGGAACTGTTTTATCATTGCTCAGTTCCTGGATCATTGGAATGTAATGTTCCAATCTTACAAACTCAATGTAGCGATTGCGAATGCGCCGGCTGCGAAACCACACGTACATCACAACAAATAAAGCGCCGCCGATAATTAGTGTTACAAAACCACCATGCGGAAATTTTTCCAGATTGGCAACAAGGAAAGAACCTTCGAGTGATAAATAAACAAGCAGGTATAAATAAATCCAGCCGCTCGGCGTACGTCGCCCGATAAGATAATTGGAAAACAAAATGGATGTGCTGATCATACAGAGCGTAATAGCCAAACCGTATGCAGCGCCCATTCTCGACGAAGACTGAAAATAAAGTGTAATGCCAACGCAACCAATAAATAACAATGTATTGATGCCGGGAATAAATAATTGCCCTTTCTCTTCCGTTGGGTACACCAGCTTCATTTTTGGCCACAAATTCAATCGCAGAGCTTCACTTACCAACGTAAAAGAACCACTGATTAATGCCTGGCTGGCTATGATGGCAGCCAATGTGGCGATACCAACACCCACGTATAAAAAACTATCGGGCATGATAGAAAAAAACACGCTTTTCAATTCTATAACATGATGCTGGTTTGCGATAAAATCGGCTGTTGGCTCAGCTTTGCCGGTAATCATATCATCGCTGGCATATATCTTTCCCTGCTGGGTTAGCAACCAGGCACCTTGCCCGAAATAGTTAAGTACCAGGCATATTTTTACAAAAATCCAGCTTACGCGAATGTTATCACGACCGACATGACCAAGGTCGGAATACAAAGCTTCGGCACCCGTTGTACAAAGAAATACTGCGCCCAGCAGCCAGAATCCTTTTGGATATTGGGTAAGAAGTTCGAAGGCATAATACGGTGAGAAGGCACGAAAAATACTCCAGTCATCGCTCAGGTGCATTAACCCTAACACTGCCAGCATCATGAACCAGATGAGCATGATTGGCCCAAATAATTTACCGATGGATGAAGTGCCAAACTGCTGCAAAAAAAATAAAAGCACCAGGATACTGATGACTATAATTACAATTGTGCCCTGTGTAATATTCTCGAACCTTGGTATGATTTCCATACCTTCAATAGCAGACGTAACTGAAATAGGCGGCGTTATCATACCATCAGCCAGCAGGGCTGCACCACCAATCATAGCAGGAAGTACAAGCCATCGCTTTTGCCGTCGTACCAATGCATACAAACTAAAAATGCCACCTTCTCCTTTATTATCTGCACGAAGTGTGAGGATAACATATTTAACCGTTGTTTGCAGGGTTAGCGTCCAGAATATGCAGGAAAGCGAACCCAGAATAAGTAATTCAGTGATTACTCGTCCATTAATGATTTCGTTTAAAACGTATAGAGGTGAAGTCCCGATGTCGCCGTAGATAATTCCTAACGCTACTACCAAACCTGCTAGCGTCGCTTTACTCGTGTGCTTGCTCACAGACAAATGAATTGTTCAAAAAAACAAAGGTATATTGAAATAATGGGTTTTTTTCAAAAGATGCAACGTTTAAACCTTTGCTTGTAAGGCTGCCGGAGAAAGGAATATTTATTTGCAAAACATGCATTGCCGTTACGAAAAATCAGAAAAAAGAAAGTACCGGCAACATTACAATACTTTTACGCCTCTTACAAATTATGCAGGTGCGACTTTCTTTCTGGCTGTTGATTTTCTTTTCTCTTTTTTATGGGTTGAGCGGTGCACAAACATGCTCGACACGTGGACAAACTCCGGCCACGGCGTTTCCTGTATGCGGCAATAAAGTTTTTGAGCAAACAACCGTTCCCAACTGCAGCACGCATGTTTTACAGGTACCCGGCTGCGACAATAGCGCCACTACTTACCAGGATTTGAATCCCTTCTGGTATAAATTTACATGCTACAAATCCGGATCACTTGGTTTTACCATTACACCTAACGACCTGGGAGATGATTACGACTGGGAGCTATTCGATATTACAGGTCGTAACCCTGACGATGTATTTACAGATAATTCCCTGACGGTAACCGGCAACTGGTCCGGCTCTTACGGCATTACTGGCGCAAGGCAAGGCGGGTCTACCTATATTGAATGCAGTTCAGACCCGGCAGACAACCATAGCACCTTTTCTTATATGCCGAATATAATTGAAGGGCACAATTACCTTCTTTTAATTAGTCACTTTACCGATTCGCAGAGCGGATATGGGCTTTCGTTCGATCGCGGCACCGCCAGCATCATCCAGGTTATTATACCTCAGTTAAAAGACATCCAGACCAACTGCGAGGAAACCCAAATTACACTGTTGCTGAACAAGCGGATTCAATGCTCATCTTTAGCTGCTGACGGAAGTGATTTTTCCATTGATGCGCCGGGCGTAAAAGTAATTGCAGCCATGGCGCCGGATTGCCGTACTGAATTTGACGCCGATTCACTCATACTCACTTTAAATGCGCCACTAATACCAGGTAATTATAACCTGGTTGCCCAAAAAGGAACAGATGGCAACACACTTCTCGACAACTGCGATTTTGAGCTGGCAGAAGGTTCGTCGCTGCCATTAAGTATTTTACCCAAACAGCCTACGCCATTTGATAGCATCGCGCCGGTAACCTGTGCACCGCAGGTTCTTGAGCTGGTATTCAGCAAGCCTATCCGCTGTGAATCTATCGCTGCAAATGGCAGTGATTTTACCATTACCGGCACAGGGCTGGTTTCTATAGACAAGGCTTATGGTAACTGTGATAAAGGTGTAAATGCATCTTCTGTTTTTCTTCATCTTTCGCAGCCCGTTACTTCAGAAGGTACATACACGGTAACCACACAAACTGGCATTGATGGCAATGTGGTTATTAATGAGTGCGGAGAAGAAACACCAGCGGCGCAAAGCGTTTCGTTTCATGTAAAAGACACTGTGTCTTCGCAATTTACAACTCGTATTGGCCTTGGCTGTAAAGCAGACACTGTAATGGTTTTGCATGACGGAAGCAACGGAGTGAGCAACTGGCAATGGACATTCGACAGTGTCATACACCGGGCGGGACAAACGGCTACCGTTATCTATAATTCGTATGGCACAAAGACCATTTCCCTTATTACTACAAATGGTTTTTGCTCGGATACTTCTTCATCAACAGCAGTACTTGGCAATGAGCTAAAAGCTGCTTTTTTATTACCGGATATTGCCTGCCCCGATGAGGCTGTTACTATCAATGATACAAGCATTGGCAACATCATCTCTTATCAATGGGATTTTGGAAATGGCAATTATAGTACACTAAAGTCGCCGTTAATGCAAAACTATCCACAGGCAGGCGGCGATAAAAAATATCCTGTTACGCTGATTGTAGAAAATGATTTAGCCTGCACAGATACATTATCCAAACCATTGTTTGTTGCCTACTCATGTCACCTGACTGTGCCAACGGCTTTTACACCAAACGGTGATGGCGTAAATGATTATCTCTATCCGTTGAATGCCTATAAAGCCACCAATCTTTTATTTACAGTTTATAACCGGTTAGGGCAGATTGTATTTCAAACAAAAGACAGATTAAAAAAGTGGGACGGCACATTTCGCGGAGAGCCGCAGGGAACAGGCACTTATGTATGGACTTTACAATTTACAGCAGAAGATACCAAGCAATTTACATCGCTGCGTGGCACTTCGGTACTAATACGATAAAAAACAAAAAGCCGGCAATCTGCATTGCCGGCGATATATAGATTAACAGTCTGCGCTTGCTACACTAAATCATCGTCCTCGTCATCATCATCATCGTCCTCGTCGTCATCAAAATCTTCGAGGTCGTCAACATCTTCTGTAACTACGTCATCGTCAGTATCAACATCAACGTCATCAGTATCGAGGTCAGCCGTTTCAGCTTCGCTGTCATCCAGCTCATCGTCAAAATCATCATCGTCGTCTACATCATCGTCGTCTACATCATCATCCTCATCCTCTTCTTCGTCGTACGCCGTAATAGTGGGAGCATAATCCGGATCAGTACCGTAACCGAACCCGTTAAAAACATTTTCCGTTTGCAGCTCTGCGAATATCATAAGTGTTCATTTAATGTTTGGGAAAGCAACAATTTCTAGGCCAACACAAAAAGCGAAAATATCTTTTCACAAATGAAAAATTATTTCACATGCTGAAGTAAAAGCGCTGAGCTATAAATGGCTGCTATTTTATCACGTTTAAGCATCCACTTAATTGTTGTTCAGCACTTATTTTAGGGAAGCTTTCAAAATTTATGTTTAAAAATTCTTAGCTCTGCGTATAAAATTTCGCACATGCTTCGTATCGATTCACATCAGCATTTCTGGAAGTTTAACCCGGTAAAAGACAGTTGGATAACAGATGACATGAGCATCATCCGCAGAGACTTTATGCCAGCCGATTTACATGCTGAAATGCAGGATAGCGGCGTGTTTGGATGTGTGGCGATACAAGCAGATCAATCAGAAAAAGAAACAGAATTCCTGCTGTTGCTGGCAACTGGTTTTCCTTTTATCAAAGGCGTTGTAGGATGGGTAGATTTATGCGCAAATGATATTGAAGAAAAACTTCAGCAACAAGCAAAAGAAAAAAAGATAAAAGGATTCCGTCACATTCTGCAGGGCGAAACAAATCCTTCTTTTATGCTGACACCTGCCTTTATGAATGGCATCAAAAAACTTAGATCGTTTGACCTTACCTACGACATCCTCATTTTCCCCGGTCAGCTACAATACCTGCCCGAATTTTTACAACAACATCCTGAACAAAAATTTGTAATCGACCACATCGCAAAGCCGGATATAAAACACAATAAAACAGAAGACTGGGCAAAAAAGATCAATCTCGTTGCGCAGTTTCCAAATGTGTGGTGCAAAATATCAGGTATGGCTACAGAAGCCGACTGGAAGCATTGGCAGCCACAAAATTTTACGCCTTTTCTCAATATAATTTGGAAAGCTTTTGGTGCCAACAGGGTAATGTTTGGTTCCGATTGGCCGGTATGTTTATTAGCTACAACATATAAGCGATGGATTCAGGTGCTGGAAGATTATCTGTTACCCTTCACACAATCGGAGAAGGAAAATTTCTGGAGTAAAAATGCAATCAATTTTTATAAGCTGGAGTTGTAATTAAACGCATTAAAACAGATTGGTATTTTCTATAGCCGATTCATATATTCTCCCGTAGTTTATTGACGTTTCCCGGAAAACCAATTCAAAAAAAATATGATAGCAAAAAATCCTGTTTCTTTCTTTCGTTATTCATAGATTCATTTGAATAAAAAATACAGCTTTTGGTAACTATCATCCGTCACTTTCCTCATTGACGGTTGTCCGCTGCGACCAATCAAGGTTTCGGGCAATAATGGGACCTTACAAAAATGAATTTCAAATTCTATTCTCTCTTTTATACCGACCGATTACTTATTCGCCTTCTAATTTTATGTTTCTACCGTTAGGCATATCTTTAGCTGTTTATTAAGGCGTGCCTGCCTCTATCTTTAATTTTTATCGGCAGGTTATCAAATCATTCTCTTCATGCAGTGTTCTTTCGGCTTGCGTCATTTGTTTAAACATACATCCTGTCTCCTTATTACTGCCATCACTCTTTTTGCCTGCGGCGAAAAAAAAGATGCTTCGAAAAAAGATGCAAAAGCAAGTGGCAAACAGCCAACTATTGTAGATGCGATGGTTGCGCAGCCATCTTCTATTACTGATACGATAGAAGCTAACGGCACCGTGATTGCCAATGAAACGGTAGAACTGCATCCACAGGTAACCGGGCGGCTTATTTATCTCAGCGTTCCGGAAGGAAAACATGTAGAACAGGGCACAGTGCTTGCCCGCGTATATGATGCCGATCTGCGTGCGCAAATTGTAAAATCAGCCGCACAGCTAAAGCTTGCCGAAGCCAACGAAAAAAGGCTGAATCAACTGCTCGACATACAAGGTGTAAACCAGGCAGATTATGATGCGGTTGTAAACCAGGTAGAAGGTTTAAAAGCAGACATTCAATATACCAATGCACTGGTAGATAAAACGGTGATCCGGGCGCCTTTCAGCGGCACTTTGGGCTTACGCCAGGTGAGCCCGGGAGCATTTGTAACGGAGAGCAGCGTGATAGCTACTTTACAACAAACCACCCGTACTAAAATTGATTTCACACTGCCCGAAGAATATAGCAATGTAATTCAGGTTGGAAATAAAATAAGTGTGGAGATTGATAAGGCAAAGCAGGCAAAAAACACAGCTACAATATTAGCTGTAGAGCCGCAGGTAAACCAATCGACACGCAACTTAATTGTTCGTGCATTATTAGATGAAGGCAGCAGCAACCCCGGCGCTTTTGTAAAAGTGTATATCGGCGCAAGCATAAATAAAAATGCCATCCTCATTCCTACCAATGCCATTATTCCCGGCGACCAAAGCGACCAGGTGATACTGGTAAAAGATGGCAAAGCAAAAATGACGGACATCCAGACAGGCATCCGTCAATCAAGCACAGCGGAAATTACAAAAGGCATTCAGCAAGGCGATACGGTGGTAGTCACCGGCGTTTTATTTGCGCGCCCGAACAGCGAGCTGAAAGTGCGCAGCGTAAAAACATTGGAACAGTTTGTACGGAAGGGAATACAATAAAGTGGTTGATAGTTGGTAGTTGACAAAAAATACATAGCTGCTTCAAGTACTTATTATCAATTATGAGGTAACATAAAAGAGTTGATACCTGACAGAACATAAAAACATTCTCCATCTGTCAACTATCAACCATCAACTACAACGAATGAACATCAGCGAGCTTTCCATCAATCGGCCGGTACTGGCTACGGTCATGAACCTCATCATCATCCTGTTTGGCGTGGTTGGGTTTTCCTTCCTTGCCGTGCGCGATTACCCGGCCATTGATCCGCCGATTATAACAGTGAATACAAATTATACAGGAGCGAATGCGGACATTATTGAGAGCCAGATTACAGAACCCATAGAAAAACAGATCAACGGCATACCGGGCATACGTACCATTACGTCCTCCTCCTCGTTAGGCAGCAGTTATATTACAGTTGAGTTTAACTTAGGTCAGGATTTAGAAGCCGCTGCCAGCGATGTGCGCGATAAAGTGGGCCAGGCGCAGCGCAATTTACCGCAGGATATTGATGCCGCGCCGATTGTAACAAAAGCCGATGCCAACAGCGATTTTATTTTAATCCTTGCCGTGCAAAGCCGCACCATGAGCTTGCTGCAATTGAGCGATTATGCAGAAAATGTGTTGCAGCAGCAGTTGCAGACCATTAACCAGGTAAGCGCGGTCAATATTTTCGGGCAAAAGAGATACGCGATGCGCCTGTGGCTGAACCCTGATAAAATGAATGCGTATAATGTTTCGTTCAGCGATATGCGCACCGCATTGAATGCAGAGAATGTAGAATTGCCGCCGGGAAAAATTTACGGAAACAATACCGAGCTTACCATCCGCACCTTGGGTCGTTTAACATCGGAACAGCAGTTCCGCGATCTGATTATTAAGGAAGACAGTGCCGGCATTATCCGCTTAAGCGATGTAGCCCGTGTGGAAATTGGTCCTGAACAGTTGGAGCAAAGCTGGAAGTATAACGGCGTGAATGCGGTGGGTCTTGCCATCATTCCGCAGCCGGGCGCCAACAATATTGCAATTGCTGATGAATTTGATAAACGGCTTGCAGAAATAAAGAAAGGCAACAAGCAGGATGTTGAGTTTCATACCCTGATTGACAATACAAAAAACATCCGTAACTCATTGAGCGAAGTGGAAGAAACACTCATGATTTCTTTCGCGCTTGTTGTGCTTGTCATCTTTGTTTTCTTCCGCAACTGGCTTACGGCGATACGACCTTTGATTGACATTCCCATCTCGCTGGTCGCCACATTTTTTATTATGTACATCTCCGGTTTTTCCATTAATGTACTAACGCTGCTGGGCATTGTATTAGCTACCGGTCTTGTGGTAGATGACGGCATTGTGGTAACGGAAAATATATTCCGCAAGTTTGAGCAGGGCATGCCCATCCGGCAGGCGGCTATAGAAGGCAGTAAAGAAATTTTCTTCGCGGTAATCTCTACTTCTCTTACGCTGGCTGTCGTGTTTCTGCCGGTCATTTTTTTAGAAGGATTTGTTGGCAGGTTGTTCCGCGAATTCGGCGTAGTGCTGGCAGCGGCAGTGCTTATCTCTGCTTTCGTTTCTTTAACCATAACACCTGTACTGAATGTGTTTCTAACCAGCAAAAAAGCAGGTCATGGCAAGTTCTATGAAAAGACGGAACCGTTCTTTATAAAGATGGAAGACGGTTACCATAACGTGCTTCGCCGCTTCCTGAATGTGAGATGGCTGGCGTGGATCATCATCGTAATCTGCGGCGTGCTGATCTGGCTGATCTCAGGCTCATTAAAAAGCGAGCTGGCACCGCTGGAAGACAGGAGCAGCATACGACTTACCGTAACCGGCCCGGAAGGCACCAGCTACACGTACATGCAAAACGTTTCTGACAGCATTGCCAACTATTTATACGATTCGGTGCCGGAGCGCGACTTCGTGTTTGCGCGCACGCCTGCCGGTGGTTCCAACAATACATCGCAGCCCCGCATTGCCCTCGTTGACCCGGGAGAGCGAAGCCGCAGCCAGCAGCAGATTACCGATGATTTACAGAAGAAGTTGACGCGCTTTAATGATGCTCGCATTTTCGCCATACAGGAACAAACGATTGCCGTTGGCTCGGGCTCGCGCTCTGGTTTGCCGGTGCAGTTTATTTTGCAAAACCAGGATTTGAATAAACTGAAAGAAATCATTCCAAAGTTCCTGGATGCGGCAAGGCAGGATAAAACGTTTGCCAATGTGGATGTCAATTTAAAGTTCAACCGCCCCGAACTGCAGGTAACCGTTGACCGCATTAAAGCCAGGGATTTAGGCTTAAGCACAACCGATGTTATTGCAGCCATGCAAAGCGCTTTCAGCGGTGGTCGTCTTGCTTATTTCATCATGAATGGATATCAGTACGAGGTGATTGCGCAGGTAGAGCGCAAAGACCGGAATAAACCGGCAGACATCAACAATATTTATGTAAAAAACAGCAGCGGTCAAAACATTCCGTTAAGCTCTGTAGTGAGTATGAAACAAAGCCAAAGCCCGGCAACTTTATATCATTTCAATCGTTATAAAGCGGCTACTATTTCGGCGTCACTGAACGAAGGCTTTACCACGGGCGATGGCATTGCAGCTATGCAGGCAATCGCCAATAAAACATTAGATCCATCTTTTCAAACAGCGCTTAGCGGCGCTTCGCGTGATTATGCCGAAAGCTCTTCAAATATTTTCTTTGCATTCGGACTGGCGCTTATTCTTATTTACCTTTTACTGGCTGCGCAGTTTGAAAGTTTTGTTGATCCGCTGGCTATTATGCTTACCGTGCCGCTGGCATTGGCAGGCGCTATGCTGAGTCTCTGGATATTCGGGCAGACCTTCAATATTTTTTCTGAAATTGGTATGATCATGCTTATAGGACTGGTAACGAAAAACGGTATTCTTATCGTTGAATTTGCCAACCAGAAACGTGAACAGGGATTAGATAAAATGGAAGCTGTAACAGAAGCCGCCACGCAACGTTTACGCCCGATATTAATGACGAGTTTAGCCACTTCGCTGGGTGCTTTACCGATTGCATTAAGCCTTGGCGCAGCCTCTACAAGCCGCATCCCGCTTGGGATTGTGGTAGTTGGCGGTCTCCTTTTTTCATTAATTCTTACCTTGTTTGTAATACCGGCTGTGTATACTTTTTTATCCGGCAGGCATAAAGTAAAACAGGCAGAAGCGAAAGAGACGAGCGAGCCGGTAATTAGTGAAGGGGTGAATAGCTGATAGTTGATTATAGATGACAGTTTATGGTGTTCATAATTCTTAATTCCTCAGTCTTACCAAAGGCTGGTTCAAGCCTTTTACTTCGTTGCGGAGGACTTCATATTTAGGAAGGCTTTCAAACACTTGTGTGAGCGTTTTAAAACCAAACGTCCGGGTATCAAAGCTGGGATCAATTTTTCTGAGGTTGGGGCCAATCTTGGCAATGGATACTTCTTCATCTTCGCCGATTGAAATATCAAATGCCTTATCAATTGTTTGTTCCAGCTTCGGTGTATCTGATGCCCTCTTCTTTTCTTCCGGCTTTGGCGGTTTTATTTCCCTGCTTATGTTTTCGCTGTAAGTAAAAATTTCGCACGATTGCACAAACGCTTTTGGCGTTTTCTTTTCCCCGATTCCCATTACAAACATGCCTTCCTCGCGGATGCGCTTTGCTAAACCTGTATAGTCGCTGTCGCTGGATACAATGCAAAAACCATCTATCTTATTGCCATGTAAAATATCCATTGCATCAATAATCAGAGAGCTATCGGTTGAGTTTTTTCCTGTTGTGTAAGAAAACTTTTGAACCGGGCTGAATGAATGTTCATTAATCATTTCTTTCCATCCATTCATGTTCTGTGTTGTCCAGTCGCCATAAATGCGGCGGATGGTAGCTTTGCCGTATTTGGATACCTCTTCCAGTATTTGCTGTATCAGTTTGGGTTGCGCATTATCACCGTCTATCAGTACGGCGAGGTTTGATTTTGTATTGTCCATGTTGGTATTAATTCATACTCAATAGTAGGCATTTTTTATTATGAAAAACTTTTTAACCAACAGGTGTATAACAAACAGCTTCCGGCAGTAGTTTGAGAAAGGGAAGGATGTTATCTATTCGTTCTAAAGACTCGTAATAATTTATACCAATGTTTAGTCCATTGTAATAAGCAGCCCGGTTGTCGTAATAATATTTTTCTGAAGGCACGCTCCACACGGCATCGCCTAATACAGAAACCAAAAACCATTTTTCAAGAAGCCTGGCTGCTCTGCCGTTGCCATCGGCAAAAGGATGAATTTTAGCAAATAAAAAATGAATAAAGCCTGCGTAATACAATGTTTGTTTCAGGGTAAGTTTTTCATCAAGCAACATAGAAATATCTGCAAATAATTTATTCATTTCAGTTGCAATATTCTCTGCTTCCACAGCTACATACACCAGGCCATTCCAGCCATGAATGCCAACCATCGCTTGCCGGTATTTTCCTTTTTGCTTCCGGGTAATATTGGTAAATGATTTTGACAACAAACCATGACAAACCAATAGCGATTTCTGCGAAAGAGTATGGTTTTTTGAATACTCATAAGCCTTCAGCAAATCTTCTATTTCAGCTACTTCTTTTGCGTTTATCTTGTTGGCTTTGCTTTGATAAAAGCTATTTAGGTCAAGAGTGCTTCCTTCTATCTGTGATGAAGCCACGGCACCAGCCGTTATATAATTTGTAAAATCGTTCAGCGTGAACTCTTTTTCCGACAGTTTCTGAAAGCATGTTTTTACTGACGACTTTACACCGCGTTCAAACCGCTTCAAAAGGTCATCCGAAAGAATCTGAAAATTTTGCACAATAGAATAAAATAATTTAGCCAAATGATAAATATGCCGATTAGCAAACGTGCCGGTTACAAAGTAAAAGAAAGCATTCTAATGAAGAAGTAAATAACACGCCAGCTTTTACCAAATGGTTTCCGTACCACACTATACTTTTACCGCGTGACGTTTTCTTTTAAAGCAGATGTGGATGGAGTGTTACTGACGCTAACCGCCGAACGTATTTATCGTTCGAAGCAATCGGAACGTTTCAGGCTTAGCATTACAGGAACGGATTATAAAATCATCATCCAGACTAACCGCCCGGCTGTTGAATCAACCAAAACAAATAAGACCGTTCAATGGCATGTGGTGGAAGGAAAAGCAGATGATAAAACAAAACTGGAACCGGTTTATAAACAATTAGAAAAAGCACTTCAACATGAACCGAAATCTTTCCAGGGAACACTCAATTTTATTGATCACTTTTAACCGCTTCCAAAGCGATGCGATACACGCTGGCTGCGGCTTTTGCAGAGGCATCGCCACCGGCGGCAAGCTTTTGTTTTAGCTCAGCATAATCTTGCTTTAGTTCGCGTTTTCTTTCTTCGTTGGTTAATAATAATTCCAGTTCGGCGGTAATGTTTGATACGGTTAGCTGATGTTGTATCAGTTCTTTTACAACTGGCTTATCCATGATTAAATTGACCAGTGAAATGTATTTAATGGTAATCAACCGTTTTGCAATTTCGTAAGAGATGCGGCTGCCTTTGTAGCACACAATTTCGGGCACGCCAAAGAGCGCCGTTTCAAGCGTTGCTGTGCCGCTGGTAACCAATGCAGCGGTTGATTTTGATAATAAATCGTAGGTTTTTCCCGAAACAGATGATAAATTGTTGTAGCCTTTCAACAGATCATTGTAAAACGCTTCTTCCTGTCCCGGCGCTTTTGCAACCACAAAATGATAATCAGGAAATAGCCTGCTTACCTCCAGCATAATCGGCAATTTCTTTAATATCTCTTGTTTGCGGCTGCCGGGAAGAAGGGCGATGATATGGTGAGTGGCGAGTGATAAGTGGTGAGTGGTTGGTTGTATTTCTGCCGTCATCTGCCATTTGTCATCTGTCATCTTCTCTTTGTAAGAATCAATTACCTGCACCAATGGATGACCTACATATTCCACCTCCCAGTTCCATTTATTTTTGTAATAGTCTTTTTCGAAGGGCAGAATAACCATCATGTGGTCGATGGTGGTTTTCATTTTTTTTACACGATTCTCTTTCCACGCCCATACCTGCGGAGAGATGTAGAACACAATTTTATAGCCTTGTTGTTTTGCCCATTCGGAGATGCGGAGATTGAAGCCGGGATAATCAATCAACAGGAGAATATCGGGCTTGAATTGTTGTATGTCTTCTTTGCAAAAAGAAATATTTTTTAAAATGGTTCGCAGGTTTATGATTACCTCCGTAAACCCCATAAAGGCAAGCTCGCGGTAATGCTTTACCAGCGTGGCACCGGCAGCCTGCATAAGGTCGCCACCCCAGCAGCGGATGTTGGCGTTTGCATCCAGCTTGTGCAATTCCTTTACCAGGTTGCTGCCATGCAGGTCGCCACTGGCTTCACCGGCTATGAGGTAGTATTTCATATTGGTAATTGGCAATTATTAATGGTCAGTTGAGAACCATTACCGTAGATTAAAATTACAATGTTCGGTAATTAACAATTGACAATTACCAACTGGCAATATCCACCGCCCGCAGTATAACAATTGCTTCACTTACTTTCGCACTATTGTTTTCGCGTTGAGCGTTTGATTACTGTATTCTTTAGAACTTATGAAAAAAACAAAAGGAAAGGGAAGAGCTACCAAACTGTTGTGGTGGGCTTTCTTTGTTGGTATTGCTTCTGTTGTTACCGTTATCCTGTGCGCCAACTATGGTGTATTTGGTAAAATGCCTACCATTGAAGAGTTGCAAAATCCTTCTGCCTCGCTTGCCAGCCAGGTATATGCGGCCGATGGCACCCTGATGGGAAAGTATTACCTGGAAGACCGTGTGAACGTGGAATATAAAGACATCAGCAAAGATGTGGTGAACGCGCTGGTGGCTACGGAGGATGAGCGTTTTTACCAGCACAGCGGCATTGATGCGCGCGCGCTGGGAAGAGCCATTTCGTCGCTGGGTGGCGAGGGTGGTGCGAGCACCATTACTATGCAGACGGCGAAAAATTTATTTACCAACTATAGCCGCAACCCTGTAAAGCGCTTGATCCAGAAGATAAAGGAAGGCATCATTGCCATTAAGCTGGAGCGCAACTTTACGAAGGCAGAAATTATTACTCTTTATTTAAATACAGTACCGTTTGGCGATAACGTGTATGGCGTGCGCAATGCGGCAAAAACATTCTTTAGTAAGGAACCCGACAGGCTGAATGTAGGTGAAGCTGCGGTATTGATTGGTATGCTGAAAGCCTCTACGGCTTATAACCCCCGTAAGTACCCGGCACGTGCGAGAGAACGCCGGAACGTTGTGCTTGACCAGATGGTTCGTAATAATTACCTGTCGACCGGAAGGGCGGGCGAGATTAAATCGCAACCTATAACGCTGCAGTATGAAAAGCTGGATGAAAGTGCAGGACTGGCGCCTTATTTCCGCGCGGTGCTGGGCGAGGAAATGAAGAAATGGTGTAAGACACATAAAAAAGTAACCGGCGATTCGTATGATTTGTATCGTGATGGTTTGAAGATATTCACGACCATTAACCCGCGGATGCAACTGGATGCCGAGGAAGCCGTGGCGCAGCATATAGCCGCCATGCAAAAGATACTCAGCTCGCAAAGCAATGTAAAAAACGGATCGGTGTGGAAGGGACATGAGAATGTGCTGCAGGCAGCTATGCAGGCAAGCGAGCGCTGGAAGAACATGAAGAAGGAAGGAATAGATGATGCTGACATCAAGAAATCGTTTAGCGAGAAAGTGCCGATGACTGTGTTTGCGTGGAATAAAGACCGCAAAAAAGATACGGTGATGACGCCTTACGACAGCATCAAATATCACCGGCAAATGCTGCAGGCTGGCTTTATGGCAATGGACCCGCTGAATGGCGAAGTGAAAGCCTGGGTGGGCGGTATCGACTTTAAAAACTTTAAGTACGACCACGTAAACATCAACACAAAAAGACAGGTTGGCTCTACTATAAAACCGCTGCTGTACAGCCTTGCCATAGAAGACGCGGGCTTTACCCCAAACACACCTGTGGTGGATGTGCAGCAGAGCTTTGGCAGCCTGGGTATGGTGCCGGCAACAACTACATCGTGCACCGGCAGAACGATGCCGATGGCGCAGGCGCTGGCATGGAGCAGAAACTGCGCGACGGCTTATATAATGAAGCAACTGGGCAATGGCAGCGAGGGCGCTAAACGTTTTGTGGAGTTTCTGCATACCTGCAACGTGACTACGAACATTGAGCCCTACCCTTCTATTGCGTTAGGCTCGGAAGAGATTTCGTTGTTCGAGATGGTGCAGGCTTATAGTATGTTTCCCGGCAGGGGCTTTAATGTGAAGCCCCTTTATATAACCCGCATTGAAGATAAGAACGGGAACGTGCTGCAGGCTAACCAGCCGCAGCGTAAGGAAGTGATCAACGAAGTGACGGCTTACTACATTATCAGCATGATGGAAGGTGTGCTGAAATTTGGTACGGGCAGGCGCATCTGGAGCTATGGCGTGAGCGGCGATATTGCCGGCAAAACGGGCACGACCAACGATAACAGCGATGCGTGGTTTATGGGTTATACGCCGCAGTTGCTTTGTGGTACGTGGACGGGTTGCGACGACCGCTTCATTCGTTTTGCGAGTACAAGTTTGGGTCAGGGCTCATCGGTGGCGTTGCCGATATGGGGTTTGTTTTACAAAAAAGTATCGGCTGATAAAAGCCTGGCGATTGATACAAAATCGGTATTTACGAAACCGGAAATGATGAAGAATGATATTATATACGATTGGGTGAATGATATGCCGCAGCAGCTTGGCGCTGAAGGGGAAGATGCGGGCAATGGCTCGGCGGAAGACTATGACGGCAGCCAGCAGCAACAGCCGCCGCCATCGGCTGATAACCCATACGATAACGTGGGACCGGAAAGCCAGATACCAACGGATACGAGTAAAAAGAAAGTAATTAACAACAATAACCAACCGGCGAAAGCGGTGATGCCGCCGAAGAGACCGGGGAGGTGAGTGTTGAGTTTGTAGTTGATTGTTGGTGGTTGATAGAAATATGAAGGGTTTGCCACAAAGCAAACCCTTTTTTTGTTATGATATGTTTATGTCTGCGGCTTTGTTTAGTGTTTTTTGGCGCATGAAGCCTTCCTCTGCCTTTACACTGCCGGTAAATTATAATTAACTTTTAAAAATGGCGATACAAAATACATTCTCGATGACATGAATAGTACAGTGTAACACAATTTTTTTCACATTTCGACGGGTGGGACACGCAGCCGACAAAACGCTACCGGATGGTGTCTCCATCATCCGTAATAAGTCAGATTTATAAAAATATTTATGGTACAATGTAGTAACATTAAAGTAAGAACCGAGTGCATTTATGAAGAAAAAAACTACAGCCAACAATCGTATTGCCAAAAGCGGGGCCGACATTTCGCTGTTGAGCATTTGCAGTTATCTTCAGCGACAAAATAAAAATGAGCTTCAGTATTGGCTGACGGAACACAGAATATCCCGCCTCCGGCAATACCGAAACGTTGCAGGTACTTTTAATTGAACACAACTCGCTTAGCAAACCAGACTTTTTATAAAGTAAGATTGAACTTTTCAGACAAGCAGGCACAAGCCATTGGCTGGTAAAGAGAAGATGGCAGAAAGCTTACCTTTATCTGGATAAAAAGAAGAGAAAAGCATCCGATATTTACCTTGATTTAGGGTTTGAAAATTTATCGCATTTTTCGGTCGCTTTAAAAACAATTGGGTTGACACCTACGGAACTTGTTGCTCAAAAAACGAAGCTCAGCGGCTAACGGATCATTATCATATTTGCAGTTTTTCGAAAATCAGGGCATCATGCAGACGGATAATTTACTGAAACAAATCAGTTTTATAAAAGAGATTGATAAGCTGAAATACATACAGCGCAAAACGAAATTGTTTAACAGCGACAGGCATGAAAATGATGCAGAACATAGCTGGCATTTAGCGATGATGACGCTTGTACTGGCCGAACATTCTGACAAACCAATTGATGTTCTTAAGGTGTTGAAAATGGTTTTGATACATGATATTGTTGAAATAGATGCCGGTGATACTTTTCTTTATGACACGGCAAAAAATCATACAAATACAGAAGAAGAACTAATTTCGGCAAAGCGAATTTTCGGGCTGTTACCGGAAGAGCAGGCAGAAGATTTTATAGCCACCTGGCAGGAATTTGAAGAAGGAAAAACAGACGAAGCGAAGTTTGCAAGATCAATGGACAGGCTTGAACCCTTGCTTCAAAACACGACTAACAATGGCGGCACGTGGAAAGAATTTAATGTGCCTTACCAAATGGTATATGATAAGAAAAAAGTAATTAAAGATGGATCAACTGCCATTTGGGAATATGCTGAACAACTAATTACTGAAAGTGTGGAAAAAGGAATTTTGACTAAATAAATTTTGCGACTTTACGAAGAAAACTTTTACCAAAAATGCGGAGCAAAAATTAAAACTTTTGAAATTGCAATGCTTGCACTTATGGTAATAAGCCTAACGTTATTTGCAATAATATTTCTCGATATATTCAATTGTTGCGCCCTCAAAGCAAACAGGCAAACCTTTACTTTATTTATAGCAGCCACAGAAGTTGCTAATAATATTTCATTGCGACTTTGAACAAAAATATTTTGACTGTATTGACAGCCTGTATTTACAAGTATTGATATCCTTTTTACAGTAGACAATGCCAATACTTACATAAACTGAACTCCATTCAACAAAATCATCTTTAAAAAACCTTATCACACATCACCCGAAACCAATTCCTCTTTCCACTATATTTGCCGCCTCAAAACAGAACGCAGTGCCGACAAAGTTTTCTAAAGAAACCTATCTATACTGGTACGAGCTGATGCAGCTCATTCGCCAGTTTGAACTGAAAGCCGAAGAAATGTATAAGATGGCGGGTAAAATCCGTGGCTTCTTCCACGCCTATATTGGCCAGGAAGCGATCGCTGCCGGCTGCATGACGGCTACGCGGCAGGAAGATCCGTTTATTACAGGTTACCGCGACCATGGTCTGGCGCTGGCAAAAGGTGTAAGCGCCGATGCCTGTATGGCTGAACTATATGGCAAAGCTACCGGCGTTGCCAAAGGCAAAGGCGGCAGTATGCACTTCTTTAGCTCAGAGCATTTTATGTTTGGCGGGCATGGTATTGTGGGTGCACAAATCGGTGCAGGTGCGGGTATCGCTTTTGCCGAAAAATATAAAGGCACCGACAATGTTTGCCTTTGCTATTTTGGTGATGGTGCCGCACGCCAGGGTATCCTGCACGAAACCTTCAATCTTGCCATGCTGTGGCAGATACCGGTGATTTTCATTTGCGAAAACAATCACTACGCAATGGGTACATCGGTGGAAAGAACATCGAATGTACTTGACATTTATAAGCTTGCAGACTCTTACGAAATGCCGGGCGATAAGGTTGACGGAATGCATCCGGAAGCTGTACATGAAGCGGTAGAACGTGCCGTGAAGCGTGCGCGTGAAGGTGGTGGCCCTACCCTGCTGGAAATGAAAACATATCGCTACAAAGGTCACTCCATCAGCGACCCGCAGAAGTACAGAACCAAGGAGGAAGTAGAAGAGTATCGCGGCAAAGACCCGATCAGTTCTGTGCTGGGCACCATTAAGGAAAACAACTTTGCTACCGACGAAGAAATCAAAGCCATTGACGATCGCATTAATAAATTAGTGGAAGATAGCGTGACCTTCGCAGAAGAAAGCGCCTGGCCGGATGAAAGCGAAGTGTATGGCGATGTATATAACGACCAGAACTATCCGTTCATCACCGATTAAGTGAGTGATGACAAATAAGACAAGAACTGATTGTAAATTGTAAATCAAATATATTCAATACAACAACTATGGCTGTTGAAACAAATGTGAGCAGGGCAACGGTGCGGCAGCAACCGGCGGGGGATCCGCAAAGAGCATGGATACGATATGCGAGGCCGGCTGCAATTGTACTGGTGATATTAATCGTTGGCTTTGGTGCCTGGTTAGGATATAATGCGCTGGTAGTGCAACCCAGGGAAGAAAAAGCGCAGGATGCCATTTTTAAAGCACAGCAATACTTTGGGCAGGATTCGCTGCGTAAGGCACTGGATGGTGATGGTGTTAACAAAGGATTTTTGTACATCATTAAAAATTACGATGGCACTAAATCGGCTAATCTTTCTAAGTATTATGCGGGCGTTTGCGATCTTCGTTTGGGCAGTTATAATGAAGCTGTAAAGTACCTGGCTGATTTTTCAACCGATTCGAAACCGGTGCAGATGATGGCGTATGGTTGTCTCGGCGATGCTTACAGCGAAGTGAATAAAAAGAGCGAAGCTGTAGATGCTTATAAAAAAGCAGCCGGCACATTTGAAGATGATAAAGACAATAGTGCTGAATATTTATTCCGTGCCGCATTGCTGAGCGAAGTGCTTGGCAAGAACAAAGAAGCACTTGATATGTACAAGGAACTAAAAGATAAATTCCCGGGCACGCAACGTGGCTCTCAGGTTGACAAATACATTTATCGCTTAAGCGTGGAACCAAACGATCTCGGTGTAAACTAATGGCATCTACAGGAAATATTGAATTGAACAAAGGCATCCCCCAACTGACGGATGCCTTTGTTGTTCTGGTGAAAACGGAATGGAACGCACACATTGCGGATAAGCTGGAAGAAGGCGCTATGAAAGTGCTTGATGAGCAAAACATCAGGCATGAAACT
Organism: Ilyomonas sp.; assembly: GCA_965199905.1. Lineage (GTDB taxonomy): Bacteria > Bacteroidota > Bacteroidia > Chitinophagales > Chitinophagaceae > Ilyomonas. The sequence goes on along the minus strand of OZ241366.1, from coordinate 4,771,208 downwards.
ATTGTTGTGCCTGGCGCCGTTGAGATTCCGTATGCGGTAAAGCTGTATGCAAAAAATAAGGATAAACGTGTGCATGCGTTTATTACGCTTGGCGCCGTCATTAAAGGCGATACGCCGCATTTTGAGTATGTATGCAAAGCCGTAACCGAAGGCATCGTGTGGTTAAATATGAACCTTGATGCACCTACTATCTTCAGCGTTTTAACCGTCAATACAGAAGAGCAGGCAATGGAACGCATCGGCGGTAAGCACGGTCATAAAGGCGAGGAAGCTGCTATTACAGCCATCAAAATGATTGCACTGGCACGAACGCTATAGCCGGAGAATTAAAGCTCGAAAAAGGCAATTTGACCGGAGTTCAGTTTGAAATGAAATACTTTTTTTGGTAACCATCGTTCGTCGGTTTTATGATCGACAGTTGTGATTCTTGCGTGTCGAAGCAGCAAGAATCCTCTAATCAAGGTTCCGGGCAATGATTGGGCTTTTGCTAAAGCGGGCCCAAATTCCAATCTTCTTTATTTAAAATCAATCCATACTTAATTTCCTCTGTCGCCTTTACTTTATATTTTTGATTTTTTACTCGAAATACACAAATGAACATTAGCATATTTGTTCCCTGTTTTATTGACCAGTTATATCCTTCGGTAGCTTTCAACATGGTGAAAGTGCTGGAGAAATGCGGCTGCACAATAAACTATAATGCAAACCAGACTTGCTGCGGACAACCGGCTTTTAATGCAGGTTATCGCGCAGAATCAAAGGAGGTGTGCCGCAAGTTCATGAGTGATTTTGAAGGTTCGGAATACATTGTAACACCCAGTGCAAGCTGCGCGGGTTTTGTAAAAAATTATTACAGCACTTTGTTTCCGGGATCAGATAAAGTAAAGGAAATCAGCAACCGGCTATACGAGTTTTCATCTTTCCTCATTCACGTTTTAAAGAAGGAAGATTTGGGCGCCTCGTTTCCTGCAAAAGCTACGTATCATGATAGCTGTGCGGCGTTGCGCGAATGCGGTATCAAACAGGAACCACGCACCTTATTGAGCCATGTAAAAGGATTGGAGGTAACGGAGATGAACGACGTAGAAACCTGTTGTGGTTTCGGCGGCACTTTCGCCATAAAGTTTGAAGCTATCAGCATGGCAATGGGCGATCAGAAAGTAACAAATGCTACGGCAACTGCCGCCGAGTACATCATCAGTACGGATATGAGTTGCCTGATGCACATCAACGGTGCAATTCATAATAAACATTCGAACCTGAAAGTGCTGCACCTTGCAGATGTATTAGCGATGTTTGACTGATGAGCTACCGGGTATCAGTTTTGCGAAAATCATCTTTCGCTGTTTATTGTTCACTATTCACCACTCACTTACATGACATCAAAGCGTATCTGTTTGTGGAGCAGCCCGCGAAATCTTTCAACAGCGTTGATGTATTCTTTTGCGCAGCGCCCTGATACCATTGTGTTTGATGAACCTTTATACGCACATTACCTGCGCGTGAGCGGAGCCGGACATCCGGGAAAAGAAGAAATACTTGCGGCGCAGGACAACGATAGCAATCATGTTATTCAGGATATTTTTTTTAAAAACTACCATAAGCCGGTACTGTTTTTTAAACAAATGACGCATCACTTGGCAGATATGGAGCCTGGTTTTTTACTCAATACGTGTAACGTCATTTATATCCGAGATCCGAAACAAATTATTGCTTCGTATGCGCAAGTGATTCAGGATGTAAAAATGGACGATGTAGGCATTGAAAAGCAGGCCTGGCTTTTCCGTTATTTAACCGAAAAAAAAAGGACTCCGGTTGTGTTGAATTCAGCCGGGATTTTAAAAAACCCGGAACTAATTTTATCTAAATTGTGCGAAGCATTGGATATTCCTTTTTATAAAGACATGCTTTCGTGGCCGGCCGGACCCAAAAGTTATGACGGCGTATGGGCAAAGCATTGGTATAAAAATGTGCATCAGTCCACTCATTTTGCGCAGCAGGAAACAAGCAGCCGCGATTTACCAAACAATCTGCTACCGCTTTACGAAGAATGCAAACAATACTATGATTTGCTGAATCAATATTCCATCAAAGCTTAACATCTACAATATGCAGCAACAGTTCAATCTGCTGAATAAAGACATTTTCATTTTTGTAAAAGACAATGTATATCCCCGTGCAGAAGCGAAGGTTTCTGTGTTCGATTCATCAGTACAGGGCGGCGATGCAGTGTGGGAAGGATTGCGCGTTTACAATGGAAAAGTGTTTCACCTTACGGATCATCTGGCTCGTTTGCATGCATCTGCAAAAACGCTGATGTTTGCCAATATTCCATCCAAAGAATTTATAAAAAAAGCCATTAAGCAAACCCTTGCAGCGAACAACATGCACGATGGCGTTCATATCCGTTTGACTTTGACACGAGGCGAGAAAATTACATCAGGCATGGATCCGCGATTGAACCAGGATGGCTGTTGCCTGATTGTGCTTGCCGAGCATAAACCGCCTGTTTATAACAATTCTGCCGGGGTAAAATTGGTTACCTCTTCAGTGCGCCGCAACTCTCCCGTGCATTTGGATTCGAAGATTCATCATAACAATCTCATCAATAATATTCTGGCTAAAATAGAAGCCAATTTACACAATGCCGATGACGCTATCATGCTTGATAATTTAGGCTTTGTGGCAGAAACCAACGCCTGCAATATCTTCATGGTAAAGGATAATGTATTGCTTACGCCACATGCTGATGCGTGCCTTACCGGTGTTACGAGAAAAACGGTTCTGGCTTTGGCAAAAGATTTAAAAATAGAAGCCGTAGAACGTAATATTTCTATTTCTGAATTTTATAACGCAGATGAAATATTTACCACCGGAACCATGGGCGAACTCACACCGGTAAATGAAATTGACGGTCGGGTTATTGAAAATAAAACCAACAGTTCTATACAGGAACAGTTGTATGTTGCTTTTAAAGCACAAACAGAACATCACGCAGAATCTTTGGATTAAACAATTAATCACTTACAATATTCATTTAGCAATGAACTACTGGCTCGTAAAATCGGAACCTCATAAATATAGCTGGGAACAATTTGTAAAAGATAAAAAAACATCCTGGGATGGAGTTCGCAATTATGCAGCACGCAACAACCTGAGAGCAATGAAGAAAGGCGACCAGGTATTGTATTACCACAGCAATGAAGGACTTAATATTGTGGGCATTGCAGAGATTGTAAAAGAAGCATACCAAGACCCAACAACAGACGATACGAACTGGGTTGTGGTCGATTTAAAACCATTAAAGGCAATGAAAAAGCCGGTCACATTATCGCAGATAAAAGCCGATTCCTCACTTGCAAATATGGCACTGGTAAAGCTTTCACGCCTTTCTGTTCAGCCGGTTACAACAGATGAATGGATGCAAGTTATGGAGCTTGCTGAGATGAAATAGTTACAACACAGCTTGTTCATCTATATCGGCAGGTTTGTATTTTTTTGTTTTTCGCCGCATGATAGCCAGCATAACAAACAATATAGTGGAAGATTGGAAGGACATTCATATAAAAAAAATAAAAACAGACGATTTTTTACCAAAATCTTTTACCATACTTGCGCAGGTAACGGAACGATTGCAGGCACTTCATCCACAGGGTTCCGACAAAAATAAAACTCAAAACAAAAGAACAAAACTGAATCAATGCCGGCCTAAATTCTTTCCATATTTCGGCTGCATAGGCATCTTTAGACAATTTCGGGAAATTTTATCCCGATAATCAATAAAGTGATGGCAATGGCAAATACAGCATCGCCAAAAAAATCAAACCTTGCAGTTCAAACTCTTTATGCAACTCGTTTTGACGCCCGCTCTTAATGTTTTGTTTTGATGACTACCGGTAGCCAAAATAGTAAACCAACTGCGAAACATCGTCCTTATTTGTGCAGGCTCTTTACCTTTATTTCATGTACGACCTCCCTCATTTTAAAGCTTCCGACGACAGCGAAGTGATAGCTTTTATGCACGCGCATCCGTTTATTATTTTGTGCGGATGCGGCAGCAATGGATTTCCGGCAGCCACACATATTCCCGTGCTGATAGAAGATAGAGAAAACACAATATACCTGCAGGGGCATATTATGCGCGGGCAAACGCATGAAAAAGCTTTTACGAGCAATGAAAATGTGCTGGCTATTTTTTCAGGCGCGCATACGTATGTAAGTGCAAGCTGGTACAAGCAGAAAAATGTTGGAAGCACATGGAATTACAGGGCTGTACATGCGCAGGGCATTCTTCGTTTTTTGGATGATGATGGCCTTTATAATTTATTGGTGAACCTGACTGCAAAATATGAAGCAGCCGATTCGCCTTCTTTAGTAAAGCACATGAAGCCCGGCTATATAAGCTCACTAATGAAGCAGATTATTGCTTTCGAAATAAAGCTTACAAATGTTGAACATGTGTTTAAACTGAGCCAAAACCGCGATGAAGAAAGCTACGAAAGCATTGCTGAACATTTGGGCAATGCAGAAGATAGTGATGCAAAAGAAATAGCTACGCTTATGAGAGACAGAAATAAATTGTAAACATTCTTTTTAAACGTCTCCGTTTCTTTTCAACCAATATTTTTGCAGCCCTCAAACAGAACAAGATGAAAGTAATGAAGTTTGGCGGCACCAGCGTTGGTAAGCCTGAACGTATGCACGATGTGGCAACATTGATTACAAAAGACAGTGAGTCAAAAATTGTTGTGTTAAGTGCCCTGAGCGGTACAACTAATGCGCTGGTATCTATCTCCGATGCCATTGCTTCGGGCGACCGTTTGAAAGCGCAACAAATTATTGCTGATCTGCAACAGCATTACGAACATTTCATTACTTTATTGATTGAAAAAGAAGAAACCATTTTCAAAGCTTCTGCTATCATAAAAGAGCACTTTGAGTTTCTCAATATCATCCTGAAAATTTCGTTTAGCGATGCTTTGTATAAAGATATTTTAGCGCAGGGAGAATTGATGAGCACCAAGTTGTTCAGCGTTTATCTTGAAGAGCAAAATATCCCACATCTTCTTCTTCCGGCTCTTGAATTTATGAGCATAGATACGGATGAAGAGCCGGAATTAAATGCCATACAATACAAGCTAAAAGCCTTGCTGGCAAAGCATTCCCACATCAACTTGTTTATTACGCAAGGTTATATTTGCCGCAATGCCCGTGGCGAAGTTGATAACCTGAAACGCGGTGGCAGCGATTACACCGCATCGCTTATAGCCGCCGCTGCGAACGCTTCTGTTTGCGAAATCTGGACAGACATTGATGGCATGCACAACAATGATCCACGCATTGTAAACAACACCATTCCCATTGAGCAATTGAGCTTTGATGAAGCTGCCGAACTTGCTTATTTCGGAGCGAAGATTTTACATCCGACATGCATCTGGCCGGCTCAGCATGCCAACGTTCCGGTGAAGCTTTTAAACACTATGCAGCCGGATGCAAAAGGCACAACCATTGCCGAGAATGCAAACAGTACAGGCATCAAGGCGGTGGCTGCAAAAGATGGCATTATTGCCATCAACATTAAGAGCAGTCGCATGTTGCTGGCATATGGTTTTTTGAGAAAAATATTTGAGGTGTTTGAAAAATACCGCACGCCGATAGATATGATTACCACATCGGAAGTTGCGGTATCAGTCACCATTGACAGCCCGGTTCACCTGAAAGAAATTGTGAGAGAACTGGAACCGTTTGGTGTGGTAGAATTGGATACAGAGCAAAGTATTGTTTCGATTGTGGGTAACGAAATTGCCCAAACACCTGATGTATTGACGAAAGTATTTGATGCGCTAAAATCTATTCCTGTACGGATGATAAGCTATGGCGGAAGCCGGCACAACATTTCAATATTGATAAACAGCCGGCATAAAAAGGAAGCGCTTCAGATGATTAACAGTGGCGTATTTGGCTTATAAACCAGATGAAGAAGATTGCATTTTGGGAAACTGAAGTGTAAAGCGGTTTTGGTTGTTATAAATTAAGTATTCAATGCTGCCATGGTGTAAGGCTACAATACGTTGAATGATATTTAACCCCAGCCCAAAACCTTTTTTTGCAGTGGAATTAGAAGCTCTGAAAAAAGGAATAAACAGGCGCTCCTGTTCTTCGGGTGTAAGCAATTTTCCATTATTATCAAAATGCAGATAAATATCTGAGCCTGCGGCATCAATGGTTACGGCAACCGATTTATTGTCGCTGTACAACCATGCATTTTTAATGAGATTTCTGAAAGCGGAACGAATCAACGAATCATTGCCCTGAATGGAAAGGAAGAACTCATTATCGGGCATCTGGGCAAATTCAAGCGATACATTCACATCCTGCAACATCCGCTTTACCATGCTCAGGGTTTCGTAGAGCAGTTCATCGAGACGGACAACCGGCCATTCCGGCGATGTATGTGTGCGTTCGTATTGCGACAGCAAAAGCAGTGAATTGGTTAATTCAATCATCTCCTGCTGGTCTTCTTTCAAAGATTCCAGAACCTTTTTATGATCTTCTACTGTCAGGTTTTTGCAAAGCGCCAGTTCAGTTTGCGCCAGCATAGTAGCTAAAGGCGTGCGCAACTCGTGCGAAGCATGATGAACAAAGCTTCGCTGCAAGTCGAAAGCACGCTCCAGGCGATCGAGCATCGCATTGAAATGAGTAGCAATTTGTGCTTCTTCGTAGTTAAAACGCCCCGATCTCAACACCACGCGCTCCTGCATATTACTTTCAGAAATGCGCTGCATTTGCTCACCTATTCTCACCAATGGCATGGTGATTTGCTGTACAATAATAAAGGCAGACAAAACAATGAGTAATGTACCCGCCAATGTTACAATGTTCAGCGTATCAGTTAAATTACTCAACCGTTGAAAACCAAACTTATCATAACCGGATACAACGACGTAAGCCGGACGTGGCGACAGAATGTGAAGAGAGGCAACCTGTATATCGTCGCGCGTAGTTAAAAAAGCTCTATCGCTTTTTCCTTTTTTAAAAAAAGGTTTTAGTGGTAAAGATGAATCTCTGAAATGCTGATAATACACATTGCCTTTCTCATCAAATATCTGCAGGTTCAACTTATTAATTGTGTTCGGGGTGTATTCCGATACAATTTGTTTAATGGAACCGGATAGCTCAGTCTTAAATTCATGGCTATACGAATAATATGCCTGTGCCCACAAGCGACGGTTAAAATCATTCTCTCTTCCCTTTGCAGAAAGATAGAAAATGGTAAACACTGCGGCGAGCAATAACAACGAAAACAATAAGCTGAAAAAAACCGTGAACCGGAAACGGTGCTTCATTTACATCTGCGTTTCTTTCACATAATAACCGAAGCCTGGTTTGGTATGAATGAGCTTGGTATTGTATGGCTTATCTATTTTATTACGCAGGAAACTGATATACACTTCAATGGTGTTGGTGCCGGTATCAAAATTCAGCTCCCATACTTTTTCGAGGATGTCTTGCTTGGCAACTACTTTGCCTTTGTTGCGGGCAAGCAAAAGCAGTAAGGCGAATTCTTTGGCAGTCAAATTAATATTCTTGCCTTCGCGCGATACCACTTTGTTTTCGGTATCAATTTCCATGTCTGCAATCACAATTTTTTCCGTTGGAATAACGGTATTTTCTGCACGCTTTAAAAACACTTTGATACGGGCTGACAGTTCATCAAAATGAAACGGCTTTACGAGATAATCATCCGCACCAAGACTGAACGCATCAATCTTGTCATTCAATTCACCTAACGCCGTAAGCATAATGATAGGAACCTGTCCGTTAGTTTCGCGAAATTCTTTGCAAAGCGCCAGACCATTTTTGTAAGGAAGGTTAATGTCTAACAATACCAGCGAATAATCGTGCTGGCGAAACATTCTTTCGGCAACGTTACCATCAAATGCAACATCGGTTTCGAAACCCTGGCTGATCAATTGTTCCTGAATTACCCGGCTGAGTTTTGGCTCGTCTTCGGCCAAAAGGATTTTGTGCGCGTTTTCCATACTTCTGATTTTGGATACCTATTAATTTGTAAATTACTGGAGAAAAAAGCTGTGATAAAAACGTTGCTTTAGCAACATACTTTATTATGTCATGCAATGCGATATTTGATATTATTGAATTCCTGTTTTAAAACCGCAAACCAGAGCTGATAGTCCCGCGATTCGAGCGACAAGTTACAGCTATTGTCACAACTAAAAATTATTTTGTTAATTTTTAATCGATTTTCATCTTTTTTTAATCAACCGTGTGTAACTGCACAAACAATAAATAGTTAGATTTTTAAAAAAATTCAGGAAGCAATTGGTTGAAAATTACTACTATTGCTTACGTGAGTTAGTTTAAAAGAATATCTATGATAAAGTTAACGGCCATCGGCAATCTGGGAAAAGATTGCACTGTAAACACAGTCAACAACAAAACAGTTATCAACTTCAGCGTTGCCCACACTGAAAAATTTAAAGACAGCATGGGCGTGCAGAAAGACAAAACCGTTTGGGTAGAATGCGCTTACTGGACAGACAGAACAGCCATTGCTCCATACCTGAAAAAAGGCACGCAAGTGTATGTGGAAGGCTCACCGGAAGTGCGCCAGTATACTACTAAAGATGGCGGCAACGGAAGTTCACTTACTTTACGTGTACAAAGCGTACAGTTGTTAGGACAAAAAGGTAATGAAGGTGCTGCGCCATCTGAAGGCGGCCAGCAAAATTCTTCTTACGGTTATAATAACAATTACAACACGCAGCCTGCTCCAGCTCAGCAACAGCCACAGGAAATTACCGAGCCAATGGATGATCTTCCGTTTTAATTAGTGATAAATTTGTAAAGAAAAAGCAGCTTTCGGGCTGCTTTTTTATTGAACTATAGTTATGCGAAAGGACTGTAATCGCGTATGATCAGGATTGCTTTTATGGAAATTTTATACTCTTCACTGCGAGGCATTAAGCAATCTACACTACGTGAGAACTGCTGAAAGTAAATACCGAATTTGCCTGAACCATTCATAAATATCCTACTTATAAAATCCAGGAATTGCTTCAAGCATTGTAACAACGAAAACAAAATCAACTCTACACCAACATCACTGACTGATTCACGATTGCAAATATTTTATCGGTAGGTTGTTTAGGTAAACTATATAAGCCTGTAAACTTGCTAAATGCAGGAAGTACAACGCCGCTTTTACTAAAGTGATAGCAAGGAAATGAAGCGGTTTGCCGGCTACCTATGCGCAGTGTAACGCCGGGATGAATGTGCCCGCTAAATATATAAGGCTCGTTTAAATCGGTACAATTATAAGCAGTTGCATCATGCGTAAAAATGAAGCGGCCGATGCACAATTGTTTTTCATAAACCGAGATACCGCCGTTATTGTACCATTCGTTTTTGAGGATATCATGATTGCCTTTCACCAGGATAAAATCAAGAGAAGACAAATCGTTGCGCCACTTTAAAAATAGCTGCATTTCCTTATTCTCTTTACTGTGAAACATGTCGCCAACAATGATAAGCTTGTTTGGTTTATAATATTGAATTTCGCTAAAGAGCCGCTGCAAATCTTCTTTATAAACAGCTTGCGGAACAGCGATTCCCATCTTCCTGAAATGCCCGGTTTTACCAAGATGCAAATCGGAAACAATCAGCGCCCCTTGCTGCTCCCAATAGATACAGCGATGTGGTGACAGCCAAAATGTATTGCCATAAATTGTATGAAAAACAGGTGCTGGCATAGGTGATTTACTACAAAAATAAATCACCGGAAACCTTTCTGCAAAGAGGCAGATGAACAATAAGATAAGTTTGGATTTTTTATAGTCTACGTTCTTTTTTCACCATTACACAAACGCAAAACAAATATTATAATCAATACAAAATCCAGTAACCAATTTATCAGGTTGAGGTATTATTTTCACTCATCGCCGCTTCTTTTTTGGCTGCTTATTCATATGAAGGGTCAATTTTTAATCAGTCCCGACAAACTTAGTATTCGCTAATGGCATTTATTTTATAGAACAGATGGCTCTGTGCTCGCAATGAAGAATGGCTTATTATCAAAATTAACCCCGGTGCAACTTATTGTCCTTCGCGTTTCCATGATTCAACAATAAAAACAAAAAGCCCGGCTTACGCCGGGCTTTTCTATCAAAACTTCGGAAAGTTTATTTGCCTTCTTCCTTCTTCAGTTTCTCTTTAATTTCGGCTAATGCACCGAGGTCGCCGAGGGTTGCTTTTTCTACCTTATTCTGAATATTCTTCACCGCTTTCTTAGCAGCGTCAGCCTCAGTACGGGCTTCTTTGCGCTGCGCATCTTTCTCTTCCTGCTTCGCCTGTTCCCAAATGCGGGAGTGACTAAGAACGATACGTTTTTCGTTGCGGTCAAATTCAATTACCATAAATTCTGCTGTTTCATCAGCCGCTACACTTTTACCATCTTCTTTTACAAGGTGACGGTTAGGCGCGAATCCTTCCAATCCGTATGGCAACTGTACAATAGCTCCTTTGTCGTCTTTGCGAACCACGGTTCCTTCGTGGAGGCTGCCAACAGAGAATGTATCTTCCAGCGCATTCCAGGGATCTTCTTCCAGTTGTTTATGACCCAACTGAAGCTTGCGGTTTTCCTTGTCTATTGACAGAATTACCACATCGATTTCGTTGCCCACTTTCGTGTACTCAGAAGGATGATTGAAGCGTTTCAGCCAGCTTAAATCGGAGATGTGAATCATGCCGCCAATACCTGGTTCCAGTTCTACAAACACGCCATAAGGAGTGATGTTCTTCACGGTTCCTTTGTGCTTGCTGCCTTCAGGGAAACGTTCTTCAATGGTGCTCCATGGGTCTTCTGTCAGTTGCTTGATAGAAAGGCTCATTTTGCGTACATCTTTATCAAGAGTTACAATCTTAGCTTCGTATTCGTCGCCAAGTTTGAAGAACTCTTTTGCGTTGATAGGTGTGTTAGCCCATGTAATTTCACTTACGTGAACCAGACCTTCTACGCCCGGCATAATTTCTAAGAAAGCACCGTAATCTTCGATGTTTACAACCTTGCCTTTTACAGTTGCGCCTTCGCTAATGTTTTCTGGCAATACATCCCACGGATGCGGAGTCAGTTGCTTTAAGCCAAGAGAAATACGCTTTTTGTCGTCATCGAAATCAAGCACAACAACGTTGAGCTTTTGATCCAGCTTCAATACTTCGGAAGGATGCGAGATGCGACCCCATGAAATATCGGTGATGTACAACAGACCATCCAAACCACCAAGGTCCATGAAAGCACCAAAGTCTGTAATATTCTTCACCACACCTTCCAGTACCTGTCCTTTTTCAAGTTTAGAAATTATCTGGGCGCGCTGTGCTTCGATGTCGCTTTCGATAAGCGCTTTATGCGATACAACGGCATTCTTAATGGCTTCGTTTACTTTCACCACTTTGAATTCCATTGTCTTGCCTACAAATTGATCGTAATCAGTAACCGGCTTCACATCAATCTGCGAGCCCGGCAGGAAGGTTTCCATACCAAACACGTCAACGATAAGACCACCTTTGGTTTTGCTGGTAACCGTACCGGTAACTACTTCGCCTGTTTTGTGAACTTCAACAATGCGCTCCCACGCACGGAAAATGCGGGCACTTTTGCGGCTCAGGTGAAGATGTCCCTGGCGGTCTTCTTTTTCAACCACCATTACTTCTACAACGTCACCGATATTCACGCTCTGCATGTCGCGGAATTCGTTGAGAGAAATAAGACCATCGCTTTTAAAACCGATGTTGACAACAGCATCAGTTTTCGTCATCGCAACGATAGTTCCGTTTACGATTTCGCCATCTTCAATTTGTATGAATGTGTTTTCGTACACTTTATCATACTTATTCTGATCTTCCTTGCTGTAGTGAGCTACGTTACGCTTGTCAATGCTCCAGTCAAAGTCATCGTGAGCTGCAACCGTTTCTTTTACAGGCTCTTCGATTTTTACAGAAGATGTGTCGGGCTTGTTTTCTACAGCGGGTTCAGTTGCAGCAGCCTGCGGTTGTTCGGGAGTTGCTTCCGGCTGTTGAGTTTGCACGTCAGCAGGTTCATTTGTTGTCGCTGTTGCTTCGGGTTGTGGTTGCTCCACAGTTTCCGGCGCCTGCTCTTCAGCGTTTTGGTTAACAATATTGTTATCGTCCATAATAAATCCCGTTGATTTTTAATTCGGGAGTGCAAAGTTAATATTTATACTACTGAAAAGGAAAAGGTTTCTGCCTAAGTATTTGCAAATTATTTTAAGTCTCGTGCCTTTGTCGGCCAGCCTTTTAGCGAAGCTTTTTCAGTTATATTATGGCTATAGATAGCGTGAATGTTTTTTCTTTGGCAACCAGCGTTCATCGCTTTTCAAGCAAACCGGTTGAAAGCAATTCTTTTTAAGAAAATATCTCAAACCGGATGTGAGGGCTTTCGGGAGGTTATTTTAATCGCAAGCACATTCATTTTTCTTTTAAGATATTTTACAAACAATCGCCCGGATAATCATTGCCCTGAAGGCTGATGTGTGATTCTTGTTTCTCTTTACTTAAAAAAGAAACAAGAACAAATCTTCGATTGCAACGAACGCTCAATAGAGCAACGGGCGATGGTCACCAAAAGAAAAAACACCTGCCTTATAAACAACTATAACATAACTGAACAACATCATACATTACACATCCGACATCGTACATATCTCTGGTATGGTTTTTTCCATAAATCATTTCTAATAAAACAGTTATGAGCAATGTGGATCCCAAAAATAAAAATGAAGCTGAATACAGTGATAATTATGATGCTGACGATAAGGTAACCAATGGTGATAACCCGGTGCGCGAAGGCACAGAAGATTCTTCTATCCTGAGCGACCAGGCACCTACGGGAAGCGCCGAATACACGAAGCTGAATGAATATGATAACCACCCGCGCGAGCAAGAGGAATTTGTAGATGATGATGCGCTGAACATAAAAAATCCGCAACCGGAAGATTAGTTTCCTCTTCATTCTAAACAAATTAAAATATGCGTTGGTTAGGCGGTCGCGAAAGTGCTAATGTTGAAGATAGACGTGGCGTAAGTGGTGGTGGACTTGCAGTTGGTGGTGGCATTGGCACCATGGTTATTGCAGTTATTATTTATTTATTGGGTGGAAATCCAAATGCGGTTTTGAACAATGCGCCGCAACAGCAAACGCAAACAGAACAGGCGGTTCCGGCAAATGACCAGACAACAAAGTTTGTTCGCACAATATTAGGCAGTACGGAAGATGTGTGGGGACAAGTGCTTCCGCAGCAAGCGAACATTCAATATACAGATCCAACGCTGGTTTTATTTAACGAAGTAACGCAAAGTGCCTGCGGCAGTGCGAGTCAGGCAACGGGCCCCTTTTATTGTCCCGGCGATTCAAAAGTATATCTTGATGTTTCTTTCTTTAATGAACTGGCTGACAGGTTTGGTGCGCCCGGCGAGTTTGCTTCGGCATATGTAATCGCGCATGAAATCGGGCATCATGTTCAGCACCTATTAGGCACAACTGATAAGATAGACGCACAGCGTGGAAGAATATCTGAAAAAGACCAGAATGCATTATCTGTCCGACTGGAATTGCAGGCAGATTTTTATGCAGGCGTTTGGTCGCATTATGTAGCGCAGCAAAAAGACAAAGGTTCCAGCACTGGTATTGTGATTGGACAAGATGATATAGAAGCTGCATTAAACGCAGCAAATGCGATTGGTGATGATCGTTTGCAGAAAGAATCACAGGGTACTGTCGTTCCGGATGCATTTACACATGGCACATCGGCACAGCGAATGAAATGGTTTAAAAAAGGATATGAAACGGGAGATTTGAAACAGGGAAATACATTTACTACGGATGATTTATGAGGTTGTGAAATTGTAATAATTACCAGGTATGATATTGAGTGAGGCTATCTTTTAAGGATAGCCTTTTTACTTTCCCGCTCTGTCGTATAAAGAGCAAAGCTCATTTAAATAAGCTTCTATTTTTGGGGTTAATGCATTTTCCGCCATACGCCACGACCAGCTTGCGCCACCATCAGGAACACTATTCATCCTGCTATCTTCATCAAGCTGAAGAATATCCTGCATGGGCAGTATCGCCATCTTTGCAACTGATGAATACACAAGATGTTGCATTACATCGCAGACATTGTTTATTGTTACGCTTTGTCGTGTATAAATAGCTATATTTTGTTTCAACTCTCGCGACAAAGTATTGAACCAACCTATAGTTGTATTATTATCATGATTTCCTGTATAAACAACTGAGTTGTGATGATGATAATGAGAAATGGATTTGCTCTGCGACATATCGGGCCCGAAGCCGACCTGCTGAATAACCATACCCGGAATATTGAAATGTTTGCGAAGCAAAATGACAGGTTCATCGATTGTTCCCAGGTCTTCAGCAACAAGCGGAAGCGAACCATTTTTATTTTGAAGTAAAGTAAACAAATCTTTTCCCGGTGCGGGTTTCCACGCTCCTTCTTTAGCCGATTTTGCTTTGACAGGAATTTCCCAAAAGGCTGAAAACCCGCGGAAGTGATCGAGCCTAAGCAAATCGAAAGTCTGTATGTTTTTTTGCAGCCTTCGTAGCCACCAATCGAAACCATCTTTTTTTGCAACATTCCAATTGTAAACGGGCATTCCCCATCGCTGACCTTCTGCATTGAAATCATCCGGCGGTGCGCCACTTTCGCTTTGCATGTTACCGCCAGCATCCAGTTTAAAAAGATGTTGATTGGTCCAAACATCGGCAGAATCGTACGCCACATAAAAAGGAAGATCACCAAATATTTTTATGCCAATGCTATTGCAATATTCTTTTAACGCAAACCATTGTTTGCTAAAAATCCATTGGTTCCATTTTATTTTATCAATGTTTTCTCTGTAGTCGTTTGAAAGAATTTCAAGCGCTTTCTTATCGTAGTTTTTATATTTTTTTTCCCATTGATTCCACGACTTTTTTTCATGAAGCTTTTTCAATAAAATGTAGAGCGCATAAGAATGCAGCCACTCTTTTTCTTTCTTGCAAAACGATTTAAACTCTTCCTTTGAATGCGATGCTGCAAAATTTCGATATGCTGTATCCAGCAAAATAGTTTTTGTTTTTACAGCTTTTTCGTAATCGGTTTTTGCATTTCCTTTAATGATATTGTCATTTATATCTTTTCCGGAAAGCCAGCCTTCTTTTATCAATTCTTCCGGACTTATCAAAAGCCAGTTGCCTGCAAAAGTTCCATCAGAACCATAAGGCGAAAAGCCTTGCGAAGAAGAACTTGAATTGATAGGAAGAACCTGCCAGATCGTTTGCCCGCTGCGTTGCAGAAAGTCCGCAAAATCGTAAGCTTTCGGACCAAAATCACCAATGCCAAAAAGCGAAGGCAAAGATGTGATGTGCAATAAAACTCCTGCGCATCGCGGATATTCTGCAAAAGCCTGCTTTAATTTTTCATCAGACTTCTTTGCAATATGCTGTTTCATCTTCGGCATAATTATATGACTCTTTAATGCCGCTGACAGGTTCAATTAGTGTACCATGAAGAAATAAGCAAATGAAAAAGAAGAGAAGAGATAAATGAAATCGGAACTTCTATAAAAAAGAAATTTCCTGTAGACACAGGAAATTTTTTCAACCCTAAACCCTTAAAAAACATGTCAAAAATAGAGGAATAATTAAAACAAAAAACTTTTTTTAAGACGAGCTGACGCTTATTTGATTCAACAGCATTTGCAGGTATTCGATAATCATTAAAACAAATCTGTTTCTTGCAGTTCCAAAAAAAACCATCATGCCGGATTACATCATTGTAGGACAAGGAATTTGTGGCAGTTTTTTGAGCTATTATCTAACGAAGATGGGCAAGGATGTGCTTTTAATTGATAAGCCACAAGCCGATACAGCCAGTAAAATATCAAGCGGTATCATTAACCCGGTAACCGGCAGACGTATTGTAAAAACATGGATGATAGATGAAATAATGCCTTTTGCCTGGCAAGCTTATAATGAAGCAGAAGATACATTGGGAACAAAGCTGATTCAGCAGTGTGATGTGCTTGATTATTTTGCCACACCACAAATGCGTGATGCATTTGCAGAACGCAGTAAAGAAGAACCGGAGCTTTTGAATTTACTAAATGATTATAGCGTACATGAATCTTTCTTCCGGTTTAATTATGGAGCCGGAACCATTCATCCATGTTATTTAACTGATGTTCAAAAGCTATTACAGTTATGGAGAGAACATCTAAAACAAAACAAACAACTTTTAGAAGAAGATTTTGATTTAGCTGAATTGCAGGCCGGCGACGAAATAATATATAAGGATAACAAAGCACGGAAAATTATTTTTTGCGATGGTGTTGCCGGAAGCAAAAATCCATTTTTTGAGAGGCTGCCATTCGCCTTTAATAAAGGCGAAGCATTGCTGGTTTCGATTCCCGGCTTGCCTCAAAATTTTATTTATAAACAAGGTATCAATATCGTTCCCTGGAAAGAAAAAAATTTGTTTTGGGTAGGTTCAAATTATGTATGGAATTATGAAGATTTGCGACCAACAGAGGCATTTAGAAAAGCAACAGAAGAGCACCTGAAATACTGGCTGCGATTGCCTTTCAGCGTGATTGACCAGATTGCTTCAGAACGTCCCGCGAATGTAGAAAGAAGACCTTTTGTTGGTTTGCATCCGGTGCATCAAAATATAGGAATTTTAAACGGAATGGGAACCAAAGGTTGTTCTCTGGCTCCTTATTTTGCATATCAGTTGTCCGACCATTTGGTACACAATTCACCTATTGAACCACTGGCTGATGTGAGGCGCTTTTCGCGGGTGCTAAGTCGTTAATTAAACTGATACTAAACACGGTTTCAAAGTTGTGCTTTACCAACTCTTTTACTTCATTCGTATCAAGCGTTTCATTAAGTTCCGCTTGCAGTGAAGTCACTTTTTTATTAGCGATACCGCAGGGAACGATGTTGTCAAAATAAGTCAAATCCGTATTGACGTTAAGCGCAAAACCATGCATGGTAATCCAGCGGCTGCAGCGAATGCCCATCGCGCATATCTTTCTTTCTTTTCCTTTTATATTTGGATCAAGCCACACACCGGTTTCACCTTTACTACGGTCGCCATGCAAACCATAATGAGCTAACGTAAGAATGACAACTTCTTCAAGGCTGCGCAGGTACCAGCCAAGATCAGTTTTGAAGGTTTCCAAATCGAGTATCGGGTAACCAACCAATTGTCCCGGTCCATGAAACGTAATGTCGCCGCCGCGGTTGCTGTGAAAATATTCAACGCCTCTCTCCTTTTGTTGTTCTTCGTTCAACAGCATGTGTCCAGGTTTACCGCTTTTACCAAGCGTGTACACAGGCATGTGCTCTACAAAAATGAGTCGCTGATCTGTGGCTTCGCCGGCTGCCTTTCGTTTGATATTTTCCTTCAACAATGCTTCCTGGTAATCCCAGGTTTGCTTATACCGTTCTCTGCCCCTGTCGTCAAACTGAATGTGATTCATGAGTTGCAAAGATAAACCAATGTACAATGTTAGATAATGTAAGATGCGATTCTATTACAATCATCATACATCTTACATTGTACATCAAATCATTTACATTACCACTGTTGTAACACAAGCATTCTTACATTTGCGATAACCTTTGTTGTCCATATTATGAGTTTAAAATCTTCGCTGGCAAAACCATTTGCCGGCTATGTTTTCAATAAGATTCAGAAGGGAATGAACACCGCATTGGCTGACCAGGAAGCCATTTTGCAACAGCTTATTAAAACGGCGAAAGACACGCTGTTTGGGAAAGATCACGGGTTTGCTTCCATCAAAAGTTATGAGGATTTTGTAAAGCAGGTTCCGGTGCGTGATTACGAAGAGCTGAAGCCTTATATTGAAAAAATAAAAGAAGGAAAGCACAACGTTTTGTGGCGCGGGAAACCCTTATACTTTGCGAAGACAAGCGGCACCACGAGCGGCGTTAAATACATTCCAATTTCGAAGGATTCCATCAGTAATCATATTGACACGGCGCGCAATGCTTTGCTATGTTATATAGCACAAAAAGGCAGTGCTGACTTCACCAACGGAAAGATGATCTTTCTGAGTGGCTCGCCGGAATTAAGCCGTACGGCCGACGTTCCTACAGGCAGGTTAAGTGGCATTGTAAATCATCATGTGCCGCGGTATTTGCGCACGAATCAATTGCCTTCTTACGAAACGAATTGCATTGAAGACTGGGAAACGAAACTTGATGCGATAGTTAAGGAAACGATTGATCAGAATATGAGTTTGATCAGCGGTATTCCGCCGTGGATGCAAATGTATTTTGATAGGTTGGTGCAGGTGAGTGGTAAGCCGGTTAAAGACTTGTTTCCAAACTTTTCTGTAATGGTTTACGGAGGTGTAAACTTTGAGCCTTATAAGGCAAAATTGTTTGATACCATCGGGAAGAAAATTGATTCGATAGAAACGTTTCCAGCATCGGAAGGCTTTTTTGCTTTTCAGGATACAATTGAACATCAAGGCTTGTTGCTGAATACAAACTCGGGCATTTTCTATGAGTTTATTCCGGCATCGGAAGTTGGAAAACCAGATGCAAAAAGATTGAGTTTAAAAGATGTGAAAGAAGGCGAGAACTATGCGCTCATTATTAATAACAACGCGGGTTTATGGGGTTATGATATTGGTGATATGGTGAAATTTGTTAGCACGAATCCATACAGGTTGATAGTGACGGGCAGAACGAAACATTATATCTCTGCTTTTGGTGAGCATGTGATTAGCGAAGAAGTTGAAGCCGCTTTGATGAAAGCGGCTGCGGAAGAGAACGTTCATATTATTGAGTTTACGGTAGCACCGATGGTAGAACAAAGCAAAGGAAAAAGTTATCATGAGTGGTTTGTGGAGTTTGCAGAAGTGCCCTCCAATCTCGCTTCATTTGCAGAGAAAGTAGATGATAATCTGCGGAAGAGAAACATCTATTATGATGATTTAATTACCGGAAATATTTTGCAGAAACTGAAGCTGAAAACAGTGCAAAAGAATGGCTTTATTAACTACATGAAATCGGTTGGAAAATTAGGTGGACAAAATAAGTTGCCACGATTAAGTAATGACAGAAAGATTGCAGATGCGATGAAAGAATATCTTGTTTGATGAATAGTTTTCTGACCTGCTTAAAGTAAAAGCGTTGACAAGCTTTGAAACCTCGTCAATGCTTTTTTGTTACGGTGCTTTGTACAAAGCTGCGCCTGCCATTAAGCCTGCGCCTGCAGCAACCATGACAATATATTTTCCTGATTTAATTCTACCATTTTCATAAGCCTGGTGCAAAGTAAGAGGTACTGTACCAGCAATACAGTTGCCGGCTCTGTCAATAGACACTTCCATTTTAGTTAGCGGAAGATTTAGTAAAGCAGCCGTTTTTTTCATGATGAATAAGTTTGCCTGGTGCGGAATAAATACGTCGATGTCATCAACAGAGATGTCATTAAGCAGGCAAATATTTCTTGCCATATCTGCCATTTTATGAGCCGCCCAGTAAGCAAATTGTTTTCCTTCAACCGTCATTGTAGTTCCGTGTAAATCATCATCTATTGTTTGATGCGACGACGGCATAGCGCTGCCACCGGCGGGCACATACAATTGTTTGATGCCCGATCCGTCAGCCCACAATTGTATGTCGACAAAACCTTCATTTTCTTCACAAGCAGAAAGCACAACAGCACCCGCGCCATCGCTGAAAATAGGAAGGAATATATTGTCGCTTCTTCTGAGTTGTCTGGACTTCAAATCTGCACCTATAACAAGTACATGTTTCATCCCGGTCGCTATCAAGCGAATGCCTTCATCAAGCGCATAAATAAAGCCACTGCAAGAAGCCGTGATATCGCATACAGGGCAAGTGGCTCCTAACAATTGTTGTACAATCAGCGAAGCGCCCACATTAATATAATCTGCTGTTTGCGTAGCAAGAATAATACGGTCAAGCTGTGATGCCTTTATACCGGCATTTTCCAAAGCCTGCATACCTGCGGCGGCTGCAATATCACTTGTATTAATGCCTGGCTCTGCCCAGTGGCGTTGTTTGATTCCTGTGATTTCTTCATGGCGTTGCGGGTTAAAATCAGAAAGCTGCAATCGCTCTTTTAATTGTTCATTGGTGATTGGCTTGCCCGGTAAATAAGAGCCAAAACCAATCATCTTCACACCCCAACATCTCGCGTTTCTATTCATTTTATCGTGATAAAAAAAGCTGCCTTTTGGGGACAGCCATTTTGTATTTATGATTTGTAAAACTGATTAATTATTTAATACTTCCAAAGCTTTCTTCACCATTGCGTCGTTCGTATTCGCCAGTTCGTAGTAACCTTCTGTGCGAAATAACTGGCGAGCTAAATATGCCGGCATTCTTTGCAAAACCACTTCTTTTGCGGCTGGCGATACATCGGAAATATAAATGCTGTCGCGTGCTGCAAACTGTGCAAGGTCTGACCAGTTAAACTTATTTTCTGTGTATTGGCTGCGCAGCTCTTCAGGCGATTTTATTTTATCTAAAGAGGTTTTATTTTCAATAAAATAATGATAGATATAATTATTGATGGCGCCTTTATAAAACATATCTGTTATCGCTTTTGGCTGCGTAGTAGTATCGAAAGGAATAAAGATATCGGGTGTGATGCCACCGCCGCCATACACTATTTTTCCGGATGGCGTTTTAAAGGGTTGTGTCTTTGGTTTTGTTGTATCGCCAACTACCACTTCGCCATTATGAAAACGCTGAATTAATTCTTCCTCATAAGCGTCTTTCCCTTTGTTATAAGGCTTCTGAATATTGCGCCCAACAGGCGTGTAATAACGCGCCACCGTTAAGCGCAACGCGCCGCCATCACTTAAATCATACTGCTGCTGCACCAGCCCCTTTCCAAAAGTTCTGCGACCAATGATGGTTGCCCGGTCCCAATCCTGCAAAGCTCCGCTTACAATTTCGCTGGCAGAGGCAGACGTTTCGTCTACCAATACCACAAGTTTTCCTTTTTCGAATAGTCCCTGTTTTTTACAGTGATATTCAGCTTTCGGCTCTTTGGCTCCTTGTGTATATACCACCATTTTATCACCATCTAAAAACTCATCGGCAATGCTAACGGCCTGCGATAAAAAGCCGCCGCCATTGCCCCGCAGATCAATGATAAGCTTTTGCATTCCTTGCTTTTGCAGCTTTAGTAAAGCTTCTGTAAACTCGTCATAGGTCTGTTCACCAAACTTATTAATACGGATAAAACCCGTTTGCGGAGCAATGATATAACCGACATCCACAGAAGGCACAGGAATAATGCCTCGCATAATGGTAATGGGCAACTGCCTGCCATTGCGCAGCATAGTAATTATCACCTTGCTTCCACCTTCGCCACGCAGCAATCTGCGTACTTCAACAGGCGTAATGTTTCGCCCCGTCATTTTTGTGGTATCGTTTATCGTAACCATTTTATCGCCGGGCTGCACGCCTGCTTTTTCGCTGGGTCCGCCCTGTAGTACACTCACTACATTTACCGTATCGCTGAATATCTGAAACTCAACTCCGATACCTTCAAAGTTGCCTTGCAAGTCTTCATTTACACTTTGTAAATCCTGTGGCGGAATGTAGACGGAATGCGGATCGAGATGCGCAAGCATTTCGTTAATGGCTTCTTCTTTTAAACTATCTGTTCCTACATTGTCAACATACTTTGTGCTGATTAATTTAAGGATTTCACTTACCGTTGAGGAGCTTGCATTATTTATAAAAAAAGCAGATGTTCCCGATGTGTTTCCTTTCAATTGGTACCCGATTGCCATACCACCAACCAGGACTACTGCAAACAAGAGCGGCAGCCATGCCTGTAATTTTTTACTTCCCATAAATTGCTGTTCTTTACACCCGACAGGAAGCGCGAATATCAGTATAGTTTAGAGAAAAGATTTTTAAAATTTATCTATGGTTGATATGTTGATTGCCGATAGCGGAGCTACCAAGTGCGAATGGTGTTTACTGAATGAGAACTGGCAAAAAAAGATAATCACTACGGGCATCAATCCATACTTTTTACCGGCTCAAAAAATGGTTGCTTTATTAGAAGAAGAATTACTGCCATCGCTCTCTTCTGCATTACCCCAACAAATCTTTTTTTATGGCAGCGGTTTAGGAAATGAAAATAATAAAGCAATTGTAGAAACCGCATTAGTGCAACTTTTTCCAGATTCTTCATTAATCATGGATACCGATATAATGGCATCTGCAAGGGCAACCTGCGGCAGCGAGCCAGGCATTGTCTGCATCCTGGGAACCGGAAGTAACTCATGTTATTACGATGGAGAAAAAATAGCGAAGAATATTCCTGGTATCGGCTATGTACTCGGCGATGAAGGCAGCGGTACTTATTTGGGTAAAAAAGTGCTCCAGCATTATTTGTATAACACGTTTGACGATGATTTACAGTCGCGCTTTACTGCCTTATTTCCAGTAAGCCGGATAGAGATTTTGGAGAATGTGTACAGCAAGCCATCGCCCAATCGCTACATTGCATCATTCACAAAATTTCTTGCAGAAAACCGTGGACATTACATGATTGAAAATATCATTGAAGATGGTTTGAATGACTTCTTTTTTCAGCATATCTGCAAGTTTGGCGAAAGCTGGACATCGCCAATCCACTTTACAGGCGGCGTGGCATCCGGCTTCAAGGATGCACTCAGCGATTTATGTAAATCGTACCAGTTTACATTGGGAAAGGTTTTAAAAAATCCGATAGAAGGATTGATAGAATATCATAAAGGAGTCAAATCATCATAACCGGATATTATCATAATGAAAGAATTTATCAGAACAACAGAGCAGCCATCGCCTTATCGTCATTTAGAAAAAATGCCGGTGGCTGAACTTGCAATGCATATTAATGAAGAAGATAAAAAAGTAGCCATTGCAGTTGAGAAGGCATTGCCTCAAATTACAAAACTGATAGAAGCCACAGCCGATAAAATGCTGGGTGGCGGACGTTTGTTTTATGTAGGCGCAGGTGCCAGTGGCAGAACCGGCGTATTAGATGCCAGCGAATGCCCACCAACGTATGGCGTGCCGCAAAGTCTGGTAAATGGAATTATAGCCGGTGGAAACCTTGCCATCACGCAAGCCGTTGACAAAGCCGAAGACAGCGAAACCGCAGCCTGGATTGATTTACAAGAGCAAGGTATAGGCGACAATGATGTTGTGATTGGCATAGCTGCCAGCGGAACCACACCCTATGTTTTGAGTGCTATCAGAAAGTGTAACGAAAGAGGAATGGTAACCGGCGGCATTACTTGCAATGCAGGCAGCCCGCTTGCATTAGAAGCTGCATTTCCGGTAGAAGTTGTGGTAGGTCCGGAGTTTGTTACCGGCAGCACGCGTATGAAGTGTGGTACTGCACAAAAGATGGTTTTGAATATGATTTCGACTGCCGTAATGATACAATTGGGAAGAGTGGAAGACAACCAGATGGTAAACATGCAGCTCACCAATAATAAGTTGCTGGATCGTGGTACACGTATGATAATGCATCAATTAAACATGACTGATTATGAGGCTGCCAACCGGCTTTTAATAAAATATGGCAGTGTAGCAAAAGCTGTTGGTGCAGGCAGATGAATGAACATCTGATTAAAATTTCATTTTCTTAATGCAAAAAAATTATTGAAACCCCTTTTTGTACTAATTTGCTTTCATTAATTTATTTTCTTATGAAAAAATCTATACTCTCTGTTTCTGCCATATTGCTTCTTTGCGCAGGCTCATTTAAGTCGGGTGCGCAGTCAGCCACAGCTTTTGCTATTACCGGTGAATCAAAGGGAAATGTGAACTGGTCAGTTATCCGCGAGATTAATTTATTAACCGGCGCCTTAGTACGAAACATTTACACACCGGCAACGGAAAAGCCTATGCATATAGATGCTGCAACCGGCAAGACAATTAATTATGACCCTAACGCAGTTGCAACTGCAAAAGGCACACAGCCGCCTTGCACTTGTCAATCACCATCTTTGGCTGCCGCAACAGCTTACGATAAAAAGCAACAGCGTTTGTATTTCACAACACTGTTCGGCAACGATTTGCAGTACATTGACATGACGCGGAAAGATCTGAGAATCTATCACGTGGCTTCGCCAATGAAGGGGTTTATATCTGAAGCGGGCGAAGCAGATAATCTCACGCGAATGGTGTTTGGCTCTGATGGTAATGGTTATGCAATTACCAATAATGGCGACCACATGATTCGTTTTACCACAGGTAAAAACATTACGATTAAAGACTTAGGCAGCCTTACCGATAAAGCAAACAACGGCATAAGCATTCATGCACAAACCGAAAGCTGGGGCGGAGATATGGTTGCAGATGACGCCGGTTCCTTGTATTTGTTTACCGTAGCTGCGCATGTGTTTAAAATCAATACAAACACATTGGAAGCCGAATATCTTGGTACCGTCAAAAATCTGTCTACGCCATTTAGTGTAAATGCCGCAGCGGTTGATAAGAGCGGAAACGTAACAGTAGCCAGCTCAATGGATGCCAATAGTTATTTCAGTGTAAACATGAAAACGCTGGAAGCCACAGCTATAACGGCACCTGATAAACTGTACAATGCGTCTGACTTTGCCAACAGCAATTTGTTAGTTACCAATAAAAGTGCAGACAAAATCGTTGCGCCGGTTAGCATAGCTTCAGGCGAAGCCGTTAGTATATATCCGAATCCGGTAACTAACAAAACCATCAACTTATATTTCAACGGTTCTTTGCAAGGCAAGCATACCATTGAAGTGCTGGCTTCTGATGGAAAAAGAGTTGTATCAAAATCAATTGCATTGTCTTCAAAAATGCAGACCGAAAGTGTACAGTTGCCAACCGGCACTTCAGGTATGTATATGATTCATGTTATTGGAGCTAATAATAAAGATGTTTTCTCTGCCAATGTGATGGTAAATAAGTAATGCAGATTTATGATTTTGATAAGTTGAAATGATTCTTCAGATCATCAATAAAGCCTACACAAAAGTCCTGCTACCAATAGCAGGACTTTTTGTTTTTCTTTGTTGAAGAAAAAGAGCCGGAATTTTTATGGAGCGATATATACAGAAAAGAGAGCCATTCAAAAAAAGTCCGAATTACCAGCCGAAAAAAAATATAATTGCGGGTAGAAACCCGGTTATCGAAGCCTTGCGTTCGCGCCAGATGATTGATAAAATTATGCTTCTAAAAAGCGCATCTGGCGAAGCAATCAACGATATTCGTTTGCTTGCAAAAGAAAGCAATACGCCAATTCAATTTGTGCCTGTTGAAAGGCTGAATGGCATTACCAATATTCAGCACCAGGGCGTGGTTGCTTTTAAAGCGAGTGTGCAATACCAGGATTTACAACAGGTAATTGATTTTGTAATTTCCAACGGCGAAACGCCCCTGTTTCTAATGCTGGATGGCGTTACAGATGTTCGGAATATTGGTGCCATTGCGCGAAGTGCTGTCTGCTGTGGCGCGCAAGCTATCATCATTGCAGATAAAGGTGTTGGTGCCCTAAATGAAGATGCGGTAAAAAGCAGTGCCGGCGCTTTGGAAATGGTGCAGGTATGCCGTGTGAACAATTTATCTAAAGCAATTGAAACACTGCATTTAAACGGCATTAAGCTTTGTGCAAGTGAGATGAGAGCTCGAAAGAAAATTTATGAACTTGACTTAGCCATTCCCTGTTGTTTTATTATGGGTAATGAGGAAAAAGGAATTGGCAAGAGCTTGTCCGATTTGGCCGATGAGCCTTTTACGATACCTATGTCGGGCAAGTTTGATTCATTTAATGTATCAGTTGCCGCAGGAATTATTTTGTATGAAGCTTTGAAACAAAGACAAACAGAACATGCAGGTTGAAGCAGGAGTAAATAATAAAAACGCTTTGCAACTTATCGAGTGTCCGCGCGATGCGATGCAAGGCTGGCTGCATTTTATTGAAACGAAAGATAAAGCGGCTTATATAAATCAGTTGTTACAAGTTGGTTTTCATACTCTTGATTTTGGCTCATTTGTGTCGCCGAAGGCGATACCACAAATGCGCGATACAAAAGAAGTGCTGGCAAAGCTGGACTTGCAGGCAACAACCACAAAACTTCTTGCAATTGTGGCTAATGTTCGCGGTGCGGAAGAAGCGGTTTCTTACAATGAAATTTCTTATTTGGGATTCCCGTTTTCCATCTCTCCCTCTTTTCAGCTTCGCAATACAAATACTACAATTGAGCAAAGTATTATTACCGTTGATGCTATACAGGAGCTTTGTGTAAAACATGATAAAAAGCTGGTTATCTATTTAAGCATGGGTTTCGGTAATCCTTACGGAGATGATTATAATGAAGAAGTGTTATTACATTTTGCAGAAGTGATGGCTGGCAAAGAAGTCCGCATTTTATCTTTATCAGATACCGTTGGCATTGCAACGCCGGCACAAATTTCCGAAGCATTTTCTGCTTTACTTCCGGCTTATCCTTACATTACATTTGGCGCTCATTTACACACCGATAAAAACTACCAGCAAAAGCTGCAAGCCTCGCTGGATGCGGGATGCAGGCGCTTCGATGGCGCAATAAAAGGTATTGGCGGTTGCCCGATGGCAGGCAACGAACTGGTGGGAAATATGCCGACAGAACTAATGATAAATTACTTAGAAGCGCTCGATTTTTATATCCACATAAATCATGATGAACTAAGAGAAAGCATTGCAATGGCAACTAAAATTTTTGCGTAATGCAATTCCAGATTCCTATCCGCATTCCCGACCTGAAGCCGCCTATTACTTATCGCGATAAGCTGCTGCTTGTTGGTTCCTGCTTTACAGAACACATCGGTAATTATTTATCAAATGCAAAGTTTGAGGTATTACAAAATCCAAACGGAATCTTGTTCGATCCGTTAAGTGTTTGCCGCAGCCTGGTATCTTATATAGAAAACAGGAAGTACACCGAAGATGATTTATTTTACCAGAATGAAGCGTGGCACAGCTGGCAGCATCACAGCCGGTTTTCGCATCCTGATAAAGATGAAGTTTTATTACAAATTAATCAGTCGCAGCAACAAGCGCATTCTTTTTTGCGAAATGCCGGTTGGTTACTTATCACATTGGGCTCATCATTCGCCTACAGGTTTTCAGGCAATGATGATAGCATAAAAGCGACCGAAAGCAGTTATGTTGCCAATTGCCATAAAGCGCCCGCAAAAAGTTTTACCAAACACCTTTGCACCATTGAAGAAACAGTGACAGCATTAGATGGAATCTTGTTCAGACTATTTCATTTTAACCCAAAACTAAAAGTGATTTTTACCATAAGCCCGGTGCGGCATCTTCGTGATGGAGTGATAGAAAATAATCGCAGCAAAGCGAGATTATTAGAAGCGGTTCATCATCTCGTCAACAAATTTGATAAGCTTTATTATTTCCCGGCTTACGAATTAGTGATTGATGTATTGCGCGATTATCGTTTTTACGACATTGATATGGCGCACCCAAACTACCCGGCTACACAGTTTGTGCTGGAGCATTTTTTTGAGCATTGTGTTGATGCCGAAGCGAGGTCATTAGCTGAAGAAATCAGGAAAATTGTCATCGCGAAAAATCATAAGCCTTTCAACCCGCTATCAAATCAGCACAAGCAGTTTTTATTATCACATAAGGTAAAGGCGCAACAATTGCAGGCGCAACATCCTTACATAAATTTGGGAGAAGAGATTGCTCATTTTTCAAAATAAAAAAGCCGCTGCGCGTATAGCCAGCGGCTTCCCCGGTTACCCGGGTCAGATTATTTTAGATTAGCCCGGTTAGGCGTTGCTAACCGGAAGCGTCCATGAACTATCTGTAGATTGCATGAATACCTCCTTTTCTTTGATGAATTATAAAGATAAAGTAAGATGCTGTTATAAACAAGCAGCCACCACTTTTTAACTCATAAAATTTTTCGTATTACGTTCCCTTTTTTAAAACGCTATGACATACTGAATGTTTTTTCGTAAAGCGAATCAACAGGATCAACGTATTCATTTTTAATGTGCCAGTTGAGGCTGGCAAATGTTTGCGTGGCAGTGCGTGTGGCGCCTGAAAATAAAGACATTTGGGTTAATGGACAAAAGTAATGGTAAAAATGGCTGAGAGTGAATGCAGGCTTATGTTTGCTGTCATTTAAGTTTATGAATAAAAAATCTGCTTTTATTGCGGTTCAAAAATCACGTCCAAATACGGTTATGCCAAAGGCAAACAGCGATACAAATGCCAGGTGTGCGGCAAGCAGTTTATAGCCCGCCGCCACTGTCTTGACAATGCGCAGATTTGGGAAGCCTATACTGCCGGCAAGCAAACGTATGGTCAACTGGCACAGCAATATGGCTGTTCGGTAAAAACCATTCAGCGCCGCATAGATTTCTTTACACCATCGCCCAATACCACCTTTGAGGCGGTTGCCAATGTAGTGATGGACACGACTTATTTCGGGCGTTGCTTTGGAGTGATGGTCTTTAAGGATAGTATCAGCGGCAAGTGCCTGTATAAGCAGTACGTAAAAAATGAAACCAACAAGCTCTACTTATCCGGCATAGCAGAAATCAGCAGAAGGGGAATAAAGGTACAGGCAATCATCTGTGACGGGCGCAAAGGTTTGTTTCAGTTATTCGGTACTATCCCTGTTCAGATGTGCCAGTTTCACCAGGTGCAGATCATTAACCGCTATCTTACCAGAAAGCCTAAAACACAAGCTGCTATTGAGCTTCGTGCTTTATCACTTACGCTGGTCAAAAGCGATAAAGCAGCTTTCAGCGCAGCACTGGCGCATTGGCAGCACAGATGGGAAGACTATCTGAAGGAACGAACCCTACATCCGCTTACGCAAAAAAGCCATTATACCCATAAACGGCTCAGAAGCGCATGGCTGAGCTTGAAAAGAAATCTTTCGTGGCTGTTTGTTTTTGAGCAGCATAAAGAGCTGATGATACCCAATACCACTAATGCGCTGGATGGCTCCTTCTCTGATTTAAAGAATAAACTCAGGAACCATAACGGCTTATCCATAGCCCGCAAGAAGAAGCTGATAGATGGGTTTTTTAAGGCATAAGGCACGATAAAATAAAGACTTACCCTGTTGTTACAGCGGTAAGCCTTTGAATGACACTTTTATCGTGCATCAGTTTATCCCTTGGCTGGTTGCTCCCCAGCAGAGCCTGCCTCCGTTTTGACTGATAAAAACAAAATTATCACCTCCGTTCAATAGGATCATTAAAAGCCAAAAATAAACACCATTACTTTTGTCCATTAGCGCCCATCACACCCTCAAACACCATTACTTTTGTCCATTACACCAGACATTTTATAACCATCGCCTTCTTTGGTGAAAACCAATTCTTTATTGTTGAACATGTAGCCCAAACAATCTTCAATCAGTTTGATTGAATAAACAATGCTGTTTCCCTGGCGACTGATGAACACTTTGGCGTTAAAAGAAAACCCGTTGTAGCTGAATGTCACGATAAACTTCTTCATGCAGTATATTTTGATTGGTTATGAAATAAAAATACTACCGCCTTGCGACTGAAAAGATTATAATTCGATTAAAATATTCAGGTTTCTGAATATTTAATACCAACGTGAGATTTATTTTTTCACAGCATATTTTTTATAATCCGTATTTGGTACTGAAAAAAAAATTGCTGTTGGGTTAATAAAACACAGGTTTTTAGTTTGCGGTTATCCTGAGTTTTAAAACGAAATTTTATTTTTAAAGAAAGTTTTCATATCTAACAAAAAGCCGCCGGCAACTATTAAAGTAGTACCAGCGGCGATCACTTACAAAATCAACTAACAACAGACTTACAACTTATTTCAGTTTCTTTTCGAGAGATAAATATTCCTGCAACGTAATTCTGCCATTGCTTAAATGATTATATAGAATATTTTTATCAATCTTTGTTTCTTTAATTTTGCTTACGACTTCTTTGTCGAAAAAGAGGTCTTTTAATAAATTACTCATAAAATAGGATTTTAAATAATTAATTTAAACGATTAAACTAATTATTTAATACAGGCAATAGAAAAAGGTAACCCAGACCTAAAATGCTTAAGCGAGAATATATACAGGTTTGTAAGTAAAGAATTATCTGAGCTTATATAAAGAAGGATATTTATTGTTGATAAGGAATAACAGACTTGCAGAATCTTTTTGATCATTTAGTACAGCGATGTCTTTCACTTCACCCTCTACCTGAAGCCCGGTTTTCTTTTGTGGCGTCCAGGAAAAGTTTCCTTTTCCATCATTGATCAATACATCACCATAGCTGGCATCCAGGCGCTCAAACTGTGGAAGAAAGTTAAACATATTGCCTGCAAGAACAAGGTCTTTGAATCCATCTTTATTTACATCAATAAAACGAATAACATTCACCGATGAGAGTTGCGCCATAGCAGGCATTTTCCAGATTTCGAACTGCCCGTTACCTTTATTGATAGCAATAATTGAACTGCAATAATTAAATGGCTTTACGATAGATTTATCAATAAGCGAAGGAAATAATTCCTGTATTGATTTCTTTGCATAGTCTTCGTGCCGCAGGTTTTGTTTTTTCACAACCGGAATTTGATCCTGCAATTCACGCTTTAAAAAAACCGGCAGATCCTTTCCATTAATTGTGGAAGTAATTATTTTATCAGTATTTCCATTCTGGTTAAAATCATTGATAAAAAGCTTCACAGGATGAGCAGAATCGGGGTGCAGGTAAAAATTTTCACCAATGTTCCCTAACAATAAATCTTCCTTACCATCGCCGTTTACATCAGCGGTTGTTACGGTTTGCCAAATGCCATATAGTGAATTCAAATTTGATTTTACTTCTCCAAATTTTCCGTTTTTATAATCAAATATTCTCGGCGCCATCCATTCGCCTGTTACTACCAATTCTTTTTTGTTATCACCTTCCACATCGGCCCAAACAGCGCTGGTAATCATACCTGCATTCAGTAGCGAAGGCGCTTTTGTTTTTGTAATATCTGTAAAATGCCCGGCACCATCATTTTGCAGCAAAGCACTGGCCGGCGTGAGTCCGTAATTCTTCGGAATATTTCTGCTTCCAACAAATAAATCAAGGTCGCCATCGCCATCCCAGTCATTGGCTATTACAGCGCCTATATTGGTTCCATTATTTGGTAAAGCTGATACGTCAATGCTGAAATTTCCTGCACCATCATTTTTGTAAAGGCGGTTTTGGGTTTGTCGCGAAAAAGCATCGTTGTTATTTCCGCCGGCACCCACGAACAAATCGAGATCACCATCTTTATCAGCATCGAAGAACAGGACAGCCGCATCTTCAAAGTCGGCAAACTGCTTAAAAATGGGTTCCTCTTTTTTTATAAATTTACCTTCTTTTGTTTGCAGGTATAAATGCCCGCCTTGGCCATTGCCGCCGCCTATAAAGATGTCTTCGATTCCATCGCCATTTACATCGCCAACTGCCGCTTTTGGCCCTTCATGTGAAAGCATTTCGGGTATGTTGCGCTCATAATAAAAGTCAACGTAATCGTCTTCAGCATGCTTATCAAAATCTGATTTTACGGAATCAAAATAGGGTTTATCAAGTGGCAAAGGCACAGCGAAATGATAGGGCTGCGAATTCTCTTCCGTAAAAGTATATAGCTTATTGATATCAGGATTTTTAAAGAGATTATACGTTCTATCGGGCCAAATAACAGCCATAGAATCAACATGAGCCAGGCTGCCAAGACCAATGACTTGTTTATAATCCATGGAGCTTTGAAAGCCGCGACTGGGAATAACTTCCCGACTAATAATCTGATTGTCGGCATAAATTTTTATTGTACTTCCAATAGCGTATGTATTCTTTTCACTTCCTTTTAATGCAATGCTGATATAATTATTTTTCGTTTGCTGGCGCGAATTGTTTTGATAAAGAAAAGCAGGTCCGTTTTCATTATTGATTACCACATCCAGATCGCCGTCATTATCCAGATCTCCATACGCAGCACCATTGCTCCATGATGCCTGGCTGAAGCCCCAGTCTTTTGCTTTATCTGTAAACTTCAGATTGCCATCATTCTTAAAAACTTTGTTAAGCAAAGGCGTACGGGGAATTTCTTTCAGGATATTATCAACACTTTCTTTTTTACCGGTCAGAACCATTTTTTGGTTTACTTCATCAGCGAAAAAATCCATGAAATCAAGATTAGTAAGGTCGCGGTTTACACCATTACATACAAATATGTCATTCAGCCCATCATTATCAGCATCAAACATCAAAGCGCCCCAACTCCAGTCGCTGGCCGAAATACCACTATAATTAGCCGTTTCGCAAAACTTTCCGTTTTGATTATTTACTTGCAGACAATTCTTTGTAAACTGCTGATAAAATCCTTGCTTTAATTTGATATTATAAGCCTCATAACTATCAAAAGCACCGGTTGTTTTTAATCGGTAATCGTCATCGGGCAACATATCCGTTGTAAAAATATCCGGGTAACCATCATTGTTTACATCAGCGATATCTGCCCCCATCGATGAAAAGCTGGTATGTTCAATGCAACTTTCTAACTCATCTTTAAATGTGCCATTCTTCTGATTGATGTAGAGATAATCGCGCTCGTAAGAATCATTGGAGATGTATATATCCGGATATCCATCGTTATTTATATCGCTGACTGAAACACCAAGACCAAACGAAATCAGGCTGCCATGAATACCCGCAGCTTGTGTTACTTCTGTGTAATACCCATTATCATTACGATACAAATGATCTCCACCACCTTTTACAATCGATTTTACATCCCATTGAGCTTCAGGCAAATCACGGCGAGAGGCATCACCGATTCTATTAACAGGAACAGGACTGTTATCAATCATAAAACAGTCCAGATCGCCATCCATATCATAATCGAAAAAGGAGGCCTGCGTTGTATAGGCGGAAATATCTAAACCATACTTTGCTGCCTCTTCCGTGAAGCCGAGTTTGTGATTGTTTATGTATAGCTTATTTTTTCTGTGTCCTGTATTCATATGACCAGAACTACATACATAGATGTCAAGCCATCCATCGCAATTAACATCAACCATTACTACACCCGTATTCCACAAGCTGTCTTGCTTCATTCCAGATGAAGCAGTAATATCTTCAAACTTCCAGTCACCTTTGTTTAAATATAACTTGTTATCTCCCATATTGGAGGTAAAAAATATATCTGCTTTGCCATCATTATTTATATCACCTATAGCTACACCTCCACCATTATAATAATTTCTAAAGACGAAATTGTTATCAACTTTTCCATCTTCTACATTGTTTTGGAAAGAAATGCCTGTATCATCCATCAACTGAAACAACGTAGACTTTTGATTAAGTTCGTTACAGGATAAAATAAAAATAGTTATAGTTGTACAGGCAATCTGCAGACACCATTTCATTATACTCAATTAGCGAAAAGTTGATTCAAAGGAACTATCTTTTATTTAAAATATAGTTGCAAACAAAAGGAGAAGTAAAATACTAATAGTTAAAAAAAATTAGAGGGAGTGAATTAGCTGATTTGTTTTATTGAAAAAAATATTTTTGTTGGTATAACAAGAAATTTTGAAAACACAATCAACACCTTGTTTGCTGCTTCACCTATGAATCTACTTTTTAAGCGCTTGGCAATACTGTTAGGGACACTTTTTTTCTTACTTGTTATAATTATATACTTCATTATTCCACCCAGCCTGACAGTACAAACAATCTCTCAGTTCGATTGCAACGCAACTGTCGTTAGCAGAACAATTAATAAAAATTGGAAAAAAGTATTTAGCGTTCATACAGATTCTACTTTCCGTGTCGGCTTATATGATTATCAGGTTAGAGAAGCCTTATATAATGGTTCAAAAATTAATATAACAAGTGATGGCAATCACTACGAATCAAAAATGATGCTTCTGCCTCTACCGGTAAATAAATCATCCTCGCAATGGACTACAACAATTAAAACAGGAAATAACCCAATTTCGAAAATAATTGTCTATTTCAAAGTGAAGAGGTTACAAAATAACATGCTCGCTGCATCTCAGGAATTGAAAAGATATTTAAGTAGCACAATAAGTATTTATGGATTCGACATAAGCAGAAGTACATTAACTGATACAACTGTTTTAGTTACCACGACCTCTTCATTAAATTATCCAAGCACCCAAGATGTATACGCTTTAATTGATAAATTAAAAAAATACGCAGCCGCAAACAAAGCTGATGTAACAAATTTTCCCATGCTTAATGTATCAGCCAGAAACAATGAGTATGCAATAATGGTTGGTCTGCCTGTTAATATGACACTTCCACAATTAGATAATATTTCTACAAAGCATTTGAAACCAGTAAAAAATAAAATAGTAACCACAGAAGTGAAGGGAGGAATACATACTGTACAAAACGCTCACATTAAAATAGAACAGTACATGCAAGACAACTCGCTTTCAGCGCCGGTTATACCTTTTGAGTTGCTTGTTACTGATAGAAGCAAGGAAACTGACACAGCTAAATGGATAACAAAAATCATATATCCGGTCTTTTGAAGTAATTGTTGAACAGCGGAATGTAAAACGCACTGATAGCGAATTTTTACATTCCGCTTCTACCAATCTGATACTACGAGGTTCGATACAAATTTTTTCACCTGAGCAGGCGCAACAAAAGCAATTGCAAAATTTATATAAATAAAAAAGACCTGATTAAATCAGGTCCTTTTTATTTATAAGTATGGGTTCAAAATTAAGTTAGACTAATTTTAGGTCATTTATAGCTTAGAAGGCTAAAAATAAACCTAATCTAATTCCGTCTTCATACTTATAAATTCTTTATGAGTAATTAATATCCAGGATTCTGTGTAAGATTTGGATTTGCTGCCAATGAAGCCGGCGGTATAGGAAACACCAAAAAGTGCGCATCATCCGAAGTTTTGTAAGCCCAGGGTTTTAAAAACACGTTGAAGCGAATCAAATCAGTTCTTCTTACATTTTCCCAATACAATTCCCTTCCTCTTTCAGCAAGCAAAGTATTAGGATCATATACATCGCTTGCGTTAACGAGTGTCATTGATGTTAATGCTTGTGCACCTCTTGCCGCTCTCAATTCGTTAACCATAGCCATAGCACCTGCAGCATCAGGAGAAGCAGCACGCATTTTTGCTTCGGCAATCATTAAAACCACATCAGGATATCTAAAAAGCATAAACCAGTTGCCTCCATTTGAATAGCTTTTCACTCCTAAAGTGTAATCAGGTGAATACTTGATAACCCGGATGCCGGTAACTTCTAAATTTGTACCCTGTTCTTTTAAATCGGGTGCAATATTTGGATCAAAAATTAAAGGATTTCCTTTTCTGTCTTTCAAAGCCACACCATTTTGATCATATTGCTGACCAATGAGCAATCCAGGCTTTATACCAGATACATCCGTAACACCTTTGTAAAATCTACCTCCTATTCTGCTATCGAGTAATGTATCCTTTGGAGTTTGAGTAGCAGTGGTAGAAGTAGCAAATGAGTTGTAAAAATCAGCAACAGTACTAAACCCGTTCCACCCCGCTGCTGGTGCTAACACTGAATACTGATTGTAATGAAGCGTTGCAAACCATCGGTTACTAATACCAGTATTGTTTGTAGCAACGCCAGATGTGTTCGCGCATGCAAAAATACCCTCCGAATTTGCAGAGTTGGTAGCATTGAAGACGTCAAAATATTTAGCGCTGTATGTGTATTTGCCAGAGTTCATAATCTCAGTACCCAACGAAATAACCTTTTGCATATCTGCATCGTCAAATGTTGGATTTTCGCGATTAAGAAATGCACCTTTATTTAGGTACAATTTCATTAAGAGCATTTTAGCTGCTTCCGGGGTAGCTTTGTTAATCGCATTTGTGGCACTTAAATCAGGAATAATTGTAGTCAGCTCGTTTATTATGAACTGTACAGCACTATCACCTCTGTAAACTATCGGCGCGTTTAACAAATTATCACCAGGATTTCTAAACGGAAACTGTCCGAATAAGTCTAATAATTGGTATAAAGACAGGGCTCTAACAAATCTTGCCTCGGCGATTTGCGCTGCAGATGGATTAAATGTCAAAACATTTGTCGCGTCAAAATTTATTTTATTAAGCGCGTTATACTGATCTAAAAAAGTGTTTACATTATCAGATGTCCATGCATGCTGATGCAGGGCACGCCACTTACCATTATCATCCCAGTCACCACCACGGGTAGGAACTACGCACTCGTCGCCGGGTACTTCTTGTAAAGCGAATATATTACCCAGATCAGAGTACGGATTACCGATATCATTGTAAGCGGTCTGTAAAAACAAAGATGCGTCGAAAGTGCTGGAAGCCTCTCCATTTGTCAATGTAGAATTTAGCTCTTGATCTAATTTTGTACAACCAGCGAAAGCCAATAGCAATGAGCAAGCAATTGCTGTATTTATATGTTTGAAATATTTCATGATTCTTAAATTATTTAGTTATAAACCTAGGTTGAAGCCAAATGTAATAACACGGGCTGTTGGGTATGGAAGATACTCTATACTTCTTGATGGGTAACTATTATTGCTTTTATCAGTATTCACTTCAGGATCAAAACCTTTGAATTTTGTAATTACAAAAAGATTAGTTCCACTAACAAAAGCATTAAGGTTTTTAACAAATTTTCCTACATCGCCAAAAGCATAACTAAAGGTTGCATTACGCAATTTTATGTAATTGCCACTTTCCAAGTATCTGTCAGAAGCAATACCTGCATCATCAATTTTTTCTCCTTTATCAAATACAGAATTAGATGAATTTTGTCCTTTTGAAAATGGATTGATATTCGTTACTGTATTTAATGTATTATTATATATCTTATATCCAAAAGCGCCGCCAAAGTTAAAAACAAAAGACAATTTGTTATAACGCAATGTAGAGCTCAAACCGGCAATAACATGTGGGTTCGGATCTCCCGAATAGAAAGCTGTATCTCCAATTATCTGGTTTCCAGATTGGTCAAAACCTCTAAACGGTTTTAAATAAAATACATCAACCGGGTGGTTATTAGATATTCGCTGTGCAAAAACATCAGATACGCCTGGTCCATTTATAGTACCTGTTAAGATTGGCGCTTGGGAAAAGTTTTTCAACATGTTCTTATTGTAGGCTATATTAAACCCTAAGTCCCATGTGAATTTCTTGTTAGCTATTACAGTACCATTTAACCCCAATTCAACGCCTGAATTAATTAAGTCTGCCGGTAAGTTGATGAAGTAAATAGAAGCTGGTGCTGGTTGAATAGCTGTACTTTGGAATAACAGATCGGTGGTGTTTTTATGGTAATAATCGATAGAGCCTGTAAGACGATTCTTCATGAATCCAAAATCCAAACCGATGTTTGTTGATGTCGTTTTTTCCCATTTCAAATCAGGATTGGCTACATTCGTTTGACCTGCAGCATTGAAGGCACTTGATGAGAACTGCTCCAAAGATGCGCCTGATGGAAACTCCTGGTTACCTGTAATACCCCACGAAGCACGTACAGATAAATTGCTGATAATATTGTTAGATTTTAAAAAATCTTCCTCGGCTATATTCCATTTACCACCAACTGATGGGAAATATCCATATTTATTATTTGCACCAAATTTATTTGAACCATCAGCCCTTAAAGTTGCAGTAATGTAATATTTGTCAGAAAAATTAAAATTTACACGACCAAAAACAGATTGTATTTCTGTATTCGGATCTCTCCCATAGCCGTATGGATATTGGGTAGAAGCATTTTGTAAAAAACTAGTGTACAAAATATTTGTTCTGTTCTCTTGTGTCAAATTGGTATTAAAACCTTTAGCAGCTAAAGATGAACTTTCATAATTGCTCTTCCAATACTCATAACCAGCCAACACTTCAAATTTTAAACTTTTTGTAAGGTTCGTATTATAATTTAAAGTGTGAGTAAAGGTTTGAGACGTTAAAGCAGCACTGGATACAACGCCAAGTCCCGAACCGGTAATACCATCAACGCCCGCTAACCAGCCGTCAAAATTGGTCTGTCTTGTTCCGGTACCATGATTAATAGCGTACAGAAACTTATAATCAAGCCCCTTTACAATATTAACTGTAGCTGAAATATTTCCTAGGAAGGAATTGACATTGGCAACGTCATTATATGCATCTAAGGCCGCTATAGGATTAGGTATGCCAAAAGCGCCACTAGGATTGTTATTATAAGAACCATTTTTGTAAAATGGAACAGTAGGATTCCAGTTTAATGCCCATGACATTAAATTACCACCTGCACCTGGAGTATTGGAAAACAAAGTCATATCTTCGGTAGTATGCCCTGCTATCAAGTCGAAATCCAATGTTAATCGCTTATCCAAAAATTTATATGTACCGCCAACATTAGCCAGATATTTGTCTAAAGCAGTATTTTTAATAAATCCTTTTATGGTCGACCCTAAAAAAGATGCACGAAATTTTCCGGTTTCATTACCACCGCTAAATGACAAACTATAATTTTGCGTCAGGTCATTTCTGGTGATGGCTTTCAAAGCATCCACAGATGCGCCTGAATCTTGGTTGCGATTATTTTTTGTACTCTGATCACGGAATTCAGAAGCAGACAGGATATCGTACTTTTTCATGTACCCGGCAAACAAACCGAAGCTGGTACCAAATTCTATTTTAGTGGGTCCGCCGGTTCCCTTCTTTGTAGTAATAACAATAACACCATTTGCACCACGCGAACCATAAATGGCCGAAGAGGAGGCATCTTTCAATACATCTACCTGCGCAATATCGTTTGGATTAATATAAAGCAACGGGTTTGATTCCGGCGTTGTACCAAAAGAGGCAATTCCACCTAAATTGAGTCCTGGTTTGGCAGTTCTGCCATCCAAAGGTACTCCATCAACTACATAAAGAGGATTGTTAGCCGTGCGAATAGAGTTGTTACCTCTGATTTTAATAGTGGTAGCAGAGCCTGGTTGGCCGCTATTGTTTGTAATTTCTAATCCGGCTACTTTGTTCTGTAATAATTGATCAGGAGCAGCAATTACACCCTGGTTGAAATTTTTTGCTGTAACTGAAGCAACAGCACCCGTTAAATCCTTTTTACGGGCTGTACCATACCCGATAACAACAACCTCATTCAAGTTTGTTTGCCCTTCCAAAGCCAGGCTTACATTAATGTTGGTTTTCCCTTCAATACTTACGTCCTGAGAAGTATACCCCACGTAACTAATTGTAAGCGCGGTAGCCGAAGCCGGAATGTTTAAAGAGAAATTTCCGGAAACATCCGTTTGAGTGCCTACAGTGGATCCTTTTACTAAAACAGAAGCGCCTTGTACAGGAGCATTTTTCTCATCAGTAACAGTCCCGGTAACTGTTTTACTTTGCGCCCAGGTAGTTGTTTGTAGCAATAGCAGCAGCAACGGGCAGAAGAGCAATGCTCTTGTGAATCGTTTTACATTCATAATTAAACAAGCAGATTTAAAAAGTAAAAATAGGAGCTTTGTGTATAAGCAACACAAATGGTTAAAAATTTTTTTTTACACTTATTTAGGACAGTATCAACTCATAGCCCGCTGCACCGAAAAAGAAATAATTTTTACCGATCAATTTTCTGTGTGCTTTCAGATATTTTAACTACTTGGATACGATAATTATTAAGGAAGAAATCACATTTGAGAGAGATAA
Organism: Ilyomonas sp.; assembly: GCA_965199905.1. GTDB lineage: Bacteria > Bacteroidota > Bacteroidia > Chitinophagales > Chitinophagaceae > Ilyomonas. Next base: position 4,731,354 of record OZ241366.1, on the reverse strand, counting down.
TAATTTTGAAACCTTTACTTGCATAAAGGATAAATATTTGGTTACTTCATTTCACGATGAGGGCTTTTAAAATAAAAAACTTCAGCTACTTTTCAAACTTATTGCACTTTACTATATACTTAGAACATATTGCTTTACCTTTTCGGTATAAGTATTTATTCATTCTTCGATCATCCTCCACCGAAGGTTCGTTTATCATGCCAAATATTTAGCCTTTGAAATGGCATTTTATAGTTATAAAAAGAGCACGATAAAGATGAAAATATATATGTATGTAACGCTGCTTTTACTCTGTCTTCTCCACCCGTATTCCCACATTTAAAACATCGGGCAACGGGTCTTCCCGCATAATTTGCCGGATAATGAATTTATAATTTCCTTTTTTAAAGCGTAGCGGGTTAGAATTAATCAAAATGCGGTGCTCAATAATATCATCAATATTATTGCCCAGCCATTGCCGGTTATCGCCCAGTTTTAGGTCTGCCTTTATCGTTTGTGCCGTATCGCCGGGTGGAATGGTGGTAACGTTTATCCAAAGGTTATTATAATGGTAAGCATCAGTATGGCGCAGCACAATGAAAACGTTATACCTGGAAATCGTATCTGAAATATTGAATTCAAAAGTTGGCTTTTCTGTAGAACTCCAGCTATGTTTTGTAAAGGATGCTGTTTTTTCATACACATCGATTTCCTTGCACGATACAAGAAACAGAAAAAACAGGAACGGCAGATAACGTTTCAACGCAGATTTTTTTACAAATGTAAAGAAGCGACTACAATACGTTTAATATCTGCTCTTTGGCTTTTTCCAGTTCGTCCTTCATCATCACCACGCATTTCTGCACTTCGGCATGATAGGCTTTGGAGCCGGTGGTATTAATTTCACGACCTATCTCCTGAAGAATGAAAGATAGCTTTTTCCCTTTACCGCATTCTTTTTCTTTCAATATCTGCCGGAAATAATCGCAATGGTTTTTTAGCCGGATTTGTTCCTCGCTGATGTCTATTTTTTCAATGTAATAAATCAGTTCCTGCTCCATGCGGTTCGGGTCGTATTTGTCTTTTCCAACATTCTCTTCCAATATTTTCACCAATCCTTCGCGGATGCGCTGCCGACGTTCCGGCTCTAACACAACAATCTTATCTTCCTGATGTTCTATGTTATTAATACGTTCCAGCAGGTCGGCTTCCAATACTTTTCCTTCTTCCTGCCGATGTTGATTGAGATTATTAGTCGCCTGTTTAAGGACGGCTTCAAAAGCTTTCCAGTCATTGTCATTTAGCACTTCAGTGCTGGGTACAACGATATCTGGTAGTTTTAAAAGCGTACTCAACACATTGTCTGTACTCAGGTTTAGCTCTTTTGCCATTTCCAGCACCGGCTGATAATAAGCTTTGGCAAGGTCTGTATTAATGTTAACCGGCCTGGCAGAACCGTTTTGTTTCAAGGTAATAATGCATTCTATGCTGCCGCGAATCAATGCTTCATTCAATAAGCCGCGTATCTCAAATTCGTATGGTTTTAGCAGAGCCGGTATTGTAAGACGAATGTCGTATTGCTTGCCGTTCAGGCTCCTGATTTCAACCAAAAATGTTTTATCATTTACCGTTTGTTCTGCACGTCCATACCCTGTCATCGAATACAACATAGAAAGAAAGAAGTTAAGCGGTAAAGTAAACGCATTTAGGGCAAAGGCGGGATTAGTTTTGCAAGGCAATTCCAATAAGCATGTTTATTTATCTTTGTAGAAAGACAAGGAATTATGAATGGCAATACACCAGTACCACGTTATACATACAGTGATTATGTGCAGTGGAAGGAAGACTGGGAATTGATTTATGGTTATCCTTTTCAGTTACTGCCTTCTGCAAAATGGCAGCATAAGAATGTACAGGGAAATTTATTTTATCAGGTCAAATCGAAAATTCAAAAGGACAACTGTAACTGTTATGCTTTTACCGAGCTTGACTGGAAAATAAATAATGAAACCGTTGTTCGCCCGGATGTAATGATCGTTTGCAGCGAATTAAAAACGGATTATTTAGAATTTCCACCGGTTCTGATTGTTGAAGTTACTTCTCAAAGCAGCTTGCAAAAAGACCGAAATATAAAATTCGAACTGTATCGCGAGAATGGTGTTAAGTATTATTTAATGGTAGATTACACAAAAGAAACAGTAGAGATTTTCCATCTGATTGATAATGTGTACCGCAATATTGAAACAAACCGGTTTGTTCTTACTGAAACATGCTTTATTGAATTTGATTTTACCACCATTTTTAAACCATAAAAGCCGGCTGTTTACCGACTTTTTTTATAAAACTTCTTCTTTCCTAACCTTCAAATGAACTATAAAAATAAGGCGTTTTTGCTTCAAACTCCGCGCTGCAGGTATCTACCATTTTATACACCCTTGTTATACCTAATGCTTTCCGCTTTTCATACACTTCGTCTTCTGTGCAGCTATGGGTAAGGATGCGCGAAATCTGCTCATCGCCAAAGCCATTCTTTTTGGCTTCTTTCAGTAATTCTACAGGCAAATTATCTAACGAGTATTTACCCAGTTCCTTCTCAATATTACAGATGTTCTGTATCTGGTAAACAAACCAGCGGTCAATGCCGGTTGCCTGCACAATGGTCTTTACCGTTACACCTTGCATAAGCGCATCTTTAATGCGAAAAATGCGGTCCCATTTCGGCGTTTTAATGTACTCTACAATGTCCTCACTCTTCATCATGCTTTTGCCGTAGTAGCCTAAGCCAACCGCTTCATTCTCCAGGCTTTGACAAGCTTTCTGAATGGCTTCTGTAAAGCTTCTGCCAATTGCCATCACCTCTCCTACACTCTTCATCTGCAAGCCAAGCGTATCATTGGCGCCTTTAAATTTATCGAAATTCCAGCGCGGCACTTTTACAATTACGTAATCAAGTGCCGGTTCAAAATAAGCTGAGGTTGTTTGGGTGATCTGGTTTTTCAGTTCATCCAGCGAATAACCAATGGCAAGCTTCGCAGCAATCTTTGCAATCGGGTATCCGGTTGCCTTACTTGCCAGCGCAGAAGACCGGCTCACACGCGGATTGATTTCCACCGCTATCAGATCCTCCGTTTCCGGATTTAAGGCAAACTGCACATTACAGCCGCCGGCAAAATTGCCAAGCGAGCGCATCATCAGCATGGCTTTATTACGCATGTCCTGGAAAGCGGTATCGCTCAAGGTCATAGCAGGGGCAACGGTTATCGAATCGCCGGTATGAACGCCCATCGGGTCAAGGTTTTCTACCGTACAAATGATAACGACATTATCGTTTTGATCGCGCAGCAGTTCCAGCTCAAATTCCTTCCAGCCGAGCACTGCTTTTTCTACCAGAACTTCATGTATGGGCGAGGCTTCCAGACCACGCTTTAACGCTTCGTCAAGCTCGCCTTTGTGATGCACAAAGCCGCCGCCGCTGCCGCCCAGCGTAAAAGAGGAACGGATCACCAGCGGAAAGCCAATTTGCTGCGCATATTCTTTGCCCTCAAGAAAACTATTGGCTACATGGCTTGGCGCTACCGCGATGCCAATCTTTATCATTAATTGGCGAAATTTTTCGCGGTCTTCCGCGGTATTGATGGCATCTACATCCACACCAATCATGCGGCAATTATATTTCTGCCAAACGCCAAGTTCATCGGCTTCTTTACAGAGGTTCAAAGCGGTTTGTCCGCCCATGGTTGGCAACACAGCGTCAATCTGGTTTTCTTCCAGTATTTGTTCAATACTTTCTACCGTTAGCGGCAACAGGTACACTTTGTCGGCCATCATCGGGTCGGTCATGATAGTAGCAGGATTGCTATTAATCAGGATCACTTTAATGCCTTCTTCGCGAAGACTGCGAGCCGCCTGCGAACCGGCATAATCGAACTCGCACGCCTGACCAATAATGATAGGACCGGAACCAACAATGAGAACGGATTTTATAGAAGCATCTTTTGGCATAGAAAACAAATTGCGCAAATGTAAGCGTGCGAAAGAAAAGGAAATGGGAATATTAAATTTGATAGCGCAGGTTTTAGAAAAGATTGTTCTTCGTTCGCTTTTGTAAAAGTCCAATCATTGCCCGGAACCTTAATGTGAGGGTTCTTGCTGCTTCGACACGCAAGAATCACAACTGTCGATTGCAGAAGAGACGAGCGATGGCTACCAAAACCGTATTCTGTAATTGTATTTTAAAAATATATAACTGCCAACGCCTTCCCTAAAAATTATACAGGTGCCTTTGTGGTTTGCAAAACAGCTTTTTGTATTTTAGACTTTAAAATTATGCTTCGCCATTTAATTCTTCAAGCAATTAACTACGCAAACATGAACAGTGAAAACCTTGTTTCGCAACAATTCAACCAGCAAAACCAATTGATGGATGTATTGCTAAACGAAAACCTGTGCCTGAAATAAGTTATTAACACGTACCTGCTTGATGGGAAAGGCATAAATTCGGATGAATTTGCCAGGTTGAAACTGATAGTAGGAAATAATGTCAGCAATATTTTCACAGAGCAGATGCTATCTGGAAGTTTGTAAACAGCAATTTCCAAAGGACAGTTAGTTCCTGGAAATAATGAAATGAAAGTTTCCAGTCAGTAGGTGAATCCGGACGTTTTTGCGCAGCAACATGATGTGGTTCTGCCAAACCTTGCGCCACTGATGCTAACCACTGGCAAAAGAGCGGTACGAAATAAGGCTAAAATAATTGTGCAATTGCTGCATAATGCCACGACGCCGTTGAACGAGTTGCGTAAGCTGACGAGTATATAAAGCGATGACATGTGAAAGCGCATTATGGCAATGAAAAAAGTAGGATTGATAACGCGGGTGTCGGCTCCTAAAAAGGTTTTTATTGTCAGATAAAGCGAAGCAACTATTTGTAGAAAAATAGAAGAGTTAAACCTATAAGGTTTTTAAAACCTTATAGGTATTTTAAAAAAAGAGCCATAGTTATTAGTCGCAAAACGTGAGCAGGAAAATCGTGTCTTCCGTGGCGGCAATATGATAACCTAAATGACTGTGAAAACTAATAAGCTGCTGCGCGCCAACGGTAGATGTATCGCTTTCGATTTCTACATCAAGGCTGCCGCTGAGCACTTGTATGATGCCGACTTTGCCGGTTGGCTCGGGCGTACTCATTTCGGCGCCATTGCGCAGGGCGGCTAACACCACACTTACGCCATGCGCTTTGAAGAGCGTGAGAGCATTGCGGTCGCTGGTAAAATAAGCATCTTCTTCTGTAATTTGTTTGATGTGCGCCTGCAAATCGGACACGACAAAAGGTGCATTGATGAGGCGATCACCTTCGGGCCGATTGTGCGTGGATTCGTTGTATTTTTCTTCCATAAAGATGAGTGTTATAAAAATGGCTGATGCAAACTGCATCAGCCACGCTGTTTACAATTGACGATTAATTGATGTTGCTTTTGTTCGGTTCCGTATTCGCCTTTTCCGTTTTTTCGTTGGCGGCATCAAGCTCCGATTGGTCAACTTTATCCGTTTCTTCTTCAGTGCGCTGAAAGTCTCTGTCTGTAGGATTATAGCCTTTCATTGCATCTGTTGTCGGCTGATTGATTTTCGTGTTTTTGTCTTCCATAATGCAAGATTTTAGCAAGAGAAAAACAATTATCAGACCAGCCCTTTATTTGCAATTGAATATTGTTAGTGGTTAATTGGGAACTGCCGCATATATTAACCGTAAACAATTAACAATCACTTATAATCATCCGTGTAATCATCTTCTTCGAAGTTCATCTGACCTAAGTTCATCATGCTGCCGATGAGATCTTTGAATTGTATCTTTCCTTCAATCACTTTTTTACTGATCATGGAATAAGATGACAAGCCATGAAGAACAAACTCCATTAGCAAAGCATTTTCTTTTTCGTTTGCATTCGGGAAATACTTTTTGATGAAGCCATACAAGCCATCTACTTTATACAACTCGTGCACTTTATCGGCATCTTTCATGTCGACAAATAAGTCCACATGATTTCCGGCATCAAACCAGCGCGTGATGGCTTTATAAGGGTTTTCCTCTTCTGCTTTGGCAGCTTGTGAAGCCTTTCCTGTATTGCGCTTTTTCTTGCTCGTTTCAGGATTGGGAAAATAAGAAAGAAACTGTGTGCGAACGGCTTTATCAAGAAGGTTAACAGCCACCTGGTACGGTCCTTCCTGCTCGCCTTCGTACACCAGCTCTATCTTACCTGTAATGGCAGGAATGATACCTACCAAATCACTGATCCAAACCTGTGTATTTTTTTCGTTGTGAATGATGGCCCGGCGCTCGGCGCTACTAACTGCATTTTCAAATGCCGCAATGGTAAGACGCGCACTCACGCCGCTTTTCTTATCAACATATTCATTGTTGCGCGCTTCAAAAGCCACTTGCTCAATGAGTCGTTTGATAAGATCGCTGACAGCTACTTTTTGCTTCTGTTCATCTAACACATCGGCCTCCTGTTCTGTAATGGCTAATGATATTTCAATGTCCTTTGGATAATGCGTTAATATCTGGCTTTCGATACGATCTTTTAACGGCGTAACAATAGCGCCACGGTTGGTATAATCTTCCGGGTTTGCGGTAAAGACAAACAGAATATCCAGCGGCATACGCAACTTAAAGCCACGAATCTGGATATCACCTTCCTGCAAAATATTGAACAATGCCACCTGAATTCTCGCTTGTAAATCCGGCAATTCATTAATTACAAAAATACCACGATTGCTGCGCGGAATGATACCATAATGAATAACTCTTTCATCGGCAAAAGACAAGCGAAGATTCGCCGCTTTTATCGGATCGATATCGCCAATCAAGTCGGCAACGCTTACATCGGGCGTTGCCAGTTTCTCGCCATAGCGTTCACTGCGATGCACCCATTCAACAGGTGTTTCATCGCCATTATCGGCAATCTGGTCTTTGGCATATTTGCTCAAAGGACGCATCGGGTCATCGTTTACTTCGCTGCCTGCAACTACAGGAATGTATTCATCCAATAGATCGGTCATTTGTCTTGCCATTCTTGTTTTCGCCTGCCCGCGCAAGCCCAGAAACAGAATATTATGACGGCTTAATAAGGCACGTTCCGTGTCAGGTATTACAGTGTCTTCATACCCCATAATTCCGGTAAACGGATTTTCCTTTGTCCTGATTTTTTGAATGAGGTTATCACGTACTTCTTCCTTGATTGTCTTTGGCTTATAGCCGCTTTTCTTTAGCTCGCCTAACGTTTTTATATTTTGTATGTTCATTTGCTTGTTTAAAATGTAAAACCAAGCTTATTATAAACTTGGCAGATAGCAAAAAGGATTCAGTATTATAAACTAATACACAGTCTTCCTCTTTCCGCTCTCAAAATCTTTAAAGATAAACGCACCGAGCTTATCCAGCGATGCAAAGAATGCCTTCCCATGATTCATCTCCGTAAATTCCGTTACAAACTTCTGCAGGTATGGGTCGGAAGCAATCATAAACGTCGTAATCGGTATCTTCAGCTTCTTGCATTGCGCCGCTAAATTGATGCATCGGTTTACCACTTTCCGATCTAATCCAAAGCTGTTTTTATAATATTGCTTGCCAACTTTCAAACACGTTGGCTTGCCATCCGTAATCATAAAGATCTGCTTGTTCGCATTCTTCCGTCTACGTAGAATATCCATGGCTAATTCAAGACCCGCAACAGTGTTTGTATGGTATGGACCCACCTGCAAATACGGCAAATCTTTTACTTCGATCGGCCATGCATCATTGCCAAACACAACGATATCAAGCGTATCTTTCGGATATTTTGTTTGAATCAGTTCCGCCAGCGCCATTGCCACTTTCTTCGCAGGCGTTATGCGGTCTTCGCCATACAAAATCATTGAATGCGAAATATCGATCATCAGCACCGTTGAGGTCTGCGATTTAAAGTCCGTCTCATGAATTTGCAAATCATCTTCGCGCATGGTAAAGCTCTCCACGCCGTGGTTGATTTGTGCGTTGCGGATGCTCTCCGTAAAGTCTATCTGCTCCAGCATATCGCCAAACTGGAAGGGGCGCATATCCGGACTGATCTCATCGCCCTGCCCCGGCTTATGTATTGGGTGATCGCCTTGTTTTGATTTCTTTAATTTACCAAAAATCTCTTCCAGGCTTTTCTTTCGGATGCTTTGCTCGCTTTTGGCAGTAATTTTAATTTCACCTTTTTCATTATCGTCCGTGAGGTAGCCTTTTTCCTTCAGCTCGTCAATGAAATCGCCCATGCCATACTCATCGTCCGTTAAGCCGTATTGCTTGTCCAGTTCATTCATCCATTGCAGCGCTTCCGCCACATCGCCGCTGGTATAGGTAAGCATTTGAATAAACAGATCGAGCAGTTGTTCAAAACGTGTTTTTCCCTTTTCGTTGGGGTCAAATTTTACAAACCGGTTTCCAATCATAAGCGTAAGGTACAACAAATGGAAATAGCAAAATATTTAAAGGAAAGTTATTTGGTGGGGAAGAGAGAGTGGTGAGTGATGAAATACATTTTATGCTGTCATCGTCTGTCGCTTTTATGTTCATCAGTTGCTGCCATTGCTGCTGCATCGACATGCAGGGAATGGTTCTACTAAGGCTTGGGACAATGATTGAGCTTTTAAAACAACCCTTTCTTATTTTTGAATCTTTGTTATGAAACAAATTACCGTTTGTCTTTTCCTGCTGTTTGCTGCGAAAAATATCCATAGCCAGGCTATCCGGTTCTCTTCTCTTGCTCCGCGCGATGCGCTGGCAAAAGCCAAACGTGAAAACAAGCCCTTGTTTATTGACATATACACTACCTGGTGCACTTACTGCCGGCAAATGGATCGCGATGTATTTACTGCAAAAGAAACGGGCGATTTCTATAATGCGCATTTTATTAACGTACGTTATGATGCCCTGCAGAGTCATGGCATTCAGATCCGGAAAAATTATTCCTTGCTTGGGTTTCCTACTTTTATTTATCTCGATCCTGATGGGCTGGTGCTTCTAAAAACTGCGGGATTTCAGCCAACAGAAAAGTTTATTTCCAATGCTGATTCTGCCCTTGGTATTCAAACACGAAAGAAAATGGCGAAAGACTCAATTCACATTTCTCAACAATAACAAGCACGGCAGAATATTACTTGTATGAAAGGGGAATGCACAAAAAGGCTGGCTACACTGTAGCCAATAACAATAATTGCCAATAACCTTTTGCAACAGACAGGTTTGCTAATGGCATAAGAAACTCACTTCTTACCTCTCACCGCTTAATTCAATTGCGGGTCGAGCGGGTAATGGATGAGCTGCTCATATTTACCCCCTAATTTCCGTAATGAATCCTGCCAGATGAGGCTTACATTTTTATGAAACACGAGCCCTGCATCTGCTTCGGTGGTGAGCCATGTTTTTTCTTTCATTTCGGCTGCAAGCTGCTCCTCGCCCCAGCCGCTGTAGCCGAGATAAAAGCGTATAGCACCGGGATCAATCTCGTTGTTGCGGAGAAGCCCGGCAGCAGTGGCAAAATCGCCACCCCAGTAGATGCCGTTGCCTATAGATAGCCCATCGGTGATGAGGTGCGGGCAGGTATGCAGAAAATGAATGGTATCTGTTTGCACGGGTCCGCCATAATACACAGGCAGCGGGCAGGCTTCAAGCTGGCTGATAAGCTCGCCAATGGTTTTGTTGTGCCTGCGGTTGATTACAAACCCAATAGTGCCGGTTTCTTCGTGGTGATTGCACAGGAGCACTACTGTGCGCTGGAAATTAGGGTCTTTTAAAAACGGATCAGCTATTAATAAGTTCCCGGTTTTAATGTCCTCGTTCATTGCATTGGTGTTTATTGTAAAAATAAAGCACAGATTGATTAAAAAATGTAAATACAGGAAGCCTGATGCGCATCTGTTATTATTCGCTTTGAGAAAAGCCCAATCATTACCCGGAATTTTGTTGGGAGCATTCCTGCGTGACCAAGCAGCAACAATTACCGATCACAAAAGAAACGAACGATGGCTACCAAAAATTTATTTCTTCATTATTGCATTCTTATTTAAAAGCATTATACTACAATCATCAGATTCCGCACAAAGCTGCCTTGCAATTTGATTACATTATAATCCGTTGTTGGCGGTAATTGCGGAATGAATTGTGTTAAAATCAAATTGGTTGGCGAGGACAAATAACAAACAAAAAAACGAGGTCTGCAGAGGCTGCCTGCAACGCATAGAATTACTGTTTTTCTACAAAGCAGCTTTTTACTCATTCCACACCTCTTGTCAGCATGAAACGATTGCTTTGCCTGTTCACTTTGCTTATGATTGCCCCTGCCATTTTTGCCCAGTTTTCATCGGGACAAATAGAAGCATATGCGTCTGCGGGTTTATTCTCAACAAAGCTTAGCTATGATAGCCTGGTGCCGCAGCGAATGCATGGAAAAACACGGCTTGGCAGCCTGGCTTCGTATGGTATTCAATATGGTGTGCCCGTAAGTAAGAGCGTAATGCTAAAAGCCGGTATTGGTTATTCGACCCGTACCTATAGCGTGGTAAAATATAGCAATAGTCTGCTCTTCCTGTTTATTCTTCCTTTCGGCAGTTATTCGTACGATTCTTTCCCCATAGCGCGCGTGCAATACCATACACGATATGTAGAAGTGCCGCTTTCATTCGATTATAATGTATCCCGCCCGAAGGCAGGCGTGCAGGTTCATTTTGGCGGAACGGCAAGGCTGCAGTTTTTGGCAAACGATAAAACTACCGTTACGCCGGACGATGATTCTGGCACAAACAACAACCCGGCTGGTATTGAGGCAGCCGAAAAACTTTATGCCGGTGATGTGAAGAAATTTGTATTTACCCTTGAGCCTTATATGGATGTATCGTTCCGCATTTATAAAGGCATTGGCGCTTATTACCGCATCAAGCCTTTTTCGCTTTACGCTTCGCCGCTTAACAACAAAGTAGCTACCAGAGAGGGGGAATTTTTAGGTAGCGGAGTTGGGTTGTGGTATCGATTTTAATGAACACGGTGAAAATGCAAGATGGTTGCGCTTTTTCTTCGCAGGGTGACTTTTTTTTGCACCTATAGCATTTGTACACTTACATCGCTTATTACAAAAGCGATAGAAAAGTGAGCCAGCATCACACTTCCGCTTTTTTTACAAACAATCCCCTGTAATAACTTCGATACGCATATCCCAAAAACAAATTCGGACCGAGCAATAGCACGCCCATTAACCAACCGGAAGGCACCAGAATGGTATGAAACAAGAATACGTTCAGGCTAATGGGAAACACAACAACCGCAGCAAAGGGCGCATACCGGTTACTGATAAGCGAGATGCCGCCAACGACTTGTATAGTCTTCATCATCGGATAGATATAACCCGTTTCTATCAACCCGTTTTTAAGAGCCGCGGCGGCCCCGGTATGCTCCGGCTGATAAGGAATAAAATGCAGAAAATAGTCTAACCCGAAAACGAGATAGAGAAGCCCAAGCAGGATGCGTAGAATGATTGTTGCTGTTTTCATCAGGATATTAAAGGTAGCGGCTTGTTGCTGGATTTACAAAAGGCTGCGAACGATATTGGCAAGATAGTAAACACAAAATTCAGTAAATAAAGAACAGAGAACACTCAACTTTTAATCGGTATAATATCTTTACCCAACAAAACGCATCGATGAAAAACAAAATAAGCAGTCTATTTTTAGCAGTTATTGTATCATTCATTTTTATACCTGCAGCCAGCGCCCAAAACGCTCCTAACTGGACGGAGAAACAACTGATGGAACCGGCAATACTGGCAAATGAAATCAAGGAAAACAAAGAGCTTCCTTACATCATCAGCGTGGGCCCCGGCGCCATTATTCCCGCTTCCCATAAAATGGGTATGGCAAGCACGCCGGAAGGCATCAGCACGTTATCTGCTACGCTGGATTCACTGCCCAAGAATACAAAAATTGTTATCTACTGCGGCTGCTGCCCGTTTGAGCATTGCCCTAATTTGCGCCCCGCTATTGATGCCTTGAAAGCAAAAGGATTTACGGATTATTCCTTGCTTAATCTTTCCACAAATATCAAAACAGATTGGATTAGTAAAGGATATCCAACAGTAAACTGATTTTTGTTTCTATGAACCATTAAAAGCAAGAAAACCCTTATTTTCATCTCATAATAAAAACCAATAAAAATCTCTGTTTATGGAAGAGCAAATTAATCTGCTGGCGGAAGATGAAATTGTTTACGAACCAGCCACCACAGGTGCCCGCTTTGCCGATTATATTATTGATAGTATTGCCTATTCTATACGGCTGATGATAGTACTGGTTGGGCTAATCCTGTCGGGCATGGTGTCAATCAGAGAAGATGATACGCTTTTCAGTTACGTATGTGTGTTTACAGCTATCCTTGGGTATTACACCCTTATAGAAAGTATTACCCAAGGGAAAACGCTGGGCAAATATATTACTGGCACACGGGCTGTAAAGGAAGGTGGCAGCCCGATTACATTGGGCGATGCCTTTATGAGATCGATTTGTCGCCTTGTTCCGTTCGAAGTTCTATGCGCTTTTGGCGGCAATCCATGGCACGACAGGTGGACAAAAACAATGGTGATAAAAGAAAGACGTTAATGCAATTATTATTTAAAAAACAAAAGGCTTCGTTTTAATAAACGAAGCCTTTTGTTTTATCTGCGAAGCAAACAGTTACCAAACCTTGATTCTTGCGCTTTCCGGCTTGTACATCGCATCGCTGCTCTGCACATCAAACGCTTTATACCAAGCGTCGATATTACTTACCGGACCATTGCATCGATACATACCCGGCGAGTGCGGATCTACCACAACCAGTTGCGCTGCATATTCCGGTGTAATGTTAGCACGCCATACCTGCGCCCAGCTCAGGAAGAAACGCTGGTCGGGCGTAAAGCCATCAATCTTTTTATCGCTCTTGCCTTCAGGCGTGCTTTTGAATGCCTGGTAGGCAATGTTTAACCCGCCGAGGTCAGCCAGATTTTCACCCAATGTGAGTTTACCATTTACATGCAGACTGTCATTTACCGTAAAGGCATCGTATTGCGCAGATACTTTATCAGCCCGTTCGTTGAAGTTCTTTTCGTCGGCTTTTGTCCACCATTCTTTCAGGTTGCCATCAGCCGCATATTGCCTGCCTTCATCATCAAATCCGTGGGTAAGTTCATGACCGATAACCGCTGCTATGCCACCATAGTTTACAGCATCATCGGCGCCAAAATCGAAGAACGGAAACTGCAGAATGCCAGCCGGAAACGCAATCTCATTATTCGACGGATTGTAATACGCGTTGATGGTTGGCGGCGTCATGCCCCATTCGGTTTTGTCAACCGGCTTGCCCATTTTGTTTACCATCTTAGTGTATTCAAAACGATCAATGTTCTGCAGATTTTGAACTACGTTATCTGTTGTAACAGCAACGCCCGGATAAGCTTCCCATTTATCGGGAAACGCAATCTTGTTTACGATAGCATCCAGTTTACCTAATGCCGCTTGCTTGGTGCTATCCGTCATCCAGTCAAGCGTATTAATACGGTCGCGGAATGTGCTTTGAATATTTTTAACCAACGTAATCATACGCTGCTTGGCAGCATCGTTGAAATATTCTTTTACGTACAATTGCCCCAGCAGGTCGCCAAGATTATTATCAACCATGCTGCTCATGCGCTGCCAGCGTGGCGTCATTTGTTTTTGTCCCGTTAATATCTGCGTAAACTGAAACTGGCGGTTTACAAACGCGTTGCTTAAGTAAGGCGCCGCGTTCTTTATAATTGCCCATTGAAGATATGCTTTCCAGGCTGGCAACGGCACCGCTGTAAACAAACCATCAGCCGATTTCAAGAACGATGGATTGTTGATGAGAATGCTGTCTGCGCTATTCACTTTCATTTGTGGTAATAAGGCTGTCCAATTCAGATCAGGTGTTGTTTTGCTTAAATCAGCAACTGAAAATTTATTGTAAGTCTTCAATGGATCGCGCATTTCCACACGACTCATCTGCGCAATGGCAAGTGCTTTTTCAAGGTCGAATATAGAGTTCGCTTTTGTACTGGCTGTTATTGAATCATCGCCCGTAAGCACAAACATATCTTTTATGTAAGACACATAAGCAGCTTGTATCATTTTACTGCGGGCATCGGTTTTCAGGTAATAATCCCTGTCGGGCAACGAAGTGCCACCTTGCGATATAGCCGGAATGTATTGGTTCACATTCTTATCATCCTGTGTAATGCTGAAGCCAAACAGCAACCCGCCAATGCCACGCTGACGAAGCGAAACGATCTCGTTTAGCACCTGATCTTTTGAACTGAGAGCGCCAAGACGCTGCAACTCAGGCTGGATGGGCGTTGCACCCAATGTTTCGATGGCAGTGCTGTCCATAGCACTTGCATACAAAGCACCCACACGCTTTGCCGCACTGTCTTTTATCTTTCCGGAAGCTGCGTCTTCGCTTAGTTTCTTCAAACGGCCGAGACTGTTTTGGCGCAATACATCAAAACTGCCCCAGCGTGTTTTCGATGCCGGCACCGGGTTCTTCTTCAGCCATTCACCATTGGCATAGAGATAAAAATTATCCCCGGGTTTTACCGATTTATCCATGTTGGCAACATCAATGTAATTGATGGCTGCCGTTTTTTTCTGGGCAAAGGATGTTACAGAAGTGCTTACCGTAACCATTACCAAAGCTGCACCTATCCATATTTTCATGTGTACTGTTTTGGGGCAAATGTAATAGTCGTGCGAACGTTAAGAATTGAGAAAATGGTTAATTATCAATTGGCTTAGGTAAAACCATCTTATTTTTTATAAGCGGTAATCGCCGTTGATCTCTGCAATGCAGAAGCCATTGCAAGCCTGATCTTTGAGTATTATCATTCCGGTAACCGGTAAAATTTTTGCCGGTTTTATCGCATTTCTGTTTTCTTCTGGCACCAGTATTGCGACTTATACAGGGTACCGCCATTTGTAAAGAAAAACCACCGCACTTTACCAATTCGTACCCGATATCAACTCACTTTAAAACAACACCAGTTATGAAATATTTACGTACTCTCACTATCTTTTTTATGACACCGGTTATCTTTTGCATCTTCTTATTATCTGTTGCCATTCCCTTGTTTATCCAGCATTTTTTACACTCAGAAAAAGACGATAGCAACATAGAATATCCTTACCTGGCTTCATGGGAAGAAGTTGCCTAAAATCTGGTTATCATCAAAGACGTCTTTATTACACGATATGCACGTGGTTGATCTTATCGTGTAAATTTATCAGTTCATTCGTTTTGCCATCCTTATCAAACGGAACATTACCAAACAAATCCATCAATACAAAATAGTGAAAAGCACGAATCAAACGAGCTTCAGCGCGGTAACGGCGGATGTCATTTGCATCGGTGCCGCTGATGCCTGCGGAACTGATTTTATCATGGGTTGATTCGGTGATAAAATTGTTGCACAGCGTTATCACGTACTACGAACGATAGTAAGAACCGGCAACCGTTTGACTGAAAGCCGGCCAGCTTATCTGGTGAATGCCAATCGGGCTTGTGTTGCAATAATATGTTCAGCCGGCTTCATCGGTGCTAAGGCATTGCAGATACCATAATTATCTGTAAAAATCTGAATTACCCGCATCAGAAAAAGCTGATATCATACGCCAGGTTCATGTATTCCTGAAGGTCGGGCAGAAAATGAAATTTATAATCAAACTTGATATTGCCCATGCTTCTCATTGGTTTCTGCTGATCGGATGTATGCTCAAGCAAACCAGGCCTATTGCGCGCTGCATTTAATACTAAACCATCATCGCTTTCCAAACATTGTATTAACTGCTAAAACGCTTGCTGTCATAATAAAGCTGTGTGGAATCAAAGCCAATGGCTGTCGGGATTGCGCCCTGGTTGCCGAAGCGCGTTATCCTGCGTGCTTCCTTTTAAATTGATATCAACTTTCAGGTGATTATCAAAAAAGGCAGTATTGATAACCAGTGCACCGGATACTTTTTGCAGATGATCCGTTTGTAGATAAAGTTTGTGATAAACACCCGATAAAAACGCGGTATGGCAATTTTTTTAAACCGTTATACGAAAGATAGTGTTGCAGCAAAAAGTAAAAAATGGCGCGCTGTTTTTGAGTATTTTGTCGCCACGAAAGAAAGAAGATTGAAATGTAAAATTCGCTTTGAAAAAAGCTCAGTCATTGCCCCAAACACTGATCTGCCGCGGCGGACAACTGTCAATGACAAAAGCGTCGGACGATGGTTACCAAAAATGTGTTTGTTATTTCGAATAAAATCTCTGCACAATTTAGTAAAGCTTTCTTCCCTTCTTAATTGGCATAAAAACTGCCCGTTTGCTGCTCCTTATTGAAAAGGAAACCGCCTTTTCCATACGGAAAACATTGTATGCGTACAAATTACATTTTACTATCTTGCGCGTCCTTTTGAGGAACCAAACATATTGTGCACCAAAAACAGAAGTATGAATTTTAGAAAATTTGAAGTCCCTTACACTATAGATGAACGATATACTAAAAAGGTTGCTTATTTCTCAATGGAGTTTGCTGTTCATCAGCCTTTAAAAATATACAGCGGCGGCCTGGGATTTTTATCAGGATCGCACATGCGCAGTGCCAATGAGCTGCGCCAGAACTTAATAGGCATCGGCATTTTGTGGAAATATGGTTATTACGACCAGGCACGCAACCAGGACCAAACGTTGCAGGTAACCTGGATGGAAAAAATATACAGTTTCCTTGAAGATACAGGCATTAAATACCAGATCATGATTCATGATACGCCGGTATGGATTAAAGCCTGGTATTTAGCGCCAACCGTGTTTAATAGTGCGCCGATGTTCTTTCTGAGCACCGATTTACCTGAGAACGATTATGTATCGCAAACCATTTCTCATCGCCTGTATGATGCGAACGTGGCAACGAAAGTGGCACAGTTCATTTTGCTTGGTGTTGGTGGTGCGAAGCTGGTTGATGAGTTGGGTTTTAATCCTGATGTTTATCACCTGAATGAAGCGCATGGTTTATCGGCTGCGTTTTATTTATTAAATAAATTTAAGAGCCTCGAAACGCTGAAGCAACATCTCATCTTTACCACGCACACACCGGAAGAAGCGGGCAATGAAAAGCATGATTTATATCTCTGCCATAAGATGAGTTACTTCTGTGGCCTGAGCGTTGATGAAGTGCGTAAAATAACCGGCACTTACGACGATCAGTTCAACCATTCACTGGTTGCGCTGCGCTTCGCAAGATTAGCCAATGGCGTATCAAAACTTCATGGCGAAGTGGCGAGGGAAATGTGGAGCAAGTATGATAATATCTGCCCGATCATCTCCATCACCAACGCACAGAACTATAAATATTGGGCGGATAAACAACTCTACCGTTTTTCTGAAGAGCATGATGATGCTGCCTTTGATGACCGCAAATATTACCTGAAGAAACGCGCCTTTGAAACCGTTGCCGACCAGACCGGGAAAGTATTTGATCCGAATGTTTTAACCATTGTTTGGGCGCGGCGTTTTGCAGGTTATAAGCGTGCTGATTTTCTCGCACAGGATAAGGAACGTTTTAATAAACTGCTTGCGAGTACAGAATTCCCGGTGCAGATCATTTGGGCTGGAAAGCCTTACCCGCTTGATTATTCAGCGATCTCTACATTCAATAGTTTAGTTCAGTTAAGCAAAGGATATAAGAATATTGCAGTGTTGGTTGGTTATGAGTTAAACCTCAGCAAACGTTTAAAGCAAGGTGCGGATATCTGGTTGAACAATCCTCGCGTACCGCGCGAGGCTTCGGGCACAAGCGGCATGACGGCAGCAATGAATGGCGCAGTGAACTTCTCCACCGACGATGGCTGGATTCCGGAGTTTATCGACCAGGGGCATAATGGCTTCGTGGTACCGAAAGCGGACTACAATCACATGAACGTTCACGAGCAGGATCAATACGATTTAGATACCATTTATGACATATTGGAAACACAGATTCTGCCTTTATATTATAAGAATAAAGACACCTGGCGCCAGATTATTAAGAATGGCATGCGTGATGTGCGCTTCCAGTTTGATAGCAATCGTATGGCTGATGAATATTACCAGTTAATGTATAATAAAGAGATGTAGAATGAGTGGTTGAGTAGTGAGTGATCAAATACATTCACGAATTTCTCACCGGGTTCTTACATTTCTTATAAAAAAAGCTGCTACAACTCTCTTGTTGTAGCAGCTTTTTTATGCTTATTTATTCACCAATCACTACTCACCACTCACTGTTATTACACGCTATTTCGCGCTGCATTGATGATGCCGAACGAACAACGGATTACCAGCTTTTCATACACATCTTTCAACGGCAGCGAAGAGTTTTTTTCTTCGCTATCACGCAGCTTGCTTAAGCAATATTGCTGAATAACCGCCAGCGGCAACACAATGCGTTCACGCATTTGAATAGAGAGCTGTTCAACCGGGTAATCAGCCATCAATTCGGTTTCGCCCGACAGGCGCAATACATACTTCGCCGTCAATTCATATTCATCATACGTCATCTTCCAAACTTCGCCGTACTTGGGATGTTTAGATAAATAAGCTGTTAGCGGAAAGAAGCATTTCTTCATAGCCATCTCGCAATTATCAATCAGCGTTTTAAAGAAAAGCGAGTTTTTATACAGGTTCTGAACATCCTTCCACTTTCCTTTTTCTTCCATGGCTTTCAGCGCGGCGCCAACGCCGTAATAGCCGGTCAGGTTCTGTTTGGTTTGACTCCAGGCACCTACATAAGGAATGGCGCGCAAGTCGTTTAATGAAATTTTAGAAGAGCCGCCACGCTTTGATGGACGGCTGCCAATGTTTGTTTCCGCATAATAACGCAACGGACTTACATGCACGAGATAATCAATAAAGTAATGATGATTTTTCAGCTCCGTATAAGCCTTGTAGCCAATCTCGGAAAGCTGCAGCAGCAAAGCTTCTTCTTCTTCCGACATGGTCGCTTTCCGGTTCGTCAGAACATCATTTGAAATGCCTGCATGAATCAGTTGCTCGATGTTGAACTGCGCAGTATCAACCGTTCCAAAGTTTGAACTCACCGTTTGTCCCTGCACGGTAAGTTGTATTTCCTGGTTAGAGATATTGTCGCCCATCGAAGCATAAAAACGATGCGTTTTGCCACCGCCTCTTGCCGGCGGACCACCGCGACCATCGAAGAAAACAACGTTGATATTATACTGTTTGCTTATGGCAGTCAGTTCTTCCTTGGCTTTATAAATACTATAATTCGCCATTAAATAACCACCATCCTTAGTGCCATCCGAAAAGCCAAGCATAATGGTTTGCGTATCATTTCGCTTATCTAAATGTTGCCGGTATTGTTCATTTTTATACAAGCTTTCCATAATGGAAGACGCTGCCCGCAGATCATCGATGGTTTCAAAAAGAGGAACGATATCTACCGTCAGTTCTTCCTTCTTCCAGCCTGATAATAAGAATAAGCCATACACTTCCATAATGCTGACTGCACTTGTAGTGTGGCTGATAATATACCGGTTACAAGCCTCTTCACCATTATTCTGCTGGATGGTTTTTATGGCTTTGATCACTTCAATTGTATCTTTTTCCGTAGCATCTTCCAGCACCGATGAATCGATAGACTGGCTGATGTTCAGCAATACATTTACCTGCTCGCCTTCGCTAAGCTCGCTGTAGTTTTCAGGTAACGCTTCGGTTGCTTCCGCAATGTTATGCAGCACCTTTTGATGAATAGAACTATCCTGCCTTACATCGAGCGATGCAAAGAACAACCCGAAGATTTCTATCTTGCTGATGAGGTTATCCAAAGCATGAAGAAACAAGCCGTTATGTTCATTGATAATAACCTGCCTTACCTGCCGCAGCTTTTGCAGCATTTCATCTTTATTCAGAAAGCCTGTTTCGGTGGGCGCTATCAGGCTTTTGTATAATTTCTTTTCCAGTTCCTGTATTACCACTTCAACACCTTTGAAAGTGAGGCGCCGCTTAATTCTGCGGATGTCGAGATAGTATGATTTTATAATCGCTTCGCGCAATGCCGTGGCAACGCGCAGAGTAATATCAGCCGTTACAAATGGGTTTCCGTCCCTATCGCCGCCCGGCCAAAAGCCCATGCGGATAACAGGATTTTTTTCCGTTACAGCATGAGGAAACAAGGCTTTTAGTGATGAGATGATTTTGCCGGAGGCAGCGTAAAATACATTCTCTAAATACCAGATTAAACTCATCGCTTCATCAAACGGCGTTGGCTTTTCCTTTCGTAAAAAAGGGGTTTTGCCAAGCTGCTGCAAGTACGAGTTAATGAGTGCCGGATTCTCATTCATTAATGCTTTCGACAAGTCGTGTATAATACCCAACACATCGCCCGGATAAAACTGCGTGGGATGCGCCGTGAGTACCATGCGCACACTAAAATCCTGAAGCTTTTCCTCCAGCGCTGCTTCTTTATCGGCGCTGTTAATTAAGGTTTGCAACTGCTTCAATGTGCCCGCGCCGCTCATGTCGTTTACCTGCGTAAAAGCGGCGTCTTCCAGCGCATCAAACAGCACCACCTGGCGCTCGGTGTATTGCACAAAGCGAAACAACAAATCAAGCCCTTCCTGCTGGTTGTACGATGTGTATTGCAACAGGAATGAATCAATGATTTCTGCCGGGCTTCCGTTCTTTTTAAACCCTTCTTCACAATGTATAAGAAAGAGCGACAACAACACGCCCGTTCGCTCAATGCGATGAAAAGGCAGCGACGTAAAAAGGCTGTTGTACAACTGAAACCTGATGGCAACTAAGTTTTTAAACTGCTGCAGACTGCTGCTTGCGTAAGCATCCATACTATTGAAACAATTAAAGTGTTTTCCGGCAGGCAACCGTGTTATCGGCGTTGAAATTAAGGGAAACAAACGGGATTGAAAGAAAGCATCAGTATTGAAAATGCTGTGGTTATTATTTTATGATACTAAAGACCGAATCGGATTTCTGGTAAACTTTTGAACCTTGGTTTATCAACAATCATAAAATGGTATAAATAAGATACATCACAATACATTTTTCGCTGATAACAAGCTGGCGAACATTTTTTAGTAAACCTCTCTTTTAGTTTATGGGTTTAAGCATCGTCCCTAAAGGTTTAAGTTAACCCATAAAAAATCCCGAAGGGATTGAAAATAAATAACCCCGGATATAATCCGGGGAAGTACCTGCCGAGCGGATAATTTACCACGAAGTGGTTGAACATTTACACTTATTTTATCCTCGTTATATCTGTTCAAACCTTCCAGGTTTGTTTCTTCTTTTTGCTTCTTGTTTCCCGGATTGCATCCGGGGTTATTCAGAGTCTATCCCTTCGGGATAAAGCCTAACGACTGGCTTTATGTTATCAGAATTGTTATGGGTTAATGTAAACCTTTAGGGATGATGCGGTGAGATAGAATGTTTATTTCCTCATAATTATGCGTGGCATCGTACTGTTTGAAAGACGATGCTGGAACCAAAAAGAACAGGATACGTTTAAATTTCCATTCCTTGTTTTATGCCATCTTCTTCTCACTTTTGAGGTATGAGAACGGCTTACAAAATCATTTGCCTTCTTTTGCTTTGTCTACCATGTCTTCATTCTTTCAGCCAGGCAATGACATACGGAAACAATACAAAAGCAGGCAGGTATTACAACATCAATGGAATCAAATTGTATTGTGAACAATATGGCGCCGGAGAACCCTTACTATTACTGCATGGAAACGGTGGCAACATCAGTGCATTCAGTAAGAATATTGCATACTTCTCCAAACATTTTCGTGTGATAGCCATTGACAGCCGTGCGCAGGGAAAATCAGCGGATAAAGGCGATAGCTTATCATTTGAAATGATGGCAGATGATGTATCCGTTTTGTTAGATACACTTCATCTTCCTTCGGCGTATGTAGTTGGTTGGAGCGATGGTGGCATCATTGCTTTAGTAATGGCAATGAGGCATCCCCATAAAGTAAAAAAACTGGCAGCTACAGGCGCTAATATGTTTGTGGATTCTACGGCTTTTACCAAAGGGTTATATACTGAAATGATGCAGGGATACAATGAAAATAAAGACAGTGTTTTTATCGATTCCGCAAAGCGTAATGCGTGGAAAGTGTTTATTCTCGATGTGTTTCAACCCAAGTATTCATTCGATGATTTGAAAGCGGTAAAGTGCCCTTCCTTAATTATTGCCGGCGATAACGATGTGATCGCGCTTCAGCATACGGTTGGCATTTACCAGCATATTCTCAATGCACATTTATGGATTGTGCCCTTTAGTGGTCATGGAACATTGCAGGAACACGCAGATGAATTTAATAAAGTAGTAAGTGACTTCTTTTTAGCGAAGCCCGAAGGGCTTCAACATCAATAACACCGGATGCAATCCGGTGATAAAACGGGCATCCGATCATATCATCTTATCAAACGAATATGATAACAACACAATCCTGAAAGGATTGAACAAACAAGATTCTATGAGCACATACACCCAAATACTTTATCAAATAATTTTCAGTACTAAGCACCGCGAACCCACACTACACGCAGACCATAGAAAAGATTTGTATAAATACATCTGGGGTATCTTGAAAAATAAAAAATGTCACCTGTACCAAATAGGTGGTATAGAAGATCATCTGCACATTCTCACACATCTTCATCCATCTGTAGCCTTAGCCGACTTGGTAAAAGACATCAAACTGGCAAGCACTGATTATATTAAAACGCATCAGCTGTTTCCTTATTTCGCTGGCTGGCAGGATGGTTATGGCGCATTTTCGTATTCGGTTGAGGCAAAGGAAAAGTTGATTTTGTATGTGAAGTACCAGGAAGAACATCATAGAAGAAAAACATTTCTGGAAGAATACCGGGAACTATTGATTGAGCAAAAGATAGAGTTTAATGAAAAGTATCTTCTTTAATTTGTTCAGCCACTTCGTGGCTGTTAAGCGAAGCAGCTAACTGTTTGCAAGAGTGGTGTTTTTTTCTCCGCATTCCATGCGGAGTTATTCAAATTCATCCCTTCGGGATTTTGTAAGGATTATTCATATAACAGGAGCGTTTTTGTATTGAAGTGTCGTTATCATTCACTTTTCCCCTATCATCATTCTCCCCTATCTTCGTCACCAAATTATAAGCTATGAACCTGCACGAATACCAGGCGAAAGAATTACTCAAAAAGTACAATGTTCCCGTTCAGGAAGGCATTGCGGTAGATACGGTGATGGCTGCCGAAGAAGCTTACCGCCAGATAAAAGGACAAACGAATAACAACTTTGCTGTAGTAAAAGCTCAGATACATGCAGGCGGGCGCGGCAAGGGAAAAATAGAAGGCACCGAGCAAAAAGGGGTAGCTGTAGGTAAAAGTGTAGACGATATTTCGACCATTGCCAATAACCTGTTGGGTGGCACGCTGGTAACCATACAAACCGGGCCTGCCGGCAAGAAAGTAAATAAAATATTGGTGGCGCAGGATGTTTACTATCCGGGCCCTAACCCAACAAAAGAATTTTATCTCTCTATTTTATTAGACCGCAGCAAAGGCGAAAACGTAATTATGTACAGCACCGAAGGCGGTGTGGATATAGAAACGGTAGCGCACGATACGCCGGATAAAATCTTTAAAGAATGGGTGCATCCGTCGGGAAATTTACAGCCATTCCAGGCGCGTAAAATTGCGTTCAACCTTGGCTTAAGCGGTGAGGCATTTAAGAGTTGTGTAAAGTTTGTCACCAATCTTTATAGCGCTTACGTTGGACTGGATGCCGGTATGCTCGAAATCAATCCGTTGTTTAAAACAAGTGATGAAAAGATCATTGCTGTGGATTGCAAAATGAACATTGACGATAATGCTTTGATGCGTCATAACGATGTAGCTGCGCTGCGCGATACAACAGAAGAAGATCCGACTGAAGTAGAAGCCGGTCGCTTCAATCTTAACTTTGTAAAGCTTGATGGCAACGTAGGTTGTATGGTAAACGGAGCCGGTCTGGCAATGGCTACCATGGATATGATAAAACTGAGTGGTGGCGAGCCTGCCAACTTTCTTGATGTGGGCGGCACGGCAAATGCGCAGACCGTTGAAGCTGGTTTCCGTATCATTATGAAAGACCCGAACGTAAAGGCGATTCTCATTAATATTTTCGGTGGTATCGTGCGTTGCGATCGTGTGGCTGCGGGTGTGATAGATGCGTATAACAAGCTGGGCAATATAAATATTCCGATCATTGTTCGCCTGCAAGGCACCAATGCTGAGGAAGCCAAGAAGTTGATTGATGAAAGCGGGTTGAAAGTGCAGTCGGCTATTTTATTAAGCGAAGCGGCTGAACTGGTGAAGAAAGCAGTGGCATAAGAAGATAAAGCTTCTGTATAAATGAAAAAAGCAGCTGTGAATTATCATAGCTGCTTTTTTTGTGGGGATTTAATCAAACCAAAACTTTCTTTTTTTTATGTTTTGATTGAGAATGATTTTCAGATCCATAAATGATGATTATTAAGGTTTCGATTGTATTATTGTGCAACTAAAATCTGCTACTCATGCCAAAACAATTCCTTTCCTTTTTCCTCCTGCTTTTGATAACCGCTATGGGTTGTCAAAAAGATGATGTGCAACTAACAAATACAAGCGACGAGTCTTCTTCAGAAACATTACAAAGCCTAAGCGACGCAAAGGGTGTGGTATCTACGAATCACTGGTATGTGTTTTATGCGAACAAAACACCGTTAGATACATCGAGTCAATTTCCGGGTGACGATCCGGATATTAGTGATGTGTATGACTTTGACATGATACACGATGGTGTTGCGAAACTGCCGACTATTGGTGGCTGGCTGTTTTTCTCAACCATCTCATTTGATATTCCTGCGCAATACAGCCTGCCGGGAGATAGTATTTTGTTTGAAGCCGTGGTAAAAAACCCGAAAGATGGCATACAAACCGATTGGGATGTATGCCTGCAGATAACCGGTGATCAGCATTCGGCAGATGTTCATTTTGTGGCAGACAGTGCTTACCAGGCGTACACACACTATGGTGTGGGAAGCAAGAATGTGTCAAATAACAAAGCGCTGGTTCACTATTTCAGCGCTTTTGAAACGGTGAAACTGGCAACCCAAAAAGGACAAACGGGCGTGTACATCAACAATAAGCTGGTGTATAATTTTAAATACAACGTAGCCAACCGTATCGGGAAGATTAAGACGATTACCATCAGCGGGAAAGGCTATATAACAGTGGATAATGTGAAACTGACAAACAGCATTACAAAAAAGAAACTGATGCAGGAAACTTTCAACACAGACGGGGAGAGCCATACGGTGTTTTATTGATCTTTTCTTATCAGGAAAAAAGCGGCTATCGGGTTTCTATCCGATAGCCGCTTTTTTATTTCATTATTCTTTCTTTGCCGATGGTTTTGACACAAAATAAATTTACTGGTTAGGTGGAAGAATACCGGATTGGCATAAACACAAAAAAGCCCCTGATAAATCAGGGGCTTTTTTGTGGTGTGAGCCGGGATCGAACCGGCGACACAAGGATTTTCAGTCCTTTGCTCTACCGACTGAGCTACCGCACCATCCGTAAAGGGCTGCAAATATAAGAGGATAATTAAAAAGGCAAAATTGAATTTTAAAAACTTCTCTTTTACTTCTTAAAACTCACAATTTTTAGGCGTGCGTGCAAACGGAATCACATCGCGGATGTTGGTCATGCCTGTTACAAACAGTACCATCCGCTCGAAACCCAAACCAAAGCCTGCATGTGGCACAGAACCGAAACGCCGAGTATCTAAATACCAATTTAGTTCCTCTATAGGAACGTGCATTTTTTCCATACGTGCAACAAGCTTATCAAGCCGTTCCTCACGCTGGCTGCCGCCGACAATTTCGCCGATGCCCGGCGCCAGGATGTCCATAGCGGCTACCGTTTTGCCATCATCATTCAGGCGCATATAGAAGGCTTTGATGCCTTCGGGATAATCGGTAACGATGACAGGCTTCTTAAAATGCTTTTCTACCAGATAACGTTCATGCTCGCTTTGCATATCTATGCCCCAGCTTACATCATACCTGAACTTTTTCTTTTTATAGGCAGGTGATTGCAACAAAATATCTATCGCTTCTGTATAGGTGATTCGCTCGAATTTATTATCTACCACCAAGCGAAGTTTATCTAACAAACCCAACTCATTGCGTTCTGCCTGCGGTTTGCTTTTCTCTTCTTCAGCGAGCCGGGAATCTAAAAAAGTCAAATCATCTGCATTATTTTCCAACGCATAATTAATGAGGTATTGAATGAATACTTCAGCCAGGTTCGCATTGTCTTCTATGTCATAAAATGCCATCTCCGGTTCCACCATCCAAAACTCGGCTAAGTGGCGCGTTGTGTTGCTATTCTCGGCACGAAACGTAGGTCCGAATGTGTAGATATCACTAAATGCCATCGCGCCTAATTCGCCTTCAAGCTGACCGCTAACCGTAAGGTTGGTGCTTTTGCCAAAAAAGTCTTCTTTAAAATCGATGCTGCCATTTTCATCAACCGGCGCACCATTTAGCGGCAGCGTGGTAACGCGAAACGTTTCGCCTGCGCCTTCCGCATCCGAAGCCGTGATGATAGGCGTATGCAGGTAAATAAATCCACGCTCGTTGAAGAACTTATGGATGGCAAACGAAAGCGCATTGCGTACGCGAAACACAGCGCCGAACGTATTGGTGCGAAAACGCAGGTGCGCAATTTCACGAAGAAATTCAAGACTATGCTTCTTGGGTTGCAGCGGATATTTTTCCGGATCGCTATCGCCTAATATTTCAACAGAAGAAGCTTTGATTTCAACCGTTTGTCCTTTACCAATACTGGCAACCACTTCGCCTTGTATCTTCAGCGAAGCGCCGGTAGTGATGCGTTTCAGCGTATCATCATCCAGCATACCTAATGCAACTACTACTTGTATATTCTGGTTAGTGCTGCCATCATTAAGGGCAATAAACTGGTTGTTTCGGAAGGTGCGCACCCATCCCATCACCGTTACCTGCTTGCCTGTTTCGGCTGATTGCAGCAGCTCTTTTATTTTCGTTCTATTGTTGAACATCCCGGTTCTAAATTTCTGCAAATATTCAGTATTCAATCTTATATAGTCAACAGCGGTTTTCGCCGGTCAGCTTTTGTACATATTCGTCTATGAATAAATCCATTTGCTTTCGCTTGTATTGAATGATGAAACGGGGATGAGGCAATTGAATAATATTGCCGAAGAAGTGATATTCATTGTTGATAGCTGTAAAATATTCCCGGTTCTTTTTACCAAGGCAAAAACATTCATCAGTATATAAACCAAGAGCAATTTGCTTCTTCAAAGTTTTTGCAATGAATGGTTTTGCAATGGTAAACAATTCTTTGTCATCGTAATAATTGTAGTTGATCCATTTGCCGTTGCCTTTATCAACAACAAAGCCTAACGGACAAACCGAATTAATATAAAACTGTTTATAAAAAGCAATGGCGCCGCCCATTGCGGCAATCATTCTATAAATAAATTCTGAAGATGGCTCGTGAGAAGTATTCCCTAAAGTATCAATCCCGCATACATCGCGAAGCCGCTTGAAATCGGTGAAAGGAACACCAGTAAGTCCGCCACCAAAACGCCCGGGATTGATGCCGAAAATGCCATAGCGCTTATTGTCGTCGCTATAGTATTTATGGTAAAATGCATCGCTGAAAGGCAATACCAGCCTATTTTCTCTAAAAGGATTTAATACGTTGATGTGATGAGGAAGCTTTGCGGTAAAATGCAAAGAACGATTAAAGTGCTTTATTCTGTCAGTAAATAAGGAATCGTTATTTTTCATAAAAAAATATAACTTAGCCATAAATATAAAGGCTATGAAGTACGTCTTTCTTTGTGTTGTATCCGTTTGTTTTGCTTTTGCAAGTAATGCGCAATCGACGATTAGTGCGAGAAAAGATGTAAGACAGAAAAAATATCTCGATAGTTTACAAAAGGCATTCCCTCCACCTATAGTGCAAGACACAGCACAACCAAAAGTAATTCAGGGCATGCCGGTAATGCCATTGCTTAATGAAGAGGAAACAACCGTTATAAACGGAGAAGATACCATTTCTACGACCAAAAAATATAAAATGCCGGTAATGAAGCCAAACGCAAAAACAACGCACATTCCGAATGCGGCAGATGGGAAAATTTTTATGGTGCCGCCTGCAAAGAAGCCTTAGTTTTCTTCAGAATCAAATTCAACATTTTCGAAAATATCAGATAACGACAGATTAAAATCAATTGCTTTAATCAGCAATGATTCGTTTGCATCCCTGTATTCTTTTAGTTCCCAAAATCCCTGCTCGTTTATAGCAAAAGCTTCAACATTGATGCTTTCCGAATCTATTAAAATGTATTCTTTTAAGGAAGGTACATCCCGATACAGTTTAAACTTATCTCCGCGGTTGTAATTTTTGGTTGATTCAGATAATACTTCTATAAGAACAGACGGATTTAGTATATGTACATTCTATTCTTTCTTGTTTCAATCTTTCCGCAAACAATCGACATGCCCGGGTATGTGTATAATCCATTCTTTTCGATGTAAATGCTTTGATCGCTTGTAAAAGGTCTGCATAACTTACGTTTAAGATGATTACCGATACCCAGAAATAAGTTTCCTGAGATTGTATTATGCGGAATTTTTGCACCTGCCATTGCAAACACTTCGCCCTTATAATATTCATGCTTTATCTCGGAAGCAGCCTCCATTTCCAGAAACTCTTCTTCAGTTATACAACTCTTTTGATATAAGACGGCTGGTTCTTTTACTTCGGTTTCCATAACAATAAAAATAGGAAATTTATAAAATAAAAAATCAGCTACCGGCTGATAGCTGATCACGAATATTTGCTTACTAATGCGGCTTATCCTTCCTCCTCGGCGCCTTTTGTATAACGTTTGATAATGCCGCGCCCGCTTTCACGGATAAAGGTAACAATCTCGTCACGCTCATCGGTGGCAGGCAGTTCTTCTTCTATATATTCAAGCGCTTGTGTAATATTAAGCCCCTTGTTGTAGATGATGCGATAAAGGTCGAGAATATGATTGATCTGGTTAATGGTGAAACCACGACGCTTTAACCCTACGCTGTTCACGCCACCATAACTAAGAGGCGTGCGAACCGCTTTTATATAAGGCGGCACATCTTTATTTACGAGGCTACCGCCGGCAATAAAAGAATGCTGACCAATACGCGTAAACTGTTGAATAGCGCACACACCGGCAATAATGCTCCAGTCGCCCATGCTTACATGCCCTGCCATCTGTGAGCTGTTGCTCATTATGCAGTTATTGCCAACGATACAGTCGTGCGCAATATGGCAATACGCCATGATAAGACAATTCATTCCGATTACCGTTTTGCCTCTGTCTATAGTGCCACGATGAACGGTAACAAATTCGCGTATAATCGTGTTGTCGCCGATTTCAATGTATGTTTTTTCACCGGCAAATTTTAAATCCTGTGGTACAGCACCTAATACAGCGCCGGGAAAAATGCGGCAGTTCTTTCCTATGCGTGAGCCTTCCATGATAGTGACATTGCTGCCAATCCAGGTGCCTTCACCAATCTCCACATCCTCGTGAATAACGGTAAACGGGTCAATTTTTACATTGCGGGCGACCCTTGCATTCGGGTGGATGTATGTGTGAGGATGAATCATGGAGATAAGATAAAACGGCGAACGAAACGCGCAAAAATAGCCGTATTCAGCGAATAAGTTTTTTACGATGGTCTTTTAACAATCTGCGCTACAAGGTCAGCTTCTGTAGCTACTTTACCACCCACATACACAGTACCATGCATATCACAAAGTCCGCGGCGGATAGGTGAATTAAATTCCATCTTTAGTATCATGGTATCGCCGGGGCGCACCATTTGTTTGAATTTACAGTTTTCTATTTTTACAAAGTACGTATCATACTTTCCTTCCGGGCTGCTGTTGATGGCAAGAATACCGCCTGTTTGCGCAAGAGCTTCTATCTGCAATACGCCGGGCATCACAGGATTGCCGGGAAAATGTCCCTGGAAAAACCACTCATTCATAGTCACCTGCTTGATGCCGACAATACGCGTATCTGTCAGCTCAATAACCTTATCGACAAGCAAAAATGGAAAGCGATGAGGCAATGTTTTTTCAATATGCTCATAGCTGAATACGGCAGGTTGCATGGGATTATAAACCGGTACATCTTTTACATGCTTGTTCTTTTTGATGTAGTGTTTTATTTTTTTGGCAAATGCTACGTTGGTACTATGCCCGGGCCGGTTTGCTATAATGCGTCCTTTGATTGGATAACCAACTAATGCCAGGTCGCCTATTACATCCAATAGTTTATGGCGAGCCGGTTCGTTAGGGAAGCGAAGCTCAAGATTGTTCAGGTAGCCTTCACTTTTAACAGAAATATCATCTTTGCCAAAGGCTTTCGATAAACGCGCCATGGCTTCCGGCGTTACCGGCCGGTCAACTATCACTATGGCGTTATTGATGTCGCCACCTTTAATTAAATCGTTTGCGAGCAGCATTTCCAGCTCATGCAAGAAAGAGAACGTGCGACATGGTGCAATTTCAGTTTTAAAATCTGCCATATTTTTCAACTGCGCATACTGCGTTCCCAGCACGGGGCTGTTAAAGTCAATCAGCGTAGTTACCTGGTATTCCATGGCAGGCATCAACACCATTTCCACACGCTTTTGCTCGTCGTAGTGATTGATGTTTTCATCAATGCTATACCATACTTTGGTGGCTTCCTGTTCGGCAACACCAGCTTCTTCTATCAGCTCTACAAATGGCTGGCTGCTGCCATCCATAATAGGTATTTCAGGAGCATTTAATTCAACCATTACATTGTCTACACCCATACCAACCAACGCTGCCAACAAGTGCTCAACTGTGCTCACTTTTGCATCATTAAACTGTAAAGTGGTACCACGGCTGGTATCAGTCGCCAAGTCACAATCGGCTTTTATAATAGGTTGATTCGGCAGGTCAATTCTTTTAAACTGAATACCAAATCCAGCCGCCGCCGGGCATAGCGTCATATCGACAAGAATGCCTGTGTGTAAACCTTTGCCGCTAATGCTGATATTGTTTTGGAGTGTATGTTGCTTATCGGGATTGAAGTTTGTATTCATGTATTTCTTGTTTTACAAGTCGCAATTTTGATAGCAAAAACAACTGTATCCTTTTGCAAAATAATGGCAGCAAATGTAAGGTGTTTGATTATTGCAGCGTTTTCGACAGAGCAGAATGATGCTCTGTAAATGATTGCTTTGGTATATTAAAAAGAGGGAAACCATTTTCTGATTTCCCTCTTTTTAAACATGATATTCAAAACTTACTTTACTGAATTGATCAATGCTGTAAATGAAGCTGGCTCGTTCATAGCCATATCAGCCAGAACTTTACGATTCAGCTCAATTCCTTTTTTATTCAGCTTATCAATAAACTGGCTGTACGTCATGCCTTCGGCGCGAACAGCAGCATTGATACGGGCAATCCAAAGCTGGCGATATTCACGCTTCTTCAGCTTGCGGCCTACATAGCTGTAGGTCATCCCTTTTTCTACAATATTTTTGGCTACGGTATACACATTTTTACGCTTACCGTAATAACCTTTAGCCTGGTCTAAAATCCGCTTTCTTCTTGCACGTGATGCAACTGCATTTACTGAACGTGGCATAATAGAATATTTAGTATTTCAGAAATAACACTGACTATTATCTGAAACGAATGAGGTAATATTTTTACTTATTTGTGTTTGGTTATTTCAAACGAAGAAGACGCATAACGAAATCTTTGTTCGGTGCTCCTACCAAACCTTTCTGGCGAAGGGCGCGCTTGCGCTTGGTTGATTTTTTGGTAAGAATGTGACGTTTGAATGCTTTTTGGAAGGTAATTTCTCCGGTGCCGGTTACCTTAAAGCGCTTCTTGGCGCTTGAATTTGTTTTTACTTTTGGCATGTTAAATAATCAATTACGATTACACCCTGCTGGCGGTTCTGAACAGACAGAACACTTGTTGAGCCTTACGGGAAATATCCTGCTTTTTTAAACAGGGCTGCGAAGGTAAAGGAAAAACACTTGAAAGGCAAAGAGAGAAAGGGAAATTTACAATTCTTATAATAAGAATAGTAAAGCTCTTTGTAAAATAAAAACAACTCTGGGCTTTACCGGTTTATGTAATTTATATTTTGCCGAACAAACAGACAATTCAAAATGCTGGTTTCAATAATAAAACTGAGGTATTAATTATAAAGAGATCAATTGAAAAAATATCAAAGCCGGTAATGAACAGAATAATTAACTCTGATCTTAAACCGTTGGTTTTCAGATACTCTTTCAAAAAGAAAAAGATTATAGTTATACAGTTATCAATGATCTATTTTTTCTAAAAAATCCTTCTCAAATTATAATTCTCAATAGAAACACATTATTTTTTGTGCATGAAGAAAGCGCTGCTTAGCATTTGCCTGTTCCTTTTTCTTTATCATTCCTTTGCCCAGGCTGTTTTTACAAAAACTTCTGCCAATGCATTTTTGATTACGTGCATGGCTGCCAGGTTTCATGTTCGCCCGGCGCCGGTTAGTGACGCTTTTTTCAGCTTTTGTTTTTGACAAATTGCTTGCTTCGCTGGATGATGAGAAAATTTATTTTACAAAAGAAGACATTGCTGCTTTGCAGCCATACAAATTGCGGATAGACGATGACATTCTGAAACAAAAAACAGGTTATTTACAAGCCATCACAACGCACTACATTCAAAAAATGAAACAATCTGATTGTCTCATTACTCTTGTACATGGCTTGTAAACAAGCTTTGCAATAGTATAAAAAAACAGCGGAAACCGACATGGCGAAAGTGACAGATTATTACCTGAAGGAAGAGAATTTTGAGAAGGTGAAAAAGTAGTTTGAAGCGAAACCACAAAGCAGCCGCAGCAAAGCCGACGTTACTACTTACAATAAAAGTGTAACCGATATGAACACTGCTGTGAATACTTATAATGCAGGCAATAATAAAATGAATGCGAACAGAACCAGCATGATTAACAACTGGAATAAAGCGGAATCTGACTTTCAGGATGCGCACATGCCGCACTATAAATTATAAGGAATTTACTGTTTAAAAGCCACTGCAACAGCATTGCTACGGTGGCTTTTTTGTACAGGTTAAATTCATTTTCTCTTCAGGCAACACAATTAGTTAGTGAAGCATCTTTAGGCAAACAACAAACATCTATGAAGAAATCACTACCCGCTTTTTTAGTTCTGTTCTTTTCTGCCTGTTCTTTTTCATTGGTTACTGCGCAATGCAATCTGAACCCGATCATCAAGCCTGACAACCTGATTCTTTGCCCCAATACACAAGACACCATTTATGTAACGCAGGAGTTTGACAGTTATCAATGGTACAAATTAAACAAGCCAATTGCAGGCGCCACGCAGCGTTACCTGGTGGTTGATGCTTACGCAGACGCCGGTTATCTTTTTAAAGTTGCAGTTACCAAAAATGGCTGTACCGATACCTCGAAAAAAGTATTGGTAGATGGCTATGCATTTGTTAGCCCCGTTACCGTAACAAACGGTAATTCTTCTTATTTTGATGTGAACAACCAGGTGTCGGTGTTTTGTAAGAACGAACCTGTATCCTTGTATTTTCCTGAGCCTTACAACACGAATGTTCAATGGTACAACAATGGCGTTGCCATTCCGGGCGCTAACAGCCAAACATATAATGTAACAGAAAATGGCTCTTATACTGTAACAGGTTCACCGGCAGTATGTCCGAATTTTACAGAGTGTCAATGTATACCTGTAAGTATTGCTATTGATAAGTTTTCGGTTTCCATCGATCGCAGTTGCGATAGTTTGGTGGCAAGTAAAGGCGCTTCCTTCCAATGGTATCAAAACGGAAACCCGATTGCCGGCGCAACCAATAAATATTTTATGCCGGCAAAAAGAGGTTTGTATTCGGTAGAAGCAACGGATCGATACAATTGTTCATCAAAGTCTGAAACAGTTTATTACACTCCGAAAAACAAAATTGTTATCTCACCAAATCCGGCTCAGTCGTTTATCACGCTACAAGTAACAACTGATGACGGATCGCAGATCGTGATTTTAGATTTATATGGCAACCGCCGCATACAAGTAGCTGCAACAGGTAACAATCAACGTGTTTCAGTTGCCAACCTGACTACCGGCACATACGTATTGCATTTGCTGGATAGAAAAGGCAATACTCTTGCGACAAAAAAATTCATGAAGAAATAAGAACCTTTCCTTTAAGAAAAAAGCGAACCCCGCCTTGCGCGGGGTTTTTAACTTATGGGGAAGAGAATAGAACCTTTAGTTTTGAAACGTGATAACTTTTCCTTCCAAACTGGCGAAAAAACTGGATGAGCGTAAGCAACAGGATGCTTTCCGGCAGTTGCGTTTGCCTGATAATCGTCTTGTTGATTTTTGTTCAAATGATTACTTAGGCATTGTAAAAAATGGCTTACTTCATACAAACTATCAATCTCTAAAATCAGGCTCCTCCGGCTCGCGGTTGCTAACAGGAAATAATCTATTGATAGAAGAAACAGAGCATTTGATTTCGCAATTTCATAAAAGCGAAGCAGCCCTGTTATACAACTCAGGCTACGACGCAAATCTTGGAGTTTTGTCCTGCGTGCCGCAAAAAGGAGATACCATTTTATACGATGCGCTTTGCCATGCTTCTATCCGCGATGGCATCAGGCTTTCATTTGCGCAGTCGTTTTCTTTTTCGCACAACGATATTGAAGATTTATCTAAAAAGATACAACGCGCAACCGGAAGCATTTTTATTATAACAGAATCCGTGTTCAGCATGGATGGTGATGTATGTCCGCTGAAAGAGATGGTTGATTTAGCAAAACAATACAATGCTTATCTCATTCTTGATGAAGCGCACGCCATCGGTGTTACCGGAAGTAAAGGCGAAGGTCTGGCGCAGCATTTACAATTGCATCAGGATGTATTTTGCCGCATTTACACTTTTGGCAAAGCCTGTGGTTGTCACGGCGCAGTCGTGGCAGGTTCAGCCAATCTGAAAAATTTTCTCATCAATTTTTCCCGAAGCTTTATCTATTCGACCGCCTTGCCTGAAGTTGCAGTTGATTCTATAAAAAACAGTTATCATATTTTTCCTTCGTTTCGTAACGAAAGAGAAAAGCTGTTGATGCTGATACACCAATTTCAGACGGCATTGAATGAAAAGCAAAGCTTATTGCCTACACCAATACAAACGTTCTTTGTAAAAGGAAATGAAGAAGTAAAAAGAAAAGCAAGCGAGCTTCAGCAAGCAGGTTTTGATGTAAGAGCCATCCTGTCTCCCACCGTTCCCAAAGGAACCGAAAGACTGCGCATCATCCTGCATTCTTTCAACACAAAAGAACAACTGGATGCGCTGATAAAACTGTTACAAAATAAAGAATAAGCAATTTAGAACTTAGGGCAAGGAAGGCCTTTTGCTCCCGGTGGTTGTTTAATATAAATTAAAGAAATTTCAACGCCACCACGGCTGTTAGATGCCGTTTTTAATTCGGAAGTATTGATATCGTAAGTGGCTCCTAAATGGAAATCGCTGAAGTCGAGCCCGATGTAAGGAATGGCAGCATCTTTAAAGCGCGCCCAGATACCTGCATATACGCTAACCGGTTTTTCGTCGTATTCAGCATCGCCTACCGGCAACTGTATAGCGCCGCCCAGTAGTGTTTCGTTGGCACCAGCCTGAATGCTGTGCATACCGCTCAGGTGAAGCGTGTTTCTATCGCCCACTAAAAAATAACCGCCCGCCTGAAAAGTGACCCGTGAGTTGAGTGTTTGAAAACCTTTTGGCAGAAATGACATTTCGGGACGCGTGATGTGGTACATGCTCACACCTACGTACATATTGTCGTGCTCGGTAATACTGTTTGTGTAAAGAACGCCAGCATTCAAATCAAGATAGCTTTTCTTTAAAGTAGAACCTGTAAACTGTTCGGCTGTTGGTAAGGAAAAAGTACCATCCGGCGCAAGCTGATCTTCGAAAGTGAGTTTGTTTACATAAATGTTCATGTTGGAATAAGCAGCCTGGAAACCAAGCCCCAACTGCTTGAAACCATTTTCATCTAAACTCTTGTGATAAGCAGTGGAAAGAGCGGCATAATTATAAGCGACCGCACCATTTGCACTTTGATCGGTAAGCGCCATAATGCCCACACCCCAGGTATCATTTTGCGCCACACTGTTTTTCAGGATGGCAAAATCAGCAGAAACCGTTCCGGTAGTATAAGCGTTATTAATGGTAGGCCATTGATTGCGATAATTGCCGGCAATGCGTATATCGCCATTGAACTTACCAGTAAAAGCCGGATTTAATGTAAGCGGAGAAGAATAAAATTGAGAAAAATGAGGATCCTGAGCAAACACGACAACAGCACAAATCAGACTCATCAGAATCAGTGTCATTTGTTTCATTAGCAGTAGATTTCGTGGTGAAAGTACAACCGATTTTTTACAAACGAGTGGTTGGATGCAAAAAGTATTAAAAACATAAATTACGATTGGTTTTTATTTCCAAATGCCAAATCTCCGGCGTCGCCAAGACCTGGTACAATGTAGCCTTTAGCCGTAATTTCATCATCAATATCGCCACACCAGATGGTAACTCTGTTGCCGGCTTCACGCTCAACATATTCAATGCCCGTAGTGCAGGCAATGGCTACAACGATATGAATTACAGATGGCTCGCCTTCGGCGCTCATGCGCTGGATGGTTTTTACTAGGGAAGCGCCGGTTGCCAGCATCGGATCGCTCAGAATTACAATTCGTTTGTTTAATGACGGGCTGCTCATGTATTCAATTTGAATGTCGAAACTGCCATCCAGACGGTGTTTGCGGTAAGCAGTAATAAAAGCATTGTCGGCTTCGTCAAAATAATTGAGCAAGCCTTGATGCAAAGGCAAACCCGCGCGGAGAATGGTAGCGAGGACTGGCTGTTGCGAAAGCACTTTACTGTTATGAATGCCTAATGGTGTGGTAATGTCGGCTTCCTGCCAGGGAAGCGTTTTGCTGATTTCGTAAGCCGCCACTTCGCCAATGCGTTCCAGATTTCGACGAAACCGCATGCGGTCGTTTTGTATTTCGGTATTGCGCAGTTCAGATATCCAGTTGCTGATGAGGCTGTGCGATTCGCTGAGATTGATGACCATGACGGCGAAGGTAAAGATGTCAGCTATCAGCTAAAAAATTTTACACCGTTTATTGTTCAACATAATGGTGATTATATTGAAGTAAGAATTTGGAATATGAGATTCGCTTTTGTAAAAGCCACATCATTGCCCGGAACCTTGATGTGAGGATTCTTGCTGCTTCGACACGCAAGAATCACAACTGCCGATGAGAAAAGCGATGGACGATGGTTACCAAAAAATGTATTTTGTATTTCCTTTCAAAACGGCAAAGGTTCTTCGCCTTATAAAATTTACTAAATAAAACTGGTAGCTGACGGCTGATAACTGACAGCTTCAATCAATTCTTATTCGACAGGTAATTATAATCCTTGAGCACCGTTTCTAAAAACTCAACAGGATGCTGGTATTCTGTTATTTGCAGTGCCGTGCGAATTTTTGCACTTGTCCGTTCTGCAAGCTCGTAGTTCTTTTGCTTTACGCTGGTATCAAGAATGGTTTTAATGATATTCATATCGCGGTCGCTAAGTCGCAATACATTCTGATAGCGCGGCTGATAAGCTTCTTCCAACTCAAAAAAAACGGTATCGTTAATATCTGTTTTCACACGGCTTATAATGACCAAAGTGCCTGCGGCTAAATCGCCAAGTCGCTTATGTTTTTTTATTAAAACTACAATTGCCGTTACCAGTATAACGAGGTATAATAAAACAAAAAGCCAGTCATTTTTACCGGAGGCAGCACTAATAGCCAGGAAACCCATCCCCAGCGAGGTAACATCGAACGGGCGAATGAGCCAGCGTAATAAATATTGATAAAAAGAAGGCCGGTTGCCGGTTTCGCTGATGACTTTTATACCCAGCAATTTTTTGCCGAGGCTTTGGCCATTCATAATGATTTCGCTCAGCAAATGATACATGAGTATTGGCAGGTAAACAACAATCTCGCTGATCAATGAAACGATATCTTTACTGAAAGACAGATTTGAAACCAGGAATTTATAGAGCACTAAAGTATAGACGATCTGAACGACCAGATCGATAAGCCACGCAGCAAAACGCTGCATCAGGTTAGCAACTTCAAAATCAAGCTCAATATTAAAAGATGTCGGAATTTTTATTTTCTCCATGCAGGCAAAAACTTTTCGTCTGGATTGTAAAGTAATCGATAATTTCCGTTCTTAAATTTTCCCTTTTTGCGAGAAGCCTTATTTATTAAAAAGAACCGCGACCGCTGGCAAACCATCACGCACGATGAAGGCAAGCATCCCGATGAGCAGGCAGACGATTTTATCCAGTTGGTGGAAGATTTGGGATACAGCAAAACCTTTTATCCGCACAGCCGCATTACCCAATATTTAAACAAAGAAGCGTCAAAAAAGTATTTACATATTTACGAAAACAGCAGGGAAAGCGGCAATCGCTTCACACGCTTTTTTAAATACACATTGCCTGAAACCGTTGGCAGGCATCACCGCATGTTACTTGTTACGTTTTGCCTGTTTACAGTATTTGTGCTGATTGGTTTCTTTTCAGCGAAAGGCGAACAGACTTTTGTAAGAGAAGTGCTTGGCAATAGTTATGTGGATATGACGGAGAAAAACATACAGAAAGGAAAACCATTTCAGGTGTATAATGACGGCAATGAACTGCTGATGTTTATCCGCATTTTTATTAATAACATCAGCGTGGCGCTTCATGAATTTGCAGGCGGCATCCTGCTTGGCATTCCTACTGTAATGAGCTTGGTGTACAATTCAGTGATGGTTGGTACGTTTGAATATTTGTTTTTTCAACACGGCATTATACGCGATAGCGTGCTTACCATATTGATTCACGGAACACTTGAATTATTTTCCATTGTTGT
The DNA here is from genome assembly GCA_965199905.1 of Ilyomonas sp. Classification (GTDB taxonomy): domain Bacteria; phylum Bacteroidota; class Bacteroidia; order Chitinophagales; family Chitinophagaceae; genus Ilyomonas. Next base: position 4,692,132 of record OZ241366.1, on the reverse strand, counting down.
GTCTTCTACAGCCGGGTTGGTGTTGGCAACAAGCTGGTTATTTCCCCGCAATAAAACAAGAATGAATGCACTAAAAAGCGGCGCCAAAGATGGGCTTATCATTGCCTTATCCGGCTTTCCTACATTATTGATGGCGGCATTTTTTGAAGGCTTTGTTACGCGCCACGCCGATATGCCTTTGTGGTTAAAATTAGTCATCGTTCTTTCATCGCTCTCTTTTATCATTGCGTATTTTATCATTTACCCAATCCGGTTGAAACAAGCCCGCAGAGCGGCAATTTCAGCAAGTGTATGAGTGGCTATAAAGTGAAGATGAATTTCTTGTTTTTCTCTCATCCTGTTTCTTCAGTTTTTCTTTTTTTAGTGAAAAGATCCAGGCATTCCTGTTTGCTGTTTTCTCTTTGTTTTTGTTTATTGCCGGCGCAAAAAGCAGCCGCACAGGAAGATACTTTGTCAGGTTCTGTTGATGAAGAAGTAACTGATGATACCACAAATACCGAAAACGGATTTGATACAACAGGCTATTATTTTAACTGGAAAGAAAACGAAAGCGAAGCTTTTACAACGCAAAAATTTGGCAGCCGGGTTTCTTCTGATACAACCATACAAAAACTACGGAATGAGGATGATTTCTGGTATGTAAAAAGTGTTGAAAAATTTAAGAAAGATGCAGAGCGCCTGCGATACGACAGGAAGTACCGCGACAGCCTTTCCAAAGCTGGTTTAATACCGCCGGACGAACAGGATTTTACAGAAGAGCCTACGGGCAACGAATGGTATTTACAACCCTGGTTCAGTAACCTGATATGGATTACGATCGTTTCCATTTTCGTGGCTGCGGTTATATATTTTTTATTGTCCAACAGAATTAATTTCTTCAGTCGCAAAGCGGCTAATGCGCATAGTGAAGAAGCAACAGCAGAAGATGATCTTCATAATGCCAGCCACGATTCTTTACTGGCTAAATACATCGCCCAAAATAACTACCGGCTTGCTGTACGTGTGCTGTACCTGCAGTTGCTAAAGATGTTGAGCGAGCGAAGCATCATATCTTATCAGCCACAGTTTACCAATACACATTATTTACAACAGCTTTCTGCCACATCTTTATATGGAGACTTTTTCAAAGTGACAAGGTATTATGAGTATATCTGGTATGGTGAATTTCCTGTGTCAGAAGATACTTTTCGAAAGATCAGCAACGATTTTGCAAACATGAAAAAAGAAGTGCTTCGCAAATGAGGAAAGCTTGGCCATACATTGCTGCGGGCATTGCACTGATTGGTGTTTTATTGCTGGTGCTGTTTCATAAACAACAGCGCCAGTTTGATGGTCGCATAACGCTCAACCCAACTCAGAAAATTCCATATGGAAGTTATGTGGCGTACGAGTTATTGAAACAGCAATTTCCTAAAACTAAAATTAGCACCAACAGAGAAGCGCCGGGTGAATGGAGCATTCCTGAAAAGGATTCGAGCGGAGCGGCTTTATTGATCGTGATGTCTTATTTCAACCCGACATCAAACGAGATGGATAAACTGACCGCGTTTACCCAAAAAGGAAATACAGTGTTTATCAGCGCAAGGCAAATGAGCGAAGAAGCGCAACATTATTTCAGGGTAAAAGAGTATGACCGTTATAATCCGTATCTATTTTTGCAGGATAAAAATGCAGTCAGCAAAAAAGATTCATTTAGCGTGAGTTTAGATACTTCTGCGTTTAGCGATCCGCTGCGTTTTGGCTACCCGGGCATCGCTTATGATAACAGCTTTTATGGTTACGACAGCATCATAAGTTACCCGCTTGGCCACAACGTGGACAAGCATGAAAACCTGCTTGCCATTCGCTCACTGAAAGGCACATTCTACCTGCATTCTGCGCCTATTGCATTCAGCAACTTGTTTTTATTATCTAATAACAATCACATTTATTTTGAAAAGCTGATGAGCCTCATTCCTGCTGGTTCTAAGTACATGATGTGGGATCAATATTTTGTAAACCGAAAGTGGAATAACGACAATAAAGACGATGACAAAGGCATCCTTTATGTATTGCTGAAGTATAAAAATTTCCGCTGGGCTTTCTGGCTTTCTGTTATTGTGCTGGCATTGTACATTATAACAGAAATCAGGCGCAGACAGCGTTTGACGCCTGATTATACCAAGCCTGCCAATGAAACACTGGCATTTGTTTCTACGGTTGGCAAACTGTATTATGAGAAAGGCGATCATAAAAATTTAGCAGAAAAACTAAGCGTTTATTTTCTTGATTTTGTACGAAATAAATACAAGCTTTCCACTAACGAAATCAATGCAGATTTTGCAAAAGCATTATCATTAAAAAGCGATGTGCCGTTAGAAGAAATAACAGCCATTACAGACAGGCTGATTAACATACGAATAAGCAGTTCAGTTACGCAGCAGCAACTGATGGAATATCATAGTTTACTTGAACAATTTTACAGCATAACATAATGGAAGAAACATTTTTTGAACAGCGGACAGATATAGATGAACTAAGCCTCTCGATACAAAAGCTGCAGGCAGAAATCAGCAAGATTATCGTGGGTCAGGAGGAAATGGTAAGGCTTATGATGGCAGCCATTTTAGCTGATGGACATGTGTTGATTGAAGGCGTTCCCGGTGTGGCAAAAACCTTAACCGCACGGCTTCTTTCCAAGTGTTTGCAAACAGGTTTTAGCCGTATACAGTTTACGCCTGATTTGATGCCGAGCGACGTGTTAGGCACCAATATTTTTAACCCGGGCACCAGCAGTTTTGAATATAAACGCGGTCCTGTTTTCAGCAATATGGTGCTGATAGATGAAATCAATCGTGCACCTGCCAAAACGCAGGCAGCCTTGTTTGAAGTGATGGAAGAACGGCAGGTAACAAGCGATGGCATCACGCATAAAATGGCAGCGCCTTTTATGGTAATTGCTACGCAAAACCCGATAGAGCAGGAAGGTACGTATCGCTTACCGGAAGCTCAGCTTGACCGCTTTTTATTTAAAATTGTTGTGCCTTATCCCAGTGAAGCAGATGAGGTAAACATCCTGCAACGTTTTAATAATATAACAACAGCAAATGCACTGGAAACGGTAAATGCAGTGTTGTCGGGAAATAATATCATTGAATTTCGCCAGGTTGTGAAACGTGTTTTAATAGAAGATAAGCTGCTTCAGTTTATAGCTAAAATTATTGTAAGTACACGTACGGATCGGTCGGTTTATCTTGGCGCTTCGCCGCGCGCTTCTTTATCTGTAATGAATGCAGCGAAAGCCTTTGCTGTTATAAGCGGGCGCGATTTTGTAATTCCTGATGATATAATTACAGCAACTGCGCCGGTGCTTCGTCACCGCATTATTCTTACACCTGAACGTGAGATGGAAGGCACGAAAGAAGATGAAGTGATACAAAGAATTATCAATGGCATCGAGATACCAAGATAAGCTGTCAGCATTCATCTCAACTTGAATATTCAGCATGTTTAAAAGACTTTTATACCGGTTTTCTTTTTACTACACACGACGGTTTTATATAGGTGTTGGCGTCATCGTTGCTATCTTTATTCTTGCTTTCTTTTTCGATGCCTTGATGGATGTTGGTACCGTTACTTTGTTTTGCCTTTTAATTGCTGTAAGCATCGATGCACTGCTTGTTTTTATTAATAAATACCCGGCAGCAGCCAAACGGGATTGCGCGGAACGCTTTAGCAACGGAGACGAAAACCTGGTAAAAGTTTGGATTACAAATTATCGCTCGTATAAGGTCAATATCGGTTTAATAGATGAAATGCCTTACCAGTTTGCAGCGCAATCAAAGCCTTATCATTTTTCGTTAGAAGCGGCTCAAACCATTTCCTTTTCCTATAAGCTGAAGCCGCTTGAGCGTGGTGAATATCATTTCGGCATCATCAATCTTTTTTTGTACGGCCCGTTAGGTTTGTTTATACGGCATATTAAAACCGGCGAAGAAAAAACAGTTGCCGTATATCCGTCTTTTATGCAAATGCGGCGATACCAGTTACTGTCTGTTACAAGTCAGTTGGAAGAGAAAGGTTCGCGCCCGTTGCGCAAGCTGGGCAGCAGTATTGAGTTTGAGCAGATTAAGGAATATGTGCCGGGCGATGATTACCGCACTATTAATTGGCAGGCAACCGCACGAAGAAGCAGCCTGATGATTAATACATTTATGGATGAGCGCAGCCAGCAGGTGATTTGTGTGATAGATAAAGGCAGGAATATGAAAATGCCTTTTGGCGGGATGACGCTTTTGGATTATGCCATCAATGCATCGCTTGTATTAAGCAATATTGTATTGCTGAAACAGGATAAAGCGGGATTACTTACTTACGGAAAAACGGTGGATCAGTATGTAGCGCCGGACAAGCGCAGTAGTCATATTTCTATTCTTTTGGAAACATTATACCATCAGCAAACCAACTTTTTAGACAGCAATACAGAAGCTTTATATACGGCCATACGGCATCGGGTGCGGCAGCGAAGCCTGCTTATTTTGTTTACCAATTTCGATAGTATATATGGGCTGGAGCGGCAGTTGCCTTACCTGAAAAAAATTGCTTCTTATCATGCACTCTTAGTTGTGTTTTTTGAAAACACAGAATTAACCGATGTGCAAACAGCAAAGGCAGCTACGCTGGAAGATGTTTATACAAAAACAATTGCCGGCAAATTTGCTTTCGATAAAAGACAGATGGTGAAAGAGCTGCAGAACGCAGGCATTATGGCGTTACTTACGGCGCCGCAAAAGCTGAATGCCAACGTAATCAATAAATACATTGAAGTAAAGCGGAGACAAATTGTATAATCTTCCGGCTACGCTTTTTCAAGCTCATGTCCTGCGAAGAAGTAGCTGTCAGGCACCGTTTCTTCTTCTTTTGAATTTATTTTTCGCAGCATAATGAGGCTTATCATATTCATGAAGAGAAGGAAAAAAAATATGGCAACAAACAGGAAAGAAGCAATGGTGTAATGCGTGATTAACTTCATGATGAGTGGATTTTAAATGATATTGACGAAACTGCTTTAAAACAGTATGCAGTTATTCTTCAATCCAGATGCCATTCGTAACGTTTTGATTTTCAGCAGCGTTTGAATGCTTCATGCACGTCTCCTGTTTCATTATTGGAATATTTGTTTTGAAAAAGGGAAGGAAATTATAAATCCATCAATGTTTCTTATAATAAAAAAGCGCTTCAAAATTGAAGCGCTTTTTGTGGAGCTGAGGGGAGTCGAACCCCTGTCCAAACATCATCCCAATAAGCTTTCTACATGCTTATCCCGTTATTAATTGTCGGGAGAAAACAGGAACCGGGCAAACCGATCTTCTCCTTAGCTGTATAGTCTTATACCATCATCACAGCCTTTGATGGCAGCAGCCCGTATTTGTTTTGTGTCGGCGGCTAAGCGAGGCAACAGGCAAACCATGCTCAAGCGGCCCTAATGACTACTTAATTACTAATTAGGCAGCCATGGCATACTGTGTATTGCCATTTGAATTTTGAATCTTCAGATTAAAGTGCTAATGATACAACGCACTGCATGCTTACACCTACCGAAACGTATGCTGTCAAAACCAGTACAGCCCCAGGTATATCAGATGTTAGATAATTGATTGGGACAACAAACTTACGACATCAGCACAAGAGATAAAAATTGGTTTGGTAAAAGACACGATAAATTTTATATCGTTGCGAAATGAATGCAGAAACACCGGAAGCATTTTACCGGAAGCGAAAAGAAGAATTAGAGAAAGAATTATCAGTAATTCATGAAAAAAGAAAGCGCATAGCCTGGCAGCGTTTTTTAGTTGTTTTGCTTACTGGTTTTGCTGTATACCAAAGCTGGAATTATGTATCTGCACTCCTCATTTTTATTGAGATTGTTGTTGGCTTTTCCTTCTTCCTCTTTATCGTTTCAAAAGATACAAATGCGAAGAATAAAGTAGCCAATCTTGATAGCCTGGTCGCGGTTATTGAAAAAGAAATCAAAGTTCTGAATTATGATTATAAAGACCTGGAAACCGGTGAAGAATATTTGCCGCCAAATCATGCTTACGCAAATGATCTTGACATATTTGGCGAGTCGTCTCTTTTTCAATATATAAACCGTTGCACTACCGGACAGGGAAAAGAATTGCTGGCTAACCGCTTGCTTTATCCAATACCAAAACAGCAGGCAGAAGAAGAGCAGGAAACCATGCAGGAACTGGCAGAAAAACCTGCTTTTATACATCAGCTATTGGCTTATGGAGCTGCTAATCACATTACAAAAAACACAGAAAAAAAAATAAAACAATGGCTGGATTTACCCATTATTTATACGCAGAAACGTTGGCAATGGCTGGCAAATGCGTTTCCTTTCTTCAGCCTTGGTGTTATTGCTCTTTATGCGATTGACATCATTTCATCCGTTTCTTTTTATGCACTTCTTTTTGCCTTTTATCTGGTTGCCTCTTATATAAGCCGCAACATTGGAAAAACATACGATGTTTTGTACAACACATCGGCAGAAATAATAACCTTGCAAAAGCAGTTGGAATGGATAGAAGCTCAAAATTTTACATCGCAAAAGATGATGCGGCTGAAGCAAAACTTATCCGGAGCGAACACAACTGTATCAAAAGAAATTAAAGACCTGTATTCTATTCTTAATCGCTTTGATATACGCCTCAATCATTTTGCTTTCTTCTTTTTAAATACACTTTTTCTTTGGGATTTACACCAATTGTTATCGCTAAATAAATGGAAAGAAAAAAATAAAAATGGTATGTCTGTCTGGTTCGTAATAATAGCAGAAACAGAGTATAGCGGCAGCTTATCTACTTTATTATTCAACAAACCTACATGGATAATTCCGTCTGTTACGGGCGATTTTTTTCATATCAATACAAGCAATATTTCGCATCCATTACTGCGTGAGGAAATAAGTGTTGCCAATTCGTTTTCATTGAACGGGCAAGGCAAGGTTGCCATCATTACAGGCTCTAATATGGGAGGAAAAAGTACATTCCTTCGCAGCCTGGGAGTCAATACAGTATTGGCTTTAATGGGCGCGCCTGTATGCGCAGAATCATTTTCAGTGTCGTGCATTCATGTTATGAGCAGCATGCGGGTGGCAGATAATTTATCGGAAAGCACATCTACTTTTTACGCCGAATTAAAGAAGCTGAAAACAATAATTGAAGCCGTAAATAATAAAGAACAGATTTTTATTTTATTAGATGAAATTCTTCGCGGCACCAACTCCTTAGATCGTCATGTTGGCTCAGTCGCTTTGCTGAAGCAGTTGATACAACACAATGCCGTCGCTGTGATTGCCACACATGATGTTGAACTCGCAAAATTAAAAACAGAATACCCGCAAGCGGTACAGAATTATCATTTTGATGTACAGGCAAAAGGAGCTGAATTATATTTCGATTACAAACTGAAAGACGGAATTTGCAAAAGCATGAATGCTTCAATCCTGATGAAAAGCATTGGTATTGAAATGGATTAATTTACTTGTTCAAAATCATCTGTACATTATACAAAGTGTTTCGGATTTCGATTTTACTACAAATGCCATTCTCGTAATAATAAGTATTGGACCCGCTTTCCGGCAAATCAATTTTGTAAACATGATTACGTACCGTTTTAATGGAAAGCATCTTTTGAAAGTAATCTGAATATATCTGGCTGATAGCAACAGGTTCTTTAAAGTAAAGCTTTGAAAAATTATAACCAATGCTCTTTTGATTCAGCTTGCTTTCTTTTCCGTCATTGATTATTACATACCCCTCATTTACGGCTGTCGTCTGCTTACTTCCTCTGAGCTTCTCATTAACTGTTCGTTTAGATGAAGATGAAATGAGTTTGTCATTGTGAAAACGGGACTCTTCCAGCAAAATAATCTTAATGGTCATTATAAATTTTATTTCAGTTATTGAACTGAGGTTATATACGATATCATCACCCGCAATTTTTTGCGTTGCCTGCATATTACCAACACTATCATTTTTATTTATAATAGCATAGCTAACCGTTTTTTGCTGTGCAAAAGAAACAGAAAGCAAACCCAACATACAGGTAATAAATAAAAGGGCTTTTCGATTTGTAAACAGGTTCATATTGCTGGCTTTATCTGGTAATTGCATAAATAACGCCTGGTAAGCTCGAATGTTACGCTGCTTAAATAATAGAGGGTTAGCAAGCCGGATTCGCTGCATATGGATTGTTTTTGATAATATCGGAATTGCCCGAATTGCATTTACCGGAACGAATTTTTGCATAATTTTTCTTTGCCTGAAATTTATTCTTAAAACAGTTGATTATAATCAATTTATAAACGCAATAAGCACTTATGTGTACACGTCTTTTCCACATTCTAAAAAGCAAAATCCACATGGCTTTACATTTTATTGTAGGTTTGTATGACCCCCAGCATATAAGATAAAGCAGTATTGTACAAATTCTGCTTTTCTTTTTAAACATGCATCCGGTCAAAAATCTTTTTCCGGTATTTTTTTCAGTTTTATTGACATAAAAATTGCTTAAAACCATAGGTTATGGCTAAATACATTTTTGTTACCGGTGGCGTAACAAGCAGTTTAGGAAAGGGTATTATTGCGGCGTCGCTGGCAAAACTTCTGCAGTCGCGGGGTTTTCGTGTTACCATTCAAAAGTTTGATCCGTATATCAACATTGACCCGGGAACGCTGAATCCGTACGAACATGGCGAGTGTTATGTTACGGAAGATGGTGCTGAAACCGATCTGGATTTAGGCCATTATGAACGCTTCCTCAACATATTTACTTCGCAGGCAAACAATGTAACAACAGGCCGCATCTATCAAACTGTTATTAACCGCGAGCGCGAAGGTGCTTTTCTCGGCAAAACCGTTCAGGTTGTTCCGCATATTACAGATGAAATTAAGCGCCGCATGTTGCTTCTCGGCAACGACGGACGATACGATATTGTTATTACAGAAATTGGCGGAACGGTAGGCGATATTGAAAGTTTACCATTCATTGAAGCTGTGCGCCAGCTACAGTGGGAGCTGCCTGAAGATGATGTGGTTGTTATTCATCTCACACTCATCCCTTACCTGAAAGCCGCAAAAGAATTAAAGACAAAACCAACACAGCATAGTGTGAAAATGCTCAGCGAAACCGGCGTGCATCCCGATGTGATTGTATGCCGTACTGAAGAGCATTTGAACATGGATATCCGTCGCAAAATTGCGCTCTTCTGTAATGTAAAAACAGAAGCGGTAATTGAAGCGATGGATGCTTCCACCATTTACGAAGTGCCGATGTTGATGCTTCGCGAAAAGCTGGATGTGTATTGTTTAAAAAAGCTTGGTATTTCTATTTTTCCCGAGCCACAGTTAGAGAAATGGAAAGGATTTCTGGAAAGACTTAAATATCCTAAAAGCAAAGTTACCATTGGTTTAATTGGTAAATACATAGAGCTGCAGGATGCTTATAAATCTATTCTTGAAGGCTTTATCCATGCCGGTTCCATTAACGAAGTCAAAGTTCAGGTGGTAGATATTCATAGTGAGTATATTGGCAAAGACAATGTGGCTGAAAAGCTGGAAGGTTTAGATGGCTTGCTGGTAGCGCCTGGTTTTGGCAACCGTGGTATTGATGGTAAAATAATAGCCGTGCAATATGCCCGGGAACATGGCTTGCCTTTCTTTGGTATTTGCCTTGGTATGCAGATGGCGGTTATTGAATTTGCCCGCAATGTACTGGGCTTGCGCAAGGCACATTCCACCGAGATGGATGTGGCGGCGGCAGATCCGGTTATTAATATGATGGAGATGCAGAAGAAAATAAAGATGATGGGTGGCACCATGCGTCTCGGCGCTTATCCTTGTGTACTTAAACCCGGCACTTTAGCCGAAAATATTTATGGCGAAAACCGGATAACCGAACGTCATCGCCATCGCTATGAATTTAATAATGATTACCTCGAAAAATTTGAAAACAATGGTATGATAGCAAGCGGCATCAACCCGGATACAAACCTGGTTGAGATTATGGAAATTCCGCTTCACCCGTTTTTTATTGGCGTTCAATACCATCCCGAACTGAAGAGCACGGTTGAAAAACCGGCGCCGCTTTTCGTCTCATTTATTGCAGCTGCCAAAAAGCATAATGAGCAACGGGCAATGATAAAAAAGAACGCGTTACAAACAGAAGCTGTATCGTAAGTATATAATAAGAGAATTGTAAAGAAGCCAGCGGACTATCCGTTGGCTTCTTTTTTGTTTTTATAACCTTATTATTCATCATCAAAATAATAAACTATGAAAACGAACACAGGTGTAAAGCAGACGACAAGCAAGGCAACCACGCATCAGAATCGGGCTGAAAACAAAGACAATCTTGACAGCCGCAAGAATGAAGAATTTGATATTAAAGGCGATAATGTAACGCACAACACTAAAGAGCACGAAAGCCTGAAGAAAAAGAGTGAGGATTAATTGTGCACAATACTTTGTGCAGTGGCAGATGTTTTGATTGATGTAATTATTATTTACTAACCAATTAAACAAATGTTATGGCAAAGTATTCAGCAAAATCAGGTGCCAAAGTAAAAACCGCAATGGAGGAAATGAAGAGTGGGAAATTGAAAAGCGGGCAAAGCGGCAAAAAGGTAACCAATCCGAAACAAGCAGTCGCCATTGGTTTATCGGAAGCCAGAGAAGAAGGCGCCAAAGTGCCGGCATCTCCAAAGAAATCTGCATCAGCAAAGAAGGCGGCTCCAAAAAAAGCGGTAGCGAAAAAGGCGGCAACGGCAAAGAAAGCTACTCCTAAAAAGGCAGCAAAAGCCGCCAAGAAAGCAATGGCAAAGAAATAAAGGTCTTAACGCAAAGCTTGCCATAAAAAGAGCGTTTGTTGAACAACAAACGCTCTTTTTATATAACCACTTCTATAACTGTCTTATACTTCACTCTTTGGCGCTGTACCTCTAAAAGCATCCATTTTATCGATACGTTCCAGGTTAACCAATTTTCCTTCCCGCGCACTTTGATAAATCGCTTCCATTATTTTCTGATCCTGCAGGCCTTCCTCGCCAGGCGTAAAGGGTGTTTGATTATTGATAATGCAATCTGCAAAATGATCCATTTCCAGTGCAAACTGATCTTCATCAGGAATAGCAGGATTATGTTTAAACAGATGTTTTCCTTCCGCGTATTCACCTTCAATCATCAATCCTTTATACGGAAAAGCAGGATCCAAACCCATTGATGCACCTTTATCTGTAGCACATTTATAACGCCTCATTTCATGCACACCATACGATGTAGAACAGTTGACTAAAGCACCACCTGGAAAACCCATTTGCCATAAAACGGCTTCTTCTACTTCTTTAAACCGGGGATCATCAGGCGTGCTGTACGTTGTTGCTTTTACCCACAACGGCTCTTCACCCAATAAATATCTGGCTGTGTTCAAACAATACAAACCAATATCCGGCAAAGAGCCGCCGCCAGATAACTTTTTGTTCAACCGCCATTGTGTTGGGTCGCCAATATTTTGGGTGTTCGCCATTTCTATCAGCTTCGTATTTCCTTTTTCCTTATTACGCACCCAGTTCTTCACAAACTTATTCTTCGGCTCATATTGAATGCGGTAAGCAATCATCAGTTTTACGTTCGCTTTCTTACACGCATCTATCATATTCTGCGCCTCTTTCGATGAAGTTGCCATCGGCTTTTCGCACAATACATGCTTGCCTGCTTTAGCAGATCGCACCACAAATTCTTCGTGCATGCCATTTGGCAAAACGATATAAACAGCCTGCACGTCTTTATTATCTTTTATAGCATCGTAGTTCTGATAATTGTAAATATTCTTTGGGTTCAATCCATACTGCGAAGCCACGTTCTGCGCTTTCTCCGCATCACCACTCACAAGCGCAACCAACTTTGCTTTTTTACATTGCACAATCGCTGGTAAAATCTGGTTCAGCGTTAAGTGTCCCAACCCAATCACAGCATAACCAATGCGCTCATCCGGTTTCATGAAAGTAGGCACGGGTGGTTTTTCCTGCTCGCTCGGGTCATCAAGCGATGATAATTTTATCGGTGTCGGTTTTGGCAACGGTGAATTTGCATTTGTCTGTGCGTCCGCTGAATTAGCGTATATCAATCCGCCTGCAAAACCTGATGCCAGAATTCCTTTTCCGGCGTTACTCAAAAACGTTCTCCGGTCCCATCCTTTCAGCGGTACAACGCCTGCCACATCCCGATTCACATTCATTGATTCCATAGATTCATCTTTTCCTCTCTTACTAAAAAATTATACCAGAGAAAGAAATCAAAAAATAAAGTATCAATTTCATAAAATAAGCAACAACAAATGAGCACCCATTCTATCATTACCAGTTATATCATGGCTCTTCATAAAACAGGCAATTCTTTCTTTTGGTAACCAGCGTCCGCCGCTTTTGTAATCGGCAGTTGTTGCCATTCCTGCTGCTTCTACACGCAGGAATGCTCCCATCAGGGTTCCGGGCAATGATTGAGCTTTTTCTAAACCGCGAAGAAAAAAAGAATATAAGGCTTACAAAGTGTTTTACTTAGAATCAACCAACATCTATCAACTACCAACTATCATCTGTCAACCACCAATAACTCCCAACTCCTGCCTTACATTTGCCACTGATGGGCTACATCACTGCATTCATCAATGTCTGGAAGGAAATTAAACAGCAAAAGCGATTCAATCAATCGTTCTTACTACCCTATTTAAGCGAGCTGGAAAGCAGGTACAACGGGCATTTCGAAGCCGAACAAAAGAAGAAAATCGTTGATTATTATGGCATGTTCATCACTTCCTTTTTATGCAGCAGCTACAAAAGATTAAGTGGAAAAACGTTGACGGAAGAAGAAAGAAAACGCGCCACTTTATTCGGTATTCTCACGCCTGTTGGCGACGATTTATTTGATATTGACAAATACAGCATCGAAGATATTTATACCATTACTTTTCGCCCCGAAGATTTTGAAGCCACAACATTTTCAGGGCTTGTAGCCAAAGAAATTCAGACCCATCTTCTAAACAGCGTACCTCATCTTGATGAGTATTTGCAGGCATCTGCCGATGTATTGCGGGCGCAGATAGAAACAAAAAAGCAAACAGATAAAAACATAAGCCAGCCTGAACTAAGGCAAATTACATTTACCAAAGGCGCGGTTTCCGTTATCATTTATCATCAGTGTTTAGACAACACGGCTTCCGCAGCCATGCTGGATGCCTTATTTTATGTAGGTAGTTTATACCAGTTAGGTAATGATTTGTTTGACCTTTATAAAGATGTGCGCGATAATATTTACACCCTGGTAAATACTTGCAACGACTATACATTGTTTAAGCAGCAGTTTATTGAACGCGTGCGCATCCAAAATCAAAAAATCATGGCATTGCCTTGCCAGGCCAAACACAAAAAAGATTTCTGCATTGTTATGAATACCATCAATGCGCGCAGCATGGTTGCCATTAACCAACTTATCAATACACAAAAGAAAACGGTTGGTAAAATTGACTGGTGGACGCTGCCGCGCAAAAGCATGATTGTAGATATGGAAAAGCCGCTCAGTATTATAAAATGGCTGTACTACATTTATACATTTCCAAAGCTGTTACCAAAAGCTACAAAAACAAAATCATAATCTTGTTGCATTCATGCTTAGATGCCTTTTTATTTTATCATTTTTATCAGTCTTGTCTGTCAGGCTTTTTGCACAGCAAAGCGATACAGCTTTGATTACGAAACTGGTAAATGACATTGCGAAAGAGCAGGTAAAACAAAACGCCAAAGACTTTTACAAAGGCGCGTTTCCATCATTCCGCGAATGCGGCGGAAGCCCGCACAACTATCAACCCGATAACAACATTTTCTACACTGCCGTTTCTGTTTTTGCTTTAAAAAATATACAGCCTTATGTAAGCGAAAGCAACCGGCAAAAAATTAAAAGCATCGTAGATAACGCTGTTGAATCTTATCCTTTATACCGCAATAAAAACGGTTTACCATTCTATGGCTTTTGGGCAAACAATGATGTCATTATGCCGCATACTTTCATTTTTAAATATCTGAAAACGGTATTCGGTCAAAGCGAAGATGCTGATGATAGTGTGATGGCTTTACTGGGATTGGAAAATAATGATGAGGACAACAAACTACTGAAACAAAGGTTGATTGCCACCTCAAATCTTACCAATAAAAAAGTGATTGCCACCTATAAAAAATATCGCAACATACCAGCTTATTCTACCTGGGTTGGGCAGCGCATGCCGGTTGATTTTGACTTCGGCGTTCACTGCAATGTGCTTTATTTTATGCTTCAAAAGAACTTGCCTTTAGTAAAACAAGACAGCGCAACCATACACTTACTGAAGCTGATGATTGCAAACAGGGATTATGAAAAATCGCCTGTTTACATTTCTCCTTATTATGTAAAAACCTCTGTTCTTCTGTATCATATTTCAAGGTTGCTGGGAAGATTTTCCATACCTGAGCTTGATGTTTATAAACCTCAATTGGTGAATGATATTCAAGACGAACTGAAGAAAAGTAAGAATATAATGGAGCAAATTATTTTGCGTACATCATTGCTTCGTTTGGATGCTAAAGCAACACCATTACCCGATTTTTCGATTCCTGATTTTGAACAAAGCAATCAAAAGAGTTTTGTGTTTTTCCAGGCGCGAGCTGCCTTCTCATACCCTGCTCCGCTGAAGCAAATTTTTCTTCACTGGAGCTATATTTACTATTATTTTTATTGTCCTGCCTACTATAAAGCTTTATGGCTTGAATATTTGGTAGAGAAAGGAAAACATCCCAGTAATTAATAACATTCGTTATGGCTGAAGACTTACAAATTATCACCGGAACCAAAGAAGAACAATACAAAACGTTGCTTCCGCAAATCAAAGCTTTGATTGAAGATGAGCCCGACCTCATTGCTAATTTAGCCAATGTTTGCGGCGCTTTAAAAGAGCAATTCAAATGGTTATGGATTGGTTTTTATTTGGTAAAAAATGAAGAGCTTGTATTAGGTCCGTTTCAAGGTCCGGTAGCGTGTACTCGCATCAAAAAAGGTCGTGGCGTTTGCGGCACTTCGTGGCAGAAAAAAGAAACGATCGTGGTGCCTGATGTGGAAGCTTTTCCGGGACACATTGCCTGCAGCAGCGCTTCGCGTTCGGAGATTGTAGTCCCGATAATCAGAAACAATGAAGTGCTTGCTGTGCTTGATGCCGACAGCGAACATCTATCTTATTTTAGCGATACAGACAGAAAATATCTGGAAGAAATTATTGAGATGATTGTGTTCTGAAATAAGCCGGCGATAACTTATTCCACTTCCGTAATACCACCCGAAATCACGAACTTCATCGCATCAGCCGAAGCGATATCGGTAAGCAGTTTGATCCGTTCTTTCGGTACAATATAAGTAATTCCTGACACCGCATAAGAATGCGGAACGTACACAACAGAATGTTCAGGCAAATGAAAATCCGAGGCTGCTTCTTCCGTTATAAAACCGATACGCCATACATCCAAAGCATCTACATTTATCATGACTGGCTTGTTGAATTTTCTTTTGTTTCCTGTAAACGCTTCGAAAAAATCCTTTACCGAACCATAAATAAATTTGATACCCGGCGTATGCTCTAACAGGTAATCAAACAATGACATAATCCGGCTGAAAAACAACAAGGAAGACAGCCATCCAATCAGGATAAACAACAGAATGATCAACAGGAAATTAAAACCTGGAAAGGTGATGATCGCATTCTCAATCTGTGGATTATCTGGAAAAATAGAGTGAATGATATTGGGCAGAATGTTATCGACCGTTGTAAACAACCACACCACAACATACGCTGTAACGGCTACAGGCGCTATTACAACAAGACCTTGCAAAAAATACTGCAAGGTCTTGTTCGCTATTGATGATAAAGTTGCTTTTGGTTTCATATAAAAGCTATCAGCGTTTAGCTTTCAGCCATCAGAATTCAATTAACCATTCACAATTGACAATACACTTATTCCCAGATTTCTTCCTTGCCATCCAGCCAAAGCTTTACGGTTTCTGTAGTTACAGATTTCGGACGTTCCAGCGGGAAGCCCAAAGCCCTGTCCCAGCAAAGGCTGGCAAGCACACCAAGTGCGCGGCTTACACCAAACAATACGGTATAAAATTCATATTCAACCAAGCCATAATGAACTAATAAAGCACCACTGTGTGCATCTACATTTGGCCAAGGATTCTTTATTTTTCCCAACGATTGCAGGATCGGCGGAACGGTTTCATAAATGTTCCAAACGGTTTGTACCAATGGATCATCAGCCATATGCTTTTTGCCAAACTCCATTTGTGCTGTAAAGCGTGGATCGGTTTTGCGCAACACTGCATGACCATAACCGGGAACCACTTTACCGGATGTCAATGTTTTTTTTACATATTCTGCTATCTGTTCTTTTGTTGGCAATTCGGTGCCAAGCTCATTACGCATTTCAAATATCCATTTGATCACTTCCTGGTTAGCAAGCCCGTGAAGCGGACCCGCTAAACCATTCATGCCGGCAGCAAAACTTAAGTAAGGATCGCTTAACGCGGAGCCAACTAAATGCGTAGTATGCGCGCTTACATTGCCACCTTCGTGGTCAGCATGGATGGTCATGTACAAGCGCATCAGTTCCATAAAGCTTAGCTTATCGTATCCCATCATGTGGGCAAGATTTCCAGCCCAGTCAAGCTCTCCGTCCGGCTCAATGTGTTTATTGTCTTTGTACTTGCGGCGATAGATATAAGCTGCCAGCCGTGGCAGGCGGGCTATCAGGTTCAGTGTATCTTCAAATACAGGTTCCCAATAATCTTTTTTATTAATGCCTTTTGCATATTCTTTTGCAAATACACTTTCGGTTTGCAATGCCATTACACCGGTAACAAACATGGTCATCGGGTGTGCCGAAACAGGCAATGCATCCACCGCTGCAAATACATGCGCAGGTACATTACTACGACGCTGTAATACAGAAGTTATATGATGAACATCATCTTCAGATGGCAAATCGCCAACCAGCATTAAATAGAACAATCCTTCCGGTAATGGCTCATCACCATCCGGCGCCTTGGTAAGTTTTTGCTGCAAATCAGGAATGGTATATCCGCGAAAACGAATGCCCTCCTGTGCATCAAGCAAACTGGTTTCAGATACCAGCCCGGTAATGCCGCGCATTCCCTGGTAAATTTGAGCGAGTGTGACCTCTCCTATTTTCTTTGTACCGTGGTCTTTCAGTAAATTTTTGATGTCGGCATTTGCCGCATCGGCTTTGGCTTTAAAACGGTCTTTTACAATTCCCATGACAAGTAAATGTTAGATTCAACCAGTGTTTACAGATATGAAGATATGGGGCTAAAGGTAAAGAAGAAATGCTAAGCGAAGGATGACACATGCACGATTGCAATAACTTATTGATAGAATTATAACATTAGAATGATTGACAAAATCGTTTACTCTGCTTTACCGTATTTATAAATGATTTCACGGATAAAAGCATTCAGGTTCGTATCCGGCAACCGGGGAAGTTTATAATTAAACCTCTCAATATTTTCTAAAAAATGCAGAAGCAAGTCCGGTTTCGAACAATCGATACACCAATGTTTTTGCGCCAGATGACGCGCCAGATATTCCTGTTCTGTTTGCCCGGGAGTTGGAACTAATAACGACTTTTTTTGCAGAGCCATAACGTCCATTACAGTTGTATAACCAGAGCGACTAATTATGTATTCGCTTTGCGAAAAGGCTTTCTCCAATTGAGTTGTAGACATGTGGTTAACGACAGTAAAATATTCGGGAAGCGATAAGCTATTATTGCCTGAAGGCAAGCCACGAACAAATAAAACCGGATCGGTTAAAACGGAAAACTTATCTATCAACGTCTTTTCCAGCAAAGTGCGCTGCGGTTCTGGTCCTGATAAAATAATCAGCCATTTGTATTCGCTGCTTTCATTCTCTCTTTTTTCAAATCTTGACAAAAGACCAATGTAAGTAAGCGGTATAAAAGGCATTTTTTCAGGATGAGATAAAATCCCTGCAAGGTTTATTTCTCCTTCATAATCCGGCACCCAGCATTCATTAAAGCGATTGATGAAACGATAATTTATTTTTTGTGTTTGATGCGTTAACCACTTAAAAGGTGTTTGTATTGAAAGCTGGTGCGTAATAAAAACAGAAGGTATTTTTTTATGGTAAAAACCAAAACGGTTATCTGAAATTACTAAATTAATCCGATGCTTTTTAACTGCTTTTTTTAACCAATGATGTTCACGGCGAATAGCTAAAATAATTTTAGGAATCTGTTGTAAAATTTTAGCCGCAAACCATCGTTTTGATGAAGCATAGCGAATATTATAACCGGCGAGCGGAATGAATTTCACATTGTCGAATTCTTTTTCCAACAAACTTTGCTGTGTTGCATTGCAGGCAACAAAGACAGTGCAGCCATGATGCAAAAAAGAATTAATGAGCGGGATACAGCGGGTGGCGTGACCCAATCCCCAATCGAGTGGCGAAATAAGAATACGCAAGAAATTTTTTTAAAATAATAGCAGTCTAATAAAATTTACTTTTACATTTATACTTTTTATGACACGAACCATTATCCGGAGTATCGTAGTCCTGACGACAGCAAGCATATTGTTCAGTTCCTGCGGAGCGCGTACATACACATATAATGGAAAAAAAAGTAAAAACTGCGGATGCCCGTCGCACCGCGGTATAGTTGGTTAATTTTTTGATAGCCATTTAATCACTGTAAATATATCATAAGTTATGAGGACTCCTTATCACGACTTATTGGTGCTTACAGGGAAGAGAACGCTGAATAAGGAAGAACTTGAAAAACAGGTTCGATTGCTTAACAATTTGCTGTATCATGTAGAACAAACTTCAGTCTGGTGTGCTGCCCATGAAATCATTGATGTTAACAAGGGCAAAATTATTCAGAAGCAACACCTGATTCAGCAGATTACCAGTAGCGACACGTTGCCTCCCTTTGTATTTATCAATAACAAAAATTAGTTCGTTCCCGATTAGCTTTGCCTGGCAAATTATTTAAAGCCATCTGTAAAACTCCTCTGCTGCAAATAGAGGAGTTTTTTATTTGAGTTTACCCAAAGCTGTTTCCAGCTTTTCAAACATTCCATCCAACTCTTCGTACCGGCAAGTGCCCACGCTCAGGCGATACCACGGCGAACTTTTTTCAGCACCAAAAGCATAAAAAGGCACAATAGCAAGTTTGGCTTCGCTTAATAAATAACCGGTAACATCGCTTTGAGTTTCCAGCGTTTTTCCATCACCTGTTTTTTTATTTACCAGGTCAAACAAAACCGTAAGATAGATAGCTGCCTGTGGCGTAACTGCATCTACCGCAAAGCCTTTTTCTTTTAAAGCCGTAATGCCTTCGTAAACTTTATGCAAACGCTTTTCTATCCCGCTTTTAAAGTGAGTCAAAAATGTATCAATAGCCGTTTTATCTTCTAAAAAAGTAGCCGTTGCATGTTGCTCAGCCATTGGCGCCCAGCCTCCAATATGACTTAAAAAGGCTTTCATTTTAGCAATGATATCTTTTGGCCCCAACGCCCAACCCACACGCACACCGGTTGCGGCAAATGCCTTCGAAATGCCATCAATGAATACGGTGTAATTCTTCATTTCGGGATACAATGAAACCGGATTATAATGTTGAGTATCGCCGAAGGTGAGCGTCCAGTACATCTGGTCAAACATCACATAGAGTTTCTTCTCGCCTTCACCGCGCTTTTTATTTTCCTCCAAAACAAGAGCGCAAATTTTATCCAGTTCCTCTTTATTCAGTGTTGTTCCGGTTGGGTTCTGCGGCGTGCAAAGGCAAAGCAAGGTAGCGCCGCTGATGTGTGGAGCAATATTATTTGCCGTAGGCATAAAATTGTTTTCCGGCGTTGTTTCTATCAATACATTTTCACCACGATTGAGATTTGTGTAATGATTATTATTCCAGGATGGCACGGCATAAATTACTTTATCGCCGGCATCTACCAAACTTTGAAACAGCGTATAAATTAAAGGTCTGCCACCGCAGGAAATCTGTATTTCATCAATGCCATAATGCAAGCCTTCTCTTTCTTCAATAAACCGCGAAACCGATTGGCGCAACGACAACAAACCTTCTGCCGGCGGATAGCTGGTGTAGTGTTCATTATAAGCGTCAATAATAAGCGATTGTAACTTTTCCGGGATTGGAAAAATAGCGGGATTAAAATCGCCGATGGTATAATTATAAATGGTTTCGCCGTTGCGGATGCGTTCATTAATCTGGTTGCCAAGCTTCACAATTTCAGAGCCGGTCATGCTTTCAGCCAGCGCGCTTAATTTATTCATAGTGTAAAGGAACAAAAATGAGGTGATGTATTATAGTTTCTGTTATCAACGTTTTTCCTGGGCAAAAGGCATTGTAAAGCCAATACCGATAAGACTTCGAAGCTGCAAACCCGGACTGTTGTTTTTGCTTGCCAGCTTTACATCATCATCATAAATGGCATCGAGGCTATACGTGGCAGAAAGAAATTTATTGATCTTAAAACTTAACAGGTTCGTCAGGTAAACATCCACATTCTGCGGGTTACGAGCATAGTTACTAAACAAATCCAACCGCCCTTTGTAAGTGATGTATTTTTTTATGCTGATGAAATAATTGATGGATGAAAAAGCACCTACTTCGTTATAAGTATGCTTGCTGCTATCTATACCGTACGTTTTTTTTAATGATGTTTTATTACTTGTCACTAAAGTTGTACGATTGGTGAGCGGCGAGATGAATACAGAGAATGTAGGCTTGGGTTTATAATCGAAACCAAGGGAAAGAATAATGTAGGCAGGAGAAAACAGAGTCGACGTCAATGTGCTTACATCTTTTGAAGAATAATTTCTGCCATCAAACAATTGTGAGCGGAAGTTGAACAATGCAGATGCAAATATCTTATTCGATGTATCGATTCGGCGTCCGTATTTGGAAAGAAAATCAATACGGTCGTCATTTTTTTGGCTGCCCAGCGAAGTCGTTTTTACCATGCCGAAATTGAAATCAAAACTATTGTCCCATGTATGTACAGTTTTTCGGTAAAACAAAGAGTAGTTTACATGCGTGTTCAGCGACATTGAAAAGTCGTCGCCACCCGCAGACCAATTACTGAGCGAGCCCTGGTTAAGGCTCGCACTTACTATACCACCACGCTTCCACTTCCATTTGGTAGTGTCATTGGCGTCTTTCTTTACACTCCGGAAGATATCGTTCGGCAAAGTTCTTACCGGTATATCCTGTGCATGAATAATTGAAACAAAGCTGGCTATAAAAAGAAATAAGAGTATCCATCTCATCATAATGAAATAATAGAATGGCTTGCGCGAAAGTGGGCAAATATACTTGCGGATGTAAAAAAATAATCCTTAACATTCTGTCAATCTGACACCGGCGTTTTTTGCTATTTTTGCCGACTTATTTTATATGGAGACATTGACGCTGACGAACAAGGTACACGACGAACAAAGACAGGGCGAAACTTACGCTCCTTTTTTGCCCGATGCAAACGCTTACAACAAAAAATTTTACATTGAAAGCTACGGCTGCCAGATGAATTTTGCGGATAGCGAAATTGTAGCTTCTATTTTAAATAGTGAAGGCTTTGGCGCTACGCGTAATGCAGAGGATGCGGATATTGTTTTACTCAACACATGCTCTATTCGCGAAAAAGCCGAGCAAACGGTACGCAAGCGATTGACTGAGTTTCGCAAAGCGAAAGAAACAAAACCAGGAATGCTGATTGGTGTGCTTGGCTGCATGGCTGAACGTTTGAAATCGAAGTTTTTAGAAGAAGAAAAACTGGTTGATATTGTTGTTGGTCCTGATGCTTACCGCAGTCTTCCCTCTTTAATTGAAGAAGCTGAAAGCGGACAAAAAGGCGTAAATGTATTGCTGAGCCGCGAAGAAACATATGCAGATATTTCGCCGGTGCGCTTAGATACGAATGGGATAACGGCATTTGTATCCATCATGCGCGGCTGTAATAACATGTGCAGCTTTTGCGTGGTGCCATTTACGCGCGGACGCGAACGCAGCCGCAATGCACGTTCTATAGTTGCCGAAGCAACGGATTTATGGAACAAAGGTTATAAGGAAGTCACTCTTTTAGGTCAAAACGTTGACAGTTATTATTGGGTTGATGAAAGCACAAATGAAACGATAACATTTGCGAAGCTTCTTGGGCTTGTGGCTTTGGTAAATCCTTTGCTGCGCGTACGTTTCAGCACATCTCACCCGAAAGATATTACGGAAGATGTATTGCGTACGATGGCAAAATACGAGAACATCTGCAAATACATTCACCTACCGGTACAAAGTGGCAACACACGCATTCTGCAATTGATGAACCGTACGTACACGCGTGAATGGTACATAGCAAAAGTTGACCAGATCAAAAATATCATCCCCGATTGTGGTATCAGCAGTGATGTGATTGCAGGCTTTTGCACCGAAACCGAAGAAGAACATCAGGATACAATTTCCATCATGGAACATAGCCGGTACGATATGAGCTATATGTTCTTTTACAGCGAGCGACCGGGAACGCTGGCTGCACGCCGTTATCAGGACGATATTCCTGAACCTGTTAAGAAAAGAAGATTGCAGGAAATTGTTGCTGTGCAAAACCGGCTTTCTTTACAAAGCAATCAGCGCGACGTTGGTAAAATATGTAAAGTATTGATCGAAGGCGAAAGCAAAAAAAGCAACCAGGACTGGATGGGACGCAACTCACAGAATAAAGTGATTGTGTTTGCCAAAGGCAATTCGCTTTTGCAGAAAGGTGATTATGTGAACGTAAAAGTTGCAAGCTGCACGCAGGCTACTTTGTTGGGTGAGATGATTTAAAGTAATAATGATGGTTACTCTTGTTTCTGATAAGATAAATGAAATACAGATTGCATGTAAAGAAATGCATGTTGCATCTCTTTATTTATTCGGATCGGGAGCCAGGACAAACGATTTTAATACAGACAGCGACCTCGACTTTTTATACTCGTTTCAAACTGACGAAGGAGGTTATTTATTACCACCTTTTTATGATTATTTCGATTTATTATGGAAATTAGAAACAATAACCGGAAAGAAGGTTGATTTGGTGGCTGAAAAAGTGATTAAGAACAAATATTTTTTGGAAGAAGTTCAAAAAGACAGGGTTAAAATCTATGAACGCCATCCATAAGTATCTGGAAGACATCCTGCTTTCAATCAATGCCATAGAATTTCACGTAAAAGATAT
Organism: Ilyomonas sp.; assembly: GCA_965199905.1. Classification (GTDB taxonomy): domain Bacteria; phylum Bacteroidota; class Bacteroidia; order Chitinophagales; family Chitinophagaceae; genus Ilyomonas. The sequence goes on along the minus strand of OZ241366.1, from coordinate 4,668,745 downwards.
TCATTCTTTAACTGATTATGAAAGCAATCTTACAGTTAGAGATGCAGTAGAAAGAAGATTAGCTATCATTGGAGAAGCTACAGCTCAAATAAACAAAATTGATAAATCTGTCTTGATTACCGATAAATCTAAAATCATTAACCTAAGACATATTCTGGTCCATGATTATGATTTAATAGAATACTCTACCATCTGGAATGTCATTTTTCATCACTTGCCCATATTAAAGTCTGAAATTCAGACCGTCTTAAACAGTATTATTTAATGGATATACAATCAATAAAAAACCGCTTCGGAATTATTGGCAATTCGCCGGCACTCAATCACGCTTTAAATGTTGCCATACAGGTATCAGTTACAGATTTGAGCGTATTGATCGTTGGAGAAAGCGGTGTAGGCAAAGAAGCGTTCTCGCATATCATTCATGCGTTGTCATCGCGCAAGCACAATTCATTTATCGCAGTCAATTGCGGAGCCATCCCGGAAGGAACCATTGATTCTGAATTATTCGGACACGAGAAAGGTTCTTTCACTGGCGCCGTTGATAGCCGCAAAGGCTATTTTGAAACCGTAAGCGGCGGTACCATTTTCTTAGATGAAATTGGCGAAATGCCCATCGGTACACAGGCTCGTTTGCTTCGCGTTTTGGAAACAGGTGAATTTATTCGCGTGGGTTCATCTAAAGTACAAAAGACAGATGTGCGCGTGATTGCAGCCACCAACCGCGATTTGTACGACTCCACTCAAAATGGCAGGTTTCGCGAAGACTTATATTATCGCTTAAGCACCGTTCCTATCCGCGTTCCGGCGTTGCGCGACCGCAAAGAAGATATTATTCTTTTATTTAGAAAATTCGTGTCTGACTTTGCCGACCGTTATAAAACCAACGCTGTGCAGCTTGATGATGACGCAAAAAATTTACTAATTAACTATACCTGGCCCGGCAATGTGCGCGAATTGAAGAATATTGCGGAGCAAATTTCGGTTCTGTCAACAGATCCTCAGGTGAATGCGGTTGCCTTACGTCGCTTTTTGCCGGAGAAAATGATGAATCGCTTACCTGTATTGGCTTCCGGCGCTTCGGCAGCCAATGGTAACGAGTTTGCCAACGAGCGTGAAATCCTGTACAAGTTATTCTTCGACATGAAGAAAGATGTAACGGAACTCAAGCGCATGTTTGTGGAAATACTGCAGAATCCTTCGCTGAGATCGATGGATGGAAAGCGGGAATCGATGCTTCACGACCTGGAAGATGGCGATTACAACGAAGACTATAATAATCGCCCTGTCACCACTTTTCAGCCATCAGGTTTACCGGCGCCAAGCGGTCAGGCAAATGGTCAACAGCCGGTAATTTTATCAAACAATGATATTGACGATCACGAGGAAGTGGAAGAAACGCTCAATATCATGGACAAAGAAAAAGAGCTGATAATAAAAGCGCTGAAAAAGCACAAAGGAAAACGTAAAGATGCTGCCTCCGATCTTGGCATCAGCGAACGAACCTTATACAGGAAACTGAAAGAATATGATATTGATGAATGATGATAAGCTGCAGGCTATGAGCAATGAGCTACGAGCGGTGAGCTGTAAGCTTCGGGCTTTTATAAATAATCTGTTCTTTGTAAGAAAAAACCGCAGCTCACAGCTCATAGATAGAAGCTTACAATTTGCAGCCTGCAGCTTGTTGCTTGTTGCTTTTTCTTCATGCGGCGTTTATACATTCAGAAATGTGAGTATTCCGCCTGAAGTGAAGACGGTTAAGATCAGCTATATCGAAAACAAAGCGCGATACATTAACCCGCAGGTAAGCCCGCAGCTAACGGATGCGTTGACTCAAAAAATCTCGAACCAAACAAAGCTTACGCGCACCACAAATGATGATGCCAACTGGCAGATCAGCGGTACCATTACCAATTATTCGGTTTCCTTTTCTGCCATATCCGGTAAGCAAACCACACAGAATAATTTAACCGTTGGCGTGCACATAAAATTTCGGGATAACCTGAAAGATAAAACCGATGAGTTTGATATAAGCCGCGATTTTCCATTCTCAGCCAATCTTACTTTAACGCAGGCAGAAAACAACCTGCTGCCGGACATTATAAAGAATGTTAGCGACGAAATTTTCAATCATATTTTTTCTAACTGGTAAACAAGCCTTTCATACTTTCATCGCATGAATAAGGAATCAAAACACGTTCTGCCATTACTTGCTGGCAAATCGAACCTCGATGAGGTATCGGTAGAAGAACTGCAGCAATTGGCGGATGCCTATCCTTATTTTTCGGCTGCACAACTTTTATTGCTGCAAAAAAAGAAAGCAGCAAACGAAGCCGGCTTGCAGGAACAGTTATTAAAAACAGCACTTTATTTTCCCAATGAACAATGGCTTCGCTATTTTCTTTCGGATGATAAAGGAGAAACAATAAAAACTGTAGCCGGCACAATTCCTCTTGTTGTAGAAACGAATGATGATTTGCTGAGCGATCGTGTATCAAATACAGAAGCTGAAGAAGAGAAAATCATTCATTCAGAGCGGATAAAAGAAAGTGAAGCAGAAGAAGATGCAAACCTGGTTACGTTGCCTGCAGAACAGCTTTTAGAAGATATTTCTGACAAGGAAAGTATCCAGAGTGAGCCGGAAGAAATACCGCTTGACGAGGATGAACTTAAACAGCAATCGGAGCCGCTTCCCATTGACGAAGCCAATCAAAAAATAGCTTCGCTTCTTTTCGAACAAGCCGAGGAATTTAATAAGCCGGTGGAAGAAAAAACAGAAGTTCCCATTTCAACTGAGCCTTTTCACAGCGTTGATTATTTTGCTTCGCAAGGCATTAAACTCGATGCAAAACCAAATGATACCGTCTTTGATAAAAAGGTACATAAGTTTACCGACTGGCTGCGCCAGATGAAGCGCATCAATCCGCATCCCGTTGACCTTGGCACCGAAAGCGAAGAAGAAACGGTGGTTGCCGGCATTGCCGATTCATCCAATTACACAAAGGCTATTGTTACTGAATCAATGGCAGACGTGCTTCTAAAGCAAGGCAAGCGTGAGAAGGCTGTTGAAATTTATCAAAAATTAAGCTTGCTCAATCCCGATAAATCCACTTATTTTGCCGCCTTAATTCAGAAAATCAAATAGCAGCCATGGCGCTCATATTTTTTATACTCATTGTTATCGTTTGCATCGCTTTATGTTTTTTTGTTTTGGTGCAAAATCCGAAAGGTGGTGGCTTATCCGGCACGTTTGGCGGTATGAACAACCAGTTTATGGGTGTAAAGCAAACTACCGATGTACTTGAAAAAGGCACCTGGATTTTTGCTTCCCTTCTTGGCGCACTTTGCATTGTTTCTATTTTGTTTTTCAGCAACGCCAGCGGCACAAACAACAATAAACTAATAAACGACATGTCGACTTCGGCGCCGGCATCAAGCCAGCAAACGGCTCCGGCAACGCCAGCGAAATAATTTTACTGTAATTTTTCTTGTAGAAAGGTGTAATGATGTATTGTCATTACACCTTTTTTGTTTCTGACTTCAGGAATTACATAAGAACGTGCGAACGTATTATCTTTTTTGATGAAGGAATGTTATAAGAAAAGAATTTTTTGAAAAAACATCTTGTAAATTGAAGTAAAATGACAAGTATATTTGCTATTAAGAAAAAAATACTTGTCAAAATGCAAAGCAAACAAATCGAAAACCGAACGTTATTATTCCCTAATTATTTTAAAAAGGTTGGCGTTATTGTTATAATAGCAATCCCTATTATATTGATAACAATCAAAACATTCAACAAGGCTTTTTTTCATTTACATAATGATTTGATACAAACAACTGCTGCCAATGCTTTTATAATAGGGCTCTCTTTTATTGTTATGGCAAAAGATAAAGTTGAAGATGAAAGAACGGCTATCATTAGATTAAATGCTATGGCTTCTGCCTTTTTAGCAGTTATATGTTATGTAATAATCGTTCCATATATGAACATATTAATACGGGATTCATCTCAAGAATCTATTTATCGGCTTGTTGTATATATGTTGTTTGTTTACCTTTTTGCCTATTACTCTATAAAAAAAGTGATGTAATGAAAAACACTCTAAAGGTTGAACGTGCTAAACTGAATCTTACCCAACAGGATCTGGCAGACAGAATCGGTGTGTCACGCCAAACCATTAACTCTATTGAAGCTGATCGGTATGTTCCCTCGACTGTTCTTGCCATAAAAATTTCCGGTATTTTTAATACTACCGTAAATGAAATATTTACGCTTGAAAAAGATGACTAAACAGGCAAATTTTACTCGTGCCTAAAAAGGTTTTATCACACCAGGATTTTCTTGATTGATGCCTCCGCTTCCTACCTTCGCTTCAAAAAGAAATGATGAAAATAGAAGAATCGATTCTGAAAAAATATGCAAAGGTTATGGTCAATTATGCCCTGAACAACGGGCAGGGAATTAATAAAGGTGATACCGTTTTTTTGGTTGGGCAGGAATGCAGTAAAGACTTGTTCATGATGATTGCCAAAGAAATTTATTTAGCCGGCGGCAACCTCATTACACACTATCAGCCTGATAACATCAAACAAAATAGCCTTCCGCGCTTCCTTATCGAAAATGGCAGCGATGAGCAAGTTGGCTTCTTTGCAAAGCCTTACTGGCAGGGAATTGTGGAAGCGACTGATCATATTCTTTTTATTATTTCTGAACCAGATATTCAGGCATTTGAAGGCTTGCCTTCTTCCCGCATCAGCAAGATGAACAGTGCCCGCGCACCGTATATGGCAATGAGAGAAAAGAAAGAGAATGACGGAAAATTGTCATGGTCATTATGTTTATATGGAACACCTTCTATGGCAGCCGAAGCCGGTCTTTCACTGGAAGAATACTGGGAGCAGATTATTGAAGCCTGTTACCTCCGCGAAGAGGATCCGGTTGCTAAGTGGAAACAGGTGCAGCACGAAATAGAAAACATCAAAGACAAGCTCGATGCGCTGGCGATAAATAAGGTGCATATCAAGGGCGATGATGTAGACTTACATATTCTTATTGGCGAGCATCGCAAATGGCTCAGCGGCGGTGGCAAGAATATTCCGAGCTTTGAGATTTTTACTTCGCCGGACTGGCGTGGCACGAATGGTTTTATCAGTTTTAATCAGCCATTATATTATTCGGGAAAACGCATCTCAGGTGTGTCATTAACGTTTGTTGATGGTATCGTTACGCAATCGTATGCTACAGAAAATGAAGACGCTTTGAAAGAAATGATTGTGCAGGAAAATGCAGATAAAGTCGGCGAATTTTCGCTGACAGATAAGCGTCATTCAAAGATTACAAAGTTTATGGCAACCACATTGTTTGATGAAAATATGGGTGGCGCTTTTGGCAATACACATATTGCTTTGGGCAATGCCTATAAAGACACATTTGATGGTGATATATCAGCCGTAACTAATGAAGATTGGGCTTCAATGGGTTATAACAGTTGCCCGAAAGTGCATACAGATATTATCAGCACTACCAACCGCACCGTAACGGCTACTTTGCCTGACGGAAAAGAAAAAGTGATTTACCAGAATGGTGAATTTTTACTCTAAAAAACTGAAAGAAAGCTATCAAATATTTTCTATCAAAGGGTGCATATAGCCTTCACGATACTTGCGCTGCAATAAAGCAGTCGCTTCTTTATCACCGGTCACTTCCCGCTTTACAGGGTCATAAGTTAAAGGTCTTCCCAATTGCATAGATAGATTAGCTAAAATGCAGCACGCTGTTGAAATGTGCCCTTCCTCTATATCCGCAACGGGTTTGGTTTTATTTTGAATTGCCTGAAGAAAGTTCAGCATGTGCGCTCTTGTAGCTGGCGCGGTATGCAATTCAATGCGGGGCTCCGTCAGATCTTCCGGGTATTTTTCTTTTTCGTACACTACATCACCGTGTATCTTCTCTCCTTTTCCTTCCGGGATGAAATCATACTTATAAACATCAGCCTTCAGCGTGCCTTTATCGCCATATAGTTTAAATGACCATGGATATTCAGGATCATCCGGCGTGCCCCAGGTGCGATGCTGCCAGGTACAGTTTAACTCGTCATATTCAAAGGAAGCCGCTTGTGTGTCAGAGATATCAGACTTAGCATTTTTCTGCACATAAATACCGCCGGTTGATGAAATGTGTTTTGGCCATCCTAAACCCAACATCCATCGCACAGCATCAAACATATGAATGCCCATATCGCCCATAATCCCATTACCATATTCCATAAATGCGCGCCACCTGCCATGCGGCAATCCATCATAAGGTCTCAAAGGTGCGGGACCTGTCCAGGTATCATAATCCAGGAAAGAGGGCACAGTTTGCACTGGTGGATTGCTATTGTCGCGCATGTGGTAATAGCAGCACATTTCAACAGAAGAAATTTTACCCAATAGCCCGGCATCGACAATCTTTTTCTTTGCTTCTACCAAATGTGGTGTGCTTCTGCGCTGTGTACCCACCTGCACCACGCAGTTGTATTTTCGTGCGGCGGCTACCATAGCTTCTCCTTCCATCACATCTGCACTTACCGGCTTTTGCACATATACATTCGCACCGCTTTTCATGGCTGCAATGGCTGTTAAAGCATGCCAGTGATCAGGTGTTCCAATCAATACAATATCAGGTTTGGCTTCTGCCAATAACTTGCGGTAATCGCTGTATAACTTAGGTGTTTGTTTCGTACGTACACTTACCATTTTTGCCGCTTCATTCAATTGGTTGCTGTCTACATCGCACAGCGCTACTACCTGCACAGGCGCTACCTGCATTAAGCGAAACAAATCACTTTTTCCATACCAGCCGGTGCCAATTAAAGCCACGCGATATGACTGAGCTTTGCCTGCAAAGGCATACAAACCGGAAACGTTGAGAGCTGATAAGGCGAGCGCGGCAGATGCGCCTTTCAGCAATGAGCGGCGATGGATGGAATGAAAAGTCATACAGCAAATATGAAATTATATGAGTGAAGATAGGTAGTGATGAACGATAATAAAAGTTGAATGGAACAGATGTGCTTTAATTACGTTGCGGCTGTTCGGCTCTTATTGACAATGCACTACCAAGCTTATTGTTTTTTAATACAGCGTTCAATGGCTTGCCGTGAGAGTTGGATAACCTGCAATACATAATGGCTAAGCAGCAATTAGAGTTGAATGATTGGTTTTTAATGTTGAATGAATCAAAGTAGAGTTGAACGTGTTAAAACGGGCTTTGGGTGATTTGCTGTGCAGGTTGAATGACCTGTAGTAATAGCAGTGTCCAATAAACGATCTGCCTGATCAGAGAAACTCAAATGAAATAGACGTCACGCTATCACAGGCTTTTATTTACAAAGCCAATTTTAATCAACTTCTAATTCCGGTATTATTTTTTTGATCCCTTTTTCACTAATTTGAACTTTCAAAGTCAACAGCTTATGAAGGCGTTATCGGAAACCTGGTTTGCAGATGGATATATCGATTTTGAACTGAAGAAATATACGCTTCTGGCTTACCTGCAGGAAGTAAATAAGTACTTCGACGAGCGCAAGCTTTATCCGCAATTGGGCGATGTTATTTTTCATTATAACAACCTTGTCACCTTCCGCGATAACAAGAAGTTTTTACAGGAACAATTTCCTAAAACGCTTACGGGCATTCAAAAGCAACAGTTGCAGTTTCTTTATCAGCAAATGACGGAAGACGACGATATAATGTCGCAACTGGAAGAGATTATTCATTATGCCGCCAGGGAAATGAAAACAACCATCAGCAATGGCACAGAGCTGTATGAGCACATTGAAGACAAGCTCACCATCTCTCCCATTGGCATCATTCCAATAGAGCAAAACGAAGGCTATTTTTTTCTTAGCCATTCAATATCAGATACACACGTTTACCAGTATCGGCTTAGCATTTATGAAAGCCATAATCAAAAGTTCCGCAGCATTCGCACGGAGTTCGTTAATACCTGGTACCGCAGCCTTGCCAATACTTTTGAAAACATCAAAACTGAACTGATACGCCATCGCACCGGGCTTCCCAATCCAGCCACTTACGCAATTGAAGCCAACATGTCGCTTCCTGTTGAAGAAACCTTATTGCCTGTTGCAAAGCGGAGTTTGGTAAGGTATATTTCGGGTAACGGGCAAGTGTAAATCATCAAACAAACTCAGTTTACTAAGCTTCGTAAAGCGATATAGAATTGTATCTGTTAATACAATCCAAAAAAAAATATTTTTTCATTTTCCATTAAACCTATTTCTTCCTGCAGTATCGTATATACTGTTGTGGATGTAAATTGAATTTTGATTTTTAGTTACAGTCAACCTTTTTGCAGCAGGGGTTAAGAACAGGCGCTTCGCATCATTGCGGGGCGCTTTTTTATGTCATAACAACGCGAAGAAAGAAGGAAAATTTTTAATTACTTTGTTTGAATAGCAAACTCAATCGTATCGGGGCCTCCGAGGTTTTGTTTGATTTCCTTCCAGTTCTTCCAATAAACTTTCCGGAGTGGGATTACCGGTGATATTGACAGCCAGTACATAAAAAAATACAAACATTAAAACAAATGAAAGTAGTTCCTGCCAGCGAATCCAGTAACCCCAAAATGAGTACAGGCTTGCATGCCCGGGCATGGCCGTTTCATAAATGATGAGCACATTTTCTCCTTTGGAAAAAGAACGAAAAGGATATTCGGTATTGATGGAATAAGTATGATGATCGAAAGAATAAATTGCCATCGGCCTTTGATGTCCCGAAGAATCTTTTATGTAATGGATTGCAGCACGTGAGTATTCGCCATCAAAATAATCCGGCTCACGGGTAAACAACACGTATAGCGGGTAAACAACAAGAAATAATATAGTAATGTTTTTCAGCACGCTAATTCAGATTCCTGAAATCGACCGGCACTAATTTACTCACACCTGGTTCCTGCATGGTCACGCCATAAATAACATCGACCGTGCTCATGGTAGTTTTATTATGCGTTACAATAATGAACTGCGAGTTATCGCTGAACTGCTTAATCATGTTGGTAAATTTACCTACGTTGGCATCATCAAGCGGCGCGTCCACTTCATCTAAAATACAGAAAGGCGCAGGTTTAATCAGGTAAATAGAAAAGAGCAAAGCCGTTGCCGTCAGCGTCTTTTCACCACCACTTAACTGCGTTATGGATGAAGGTCGTTTGCCCTTTGGTTTTGCTACAATATCAATACTGGTTTCGGCCAAATTATCCGGATTTTCGAGAATCAGATCAGCTGTGTCTTCTTCCGTAAATAAAGCTTTAAATACACGCTGAAAATTTTCGCGAACGCGGTTAAACGTATCTAAAAATTGCTGGTTGGCGCTGGCTTCTACTTCTTCAATGGTTTGCAACAAACTTGTTTTTGCTGTTACCAGATCATTCTTTTGATCAAGAATAAATTCGTAGCGCTTCTTCATTTCGGTAAACGCCTCAACCGCCGTTGGGTTGATTTCACCCATATTCTCCAGCCGCTTCTTCATTTTATCGCTCGATGTCTGCAAATCTTCCAGCGGTGTTTCCGTTGTTCTTGGCTGGTCGATAATTTCATCCAAAACAATTTTAAACTCAACCAGCAAACGTTCTTTCACACCGGCAAGCTGAAGCTTCAGTTCGTTCATTTTGTCTTTCAGCTCACTTACAATTTGCTCCGCTATTTCGCGGCTTTTTATCTTCAGTCGCAAACCACTTTCGCGTTCCTGCAAGGCACTGCGCAGGCTGTAATATTCTTTGTTGGATGCATTTACGTTTTGCTCTGATTCTTCCTTCTCTTTTTGCAGTTGTTGCAGCACCGCTTCTGCCTCTTCAATTACGGTCTGGCTTTCTTCTATCAGGGCAAATGTATCAGCTAACTGCTTTGTATTACTGCTAATCTGCGCCTGCAATTGCTGAAGCTGGTTTTGCTTATAAGCCAGCTCTTGTTTCAACGTCTGCACTTTGCTTTGCTGGCGTGTTAGCTGCAGGTTAATTTCATTGTAATGAGCCGCCGAAATGCGATAGTCTTCCTCTGCCGATTTGTTGCCTTTCTCTGCCTCATCCGTTTCAGTGGCTATGCTTTGCAACTGTTCATTCAGAGAGAGCAAACTTTCCTTTGCGCCGGCTATTTCCTTTTCTTCATCCTGAAGTTTTTGAATAATATCGCTCAGGCTTTGCTGGCTTTGCTGCTGCGCTGTAGTTATGTTTTCAATCTTATTTTTATTGACAAACACAGCGTTATTCAGTTGGTTAATTTCATTCTGCAACATCCTGATGTCATCATCTCTTAACGACTGTTGCAAAGCTTGTATTTCGTTTTGCCAATGCTTGATTTCCTTTTGCGCAGCCCCAACTACAGCATCCTGAATTACAATGTCTTCATGCAGCTTTTCAAGGTTTTTGGCGCGACCAATTTTCTTTCCTTCAAACAAACCCACGCTGCCACCCGATAATACGTATTCACCACGAACGAGCTTCCCGCTTTTGTGAAGAAGTACAATTCCGCCGGCCGCTTCTTCGTTTTCATCTTCCGTGATAAATACATTGCCCAGCAGATAACTCACCAGGTTCTGGTACGTATCATCTACTTCAATAACATCCGTAGCAGCCACTGCATTTTCTGGCTTTGCTGCATCCGACGGACGAACCGAATCCAGCTTTTGCAATACAAAGAAATTGGCTTTGCCTTTTTTGTTTTCTTCCAATAAATGCACTGCCTGCAGCGCATCCTGCGACGAATTCACGATGTAATAATTAAGGTAAGGCTCCAGCAAATTTTCGATAGCCGCCCGGTATTCTTCCGCCACATAAATAATGTCGGAAAGAATGGGCGCTTTGCCGTTCCAGCTTTTGTTGTTGTGCAAAAATCTGATGCTTTCCGGGTAGCCTTCCATACTATCTACAAGGCTTTTCAGCAGGTCATGCTCGTTGCGTTTTGCATCCAGCGTGCGTATGTCTTTAGCAAGCTGAACGCGTAAAGATTCCAGTTGATTCTGCGCATCTTTTATGGATGCTTTAATGCGCTCCTGCTCTTCCTGAAGTTCCTGTAGCTGATCGCGCTTTTGTTCTAATACATCCTGCTTATCATCCAGCTCGGTTTCAAGATTTTGCAGTTGCGCTGTTCTTCCATGCTGTTCATCGGTTAGTTGGGTACGGCTGCGCTGCATGTTAGCAATGCCGGTATCTGCCACAGCTACTTTTTTTTCAGCACCAAATTGCTCGCGTTGCAAATATTGAAAGCGACCTCGTAAAGCATCGGTTTGTATTCGCTTATCATCCCACAAATTCCTCTTTTCATCACTTTCAATTTTTGAAAGATGAAAGCGTTGCTGCAGCTCATATACTTCGTCATCTTCTTCATGAACACGTTCCTGCGTGCGACTGATAGAATCGGTCACCGATGCCATTTGCCCTTCTGCATTTTGCAGAAATTCTTTTATACTGTGTTCCTTTTCTAACTGGTATTGCAGCTTTTGCTTGGCTAAGTTTCGTTCGTTCTCTTTGCTTCGCAATTGTTGCAGCAACTGGTTGTAAACCTGCTGCATTTCTTGCAAAGCCAATTCTTTACCGGCAAAGCTGTTGCGGCTTTCTTCCAGCTTGGCTTCTTCTGCGGCAATGTCGGCATCAAGGTTCTCGCGTTTCGCGGTTTCTTCTTCCTGCCGCTCGTGCAGGTCTTTATAAGTATCGGAAAAACCGGTAAGTGAAGCTTTGGCAAGCTCAATAGAAACTTCGCGGTAATCTTTCTTTATCTCGAAATATTTCTCTGCCTTTTTCGCCTGGCTTTCAAGTGCTTTTAACTGGTTGTTGATTTCAAACAGTAAATCTTCTATGCGGTTAATATCGCCTTCGGTGGCTTCCAGCTTGGCTTTGGCTTCTTTCTTTCTTGTTTTGTAAATGGTGATGCCGGCAGCTTGCTCCAGCATTCTTCTGCGGCTATTTTCTTTGTCTTTGATGATATCATCCACCATTCCAAGCTCGATGATGGCATAACTGTCGGTGCTGATGCCGGTATCCATAAACAAGTTATGAATGTCTTTCAAACGGCAGTTTACATCGTTAAGGCGATACTCGCTGTCGCCATTTTTAAAGAAGCGGCGGGTAACGGTAACGGTGGTAAATTCGGTGGGTAATAACTGTCTGTTGTTTTCAAATGTCAGGCTCACTTCAGCAAGGCCGCTGGCACTGCGGGTTTTGCTGCCATTGAACACCAGCGCTTCCAGGTTTTCGCTGCGCAATGCCGATATTTTCTGCTCGCCAATAACCCAGCGGATGCTATCAATAATATTGCTTTTGCCGCAGCCATTTGGGCCAATGATGCCCGTGATGCCTTCATCGAAATTGACAACCGTTTTATCGGCAAAGCTTTTAAAACCCTTTATTTCAAGAGAACGTAAACGCACTTATTTTCAATTTTCTCAACCGCGAACATAACAGAAAATGAGGACATAGGTTTTTGCGCAATTTCTGTAGAGTTTATTTTAAAATAAGAAGTTTGGAATTCGAGATTCGCTATTGTAAATGCCCAATCATTGCCCTGAACCTTGATGAGAGGATTCTTGCTGCTTCGAGACGCAGGAATGGCAACAGCCGATTACAAAAGAGACAAACGATGGTTACCAAAAATGTATTTCGCCTTTCATTTCAAAATGATTGGTACTAAATTACTCTAAAAAGTTTTATCGAAGAAGATAATATTTAGATATTTGTCTAAATATCTACAAACAACATTTGAATCATCTTTTCAAGGCATTGAACGACGAAACGAGAAGGCAGATTTTAGAATTGCTGAAGAAAAAGGATATGTCGGCCGGTGATATTGCCGACCAGTTCAACATGTCGAAACCCAGCATTTCGCACCACCTTGAATTGCTGAAACATGCCGATTTAATCACGTCGGAAAAGAAAGGTCAGTTCATCATTTATTCGTTGAACACAACCATATTGGACGACCTGCTGAGCTGGCTTATGAAACTAAAAAAATAACTTTATGAATACCACCTGGAAAAAAGAATTACCCGTGGCTGCCATTGCATTATTGCCTCTTATTTACCTGCTTATTATCTGGAATGATTTACCAGCAGTGGTTCCTACACACTGGAATATAAAAGGCGAAATAGATGACTATGGCAGCAAGGCAACGATGATTATGATCCCGTTGCTTTTGCCTTGCCTTATTTATGTCCTTTTATTGATCATCCCGGCGATTGACCCGAAAGGCAAATTGAGCAAAATGGGAAACAAACTGTATACTTTTAAATTCCTGATGACAACGTTTATGTCGTTGCTGGCGATGTGGATTTTATATTCAACGAAAAAGCAATCGATAGGCAACCCAAACACAATATTAATAGCCATTGGCCTGCTGTTTTTAATACTCGGAAATTATTTTAAAACCATAAAACCCAATTACTTCGTGGGCATACGTACGACATGGGCTTTGGAGAATGAAATGAACTGGAAAGCAACGCACAAATTAGCGGGTAAGCTTTGGTTTGCGGGTGGTCTTCTCATTATGCTGATGGGTTTTATACTGAGCGCAAAAACAAACTTTATTGTGTTCATGTGTATCACTGCAGTTTTGGTTTTTGTTCCGGTTGTGTATTCTTATCTTTTTTACAGGAAACAAAAAAGAACGTTTGCGTAAATGCTACCGATTTATGCGATAGCAATTGCTTTTTCAATAAACACTTTGAAACCACTTTATAACATGTTGTCATGAAAAATAACTCAGCGTATAAATACCTTTTTCTTTTCGTCTTCCTCTTCAATAAAATGACATTTTCATTGGCTAATATAAATGCTGACACGACTGCTATTACAGAAACACAGCTTGTTCTGCAAACAGAAACCGGTAACATTTCCGGCACGTTAGAAACGCCTGCCAATTCAAACCGGATACCGGTTGTTTTAATAATTGCCGGATCAGGACCAACAGACAGAAACGGAAACAATCCTGTTATGAAAAATGATTGCCTGAAACAACTGGCTGAACAACTTGCCCAAAACAATATTGCATCTCTGAGATATGATAAGAGAGGAATCGGCGAAAGCAAAGAAACTGCTAAAAGCGAGGCGGAGCTCAGGTTTGACAATTACGTACAAGATGCCGAAGAATGGATTGACTTATTAAAAAAAGAAAAGAAGTTTTCAAAAATTATTGTCGTTGGGCATAGCGAAGGCTCTTTGATAGGTATGATAGCTGCCCAAAAAGCGGATCAGTTTATATCAATTGCAGGCGCGGGACAACCGGCAGATAAAATATTGAAAGAACAGCTAAGCAAACAACCCCAAATGGTTCAGGATTTATCATTCCCGGCTATCGATTCGCTTAAGAGTGGTAAACTGGTTACCAACGTAAATCCGATGCTTAACTCATTGCTAAGACCCAGCGTTCAGCCTTATCTCATTTCATGGTTTCAATACGATCCTCAGGATGAGATCAAAAAATTAAAGATACCCGTTCTGATACTGCAAGGCTCACACGATATCCAGCTAAGTGTTGATGATGCAAACCGGCTTCATACAGCCAACGCCAACAGTAAACTGATTGTGCTCAATAACATGAATCACATCTTCAGAGAAGTGGGTGATGACCGGCAGGAAAATTTAGCTACTTACAATAACAGCGCACTTCCGATAGATAAAGAACTTGTACAGAGCATCACGACTTTCATACTGGCAAAATAAAACAGACAACAAAGCTTTTGTATTTTTACAAATAAAACATGAGCCGGAAATTATTAATAATCGCTTGCCTTTTGGTAAGCCTGTCGGCAGTAAAGGCACAAATTATTCCTGATGAACAACAAGTGCGCGATGTAATGACTGCCCAGATTGTAGCCTGGAACGGCGGTAATCTTGATGCCTTTATGCAAGGCTATGCACATACGGATTCTATCATGTTTATCGGCAGCAAAGGCGTGACGTATGGCTGGGATAGCTCACTGGCGCATTACAAAAAAACGTACCCAAATAAGACTGCAATGGGCATTTTATCTTTTGATATAATTAAGATAAAACGCTTATCTGCAGATTTCTTTTTTATGGTGGGGAAATTTACATTGATAAGAGACAGAGATACACCAAGCGGATATTTCGATTTGTTGTTTCAGAAGATAAACGGGAAGTGGTTTATAGTGAGCGATCATACGTCGTGAGGATTCTATGCAATTAAATTCAGATAAGCATAACTCAAAAAGTAAAGAGACTGGAATTTTTGAGACTTTTTTACTTAGTGCAATACTTTGCATGGGTCCAATAATTTTTGTGCTTTATGCAATTGGTATTAGCAATTCAGTATGTCTTACTGTTTGGATAATTGGTTCGATAGCGTGTACGTTCGGGCTTCTTTCATATAAAAAATAGGTTAGCAGTAGCTAACCTATTTAAGTTTTCATTTATTAAAGTATTTATGGATTAAATACTTTATAAAATCAAAGCAAATTGAAAGTACAAAGTGCTTCATTACTTCAAAAAACAAAGAATTCATATTCCTGTTTTTAAATGATGATCTTTCGATCAGCATCGCAATGGCGACACTTCCTCCTAAGAAGCATTCAATAAAGAATGGCGGCAAGACGGAACTCGCTCACAAGAATCCTATGTGAAGTAATTCAAAGATAAAATTATGAAGTACTGTATAACAATATTTATTACAAATAGATAATCTGGGGTTCAATTACAGCAAAATATTTTGGTTTAATTCCATGGAGAGAGGCAAGATCAACAGGTCTGTTTAGTTTTTTTTCAAGATACTCAGCCAAATCAGCAAACTCAATCCCGATAGGGCGATCAAAATCAACAACAACATTTATATCACTTGCTGGCGTGAAATCATCACGTACAATAGAACCAGATAAAACGATGGAACTAACGCCGTATTTTTCGTGCAGTTCAGGCTTTAATTCCCGTAATGTTTCTTTAACACTGGCTAATGTTATCATGAAATAAAGGTAAACCGTTTTATATCGAAGTGAGAACCACCAAAAAACGAGGCGCAAAGAAGATTTATCTTCTTTGCGCCTCGTTTACTTTATAAAAAATTCAATCCTTAAATATCCGTCGCTTCGCCATACGCAACTGCAGTCGCTTCTTTCACCGCCTCGCTCATGGTCGGGTGCGGATGCACGGCATTCAGTATTTCATGCGCCGTGGTTTCAAGCTTACGCGCTACCGAGATTTCGGCAATCATTTCGGTTACGTTTGCACCAATCATGTGTGCGCCGAGAAGCTCGCCGTATTTGGCATCGTAGATCATTTTTACAAAGCCATCGGTAGCGCCGGCAGCCGTAGCCTTGCCACTTGCCACAAATGGAAACTTGCCCACTTTTACTTCGTAACCAGCTTCTTTTGCTGCTTTCTCTGTAAAGCCCACAGATGCAATTTCCGGTGTGCAATACGTACAACCTGGTATGTTGGAATAGTCCATCACTTCCGGTGCATGTGTTGATTTTTTTTCGGTATAAGCAATGTATTCTGCTACGTTGATGCCTTCTTTGGTAGCTTTATGTGCCAACGCCTGGTTGGGCGTACAATCTCCGATGGCATAAAAACCGGGCACGTTTGTCTGCTGGTATTTATCTACCACAACTTTTCCTTTTTCTACTTTTACACCAACCGTTTCTAAGCCAATGCCTTCTACATTAGCTACAACACCAACTGCGCTTAACACAATGTCGGCTTCAAGAGTTATGGTGCTGCCATCCGGCTTTTTCACTTGTGCTTTTACACCATTGCCCGATGTATCAACCGACTCAACCGTCGAGCTGGTCATGATGTCAATACCTTGCTTCTTAAACTGCTTTTCCAATTCTTTCGAAATCTCTTCATCTTCTACCGGTACAATGCGCGGCAGAAATTCAACGATGGTAACCTTAGTGCCCATGGTTGCATACACATAGGCAAACTCAACACCTATAGCGCCGCTGCCAACTACTATCATGCTCTTGGGTTGTTCGGGTAAAACCATCGCCTCGCGGTAGCCAACCACTTTCTTTCCATCCTGCTTCAGGTTCGGAAGTTCACGGCTTCTGCCGCCGGTGGCAATGATAATGTGTTTGGCTTCAACGGTTTGTTCTTTACCGTCATTTGCCTTTACCTGTATTTTTCCTTTGCCGGTGATGGTGCCGTAACCCATAACGACGTCAATCTTGTTTTTCTTCATCAGGAAGGTAACGCCTTTGTTCATCTTGTCGGCTACGCCACGACTGCGTTTGATAACGCCGCCAAAGTCGGCACTGGCGTTTTCAACGGTAATACCATACGCACTGCTATGCTTTGCGTAGTCAAATACATTGGCACTTTTTATCAACGCTTTGGTAGGAATACAGCCCCAGTTAAGGCAAATGCCGCCCAGACTTTCCTTTTCTATAATTGCGACTTTAAAACCAAGCTGAGAGGCGCGGATAGCTGCCGGGTAACCACCCGGTCCGCTGCCCAGAACTACGACATCGTATGCCATATTTAAATTTGATTTTTTACGTGTAAAAGAATTGCCACTTTATTCGTTAGTTGCGGCAATTGTGTTCCCTTTTTTGCGGGTGCTAAGGTAGCTGTATCGTGGCAGATGGCAAAAGGTTTAGCTGTCAGCAGCCAGCTTTTAGCCATCAGTTTATAAAAGTTTATGATTCTTTACCAGTTTGAAAACAAAACACAAAGCCTTATTAGCTGAAAGCTGACGGCTGATAGCAGATTGCTTCCTACTTTTGACCCTCTCACATGCAACACCGCTTTATCACCATTGAAGGAAACATCGGAGCCGGAAAAACAACACTGGCGCACTTGCTGGCAAAAAAACTGAATGCAAGGCTGATACTGGAAGAATTTGCCGACAATCCCTTTCTGCCAAAATTTTACGAGAATCCAAAGCAATATGCGTTTCCGCTGGAGCTGTTTTTTATGGCAGAACGCTTTAAGCAGCTAAAAGATAATTTGTTTAAAACAGATCTCTTTCAAAGCGTTACGGTATCGGATTATGTGTTTACAAAATGCCTGCTGTTTGCACGTATTAATCTGCCGGAAGAAGAGTTTAAACTTTTTCAAAAGCTGTTCGATATTATGCAGCAGCAGCTTGTGTTTCCGGATGTAATTATTTACCTGCATAGCTCTGTTAGTAAATTGCAGCGCAACATAAAAAAGCGCAACCGCAGTTACGAGCAAAAGATACCCGACAGTTACCTGCAAAGCATACAGGATACGTACACAAACTATATAAAGCAACACGCCATCAAAACCATTTTCGTGGAAGCCGGTAATGCAGATTTTTTAAGCAATGAAGCACACATGCAGGCAATTATCAACACGCTGGAGGAAGACTTTGAAGAGCAGTATTTTTTAGAATTGCCCTAAGCATGTACGATGTAAGTTGTGCGATATATGATGTTGTTTTAGCAAGACAGAAGCCGATTACAATTAATTTGAAATGTATATGAATGGAAACAACTGAAGGCTCTGTTATAAAAGAAAAAACCAGTCCTTTTGTCGCGTTAGCAATTCCCGAATACCGCAATCTTTTGATGTGCCGCTTTACTTATACAATGGGGCTGCGCATGATGACGACCGTACTCGGTTGGTGGGTATATAATCTTACTAACGATCCATTCGCTATTGGTTTAATTGGTTTGTCGGAAGTGGTGCCTGCCGTGGGCTTGGCGCTATATGCCGGTCATGTGATTGACATTAGTGAGAAGCGAAAGCTGATGCTTATATGTATATCGCTTTACACAGTCGCGGCTGTTCTATTTTGTTTTTTATCGGCTGATCATACGCGTACTTATCTTTCCAATCACAACATTGCAAGGGTCATTTATTGTATCGTATTTGGTACCGGCATTGTGCGCTCTTTTTCAGGACCAACATTCAATGTATTGGTTGCCAATATTGCGCCGCGCAACATCTGGCAAAATGCCATTACCTGGAACCAGGGAACGTATATGACGGCATCCGTATCGGGTCATGCGGTGGGCGGTTTGCTTATTGCGCATTTAGGCATTAACGGAACACTTATTTCCATTGTTTCGCTCTTAGTATTCGCTTTGCTATCTATGTCGCTGATAAAGAAAAAACCAGCCGCCAATGAACAAGGTGAAAAGAAGACGTTAGACAGTGTGCGCGAAGGCATTTCATTCGTGTTTAAAACAAAGGAATTGCTTGGCGCCATTTCGCTCGATTTGTTCGCCGTTTTGTTTGGCGGAGCTGTGGCGATGGTTCCCGTTTTTGCGAGAGACATTCTTCACATTGGTGCCGAGGGTTTTGGCTTGCTGAATGCGGCATCTGACATGGGCGCTATCATCATCGTTATCCTGCTGACTTTATTTCCGCTAAAGAAAAAACAAGGTTACAAATTGATGTATGCCGTGGCAGGTTTTGGTATTTGCATTATCATTTTTGGTTTGTCTAAAATCTTCTGGCTGTCTTTTGCGGCGCTGCTTATCAGTGGTATGCTCGATGGCATCAGCGTGGTTGTGCGCGGCACCGTTTCACAATTAAAAACGCCGGATAATATGCGTGGCCGCGTGTCAAGCGTAAACAGTATGTTTATCAACAGCAGCAATGAACTGGGGCAATTTGAAAGTGGTGTGATGGCAAAGCTGATGGGCGTGATTCCTTCTGTAGTGTTTGGTGGCTGCATGACGCTTGCCGTGGTGGTTGTGACCTGGATAAAAGCGCCTTCGCTTCGAAAGATGGAATATTAAAGTTCTGGGAAACTGTTTACTTTTATTGCGCAAAATGCGAATAAATAAGGTTCCTGCATGATGCACTTCATAACAAAACCAAATTCATTTTCATGGTAAAATATACTTTGACTGCTTTTATAGGCCTGCTGCTATTTCTGCCAGGCTGCAAGCCGCTCATTGCTGCTTACGACGATTACTCCTATACACAATTGTCTTCCGTAAAAGTAGACGTGCTGAATGTGATAGATAAATCTACAGAAGACTATACTGTCCACGCTGCGGAGGTAGCTGATGTGCTGACGGAAACACACAAAGCCATGGAATACGATATGCACAAGCCTAAAAATGAAATGATGGCAAAAATGTGGTCGGTGATGAATGGTTTGCTTACCGATACAACGGCATTAACACCTAACCAACCTAAAGGTCACTTGAAAGGATTGCTGGCAAGCTGGAAAAAAGAAAAACATTTTCAGGGCAGCACGTTTGTAAATGAAGCGAAACAACAGATTGGCGAAGGCTTCGACCTGCTGATGGAACTGGAAAGCCGCAAGATTCATGACACCGATGAGCGCATTACTTCCTTTATCGCTAAAAACAAATAAGCATTCTTTTACTACTTCACTATACAATCTGTTATTATGGCTGCTTTTAATTTCTCCGACTTATTTGATACCCTGAAGGAAGGCGTGGTGGCACTGGTAAAAAGTACGCTGAAAAACTGCATAGATGCCGGCGAAAAAGACGGGCAAAAAATGCTCGATGAAATGAAGGAAAAACTGGAGCGCTGGTCTGGTCAGTTGTTGCAAGGCAACATAACGAAAGAAGATTTTGAATGGCTTTTATACAGCCAGAAGCAACTGATTGTAATGACGGCATTGAAAGACGCCGGTTTAGGCCAGATTGAAGCTGATTTGTTCAAGGCAAATATGTTGAATTTGATTAAAGAAACCATATTTCAGGCGCTGCCTTTTTAATGGATTCTTTATCGCAAAACCAGGCTTCGCAAGGCATACATTGATATGAAACGGAGGCAGGATAAAGTATATATCTTCAGTTCTGTTTGCTCATAAGTACAGTCATTCTATTTTTTTGCATTAAAATATATCCTTCATGGCAGCATCATTTACCTCGCAGCTTCAGAGCGAATACCAGCGGTTATTTGATACGTGTGTGATTAATCCTGATAAGTATAAAGAGATTGATTCTTACATCAACAAAATGGTGCTTGCGCAGGAGCGTTATAAAAGCATGAGCACGATAACCAATGTGCCCTGGCATGTGATTGCTATCATTCACTGTTTGGAAGGCTCTCTCAGCTTCAACAAGCATCTTCACAATGGTGATCCGCTTACGGCGCGCACCGTGCAGGTACCGGCTGGCAGACCTAAAACCGGCACGCCGCCTTTTACCTGGGAAGCCAGTGCGCAGGATGCGCTAACCTACGACGGTCTTACCAGGTGGACAGACTGGAGCGTGCCTGCGTTGCTGTATAAATTTGAAGGCTTTAACGGCTATGGTTATCACAGCAAAGGTATAAACTCGCCATACCTGTGGAGCTATAGCAACCAATACACAAAAGGAAAGTTTGTAAAAGATGGCGTGTATAGCGCTACGGCTGTATCAAAGCAATGCGGTGCTGCGGTGCTGTTGCGGCGCATGTTTGAGAAGCAAATCATAACATCGGAAGTAGCAGCGATAGACAGGAAAACATTGATACTGAACTTAGGTTTGGATGTGTTGTACAGCCCTAACCGTTATGTGGCAAAAGCAGAAGAGCTGCAGAAGTTGCTGAACCTGAATGGTGCGCATATTCGGGTAGATGGCAAAGCAGGTCAAAAAACATCGGATGCTTATTTTGCGGTAACGAGTCAGTTTTTGAAGGGCGACCCGAGGATTGTGTAGTTGGTGGTTTGGAGATGGCAGATGATAATTGGCGGTTGATAGTTTGCAATTAAGATATCGTTATGTAAGCTTGATAACCATGATAGAAATCTTTGTGAAGCTTTGTATTCTTTACGATTTTGTGGTTAAGAAAAAGCTCATTCATTGTTTGAAACGTTGATGTGTGATTCTTATATCCCTTTACTTAAAAGAGATATAAGAACAAATCTTCGGTTGCAAGGGACGATCACAAAAGTGACGAACGATGGTTACCAAAAGAAGAAACGTTTGCTACATGAAAAGCCATGATATAACTGGTAAAATGACATAAGAATACATCGTACATCACACATCTGACATCGCACATAGAATCATATAGCACTAAATAAAAATTGCCACTATGAAACGCATCATTACCTGCTCAGACGGTACCTGGAATAAACCCGGCGCAACGGACAAAGGCATTGTTGTACAAACGAATGTTGAGAAGATGTTTAACTGCATTTGTAATACTGGCAAATCGCTCGATGGCAGTGCGGATATAAAACAGTTGAAGGCTTACGACAACGGTGTTGGTACGGGCTACAGCCAATGGGACCAGGTAACGGGCGGCATCACGGGTTTGGGTATTGATAAGCACATTAAAGACATGTATTCGTTCATTTGCCTCAACTATAAGCCGGGTGATGAACTGTACCTGTTTGGGTTTAGCCGCGGCGCCTATACAGCCCGCAGCCTATCGGGGTTTATAGGCAATTGCGGCTTGCTAAAACCGACACATTTATACATGGTAGATAAGGCTTACGATATCTACCGCGACAGGAATACGTATACCAGTCCTGATTCGGACATGATGACGGCATGGCGCGCAAACTATTGCATAGAAAATATTACCCCGATTTACTTTATTGGCGTGTGGGATACGGTGGGCAGTTTGGGCATTCCGTTGCCGGCATATAAAAAACTAAATGAGGCAAAATATAAGTTTCACGATTATACGCTGAGCAGTCATGTGAAGTATGCGTATCACGCACTTGCTATTGATGAAAGGCGGGCTTTATTTCTGCCAACACTGTGGGAAAAAAGCGATACCGTAATGAGGGATACAGATCATCCGCAGGTGATGGAGCAGCGCTGGTTTGCAGGCGTGCATTCAAACATTGGTGGTGGCTATGCCGACAGTGGTTTGAGTGATATTTCGCTGAACTGGCTCATGCAAAAAGCAGCCGGCGCTGGTCTGTGTTATCACGAGCCATCCGTAATACAGATTGCCCCGAAAGCAACGGCTGAACTGAGAAACTCATACACATTGCGCTACTGGTTTTGGCGACCTACGTGGCGAAAGATTGATACGGCTGATGCAAAGTCGAACCAAACGATTGATGAAAGTGTATGGCAACGATATGATGCGGATGAAAAGTATCGCCCGCAAAACATGGGTGGGATGAAGAGGAAGTGAGTGATGCTTTTTGTTCCGCTTGCATAGCTTTTTGAGTGATTGAATGATGATGATTTTATGGAAACAGAAAGGCAGATTCGCATAAGTTCTATGTGTTTTCCTCCCTATGTTTCTATCATTCTATGTGGTTCATTTCTATATTCTTTTTCCAAAAAATGCAGCTAAAGTGTACCCTTATAAATAATAATTTTACCCTTACCTAAAGCTTATATAAACTCATAAAAGCGATTAGGCATAGCAAAACAAACCGCCTTGGTCATACATTTATGGGTCACCATATATATCTTGACACTATTACTAAACCTGTAATGTTCCCGGAAGAACAGGACTTCATTCAATTCGCCAAAACAAATTTCTTAGTGCATTTTCTGCTACATTCACTTACAATTATTCTATGAAAAAGCTTACAAGCTTACTACTCTTGGTACTTTGTATATCAGCTTCACGAACATCGGCACAGCATATTATTTTACCCGCTGAACACCCCATTTACTTAGCCGACAGCATCAACAAAGCGAGCTACGAATTTTCAGGCATGGCAAGGTGGAAGAATTATATACTTCTTATACCACAGCATACATCAGCCTTCGATAAATATCATATCGTTTGCGTGGATACGACAAGCATAGATTCTGTTATCAGTGGCAAAACTTTATTTGCCACAAAAACAACAAAACTCATCCTCAGTAACAGCTTAGATACCTTATATCGATCCATCAAAAAAAGCATTCTGCCATGTTTTGATTTTGGCGGGTTTGAAGCTGCCGTTGTGGTGGATGATAATATCTTTCTTACGGTAGAAACTGATAGCCTTTGCTATGTGGTAAAAGGAACGATTGATGCCAAAACGATGCAGGTAAACTTCAGTCCGAATGATACCTTATCAATCCCCAAACCCGATTATACATTTGGCAATGCAGGCTTTGAAAGTCTCACGTATTTACCCCAACAAAAGAAGCTAATCGCTTTGTATGAAAACACCGCTGTTACTGCCGCACCAACGGCATTTACATTTGATATCGATTTAAAAAACAGGCAGCCTGTTACGTTTGCAAAGCCATTGTTATTTCGTGTAACAGATGTGGCTTCACTTGGCGGAAACAGCATGATTGCGCTTAATCATTTTTACCGCGATTATAACGATACCATTACCTGTGGCGTTATTCCCAAAGGCGCTACTACATTGAAGAATGAATATTGTTATTACATTGGTGATAAGCTAAAAGAAGCCACCGCAGAGATGCACGCAAACCCGCAGCAAACTAACTTTACAAGGCTGGTAAAGCTTACTCTCAACAACAACATATTGCAGTGGAAAGAAAAGAAAGTCATCTCCTACTCTTCCGATAACTGGGAAGGTATTCTGCCTTACAAAAAAGGCATGTTGATGGTAGTAGATGGCCGCCCGCCGGGTGTGCCTTGCAAGCTGAGTTATTTTACCCTGAAAGACTAAACAACCTTTACTTAAGCGATCTTAAAAAGGCTTTTGTCTGGTCAGGATAAATGGTGATGTGGTGCGTGGTTACATAATCCGGCACTGTTTCTTTTTTGCCCTCAATAAGCAATGTGATTTTTGAAGATGGCAGCGCCGGCATGTGGCAGTCAATGCAATTAGCCTTAATAGCTTTTGCATTGGTTGATGTAGCGAATGAATGCTGTATATCATTATGACATGTGGCGCAACGTGCGGAAAACAATGCTTTATCATTCCGCTCAGTCAGGTGCGTGTTGTGGCACGATGAGCAATCCATTTCTGATATTCGGAAACATTTACTCGACTCCAGCAATCCATACTGGTTGCCATGCACATCAAGCATAGAGAGGGAATCGGCTTGGGTGTCAGACTTCAGGAAATCGTCAAGCTTATCTCCCGCACCATAAGTAAAAGCCGGCTTTATGCTGGTGCGCACGCCGGAATGACACAACGCGCACAGGTCGAGCTTCTGCTGCCTTGCCAGCCTGCCTATGTGCAGGATAAACATGCCCGATGTGTCCTTCGGGTGCGCTTTTTCGTAAGCTACGTGTTGTGACGCAGCGCCATGGCAGCGTTCGCAGCCAATGCCATAAATAATTTGCGTTTTGTCGAAAGTGACTGTATCGTGCAGGCTACTTATGCTGGCATAAGTACCATGACACTCGAGGCAGCGCGCATTGATATTCCTGTTGAATTTAATTATGCCCGGCGGGTAGCCCGGGCTATTGCACCACGTGTTCAGCGCCGTGAAATAACTTACCGGCAACTGGTATAAATAATTATTGTTCCAGTATAAATAAGTTTGCCCTTTTCTGCCCGAGCCAACGGTAATATCGAAAGGCTGCGTTTGATAAGCAACGCCGTTTACCAAAGCAGTTTGATAAGCAACTCCATCAGCCGTATCCATCTCGGCTTGCATAAAAGCATTGTAGACAAATCCATTTTTGCCGGGTGCAAAACTACCCTTGATACTCTCTATAGTTGCGGGCGATGAGGTATGATAATGCGCCGTCAGTGACTGACTTTCGCAAATCTCTTTATGGCAGGAAACGCAGGCTTCATTGCCCACAAAATCGCTATAGACAGGCGCGCTACTTTCATCTGTTGTTTTTTTATTAAAAGCACTGCAAAAAAGCACACACAAGTATAATAGTAAAAGCAAAGAAGCGCTTACAAAGAAGCGCTTCTTTATACCCTGAAATGTTTGTGTTGTACAGTAAACAATTCTCTTCATTATGCGTCCGCTCAATGCTACGCAAAATAAGCTTTAGCAGATACTTACGAAGGCTATTCTTTATTCAGAATATCAATCACTTCATTTTCGTTACCGTCCTTATCTGTGTAGCGGGTTTGAAACGTGAACGAACCGTAGGCAGGTGCGTACACGGCAGCCAGGACTTCAAAAGAACCACGCTTGATGGAAGCCGCCATCGTATCGTTTGGCGATAATAAAATTTGCTTTGTGGCAGGGTTGTAACGGATCACATATTTCCATCCCTGGCTGGTGAGGTTTGGCTCTCCATATCCGCAGGTAACGGCTTTGTCGGAGCGCAATTCCGTCAGCGTTCTTTCCCCAAAATAATCAAATATCACGCTGATGTTATCGCCGTTCTCATTTGCCTGTCCCCTGTACTTGGTGCGGCTGCCGCGCAGGCTATAATTGCCTAATACTTGGTAAGGCGAAAAAGCAGCCGCCAGGCTTTCTCCGGCAACAGATGCTTCACTCACTTTGTCTGTTGCGCTTTCTGTCATTACCGGCAGCCCTGCGTCTTTACGGCAGCTTGTTATTGCCAATATTCCAATTACACTTAATGCCAATGTTCTGTGTAAGATTTGTGTGCTCATAGTAGCGGAGTTAAAATGCTTGTTTCCATAAAAGAGGCGTGGAGAATGCATTCCGTTGTCTGCCTGATAAAAAAAATAACTTGGCGAATAAACAATTCCCTTTACCCGAAAACAACAGCAAATGTTTTAAAAGAAAAAACAAATATAAATACATTTTGGTAACCCTGGTCCATCACTTTTCTCTATCGTCCCTTGTGATTCTTGCGTGTCGAAGCAGCAAGAATCCTCCCATCAACGTTCCGAACAATGAATGAGCTTTTTTTAAACCACAAAGACAGAAAGAATACAAAGGCTCACAAAGCGTTGTGCTTAGAATCATATTGCAACTACCAACTGTCATCTGTCAACTGCCAACTAACATCTATCAACCATCAACCATCATCCACCATCTGTCATCTGCCAACAATCAACCAACTCCCAAAACACATCATCCCGCAAAACCCTCCCATTTCCTATCTTCGTTTTAATGGAAAAGAAATTATTCTTGCTTGATGCACTTGCCCTTATTTACCGCGCTTATTTTGCTCTCATCCGCAACCCGCGCATTACCTCAAAAGGACGCAATACCAATGCACAGTTTGGCTTTACCAATACCTTATTTGAACTTATTAATAAAGAAAAACCCACGCACTTAGCCGTGTGCTTTGATACGGGTGTTCCAACGGAACGGCATACCGATTTTGCTGCTTACAAAGCCAACCGGCAGGCAGCACCTGAAGAGTTGAGCGATTCGTTAGACGACATCAAACGCATCATTCGCGGCTTCAACATTCCCGTGGTGGAAGTAGATGGTTTTGAAGCTGACGACGTGATTGGAACCCTTGCCTGGCAAGCTGCCGACGCCGGCTATAGCGTGTACATGGTAACACCTGATAAAGATTATGGCCAGCTTTTAATTCATCCGCATGTGTGCATTTACAAACCGGGTTATCAGGGTTCAGCAGTTGAAATTTTAGATGCGAAAAAGATATGCGAGAAATGGGACATTCAGCGCGTAGAACAGGTGATAGATATATTGGGTTTGATGGGCGATGCGGTGGATAATATTCCCGGCATTGCCGGTATTGGTGAAAAGACGGCAGCTAAACTTTTGAAGGAATTTGACACACTGGAAAATGTGGTGGCAAATGCAGATAACATCAAAGGCTCGCTGGGCGAAAAAGTGCGCAAGGGAAAGGAAGACGCCATCCTGAGCAAGAAGCTGGCAACCATCATTACCAATGTGCCGGTACAGTTTCATGAAGAAGATTATAAGCTGAAAGGATGGAACAATCAGGATCTATCTGATGTGTTCGCAGAGCTTGAATTTAAATCTCTCGGCAGGCGCATATTGGGCGATGACTTTACTGCCTTTCAACCATCGCAGCCACAGCCTTTGCAGCAAAGTTTATTCGGCAATGCGGGAGATGCGAGCGAGTTAATTCCCCCGTCTTCGCCTGATGATGAAGATGCTTCTGTAAACACAGGTTTGGTAGCAGATAAGAACATTAATAACACACCACATTCTTATCACTTAACTGATACGGATGAGAAGATAAAAGAGCTCATTGACAAGCTATCGCAACAAAGCGAAATTTGCTTTGATACCGAAACTACAAGTATAGATGCCAACAATGCCGAATTGGTTGGTATGAGCTTTTGCTGGCAGCCCGGCGAAGCGTATTATATACCTGTGTATGAAGGAGAAAAAACGAAGGAAATTATTGCACAGTTCAAGACTTTATTCGACAATCCCAACATTACGTGGATTGGTCAAAACCTGAAGTACGATATGCTCGTAATGAAATGGTATGGCATTGAACTAAAAGGAAAGATTTGGGATACCATGCTTGCCCATTATGTGATAGAGCCGGAAAGCCGTCGCAGCATGGATTTGCTGAGCGCAAAATACCTTGGCTACGAGCCGGTGCATATAGAAGAATTGATTGGTAAAAAAGGCAAAGGGCAAAAGACCATGCGCGATGTTCCTTTCGAAAAAGTAACAGACTACGCTGCAGAAGATGCTGATATTACCCTGCAACTAAAAAGCAAATTTGAACCATTATTAAAAACGCACAGTGTAGAAAAAGTATTCAATGAAGCCGAAGTGCCGCTGGTAGAAGTGCTTACCGAAATGGAGTTTAATGGTGTGCGCATTGATGAAGTATTTTTGAAAGATTACAGTGTGCAACTTGATATGGAAGCGCTGGCCGCTGAGCAACGTATTTACGATTCGTCAGGCGTTAAATTCAATATTGGTTCGCCTAAGCAACTGGGCGAAATTTTATTTGAAAAATTAAATCTTGATCCCAAAGCGAAAAAGACAAAAAGCGGTCAGTATGCCACGGGCGAAGATGTACTGACTAAACTTGCACAGCAGCATGGCATTGCGGCTGATATTCTTACGTATCGACAGTTGAGCAAGCTGAAATCTACGTATGTAGATGCGCTGCCGCTGATGATTAATAAGAAAACAGGGCGCGTGCATACATCGTATGCGCAGGCTGTTGCCGTAACGGGCCGCTTAAGCAGCAATGCACCAAACCTGCAGAACATTCCCATACGCACAGAGCGCGGGCGCGAGATACGCAAAGCCTTTGTGCCACGCGATGCAAACCATTTATTAATCAGTGCCGATTATTCGCAGATAGAGTTACGCATTATTGCTGCCATTAGTGGCGATGCCAATATGTGCGATGCGTTTGCAAACAACAAAGACATTCATACAGCAACCGCAGCTAAAGTATTTGGCGTGGCGGAAAGTGAAGTAACGAAAGAAATGCGCTACAAAGCCAAGAGCGTAAACTTCGGAATTATATACGGGCAAGGTGTGTTTGGCTTGTCTGACAACTTAGGCATTCCCCGGGCCGAAGCGAAGGAAATTATTGACAGTTATAAAAAGGAATTTGCCGGTATTACAAAGTACATGGATGACATGGTAAAGCTGGCGCAAAAAACAAAATATGCCGAAACTATGATGGGCAGAAAACGCTGGCTGCGCGACATTAATTCCGGCAACTTTACGGTACGCGCATTTGCGGAGCGCAATGCGGTCAACTCTCCTATTCAGGGCACGGCGGCTGACATGATTAAGCTGGCGATGATAAAGATTCATCATGCCATAAAAGAAAAGAATCTGCAGTCGCGAATGATACTACAAGTGCATGATGAGCTTGTATTTGATGCATTGCAAAGCGAAGTGGAAATATTAAAGCCATTGATATTAGATAACATGAAATCAGCACTTACATTACCCAACAGCGTGCCTGTGGAAGCTGAAGTGGGCGTGGGGGTTAACTGGCTGGAAGCGCATTGATTTGATTCAGTTTGTCTTATAAAAAGCTTACAGAATTTAAAAGTCTGTAAGCTTTTTTATTCCTTCACAATTTTCATTATCCAATAATCAGATGCGCCTGTATTGCCAACAGCAGGCAGCGGTTACAATATAATCTATACAAATGGCAATAAACTAAAAATACTTTACCCGCAAATGATTTGCGGGTAAAGTATTTTAAAATCCGGTAACAAATAATTGCGCTATTCTTTGATGAATGCCTTCGTTATTTTATTACCATCGCCCGTGCGCATTACTATATAATAAGTACCCTTAGCAAATGGACTCATATCAAAAGAATGTGTACCAACTGAAGCGGATGGCAGAGCTGCTTTTAAGATGGCATCGCCTTTTGTGCTGTACACTGTTACATCAGTATTCGTTTGGCTGCTGTATTTTATAGTCGCTGTATTTTGTACAGGATTGGGCGTAATGGTAAGTGATTGCATTGTTGATAAAGACGCTATGAATGGCTCGGCTGTTTTATCAGCCGCTGTTGAATTTCCCAATCGCATTACCCAATAATCTGCAGCGCCGCTGTTGCCAACCGTCGGGCTCTTTTTTTCGCCTGATATGGTTGAGCCTGATGTGCCGGCAACAATAAATTCGCCGGCACTGATTTCGTAAATTCCGGTCAGTTTGTCATC
Organism: Ilyomonas sp.; assembly: GCA_965199905.1. GTDB lineage: Bacteria > Bacteroidota > Bacteroidia > Chitinophagales > Chitinophagaceae > Ilyomonas. Next base: position 4,638,419 of record OZ241366.1, on the reverse strand, counting down.
TCCTTTTCCACCAATGGTTTTGTTCCACAGCACGTTGCCGTTCTTATCTGTTTTTACAATCCAGTAATCATATCCGCCGCGCGAGTTGTCGGATTTATTATTGCCTTTGTCTGAATTGGAATAACCGCCGAGAATGAAACCACCATCTTTCGTCTGCTGAACAGAAGTCATATAATCACCACCGGTACCACCTATGGATTTATCCCAAAGCTTGTTGCCGCTGGCTGTTGTTCTTATCAAATAAAAATCAGTAACGCCGAGAAAGCTGCCCGACTTATTTCCATCTGCCGGAGAGTTGGAATATCCACCAATCACAAACGACTTATCAGTGAAGTATTGCATGCAGGTAGCAAAGTCGGAGCGTGAGCCGCCAAAGCCAGCCTGAAACTGGATATTGCCGTTGATGTCGGAACGCACCATCCAAACATCATCATTACCAACAGGCGCTGTTGTTTTATGACCCGACAATTTTACCGAATAAGAAAAGCCGCCCATGTACACGCTGTTTGCGCTTACGGCTGCCATACAAGTCATATCATCCATACTGGTAGCGCCATATATATTTTGGTTCAGAAGTTTTCCGTTCTTGTCAATCACCAGCATCCAGTAATCAGCCGTGTTTGGCGTGCCGAGATTGTCTGATTTTTTAATCGTTTCGCCTTTGCGATTAGAATAGGAATAGCCACCCAACACATATTTGCCCGATGATAGTTCAACCATAGATGTAAGGGTTTCGGTAAACTGTCCGCCATAAGTTTTATCCCAAACTTTATTGCCGTTTGCGTCGAGTTTTATTATCCAGTAATCTTTACTTTTTCCATACGCGTTAGCACTTTTGCTACCCGATTTATCAGAGAGAGAAGTGCCGCCAACAAGGTAGCCGCCATCTGACAATGCGATGATGGCACCGGGAATGTCATTCTTCGTTCCGCCGTATGTTTTATTCCACAACACGTTGCCGGCAACATCCATTTTTACCACCCAATAATCATAACCACCAATGCGGTTTTCCGACTTTCTGCCCGATTGATTTGATTTGCTGGCACCGCATAAAATGAATGATGAGGCATCTGTGCTTATGCACATCGCAGTGAGTGTATCCACATCGGTGCCTCCAACCGTTTTTTGCCACTTAATAGGTGGCGCCGTGGCAGATTGTGCGGTAGCTAAAGAAGCAGAAATAATGCTGACAGATATACTGATAAATAAATAAAATAGTCTCTTTATCATACTGAATTTGTTTTGAAGGTTAGCGGCAACTGCCATCGTAATATTCGTAATAGCCGCTGTAAGGCGCTTTGCCAATGATGGCATTGAAGAAGCAGGCTGTATTTTCCTGGCAGAATTCATTATCGTACGCCGTATGCGGAGCATTTGGCTGGAAATGATATACACAAGGCTTTCCTAACGCTTGCATCACTCCATAAACACCCATACCAGATCGCAGCTCGGTATTCGATTCGCAATTGAGATAATGCCCGACCGAATCAGGTACATTTTTATCAAAGCCGCCTTTAAATAAAATCGTTGGAATAGCGGACTTTTTATTGATTAAGCTATCCCACGATGGCAGTGCACCCCACATAGCGCAAATGCCTTTAATAGTAAAGTTGAACGGCTCTTTATTGCCTGATGCTTGCAAGCTGCCATAAGAAGCAGCCCAGGGATAATGGATGGCAGCGAGCGAATCGTTTACATAACCGGCATACAAGGCAAGGATGCCGCCAGCGCTGGCACCACCCAGGAATATTTTGCTCGTGTCTACATTGAGTTCTGATGCATGGTTGGTAACGTAGCGAACACAAGCATTAATATCCTGCTGGGCACGATAAATAGCTTGTTGCACGCCGGTTGAATCATCGCCGCCGGTGCACACAGCAACACCACCATTATTATCGTAACCGAGGCGATAATCAGGTGAAATAACAATATAGCCATAGTCGGCTATTTCATCTGAAAATTCGGTTACGCCCTGCTTACTGCCGGCAACAAAACTGCCGGCATGAATGCTGAAATACACCGGGTATTTTTTGTTTGACATAGCACCCGTCGGGTAATAAATGTCGAACATTAAACTGTCAACAGGCTTGTTCAGCCAGTCTTTCAGATTGCGGGCATAAACAATGTCATGTGTGTCCAATAATTCGTGGGCAGATTGTGCTTTGGTAGATAATGTAAACAGCAAAGCAACGAGAAGTGTGCTTACCAGGGGTCTCATAATTTTTTATAGAATTGGTGTGGGCGTAAAGATATTCTTTTAGCGGTACGAAAATGATTTTTATGATGCTTCTTTTTTGCTGCCGGATATATGTATGGAAATGCTTGATTACCGATGAAAGGATAACTGGTTTTGTGCGCTTGTTTTCTCCGGCAATCTTTCATTTTTAATGAGTGATAGTTCTTAAAAATTTTTTGACAAACCGGTTTTGGATTCTGATTTGCAAAATCTTAAGAAACACTCAACATGAAAAAGATATTGATTATTGGTTCGGTTTGTTTTTTTGCCGCTTGTGGTTCTAATTCGACAGACACTACGCCTTCTGATTCAGCGTCAGCAGCTCCAATGGACACCAGCAATGCTGTAAGTCCGGCATTGCCGGATACGGCGAAGATGATGCAGGATACCAACCATGTAACCGGCGATACCAGCAGCGGAAAAGACAGTCTTTCGCATTAAATAGTTCCTGAAGAAGCTTTAATTTGTTGAAAAGTGTAAACATTTTTTGATCTTGCAAAGGATTGTTTTTCATGCATTTTTGCATACGAAATAAAAAATTTGATTAATTTTAAAAATACCGGGTTACCAAATTCTCCATTCGGTATTAATAATAAATTACTCACAACATTACAACAATGAAAAAGCTTTTAGTTGTTTTAGCAATCGGCGCTTTCGCTTCCTGCAATAATGGTACATCTGCTGACGCAGCACAAGATTCTGCTGTAAACATGGTTGATTCTGCAAAAGACGCTCGGGTAGACGCTATTGACTCTACAAAAGATGCAATGGACTCTACTATGAAAGCGGCTAAAGATTCAGCTAAATCCGACGCTAAAGACACAAAAGATTCCATTAAAGCTAAAATGTAATTATACAGACTGTTTCTTCCTGCTTGCCGGGCGATTCAGCAAAAATTTTTCATATGGCAAGCAATCGTTAGAGGCCGTCCCTATTCTTGGGGAGGGCTTTTTTATTGTTAATTGGTAATGGTTAACTTGGATATTGAGGGAAGCAATCACAATTTTCGATAGTGATTTATTTAGATGTAAGTACATTTTCCAGTAATCATCGTTTAACGCTTTTCTGATCGACAGTTGTACTTCTTGTGTGTCGAAGCAGCAAGAGTTTTCCCATTAGCGTTCCGGGCAATGAGCCAGCTTTTATAAAAGCAGATAATGACATCATATCTCAAGCTGAGTAATTCTCTTCTTTCTATAAATTATTTCTCTTCATTCAGAAGCTGTAAATTAGCTGTCAAATCAAGGCTTCACTACAAACTTCTGCGGCTTGTTCCTCCATTCGTTTTACACCGGGCACTACTATATTTCTCTTTGTTTCAAAAACCGCTGCATCCCTTCCTGGTTGCAATTTCTTTTCTTTTTATTAGTCATTCAGCCATCAGCCAGCCGTTTCTCTTTCCTTCCAACCATAAACGATATGTTATTACAACCATCAACATTAAGAGTGGGTTGCAGAACATACCGTTGGCGATATTATTACAGACACTTTCGGCTTACATGGGTGGGTAAAAAAACGGGTTTGGAACGGTATAATGGTTACCGGCTCGAAAGTGTTCAGCCCACGGTAAACGGGCAAGCGCTGAACATTGACTACCAAATGTATTTTGCAAACGGGCAGCCATATGATATGGATGAACTGCAAAGAAGGCATCCTGCAATACAATCCTTTTTCAGGAAAATATAATATGGTCATCCGGTGTACTTCTTACAACGGGCAGCCTGCTCTTCGCGCGGCGGAAGACACGCGACAAGGCGTGTGGTGCGCGGGTCAAAAAAGCTTGCTCCTGTATAGCTATGATGGCAAACGGTTGAAAGAAGCCAGGTATTGCCAGCCTCCGCCGTCTTTTTCCGCATTTCAATAAAACGAATCCTTATTTCGTAAAAGGATTCAATACAAGTGCAGCCGTCGCCTATTCCGGCATCCGTCACAGCGGCATTGAAGGCATCATCACCAATCCGCTTACCGGTGCGCTCATACAGGATGCCATCATTACCGGCAAAGGCAAAAAGAAAATCGCCAAAACCAACAGTAAGGGCTATTATAAATTAATCAAACTTCGGTTACCGACATGAAAATCACGGTCACTGCCCCGGCTTTGATACCCAGGTGATATATGTCAAATCATCCGCGACAGAATCATCACGCTCAATATATCTCTGCAAGGCAAAGTCATTAGTCTCTTTGTCACCGCATAGAAGTAAATGAAAAACAACAGACAGCAAAAAGGTTCGCATCATTACAAACCTTTTGTATTGTTACCTTATCAGCATTCTTCGCCAAAACCGTTAACAGGAAAAACAAAAAAAACAATCTCCCGTCATTGCGGGTTAACAAGCAATCTATACATTACAACAAAAGTTTTTAGTAAGCAAAAACCCACTCACCAATTTCCCTCACTCTCCCATCGGCTCCCATAACTCTACCTTATTTCCTTCCGCATCGAGAATATGAACAAACTTGCCATAGTCGTACGATGCAATTTCATCCAGAACCGTCACGCCGTTCTTCTTAAAATCTTCTACCATGGCCTCCAGATTTTCAACACGGTAGTTGATCATAAAGTCCTTCTCCGAAGGCTCAAAATATTTCGTGCTTTCCTTAAAAGGGCTCCACGTAGTTTGCCCCTTTTTAGTGCTGTCTGTTCCTTCGTACCATTCAAATACGGCACCATAATCATTGGTTTCCATACCCAGGTTATCCCGGTACCAGTCTTTCATTTTATTTGGGTCTTTACATTTAAAAAAAAAGCCGCCGATGCCTGTTACTTTTTTCATGGTTGTTGATTTATCAGATGATTTTGAAATGATGGTTTGCAGTGCAAAACCTGAACAAAACGCGGCTGCAATAAGTAAAAAAATTATCGATGTCTGTTTCATTCGGTCGCTTGTTTATAGCATTATGTTTCACGCTCTTTGCTTATCTACTCGTTGCTTATTTATTTTCTCTTTATTTATAACGGGTATTTATCTTTTGCTCGCTCAAATATAACTGTAAAAGAGAAATTGACGCCCCGCTTCTATAACAGTAAGGGCAGCCGGCAGTCACCAGCAGTCACAATTTTACCGGCATTGATTCACTTAAAAACAGAGGTTAAGTAATGGATCATTTAAAAAAAATACAGAATACAATTTTGGTAACCATCGTCCATCTATCCATTAAGCTTTAGTTGTGTCACTACCATCAGGGTTCCGTACAATGACCAGCGACCATCAGCTTTTTCCTGCACCAGCAAAATATCTTTCTTTTCGTTCAGCACAAAAGCGCGAACGCCTACTTGGGCTGTGGGATACTCAGTACACTTACTATATACCTGATTTACTTCTTCAGGCGACATTTTCAGTTCATCGGAAAGTATGGTTTGACCGATCATTTTTAGCTCGTGATACCGATCTTTGTCATAATTATCCCGTGTATACAGCAAGCCAATATCAGCCATTGCCTGTATGCGTTTGGCAATCGTAAGCAGTGTTTCTTTTTCCATGCGTTCTGTTAGTATTGTACTTGATAAAAATTGCCGGCAACTTTTTTATAGTAATGTACAGTTTGATTATTTCTTTAGAAAATTCCATTTTAACAACCAAACCCTTTTATTTTATTCACACATTTTATAACGGCTTTAATTATTTACTGATTGGCGCAAAGGAAGCAAAAGTTAGATCACAGCTTCATGAGTGTGTATAGCAAGTTAATCATGGAATGCATTGTTGTTTTTGTTTGACGAAAAGTAACTCATTTGTAAAAACAGATTTCATAAATACACGCATGTAAGAAGATGCATCATACTGGCATGCTGTTAGCAACACCACCCACACGTAAATCATTCTCATAATTATTTAGCTATGACAACACAATTAAGAGACGTAGAACAAACATTCGATATAGCCGGAGAACTTACCGTGAACAGGATGGGATATGGTGCGATGCGCATAACAGGTGAAGGTATTTGGGGACCGCCAAAAAATCATAATGATGCTATTGCCGTGCTAAAGCGCGCCATAGAGCTGGGCATTAACTTCATTGATACTGCAGACAGCTATGGACCTTATGTATCTGAAGAACTGATCGCGGAAGCATTGTATCCATACGCCGAAGGTGTAGTGATTGCTACCAAAGGCGGATTGGAAAGAACAGGTCCTAATCAATGGCCGGCAAATGGCAATCCCGATCATTTGCGTAAAGCCTTGAAAGGCAGCCTGCATCGTTTAAAACTGGCGCAGATCGATTTGTATCAGCTTCATCGCATTGACCCAAAAGTTCCCTTTGAACAAATCTTTGAGTTTTTACAAAGCATACAGGAAGATGGATTGGTAAAGCATATCGGCTTATCGGAAGTAAGCGTGGAAGATATACAGAAAGCGGAAGAATATATAACGGTTGCATCTGTACAGAACATGTATAGTGTTGACAACCGCAAGTGGGAAGCAGTTCTTGAATACTGTGGTCAAAACGATATGGCATTTATTCCCTGGTATCCGATTGGTGGTGGCAACCTCAAAGCACAGGATGTACTTGATAAAGTCGGAGGCAAGCATGGAGTCACTTCTCACCAGGTTGCATTAAGCTGGCTGTTGTATCATTCACCTAATATCCTTTTGATCCCGGGCACATCAGTCGTGGCGCATCTGGAAGAAAATTTTAATGCTGTAAATATTGTTCTGGATGAAGAAGACATTCAGGAACTGGATAAAATTGGAGGATAAAGAATTCAGTAAAATGAACCGGATTGTTTCCGGTTCATTTTATTTTCGTTTATTGCCAACGGATACAATTTTTTTGCTGTAAAAAAAACGAATGAAAAGTACAAAGACTCCTGCCGTTCCTCATAAAATTTTAGCTATCGATATTGGCGGCTCGCATGTGAAAGCTACGCTGCTGAACGATGAAGGCGGCATGATAGACGATTATAAAAAAATAACTACGCCTGCACCTGCCACACCCGATGCCGTCTTACATGTTATTCAGGAACTGGCGGCTATGTTCCCGGGGTTTACGCATGTATCGGCCGGTTTTCCGGGTTATGTTAGAAATGGAATTGTTTTTACAGCACCTAACTTAGGTACTGACGACTGGCGAAATACAAACCTGCAAAGTTTATTGACTAACAAGTTAGACAAACCTGCCAAGGTGGTGAATGATGCAGATATGCAGGGTTTAGGCATCGTGAGTGGCAAAGGGCTTGAACTTGTTATTACGCTCGGCACCGGTTTTGGCACCGCTTTATTGAATGATGGACAACTTCTGCCGCACCTTGAGCTTGGTCAGCACCCGGTTACCAAATCGAAAACATATGATTTGTATGTTGGTGAAAAAGCAATGACCGAAATTGGCAAGCAACGATGGAATGAGCGTGTGCAGAAAACCATTCAAAATATGAAAACGCTGATAAACTACGACCAGCTATACATAAGCGGCGGCAATGCCAGCAAGCTCACATTTACCTTAGAAAGTAATATTTCCATTGCCAATAACAGGCTGGGCATTAAAGGTTGCGCAAGGCTTTGGCAGCAGGAACACGTTTAGACGTTAGGATTACTTAACATTTCTCAAACGATCATAAGGTCTTAATTTGGTCTTGCCTGTCTCTCTGTGGAAAAAAACATCTCATTTACTTTAGCATTTTCTTATACTTCAGCCACTCAGTTGTAATTAATCTTAATGAGTGGTATTAAAAGAAAATGAATAAACGTTTATAGAAGCATATCCCTGTTTACCTCATACAAATGACAATAATCAAAGTCTGATATTTTTCACTTTTAAATGAATTAAACAAAGTCCTTTACGTATTTTTTTATTTTGCAAACAACCTTGCAGGTAAATTTTTATAAAGAAGGACTTTCTTCACCCTGTTTAATCGTTTATACACTGGCATTATAAACTGTGTTGTGGCTTGATAGTTGATTTAAGCTGCGCATCGTCCGTTTTATAATACCAATAGCTGTTTGATTTATCATTGGAAACCCTGTTAGCAAAAAATCCGTATGTAATATCATCTCTCTACAGCTATTCGTTTTACGAAACAGGTAACTGACCTGCTTGCTAAAACACCAAAAGATCCGTTGACATGAAAGTGGGAATTGTGCACAATGCATATCTCTGCAAAGGTGGAGAAGATGTAATGGTAGAACAGGAGTATCAATTATTGAAAAAGAATAAGGTGGCAGCAGAAATATTATATTTTAAAAATGCATCCGGCAAGTGGCAGCAAATCATTCAGTTCCTGATGGCTGCTTATAACCCGTTTTCTGCCAGGCTTATCAGTCGCTGGATTGATGCTGTTCGCCCCGATGTTATTCATATTCATAACTGGCATTACGCTGCCTCTCCTTCCGTTATTCGCGCAGCAAAAAAGAAAGGCATTCCGGTGGTACATACACTACATAATTTCCGGTTGCTGTGTCCTTCCGGAACTTTGTTACACAAGAACAAACTTTCGTTTGAATATTTGAGCGGTAAATTTCCATGGAAAGCCGTGCTTAGCAAATCTTACCGCAATTCGTACCTGCAAACATTTTGGCTTGCCTTTATTATCTGGATAAACAAGCAGTTTGGAACCTGGAAAAGCATTGACCGGTTTGTTGTTCTTACCGATCATGCAAAAGGCATTTTTAAGTCTTCAAAATTCATGAATGAAGAAAAAATATTTGTGAAGCCCAACTTCATAGCCGATGTACCAGCCGCCGAAGAAGAGCGAACACCAATTTTCTTATTCACCGGCAGGCTCTCGGAAGAAAAAGGGCTAAATATTCTTTTAGAAGCTTTCGCAAACAGTGGTCACCGATTAAAAATTATTGGTGAAGGACCTTTAAAATCTTTAGTGGAAGGGTATGTTGAAAAATATCCTAATATTGCATACCTGGGATTTAAGGATAAAAGCTCTATCATAAACGAACTGAGAACCAGTACCGCCTTCATTTTTTCTTCTGTTTGGTACGAAGGCAACCCCCTCACTATCATTGAGGCATTAGCAAGTGGCACTCCTGTTATTACATCGAAGATGGGTGCCATGCAATCGATGATAGCCGATGGCTACAACGGGTTATATTTCACGCCCGGCGATGAAAAGGACCTGATTGAAAAGCTGAATTACTGGCAGGGTTTACCCAAACAAGAGAAAGACGTCTACTATAGTAATGCAAGGCAATCGTATGTAGATAACTATACACCTTCCAAGAATTTCGAAAAACTGATTTCAATATATAAATCTGTCGTAACTCATCATGAAAAAACTAAACCTGTTGAGCTTGTCTGTTAGTACAGGCTCTTACAAAGATATCACAGGCAGCATTCTTGAGCTGGCGCAAAAGCGAACCAGTTCTTACACCTGCGTGGCAAACGTGCACATGCTTGTAGAAGCTCATTTGGATAAAAATTTCGCTTCGGTTGTAAATAATGCTGACGTTATTACGCCTGATGGCAAGCCCATTACCTGGGGCTTACGCCTGATGCATCGCCAGTTGCAGGATCGTGTTGCCGGCATGGATTTACTGCCAAGCCTGCTGGAAGGTGCCTGCGAGCTGCATGTTCCGGTTTTCTTTCTGGGCGGTACCGATCGGATGCTGGAAAGAACTGAAATTTATGCCGCTGAAAAATGTCCTGACCTGAAAATTGCCGGCACATTCAGTCCTCCTTTCCGCACCTTAACTGATAAAGAAATTGAAGATATTGTTCAGATGGTTAATGCATCGGGAGCAGGGCTTGTGTTGGTAGCTATGGGCTGCCCAAAACAGGAAAGATGGATGGCATCTATGAAAGGGCGCATCAACGCTTGTATGGTTGGTATCGGCGGTGCGCTTCCGGTAATGATTGGTCAGCAAAAGCGCGCACCAATCTGGATGCAGAATATGGGATTGGAATGGGCTTATCGCCTCGTGCAGGAACCTCGTCGTTTGTTTAAAAGGTATGCCGTAACAAATTCAATATTTGTATGGCTGATGACAAAAGAATATGTATCAAACCGTTTTTTTCATCATCCGCCTTCAAACCCAAACGCTAAGGGATTACCTGAATATAATTGATAGCAAAAGCTTAGGATGAATATACGTTTTTTACGGTCACTTCAATTTACATTAGGCATCATTGATTTTATTACAATCAATCTGTTGTTTTTTGTAACGCGGTTCATTTTTGAATCGAAAGGACTGGTGGCAATGGGCGACCAATACGACTTTTTCGGATTATTTCTCGGCATCGCCTGGCTGAGCATTGTGTTGATTGAAAGTATTTACCACGACAAGTTTTTACATTCTTTCGATCAGCATGTAAGGATGTATTTACAAACATACATCTACTTTTTACTGGTAACGGTAGCTTACCTGTTCTTCTTCAGGCTGTTGTTGCTTTCCCGCATTTTTATTTCCGTTGTACTGGTCGTTATTTTTATAGCACTGCTCATCAATCGCTTTGTGTTTTCCATGGTGCACCGCTTCATTAAAAAGCGCGAAGGCTTCATTAATAAAGTGGTGATTATCGGGTACAACAATCTATCGAAAAAGCTTGTTGATTACCTGGAAAAAGATGAAGCCAATAAAGAAATCATCGGCTTTTGCGAGAATGAAGAGAATATTGCCGAACTCTCCGGCTATCCTATTTTAAGCAGTGTAGCAAACACAATGGAGGTTTGTAAAAAATACAATATCACTGAAATTTATTCCACCATTGCGCCGGAGCATAACAAAGACATTTATAGCCTGATGCGTGACGCAGATCAAAACTGTATCCGCTTTAAAATTGTGCCCGACCTTGGCTTTTTTATAAATAAAAAAATGCATGTTGATTATGTGGAGGGGCTGCCGGTAATGTCGCTGCGCCGCGAGCCACTGGAAGACATCAATAATATTATTAAGAAGCGTGGGTTTGATGTTGTGGTAAGTTTGTTTGTTACCATATTTGTTCTTTCATGGCTTATACCTCTTATTGGTTTACTGATTAAACTGGAATCGAAAGGACCAATTTTCTTTATTCAGCCGCGAAGCGGTAAAGACAATAAAGATTTTATGTGTCTGAAGTTTCGCAGCATGACGGTAAATGAATCAGCCAATTCGCAGCAGGCAACACGGGGCGATGCACGCATCACAAAGATCGGAGCTTTCCTGCGCCGCACGAGCCTGGATGAATTTCCGCAGTTTATCAATGTGCTGAAAGGTGATATGAGTATTGTTGGTCCGCGCCCGCACATGCTAAAGCATACTGAAGAATATTCGAACCTGATAGAAGAATACATGGTGCGCCAGTTTTTAAAACCCGGTATTACGGGATGGGCACAGGTAAACGGCTACCGCGGCGAAACAAGCAGTGTATGGCAAATGCAGAAGCGCGTGGAATACGATCTGTGGTACCTGGAAAACTGGAATATCCTGCTCGATATGCGTATTGTATTTATGACGTTTGCCAATACTGTTAAAGGAGAAGAAAACGCGTTCTGATTTTATTTTCTACATATCATGATAAAGCCCGCTTTTGCGGGTTTTATTTTTTTAAACACTACTGGCGGCTATTTCGTTTTCTCTATGCAAATATTTTATTCATATAGAAGAACATAAAACCTATAAACACTTTCACAATACACTCTTTAAAAATAACTAACGACTCACATTTTAGCAGTTTGCAATCGCACATCACTCTGTATCTTTATTCTTCAATTCATAATAGCATGAGACTATTGATTATAATTGTGATGATGTTTTTTGTAAAAGCAGTAACCGCACAAAGCATTATACAAAATCGCAGGCTACCGGGTGTTTATGGAAATAGTTTTTTCAACCGTCCGAGAGCATCTTTCGACAGCAACTCACACAGCAAATGGTCGGTTAGTAAGTATGCCGGCTTATCTATGGGGTATTCATTTTTTAAAGGCGGCAGTGCATCTTCTGTATCGGTGCCGCTTGGCTTACAATTGAATCGCAAACTCACCAACAATGTGTACGCTTTTGCAGGTATATCTGCAGCGCCAACTTACATGAATTTCAACGGCACGTTTATACCCAATTCAGGCGACAAAACAAACAACTCCTTTTTTACAAAGGGCAACCAGTTAGGGCTGTATTCGAGAGCTGAATTAGGGCTAACATACGTTAACGATGCAAAGACGTTTTCTATTTCGGGCAGTGTTGGTATCGAAAAAAACAATATGCCTGTTTATTATTCTTCGCCTGCTGCTAACAGACCCGGCCAGGCATTTTTGCCTAACAGAAACTAATTATAAAACTTTTGTCTTTCCTGTATTTTAAAGCTGAATGACATTAATAGCTAATTTGCGACAAGCCACAAAACCGGCGCACGAAGAACTGGACACAGCCATGATGCCTTATATAAAAAGTATTCATTCGGCTGATGATTATTGTAAACTGTTATCGGCTTTTTACGGTTTTTTCAAACCGGTATACGAAAAGATTGATGCACACTTGCAGACATCTTTTTTACCTGACTACAACACAAGGCGAAAACCTGGCGACATTACCCAAAATTTATCCTGTCTTTCTTGCCATACTTCTGTTACAGATGTTTGTAAGCAACTTCCCAAAATAAATAACAATGCAAGCGCGTTTGGTGCTTTATACGTTATGGAAGGCTCTACACTTGGCGGATTAATGATAAAGAAAATGCTGGCAGAACAAACCGGTTTGCCGGATGAGCAACTCTCCTTCTTTGCGGGTTATGGCAAGGCTACACGCGAAAAGTGGAATGTGTTTTCAGCAGCTTTGAATACAGTGGCTAATAATGAAAAGGAAGAAGAAGAGGCCGTGGATGCTGCCGCACAAACTTTTTCATGCTTCAGAGATTGGCTGAGCAGGTATTGGTGAGTTATGATTTATTAAGTGTGATAGCTTTTACATTTTATGTTGCTTATTCCAGTCAATAAGCATAAATTTTTTTCTAAATACATACCAAATAAAGCTACTTAATGCCTAACATCCTTCCCCCCGCCAATGCCATAACAGCATCGCGATAACTTTCTCCAACAGGTAATTTAAGTTCATTAATAAAAAGCTGCTTTTGCGGATGGCTGTCAGGTATGCAAGCGATACAATGTAAGACTTATGTATGCGTATAAATCAACAACCTTTACCAAGCTATACTCAACATTTATAAAAAGATATTCCGGCGCTTCTTCTTTTATACTGACAATTTGATTTTGCCTGCATCTACTTTTGCAGCAGTATGGGAAACAGGAATAATAACACCCAAACAGCAACGTGCAGCAGCACAATTCCTCATTTCTTTTTATACCAAGGTATTGTGAAAGTAGCAGACGTGCCGCAAATACAAAACAATGTTGCGACAAAAAGGAAGAAAGCAGATAGGAAACTACAGGTAATTATTATCAGTGATATAAAATGATAGTCAGAGATGATAACATTTGCAACGGGCATCACTTATTCTATGTTCACGATCTGCTCATTTTCAGCAAGCATCATCGGCCTGCCTTTTGTCAACAGAAGGCAATATTAAAACTGGTTTTTCGCAAAAGCTGCCTGATGATAAATGCTCCGTTGGTCTCTGTTATCGTTCCGAATTATAACCATGCGCCCTATATTGAGCAGCGCATTAATTCAATACTCAATCAGACCTATAAAAACTTTGAGCTGATTCTTCTTGATGATTGTTCTACAGATGACAGCCGGGAGGTTATTGAACAATATCGTCACCATGTAAAAGTGAGTCATGTGGTTTATAATGAAGAAAACAGCGGTTCTACTTTTCGTCAATGGAATAAGGGTATTAGTCTTGCCAAAGGCGACTACATCTGGATAGCCGAAAGCGATGACTGGTGCGAGCCTTCCTTGCTGCAAACACTTGCAGATGGCTTACTGGTAAACCCATCGTGCACGGTAGCGTATTGCCAGTCGTTCTATGTGCGCAATGGCAACGAAGTGTTTTATCATACCCACACACCGCAGTTAGCCGAGTGCATGAACGGCGTAGATTATGTGAATAAATATCTCATTTATCATTCTACCATTTATAACGCAAGTATGGTGGTGTTTAAAAAATCTGCTTACCAGTCTATTCCAAACGATTACATGAATTTTCGATTCTGTGGCGATTGGATTTTTTGGTCAGAAATGGTGAGCCAGGGCGATGTTTTTATCAGTGGCAAATTACTCAACTATTTCCGTTCGCATAACACCGATGTTAGCACGGGCATGTACACATCCGGCAATAGTTTTATCGAGCAATTCCGTTGTTTATTATTGTTGAAAAAAAGATTTTCTGTAAGTGATGATGTGTATCGCAAAGCGCTTTCTCATTATACCACGTTGTTTTTTACACAGAAAAAAAACTTTGCAGCTAATATTACATCGGCTGTAGAAAAATTGCTAAACAAAGCCGAAAACAAAAAGCATAAATTATACCTGCGCTATTCGTGGTTAATGGAACGCACCCGTGAAGAATTCTGCAAAGCTTTTGGAATATCGTATGAATGAGAATAGTGAGTGGTGAGTAATAAATCGAGTATTGAAAATGTATCTTATAAATTTATTGCACACAGCTTAACACTCACCATTCACAATAACCATATTATCATTTTGCCTTCGCTTCTTATTCTTCATCTCTTTTTATCATATTTGCCATTGCCTTAATCATACGCTATGAAAAAGAAGTTTGTACCGCGCGATATCAGTTGGCTTTCTTTCAACGCAAGGGTGTTGCAGGAAGCGGCAGACAAAACGGTTTCTTTAAAGGATCGCATCCGTTTTCTCGGTATCTTTTCCAATAATCAGGATGAGTTTTTCCGCGTGCGCGTGGCGGCATTAAAGCGTATGGTGGAAGTAAGCAACAAGAAGCTGAACATGCACCTGGAAACCAATCCACAGGCGGTGCTTGACGAAATACAGCTTACCGTGCTCAAGCAGCAAAGCGAGTTTGACCGCATCTGGAAAGGAATTTTTGCAGAGATGCAGGAACAGAACGTGTTCCTGGTAGATGAAACGCAACTGGAAGAAGACCAGCAGGAATTTGTAAAAAAATATTTTATTGATCGCGTTCGCTCGAATATTATTCCGCTTCTGATTGAAGGCGTGCCACAGCTTCCCTATCTGCGCGAAAAAAGCATTTATCTCGGTGTGGTAATGAGCAACGCCTCATCGGCTTATACACAAAAATATGCGCTGATAGAAATACCAAGCAAAGTGCTGGGGCGCTTTGTTACGCTGCCTTCCAAAGGAAATAAAAAGTACATTATCCTGCTTGAGGATGTTATCCGTTTTAACCTGCCATACATTTTCTCTTACTTCAATTACGAGCGTTATGATGCACACATCTTTAAGATAACGAAAGATGCCGAAATAGACCTCGACACAGACATGTCATCTTCTTTTGTACAAAAGATAGAGAAAGGCATTCGCAACCGCCGTAAAGGAAAACCTACACGGTTTGTGTATGATAAAGAAATGGATAGCGGGTTGCTAGAATACCTGATTCAACGCTTGAATCTTACCAAGCGCGATAACATGATTCCCGGCGGACGCATTCACAACTTCCGGCATTTTATGGATTTCCCGGATGTGTTCCCAAAGAGCGGTATTGCGCGCCTGCAGCCTTTTACACATCCTGCTATACAGCAACGTATGCGGGTAACAGATGTGATACAGCAACAGGATGTGATGTTGTATTTTCCTTATCATTCATTCAATACTATTATCGATTTGCTGCGCGAAGCGGCAATAGAGCCTGATGTTGTTTCCATCAAAATGACAGCTTACCGACTTGCCGAAGATTCGAAGATTGTAAACGCATTAATCAATGCGGCGCGCAATGGTAAAGAAGTAACGGTGGTGCTGGAACTGCGTGCCCGCTTCAACGAAGAAGCCAACCTCTATTGGAAAGTGACACTTGAAGATGAAGGCGTAAAAGTGTTGGTTGGGCTGGAAAACATGAAGGTTCACGGTAAGGTATGCGTAATAAAAAAACGCAGTGGCAAAAGCTCGAAAGAGTATGGCTTTGTAAGCACCGGCAATCTGAATGAAAAGACATCAAGCGTGTATCTCGACTTTTGCCTGCTTACTTCTAACAAAGCCATTATGGGAGATATAAACCGCGTGTTTCGCTACCTGGAAAACCCGAAAACAATGGCGCCACTGCTTGCCTGCAAAACCTTGCTGTTAGCGCCTGTAACCATCCGTAAGCAAATGATGAGCATGGTAGAACGCGAGATAAAACTGGCAAAAGGAAAAAAGAAAGGACTGATTACTGTAAAAGTAAACTCGCTTAGCGACGAAAAACTCATCAGCAAATTATACGATGCGGTAGCCGCCGGTGTAACAGTAAACCTGATTGTCCGCGGCATTTTTTCCGGCGATTTCGATACCTCGAAACATAAATATCATGTTACAGCCATTAGCATCGTTGATCAGTATTTAGAGCATGCAAGATTGTATTGGTTTGGCAATGGCGGCAAGGATAAAATGTATATTTCTTCTGCCGACTGGATGGTAAGAAACTTAGATCATCGTGTAGAAGTAGCTGTGCCCATTCTTGATGAAACCATCAGGCAGGAGATGAAAGATATTTTAAACATACAGCTTAGCGATAACGTGAAAGCCCGCAACCTGAATGACGGGCTTCGCAATGAATATATTGAAGGCGACAGCAAGAAGAAAGTGCGCTCGCAGATGGCCATCTATCAATATTTATTTCAGAAAACAAGAACGGAAACGGAACCAAAAAGTGAGTAAAGCTGATGCCAGAAGCGAAGATGTAAAATAAATGAACACTCCTGTTTCTATAGGTTTACATAGTTTACAATAATCTTTTTTATATTAACATCAGTACGTCTATATACACTGCAAAGCCGATGATGAGCAGCAAAACAGCTATGCAAATGGTATAGATGTTTTGCCTGCGCCTGGCTTCTGCACTTTTGGGTGTGCTTGATAAAATGATACTATAACTGGTGAAACAAAACCAGTCAATCAGGCGTCGGCGCCTGATGTTTTTAAAATAGTGAATGGTTTTCAGTACGATGATAAAAATGAGTATCAATAATAGAAAGCTATCAATCAAAATCATGATGAGCATGTGCTTTGGTTTTATTACGGATCATCAGCTACAAGCTAAGAAAAATTAAAACGGAAATATACTTTTACGGGTTTGGGGTTTCTTGTAGCGCTAATGCTTTCATTCTCGTCTTATATTACGCAGATAAAGTTTTTTATTTTTGTATTTTTTTAACGGCTGCTTTTCCAACTTCCCTATCCTTTTTCTATCTCATACTAACAGTTAGTAGCTTTTGCAAAAAAGAAGATAAACCGGTTATCTTTTTTAGTTGCTAAATCAAATATTGTTGTCTTTTATTCTCACACATAAAAACAAAAATGACATGAAAACAATACTACGCACGTCCTTATTTGCCATCCTTATTTTTTCCTTTTCATCTTGTGTAAAAACGTATGAAGCGCCACCTGTAGTGGTGTCAGATCCTCTTGCCGGCTCCTGGTATTTGTATGATGCTTCGGAAAGTTATGGTAATGGCTGGTATCCGTTCAATGCGCATATTAATGGTGTGTTTTCCTTTTACAGCAATGGCAGTGCGCAATACGATGACGGCTACAATTTGATGCAGGGCGATTGGTACACCGCCGATGCTTCCGAAGGTTACTACGACCGGTATGGAAATTATTACACCAATCCGCATACAACGTTTTCTACATCGCTCAACGGCGGTAACGGGGCAACGCTCGACCTGTATTTTGATGATATTGTTTTTTCAGGAAACAGTGAATTTACCGGCACTTATTATACAGGTAAAAGCATTGAGAGATATATTTTTTACAGAAACAATTAGTAGACGCAAAAGCAATGCGGGAACTATATTGATAGTCACCGCATTTATAATAAGTAGAAAGATGGCGGATAATAATTTGTTCGGGATGAAAATGATTGAGCTTAAACCAACAGAAAATCTAACTCAACATCATCACTCATCTTTTACACCGCCTTAACCGGAAGTGTAAACCAGAAAGTACTTCCCTTCCCCGGTTCACTATTAACGCCTACCTGGCCGGCATGCCGGCTAATGATTTCGCTGGAAATATACAATCCCAGCCCCAACCCGGAGTAATTGCTGCCGGAGTAATCAACCCGAAAATACCGATCGAACAACTGGGCCTTTTTATCTTCTGATATACCAATACCAAAGTCCTGTACCGATACTTTTACGCTATTCCTGTTAATTACTGTCTTTCATTCTTTGGCTCAATCTAATCAAGCGGCAAGGGATAGTGTTCATATTTTTTGGCAGCCGGGCATTACTTTAACTCACGAAGACGCTAAAGGTGACACCACTGGTGGCAAATATAAAGACAGCTATAAACGCGTTGGATTGCAAGCTGTGGCATATGTCGGTTTTAAGTCTATCCTTGACGTTTCAAAGAAAAAGAAGGACAGAGGAAAAAGCTGGAAAAAGCGTATATCGCTCCTGCGTTTGACATAACTGCATCTTACGCTCTTACCTATGATACCGGGCAGATAGCAATGCAGCAACATTATTTTGACATTGCTGAAACTTAGGCGGGATGCGCAAGAGAACAATTAGCAAAGTATCAGGATACTATGGACCATATGTACGTTTACGCGTTTCTCTAACAAAACTGCGCCTAAGAAATGTGGCTGTTATACAACTTAGCCATCGTTGCAAACAGACACACCGGCGTTTGGCCTTTTCAAGACAGCGAATCTGGACTTTACAGGAAAGCTGACAAAAAAATTTATGTTCACTTTTGCAACATAAATTTTAGACAATGGAAAGTAAAAAAGCCTATATCATTACAGGACCAACCTCAGGAATTGGCTACGAAACAGCATTAGAACTCGCCAAACACGGAACGGTTGTTCTTGTTGGGCGAAACCCGCAGAAACTTGAAAAAGTACAAAAAATTATAAAAGACAATGGACAAAATGCGTTGTCAATAGTGTGCGACATTTCAGACATTGCAAGCGTAACACAAGCGGCACAACAAATTATAAAACTCAATCTTACGATAGGCGGATTGCTGAATAACGCCGGAATTATGCCGCAGAAAGCAACAAAAAGTGCTCAGGGTTGGGATATGACATTCGCTACAAATTATCTTGGTGCGTTCGCATTAACCGAGTCACTTGTACCTCATCTTCCTGATGGCGCAAACATAGTGTTCATAGGTTCTGCAATTGAAGATCCTGAACGCAAACCTGCAAAAATTATGGGCATGAAAGGAGGCCGTTATCTATCTGCCGAAGCAAGTGCGGGAGGAGAATGGAAAGAAGGCGGGGCAAAAATGGGCGGGATAGATGCTTATGCTACATCAAAGCAATGTGTTCTTGCCGCCGCGATGTTTTTTTCAAGAGAAACCCCGAGGTTACAATTTAATATAGTTGAGCCCGGAATTACCCGGGGAACGGCACTTGGCAGTGAAAGCATGAACCCGGTAGTTAAAAAAATATTCGGACTTATCATGTCGGTTATTCCGCCGTTTTCTAAATACAGCAGTACGCCCGAAAAGTCTGCAAAACTGATTGCAAAAATATTAACCGGTACATCTGGAAAAACAGGAATTTACTTCGACGAAAAAGGCAACCCAATGCTTGGTTCTGAATTATCAAGAGATGTAAAATTTCAGGAACGCGTTGTAGCTGAAACACGGGCTTTATTAGCAAAAGTGAAATGATGTATTTGTAAATTTGGCATTGCAAAATGAAAGATAACACAGCACACATGCATTATGTTGGGAAAGAAATTTCACCCGAGCAATTTATAGCCGACCATACATTCGTTTACGTTGTAAAAGGAATCATGAACCTTTATGACGGAAGCGAACATTACGAATTGAAAGCGGGCGAATATTGCATTGCGCGAAAGAACCGCTTATGCCGCTTCAATAAAATAAAAGTTGATGGCGAGCTGGAGAAAGTATTTGTGTTTTTTGATGAAGCATTTCTTAAAAGGTTTCAGGAAAAACATAAAAGCAAAACGCCGAAATTCAACTCTTCTTCAACGCTTGTGAACGTAAACAAAAATGAGTTTCTGCCAAATTATATTCAGTCATTACAGCCCTATTACAATCACGGAAAAATACAAGATGCTTTTGCTGACGTGAAACGTGAAGAGCTATTGATCATTTTACTGCAACAACAGCCAGAATTCGCAGGTTTATTTTTTGATTATGGTATTCCTCAAAAGATTAACATGGAAGAATTTATGAACCGTAATTTTAAATTCAATGTGAGTATTGAACGGTTCGCTTTTTTAACAGGGCGAAGTTTGTCGGCTTTTAAACGGGATTTCAAAGCCACGTTTAACAATACACCCAACCAATGGTTAGTGCAAAGAAGATTACAGGAAGCGCATTTTCTCATCAACAAGAAGAACAAAAAGCCAACGGAAATTTACCTTGACTTAGGCTTTGAGGCGCTGTCTCACTTTTCATTTGTTTTTAAAAAAGAATTCGGGCTGACACCTACTGAACTGGCAGCAGGAAAGGAGAAGACCAGCCGCTAACAAGGTATTGCCGGAAGTGGGGCTGATGGAAGTCATTAAACATTTGTAATTCTATTAAGCGGTAGTGCTAAAATTCCTTCGCCTTTGGCAATATCCAGAATTTGTACAACGGATACCTCAATACCTGTTAGCTTCCTTTTTAGGATTTACACCTGAATACTTAAGTGAAATAAGAAGCAAAAGAATTTCTTAAACGGGTTTAAGCAAGCGAACTTATGGTCTGTAATAGTTTTGCTCCATCAAAAACAAATAAAGATGGAACAAAGAATAAACATTGAACAAACACAACCCGAAGCATGAAAAGCCATGTATGGTTTGGCAATCATTTTAAGTAAATCTACCCTGTCGCCAACCCTAAAGCATTTGATAACGGTAAGGACTTCGCAAATTAACTCATGTGCTTTTTGCATGAATATGCACACCAGAGAAGCTTTAAAAGCTGGCGAAACACAGCAGAGATTATTTCTATTAAGTGCATGGAAGGAAGCAAATCTATTTACAGCCGAAGAAAAAGCGATTCTTGCTCTGACAGAAGAAGTAACTCTAATTCATCAAAACGGGGTTTCAGACGCTACTTACAAACAAGCAGAAAAGTTTTTTAGCGCAGAGACTATTGGCGAAATCATTATGCAAATTGTTCTAATGAATGCCTGGAACAGAATAGCTGTAAGTACACATTTGCCTCTTGGCGAATAAAATGCCGGTAACATTGCATTGGCGTTGCAGATGCTAACGAACCTTTGTTGCTCCATGCAACGCCAATATTCAACAGTGGCAGCAATTTACAAACGACCCTGTAAACATCACTAAAAAGACAAAATATGAATTTACTAAGTAATAAAAGTGTTGCCGTTATCGGTGGCGGACATGTTGGGCTAACAATGGCAAAGTTGTTACAACAAAACAATACGAACATAACCGTTTATGAAAGAGATGCCGACCCGGAGGCAAGAGTTTGGGGCGGTACACTTGACCTTCACAAAAGTTCGGGACAGGAGCCATAAGAAAAGCGGGTTTGCTACAAACTTATTACGACTTAGCCTTGCCCATGGGAATCAATTTTTCGGATAAACAAGGTAACATTTTATCTACCAGAAACCCGACAGCCGAAAACAAGTTTGACAATCCCGAAATAAACAAAAACGCTTTACGGAAGATGCTGCTTGACAGTTTGAAAAGCGATACAGTTATCTGGGACAGAAAACTTACAGGACTTAAAGAACAAAACGGAAAATGGATTCTGGACTTTGATAACAAACCGAGTGCGACCGCAGATTTTGTTATCGTAGCCAATGGCGGAATGTCGAAAGCGAAAAACTATGTTTCGGACAGCGAAATAAAAGAAACAGGCACTTTTATTATTCAAGGCGACATTGATAAACCTGAAACCAACTGCACCGAATTTTTCCGGTTGTGCAACAACAACCGGCTAATGACCGCTTATGGAGAAAATTTATTTGTTGCAAATCCATTTAACAATGGTGCATTATCATACGGCATCATTTTTAAAAAACCGGAAGAATGGAACAATGAAAAAGATTAGACTTTCAAAACACCGACAGCGTAATTGAGTTTCTTTTGAACAGGTTTTCAAACTGGGATGAAAAATACAAACGGTTAATTCGCTCAACAACATTTTTTGTTGGTTTACCAACCAGAAAATTTCCATTAAACAAACCGTGGAAAAACAACCGTCCATTACCAATAACACTCATTGGCGATACGGCTCATTTGATGCCACCTTTTGCGGGACAAGGCGTAAATACCGGGCTCATGGATGCTTTAATCTTATCTGACAATCTCACGGGCGGAAAATTTGAAACCATAGAAAAAGCCATTGACGACTACGAGCAAAAAATGTTTGTTTATGCAAAAGAAGCACAAGAAGATTCGAGCAGGAACGAAATAGAAATGCGTAACCCAGATTTTTCGTTTCAAAAACTTGTGAACACAACAGAAATATAGCCTGACAGAAAACAGCAGTCAAAAAGCGGTTTTGAAATAGTGGGGCTAAGTTCAGCTTTTCAATCTGGCTTAGTTGAAAAGCATCAACAGTGGTGATGAGAACTCAGCTTGGATTGGTTGCTTTGTTCTGATAAAATTCATCCAGTTTATTCTTTAATTAAGCCGCCGTATATTGCCCAGATTTTCATGCTGGTAATGAATAATAACCAACTGGGCACAAAGCCGCATTATCAAATATTAGACGGACTTCGGGGTGTAGCGGCTGTTATCGTAGTATGCTTTCATCTTGCCGAGCCGCTTTCCACAAGCCACCTCAATAATGTTGTCAATCATGGTTACTTAGCCGTTGATTTTTTCTTTCTCCTGTCTGGCTTTGTGATTGGTTATGCATACGACGACAGGTGGAACAAGTTAACCATCGGCGGCTTTCTCCGGCGCCGGTTTGAGCGGCTGCAACCCCTCGTTGTATTGGGCATGACGCTCGGCGCCATCACTTTTTACTTTACCGATTCAACGATATGGCCGCACATTCATGAAGTTCCCTTATGGATGCTGATTACTGTCTGGCTGATTGGATGCACGATTTTGCCCATCCCGCTTTCTATGGATATCCGCGGCTGGGAAGAAATGCATCCGCTCAATAGTGTCGGCTGGTCGCTTTTTTTCGAGTACATCGCAAATATTCTGTACGCGCTGGGGCTTAGGAAATTATCAAACAAAGCATTGGCTGTTTTTGTAGTGCTGGCAGGTGCGGTGCTGCTGCATTTTGCGGTTACCAACCCGAACGGAGACGTGACAGGTGGCTGGACGCTGAATACCGAACAAATGCGCATTGGAATAACGCGTACCATATTTCCCTTTTTTGCCGGTCTGCTCCTTTCGCGCGTGGCGCGACCAATCTATATAAAAAATGCTTTTTTGTGGTGCAGCGTGCTGGTGGCGGTTGTTTTGCTGATGCCGAGAATAGGCGGTGCAGAACATCTCTGGATGAATGGTTTATACGAAGCTTTTTGCATTATCGTTATGTTTCCGCTGATTGTTTATATTGGTGCCAGCGGCGTGGTGCACGGCGAAAGGGAACGTAAAATCTGTAGCTTTATCGGCGCTCTTTCCTATCCCCTGTACATGACGCATTATGTGCTTGTTTATTTTTACGTGGCATGGGTAAGCAATCATGCCGGTATTACGTTAGGTCAGGCTTGGCCATACGCGCTGCTTACCTTTTCGGGCGCTGTTGTGCTGGCTTATGCAAGTTTAAAGTGGTATGATGAACCGGTAAGAGCCTGGCTGCGAAAAAAGCTGAAGTAGCGGAAAAATATTGTTTGTTTTGTTCGATAGTTTTCTGCCAGTTTTCCTTTTCATCTTCGGGGTATCTGGATAGTATTTTCCGAAGATGATTCTTTGAATTGTTTTCAGATTGCTTAGGCATCGCCCAATCCTTCACATTACTTTATTAGCCATCTTTCCACGCGCCGCTTCTTTTCAAATACTTTTGTTATCCAAATATTGTTTTATCATCATGCTTAAAAAGCTTTCTTTTCTTGCCGTGGCAAGCTTGTGTACCCTGATTGCCGCGCAGGGCATCGCGCAGGATTTAACCACCAAATTGCCCCTGGATACTAACATTCATACAGGCATTTTACCAAACGGTCTTACCTACATCATCCGGCGCAACACAACGCCGGAAAACAAAGCCGAACTTCGGCTGGTGACCAATGCAGGTTCTATACTTGAAGATGATAACCAGCAAGGTCTTGCGCATCTTACCGAGCACATGGCTTTTAATGGTACAAAACATTTTGCCAAGAATGACCTCGTGGATTTTCTGCAGAAAATGGGCGTTTCATTCGGTGCTGATTTGAATGCCTATACATCGTTTGATGAAACGGTTTATATACTGCCGATACCGCTTACCGATAGCGGCAACCTGCGCAAAGGATTAAGTGTGTTGCAGGACTGGGCAGCGTATCAAACCTTTGATGCGGATGCAATAAAAGGCGAGCGCCCCGTGGTGCTGGAAGAAAGCCGTTTGGGCAAGGGCGCTGATGACCGCATGTTCCGCAAAATTTATCCCGTTGCATACGAAGGTTCGCGCTATGCGGACCGCATCCCGATTGGTGTGGACAGTATTGTGCGCAGCACGCCCGATAGCAACCTGACCCGTTTTTACAAAACCTGGTATCGCCCGGATTTGCAGGCGGTAATTGTAGTGGGTGATATTGACGTAAATAAAACCGAAGCTTTAATAAAGGAATACTTTGGCAGCTTGCAAAACCCTGTCAACGAGAAAGAACGCTTTTATGCTTCGGTGCCAGCCAGGCAAAAAAGCGAAGCGCTGGTGATAACCGACCCTGAAGCTACCAACTACGTGGTGCAGGTACAATATCCCATTCATAAAGAGAAGGAAGAAATAACGATTGGTGATTACCGCAGTACGATTGTAAAAAACCTGTTTACCGCTATAATGAATGAACGCCTTAGCGAACTGGGTAGAAGCCCGAAGCCGCCGTTCCTGTATGCCGGCACTGGTTTTGGCAGCGAAGCACGCAACTATGAAGGCTTCAACGCGGTAACGGTGGCCGGTCAGCAAGGTGTGGATACTGCATTGACGGCTTTACTTACCGAGATAGAGCGCGTAAAGCAGTATGGCTTTACACAGGCTGAGCTGGACCGCGCCAAGAAAGGCCAGATGGCAGGTATTGAGCAGTTGTATAATAACCGCGCAAAGACACAATCGAGCCAACTGGCAGAAGAATATATCCGCTTGTTTCTTCAGCATGAACCATCGCCCGGCATCCTGGCTGAATATGGTTATTATAAAGATTTGCTGCCCGGCATCACGCTGAAAGAAGTGAATGCGCAAAGCGATTCGCTGAAAAGCAATGAGAATATTTTTGTAAGTCTGCAAGGTCCGTCGAGCGGAACGATTGCCTTCCCGGACAGTGCGCAGCTATTGGCAACAGCTAAAAAAGTGCTGAACGCAAACGTAAAGAATTATGAAGAGAAGGCGGTAGCCACCGAACTTCTGAAAACAAAACCCGCGGCTGGTAAAATAATCAGCACAAAGAAGAATACTGAACTGGGCGTAACGGAAATGACATTTGCCAACGGCGCTAAAGTCATCTTAAAACCCACGACGTTTAAGGATGATGAAATCATTATGACATCGTTCCGCAAGGGAGGTCAGTCGTTGTATGGCGCGGCAGATAAAGAGAACGCCACATTTGCCACGGGCGTTATTCAGCAGATGGGTGTTGGCACTTTTACGCCAAGCGTTTTATCGAAAGTGCTGGCAGGCCGCAATGCATCGGCGGCGCCTTTCATCAGCCGGCTTAGTTCCGGCATAAATGGCAGCAGCAGCGTGAAAGATGTAGAAACTTTATTGCAGTTGGTGTACCTATATGCCACTTCGCCGCGCAAGGATGCAGCCTTGTACAATGCGTGGAAAGAGAAGCAAAAATCGGCTACGCAGTTTGCCTTGCAAGACCCGCAAACGGCGTTTATAGATACGTTTGTACAGGTGCGTTATGCCAACAATCCATTAGCTCCGGTTGCCGTTCCATCACCGGGTGATTTTGATAAAACAAATCTTGACCGTATGCTGTCTATCTACAAAGAACAACTGGACAATGCGCAGGATTTTACTTTCATTTTTGTGGGCAATATTGATACTGTAAATATGAAGCCATTGCTGGCTAAATACATTGGCAGCCTGCCAGGCAATAAGAAGCCGGCGGCATTTAAAGACAATGGTTTGCGACCAACAACCGGCGACCAAACCTTTACGTTCCATAAGGGCACCGAACCTAAGAGCATGGTGGTAAATGTGTACTCCGGTGAAGTGCCATACAGCGAAGATCTTGACCTGAAGACATCGGCGCTGACAGAGATTTTGAACATCAAAATTATCGAAGACATCCGCGAAAAGATGAGTGCTATTTATGGCGGCGGCATTGGCGGCAGCCTGCAGAAATATCCTTACAACGGTTATTCACTGGTGGCTCAATTGCCAACAGCGCCGGAGCATGTGGATACGGTGCTGAAAGCAATGCAGGCAGAGATTGACAGCATGAAACAATATGGACCTTCGCAGGTGAACCTGGATAAAATAAAAAAGGCCTGGCTGGAACAGTATAAAATAAATGTGCAGAGCAACAATTACTGGAGCGATAAAATACAGGGTGTTTATTTTAATGGTGACGAGGCGAAGCAATTGTACAATTACGAAAGCCGCGTAAACGCCCTTACCGTTGACGACATTAAAGCGACAGCGAACAAGCTGTTTGATGGTAAGAATGTGCTGGAAGCGATCTTGCTGCCGGAAAAGACGAACTGATTTGTTACTTGTTATTTGATAAAAAGCCGCTGATTATGTCAGCGGCTTTTTCGTATTTATCATCTCTTTCCGGCTTTATCTTTTGTAAGTAATTATTCTTTATTAGAAAGACATGCTTTGCCCGAAAGTGAGTAAGTTATTGTCGGGATCAAGCAACGAAAATTCTTTTTGCTTCCAGGGCTTTGTTTCCAAATGACCATTTGGATGTATGGTTATTTTTCTATCTAACAGGGATTGATACAAACCTTCAATATCATCGGTACGAATATAAACCTGTCCGTAGTTTTCTTTCAGATCGAGTTCTTTGAATTCGAAAAAATGAATTTCAACATTGTCTTTTTCTACCATCAGGTAGCCATCATAACCAGCACTTCCAGCTTCTTCGAAGCCTAAGCCATCGAGGTAATAATGCCTGGTAACCGCTTTATTGCGCATGGGTAATTTCGGATGAATGTTAGTAAGCATAGCTGACTGTAAGTTTTATTACTATTATGAATGTAATAAAGAATATATCGGTAAATATTATTGCCTTCTTCATTTCCTCGCCCACATAGGATTTTGCTTCAAAATTTCCTTATGAACCGGGCAATTGTCAGGGTGTGCGCCCCGCAGATAACCAATGCTCATCAGGAACTCGTTTACAATTTCGCCACCCGTGAAGCGGAAAGTTTTTTTAAACAATTTTACCCATTCCTCTTTCGTTTTCGGGTGATGATGCGCCAGCCATTTTTCAAACGAGCCAAACTCTTTTTGCAATGCCAGTATGGTGTTTGCATTTTCTATAGCTGCGTTTATTTTCAAACCATTGCGGATGATTCCTGCGTCTGCCAGCAGCCGCTCGCGGTCGTTTTGTGTATAGGCTGCCACTTTTTTAATGCTGAAATTGCTATAAGCTTTCCGGAACGAAGCTTCTTTTTTTAAAATGGTTTCCCAACTCAACCCTGCCTGATTAATTTCTAAAATCAGCCTGCCAAACAATTCATTATCATCATGAATCGGAAACCCATAATGATTGTCGTGGTAGTATTTGTGCAACGCTTTTTTGTCGCCGGTCATGGTTTCTATGGCATTGCAGTAACTCATACTTTGTATTGAATAATGGTGTAAAGTCTGTGCGTGTAATCTTTTTTTGCCAAGTATTGCAAAGGTTCGCAATTACAGGTTGTTACCTCTCAAATATATGCACCTTCCCCTATTCAACAGCTACTACCAAACAAGCCAATTACTCACCCCTAACCCATAGCTTTGCCTCTTCATTTATATACTATGTCTGTCACCAAAGAAATCCGCAAAATCACCACGAACACACTGCAGAAAATGAAAGCCAACGGCGAGAAAATCTCTATGCTTACGGCATACGATTTTTCGTTTGCGCAGTTGTTCGATGATGCCGGTATTGACGTTATTCTTGTGGGCGACAGTGCCAGCAATGTAATGGCCGGGCATGAAACTACCCTGCCCATCACGCTCGACCAGATGATCTATCATGCCTCTTCGGTTATCCGCGCCGTGAAGCGCTCGCTGGTGGTGGTCGATTTGCCTTTCGGTTCTTATCAAAGCAATCCCGATATCGCCCTTGCTTCTGCCATCCGCATTATGAAAGAAACCGGCGCACATGCTATAAAACTGGAAGGCGGCGAAGAAGTAAGCCGCAGCATTAAGAACATTGTATCTGCAGGCATACCCGTTATGGGGCATCTTGGTTTAACGCCGCAAAGCATTTATAAGTTCGGCACCTACAATGTGCGGGCAAAAGAAGAAGCTGAAGCTGCCAAACTAAAAAGCGATGCCTTACTGCTGCAGGAGACTGGCTGCTTTGGGCTGGTGCTGGAGAAAATACCGGCTTCATTAGCAGGAGAAGTTACGGCTTCGCTTCACATTCCTACCATTGGTATCGGGGCGGGCATCAACTGCGATGGACAAGTGCTGGTAATGCATGATATGCTCGGTATCAATACTGAGTTTAAGCCGCGCTTCCTGCGGCAATACGCAAAACTGAGCGAGCAGATTACAAATGCAGTGCAGCAGTACATCATTGATGTAAAAGAAGAAAGCTTTCCGGGCGAAGGCGAATCATATTAGCCGATAAAAGGTGCAACTTTATCTAATACCATTTTTATTATACCTAAATACTTCGCTACATTTCGGTGGAAAATAAAAACAAGTTGCAGAAAGAACGGAATATTGTACTTCAATGGAGCTTAGTCGTCGCTGCATGGTTGTGCTTTTTCCTGCTGCCGTTCCAGTTTTTAAATTACGATAAATCGAAGGCGCCGTTAGATAGTCCGCGCTTCATTACGATGCTCATTGCATCGAACCTGCTGCTCATTCTCTTTTATTATCTCAACAGCCGCATCCTTATTCCCCGCCTGCTGGCGCAAAAAAAGCCTGCGCTGTATATTCTTAGCATTTTCGCTTACTTCTTTTTATACCTCACTGCTATTTATACCATCATGCAACTGTCGCCGGAGACAGCGCATTTTTTGCATACGCCTTACGCGAAACAAATCCATTACAGTGGTCCTTATTATTTCTCCGGCGGCGCGGTTACGCTGTTCCTGATTGCTTTAGTAGTCAGTACAGGTGGCAAAATAGTCAGGCAATGGTTTTCGGCCGAAGAAATAAAAGAAGAGATCAGTAAACAACAACTCGAAACGGAATTGAACCTATTAAAAACGCAGGTAAACCCGCACTTTTTATTCAATACTTTAAACAGCATTTATTCTCTTGCCATTGCTAACAATCAAAAGACGGCTGATGCGGTTATTAAGCTGTCGCGCATCATGCGTTATACACTGGAAGACTGCAAGGGTAATGATGTTGAGCTACAGCAGGAGATTGATTTTATCAATAGTTATATCGAGCTGCAAAAGCTGCGGTTAACGAATAATAATTCCATTTGCTTTACTGCCAAAGGCGACATCAATATCGCGCGCATTGCTCCGTTCGTGTTTATTCCGTTTATAGAAAATGCGTTTAAATATGGCATCAGCACACACCGCAGTTCTTCTATAGAAGCCAGTATAAAAGCTGAAAACAACAAGGTGATATTTACCTGCGTTAACGATTTCCAACCCAACAGTACAACGCGCCACGAAAGCACCGGCATGGGCATCAGCAATACGCGCCGCCGGCTGGAGCTTTTGTACAATAAACGGCACGAATTAAGTATTTTTTCTGACGATAACCGGTTTTCTGTTTTGCTAACCATAAATTTAAATTGACATGAAATGTATTGCTTTAGACGATGAACCACTTGCCCTGCAACTGTTGCAGAATTATGCAATGCAAACAGGCTGGCTCGACATGATAAAGACCTTTACTGACCCGGTAACGGCTGCCGAATTCATCAACAGTGGCGAAGCTTTTGATTTCCTTTTTCTTGATATACAAATGCCCGATGTAAACGGCATGCAGTTTTATTCGAACCTCGATAATAAACCGCCTGTTGTTTTCTCTACGGCATACAGTAACTATGCCGCGCAGGGTTTCGATCTTGATGCGGTTGACTACTTAGTGAAGCCATTCGATTATGATCGTTTTGTAAAGGCGGCTACCAAAGCGAGGGAATACATTGAATACAGGCAGAGCAAGGAAGTAAATGAAGGCTACCTGTTTGTAAAATACAACTACCAGTGGGTAAAAATTCTCTTTAAAGATATCGAGCTGATAGAAGCGCTGGATGATTATATAAAAATCTACACATCCGGTAAATCTTATCTCATTCACATGAGTATGAAAGTAGTATCGGAGAAGCTGCCATCACAACTTTTTACACGCGTGCACCGCTCTTATATTGTACCCATTGAAAAGATCAATACGTGGAATAAAAACTCGTTAACGCTGGATGATAAAACAATACCGGTAAGCTATACGTATCAAAAGCAATTGCAGGAAATTTTGCAGAAGAAAACGACAGCGCCATGAGGTTGAGTTGATAATTTATACAATAAAAGAGGCTGTCTCAAAAGTAAAATAAAGGCTTTGAGAATCGCTTAAACGAGAACTTTCTCCATCAGGTATCCGAATAAGAAAGAGGCTGTCCCGACTTTTGAGACAGCCTCTTTTATTTATACCAAATCATTCTTATCACCACCTAAGTTCGCCAGCTCACCTTCATCCAGATCATCATTAGGACTATGAATGCTTAGGTCAGCATCAGTTGCAATGTCTTTTTCAGCCTGGTTCAGCGCCTCTTTTACATGCTCAGGGTCTTTATTGCCTGATACTTTTTTATCATCAGTACTCTTTGCCATAGTAGTTTATTTATTAGTGTAAAAAGAAAAAACGATGCCGGAATCAGTCAAACAAATCTGAAGATAAATACCGGTCGCCACGGTCGCAAATGACACACACAATAACGCCTTTATCTAATGTCTTTGCCACCTGCAGCGCTGCATACACAGCACCGCCGCTGCTCATGCCGCTGAAGATACCCTCTTCTTTTGTTAAGCGCTTTGCCATGTCGCGAGCATCTTGTTCATCTATATCAATTGTTTGGTCAACGCGGCTTTTGTCAAAGATGTCCGGCAGGTAGTCTTCCGGCCATTTGCGGATGCCGGGAATGTGCGAGCCATCGGTTGGCTGGCAGCCTATAATCTGCACATCCGGGTTTTGTTCTTTTAAATATTTCGACACGCCCATAATGGTTCCCGTAGTTCCCATGGCAGATACAAAATGCGTCACCTCTCCTTCTGTATCACGCCATATTTCGGGACCTGTGGTTTGGTAATGCATCCCGTAATTATCAGGGTTGGCAAATTGGTTCAGGTTAATATAACCGCCTTTTTGCAGTTGCTCATTTACATAATCAATAGAGCCTTCTATACTGTGTTCTTTCGGTGTCAGTATCACTTTTGCGCCAAAGGCCTGCATGGTCAGCACACGTTCGCGCGTGGCATCTTCGGGCATCACCAATTCAATCTCTATTTTATACAACGAAGCAATCATTGCCAGCGCAATTCCGGTGTTGCCGCTGGTTGCTTCTATCAGTTTGGTTCCCGGTTTTAGTTCACCCCTGTCAAGCGCACCTTTTATCATACCGTAAGCCGCGCGGTCTTTCACACTTCCGCCGGGGTTATTACCTTCCAGCTTAGCATAAATTGTTACGTTTTTATTCTTCACCACGCTCTTCAGCTTCACCATCGGAGTGTTTCCTATCAGGTCAATAATTGTTGCCATTCTTCAAATTAATATTCAAAAGTAAAAACGAAAAAGAATACAGCCTCGCAAACAATAAAACAAAAGCCTGCATCACTACAGGCTTTTGTTTTATTGTTTGCAGATCATACATTTTATATTGCATTACTCATATCGCAACGCCGCTATCGGGTTTAGTTTTGAGGCTTTGATAGCCGGCCACAAGCCTGCCAGCAAACCAAACAAGGCGCAGATGGTAATGCCGGTTACAATCCAGCCCCAGGGCACCACGAAACCGGTATCTAAAAATAAGGCAACAATATTCCCGATGAGCACGCCGAGAATAATACCGAACACCGAACCTGCTACTGATATGATGATAGATTCCAGCAAAAACTGCTGACGTATGGCTTTCTTCTTTCCGCCAATGGCTTTTATCAGCCCGATTTCGCGAGTCCTTTCATTTACTGCCACCAGCATAATATTCATTAATGCTATGGCTGCGCTTATTAAAGTAATAATGCCAATTACACCCGAAGCTCCCGAGATGCTGCTCAATAAACTCAGCACTGTATTCGCTACAGCATCACTTTTTTCTATGGCAAAATTGTCTTCTTCCGTTGGCTCAAGTCTGCGTATGGCGCGAAAGGTAGACATTGCCTCGCCTACGGCCGGGGCTACATCCATGATGCTGTTAGCCGTTACGCCCAGCGTGTACGAACTGGATGTATGATCCATTGTACGCACACTGTTGTAAGTGGTGACAATGATGTTATCAGCACGCATCATGGCACTGGAACCTTTGGCCTTAAGCACGCCGATAACGACATATGGTGCTGTGCCAATGCGCACAACTTTGTCTACAGCTTTCAATGGATTGTTTGCAAATAATTTATTCGCCACATCATTTCCCAACAGGCATACCCGGCGACCGCTTTCCACATCACGCGGGGTAAAGTTTCTGCCCGCAGCTATGCTGTAGCCATTCACTTCCAGGTAATTTTCATCGCCTCCTTTTATGTTTACATTCGGATTGGTTTTTACATTGCCATAATGCACTTCGAAACTCCACTGCCTGTTCAGCGCGATGCTTACGGTTGCCGGGTAATGAAAGTTTTCTTTAAACGACTCAGCCTGCGACAGTGTGATGACTTTATCGAGGTTCGATTTCTTTTGCTTCTTGCCGCGCTCCGTTTTGGCTACATCGTTGTTGCGGTTGCCAAAGCGGTTACGCTCTTTAAACGTAATGGTAAAGCCATTGGCACCCATCGTGGCAAAGTTGCTGTTCACGCTGCTGTTCATGGCTTGTATTGCGGTAATAATGCCTATCAGCGCCATGATGCCGAACGCAATAATAGACACCGTAATGCCCGTGCGCAGCCGGTTGCTTTTTACGGTTTTATATGCCTGCTGAAAAACGTCGTTAAAAGTCATTTTTGAATTGTGAGTTATGAATGATCAATTATGAATTGCCTGCGCCGGATTTTACTCAATAAGCTTGTTATACGTGATTCCTTTTTAGGAATCATGCTTCATTAGCTTATTGAGTCTTTGATGATAACAGTTGCATTTTTATTTGTGTACCCGCGATTTTAAAAAGTTCAATCATTGCCCGGAACCCTTGATAGGAGTATCCTTGCTGCTTCGACACACAAGAATCTCAACAGTCGATCACAATAGCAACGGACGATGGTTACCAAACTGAATTTTTTATTTACCGTCTGTCAACATAAACCTGCATAAAAATAAAAAAACCTGTTTGTGTAACAGGTTCAATATGATGAATGGTTTACAAAATTTTTAAAAATAGAACCAGCCAAACAGCGCCTGCGGAAAAATGCCGAGATAAATGATGGCAACGGCAAGCAGCACGACGCCGATTTTGAAACTGGCGGCGGGCGTTTCAATGTTTTCACCATCGGGCGTTTTAAAATACATAGCTTGTATAACGCGAAAATAATAATACACACTGATAGCCGCGAAAATGACAGCCACAATAACAAGCCACAAGTAAGAGCCGGTTTTTACCACGGACTCCAGCATAAAAAACTTGGCGAAAAAGCCAGCCGTGAGCGGAATGCCGGCTAACGACAAGAGGAAAACGGTGTTGGCAAAGGCAAGTAACGGCTGCGTTTTGGCAAGACCATTATAACCGTCGTAAGTAAAATCTTTCAGCTTTACAAGGATGGCGAAAATGCCGATAGTGGCCAAGCTATACGCTACGGAATACATCAGGATGCCTTCTTTGGCAGCATCGTTCATGCTGAAGAGAGCAAACAGCATAAAGCCTGCCTGCGCAATACTTGAATAAGCCAGCATGCGCTTTACACTTTGCTGAAACACGGCGGTTATATTCCCTACGAGTAATGTGCTTACAATAATTATAGAGAACATGAGCTTCCAGTCGATGCCGAGAAGCTTGTTTTTTTCAACGCTGGTTTCGAGCATGCGCGCGTCGAACAATTTGATAAACGCGATGAAACCAGCGGCTTTTACAATGGTTGCCATAAAGGATGTGAACACGGCAGGTGCGCCGTCGTACACATCTGGCGTCCAAAAATGGAAAGGCGCCGCCGATACTTTGAAGCCGATCGAAATCATCAACAGCAGCATACCAAACACTTCGAGGATAGAAACCGACGATCCTGATAATGCAGGATTAGCAGCCGCCTGGTGAATGGGTTCCAATGCGAAGGAACCTGTTGCCCCGAAAATAAGCGCAATGCCCATGAGCATGAGCCCGGTGGAAAAGGAACCCATGAGGAAATATTTTAATGACGCTTCATTGCTTTTCATGTTGCGCTTGTCGGAGCCGGTAAGGATGTACAACGGAATGGACAAGATTTCGATGCCGAGGAAAAGCATCAGCAGGTTGTTGTAGCTTGATAAAATGAACACGCCGCAAAGCACGAAAAAGATAAGCACGAAGTATTCGGCGATGTAAGTTCCTGTTTTTTGTATTTCGTTGCCCGTAAGCAGCACATACACAAGGGTGGAAACGACGGCTATAATATTAAAGTAAGTACCGAAATTGTCGAACAGCAACATGCCTTTGGTGTCGATGTTCCAAACTGTATATCCATTGGAGTCGGCAATACAGCCTGCCAGTAAAATGAGCAGTCCGGCAGCCGCAATATGACGAAACAGGTTTTTGTTTTGCACAAATACGCTGCTAAACATCATTACCACACCCAGAATGACCGAAAGTAAAATCGCGTTCATAATCCTTTGCTCTTATTTAATTAGGGTTGATGCTTGTACCAATGCGGCTTTTGCTGTATCACTTGTCAGTTGCAGCATGGGCTGCGGATATACACCAAACACCAGAATGAGAACCACAAGTACCGCCAGTGCTAAGTTGGTACTGCTATAACTGTCGTGCGCCATTTCTGTTACGCCGGATGTATTGCCATAAAATATTTTTTGCATCATATTCAGTGTGTACACAGCCGCAAGTATAATGCTGATGCCCGCAACAGCCGCTGCAATCATATTATACTGAAACAACCCATTGAACATAAGGAACTCGCCGATGAAAGAATTGGTAAGCGGCAGCGATACATTGGCGAACGCCATGATTAAAAATAAGATGGCTAAGGTTGGGGCTTTCTTTGCCAAACCGCCCAGCTCGCTGAATTTACGTGTGCCGAATTGTTTTTCGATGGCATCGGCAACAATCCATAACCCGATTACATTCACGCCATGGTTAAACATTTGTATCATCACGCCTTGCAATCCGGATGATTTGCCTGCAAAAATAGCTGCACTCATAAGCCCAATGTGAGCGATGGATGAATAGGCAATTAGTCGCTTCATATCATCCTGACGAATGGCGATGAGTGAAGCGTAAATAATGCCGATGATACTTAGGATAATAATGATATTATCAAACCTTGCTACTGCTAATGGGAACACCGGAAGCACCCAGCGGATAACTCCGTAAATACCCATTTTCACCATCACACCGCTCAGCAACATCGTGACTGCGGTTGGTGATTGCTCATAAGTATCAGGCTGCCAGGTATGGAATGGAAAAATCGGCATCTTGATGGCAAACGCAATAAAGAACAGCCAGAAGCCAAGGTATTGTTGCGATTGCGTAAGCTTCAAATTGTAAAACGCTTGTATGGCAAATGTGTGATTGCCCGGCGTTTGAAAATAAAGATAGATGATGCCAATCAGCATCAGCAGTGAACCTAAGAAAGTATAAACAAAGAACTTGAAAGTAACCTGTATACGCCTTTCGCCGCCCCAGATCGAGCAGAGAAAATAAGCTGGTATTAGCGCCAGCTCCCAAAAGAAATAAAAGACCAAACAATCAGCCGCGAGAAACACGCCCATCATACCGCATTGCATTAGCAAAAGCAACCCATAGAAACTGCCGGCGTTGTTGTATTTGTTTTTATAAGTAGAAATGATAACGATTGGTAAAGCGATGGCATTTAGCAAACAAAGCATTTTGCTCATACCATCTAATGATAGCGTGAAGCGGCTGCCCATTTCGGAAAGCCAGGCACTATCCCAGTGAAGCTGAGCCGCCTGCGACGAATAGATGCCGGACAGAGCAACAGCCAAAGTGGCTAATGATGCAACCAATGTTAAACCTTTGGCAGTCGCTTCGTTTTTAATAAACAAAGAAGCGATGCCGCCAAGTAATGGAATGA
The DNA here is from genome assembly GCA_965199905.1 of Ilyomonas sp. Taxonomy (GTDB): domain Bacteria; phylum Bacteroidota; class Bacteroidia; order Chitinophagales; family Chitinophagaceae; genus Ilyomonas. The sequence continues at coordinate 4,601,601 of OZ241366.1, read as the reverse complement.
GGATTAATAGAAGTGCAATCATAATGATAAGTTGGTTTTCCGCTATTGTTGCAAATGAATGATCAGATTTGTTTGCTTGCGGATAACACTAAAATATTTTCTCTATAAATGAAACAATGATAGCCTGATTCCAGAATATAATGAAAAGCATAACAATGCTCAGCACCATGAAAAGGATGTAATTTCCTACCTGCCCACTTTGCAGCAAGCGCAGTTGACGTGATGAATATTGAACAAAACGCCCCGTTCCATTTACCACTCCGTCAATGCCTGACTTTTCAACCACATTTTTAAAGAAGCCTGCTAAACCATTCACTGGTTTTACCACGGCACCATCGTATGCTTCATCCACATACCATTTATTTTCGAGCACTTTGGCAAAGCCCGTTTCCTCTTCCGTTTCTTTATTGTATTTGCTATATTTCGTCCATGCCCAAATAATCATAGCAATAATCAATACAGTTACAATTCCCATCATTAATAATTCGTGAGAAGAATTGCCTAAATGTTCAGGTTGTAACGATTTTGATTGTGCAAAAATGGGTTCGAGAAAATGTTCGAGCCAGTGTGCGTTTTTAGCAAATACTTCCGGGATGCCAATAAAGCCGCCAACCACAGCAAGCGCTGCTAATACAATCAAAGGAATTGTCATAGCTGACGGACTTTCATGAAGGTGATGTTCCTGTTCATGTGTGCCGCGAAATTTTCCAAGGAATGTCATAGCATACAAGCGGAACATATAGAAGGCAGTCATCAAAGCACCGGCTACGCCAATCCAGTATAAGACCGGATTTTTCAATTCCGCCGCAGCTAATATTTCATCTTTACTAAAGAAACCAGAGAATGGCGGAACACCTGCAATTGCGAAGCAGGATAATAAGAAGGTAATGCTTGTGATGGGCATCCATTTTTTCAGGCTGCCCATGTTGCGCATATCCTGTTCGCCGCCCATAGCATGAATAACCGAGCCGGCGCCAAGGAACATACAAGCTTTAAAAAACGCATGCGTGATAACATGAAACACAGCACCCGTATAAGCGCCGACACCTAAGCCAAGAAACATGTAACCTAATTGACTGACCGTGGAATATGCGAGAACTTTTTTAATGTCGTTTTGCTTTAAGGCGATGCTTGCGGCAAGGACAGCTGTAGCCAAACCAATGATAGCTACAACATTTTCAGTTAATGGAGCAAGCGTGTACAAAATGTTGCTGCGGGCAATCATGTAGATGCCTGCCGTTACCATAGTTGCCGCATGAATCAATGCTGATACAGGTGTTGGACCTGCCATTGCATCAGGTAACCAGGTATACAAAGGAATTTGTGCGCTTTTGCCCGTGGCGCCAATAAATAATAAAAGCGTAATTGCGGTTATATCTGAGGAAGATAATTTGTTGTAGTTAGAAAATACATCAGCATAATTTACTGTTCCTACTTTATTTAAAATCCAGAACACCGCCAGCAAAAAACCAAGATCGCCAATGCGGTTCATGATGAAGGCTTTCCTGGCGGCGGCGTTGTAGTTATCAACCGTAAACCAATAACCGATAAGAAGGTAAGAGCACAAGCCCACACCTTCCCAGCCAATGAACATTATAACATAATTGGCACCCATTACCAGCAGTAACATTGAGAACACAAACAGGTTGAGATAGGCAAAATATCTTGCAAAATGCGGTGCTTCTTCATCATGCATGTACGATGTAGAATACAAATGAATGAGGAAACCGATGCCGGTAATAATTAATAAAAAAAGCGAGGACAATTGATCAACCTGGAAAGCAAAATCAATTGTAAAAGAATCCGTACTGATAAAAGTAAACAGGTGTTCTACCGGTAAAGCGCCACCCGATTTTACCTGGAAAAATAACAGCAGGCTAACCACGAAAGAAGCCAATATACTGCTGCTCCCGATAATACCCACCAATGATTTAGACAACGAATTGCGCAGCAAGCCATTGATAAGAAAACCGAGTAATGGAAAGAGTGGTATTAAATAAGCCATAGTAAAGCCTGTTCCCAAAGGAAATTTAATTCTTCAGTCTGTTCAAAAAGTTCACATCTACAGAATGTGTGTTGCGGTACATCATTACAATAATCGCCAGCCCAACGCTTACTTCTGCAGCCGCAACAACCATAATAAAGAACACAAATATCTGCCCGTCTATACCAGCCTGCGTTGCATTAGCAGCGGCAGACCCTGCATGCGCCGGCAACTTAGAAAATGCAACCAGTAGCAGATTCACCGCATTTAGCATCATTTCAATACACATAAAAATGATGATGGCATTGCGGCGCGTTAGCACACCAATAATGCCGATGCAAAACAAAGCTGCCGATAAAGCGATATAATATTGTATTGGCATAAATCAATTTGAAAATCAATCAATTTGAAGATTTGGAAATGCTATTATTACATCTTCAAATTTTCAAATTATCCTAATTCTTCTTCCCTATCACAACCGCACCCACCATCGCACTCAAAAACAAAACGCTGCTAAGCTCGAATGGCACAGCATAGCTGGTAAACAACACACTTCCGAGGTTGCTGATTAAACCAATATCACCCGTTGTCAACTGTGCATTTTGGCCCTGCATATCCGTAGCCGTCCTGATCACCGACACCATCACCGCCAGCAGCAAACCACCACTGATAACACCTGCCGCTTTTACCCATACACTTCGCTTTGGTTCAATAGCAGCTTCCAGGTTCATTAACATAATAACGAATAAGAACAACACCATCACCGCACCGGCATATACAATGATATTTACGATGGCGAGAAACTGCGCATTCAATAAAATATAATGACCTGAAATGGCGAAGAACGTAACGATGAGCCACAACACGCTGTGAACCGGGTTCTTACTTACCAGCACCATGATGGCACTTAGCAAAGTAAGCCCGCTTAAAAACCAGAAAACAATTTCAGTAATGCTCATGAGTTGGTGATTGGTGAACAGCTATCCTTTTACTGCCGTATAACCTGCTGTTGTTGGTGCATCCGCACCTTTTGCTTTGGCAAACGCTTCCGGCTCCGTTACCGGGTTCGGAATTAATAAATCTTCTTTTCCGTATATAAATTTCTTCCTTGCAAAGTCGCTTGGCGTAAATGTTTCCGTAAGGTAAATCGCATCTTTCGGACAAGCTTCTTCGCATAATCCGCAGAAAATACAACGCAACATATTGATTTCGTAACGCGCTGCATATTTCTCCTCGCGATACAAATTCTCCTCTCCTATCTCGCGCTCTGCCGCTTCCATAGTTATCGCTTCTGCCGGGCAAGCCACTGCACACAAACCACAAGCTGTACAGCGTTCACGACCTTCCTCATCACGATTCAACACATGTAACCCGCGCCACACCGGGCTGAACGGGCGCTTGACTTCAGGATAAGAAATGGTTGCTTTTTTCCTGAAAAAATGCTTCAGCGTAATCCACATTCCCTTCGCAATATTCGGAATATACAGACGCTCCATGAACGTCATCGGCTTGCGGTCAACTGCCTTACTTCTATTCGTTAATGATTGCATGATTTTGAGCTATCAGCCGTCCGCATTTTGCATCCGGCTTTTCGTTACAAAAGTATTTGTCTGTTCCTATGCTGCCAATTTTATCTTACGGCTGCATGATATTTCATAATTCATCACACGCCAATGTCTGATGTGTTTTTCCTTTGATAACCAGCGTCCATCGCTCTTGTGATCGACTATTGTGATTCTTGCGTGCCGAAGCAGAAAAAATTCTCCTATCAGCATTCCGGGCGATGTTGGGACTGCCCAAAATCTACCTAATTACTTCCCTTTGCTTTTGCCGCTCTGCCTGACCAGTTTTACCCTGCCGCATGGCCGGCAATCATTTCCTGCGCAGCAAATTCCTTTTTCACGTTAGGAAATTATAATTATCACGGCAGGAAATCTCTCACGGCACCTTTCCCACATAATTTTCCATCCCTGCAAATTGCTTAATATCCTGCCAATCCGTGCACACTGCTCTTGTTATCAGCATTTTATGGCTTCTGTAGCCACAAAATTACAGCCGCTGTTACAAGCATATTAACCAACGCCAATGGCAGCATTTTCTTCCAGCCTAAATTCATCAACTGGTCATAACGGAATCTCGGAACTGTCCATCTCACCCACATAAATACAAAAATGAAAAATACAATCTTCGCCATTAACGCCAGCAATCCAAGCACCGCCATCAGGTTCGGATCATACTTGCTTTCATCTAAAAAAGGAATATCATAACCACCAAAAAACAACGTTGCCATCACCGCACTGCTGATGAACATATTGATGTATTCAGCAAACAGGTAAAACCCAAGTTTCATGCTTGAATATTCCTGGTGATAACCCATGTTTAACTCACTTTCCGCTTCCGGCAAATCGAATGGCGTACGGTTACATTCCGCAAAGGCACAAACTAAGAATATCAGAAAACCTAACGGCTGATAAACTACGTTCCAAACGCCGCTTGCCATCTGTTTTTCCACAATTACTTTCATACTTAAGTCGCCGGAAATAAACAGCAAAGCAATCAGCGAAATACCCATTGCCAGTTCATAACTAATCGCCTGCGAAGCACCGCGCAGAGCAGCCAGCAAAGAAAATTTGTTATTGCTTGCCCAGCCGCCAATCATGATGCCATACACGCCCAGGCTCACTACACCAAATACATACAGAATACCAATGTTCACGTCTGCTATCTGCAATGGCATTTGGGTGCCGCCAAACTGTAAATAATTTCCCCAGGGAATGACAGCGCAAGTCATTAACGCTGCCAGCATGGCTAAACCCGGTCCTAATACGAACAACACTTTGTTTGATGTATTCGGAATAATTTCTTCCTTGAAAAACAATTTTGTTCCATCTGCCAAAGGCTGCAGAATACCAAACGGACCCGCGCGGTCAGGTCCCAGGCGATCCTGAAAAAATGCCGCAATTTTACGCTCGGCGTATGTTTCATACATCGCTATTACAAGCGATACCGAAACAATGATGACAATCAGGATTAATTTTTGTATCACAAAAGCCCAATCAAAAGCAAGTAAAACAGCAGATATATTATTCATTAATGGTAATTAATAATTCAATTTTTTGGATGAAGTTCTGGGTTTCCGAACATAGGTTCTTTGCTTCATCTTCGGATAAAGAAAGAAAATCTCCATAATCTGCGTCTTCCCTGGCGGTCATCAGTTTGAAATAAAGGCTTTCATCATCTTCAGTCAAAATACCTTTTACAACAAGCTCTAAATGTATTTTTGAACTCATGCCTTTGTGACTTTTTACCAAGATGGTTTGTTGTGCAAAATAAGCGGTAACAATATAGAATGCGGCGTAATAGAGGCGATTGGCAACTGCCAAGAACCGATGATTTTGTAATAAAAATAAAGCGTCATCCAGTGCTTGGTGTGATTTTGCAAGCCGATGGGCAACAATATCTTCTTTCATAAATACATTCATAGCACAATACCGTCCTGATGAATATTAATGTACAAATCTGTATGCAGAGAGTGATTCCAGACAACTCTTGTCCTGATAATTGTACTCACATTTACTTCATATTTCAACTCTACAGTCAACATGGCTTCATACAACTTTGACCTGAATTCATCATTCACCTCTTCATTCGTCAATATCAAAATATCCCAGTCGCTCTCTTCATTAAAATCTCCACGCGCACGGGAACCGAACAGCAACACATCGGCATTATTATCTACCGATAAGACAGCCTGTTTTATGTCTGCCAATATTGTTTCCTGCTCGCTCATTTAATTCTTAAAATCATCTGAATGCGCCGGGCCTTCCAATAAACTCAAATCGTTTTGCGGCTCGTTCACTTTGCTGACATCGTGAATACCGAATGTAATTTTCGGCTGCCTGCCATCCATGACTTCAGCTAAAAATTCAGGCGGCTCAATCGCATCTACATAATGACCTTGTGAAATAACCGAATGACGGTCAATCTTACGCGGACCTTCAATTATCCAATCACTTGTATTCTTCTTTTCAAAACGACATTCGTTGCAAATCCATTCTTCCACTTCGCCCCATTCGTCTTTGCGCGCTGTTACGCGAAACACTTCATCACCGCGGTTCCAAAGTGTGACTTTGCCGGAACATTTGGGGCAGTCGCGATGTGCGTCCATTGGCTTTAAAAACCAGACACGATTTTTAAAGCGGAATGTTCTATCGGTTAAAGCACCCACCGGACAAACGTCAATGACATTGCCGATGAAATCGTTATCTAAACTCTTTTCAATATAGGTAGCAATTTCAGAATGGTCGCCGCGGTCAAGCACGCCATGATGACGTGTATTGGTTAACTGGTCAGCGGTAAACACACAACGAAAACACAGAATGCAACGCGTCATATGAAGCTGAATGTATTGACCCAAGCTATGCTTCGCAAAAGTACGACGCTGAAACTCGTAGCGTGTGCCGGCTTTACCATGTTCGTAACCTAAATCCTGTAAGGAGCATTCGCCAGCCTGGTCGCAGATCGGGCAATCAAGCGGGTGATTGATTAATAAAAATTCAACCACTCCGGCGCGGGCATCAATTACTTTTTCGCTGGTGAGGTTTTTTACTTCCATGCCATCCATTACCGTGGTGCGGCAACTGGCAACCAGCTTCGGCATCGGGCGCGGGTCTTTTTCAGAACCTTTGCTCACTTCTACCAAACAGGTGCGGCACTTGCCACCGCTGCCTTTGAGCTTACTATAGAAGCACATGGCAGGAGGCGCCACATCGCCACCAATTTTGCGCGCCGCTTCGAGGATCGAAGTGCCTGCGGGAACTTCAACCGTAATATTATCTATGGTGACTTTAAATAATGGAGTTTGTGTTGCGTCTGCCATTGTATTCTTTTATTCTTTGCTTAGAACCTGTCTCTTTGATTCTTTGTGTCTTCGTGCCTTTGCGGTTTAAAAAGCCCAATCATTGCCCGGAACGATGACCCGCCGCGGCGGACGCAACAGTCGATCAACCGGAGCGGTGGACGATGACTACCAAAACCTGTATTTCATGGCTGTTCACCTATGCCATCACTTCACGCTCGTCGGCGTAATGAGCGAGACCGTAATTGCGCGTTAGGCACTCTTCGGGATTGAGCACATGCCACTCGAACTCGTCGCGGAAATGACGGATGGCTGCCGCAACCGGCCAAGCCGCTGCGTCGCCAAGCGGGCAGATAGTATTGCCTTCAATCTTGCGCTGAATATCCCACAGCAAATCAATATCGCTAAGCTTGCCTTTGCCGTATTCGATGTTTTTTAAAATCTTTTCCATCCAGCCGGTGCCTTCGCGGCAGGGCGAGCATTGTCCGCAGCTTTCGTGGCGATAGAAACGAGCCAGTGTAAGCGTATGGCGAACAACACACTGGTCTTCGTCAAGCACTATAAAACCGCCGCTTCCCATCATGCTTCCGGTGGCAAAACCGCCATCGCTAAGGCTTTCATAATTCATGATGCGCGTTTCGCCTTTTGCGGTTTTAAACAGCAGGTTTGCCGGTATAATAGGAACGGAAGAACCACCGGGAATGCAGGCTTTGAGCCGCTTGCCATTGGGAATGCCGCCGCAATATTCATCGCTATAAATAAATTCTTCGACCGAAATGGTCATGTCTATTTCATACACGCCAGGCTTGTTGACATTGCCGCAGGCGGAAATGAGTTTGGTACCGGTTGATTTGCCGACACCGATTTTTGCATATTCTTCGCCGCCCATGTTGATGATGGGAACGACGGCTGCGAGAGTTTCGACATTGTTGACAACAGTTGGTCTTTCCCATGCGCCTTTGATAGCTGGGAACGGCGGCTTAATGCGGGGATTGCCACGCTTGCCTTCGAGGCTTTCTATGAGTGCCGTTTCTTCGCCGCAGATATAAGCGCCGGCACCACGCTGCACATAAATTTCGCAGTCGAAGCCAGTGCCGAGAATATTTTTACCAAGGAAGCCGTTTGCTTTGGCTTCGTTGATGGCTTGTTCTAAAATATCGGGAATCCACGCATACTCACCGCGGATGTAGATATACGTAGCGTTGCTGCCAAGCGCGAACGAACTGATAATAAGACCTTCTATCAATAAATGTGGAAGAAACTCCATCAGGTAACGGTCTTTGAACGTGCCTGGTTCGCTTTCGTCGGCGTTGCACACGAGGTGGCGCGGTACGCCTTCGGGTTTGGCAATAAAGCTCCATTTTAATCCTGCCGGGAAACCGGCGCCACCACGGCCGCGGAGTCCGCTTTTTTTGACTTCTTCCACAATGGCTTCGGGCGATAGCTTGAGCGCTTTTTCAACAGCCTGGTAGCCGCCGTTCTTGCGCCAGATATCGTAAAAGCGAATTCCTTCAATATGTGCTTTGTCGAGTAATAGTTTTATTGCCATATCTATGAGCTGTGAGCCGTCAGCTATGAGCTTTGAGCTTTTCGTTAATTATTCGTTGTTGAGTTTCTTACGCACTTTTCTATAATGGCATCTACTTTTTCTTTTGTCAGATGCTCTTTATAGAATTTGCCCAACTGCATCATCGGTGCATAGCCGCAGGCACCAAGGCATTCAACAGTTTTTAAAGTAAACAAACCATCTGTTGTCGTCTCGCCGTTTTTGATGCTGAGCTTTTGCTGAATGTATTCAATGATATCATCGCTGCCGCGCAACATGCAGGGACCAGTTTGACAAACTTCGAAGAGATATTTACCAACCGGTTTTAAGTTGTACATGCTATAAAAGGTAGCCACTTCGTACACTTCTATTGGCTGAATATCGAGAAGGCTTGCTACATAATCCATCGCATCTACACTTAGCCAGCCGCTGTTTTCTTCCTGCGCCATGTGCAGTAAAGGAAGCATCGCGCTTTTCTGTTTACCCTCCGGATAGCGGGCAATAATTTCCTGAATTTTATTTAATTTATCGGGAGAGAATATCATGTGAGTTTGTTTGACTTATCGAAAATATTATCCGTCCAGTTCACCGGCAATCAGATTCAGCGAACTCATGGTGATGACAGCATCACTGAGCATGGCTCCTTTTACCAGTTCTTCATACGCTTGATAATAAATAAAACATGGACGGCGGTAATGAAGACGATAAGGTGTTCTGCCACCATCGCTGATTAAGTAAAAGCCAAGCTCACCGTTACCACCTTCCACAGAATGATAGACTTCTCCCGGCGGAATTTCCGTTTCGCCCATCACAATTTTAAAGTGATAAATGAGCGCTTCCATTTTTGTGTAAACGTCTGCTTTTTCAGGCAGATAATAATCAGGTATATCCGCATGAAACACTTCTGCTTCGGCACCTTTAAATTCCTGTATCTTTCTGTATGCCTGTTCTATAATGTTGAGTGATTGCTGCATTTCTTCATTGCGAACTAAAAACCGATCATAGCAATCGCCGGTTGAGCCGACAGGAACCGTAAAATCAAAATCTTCATAGCTGCTGTAAGGCGATGCAACGCGTACATCATAATCTACACCCGCAGCACGTAGGTTTGGTCCGGTAAAACCATAGTTTAAAGCACGTTCACCGCCAATTGGACCTGCGCCAATCAAGCGCTCCATAAAAATTCTGTTACGCAGAAGTAGATCATTTAACTCACCCAATGCAACCGGGTATTCCTTTAAAAATTTCTCTAATTTTACCCAAACGGTATTGTTGAAATTGCGTTCAAACCCACCGATTCTGCCCATATTGGTAGTGAGGCGTGAGCCGCATATTTCTTCGTAAATTTCGTATGCTAATTCGCGGTATTGCATCACATATAAAAAGCCTGTAAACGCGCCTGCATCTACACCTACCACGGAATTGCAGATAAGGTGATCCGTGATGCGCGCAAGTTCCATAATGATGACCCGCATGTACTCTACCCGCTTTGGCAACTTGATACGCAGCAATTTTTCGCAGGTCATGTGCCAGCCCATGTTATTGATTGGGCTGCTGCAATAATTCATGCGATCAGTAAGCGTGGTGATCTGATATAAAGGTCTTCGCTCAGACAGCTTTTCATACGCACGATGAATGTAACCAACCGTTTGTTCTGCAGAGACGATACGCTCACCATCCAACTCCAGAATATTTTGAAACACACCGTGGGTGGCGGGATGAGTTGGTCCGAGGTTGAGTGTGGTTGTTTGCTTACCAATAGAGCCTTCCGGCAGTTTTATATGATGCTGAACTTCTAAATTGTTCATGATGATAATCTTTAAATCCTTAGCCGAAAATACTGTTCAATTCAATTTTCAATCCTTCTAAAACAGTGCACTGAATAGTGCCATGACTTATTTTTTCGTGCAGTTTATAATGTTCACCATTCAAAATATATTGTTCTATTACTTTTTTATCTGCATTAACAATCCAATACTCCAATATCTGGTTCAATGCATATTCCTCTTTCTTCTTTTGTTTTATCATATTTCGCCGTGCTCTTGCTTAACACTTCAACAACAAAACCGGGTGCAGGAAAAGTTTTGGTATCGCTTTCAAACGATTGATGTTTCCAAAAAGCAAGGTCTGGCATCACATCACTCCGTTTTAGTTATACCAAAGCTTGTTCAGTATAAACTTTACCTAATTTGTTCTGCTGAACAAAAGGTGCAATGGCCAACAAGAGGTTTTGCAAAACCTCGATATGCAAAGCTGTTGCAGGCGAATGAATAACAATCTCTCCTGCCATGAATTCCGCCCGCTTATCCTCATCAAGCCACTCATAAAATTCATTACGCTTAATTTCTTCTTCCGCCAATACACGCCTGAGTTCTTCCACATAATCAGGAGATTTCGGCGATTATAATATGGGCTGAAGAATTTTATCCATCCTGCTAATTGTTCAAAAACTCGCGGGAGCCGCCGCGTCCAAACATTTCATCATCTTTATCTCGTCTGGTCTGGTCTTCCAGCGGATATTCCTTGCGTTGTGGAAAGTATTCCATTTCATCTACGTTCATAATACGTTTCAGGTTCGGATGTCCAACGAAATTGACACCATAAAAATCATATGTTTCACGCTCCATCCAGTTGGCTGCTTCCCATATTTTGGTGGCAGTAAAAATATCCGGCTGCTGAATACCGGTGTACACTTTAAACCGAACGCGAATGCCTTCCCGCATATTCTGAACCATATATACCATTGCCAATTCAGCACCTTTGTTATCGGGATAATGAACCGCACACAAATCAGTCAGGAATTCAAAACCAAGCCCGCTGTATAAATACTGAAGCACTTTCAGATTCATCTCCTTTGGCGCTTCAAACGTGAGCATTCCATAAGGTTCATGAAAACCGGAAAGGCTGTCACCAAATTTTTCAATCAAACTTTGTTGTACACTTTCGTTGGTTAGTGGCATACTTTCAATTCAATATTACTGTATTCCGTAGCTGCTCATTAAAGCTTTATATTCAGGTCCGTTTCTTCTGCGCAGACTTTCATTGCCCACCAAATCCTGTATTCTCAAAATACCATCAATCACAGCTTCAGGCCGCGGAGGACAGCCGGGAATGTACACATCAACCGGGATGATCTGGTCAATGCCCTGCAATACAGAATAGGTGTCAAAAATACCACCCGAGCAAGCGCAGGCACCCATAGATAATACCCAACGTGGCTCTGCCATCTGCAGATAAACCTGCCGTAATATCGGACCCATTTTTTTAGAAATAGTTCCCATTACCATCAGCAAATCACATTGCCTTGGCGTAAAACCTAAACGTTCCGAACCAAAACGCGCAAGATCGTAAGTAGAGGCCATCGTTGCCATAAATTCGATACCGCAGCACGAGGTTGCAAAAGGCAGCGGCCACAAAGAATTCTTGCGGGCTAAGCCAACAACGCTTTCAAATTTTGTAGCAAAAAAACCTTCGCCGCCGGTGCCATCCGGCGCTTCGGCAATGGCAACATTATCGTGAATATCAGGCTGCTTGGGATGTATATTGAACCGTACGGGACGTGACATAATCTGATCCTCTTTTCTTTACTATAATTCAACAAAAGTAAATCAGAAGCCGCACAAAAAAATGTCAACTGTTCTCTATTTCGTAAATATTTTCATCTTGTTATCATAACTACACCAAGATAAATTTTGATATGGAATTTTCTTTTTTGTAAAAACAACACTTATCATATGAACAAGAACAGTGAAGCTTTTACCGGAAATGATTATGAATTTGAGAGCAATGCTCTTTTTATCGATTAATCCCTATTTTTGGCGGCTTATAAGCTGGCTTTCGGATAATTCATTTCCTGCCTTAGCTGTGTTGGCTAACTATTTCTATTTAACATGTCGAAGCAAATATCCAAGGTTGCCGTATTAACATCTGGCGGAGATTCACCCGGTATGAATGCAGCCATCAGAGCTGTGGTGAGAACGGGCATCTATTATGGCATGGAGGTTTATGGCGTTGTGCGTGGCTATAGCGGTATGGTGGAAGATGATATTTTCCAGATGGATTCCCGCTCGGTTGCTAACATTATACAACGCGGCGGCACAATACTGAAAACTGCCCGCTGCAAAGATTTCTTTACTTATGAAGGCCGCTGCAAGGCGGTTGAGAATCTTAAAAAAAGAAATATCAACGGGCTTGTAGTTATTGGTGGCGATGGTTCCTTTACAGGCGCTCTTAAATTAAGCCAGGAATTTGATCTTCCCGTTGTTGGTTTACCCGGCACCATTGATAAAGATTTATACGGAACCGATTATACCATTGGCTTTGATACGGCTGTAAATACAGCCATTGATGCCATTGACAAAATACGCGATACTGCCGATGCACACGACAGGCTTTTTATTGTTGAAGTAATGGGTCGCCACGCGGGATATATTGCCCTGCATAGCGGCATTGCCACCGGCGCAGAGAACATCCTTATTCCGGAAGCGGAAACAAACATTGACGAAGTGATTGATTCCCTGATGGAAAAAGAAAAGCGCAAAAAACTCGTCAATCTTATTGTGGTTGCCGAAGGCGATGAATTTGGCGGCGCCACCCAGATAGCCAAAGTGGTTAAGGAGCGTCTTCCACACATGGATACACGTGTATCCATCCTTGGTCACATGCAGCGCGGCGGCTCGCCTTCTGCGCTCGACAGGTTGATTGCCAGCCGCATGGGCTACCACGCCATTGAAAGCCTTATGGAAGGCAGGCACAACGTAATGGTAGGCGTTGTAAACAATGAAATGGCTTACACGCCTCTTGAAATTGCCATTCGCGAAAAGCAGTCTGTCTCTCCCGACTGGCTGCGTTTGGTAAAAATTTTGAACAGCTAAACAGAGTGAGAAATGAAACGTCAAAAGTGATAATCAAAACAAGAAGTTCAATTTTAAAACATCTTCTCAAAATGCGTTTCTTACTTTCACATTTTACTTCTCACGTTTCACATAAATAACGATTCATGCCAACTCCAGACAAATACTTTCATACAAATATGGATAAGCAAGCCGGAATAGATCATTCATTTCACAGAACGAAGATTGTAGCCACTGTGGGTCCAGCCTGCAATACATACGAAAAACTGCTGGCTCTTGCCAAAGCAGGTGTGAATGTATTCAGACTCAATTTTTCGCACGGCACGCACGAGGACAAGGAACAGGTTATAAACTATATCCGTCAGCTTAATACAGACCAGCCTTTTAACATTGCCATACTTGCCGATCTTCAGGGCCCTAAGCTGCGTGTGGGTGAAATGGAAAATGGCGGACTTGATGTAGTAGCCGGTGATATTCTCACCTTTACTTCTACTGAAAAGGTAGTGGGTAATAAGGATAAAATTTACGTCTCTTACCCTAATCTTCACAACGATGTGAAAGTGGGCAACAAGATATTGATCGATGATGGCAAGCTCGAAGTTATCGTTATTGAAGTTACTAAAGAAGGCGACGTGCGCGTGGCAGTTTCGTATGGCGGCAGAATTTTACCAAAGAAAGGCGTGAACCTGCCAGATACGGAAATCTCTTTGCCTGCTATGACGGAAAAAGACATTACCGATTTTGAGTTTATCGTGAAGCAACAGGTCGACTGGATCGCTCTTTCTTTTGTTCGCAAGGCAGAAGATATGATTGACCTGAAAAAACGGCTGGATGAACGAGGCAGCACCACCAAAGCGATGGCAAAAATAGAGATGCCATCGGCTATGGCCGACCTTAAAAACATCATCAACGCCAGCGATGGTGTAATGGTTGCCCGCGGCGATCTGGGTGTTGAATTGCCCGTAGAAAAAGTACCGATGGCGCAGCGCGAAATCATACGCAAATGTATTCATCGCGGCAAGCCGGTTATTGTGGCTACGCAAATGATGGAAAGCATGATTGACCGCACCAAACCGAACCGCAGCGAAATTACTGACGTAGCGAACGCTGTTCTTGAAGGTACCGACGCGGTTATGCTGAGCGCCGAAACGGCAACCGGCAACTATCCGGAACTGGTGGTGGAAACCATGCTTAAAATTATTCTTGAAGTAGAGAAAACCGAATATCGCTATAATCGCGAAGAAGACTTAAAACCCATTGCTCATTCTCCTACTTTCCTCAGCGACGCCATTTGCTATAATGCCTGCAAAATTGCCCGCGATACCGATGCGCAGGCATTGATCGGCATGACGCAAAGCGGCTTTACAGCCTTTGTGCTCAGCAGCTATCGCCCAAAAGCGCCGCTGTTTATTTTTACCAAGAAAAAATACCTGGTAAATCAACTGAGCTTAAGCTGGGGCGTTCGCGCATTTTATTATGATGAAGAAAACAGCCTCGATAACATCATTGCCGACCAGATTGCCATCCTGAAAGAAAGAGGATTTATCAATACCGGCGATATTGTTATCAATACCGGCAGCACACCCATACACCTGCATTTACCAACCAATGTGTTGAAGATAACTGCGGTGGAGTAGTGAATGGTGAAAGATGAGAAGTTAAAGAAACTTCTATAAATAAAGGTGCCTCTCTCCCGGGAGGCATCTTTATTTACAGAAAGGTGTTTTCTTATATGCATCATTACTCACATCTCACTTTTCTCACCACTCACCAGTTTAATATACGCCAACTGCATCCCGCCCTGTGCGAAAGGCGGAGAAAGTAGCTGCGACGAAAACAAGTGAGTAACGGAGCGGGGTTTTTTACAATAAAAAAACAACCGATCCCTGCAGGAAGCGGCTGGTGTGTATGAAATGTAATGAGCTTCTTTATTTTATCGCCACGCGGCAATTGCCTTTTTCGGTATCGCTTATATTTTTTACTATAAAAAAACGCGTTCTCTTATCGCCGAGCTTGTCGGGCGAAACAAGGGTATCCTCGCCGGGACGGATGGTTAGGGTCATCTTTTTTTGCGGGAGAGGCATAACCGGGTGTGTGAGGATGATTTCTTTTAGAGAGGGTGGTAACCGGATGTGAAGCGTTTTAAATAACTGAAGAATAAAATGATATGGCGACACTGAGAAAGCGCTGAAAATTGTATTGTCTCGGATATTTGAGTTTCTGCGCATTTTTATTGCTTTTGTGAGAAACTTTTGGATGAATTGCGTGGATTTGGTGGGATAGAAAGCGGCGGGTATTTTGAGTTAGCGGTAACTTTTATGAGACTTATTACTACTTTAATTTTTGTATTATTAACAGGTTATGTTGCTCATGGACAAATCGTTCAGAGCGACACGTTTTTGTCTATAATAAATTCAGTAAAAGTGTATTCTCACGACAAAGACTTTTTGCGGGCATCGAAAGGTGCGGAAAAAAGTATAAACTCTTTGTTAAGTGACACATTCTATCAAAACCACATAAAAATTAATTTTAGACAAACAAAAAAAGAAAACTTTCAGGTGTATGTTGGCGAATCTGGTGACGCTAAGTTCTTAGAAAGCCATATTTACTACAATATACATTACTATGTAGTTGACAAAAGTGATACGTTAAGTTATTTTGATTTACTTGTTGATAGCATTGGCAAACTATCACAATTTGACAGAGACTATTCGTTTTCAAGCCCGACGAAGCTTATTCTAAGTTTCAGAAACCTTTTTTCTAATAAGTTTACAGTTGACTTTGCACAAGCGACTGCAATAGTGAAACAAAAAGGTTTTTACAACAAGCCGTTTCTTAATTATCAAAATATCGACGACAAAGAAGGTCTTTATTGGCGAATATCCAATAAGCTTGCTAATGGAAAGCTCAGAGTGTTTGACATCAATGTTGACACCGGGGAAACAAGTGAGTTCTATTTACCTACTATTGAAGAATAAAGTATGCCGCTAACAGTTGCCTGCCAAAATAGCCGCTTACGAATGCCATTCAGTAATGGAAATTTCTTTACCGACACCTATGTCCCCACCGTCCGGTAATTTGATCTATAACTTTCGATTGTAAGAAATCTACCGATAACGCAATATCCACATGAACACACAACAAGAAATCAACAACTACATTACCAGCCAACCCGAACCAAAACGCAGCGACATACAGGCCTTGCACGAGTTTACTCTTCAACAATTTCCCGACTATAAGTTATGGTTCAGCAACGGCAAAAACAGCGATAATAAAACGGTTAGCAACCCGACTATTGGCTATGGAAGTTTTACCACAAAATATGCTGACGGAAAGAGAAAAGAATTTTTTCAAATAGGTATCAGTGCCAACCAAACCGGCATCTCTGTTTATATTCTTGGCATCCCGGATAAAACATACTTAGCCAAAACGCATGGAGACACCATCGGTAAGGCGAGCGTGACCGGGTATTGCATCAGGTTCAAAAAATTATCAGATATAAATATGGATACACTTGCAGCGGCAATGCATTATGGGACTTCGGCTTCGCTTGAAGGGTAGCCTTATAATCAACATATTTTACATAGTAGCACTCCCCCACGCTACAATTTTAAATAACAATTCTTTACTCCTCATTTAACAACCTCATTGTACAAGCGGCTAATAATTTAGCGGGTAAATAAAAATTCGCTGTTACGAGGTTGCGCAATCATGCAAGGCAACAACAGTTTTCAGCCAATCATTAGCAAAACAATTGATTGATTTTAAATGATAAGTAGCCAACCAAAACAGCCGGGGTTCACGCGTTTTCTTCCCTTCTTTTTTTTTATAATTCCCGTTTTTCTTCTCTCTTGTTTTAAAACAAAACAGAAACATATATCGCCACCAGGACAGGTTTTAACCAATGTGCAATACGGCACTGCCCTTACCGAGGCAAACAAGCAACAGGCGCTGGATTTGGACATCTATATGCCCGCCGGCAGCAGCGCCGGAAAGAGCTATCCCTTATTTGTGATGATACATGGCGGCGGCTTTAAGGAAGGCGATAAAAAGGAAATGGAATCGCACTGCAGCCTGCTTGCGGGCGCAGGATATGTGGGCGTATCTATAAACTACCGGCTTGGCTGGAGCGGCAGCGATAGTAAAAAATGCGAAGGCGATACCACTGCTGAATATTTCGCGCTGTATCGTGCCGTTCAGGATGCCAATGCAGCCCTGCGGTTCCTGGTTTTGAAAGCGAAAGAATATCACATTGATACCAGCCGCATTTATATTGGTGGTGGCAGCGCGGGAAGCACCATTGCCATGTACACGCACTACCTGCCGGCACCGGAAGCAGCAGCGTTGATGCCCAACGAAAGCAGGCAACTTGGCAAGCTGAATGAAGGCGACAACGCACTGCGCAATACATTCGCCATTAAAGGTATTTTAAACCTCTGGGGCGGCATTGGCGATTCAGCTATTATCAGTTGCGCCAATGCGGTGCCGATGATTTCTTTTCATGGCACTGCCGATTCAATTTCTCCTTACAACATCGGGCGCGAATTTTCATGCGCCATGTATCCGGTCGCGCTTGGGTCTGCCTGCATTTCGCGACAGCTTGCACGCTACAATGTGCCTTATCGCTTGTACCTGAAAACAGGTGCGGCGCATGCACCGGCGGCTTATCATGCGCCGGTTACCATACCGGCGGCTGTTGATTTCTTTGCAGGGTTTGGAAAAGATGCTGAGCCAAAAGGAAAAGTCATAGTAGAATAAGACGTGTCGCTTTATTTTCTGCTTCATCTTTACAAAATGAATACAGAACAGGCAATAGAAGCAACAAGAAACTGGATAAACAAAGTGGTGATCGGTTGTCATTTTTGCCCGTTTGCAGCGCGCGAAATGCAGCGGAATTCCATTCATTACCGTGTAGAAGAAAGCCTTGACAAAGCCTCTTGCCTGCTGTCGCTGATACGGGAATGCGAACGCCTTGACACGGAAGAAAACATTGAAACCACGCTCCTTATTTTCCCCAATGCCGTTGCTTCTTTCCGCGCTTATCTTGACCTTGTGGCGCTATCGGAAAAGTTGTTGAAGAAGCATAAATATGAAGGCATTTACCAGCTTGCCGGCTTTCATCCTGATTATCGTTTTAGTGGTTCGCCGGTAAACGATGCGGCTAATTATACCAACCGTTCGCCGCTTCCCGTAATACAGATTCTGCGCGAAGAAAGCATTAGTAAAGCGCTGGCACATTATACACATAAACCTGAAACCATACCGCAAAACAATGTGGCATTTGCACGCGGCAAAGGGCTGGCGTTTATGAAAGCGCTGAAAGAATCAGCCGAAGAGAAAGAGCAATTGTAGTAATTATCAACCATTTTTTTCGGTTTACTTTACACCCATGAAAAAAACAGTTGCAATTGATATGGATGGCGTGCTTGCCGATGTGGAAGCCCATTTTTTATATTGGTATGAACGTGATTATGGCGAGCGGTTTTCGAAAGATATCTTACAAGGTGTGTCGGAAGAAGAAGCCTTTCCGGTAAAAGGAGCCGTCAGAAAATTCGTAACCACCGAAGGCTTTTTCAGTACGGTGCCTCTTATGGAAGGCGCCGTGGACGCGGTGAAAAAGATAATGGAAACCTACGAGGTTTACATCGTGTCGGCAGCTATGGAATTCCCGTTATCACTGCCTGAAAAGTATAGCTGGCTTGCAGAGCATTTTCCGTTTATTGGCTGGCGCAATATTATTTTTTGCGGAGATAAAAGCATCATTAATACCGACTACCTGGTAGATGATCATTGCAAGAATCTTGATTTTTTTAAAGGCAAACCCATCATGTTTACCGCAGGTCACAACGTAAACTTTACACACCACAAAAGAGGCAACAACTGGAAGGAAGTATTGGCAATCCTTAATTCCGAATGGCAAGAAAAATGAATGTTCTTTGATGACAACTATGTACACTTAAAATGGCTTCGCATAACAGGAAAACGATGTATTCGTATCGATAAGAGACTTCTTATACACCTATTACTTCCACCTTTTTTTTCTTTGTCATTTGCGGCGGAAGATTGTCTGTAATTGTTTGCTGTAAAATGTGAATCAACCTTGTTTTCGCAAAAGTTTTTACCGTAACCAGGCTGATTTCTCTAACCGGCGCAGGGCTTTTAAAATATCGCAGCATGCCCTTTTTCGTTTTGCTCATATCATAAGTCGCCAGTTCGGGAAGCAGGGTAATGCCGCCATTCTTATCAACAAAACGTTTAAGTGTTTCAATGCTTCCCGCTGCATAATCAAAATGCTTTTCAACAGAAGAATCTTTTTGCAGTTCACATAAATTCATCACCTGGCTGCGCAGGCAATGCCCTTCTTCCAGCAACCACATGCGATGTACGTCAATGTCGCCGGGCAACAGGTATTTTTTAGTAAAGAGTTTATCTTTTCTTGACACATAAGCCACAAACTCTTCATGAAATAAAAACATCTCTTGTAAATCGGCAATGTTTAGCGGCGTTGCCAGGATACCGGCATCCAGCATTCCGTTCTTCAACTGCTTTACAATATTTTCTGTTGTTAATTCCTGGATGCTGATGTGCATCTGCGGATATTGCTTAATAAATACCTGTATAAACTGTGGTAATAAATACGGCGCCAGCGTAGGTATGATGCCTATCTTTAAAGTACCCGCTACTATATTTTTTTCCTGGTGAACAAGCTGTTGCATAGCACCGGCTTCTGACAATATTTTCTTTGCCTGATCAATTACAATCTGTCCCGTTTCTGTTGTAGTTACAGGGTTTGTACGGATAAATACCTGCACTCCCAATTCTTCTTCAAACTTCTGAACCTGCATACTCAATGAAGGTTGCGTAATATGACATTGCGCAGCCGCTTTGGCAAAATGTTTCAGGGCATCTAAAGCAACAATGTATTCTAATTGAACAAGTGTCATAATAGTTTTAAACTATGAAAGTATCAATTTAATTGATTATAATGATGAGCATGATGTTATAAGTTTGCAATTCCAGGCAGCATTTTGCCTGGTACTTCATTCGATATAAAATTGATACAATGGAAAAAGAATCTAACGACATTAGCAATTGCCCGTTTCACAATGGCACTATGCATCACAATGTAGCTGGCAGCGGCACACGCAACCGCGACTGGTGGCCAAATCAATTACGCCTTAATATTTTGCGACAGCATTCTTCTTTATCTAACCCGATGGATAAAGATTTTGATTATGCACAAGCATTTAAAAGTCTTGACCTTGAAGCTGTAAAGAAAGACCTGGTTGATCTGATGACCGATTCGCAGGATTGGTGGCCGGCTGACTTCGGTCATTATGGAGGCTTGTTCATCCGTATGGCATGGCACAGCGCAGGCACATATCGCGTTGGTGATGGTCGTGGCGGTGCGGGTGCCGGTATGCAACGTTTTGCGCCGCTCAATAGCTGGCCTGATAACGTAAGTTTAGACAAAGCGCGTCGCCTTCTTTGGCCTATAAAACAGAAATACGGGAACAAAATTTCCTGGGCTGATTTACTGATCCTCGCAGGCAATATGGCGCTTGAATCTATGGGCTTTAAAACCTTTGGTTTTGCAGGTGGCCGTGCCGATAAATGGGAGCCGCAGGAAGATGTGTACTGGGGCGCTGAAACTACATGGCTTGGCAACGAAACCCGTTATGCAAAAGGCGAAGCGGGTGTAGCCGCACATGGTGTGGTATCATCTGATGAAGATGCCGGTCGTCCTATTCATTCACGCCCTTTGGAAGATCCGCTGGCAGCCGCACACATGGGTTTGATTTATGTAAATCCTGAAGGACCGGATGGCAATCCTGATCCGCTGGCTTCTGCCAAAGATATTCGCGAAACGTTTGGTCGTATGGCAATGGATGATGAAGAAACGGTTGCCTTAATTGCGGGCGGACATACCTTTGGTAAAACGCATGGTGCTGCGCCATCCGACAATGTAGGCAAAGAACCTGAAGCTGCTTCTATGGAAGAGCAAGGCTTTGGCTGGAATAATAAATATGGCTCAGGTAAAGGTGCCGATACCATTACAAGTGGCTTGGAAGTGACATGGACAACCACGCCAACACAATGGAGCAATAACTATTTTGAAAACCTGTTTGGTTTTGAGTGGGAATTGACCAAAAGCCCGGCCGGCGCTCATCAGTGGGTGGCTAAAGATGCGGATGATATTATTCCCGACGCTTATGATGCGGGCAAGCGCCACAAGCCTGCCATGCTGACATCTGATCTTGCGCTTCGTGTTGATCCCCAATATGAAAAAATATCACGCCGCTTTTTTGAAAATCCTGACCAGTTTGCAGATGCTTTTGCGCGTGCCTGGTTTAAATTAACGCACCGCGATATGGGGCCTCGCGCTCTTTATTTAGGTGCTGATGTTCCTTCTGAAGAATTGGTCTGGCAGGATATTCTTCCGGTTGTTGATCATGCTTTGGTGGATGATAATGATGCATCTGATTTGAAGGCAAAAATCTTATCGTCAGGCTTAAGCAATGCAGAGCTTATATCTACAGCCTGGGCATCGGCTTCTACCTTCCGGGGCTCAGATAAACGCGGCGGCGCCAATGGTGCGCGCATTCGTTTGGCTCCGCAAAAAGACTGGCAGGCAAACAATCCGGTACAGTTGAAAAAAGTGTTGAGTGTATTGGAATCTATTCAAAAGGATTTCAATGCTTCGCAAACAAATGACAAGAAAATATCACTGGCAGATTTGATAGTGCTGGCAGGCAATTCGGCTGTTGAAAAAGCAGCGCAAGAGGCTGGTCATGACGTTCAGATTCCATTCACTGCAGGTCGTATGGATGCATCGCAGGAACAAACGGAAGTGCAATCATTTTCACATCTGGAACCGCTGGCTGATGGCTTCCGCAATTACCGCAAAAGCAAGTCGCAGGTTTCGACAGAAGAATTGTTGATTGACAAAGCGCAGTTGCTGACTTTATCGGCTCCTGAATTAGCCGTACTTGTAGGTGGTTTGCGTGCTTTGGGCGCTAATTATGATGGCTCAAAACATGGTGTGTTTACCACACGTCCGGGTCAGCTTACCAATGATTTCTTTGTAAACCTGCTTGATATGAATACTTCATGGAAAGCGATGGATGACAGCAAGGAATTATATCTCGGTTCTGACCGTGCTACCGGTCAGCCTAAATGGACCGCGACACGCGCTGACCTTGTGTTTGGATCTAACTCCGAACTGAGAGCTGTGGCAGAAGTGTACGGCAGCACCGACGGACAAGATAAGTTTGTAAAAGACTTTATTGCGGCATGGAATAAAGTGATGAATCTCGACAGATTTGATTTGGTATAGTTTATATTGAAGGGAGATATCAAAAGGCAACCTTAATGGTTGCCTTTTGATTTTTACAAGCTATTATTTATCTACACCTGATAACAGAATTTGAATCATTGGAAAATGAACAGTCAAAGGATATTTATCAGCTTCTGTAACCAAATTATATGTGGGCTATCGCAATAATGGCAACCCGTTTACTTCTAACAAAATATTTACTTCATAAAAACAAAAAGCCCTCATTTATAAATGAAGGCTTTTCTATAAAATTTATAAGTCTACTTATCATCTACCAAAGAAGCAGAGAAATATTCTTTATTCAATCTCGCAATGTTCGATAACGAAATATCTTTCGGACAAGTGGCTTCGCAGGCACCAATATTTGTACAGGCGCCAAAGCCTTCCTTATCATGCTGCGTTACCATATCTATCACACGGGTTTTACGCTCCGGTGCACCTTGTGGAAGCAAAGCCAGGTGAGACACTTTAGCAGATAAGAATAACATGGCTGAACTATTTTTACAAGCGGCTACACAAGCGCCACAGCCGATACACATGGCTGCACCAAATGCACTGTCAGCTTTCTCTTTTTCAATCGGAATGGCATTGCCATCGACGGCATTGCCCGTATTGACTGATACGTAACCGCCCGCTTGTATGATTCTGTCAAACGCAGAGCGATCTGTCATTAAATCCTTAATAACAGGAAATGCTTTTGCACGCCAGGGTTCTACAGTAATGGTATCGCCATTTTTATAAGCGCGCATGTGAAGCTGGCACACGGTATTGTGCTGCCATGGACCATGCGGCTTACCATCTACATACATAGAACAGGAGCCGCAGATTCCTTCGCGGCAATCATGGTCGAAAGCGATTGGCTCCTCGCCTTTTACAACGAGTTGCTCGTTCAGCACATCGAACATTTCAAGGAAGCTCATCTCGCTGGAAATGTCTTTTACACTGTATGTTTCAAAAGCACCGTCTGCTTTGCTGTTGTCCTGTCTCCACACTTTGAGTGTGAGGTTCATGTTATAGTGTTCCATGCTCTCTTATATTTTTTCTAAGCCATATCTGTGATAAATATGCAACCTTCCGCCGGTTGCTCTCATCATTTTATCGAGCCTGCGATAAGTATTATCCCGTGCATCTCTTTCATATACCCTTGATGAAATAATGCGTGAGTGCTGAATGGCATTTTTATCAATAATAATAATGCTTGTTGTACTCAAAATTTGTTCACAAGCTTTAATGACATCACTGCCTTTCAATTCGATCCAATAATAAACATCAGCTTCGGTTCTTTTTACAAATAGAAGGTAATCGCACCGTTTTTCTTTTCTGCCTTTGAAAACCACATTATCAATCGCCCACTTCTTTACAATTAACTTAGAATCGTTTTGCAGCGTAAATGCAAGACCGTTTTCTTCTGCCACCGGATAAGAAACTGCTTTTCCATACTCAAACTCATAATCATCTATATTAATGCTCATGAACGGAACTAAATTCTACATCAGCAATCTGATCCCAAATGCCATTTAATTCCCTGCTTACTTCATCTAATTCTCCGGTATCAATCTGCTTCAGTTCATCATCCATGATATTCTTTGCTGTTCCATCAGGCAACAATTTATATGCAGAAACTTCTTCAGAATTCAGCCAATACTTTTTATCTACGATTTTGTTTATTTCATCTTCGTGTTCCTGGCCAATCTGATAAGCATACAAAAGGTTATTGAGTGAGGTAAGAATGTACGGACTATGTGTGGTTAACAGCATTTGATGATTATAAGTTTTGGACTTATCAACCAAATACATCATTAACTCATTTTGGGCAAGAGGAAATAAATTCAGTTCAGGTTCTTCAAGAAGGAATGTTTTACTTTTCTTTCTTATTCTGCTATAATACTCTATGGATAGTATTACCGGAATCGTTGATTGATAACCACTCGCGCCGTTGTACAAACTGAAATACTTTGATGTTCCTTTTTTTCTTATAAAACCCTTCCCTCCATCATTCTTATATTCTATCGCTAAAGGCTCGATTAACGTATCTTCTTTAAAAAGCCTTGCTATCTGGTCAAGCTTTGCAAATTGATTAAATAAAGAATCGGATATATTTTGAATACTATTTCTGCCTAATGAAAAAATAGATTGTAAGCCTCTTTCTGTTGGAATATAGAATGGGTTATGCATTACCCTCGCAACATCGTTTTGAAAAAAGCTTGTGGGTATTGCCCAACCGTAGCTGCCGTAAGATTCGTCGTCAGGTTTAATTTTCTCAAACTCATTTATCAATCTTTTGAAAGGCTCGGAATGAGCTTTTAAATAAGGCTTAAATACAAGCACATTCCGTTTATATTCAATATTTCCATCAGAATCCATCGCTGTTTCTTCAACATCAGTTTGCTTTACCTCGAAATAATAATGAAAACAATCGTAAGAAATAAAACTACTACCTTTTATAAACTCTTCTAATCCCCATGCAATCAACCCGGATTCAAATTCATTACTGTTTAGGGAAAAATCATTTTCAACAATATATGAAAAATACCTGCACACCGCCAGCACCTTTGCAACCGTACTCTTTCCCGTTGCCTGCTCACCAATCAAAATAGTAAACCGTTTCAGTTTCAATTCAACTGATTCAATTGGTCCAAAATTTTTTATGATGAGTGTTTCTTCCAATTATTCAAATTGATTACTTATAATTTCTCTTACTCGGCTTAATCAACTCGTAATCGAGGTCTTCTTTGTTCAGTTCCCAATTGCTGTCGCCATTGTATTTCCAGGCGGCTACATACATATAATTGGCATCATCGCGCAGCGCTTCGCCATCTTCTGTCTGAAACTCTTCGCGGAAGTGGCCGCCACAGCTTTCATTGCGGTTTAAAGCATCTTTACACATCAGTTCGCCAAGCTCGATAAAATCAGCAACGCGACCTGCTTTGTCAAGCTCATTATTCACTCCATTTTTTGAACCCGGTATTTTTACATCACTCCAGAACTCTTTTTTTAAAGCCTGAATTTCCTTAATGGCTTCTTTCAAACCTTCTTCATTGCGCGCCATGCCACATTTGTCCCACATAATTTTTCCGAGGCGCTTATGCAAACTTTCTACCGTTTGTTTACCCTGAATTTTCAGTAATGTATCTAAGCGGTCAGCTACCTTCTTTTCGGCTTCGGCAAAGGCAGGATGGTCAACAGGTATAGCTTTTACAGCAATTTCATCTGCAAGATAATTACCTATGGTGTAAGGAATCACAAAGTATCCATCTGCCAAACCTTGCATCAGCGCACTCGCGCCTAAGCGGTTGGCACCATGATCGCTAAAGTTGGCTTCGCCCATACAGTACAAACCTGGAACGGTGGTTTGCAATTCGTAATCTACCCACAAGCCACCCATTGTATAATGCACAGCAGGATAAATGCGCATCGGCACTTCGTATGGGTTTTCGCCGGTGATCTTTTCATACATGTCGAAAAGGTTACCGTATTTTTCTTTTACTACTTCCAAACCGTAATGACGAAGTTGTTCTGTTGTTGGATTTGCCAAACCATGTTTGCTCGCTTCAATTTTACCATAACGCAATACAGCATCGGCATAATCAAGGTAAACAGCTTGCCTGGAAGTGCCTACACCATATCCTGCATCGCAGCGCTCTTTCGCAGCTCTGGAAGCCACATCGCGCGGTACCAGGTTACCAAAGGCTGGATATCTTCTTTCTAAATAATAATCTCTTTCTTCTTCAGAAATTTCGTTTGGCTTACGTGTATCATTCTGTTTCTTCGGAACCCAGATACGACCGTCATTGCGAAGCGACTCCGACATCAGTGTCAGCTTACTTTGATGATCTCCACTTACCGGAATACACGTTGGATGAATTTGTGTAAAACAAGGATTGGCAAACAAAGCACCATGTTTATGTGCTTTCCAGGCTGCGGTTACATTGCAACCCATTGCGTTGGTACTTAGGTAAAATACGTTGCCATAACCGCCGGAACAAAGCAATACGGCGTGACCGAAATATCTTTCCAGTTCACCCGTAATTAAATTACGAGTAATGATGCCACGCGTTTTACCTTCAATGGTAACAATGTCCAGCATTTCGTGGCGGCTGTACATTTTTACATTGCCCAAAGCCACCTGCCTTTCCAGCGCCTGATATGCACCGATTAATAACTGTTGGCCAGTTTGCCCGGCTGCATAAAAAGTACGCTGCACCTGCACGCCGCCAAAACTGCGGTTAGAAAGCAGCCCGCCATACTCCCTTGCAAACGGAACACCCTGCGCTACACATTGGTCGATAATATTTGTACTTACTTCGGCCAAGCGATGTACATTGGCTTCGCGCGAACGGTAATCGCCGCCTTTAATGGTATCGTAAAACAGGCGGAACGTGCTGTCGCCATCATTCTGATAATTTTTAGCAGCGTTAATCCCTCCCTGTGCAGCAATCGAGTGAGCACGGCGCGGAGAATCCTGGTAGCAGAAACATTTGACGCTGTAACCCATTTCTCCCAGCGAAGCAGCAGCACTGGCGCCTGCAAGACCAGTGCCTACAATAATAATTTCCAGCTTGCGCTTATTGGCTGGATTTACCAGTTTGCAATGCCCTTTATAATCTACCCATTTCTCGTCTAACTTTCCCGCCGGTATTTTTGAATCCAACATAGTGGTTGAGAATTATCTTGTTAGGTAACTGCCTTTGGGAGCAGCTATCATCAATATTCAATTAACAATTAATGATCTTATCTATTATTCACGATGCCTAAAAACATAGTGACAGGCATAGAAACAAACCCGATAGTTATAATAATAGAAAACCAGTTGCCAGTCACAATCAGCATGCGCTGGTATTTGCGGTTATGAACACCCATTGTGCGGAAAGCGCTCTGGAAGCCATGAGCCAGGTGATAACCGAGTGAGATACAGCCAAACACATATAAAATGACCACCCACAAATGCGAGAATACATCCTGCATCCGGCTAAACAAATCGTGCACTTTGTCGCCGTTCTGAATTGTCTGCTCAGGCAGTTCGCCAAAGCGGGAAGGAATCCAAAACTGCGCAATGTGAACAATTAAAAACAGTAAAACCAAGGTGCCCAGCAAACCCATGCTGCGACTATACCAACGGCTGCCGCGGTTGCCATAACCAATGGCATATTGCGTATCTCTTTTTTGTATGTTATAACTGGCAAGCATCAGCCCTTGTATGATGTGAATGAAAAACATCACGAACAAACCAATCTCCGTTACGCGTATTAAAAAAGTAGAACCCATGAAATGCGCCGCGCGGTTAAACACCATACCATGATCGTTTTTATCTACCAGCGTATTGAAAATGCAGGCATTGATGCTGATGTGAACAATAAGGAAAGTGATGAGAAAAATTCCGGTGAGCGCCATGACTATTTTCCTACCAATTGAAGAGGTAAAAACCCGTTTCCATGTCATACAGATGCAATTGCTTTTAGGTGAACCGGACAAAGGTAAGTCACAAAACGGTAAAATATTTTTGGAAACAAACTATTGAAGTCTATTATCAAATCATTTTCACAAACATTTCATCCTTTCCTTTTGCACTTTATTAGCCTGTCAACTCAGTCATTTATCACTATTTTGTGCTACGAATCATTGCCGATGAAATCAATAGCCATCTTCCTTTTTATTTTTCTTTTTTTATGTGCAGATAATCGTGCGCAATCTTTCTACCAGGCTTCCGGCGACGCGCAGCATTGGGTAGACAGTGTGTTTAATAAACTTTCGAAAAAAGAACGTATTGCGCAGTTGATGGTGGTAAGGCTAAGCGCCAAAACACCTGCCGGCGTTGAGTTTTACAGCGATAAGGTGGAAGCCGATATCAGGAAATACAACATCGGTTCTGTTTGCTTATTTCAAGGCAGCCCGGTGCAGCAAGCGGCGTTCATCAATCATTTTCAAAGCATTGCGCAAACGCCCATCATGTTTTGCATTGATGATGAAACGGGCTTGGGTATGCGCATGGATAGCGTTACAAAATTTCCAGAGCAGATGACAATTGGCGCTGCGAATGATTCTTCTTTACCTTATACTATTGGCAAAGCCATCGGGAAACAATGCCAGCGCATCGGTATACAAGTAAGCTATGCGCCGGTGGTGGATATCAATAACAACGCAAACAACCCGGTTATAAATTTCCGTTCGCTGGGGCAGGATAAATACAAAGTGGCATCGTATGGTGTGCAGGTGATGCGCGGCATACAGAGCGAAAACGTAATGGCTTGCGCTAAGCATTTTCCGGGTCATGGCGATGTAGCCGTGGATTCGCATTTGGATCTTCCGGTTATCAATAAATCAATGGCGCAGCTTGATTCGCTTGAATTGTTTCCTTTCAAGCGCATGTTTGCGGCTGGTGTGGGCAGCGTAATGATTGCGCATCTTTCCATTCCGGTTATCGATAGCACGCCACATTTACCAACCTCTTTATCGCAGAAAAACGTTACGGGTTTGCTGCGCGATGAATTACACTACAACGGCATTTCCTTCACCGATGCGCTGGAAATGAAAGGCGTTGCCAAATATTTCCCGCAGGGCGAAGCGGCGGTTCAAAGCCTGATTGCTGGTAATGATATGCTTTGCCTGCCCGGCGATGTAGAAAATTGCATTACACAAATTATAAAAGCTGTACGCAAAAAAGAATTGAGCTGGAAGCGTATTGACAGCAGCGTGAAAAAGGTATTGCTGGCTAAATATAATTTAGGATTACACAATACAACAGCCGTTGAACTTTCCAATCTGACGCCTGATTTAAACACAGATGTCAGCCAACTCCGCACCGAAACCGCACAAAAAGCTATTACCTTGTTGCAACTTCAAAACAAAAATTTATTGTCGTTACCCGCTAATAAAAAAGTAGCTTTTGTAGGCTTTGGCATTACTAAAAACAATGCGTTTGCAGATTCGATAAAAAGCCGCTACAATGCTGATGTTTTTTACGCTTCGTATAAAGACAGCATCAATTCATGCGATTCTATTTTAAATGCTTTCAGCGGTAAATACGATGCGGTTGTTATCGGCTTACATCAACTATCAAAATACCCTTCTAATAATTTCGGGTTGAGCCAAACGGCTGTCAATCTTCTAAATGGTTTACAGGCAAACAATAACGCGATTACGTTTCTGTTCGGTAATCCTTATGCAGTAAAGAATATGTGCGATGCAAAAAACCTCTTGGCTTGTTATGAAGACGACACCATCTTCCAACAACAGGCATTTGAAGTACTGAAAGGAAATTTACAACCGCAGGGAACATTGCCGGTAACGGTTTGTGAGAAGTACCCGTTTGGAAGCGGAACGGTGATGAAATAAGTTATGAGTTATTTCAGTTTGTTGTTTATAAAAGATAATATTATTTCCAATTCGTCCGGCGCAAACCACATTACTTCCTTATCTTTTTTAAACCAGGTCAGTTGCCGCTTTGCATAATGACGCGTGTTTTGTTTGATTAAATCAATCGCTTTGGGCAAATCAGTTTTACCATTCAGGTAATCAAACAATTCTTTGTAGCCAACGGTTTGCATTGCATTGAGATGTTGATTTGGCTGCAGGCTTTTTACTTCTTCCAATAAACCTTCCCGCATCATCTCATCTGCACGAAGATTGACGCGTTGGTATAAAGTTTCTCTCGGCAATTCCAAACCGATTCTTATGATGTTGAAAGGGCGCTCAACCGCTTTTTTGTTTTGATAAGAACGTATGGAATTTCCGGTTGCATTGAATATTTCCAAAGCCCGCATCAGCCGTTGTGGATTCTGCTGTTCTGCAACCTGCCAATAACCGGGATCTTTTTGCTGCAATTCATTTTGCAAAAAAGAAATCCCTTCTTCTTCATATTGCTTTACAATGTGGCTGCGAACCTGAGATGGAATTGCAGGCATTTCATCAAGACCTTCGCAAAAAGCTTTGATGTATAAGCCAGTTCCGCCAACCATAACAGCAACAGGATTATTTGCGAAAATGGCATCCGCGCTTTGCAACGCATACTGCTCAAATGTGGCTGCATTCACCTCCTGGTGAATTGAATGCGAATTGATAAAATAATGATGAACTGTTGAAAGCTCAGCAATTGTTGGCTTTGCAGTGCCAATATTTAATTCTGTAAAACATTGGCGCGAATCAGCAGAAATAATCTGGGTTTTAAAATGTTGGGCAAGCTGGATGGCAAGAGCCGTTTTGCCAACCGCCGTTGGGCCGGCAATAACGATAACTGTTTTTTTTTGTTGGGGCAAGTGAAATTTTTATTTGATAATGATACGCAAATGAAAATTGCGAGGGGCTGCGTCATTCCGCAATTGCCCTCGCAAGATTGATCTATGATAAATATAGCTAAGGGCAATTGCGGAATGACGACAACAGACTTCTATGTTGACAACATATTCTATCGCGAAAACACATACTGCGTAATGTCTTCCAGCATAATGGTAGGTCCGGATAAAATCATCAGGCGTTCTACCACATTGTTCAGTTCGCGGATATTGCCCGTCCAGTCGTGTTGAATCAAAGCTTCCATGGCGCGGTCGCTCATTTGCTTTACAGGTTGATTATATTCTTCGGCAATGTCTTTTATAAATTTATCAACCAGTAGAGGAATATCAGTCCGGCGCTCATTCAGCGAAGGCACATGAATGAGAATAACACTCAGGCGATGATACAAATCGAGGCGGAAGTTTTTAGCTTCCACTTCCTGCAGAAGATTCTTATTGGTTGCCGTAACAATACGCACATCTACTTCTATTTCCTTATCGCCACCCACTCTCGTTATGCGACCTTCCTGCAGGGCACGAAGCACTTTTGCCTGTGCGCTCAGGCTCATATCGCCTACTTCATCCAGAAATAAAGTACCACCATTCGCCTGTTCAAACTTGCCAATGCGTTGTTTTATGGCAGAAGTAAATGAACCTTTCTCATGACCAAATAATTCGCTTTCAATCAGCTCGCCTGGAATAGCGGCGCAGTTCACTTCTACCAAAGTTCCTTCTGCCCGGTTGCTTTTGTGGTGAATCCATCTCGCCACCAATTCTTTACCGGAACCGTTTTCACCGGTTATTAAAACACGGGCATCAGTTGGCGCTACTTTTTCGATGGTATCTTTTATACGGGTAATGCCTTCCGATTCGCCGATCATATCCTGAACGCGGCTTATTTTTTTGCGCAGCACGCGGGTTTCCTTGCTCAGCTTGTTTTTATCCATCGCGTTGCGAATGGTAATCAGCATCCGGTTCAGGTCGGGTGGCTTGCTGATATAATCAAACGCACCTTTTTTTACGGCATCCACTGCCGTTTCTATATTACCATGCCCGCTTACCATAATGATGGGCACATCGGGATTAATGGAAGTGGCTTTATCTAAAAACTCAATGCCATCCATCTTCGGCATTTTGATATCGCATAACACGGCATCATAGGTTTTTTCCTGAAACAATTTCAGCCCTTCTTCCCCATCCGATGCTTCTTTTATTTTATATCCTTCAAAAGAAAGAATATCAGACAACGTTTTGCGTATGGCACGCTCATCATCTATCAATAAAATGTTTGACATACTCTACTTTCAGCTTTAACGTAAGGCGGCAAATCTAAATTACTTTTGTTCTTCCGTATTCGTTAAAAGTAAGTAACTACAATGGTTTTGACAGATAAAAGACCCGTTTTCACAGATACACATTCGCATTTGTATTCAGAGCAGTTTAACGGTGACAGGGAGGAAATGATGGCGCGTTGCGAAAAGGAAGGCGTCGAAAAGTTTTATTTACCAGCCATAGACAGCAGCACGCATGATGCTATGCTGACGATGGAAAAAGACTACCCGCAATGCACGGCAATGATGGGCGTGCATCCTTGCTCTATAACCGCAGATTATAAAAAAGAACTTGCCATAGCGGAAGAATGGCTGAACAAAAGACCATTTGTTGCGGTTGGCGAAATCGGGCTGGATTATTACTGGAGCACTGAATTTATTCAGCAACAGCAGGAAGCTTTTATTATTCAAATAAAGTGGGCTTTGAATAAAAACATACCGATAGTTATTCACACCCGCAATGCCATGCAGCCAACCATAAACATAGTAAAGCCATTTGCTGACAAAGGCTTGCGTGGAATTTTTCATTGCTTCGGCGGAACGGGAAACGAAGCGAAGCAAATAATAAGTATGGATTTTTTTTTGGGAATTGGCGGTGTATTGACTTATAAAAAGAGCGGATTGCCGGAAGCATTGGCTGATGTTTCACTGAATAATATTGTTCTCGAAACAGATGCGCCTTACTTATCGCCGGTTCCGCATCGCGGCAAAAGAAATGAAAGCAGCTATTTGCCTTTGATAGCACAAAAATTAGCCGAAGTAAAAAACGTTTCCATAGAAGAAGTGGCGGATATTACAACGAAGAATGCAGAAAAAATTTTCAACGGCTCGCTGTGAAACCTTTATTTTGCAGCCCCTTCAGGAAATCAATGGAGACGTGTCCGAGTGGTTGAAGGAGCACGCCTGGAAAGTGTGTATACGGGAAACTGTATCGCGAGTTCGAATCTCGCCGTCTCCGCTTCTCTTTTCTTACCGCATTCTTCAAAGCGTTGTAAAGAATGTACCGTTCCAGTTTTATTTCTTTTTTAGTGTAGAAGTAACTGCAAAAAATGTTTTACTGCACAGCGATTGAGAACATGACTGCAGAACGCAAAGCGCTGCAAAAAGCGTATCACGATCTCCATTATAGCTTTGCTATTCACAACAACAATAAACTGTTTGGCAAATTAATTTCAGAAATTAGCCAGTCCGGACTGAGCTGGGAATACTGAAAAAGAACAGGAATTTTTAAAGGCATACGAAAATTTCAATATTGAAATGGCAGCGGCTTACATAGAAATTGAGCCGATGTGGATGAAAACGTTGGATTTTATTAATGTGTTGTCGCTTCCCATTGCTGTATCGCTTTATCAGGTTCGCTCTGAGAAATGGTATTGCGTCTGAAAGGTTCATTACTAAATTGATTATTCGTTGCTGTCCTCTTCAAATAATTTATTCATTACATCTGCCTGATTATCTTCTGCTAAACAGTTATATTCTGCCTGGAAAACCGATAACTGACTTTCATCCTTAGTATTTGAAATTTTACTAAGAAGCTCCTGTTTAATTTCACTGAGTATAAAAATATTTCTTGGTTAAAGACAGGAAAAAGTGTCAGGCTAATCCGGATGTAAATGCAGGTCATAGGAATTTGGGAAATCAAAGACAGCAGTGAGCTTTTTCGGTATATCGTTTTACAAACAGGCAGAGCTGAACCATAAAAATTGATTATCCTTAATTAAACGAATGCCGGAACTTCAAAGGCGACACATTCACTTTACTCTTAAACAATTTATTAAACGACTGCGGATGTTCGAACCCCAATTGGTAAGCAATCTCGCTTACCGATAAAGAAGTTGTGGTCAGCACTTCTTTCGCTTTCTCTATCAGCTTTGCATGAATGTGTTGCTGTGTATTCATCCCCGTCAATGTTCGCAGCATATCGCTTAGATAATCCGGTGATACATTCATACCGCCCGCTACATATTGTACCGAAGGCAAACCGAATGCTCTTACTTTATCGCTGTTGAAATAACCGTTTAGCAATTCTTCCAGTTTTGTCAACACATCATGATTGGCAGAACTGCGCGTAATAAACTGGCGCTTATAAAAACGGTTGCTATAGCTAAGCAACAGCTCAATCTGCGAAAGAATAATTTCCTGGCTAAATACATCGATGGAAGATCGGAGTTCAGTTTCAATGCCGCTGACAATACTTTCTATCATCACTTCTTCTCCTTCGGAAAGATGGAGCGCTTCGTGCAGCGTATACGAAAAGAAGCCGTAGTTTTTTATCTTTTTCGCCAATGAATGCTGCGCAATAAAATCGGGGTGAAACACAATGCACCAGCCCTCTTTAGCAAGGCTCTCATCTTCTTCCACCGTAAGCAGTTGGCTGGGTGAAATGAATGACATCACGCCTTCGTCAAAATCATAATATTGCTGCCCGTACTTCAGCTTGCCCTTGAAGTTTTTCTTTACGGCAATGCAATAAAAGTTCAGCGCAAATGGCTCAGCAAAGCTGACATTTTTATAATCAATTTTCTCAAAGCGATATATGCCCACCAGCGGATGCTGCGGCTTCGGCAAGCCTAACATGCGGTATTGTTCGGAGATGGAATTGATAATATGCGGAGCTTGATTTGCTTTCTTCATAATATTATTTATATAACAGCCGGAGACCTTGTTTAAAAGCTTCCGGCTGTATTCCTTTACCTGTCCAATGTCGCCATGCTCATTTCATCATAACGGTCGCCGGTACTCATGCCCAAAGGTACAATGCCCTCCAGTCGTTCAATATCTGTGGACGTTAATTCGACATTAGCGGAAGCGATATTTTCTTCCACATATTTTCTCCGTTTTGTACCGGGAATGGGAACAGCGCCTTTTGACATAATCCAGGCCAGCGCAATCTGTGAAGACGTAACGCCTTTGTCGTCCGCAATCTTTTTTATTTCGTTCACAAGGTCAATGTTCCTGTAAAATTGCTCGCCCTGGTAACGCGGAATGCCTTTTCTGAAATCACCTTCCGGGAAGTCATCCGGCGTTCTGATTTCGCCTGTAAGGAAGCCCCGGCTTAATGGAGAATAGGCTATGAACCCAATGCCGAGGTCGTGTAAGATTTGCAGGATGCCCCGTTCTTCCACCTCCCTCTCGAATAATGAATACTCCGTTTGTACAGCCGTCAGCGGATGCACGGCGTGCGCTTTTTGTATTGTGGCAGAGGAAACTTCAGATAAGCCAATGTATTTCACCTTGCCTTCTTTTACCAATTCACTCATTGCGCCAACGGTGTCTTCAATAGGCGTATTCGGGTCTAAGCGATGGAGATAATACAGATCAATGTAGTCGGTGCCTAAATTTTCCAGCGAGCGCTCGGCAGCTTTTTTAACATAGTCTGGTTTTCCGTTGATCTGCCAGGTTAGTTGTTCGTTGTCGTCGATCTCATAACCAAATTTAGTAGCGATGATGTACTGATCGCGGTTGTTTTTGATGGCTTTGGCTACGAGTCTTTCGTTGAGCAGCGGACCATACAAGTCGGCTGTATCAAGAAAATTACCGCCAAGTTCCAAGGATCGGTGAATGGTAGCAATGGATTCGCGTTCATCTGCCTGACCATAAATATCCATTTGCGCAATCTTAGTCATACCCATGCAGCCCAAGCCAATGGGTGGTATGCGTAATCCCTGGCTGCCTGATGTTACCTGTTTCATACGTTTAATTTTTACTTATGCAAAGTTCAGCAGATCAGGAAGGGAAGATGTAGCCGAATCCGAGAGGATTGTATCCGAATCAGGTTTTGCACAAAAATGAATTAACCGTTTTAATCGTAAACAAAAGGCGTACTTTCCAGATGATTATTTTTTGTGAACCGGAAGTAAGGTATGGGTGCATAATAAGCCGGAGTGGGTTTAGAATAAAAAGAACCAGTTATACGTGACAAGAATACTAATGTACGATGTGAAATTACTACATAAGTTAATGCTTTAAAAAGAACAGAGAAAGTTCAGGTACCAACAGATAAAAATGGATTTTAAAATTGTATAGCAGCTTTCAGAATACAGTAATACTTAGGAAAACTTGTACTTCTTAACCAATGAAGAAACAGACAGTAATTCCGTAAAAGTTGATTTGACCCTACCAATCCAGTTCTGCTGACGTTCAGCACCGGCGCTAAAGTATTCAGCCTGCATTATCTTCATTTTCAACAATAATAAATTGCTGTTTTCTACGGGAGAAGCATCCGAACCACAACCCTCAGCAATGGTTGTTCTTCCACTAACTCGTAAACGCGCATCTCTCCCCTTTTGATAGTAGTCAAGGTATGCAAAAAACTCCTTGTCAACCTCGTGTGCATAGCCTCCGTTGCATGATGTGTAAAACCAGATAAATCCTTCATCGTCCACTTTTAAAGTACTTATGATATTGTTTGGCAACTGCAGCTCCGAAGCTATCTCAGCTTTGAACAGCGCAATCCTGATGTCCTCAATCTTTTCACGTAGAAATAGTAAAGTAGTATCGTTCGGTTGCATAAAAAAATGTTTTAAATCGCTAATCAAAATTCAAATGATGTACCATTCCTTTACAAGATAAAAAAAAGCTTAAAAATGCAGGTTTTGCTAAATTTTGTGGAAGGATTTCCTCAAAAGGAAACGCTGACTGGCTGCGCATTCTACTACTTGCGCAACACTTTTTTATTCGATATTTTCAATATGGGAAAAAACCGTTTATTTGGTCTTTAAAAGAGACGAAAAACAGCAGTCATCAGCAACAAATTTGTTCTTGTTCTTTTACCCCCAATCGACTATTATCTTTCTTCTTTTGGGTTTGCATGTACACGCTTCTCCCTTTGCTTTTTTCAACTGGTTTTAAAATTGTCGTATGCAGCTCATGGAGAATGATATTGAAGCCATATTGCACTTGCCGGATAAAAAGTTGAAAGAGATTGTACACGATGCTGCCAAAGCCGCCAAAGCCATTCATTTACTTTATATCAGCGATAGCACCGAAGGTATCCAGCGCACGAAGCGGGGCAAATCGTTTTCTTATGTATTAAAAGAAAAATCAGTTACCGATGAAAATACGCTGAAACGGATAAAAAGTCTTGTAATACCTCCCGCCTGGCAGAACGTCTGGATCAGCCCGGTTGAAAATGGTCACCTGCAGGCAACCGGTACCGATGCCTTAAACCGCAAGCAATACCGGTATCACCCGCTTTGGAATGCGCTTCGCAACCATACAAAGTTTTATCGCCTGCACGATTTTGGAAAAACATTGCCTGCCATTCGCCTGCAATTGGAAAAAGATTTGTCGCTGCCGGGCTTGCCGCTGCAAAAAGTGCTGGCTACCGCTGTAAGCCTCATGGAGCGCACCAACATTCGCGTGGGCAACAACCTGTACGAAAAGCTGTATGGCTCTTTTGGCATGACGACCTTAAAAGACAAGCACGTAAAAATTGAAGGCACTAAAATCCGCTTCACATTTCGTGGAAAGAAAGGCGTTGAGCATGATATTAATATAAAAAGCAACAAGCTGGCGAAAATTGTAAAGCAATGCCAGGACATTCCCGGCAAAGAGCTGTTTCAATATTATGATGAAGCGGGAAACCATAAGTGTATTGATTCGGGGATGATTAATAATTATATCCGCGAAATCAGCGGCGGCGAGTTTACGGCAAAAGACTTCCGCACCTGGGCGGGCACCGTGCAAGCTATTATTGCGTTTAATGAACTCGGCTTTTTTGATACGCAGACAGAAACCAAAAAGAAAATTGTGGAAGCGCTCGACGTGGTGGCAAAGCATCTTGGCAACACGCGCACCGTTTGCAAAAAGTATTATGTACACCCGCTTATTGTTTCTTTGTATGAAAGCCAGGAGCTTAGAAACTATGTATCCGGTTTAAATAAAATAGAAACAGATGACGGCAAAGCGGGGCTTGCGATAGAAGAAAAAGTGCTGATGAAAATTTTGGAAGCGGCGTAAAGCGGTTATAAAAGCCGGTTATGTGTAAGATAGAAAACGTAGTTGGTAAAGAATTATAACAGTAACGAGAAATCATACTCCGATGAATGTGTGAGACCACAATGTATTGGGGCGGAGATGCTGTGGAGAAGAAATAATTTCCAACTTCCTGCCATACGTTTCTTTGGAAAACTCATACACAGGCTTCTGTTTACCTGGAAAAACAATTTCTCTATATATGATCTTTACGTTTTTATACAAAGATATAAAGCAGCTTAAGGATTTCCTTCCACAACAACCTTCTTATTTGTTCATTGGTGAGGAAGCGCAAAGAAGACGATTCTAAATCTTTTTTATAAGAGTTTGTTTCCACCCATGTTGGTATTCTTTACCAACATGGAAACCGCGTGTATTTTGCCGGTGAAGAACACCGGCAAAGGCGGAATTTTTATCAAGTACAATACTAACAGAACGCATGGAAAAAGAAACACTGCTTACGATTGCCAAACGCATACAGGCAATGGCTGATATTGGCTTGCTGTATACACGGGATAATTATGACAGAGATCGGTATCACGAGCTCAAAATGATCGGTCAAACCATACTTTCCGATGAACTGAAAATGTCGCCTGAAGAAGTAAATCAGGTATATAGTAAGTGTACTGAGTATCCCACAGCCAAAGTAGACGTTCGCGCTTTGGTACTGAACGAAAAGAAAGACATTTTGCTGGTGCAGGAAAAAGCTGATAGTCGCTGGTCATTGCCCGGCGGCTGGGCAGATATTGGCAAAACACCTTCGGAAATGGCAATACAGGAAGTGAAGGAGGAAACAGGCATTGATGTTTTGTGTAAATATCTCGCCGCTGTATTTGATAAACGTATGCATCCGCATCCGCCGGAGCCCTGGTATGTATATAAACTGATCTTTTACTGCGAACCGGTTTTTTACAATTCGCTTGCTGTTTTACCAGCTTTTGATGTGCTTGGCGCAGGTTGGTTTTCGATAGATGACTTGCCTTCATTATCAACGGATAGAATATTGGCTTCGCAGATAGAAAGGATTTATAGAAATGTAATGGATAAAAATTTTATTACTCTGTTTGACTAACGAAGACATTTATGCTTAGCAATTACAATTGGGCTTATGTGTCATGATTGCGTGATGCAAACCGCAACGCCGCGAGCTATACAATTAAATGGTTTGGATAGCAAAAAAGTATCACGTTAAGGAAATCAATTTGTCTTTCCGGGCACTACATCAACAATAAATAAGAATGCTGTTTATACTGGTGATTATTTAATGAATACAGGTATCAATCCCGATATAAATAGCCGGCGATCAAGCGTGGTTTTGCAAATTGATGAAGTGAAATAAACACTACGGATGCGTGCGATATCCGCGCCAGCCAAACAGTGCAATCAGCACAAAACAAAACAGCGGAATCAGGTAAGCTTGTGCGGTAAATGGTGTTGCCAGCAAGCCCATAAAATAAGGCATCACAGCGCCACCTGCCACTGCCATTACGAGAAAGGAAGAACCTTGTTTTGTATGATGCCCAAGGTCTTTTACACCTAACGCAAAAATGGTGGGAAACATGATGGACATGAAAAAGAAAACAGCCATCAATGCATATACAGCAACTGCGCCTTTTGCATATACAACAACTGCGCACAGCAACACATTGATCACTGCATATAATGCCAGTAAAGTGTGTGGTGCTACCTTCTTCATAAGCGCCGAACCAGTAAAGCGCCCAATGGTAAATAACAACAAACTTGTTCCCAGCAAATTGGCAGCCCGTCCATTGCTGATACTGCTATCAGCTTCCGTGCAGTAATTAATAAAAAAAGCGGCAATGCCTACCTGTGCCGCAACATAAAAAAACTGCGCAACTACTGCCCATATAAAATGCCTGTGCGCAAATAATGGCTTTACATTCTGCTCCTCTTCTGATACCAGCGTGCTTTCTTTTATTTCGGGTAATTGAGTACGGCTGATGAGGATGGCAAACAAGGTAACCACAACGCCGATCACGACATAAACCAATTGAACAGAAGAGGCGCTATCATTTTTTCCTGAAAAAAACAAAGTGCCGCCAACCAACGGACCCAATACAGAACCCACGCCGTTAAAGCTTTGCGACAGGTTGAGCCGGAATTCAGAAGAAGAAGGATTACCAAGAACTGATGCATACGGATTAGCAGCCGTTTCTAAGAAAGTAATGCCGGAAGCGAGAACGAGAAACGCAACCAGGAAATAAGAGAAGCGCGTGTTGTTCGGCACATCGAGCGAAGCAAACACATAGAACAAAAAAGCACCGGCTGCGAATAAAGACAAACCGAATAAAATTCCTTTTTTATAACCATGCCGTAACATGAAAAAACCTGCCGGCAAGGCTACTAAAAAGTAAGCACCAAAATAGGCTGCCTGAAGCAACCCTGAGCGCGCTTTCGATACACCCATTGTTTCCTGAAAATGCTTGTTCAGCACATCGAGCAAACCGTAAGAAAATCCCCAGAGAAAGAAAAGACAGGTGACGAGGATAAAAGGATATATGTATGTTTTATAACCACCCTGTGGCGTTGCCATTGTGCCGGCATTTGAACCTGTGCTTATCGCCATAAATGAAGCTGTGTTTATATATTTTGCAATCTGTCAGCAAGCAAGCAGAGATAAAAATACAGGAATGGAGGAAATGAAAGATAAAGAAACCTGATTTCGGTTATAAGGTGTAAAAGGATATTGGTTTTTACAAATTCAGTTTTAACTTTCTTATCTGCGCGAATAATTTTGTCTTGCACAAAGAAGCAGAGAACGATTAAAAGTTTGTAATGAAGAGAAGCTTTGAGAAAATATTTGACAATAAAAACAGCCGGTATGATATTAAACCGGCTGTTCACAAAAGCAATTATAATAACTGCATTTTTTTAAATTAATATCCACCTGAGCTATCTCTTTCCGCATCATTTAGCTTATCGATAGTTGTTTCTTCAGCATCAATATTTGTGGCTTCTACTTTATCGTTTTTTTGAAGATTTACGCTTTCATCATGCTTCTTTTCTTCCGGTGTTTGCAGAACATTTTCATCGTCTAAATAAATAGGAGTAAATGACTCATCGCCGGCATTTTCCTTATCATCTATATTCGCATTTATTTCTCTTTTTTCAAAGAAATCGGTGCGTGCATCTTTTGGCTGTTTGTTATCTTCTGTGGGCATAAAATATATTTTGCTGTATGGCTTGCCAATTTAATGCCATAAGAAGAAACTATCTCTTATGTATCGTTGCCAGCATCAGGCTATCACACATAGCCACGCGGGTTGCTTCATTCAAAAATTTACCCTTCACTTTCGATACCTGGTAGTTAAGATGCAGAACATCGGGCTCTACTACAAAACCACTGTCTTCAAACTTTCTTTTCATGCTGCTGGTTAGCAGAAAATGCTGTTGCAACATGGATGGCTGATATGCCTCTATGATGCTGTCCATTTTAACCAGCTCATGGTTTTGCGCCGTGTAAAAATCGAACGAATGAGATACGGAATCTATTAACCGGATATCAGTTGCCGGATACGGTTTGCCGCTTTTTTTCATCAACAAAGCCACTTCATTACCGCCCTGGTAACGCATAAGAGTCGGGAAAAAATTAAAGGTCATTAAGAAGTTAAGCGCAATGGAAAGATAGGCTGATACATACACCACTTTTATCGCCCGTTTCGGATCTTTAAACGTGACTAAAATAAACAACGTAATGAGTAAGCCAACACCTAATAACGCTATCAAATCATTAACCGGCTTAAAGAAATAAAAATTGAGTACAACAGCCGCTGCAATTGCGATATAACCCAATACAACATGTAGCGGAAAGAAAAATTTAATCAGTCGTGATGATAGTACAAGCCGCACATAAGGCGCCGTAAAAACAGCCGCCAACGGAAACAGCATAAGGATGTAATGCGGCATCTTAAACTTAGAAAACGAAATGGTAAACAGGATGAGCGCAAAGGCGAAAGCAAAAGGTGTAAAAGCGTGCGGTTTCTTTTTATAAAACAAACGCCGCAGCCAATACCAAACACCCATATAAGCAAACAGGCACCACGGCGCAAACTCCCAAAGGAAAGTATGATATAGAAAAAAGTAATCGCTGTAGCGGCCGCCTTTTACGAAACTATTTCCACCAAAACGCTCAAAGTTTTGATTCCATAAAATGAATGCGACGCCTGAAATATGGTTCATGCCACGCACTACAATATCGGGATGCAAATTGTACTGTAAATAATAAGAATAAAGAACAGGACTAATGAATAAAGCAAACAAGGGAAGAAATAAATACGTCTTTACATCAGCTAATACCGGCCACTTTTTTTCAATCACTATTTTTAAAAAACAAGTGATGATAATCACTGCAACACCAATCCATCCTTTCGTGTCAAACGCAATGCCCGCGCCGAGTGCAGCCAATATAATGTTGCTTATCTTTCTTTTATCAATAAATACAACCAACTGCCACAAACCAAGCGCAATGCCTGCCGTAAGCGGCGCTTCCATGCGGGCATCAATAATGGAAAAAACAAAGCCTTGCGCCGTGAGAAGTATAAGGGCAGATAACTTAGCGGTAGTAATATCAGATAAGTGCTTAACAAGTTTATAAACCGAAACAACAGACAGCAATCCAAACAACAAAGCCGGCAAACGATAAGCAAATGTATTTACCCCAAAAATTTTATAGCTGAAAGCCGCTACCCAGAATAAAAAATGAGGTTTATCTAAGTAAGGCATGCCTCTGTCTACAAGGCTATGATAATCGCCGGTACGATACATATGCAGCGCAATATTCGCGTGATGCGCCGCATCATTATCTATCAATGGAATGGTGAAAATGCCCAGATAAACCAGCACCAGTAAGCTAACCGTGATATATTGAGATAAGGTCGTTTCTTCTAAATCGATTTTGTATTTCGCCAGCATTCTAAATCAAACTTTTCGGCGCGAAGAAAGGAAGAAAAAAAGATACCCAAAACCTTTATACTTCTTTGTATTCTTTCTGCCATCGTAGTAAAAACTTAAATCACAAAGTTAATCGGCTCTTCAAAGTCTTTGCTGTCTTTAATGATCATCTGGTGCCTGTGATAAACCACGCTATGTGGCTGCACGCTTTGTGTAAGCCAGGTGTTGCCACCAATAATACTGTCATGACCAATCACTGTATTGCCGCCAAGAATGGTGCTGCCCGCATAGATCACCACATTATCCTGCACCGTTGGGTGCCGCTTGCGCTTCGCATCTTCTTTACGCACGGCAAGTGCGCCAAGCGTTACGCCCTGATAAATTTTTACATTATTACCAATCACAGCCGTTTCGCCAATCACAACGCCGGTGCCATGATCAATAAAAAAAGGACAACCAATATCAGCGCCGGGAT
Organism: Ilyomonas sp.; assembly: GCA_965199905.1. GTDB lineage: Bacteria > Bacteroidota > Bacteroidia > Chitinophagales > Chitinophagaceae > Ilyomonas. Next base: position 4,558,063 of record OZ241366.1, on the reverse strand, counting down.
TGATGTCAATACCCGTTTGACTGTGCGCCCATTCGCTCATCATGCGCGGTAAAATGGGAACTTTTAGTTGATACAAAGTATGTGCAAGACGATGCACTGTAATTGCCTGAAAGCCGGGATATGAAAGAATTACTTCTTCAAGCGAAGAAGAAGCCGGGTCAAAATCAAGAATGAGTTGCGCATCTTTCAGCAGCAAATCCTTAATTGTACACAGTTCATGAAAGTAAGATTCTATCGTTTCATTATGCTGTGCTATTGTGGTTTTATCCACTGCATTCAACAGCGTTTGCAACTGTTCCTGCAGTTTATCTTTTATCGTTTCATGCTGTTCTAAAAACTGCTGTGCATCCTGCGCCACCGGAAACAGGTAATGCATCAGCCCTTCGGCAAACAGGCTCACCTGCTGTTTTGATGGCAGAATGTTATTTAATATAAAACCGGGATACTGCATGGCGCAAAAATAATCAGCCGCCAGCTATCAGCCGTCAGTCTTTAGTCATTTGAAATGTAAGGTTTGAGTTATGGTTATGAATTATTATTGAACCTATCAGTTATATCATGGCTTTCAATAAAGCAAGTGTTTTTCTTTTGGTAACCATCGTCTGTCACATTTGTGATCGCCTGTTGTGATTCTTGCGTGTCGAAGCAGCAAGAATCCTCCCATCAATGTTCCGAACAATGTGTGAGCTTTTTTTAAACCACGAAGACAGAAAGAATATAAAGATTCACAAAGTGTTTTACCTGGCATCATATACTAACAACCAACTCTCATCTGAAAACTAATATCTATCAACGACCAACTATTAATTGTCATCTGTCAACTAACAACCACCAACTACCTTCGTCGCCATGAAAATCATACTCTGTAGCATTGGCAAAGCGCATGAAGAATATATAAAGCCGGGAACAGATGATTTTACAAAACGCATCACCAATTATTTTCCGGCAGAATGGCTGTTAATTCCACCCGTAAAAAATGCAGCTTCCTTACCTGAAAAAGAACTGAAAAAAGAAGAAGCCAAACAAGTAATGAATACGTTGCAGGCAGATGATATTCTCATCTTACTCGACGAACGCGGCAAGCAACTAACCTCGCCGCAACTCGCTCAATTAATACAACAGAAAGCCAACGAAAGCGCGCGCCGCATTGTATTCCTCACTGGTGGCGCATTTGGCGTAGATGAAACCATTTTCAAACGAGCCAATCACACGATCAGTCTTTCTCTTCTTGTGTTTCCGCACATGCTGGTGCGACTTATGATTGCCGAACAAGTCTACCGCGCCTGCACCATCTTACGCGGCGAGAAATATCATCACAGTTAGCGTTCAATACGTTATTGGCGGCTTACCTGGCTGTACAGATTATAATACAATTGCTGAAGCAACCGCCTGTCAGCCGTAATAATTTCGCCGGTTGCCACCAGCCCGTCATGGTATTGTATCGGCTTACTATAATCAGTAATCAATCCGTTTGGTAAAGCAATTTTAGCTAAGTATCCGCTGTCGCTGGGTATGTGCGAAATAAAGTCAACCCTGCCGAGCACGCTGCCCCATTCCGCATTTGGGTAGGCCTGAAATTTTAACAGCACTTGTTCACCTTGCTTCACTTTCCCAAAGTTAGCCTGCGGTATCAGCATCTGCGCATAGTAGCTGTTGCCGCCACTGCTAATGTAGCAGATCGTCTGCCCGTTTTTTACTGTTTCATTCACTTCCAAAAAGCTGGTGAGAGATACAGTTCCATCTGCCGTTGCGGTGAGAATATATTTTCGCTTCCATTCATCTACGTTGCTTTTTAACGTTTGCAGAGCCTGCATAAAAACGGCTTTCTGCTGTAGCGTTGTATTCTTTAGTTCCGATATCTCTTTGTCTTTATCATTTTGCCCGTTTTCATTGGCGAGAATAGATGAATTGATTTGCGGAACCGCCTGTTGCTTACTTAAATATTTGCTTTGCTCGTTGCGGTATTCCAGCGCCGAAATCACTTTCTGCTTCATCAGCGTATCGTTCATGGCAAACGTCTTTTGCGCCAACACCGCATCTTGTTGCTGCAACTCTTTTTGCGCGTTCAATATCTTATTCTGCTGTAGCAAAAAGGCTTTGTCGGCAGTTAACATCGTGGCTTTCTTTACAAAAAAACCATCCGCTATATAATTACTGTACACGGCGAAACTTTGGGTAAAGGTTTGAAAAGGCTGTTGCAGTTCGCCCAGATTAGTAAAAGATGCTTCTTTTTGATTTATGAGTCCGGTTTCGTTATTGGCAAAAAGCAAGGCAGATAATGTGTCCAGATAAGAAAAGAGTTTCAATACATTTTCATGCTTGGCCGTGCTTTCCATAAAGCCCAGTATGTCACCCTCATGTACCGGTTGATTCTCTGTAACATTCAGCATCACCAGCTTTCCATCCATTTTTGCAATCACCGGCTTTGGCGCATTCAGAGAAGAAAGCACAGCCTTACCGCTTACGATATCGGGATAGCGAATAAGCCAGCAGGCGACAATAATCAGAATCAACACGATCAGGAACATTACATTACCATATCGAATTAAAAAGCCTGGTTTATGCGAAATAATATCTCTTACCTCTTCGCTTCGCACCGCCAGCCGTTCATTTCTTTCTAATTCATCTGTTTCCAGCGAACCCTCGTGATTAATTGTATATGGCATAACTGATAAGTTTCAAGATGTAAGTAACAGGGATAACAAATTCACAATTGACTATTCACAACTCACCACTTCATCAGTTTCCCAATTCCAACTGGTTCTTCACCAATTCGTAATACTGTCCCTTTTTCCGGCTCAGTTCGTCATGGGTGCCCTGTTCCGTAATCGTTCCATTGTGCAGCACCACAATGTTACCGGCGTTTTTTACCGTGCTCAGTCGGTGCGCTACCACCACTACGGTTCTTCCTACAAAAAACTGCTGCAGGTTATGCATAATATCTTTCTCATTATTCGCATCCAATGCGTTGGTAGCTTCATCGAAAAAAAGATACTGCGGGTCTTTGTAAGCCGCGCGGGCTATCAGTATTCTTTGTTTTTGTCCCTGGCTGATGCCGTTGCCTTCCGCACCAATCTTCGTGTTGAAGCCCAACGGCAATCCTTCCACAAAAGAAAGGATGTTGGCTACTTTGCAGGCGTGAAGCAGTTTTTTATAATCCGGCATTTCATCGCTCACAGCAATATTTTTAGCAATGCTGTCGCTGAAAATAAATCCATCCTGCATCACGCTGCCGCATTGGCCGCGCCAGTAACGGGGCGAAATGGCTTTTAAATTAAGCTCCGGTTTCATTTCAAAATTTCTTCCATCAGCGAAAGGAGCCGCATTATCTCCGATGGTAATCTCTCCTTTGTAATGCTCATAGAATTTCAGCAGTAACTTCACTAATGTAGTCTTACCGCTGCCGCTCATCCCAACGATTGCCGTTACTTTTCCTTCAGGTATCTGTAGGTTTATATTATGCAGCACCGGCTCATTGCCGGCACCTGCGTAAGTAAAAGAAAGATGATGAAGAGAAATGGATTTGCTTTGGGGCAAATGAGTAGCGTAAGCAATATTGCCGGAAGCTGCGCTTTCTTCTTCTGCCACTTCATAAATTTCATTCAATCGCTCTAAGGAAATCCTGGCATCCTGCGCCTGCTGCACGAAGCCTATCAATTGCTCAACCGGGCTGTTTAACTGACCAATGATGTACTGAATGGCAAGCATAGCACCGAGCGTAAGCTGCCCTTCCAGCACGGCTTTAGCAACGAAGAAAGTAATGAGTATGTTTTTGCCTTCGTTGATGAAAAATGCACCCGCCTGCTGGTACTGGCTTAGCGATAAACTTGTAAAGCTCAGCTTGAACAGCGAAGCCTGCAAGCCTTCCCATTCCCAGCTGCGCAAGGTTTCTGCATTGTTCAGCTTTATCTCCTGCATACCGTGTATCAGTTGTATTGTGGCGCTGTTTTCTTTACTGGCTACGGCAAAACGCTTGTAGTCTAAAGTGCGGCGATATTTAAGAAAAAAACGTATCCAGATGATGTACAATACGCTGCCAATAAGAAAGATGGTAAACACGGTGGTGTTGTAAGTGAGGAGCACCACCGAAAACACCAGCAGGTTAAACATGGAAAACAAAGTAGAAAGCGTAGAACCGGTGAGAAAGCCTTCGATGCGGTGCTGATCCTGCAACCGCTGCAGAATATCGCCGGTTAGCTTCGTATCAAAATAGTGCAGGGGCAGCTTCATGAGCTTGATCCAGAAATCGGACAACAGCGATACATTGATGCGCGTGCTGATATAGAGCAGCAACCGGCTGCGAATAAACTCTACCACCGTGCGACCGAAAAACAGCATAAACTGCGCAATGAGAATGATGTAGATAAACTGCAGGTTGTGCGTGTTAATGCCAGTATCTACAATGCTTTGGGTAAGAAAGGGAAAGATGAGCTGCAACAGTGTGCCGATGAGCAGCCCGATGGCTAATTGCCCGATAAAGCTTTTTTGCTGCTTTAAATAACCTAACAATAAACCCCAGCCGATCTTGTTTTCTTTTTCGTCTTCTTGTTGGTAGAAGGCGGGTGTGGGTTCTAAGATGAGTGCGATGCCCAGTTGCTTTTGTCCGCCTGTGCTTGCCCAGCTTTCTATAAAATCATGTTTTGACAGCGTAATCATTCCTTTTGCCGGGTCGGCAATCACGAGTTTCTTTTTGGTGGAAGCGGGTGTGAGCACCACAAAATGGTATTGATTCCAATGTAAAATGGCAGGAAGGGGTATGTCATTTATCATGTCATCAACCGGTACTTTCACTCCTTTTGTCCGTAAGCCAATCCCTTCGGCAGCGTCAGCCAAACCTAAAAGGGAAACACCGTTGCTGCCGTATTGCGACGCCTGCCGCAGCTTATCCAAACTGAATTTTTTGCCGTAATATTTACACACCATGCGCAAACACGTAGGGCCGCAATCCATGGCATCTAACTGCTTATAATACGGAAATGGTTTCAAGTTGTTTTTTTGAATTGCGTGTGTAAATTCTTTTTGCGCTAATGTGATAAACATCAGGTATCGGCACTTCTGTTTCCGGGTTATAATAGCGCTTCAGCCAGTATAAATGATAGAGTATGGCTTCGTACTGCTTTTTGTAAATAATCCTGCCTTTATCAAATGTGATTCTTCCAGGAACGCCTTCCATCAGTATAAAATCGAAATACGCTTTTATTTCTCCCTTGGCTTCTGCCGCTCTTATAATGTGGGTAAAACTTTCAATTTGGGTTTCTATGTCGAAGATTGATTTTCCTTCCGTTAACTGATCCTGAACAAAACTGCACTCGTCAAAGCAGTAATGGGGAGAAGTGGTAAATACGGTTTTGTAATCTTTGCTGCGCTTAAAATCGTATTCATTAAATCGTTGTTTCTGTAAAGAGCAAAACAGCCGGTTGTGTAATCATGGCGAACGCTGATGAAATCATATTCGTTCAGCATATCATCCGTAATAAAGCCTCTAATGTCTCCATAAATGATGTCTATATCGCTCTGTCCCCAAAAATCATAACCCTTTATGTATTCCGAAAAAATTTCTCCGTAAGCCGGTTTGTAGTCGCAAAACTTGTAGGGAAACTCGATGTTAACCGTAAAGCCTAATTTCTCACTTGCCAATGCTTTTATGTCATCTACCGATTTCTGTATCAGTTTTACATTCTGCGGAACACCACCTTCATAAACGATGTCGGTAAAAATGTAAAAATCAATCGTTTTGTTGAAGCTGCAGGAGTGCAGGAAGTACCTGAAATACCAGGGAAATCTTCCATAATAGCAAATCAATATGGCAATCTTTTTCATGGGCTGTTGATTAAACTTTTTAAGGCAGAAGGTGTTTGTAATTACACCAAGAAAGGTTCTTTCTGCTCCGCTTTCTTACTGCATTTGGCTCCTATCACCTCTTTAAAAAAAACGATCAAATCATCCGCATGATAATCGAACGAAAACTGCATTCTGTTTTTACATACATTACCACGCAATTCCTTCATTCTTTGTTTGTTTCGTAATTGGTTTCCCAAATCTTCTATGCTTTTAAAAAAGATACCTGCATTCATCTTTGTTAATAACAATTGGCTGGCTACAATGTGCTCTGTGTTATCAAACAGAATCATCGGCAAACCAGCACAGGCAAGGGTTGACATCCGGGCAGGATAATTCAGGTCGTGCCACGAAGCCCGCATCAGTTCGCCGTTATTATTGCTTCTAAAATAATGCAGCCAGCCCGCATCGTATTGCGAAAATTCCTTTACCCAGTTTTTAGCTTCGCAGGGCGAATGAATATGAATATAATTCTGTTCTTCCGGCGTTCCCGCCCCTTTCCACTGTCCGATAATCTGCTGCGCATTGCCGTAAAAATGAAGATGAATTTTTTGAGCAGTAAACTCAGTAATGTAATGTGGATGCAAGCCAATCGGTCTGCCGGAAACCACCGTATGCACTTCGCCGTCCCTCCCGGAAAGCAGTGGCGTTATATCACTGGTGAAATAGTTTTCTTTTGGCAAATCACCATCGAGAATAAACGACAGAGAATCGTTTGTATGTAAACACTGGCTGTACCATTGTTTCAATGTTTCATTGATGTAAATAACACCATCAGCCTTTCCGTACAATTCGCTCATTTCTTTCCACAATCCCATCTGGCGGCAATAAAAAGGTCCTTCCTTAAAGTGCCATACAAACGGAATATCCAAGCTTAACGACATTACATAATGCGCCAGCGGAACCGCATGATAGTTGAGCAAAGCATATATCACATCCGGCGCTATGGCTCTGATATTCTCTTCCATGTTGTCATATGATACCGTTTCAATATTGCCGAACGGCAGCGGCCCGCTGGCGTTCCAGCACTGCGGGTCTTTTATCCACAAGCCATACAGTTTGTGTCCCCGCTCTTCTAATGCGCAAATTCGTTCGGCATTAAAAGCCAGCTCGCCAACCAGCAATATTTTCAGCCCTTTTCTTTCATCAAATACAGCTTCTGTTCTGTAATCCTTATACTGCTTCCGTTCATCAATATAAGTGCCGTCTAATGTTTTGTAAACGATGGGCTGTTCTACGTTGTAATGCTGTTTGTATAAGTAAATGCCGCCGCCATAGCTTTCATTAATAATCTTGTGCCGCTGCTGTGGATGGTCAACCCACTCGCAGGTTATTTCACCTGTATAAACTGCCTTCCCTTTTGCCAGCAGCTTATTCCAAAACATTTCGTTCAAATCATCGGTTACCCATTCGTCCCGCTCTGTCCATTTTTCATTTATTTTTTTATGAGCCACCTGCACAAGCTGTAGAGAAGACAGGGATGACTGACCGGCAACTGATTGCCAGCCGCTCGAAAATTTGTTTTCTCCATAATCGGCGTTGCAGCCTGAATAAGCCAACACGGCATCAGCATCAGAAATTAACGCGTTATAAAGCGACTGCATATGGTTTGCGTGCCAAACATCATCCGAAGGCAGATAAGCGATATAATCGTATTTGGCTTGTCCAATGCCAATGTTTAAGCATTTGCCTAAGCCTAAATTCTTTTGATTTTCGATGTATCGTATTCTGTCATTAGAATAATATTCCGTCAGCACTTCTTTGGTACTGTCGGTTGAGCCATCATTGACAATGATCAATTCCCAAGCTGCAAAAGATTGGAGTACCAGGCTGTTAATCGCTCTTGCAACATACTCTGCCTGATTGTATACAGGCATAATGATTGAAAATGTTACAGTTTCCACAACGGTAATTTTTGTTTTATGAGATTCGAGAATTACAAAATCAATAAATACTTCAAAAAACACTTTTTTCATTTCATACAAAATACCGTTCATACCCTTCTTAAAAAAGTTTCATAGGTCAGTTACATTATGTGTTTCATCGATGGATTACTATAACTGAAAAAATATTCAAAGAATTAATCTTTTTTTACTTACTAAAGGAATGTTATTACATATTCTTTCGTAGGATACTCATAAAGTCATCCCTCATTACAGGATACGGCATTTTATTATCGATGACAAACTCTCCGTTTTTGGAAAGAAGGATATAACGCGGAATGGTTTTAATCTGGAAGTATTGTGAGAACAGCGACGAAACACCGCTGTATAAAAAATAATTACCCTTCTCCGCTTTTTTGAAATTGAAAAATTGCCTCCAATCTTCTTCACTTTTATCGAACGATAGATAAAGAAACTGTACCGAATCTTTAAACATCGCCTCAATACGATGCAGGTAAGGCATTTCCTGCCGGCACGGCCCGCACCAGGTAGCCCAGCAATCAATTACGGTAAGTTTATTTTGTTTCAATACCTCTGATAATACCTGTTTTTTATTCTCGCTGTTCATAACGATTGTAAAAGAGAGCACATCCTGCCAATTCACTTTTTTTAAAATATCCTTTTTAGGAAGCATCCGGTAGGAGGTAACCTTATTTTCAACCTCTGTCCTGATCCTTTGGTTCCCGCAAGTCAGCAGAAATGAAGTATAAAGCGAATCAAAACCGGGATAGTCTTTATCTACATAATCTTCCAAGCTCCAGCCGGATAACCGATCTCTAAGTAATCCAGTATGTTCTTCCTGAATGGTACGGTACTCGTTTGCAAGGTTTGAGTACCAGTTATTGGGTTTGAAATCATTGCTAATATAGTAATTGTACACACTAGCTGCCTCAGCATACTCTTCGTTTGAAACTGCAAAAACAGAATCATTAAAGTGCAGGGTATCAGCAACAGAAAAGAAGGAAGCAGGTATAGACGATTTTGGCATTTCACCAAGAATTTCGCACAGCGAGAGTATATAATCCGCTTCTAATTCTTTTGAAGCATAGCGAACAAAAGCGTCGGACACAAGGTTTTTCTTTTGATATTTCGTTAGCATATTCATTTTAATTGCCCAGGTGCTGTCGCACCTTTTTTTATAAGCCAGCGGTTTTTCATTTTCAACCTGACCAAACTTTACGGGCAGCTTTACCAATTTGTACGTTTCGTCAAAGAAAGACAGATTGCCCGGATATTTAGCCCCAACGGCTAATGTATTAAAGGCTCTCATGAACGTGTTATTGGAAGCGTTTTGGTGAAAATCTTTCCGCTTTGTCAACTGAAGTCTAACAGAATCATAGAGTTCTAAAAATATTTTATGTCCAAAAAAACCGTCGTCAATTCTGTAAAAGCCGGCACCGGTAATTTCAATGTCAGTTTCTATACTATCGTATGGTTTTACAGCCAAACGATAATCAGGATTGAAATTTAAAGGGGTATTTAGCCCTAACTTGGTTAAATAAAAGGTATCTAACAGATCCGTGGTCATTACCACTTTTACATGAACTGGATACCGCTGTTGCGAAAAACATGATAAAAAGGAAACGAGCAGCAATGACATCAATAACACTTTCATAAAATTCGGATTTATAATCATCATTTACCGGATTAGCGGTTAAGCAAGAAGCAGTCTAATAGTTAGACCGCTTCTTGCTTGATGTAGCCTACGCAGAACAACTTGCGCAATGTTGGGTGTTGTTACAATAACTATCCGCTTGTGTCTGACAAGCTTTTTCGCCATCAGCTTTTGTACCACCATTTGAAACCGTTACTGTACATGAACCGGGAGACGGTACGTGATAGCCAGGCATAGCTGTACAAGTTACTGAGAAAGTATAAGTAGTACCGCCCCCGCTGTTTCCGCTTCCCGCCATAATACTTTTCATTTCAGAGCGGCTCATTACGCCGCTGATGGCATTAAAACTTAATTTTTGCGTTTTCATCTGTTTTATTTTTTAGATGATGATGTAATGAACCTGTTTTGCTTTTCAGCCAGGCACAAGTTGTGTAAACCTGTTGTTTGCAAACAAAAATTTTATTGTAAAAAATGTTGTAAGTCGGCTATGTTATAAACATCCGGTAACTGATGTCCATTAACAAAAATGGTGGGTGTAAAAGCGATTTTTGTTTCATCGCACCATACTTTCATCGCTTCTATTTTGGCATCTTGTTTCTTCAATTCGCCATTCATCGGATACTTATGGGCAAACACTTCATAATCTTTTTTGTCAGCTAAATACCAATCATCCAAAGCCCCTTTTGTCAATGTTTCATTTCCTTTCTCTGCTATTGCCAATAAATGTTTTACGGGCGGTGCTTTAAAGTCATTTTCATCGGCCGTAACGGTAAAAATGATCTGCACTTTCAGGTTGCTGTTCTCTTCCAGCAGCTTTTCTATTTCAGGGTGCGCCTTCGCGCAAGGTCCGCAATACGGGTTGCACACTTTTATCAGCGTATTTGTTGCAGTCAGGTTGCCAAGCGCAATGCCCAAGCCATCGGCAGGCGTTTCTATTTTCTTTCCTTTGGCCAATAATGCTTCCCATATTTGCGGGCTGGCTTTCAGGCGGAGGAGCTCGCGTTTGGTGCGTTTCGCTTCTTCCCCTTTTAACAACAATGGCTTGAGTGAAAACCAGGCAAGGGCAACAAACAACAAACTGCTGAGGAGGGGAAGGAAACTACTGATAGCAGGAAATGAGGTGAATGAGGAAGATAACAAGCCGGTGGCGAGAGATGTGATAAACTCAAGCAGGAGCAAGGCTTGTACGCTAAGGCACAATACGCACCATTGCTTTGCCACGCGCCACTGGTAATACAGGGAGAAAACGGTGTAGGGAAGAGCAAGTACATTGAGAAGAACGACGACTGATAACAGGAACAGAGATGATGTAAAGCCCGCGAATAAAACGCTGATGAAGGTGGAAGCGAAATAAAAAAAACCTACCTCGCTCCAGCTAAGCCAACTGAATAATGCAGAGCTTTTAGAGCTGAGTATCGCATTGCAATTGGTTTTGGCGCCTGCCGTGCATATTTTTTGTAACACCGGCGCCGCTTTGTCTATTTCGTACCAAAGCAAAAGGGAAGTAACAATAAGCCCGGCTAACTTTATAACTAATAAAATAGCATAGCCAACAGAAGTTGTGACAAAAGCTCTGTTGTAGAATAAAACAGTTGCCCAGGCGGTGAATAAAAGGGCGGAAAGCAATACGGCAGGCGCTTTCAGCGAAGCTATTTTTTCCTTACGGCGATTGGCTTTATAATCCTTTTCGCCCGATGCCTTTCCTTTTTCTGCTAATAAAACCACGCCGCTCCATGCCTCCGCAAACGCATTGGCTGGCAGCACGGCTTCCTTTTCGTCTATGAAATAACGAACCTGGTTGTCGTCTGCCGCTGTTACCAGCGCAAAATTTTCACCCCCCCACATGAGTATGGGCGATAAAAGGTAATGGTAATTGAGTGAGCTGCTCTTTGGGCAGCCGCGTGGCTACGGTATTTATTTTCCAGGTGCGCAGCGCGTCGCTAATGCTCAGCAGGCTGGGATAATCGGGATGGTTGAGTAATGTGTTTTGCACCGTTGCGCCTGTAACAGGTACGCGGAGCAACTGAAGGAGTCGTTTAATGAGCCGCACCGGTTTCTCGGGCACGGCAAGAACATTGGCAAGCATAGACTGCTGTTTTATGACAAACTGAAAATGGGATACATGCTTTTGAGAAAGCGTGGAGTCCGGTATGCGGGCTACATAAAACCGTTAGAAATAAAGAAAACCAAAGCTAAAATGATTTATTTGGAACGGCCAAAACTTTTTGTAAACTTGTTTTGTATCGCTGATTGCCGTTTGTTGCTGTTTTAACTGTGTTTTGTTTTTGCTCTTCTTTTATAATAAGCACTGCCTGAATCAATCTGATTTTGCCCTTATCTTGCCCGTATGAATTTCACGATCACTATTGCTATCATTGCCATTACAACCCTCATTTCTATTGGCGGCTTTTACAACCAAAGAATAAAAGAAGATTTGATTTTTTATCCGCCCGCCATTTCGCAATACAACCAATGGTATCGCTTCTTCACCTGCGGGTTGATTCATGCAGATGCAGCGCATCTTTTCTTCAATATGTACACACTTTATATGTTTGGCGATGCGGTAGAAGGTGAGTTTGTTGAACTGTTCGGCAACCTTGGAAAACTGCTTTACATCATCATGTATATCACGTCTTTAGTAGCTTGCTTACTGCCTACTTATTTCAAACATAAAAACAATGCTTACTACAGTAGTCTCGGTGCGTCCGGCGCTATTTCTGCGGTTGTATTTGCGTTTATTTTTTTAAATCCAACCATTAAAATGGGTTTGATTTTTTTGCCTATACCGCTACCAGCTTTTGTGTTTGGTCTTTTATACCTTGGCATTACAACTTATTTGTCGCGTCGCGGCGGTTCGCACATCAATCATTCAGCGCATTTATGGGGTTCGGTGTATGGTATTTTCTTTTTGATAGTCACCGGTTTTACAATGTCAGCTTACAATCCGGTTACTATATTTTTAACGCAGATAACCGATTATTTTCATTCTTTTTAATATAGAAGCTAATGATGGTTGCAAAGACCTGAAACCCTTACATAGCAAGCATTTCATGATCGTATTGGTAATTGTATTTAATGATCAGTTGCTTTAATTCGCAATACTTTTTCTGTGTTATCCCTTATCTTATACCTGTCGTCAATGCGATGACCAACAACCCAAATTATCTTCTTGTTCATCTCAATCACCCAAACTTTTTCTTTTTCTGTTTTTGATAGTTTGCTGTCGATGAAAAAACGGCTTAGCTTTTTTTTCTTTTTCATGCCAAGCGGGTAAAAGTAATCGCCTTGTTTCCATTTGCGCAGCAGCAGCGGGTATTCAATTTGCTCCGCATCCAATGAGGCAATATGTTTTTCAGTTGAAGGTTGATAGTCAGCAATCGATAACTGTGTCAGATGAATTTGTCCATCTTCATACAAAACATTTTTATCTTTTTCTTCAATCAGAATATTCTCTGCTTCTTTTGTTTTTTGTGGCGAGATAATAAGCCAGGCGCGGTTCCTGATAATGCGATGCGTTGGCGAAGCCACATACTTTCCGTTATCCGCCGTTATCAGGTTTTGTATGTCATTCAACTGCGAAGCCGCAAAATGAAAATCCTTCACAATCTCCCAAAGTATGGTTTGTAAGGGCTGTGCTTTCTGAAGTTTTAGTACAGGAATATGCAACTCGTTTCCTTTTACTTCCACCAGCTTTTTTTTATGTGCTTCTATTGCCTGGTTATATAAAATTCCGGCTTCGGAAAAGCGATGAATATTTTGAAGCAGGTTGTCTTCAGCATTCACATACATCTCTTTTACCAACGGCAAAACCTGGTGCCTGAAAAAGTTACGTGTGTATTTATCAGAAGCATTGGAAGAATCTTCTACCCAGTTTATCCCGTTCTCTTTCGCATAATGTTCTATCTCTTCTCTTTTCGCAAACAATAATGGACGGATAATATTGTTTTGCTTTGGCAAAATGCCATGCAGGCCGCCAATTCCTGTTCCCCGGAAAAAGTTAATCAGCAATGTTTCTACATTGTCATTTGCATGATGTGCCGTGGCGACGAAATTGATGGTTGATGGTTGATAGTTGATGGCGCTAATATCATCGCTAAGAGCTGAAATCTGATTGCTCATTACTTCTAAAAACCAATCGTAGCGCAGCTTTCGGGCGGCTTCCTGTATGGAAATCTTGTTTTGTGAAGCGTAGCTTTCCGTATCGAAACGTTTTACAACCAATTCTTTATTGTATTGCTTCGCAAGTTCTGTTACAAATATTTCATCACGTTTGCTTTCTTCTCCGCGAAGCCCGAAATTGCAATGCGCGATGGAAAAAGGAATGCCTGATTTAGAAAATAAATCAACCAAAACAATACTATCGATACCACCGCTTACGGCTAACAAAAAGCGTGAGCCTGCAGAAGCGAATTGTTTAAAATTATGTTTCCAGCTTGTTTGAAATTGTTGTAATAACATTGGGGTAAAAGTAAAGAATCGGATGTTGTTAAACTTTGTCTGTTAATGTATAGAAAGCAATCATGTTGTATCTTTAAAACGAAGAATAATATATGCAGCAACGCCTTACCCAAGAGCAAGCCTGGCAAAAAATAAAACATTATTGCGCCTACCAGGAACGCAGCCACAGCGAAGTAAAAAACAAGCTGTATGGTTTTGGTTTATATAAAAGCGAAGTAGAGGAAATGTTGTCAAAAGCCATTGAAGAAGATTACCTGAATGAAGAGCGGTTTGCAGAATTATTTGCCGGTGGCAAATTTCGTATGAAAAGCTGGGGCAAGGTGAAAATCATATACAAACTGAGGCAAAAAGGAGTTAGCTCATATAATATTAACCGCGGGCTGAAAGCCATACCAGATGCGGATTACAGAAGCACTTTACAAAAGCTGGCAGAACATAAATGGCAGCAACTGGAAGATGAACATCCAATATCCCGGCAAGCCAAAGCAACCAGTTATTTAATGCAAAAAGGGTATGAGTTGCCACTGATACAGCAAACTATACAAGGCATTAAGAAAGGCGAAACCACAGATTGACCTTTTATCAAAAATTTCAGCTTAATATAGTCGCAATCTTTACTTTCATCTTCTGATTTTCTCTTTTATAAACCATCTTTTTATGAGAATACTCAAGTGGCTTTTGGTATTACTGCCTCTTTTATCTTTTGCGCAACAACCTGATTTACCACCCGGATATTTCTGGAAAAAAATGGATAATGGTCTTGAAGTGCTGGTGATTGAAAACAGCAAAGTGCCGTTGGCAACCATCGAAATCGCTGTTAAAAACGGAGCTTATACTGAAGGTCCTGAATACAGCGGTTTATCGCACTTATTCGAGCACATGTTTTTTAAATCAAACCGCGATTATCCCAATCAGGAAAAATTCCTGAAACGCACGCAGGAATTGGGCGCCATCTGGAATGGCACAACCGGCGAAGAACGCGTAAACTATTTCTTTACATTCGATAAAGACAGCCTCGATGCCGGTTTGAAATTTATGAATGCGGCTATTCGTTTCCCCATCTATCGCGAAGAAGACATGAAGAAAGAACGACCCGTAGTAGATGGAGAATTTCAACGCGCGGAAAGTGATCCTGGCTTTCAACTCTGGTATGCCTGCCAGCAAAAGCTTTGGGGCGATTTGATAACGCGTAAAAATCCTATTGGCGATCATAACGTAATCAACACTGCAACGCCTCAAAAAATGATGGTGATAAAGGATAAATATTACCTGCCAAACAATTCTCTTCTTGTGATTGACGGGGATGTGAAACATGAAGATGCATTTTCCCTGGCAGATAAAATTTATGGTGACTGGAAAAGCAGCGGCACCAATCCACATAAACTATATCCGATACCTGATTTCAAGCCATTGGATTCTACTTCTTTTTTTGTAAAAGAGTCGGGCATTGCACAAACTCCATACATCAACTATTGGTGGCAGGGACCGGATTATATTCACGATTCTGCAGCTACCATTGCGGCAGATGTATTCTCTACCATACTTGGTTTAAACTCTTCCAAATGGCAGCAGGCGATGGTAGATAAAGGACTCGCAACTTATGCCGGTGTTGCTTATCAAACAGAAAGTCATGTAGGACCAATCAGTATCGATTTAGTTCCTAATCCAACAAAGCTGAAAGAGTGCAAAGAGGAAGTAGATAAACAGCTTGCCATGTGGAATAAGGATGATTATTTTACTGATGAACAATTACAGAATGCAAAAGACAATATGCGCCGCAACCGCATACGGCAAACGGAAAAACCTTCTTCGCTTTCCAGCCAGGCAACGTATAACTGGTGCAGCACATCCCTGAGCTTTGATACGCATTATATAGATAATGTGATGAAAGTAACACGCGCAGATATTGAAGCGTATGTAAATAAATACATTGCCGGTAAGCCTTTCGTTGCGGGTATCATCATTAGCCCCGACATGAATAAAACTGTAAATGCTTCTTCTTTCTTTAAGCCTTAATTTATTTTCTGTAAAATTTTTCTTATGAAAATTTTCTCTTCAAAATATGTTTCCTGTATAATAATGTTTGTGGCGCTAAGCAGCGCTGCATTCCCGCAGGCTAAAGCGCCTTACGACATGAATGTGGATGGCGTAAAAGTGATTGTACAACCGAGTGGTAACAGCATCTTCGTGTTGCAAACCATCATCAAAGGCGGGGTACAAAATTACCCTGCCAATAAAGCCGGCATCGAAAGCATAGCCATGAATGCACTTACTGAATGCGGCACTGCCAACGACGATAAAAACAGCTTTAAAAACAAGCTTGATAAAGTAAGCGCGCAAGTGTATGGCTATACAGGCATGGACTATTCATCTTTTGTAATGAACTGCATCAACACCGATTTTGATGCTGTATGGCCGCTGTATGCTGATGCCTTAACTGTACCGCGCTTTGATGCGAAAGAGTTTGACCGCATAAAACAGGATGCCATTAACTCGCTGAAGTCGCAAGCTTCGCAGCCTGATTATGCTATTAGCCAACTGGCAAAACAAACGGCATTCGCAGGTAAAAATTATGCAAAATCTCCCAGCGGCACTGAAGAGATTGTAAGCAAGCTAACGGCAGACGAAACGAAGTCTTATTATAAATCTATATTAACCAAATCGCGGTTGGTGATTGTTGTAGTGGGTGATATTGACAGCAATACATTGCGAAGCAATATTCATACAATACTGGCTGCTGTTCCGCAAGGCAAGCCTTTCAACCTGTTGAAGGAAAGTTATGTGCCAAAACAAAGCACGTTCGTTTCACAGAAAAAAGAGCTGGCAACCAATTATATACAAGGCGTTACCGGGGCGCCTTTACCTGGCACAAAAGATTATAATGCATTCGTTTTAGCTATGCGTATTTTTTACGACCGGCAGTTTCTGGAAGTCAGAACCAATAATGGTTTGTCGTACGCGCCATACACTTACTTTGATGGTGGCGTATCGCCTTCTTCCAACATCGTGGTATCAACCACCGACCCGAATAAATACATTGGTGTTATGACTAAGCTGGTTGATAAAATCAAGCAAGGTGGCTTTACGCCGGAGGAGATTAAGAACATGAAAACAACCTATGTAACCAGCTTTTTTTATAAGCAGGAAACCAACAATGCACAGGCATCATCGCTGGCTTCCAACGAAGTGCTGCATAACAATTGGAAACGTTCACTAACGCTTAACGATGACCTGAAAAGCATAACTGCAGCCGATGTGAACCGCGTGTTCAATAAGTATATCACGAAGATGACCTGGGTATATGAAGGCGACCCGGCAAAAGTGAACGCCAGGCTATTTACACAGCAGACGCCACCTATACAAAACAAAGTGCCTGATGTGATACTGGATAAGAAAGTTGATTAAAGAGAGAAGAATTTTATAAGTTTTTCATGCAACAAAGCAGGCAATCATATCGCCTGCTTTGTTGCTTTAATCAGCTTCTTCAATATCACCATTTGTCCTAAATGATAATGCACATGCTCCACTGTTCCCTGCAGGTTTTTATATGCCGAACTGCCGCCAGGCAAAAGCGATTCTGATAACAAACTATCATCAAAAGCTGCCATTGCCGCCGCCAGTTCGTGAGCAGATAAATTGTTATCAATCTGTAGCTTTTGCCAATCTTCTTCTGTTTGAATAACTGGCACATCATAGCCATTTTTATCATCAACAAACACATCTATGCCTTGCATGCGTTTTATCATTAGCCGGTTCCAGAATGTAATATGTTGCAGCAGCGAAGCAATGGTATTTGGCGAAGCAATGGTAAGCTTTGCGGCTTCATCAGATGTTATATCTTTTAGTGTGCCGGCAAGGTTCACTTCAGTCCAATTGTTGCCTTCGTGCACTTCAATCAGTTGCTGCGCAATAAGCGAGGTAAGTTTCATAAATATAAAGGTAAACAATAGCTGCAAGCGGCGAGTTGTAAGCTGTAAGTCATTAACTGCTTGCCTTACCAGTTATATCATGGCAAGTAAAGGCGTAAATTCTTTTTCTTTTGGTACCATCGTCGTTCACTTTTCTCAATCGCTCTTGCAACCGAAGATTTGTTCTTATTTCTCTTTTAAATAATGAGAAACAAGAATCACACATCAAGGTTCAGGACAATGATTGAGTTTTTTTGAACCACAAACACATAAAGAAAACAAAGGCTTATGAAGTTTGCTTTTGTTACTATAAGATTATCCAACAAAGACTTATCATAGCTTGTCATCTGTCAACTTCCATCTGTCATCTACCATCTGCAAACTACCAGCCATCAACATCTCACCCAATCAATATCGCTCAATCACACCCAAACCAAACAAAGCAAAATCATATTTCACCGGATCTGCTGAGTCTAAAGATTTTAAATAGCCAGTCAATTCAATGGCTGCATTCCAGTCGGTTTGTTTGCGTTGCAGCAGGTTAAATCGTTTGGCGACTCTTGCCACATGCACATCAACAGGGCAAATCAATTGTGAAGGTTTTAGTCCTTGCCAAAGTCCGAAATCAACGCCACAATTATCCTTTCTTACCATCCAGCGCAGGAACATATTTAGCCGCTTACAGTTCGAGCCTTTTTCAGGTGTGGCAATGTGTTTCTTTGTTCGTGCCGGCGCATCTTCCAGCGAAAAAAAATAGTGATGAAAATTGATCAGCGCCTTCTCAATAATATTTTCTTCTTCTCCGCTCAAATCCTTTATAAATGCAGCTTCCAGGCTTTTATGCTTTGTATAATGGTGTTGTAAAAATTGAATGAAGTATAATAAATCAGTTGTATTAAATGTGCGATGCTTGAAGTGGAGAAATGGCTTTAGGTCTGTTGCCGTATGATGAACAATAAATTGGTGCGGTGCCTCATTCATCAGCTTCATTAGCTCCCGCGATTTATTGATAATTGTTGTACGGTTGCCCCAGGCAAATACAGCCGCGAAAAAAGCCGCAATCTCAATGTCTTGTTTCTTCGAAAAAGAGTGTGGAATACAAACAGGATCGTAAGGAATAAACGATGGCTGGTTGTATTGCGCCACCTTGCTGTCAAGAAATTCTTTTAAAGATAGTTCCGTTGTAATCAAGATAAAAAAGTGTTGCCTAAAAAATCCTGTATTGCCTTTTCGGTTTCCAAACAAGCTTTGTCAAAATCATCATTCACAATAACCTTATCGAAGGCATGAGAGAACGATAATTCATAAGCTGCTTTGCCAAGTCTTGTTCCAATACTGTCTTCTGTTTCAGTGCCACGGTTCAATAATCTCTGGCGCAATGTATCAATAGACGGAGGCTGTATAAATAAAGACAGTGATTTGCCCGGAAACTGTTGCTGCACGTGAATTGCCCCCTGTACATCTATATCAAGCAATGGTGTTTTGTTCTCATTCCAGATGCGGCTCATTTCACTTTTTAAAGTGCCGTAATATTTGCCTTCGTACACCATTTCCCATTCTATAAAATCGTGCTGCTGTATATGCTTTTGAAAATCGGTAAGACCGATAAAATAATAGTCAATGTTATGCAGTTCTTCACCGCGAGGCTGCCGCGTGGTAGCCGATACAGAAAACGCGAGCGAAGGATATTTATTCAATAAAAAACGCGTAATGGATGTTTTGCCTGCACCTGATGGCGCTGTAATAATGATTACTTTATTTACCTGCATGGAATGATGTTGCAGGCGCAAAAATAAAGGGTGAAAATGACAGAGGATAATTTAGTGATTTTGATTATCCTGCCAGGAAAAATGCGTCTATCAGTTGCTGTTTTATATCTTTATCTTATCAGCGTTACGGTTCCTTTCAGGCTTATTTTATCACTTGGTTTACTTCGGTTAGCATAGTTGCAAAACCAAAGGTAAACACCATTGTCAGCTTGTTTGCCTCCAACGATTCCATCCCAGCCTTGCTGTGGATTGGCAGATTCAAATATCTTTTGCCCCCAGCGATTGAATAGTACTAAATGAAATTCGCCAATATCATATCCGTTCACAATTCTGAACAAGTCATTTCTTCCATCGTTATTAGGAGAGAATGCAGTGGGAAAATTAACCGTGCAAAGTTGTTCCTGAATGATGAAAGTTTTGGTAGTTGACCCGCATTTGTTAGCGACACTTACATTATAGAGGCCACCTTTATAAATGTTATAGGTTTCAGCAGTAGAGCCATCTGACCATTCGTATGTGTCAAACAAGCCCGGTGAAACGGTAATTACATCGCCGGTACAAAGAAGGGTATCCATGCGGGAATTTGCATTGATGTCAGGTAATACGGTTAAATGAATGGTATGAACCGAATCGCACCCATGAATAGACGGATAAGTAGAGTTGTAAGTGCCGCTACGATTCAGCCCTAAGTAACTGGTGCCATAGCAAATGGTAGTATCAAACGAGCTATATTGCTTTGGATAAACAACGAGGTTTATCATGCGCAAGCTGTCGCAGCCATTACTGCCTGAGAACACATTTGTATAACTGCCGGATAAAGTATAGCCTCCATAACTTTCTCCTTCGCAAATAGCTGTATCTATGGTGCTGCGCGCTTTTGTAAGAACCGCTACCGGTATTGCGTTAGACAAAAGCGGGTCGTTGCAGGTAAGGCTGCTTTTAAAATAACAATCTACCTTATCACCGTTCGATAAGTAACTGGTTGTGTAAACAGAATCCACTGCATTAACTACCGGCTGATTATTCAGCATCCATTGAAAAGAAGGATTGCTGCCTGCAAACGAAGTGCTGGCAGTGAAAGTAACTAATGCATCTTCGCAAACGGCGCCGTCGGGTTTACTAATGCTGATGGTGCGCACATTTTGATCGTACACAATAATTTTAAATGGATTGGAAGCCACGCGGCAAATAACGGAGCCAATATTTTCGGCTTGTGCTACAGATAAACGGTAAAAATATGTGCCGGCTACGGTAGGCATGCGTGTATAATCAGACTTATCAGCGCCAGCAATATCAGTCCACAAAACGCCACCATCGGAACTTACCTGCCATTGATAACCTGTAGTAATATAACATTTTTCTACGCTGGAGTGAAACGTAATTTGCTGGTTATCTTTTGCGCAAAGTAAAAGGGAATCGCCCGGGAAGTTGGTAGTTGTGGCGGTCACTTTAGAACCAATCGGGCGGAAGGTAATATCATCTAAAGCAATATCGTTTCCAATGCCACCCGGCGCATCATTGTGCATACGAAGTACAACACTGGAAACACCTGCAGGAACTGTAAAGTTTAAAACATATTGTTTCCATTCAGCTACAGATGTATTGACGGGTATTTTTCCCGTGCTTACTTTGCCCAATACGGTACCATCGGTTTTTTCAATTGACAGAATGACTTCCGGTGGAATGGCTGATGTGAAATTGCATACATTCATTATCCATACAGCAAACTGAAACGTAGTTCCCGTACAGAGACCATCAATTGTCTGCAAGTAAAAATCGCTTTTATTAATTGAAGCATTTACCAGCATAAAATAACCATTTGCATCGCCGGTATGATCGCGGAATGAGTGCCAGCTATTGGCAAAGCATGAAGTGGTTCTGTTCGTAACTGTGTATTCGCCGTCGTTGGGGCAATCGTCAGAGTAATAGATAAGAGAAGTTGTGCCGGTGGGTAAGGACGGAGCTATGGCATTAGTGCCCGCACCAAATGTAATATTGACAATTGGATCGCCTACAGAGCCGGTACAGCTTTGAGCCAATCCTGTTTTCACAAGTATAAATACAAACAATATTGTAACTACTGCTTTCAATTGGAATCCTTTATCAATCTCCTCTACCCTGTTTCTTTTGTGTCTTAACAACGATGCGCCTTTTATTTCAACGGAATGTCACGCTTCAGCATGGCGTCACGGTTTGCCATTGCCCAGGCAGTATAAAATACCAGCTTATCACGCTTTGCCATCAGGGCAAAATTAATTTTATCAACTGTGTCTGTCGGTTTATGATAGTCGGCGTGAACACCGTTGAAATAAAAAATAACCGGCACGCCATTCTTCGCAAAATTGTAATGGTCGCTGCGGTAATAAAAGCGGTTTGGATCTTTAGGGTCGTTGAAGCGACGGTCAAGTTCCATGTTGCTGTATTTTTTATTAATACTGTCACTTATGGGAAGCAAATCGCTGCTTAGCTTGTCTTCACCAATCGTATATATATAGTTGAGCGAGTCACCTTTATAATCAGGGTCAATTCTGCCAACCATGTCAATGTTCAGGTCAACATCGGTTTTGTCTAATGGAAACCGGGGATGATCAGTATAATATTCACTTCCCCAAAGTCCTTTTTCTTCACCGGAAACAGTCATAAATACCATCGTTCTGCGCGGGCCATCGCCGCTTTTTTTTGCTTTGGCAAAGGCTGTCGCAATCTGCAAAACGCTTGTTGTTCCCGAGCCATCATCATCCGCACCATAATAGATTACATTTCCCTGTTTTCCCAGGTGGTCGTAATGTCCTGTTACAAACACGTATTCATCTTTCTTATCAGTGCCAGGCAATACACCAATTACATCGCTGCTTTGCAGGTTTAGTAAAGTAGTTTGTTCGTTAAATGAAAGCGCCGCCGGGTAAATACCTCTCACTATCGTCTTTAGTTTGGTAAACGTATCTACCGGCTGTTTCAAAATGCTGGCTGCTGTAGCGGTGGTGATGTAAATAACAGGAATTGTATTCGCCGTTTTATCTACATACATATTTCCTTTCAGTAAAGCCGCAGTGCCGGACGGTAATGTTTTCGTTATAATAAAAATGCCTTTAACCTCTTTGCTTTTAATATTTTTTGTCTTCAGGCGGTTCGCGTAATAGTTTTGGTACGAAACAGCATCGGGCGTATTGTCCATATCGGCAGGCGTTCCGTCAATCACCATTACCCATTTGCCTTTTACATCCAGCCCATCAAAGTTTTTATTGATGGTATCCGACAAACCATACGAAGCAAATACGATATCCTTTGCACTCCAGTTGCCATTAGCAAAAGAAGAAGTCTGCAATACAAAATCGGTGCTCATTGCCAATGCATTTCCGTTGATGTTGAGTACAGCACTCTCAACGCTGTCCTGGTACACCGGAAACTGGAGCTGGTAGCCGCTTTCCACACCGGGCTGTAAGCCGATTTTTTTAAAATAAGATTCAATGTAAGCTGCCGCTTTTTTTTGCCCCGGCATTGCCGTTTCGCGCCCTTCCATTCCGGCACTGGCTATTACGGTCAACTTCTTTTTTAGTTCGGAAGGTGTAATAGTAGCTGCATATTTAGAGGCGATTTCTTTTTGACTGTAAGCAGAAAAAGAGATTAAGAAAAAAAAGCTGTAGAAAAAATACTTCATTGTAATTACCGTAATTCTTTTGTTTTTAGCAACGAATATAAGCAGATACGATAATCTATGGTTTTATATTAGCTTGTACCTTATAAATTTTCGCTAAACGCGATAACATAAGCTTCAGGTCTGCGTTTGACTGCTGACCGCATTCTTTGTTTACGCTATTTTTACACCATAAAGAAAAAATCATGCAGGAAGCATATATCGTGGCAGGTTTTCGTACGGCGGTCACCAAATCGAAGAAAGGCGGCTTTCGCTTTTACCGTTCCGACGACCTCGCTGTAGACGTTATTAAAGGACTGGCGGCTTCGGTTCCGCAACTGGATACAAAGCAAATAGATGATGTAATTGTGGGCAACGCCGTTCCCGAAGCAGAGCAAGGTTTGCAGTTCGGGCGCATCATTGCTGCCAAAGCTTTAGGCATCGAAGTGCCTGGTATTACCATCAACCGTTATTGCGCCAGCGGGCTGGAAGCCATTGCGATGGCAACAGCAAAAATCCGCACAGGTATGGCAGAATGCATTGTTGCCGGTGGCACCGAAAGTATGAGTCTCGTGCCCACAGCCGGTTGGAAAACGGTTCCATCCTATGCCATCGCAAAGGACGAACCGGATTATTACCTGAGCATGGGTTTAACCGCTGAAGCTGTAGCCAAAGAATACAAAATAAGTCGTGATGAGCAGGACGAATTTGCTACAAAATCACACCAGAAAGCAGCCACAGCCATACAGAACGGCTATTTTAAAACCGGGATCTTACCTATCAATATCGAGCAGGTATATGTAGACGAAAACGGCAAGCGCAAAACGAAAAACTATATAGTAGACACCGACGAAGGCGTTCGGGCAGATACAACAACAGATGTATTGGCTAAACTAAAACCTGCATTTGCCGCTAACGGCAGCGTAACGGCCGGCAACTCTTCACAAACCAGCGACGGCGCTGCTTTTGTGCTGGTGATGAGTGAACGTATGGTGAATGAACTTGGCGTAAACCCCATCGGACGTCTTATAAATTGCGTAAGCGCCGGAGTGCATCCGCGCATCATGGGCATTGGACCGGTGGCTGCTGTTCCCAAAGTATTGAAAGCTGCCAACATGAATTTGGGTGATATTGAACTAACAGAACTGAATGAAGCCTTTGCTTCACAGGCGGTGGCTGTTATTCGCGAGCTTGGCTTAAACCCTGACGAGGTCAACATTAACGGCGGCGCTATTGCGTTGGGGCATCCATTGGGCTGCACCGGCGCGAAGCTTACCATTCAATTGCTGAACGATATGAAGCGGCTGAATAAAAAATATGGTATGGTAACGGCTTGTGTGGGTGGAGGACAAGGCATTGCCGGGATAATTGAGAACATTGATTGATAGTAAAATTTATAGTAAAGAAATGGCAGCACGGACTTATTGACCTGCTCCCTGCTAATATAAATCAATCGCTCCCGGGAGCCAATTGTCTTAAATAATAAGCGAACAATCTGATAAGTTACCAAATCATTTCTCATGAAACACATTCTCGTTCCTGTTGATTTTTCCGAGCCATCCAGGCAGGCAGCCTTGTACGCAGTTGCTTTGGCGGCTCATGTAAATGCCGATACCATCATTCTCTACAATGCTTACCAGCAGCCAGTTCCAGCCGATAACACACTCACCGATCCAACGTTGAATGTGATGAATGTATATGATGTTAACGAGCTTGGCGATATCAGCCGCGACCATCTCAACAAGTTTAAAGAAGACATCATGGTTGGCGCGCCGGATTCATTACACATAGAAGTGCTGGGCGAGCTTAACGACATTATTGAAGGGATAGAGGAAGTATGTATTGCGCGACAAATTGACCTCGTAATCACCGGCATCACCGTCGGCGATAAATTTACCGAAACCGTTGTGGGCAGCCACTCGCTTGATATTGCGCGCGGCATCACGATACCTGTTTTGATTGTTCCATATGAAGCCGCTTTCCAGCCCATACAGAATATTTTGCTGGCAGATGATTATAAACAAGTTGCAGCCACAACACCCGTTGCTGCTTTGCAAAGCATAGTTCGCGAAACCGGCGGCCAGCTTCATGTGCTTCACATTAGCGAGAGCGAAAAAGGAACCAATATTGGCCCGGAAATTAATATGCTGAAGGGATTGCTGCAGGATTTATCACCTCGGTATCATTCCGTTCAAAATCATGATTTTGCAGATGCCATCAATACTTTCATTACACAAAACAGCATCAATTTGTTGGTTGCCATTCCTAAAAAGCATGGCTTTTTCGAAGGCTTGTTTCGCAAAAGTCATGTAAAAACACTGGCTTTTCATACGCACGTGCCGATACTGCTGATTCATGAAGAAGGAAAGTGAAATAGGTATCAGGTATGGGCTATGAGGTAAGAGCTTCGAGTCTTTAATGCTTACGTTACCAGTTTTATCGTGGCTGTTCACGTGGTAATTTTTTTCTTTTGGTAACCAGCGTTCGCCGCTATTGTGATCGGCAGTTGCAACCGAAGATTTGTTCTTGTTTCTCTTTTAAGTAAAGAGAAACAAGAATCACACATAAAGGTTCAGGGCAATGATTGAGCTTTTTAAAAAGTTGATTTGACTATTTAAAAGCTGAAGGTGAATACAACGAATTCATATATTGTCAGTAACTAAAAAGGGCATCTGTTTTAATAAAACAGATGCCCTTTTGTATGTTCTTTCTCAAGCTAAAAAAATTTGTTCTCTGCCACCAGTTGCCGCTGCACCATCATTGTTTGAATGGTTTGCTGCGAATCAACATTTATGTTTAAAACATCGCCGATGGTATCCATCAAACTCTTTTCAGATGATTCAAGCGCTGAATCGCTCAAACCTAATTCAAGGCAATAAGAAAATAAAGCCAGGTCATTAGTGGGATTGATTTGTGCAACCAGGTCCTTTATATACTGGCTTTCCGAACCAATTGCGTCACGGTAATTTTTATAAGCAATTACTTCATCTTTAAAATTCAATTCTTTATTCAAACCCAGCATGGCAAACTTGGCTGATACATTATCCAGTTCAGCGCCGGTTACTTTTCCATCTTTATAACAGCAGTGAAGAAATAAATGACATAAGGCTTTGTCTGCTGACAGAATATATTCCGTGTACATCATAAGGCGATTTTTATGTAGCCTGAAAGGCAAGGATGGTGCCAGTGAGGGTTGAGATGTGAGGTATGAGCTATGAGGTTTAAGCTACAAGCTGCAAGTAGAAATGTATTTGAAGGAAATATTCGCGAACCTGTTTTTATTTCTGCCTGATGATAGATTAATGTGTGGTTGAAAAAGCTCAATCATTGCCCTGAACCTTGATGTGTGATTCTTGTTTCTCTTTACTTAAAAGAGAAACAAGAACAAATCTTCGGTTGCAGCTGCCGATCACAAAAGCGACGGACGATGGTTACCAAAAGAAAAAAATTACCACGTGAACAGCCACGATAAAACTGGTAACGTAAGCATTAAAGACTCGAAGCTTGTAGCTCAAAGTTCTTACTTTAAACCTCACAGCTAACTCCTTATTTCGGTGCCTTGCGATAGATATAGAATGCCACAAATATGAACATGACATTCGGGATCCAGGCGGCGATGAGAGGCGGCAGGTTGCCTTTGGTGGAGAAAATGGTAGAGAACCGATCCATGATAATAAACACGGCTGCCGTAACAAAGCCAAACGCAAGGTGGATGCCGCTTCCGCCACGCACTTTACGGCTGGCAACCATAGCGCCGATAAGCGTAAGCAGGATTACGGAAACGGGCGTGGCAATGCGGCGATAACTTTCTATCAGCAGGTCGTTGATGCCTTCGGCGCCACGCTGCTCTTCTTTGTTGATATAGCTGTACAGTTCGGGACTGGTAAGAATGTCTTTTGCTTTTTCGTCGCGGTTGAGGTCGAACGGTTTAAAGTTGAAGTTAATAGATTTTTTCGGGCTGGACGTAGTCTTTTCTTTCAGCCCGTTGATGGTGCGCTCAAATACGGTTTCTAATTGCCATTTGCGCGTGGCAGTATCCCATTGGAGGCTGCCGGCGCGCAGGTTATAAACCTGCTGGTTGTTGCGGATGGTATTCATAAAAAACGGACCGCCACGCTTGCGAGCCGTATCATAATTGATAATGCCCGCATAAGTAAAGGAATCGATACGGAAATAAATGCTGCGCTGGTAAGTAGCTGTCAGGTCGGTATACGAAGAATGATTGTCGATATAGTTCGTCTGGAAGCGAAGCCGTGTTACTTCGGCACGCGGAATCACATACGCATTGGACGACCAAAGCAAAGCTGCCAGTAAAACGCCACCGATAAGATAAGGCACGAGCACGCGGCGATAAGCGACGCCACTGGCAAGGATGGCAATAAACTCGCTTCGGCCAGCAAGCTTGGAAGTAAAAAAAATAACGGCGATAAACACAAACAGCGGGAACAACAGAGCAATAATGTGTGGGATAAAGGCAATATAATATTGCATGAATATCTGCCAAGCACTGAGATTCGATTGCACGAAATCATCTGTGTGCTCACTGATATCGACCACCACTGAAATGATGGTAAACAGAAAGATGGAAAAGAAGAAGGTAACGAGGAAGTTTTTTATGATGTACCAGTCAAGCTTTTTCATGCGAATGTCAAAAATAAATCAATTGCTGTTGTGTGATTGTGAAAGGTGAGACATAAGATGTGAGAAGTGAAACGTGAGAGAATTCAGGCTTCCATGTGTTTTATTTCACCTTTCACTTTTTACGCTTTCACAAGCGTTGCTTTACCCGTTCCGCCCATTCATTTTTCCACGAACTAAAGGTTCCATTTAATATATGCTTGCGGGCTTCGCCAACCAGCCAGAGATAAAAAGCGAGGTTTTGAATGGAAGCCAGCTCCAGCGCCAGGTATTCCCCGGCAGCAAAGAGATGACGGAGGTAAGCTTTGCTGTAATATTGACTGACGCTGTTTTCTAATCCTTCATCAATCACACTAAAATCAGTTGCCCATTTTTTATTCTTGATGTTGATAACACCATTTGTGGTAAAAAGCATTCCATTACGACCATTGCGCGTGGGCATTACACAATCAAACATATCGATGCCCAAAGAGATGCCTTCCAAAATATTCCACGGTGTACCAACGCCCATCAGGTAGCGTGGCTTGCGGTAGGGAAGATTGTCGGCGCAAAGCGCGGTAAATTCATACATCATCTCCATCGGTTCGCCTACGGAAAGACCGCCAATGGCGTTGCCGGCAGCTTCTTTTGAAGACACATATTCGCAGGAAGCCACGCGAAGGTCTTTGTAAGTGCTGCCTTGCACAATGGGAAACAGGTTTTGCGCATAACCATATTTGTCCGGCGTATCTGCAAGTCGCGCAAAACATCGGTCGAGCCAGCGATGTGTTAGCTCCATACTTTTTTTTGCGTAGCTATACTCGCTTGGGTAAGGCGGGCACTCATCGAAAGCCATAATAATATCAGCACCGATGCTGCGCTGTATGTCTATTACTTTTTCTGGGGTAAACAGGTGTCGGCTGCCATCGATATGACTTTGAAAAAGTGCTCCTTCTTCAGTGAGTTTTCTATTGGCAGCCAGGGAAAATACCTGGTAGCCACCGCTGTCGGTGAGGATGGGTTTATGCCAGCCGTTGAACTGGTGTAAACCACCTGCACTTTCCAAAACATCAATGCCGGGGCGCAGGTAAAGATGATAGGTATTGCCAAGGATAATTTGCGCGTGGATATCATTTGCAAGCTGCTGCTGGGTAACAGCTTTTACGCTGCCAACGGTGCCAACAGGCATAAAGATTGGCGTTTGTATCTCGCCATGATCGGTTGTAATGGTGCCTGCACGGGCTTTTGTATGTTCGTCTGTAGCTTGTAACTGAAACTGTAAGGCTGGCATGGCGGCGAAGATAGCGGCCGGATTTATGAGTTATAAATTATGAATGATGAAAAACATTCGTAATTTATGATAAACAATGTTGAGGGCAATTGCAGAAGGATGGGCTGCTGTATCACTACCCTCCACTCACCCCTCACCTCTTCTCCACACCTTGCTAACAGCGTATGAATTATGGCATAATGTTCTCATACAGGTGTTTGCTCAACAAAAAATCACAATACAAGAGAATAATTCAACAGTATGATTAACGGCACTCTTATCCAGTTCTTTCACTGGTACATTGCAAATGATGGAAATTTATGGAATCAATTTAAAGAAGAATCAGAGCGTTTAGTGTCATTAGGTTTTAATGCAGCCTGGCTGCCACCGGCAGAAAAAGGAACCATGGGCGGTATGTCTGTCGGCTATGATGTATATGATATTTATGATTTGGGAGAATTTGACCAGAAAGGCTCAGTGCGCACCAAATATGGTACGAAGCAGCAGTTGATAGACGCTGTAAAAACGGCGCAGAAAAATGGCTTGCAGGTGTACGCCGACATAGTAGTAAACCACATGGGCGGTGCCGATGATAAAGAAGCAGTGAACGCTTATAAAGTAGACCCTAACGACCGCAATAAACCCATAAGCGATGTGCATGAAATAGAAGCCTACACAAAATTTACATTCCCCGGCCGAAATGGCAGGCATTCTACTTTTAAATGGGATTTTAATTGCTTTAGCGGTGTTGATTTTGATGCGCGCACCGGCGAAAACGGCATCTATAATATTGTTAACGACTACCAGGGCTGGGAGGAGGTAGTAGATGATGAACTGGGCAACTACGATTACCTCATGTTTGCCGATATAGAGTTTCGCAACCCTTACGTGCGGCAGGAGTTGAAACACTTTGGCAAATGGTACTATGATACCATTGGGTTTGATGGTGTGCGCTTAGATGCCGTTAAGCACATAGCGCCCGAGTTTTATAACGAGTGGCTCGATTATATGCGCGCTGAAGTGAAGCCCGGTTTATTTGCCGTAGGCGAATACTGGGCACCCGGCGACCTGCCGCTGATGAAGAAATACTTAGATGCCGTAAATGGCAAAATGAGCTTGTTTGATGCGGCGCTGCATCACAACTTTCACAGTGCATCGAAAGAAGGAAAAGGATACGACCTGACAACGATATTCAATAATACACTGGTGCAGGATGCACCTACGTTTGCCGTTACCGTTGTAGACAATCACGATACGCAACCGCTGCAATCGCTGGAAGCTCCGATAGATGAATGGTTTAAAGGCATTGCATATGCATTGATTCTTTTGCGCGAAGGCGGCTATCCTTGTGTGTTCTATCCCGATTTGTATGGTTCGCATTATACTGACAAGGGCAACGATGGTAACGACTATGAGATTTGGCTCAATAAATGCGAAGACCTTGAAAAGCTGCTGATGGCGAGAAAGGCGTTTTCTTACGGTCAGCAAAACGATTATTTAGATCATCCTAATTGTATTGGATGGACAAGAGAAGGCGTGGATGAAAATGAGAATTCAGGTTGTGCCGTACTCATTTCCAACGGCGATAATGGATTTAAGAAAATGGGCGTTGGCAAAAAGTTTATTGGCAAAGTGTTCATTGATTATTTAGGAAAGAATCCGCAAAAAATAACGATAGATGAAGAAGGTTGCGGTGTGTTTGAAGTAAATGCAGGTTCGGTAAGTGTTTGGGTGTTGGAAGATGCGGTAGAAAAAACAGAGCCGAAAAGGTTGAAGACAAATTGAAACAAAAATCAAAAGCCAAATAGTATGAATAAGATTGCTCTTTTTTTACTCGCACTTTTTACCATAACATTCAGCAGTTGCGAAGCCATCGGTGGTATTTTTAAAGCCGGTGCGTGGACGGCGATCATCGGTATTGTTATCGTGGTAGCTATTATTTTTTGGATTGTAAGCAAAGTAGGCGGCAACAAAAGTTAGTGTCCGCATAAGCTAATAAGTACAGAACATTAGCAAGCATAAATTAGCGCATAACTACATTTATACTGGCTGATGTTCTGTTAGTGTTTTTAAAAAAATTGGCGATTAGAAAAATAAGTGCCCTCTTAAAATTGTTATTATACTTAGGTTATGGCAAAAAAGGAAGACAAGCAGCAGAATATGAATGAGGAAGAAGCATACAGCCATCAGTTGGAAAAACAAGTGGAAGAACTACGGAAAGAACACGAAGAAAGCATCAGATTAAAGTCGGTTGAAAAGTTTGTTTCTGTAAGTCGGTTAATGCGCACTGTTGCTCATGAAATACGCAACCCGCTTACCAATATCGGGTTGGCTCTGGAACAATTAAATGCTGAAATTCCCCATAATGCAGATGCCACGTTACTTACCGAAATGATTCAACGCAACACGGTTCGTATAAATACGCTGATCAGTGAATTGTTAGAGTCGACGAAATTTGCACAACTTGACTTTGCTGATGCTTCTATCAATGCGCTGCTGGACGAAGTGATAGAACGCGTAAGGCATTTTGCCGAGCACAAAAATGTACACATTGAAGAAGATTTTGCAGAACCCTTACCTAAGCTTTTGTTAGATACCGATAAAATAAAACTGGCGTTTGAAAATCTCCTCACTAATTCCATTGAATCTGTTCAGCCAACTGAAGGTAAAATCCTGATTACAACGGCCAATGAAAACCGCAAATGCATTGTCACCATTCATCATAACGGCATTGCCATTCCAACAGAAAAATTAGAGAGGTTATTCGAGCCTTATTTCTTGAGCAAAGGCAGTGCAGGACTCGTTCTTACACAAACACAGAATATTATACTCAACCACGGTGGCAGCATTTACGTAGAAAGTGAGCAAGGCAAAGGCACCACATTTACTATTATTCTTGAGTTCGCGTAAGGCAGAAGATAACTGATTTTATTTTGCTGTTACATTCAGGGTAACTTCCACATTATCGCTCAGCGTAACGCTACCGCCGCCAACCCCAAAGTCTCTGCGGTTAATGGTAAATTTTCCGCTAAACAGATAACCATCCGCTTTTTTAAGAGCCGTAAAAGGAAAAGAAATATTCTTTGTAACGCTTTTAATGGTAAGCGCTCCGTTCATTACAAAACCAGCATCGCTTTTTGTGATTGTATTGCTTGCAAGCCTGATATCAGGAAACTTTTCAACGTCGAAATAATTATCTTTTTTTAAGTGTTCATCGCGCATGTCGATGCCTGTATTTATTGTATTTGTAGCAATGGCTACGTTGAATTTGCTGCTATCAGGGCTTTCTTCATTCCATTCAATAGCACCTTTTAACCCGGTAAATTCTCCCTTTGTGTTTAAGCCAAGGTTTTTTATAACAAACGTTACGGCATTGTTGCTATCTGTAGGCTTTAACGGCAACACAGCAAAAGCGGAAGCGATAATAAAAACAACGGGTAATAAAAATAAACGACTAAAAGATGTAATCATACACAATTCATATTTACACTTTGTGAAACAACCCTTTTAAAGCGGCAGGCAAAAATATGTGTGATGGCACACTGTTCATAATCTTTAATTCTTCCCCGATGGTTGTTTCGTTGTCTAAGAACTTAAAAATAAGCTGCGGTTTATTTTGTTGAAATAGGTCGCTAAAAATTTGCGAAGCCGTTAGCTTCCTGTTGTAAAGTACCTGAAGCATAGTATGGTCATACAAGGTAAAACGCTTATCGAAAAAAGAAGGCTTGCCCGCAGGATGGTCGCCATTCATTAATGCGCCTGCAATAGCAGCAGAATGTTTTTGTATAAATTGAAACGTATAGCCACTGCTGCTTTTGGTTTGTCCGCCTGCAGTGCCAATATTCACGATAGCTGATGCAACCTGCGGAAATGTGCAGGTACTCATTGGAATAACACCAAACTCCTCCTCTTCTATCTTATAATCATCAATACCCAGATATTGCTGAATATAGTTTTGCAACCCACTTACATATTCATCATCTTTAAGTAGTTCGGGCGAAAAAACGGTATATTCTACCAATGCTTTCCGGCTGCTGAGAGGCAGTACATACACGAATGTATTTTCTGCTACAGGGCGCAAGCGGAAATCCATAAAAGTGGCTGTGTTGCTATTAAAAACATCTTTTTCTGTTGTTATCATCCAGCCTTTAAAATGCTGAAGCAAACTACCTTTTGACTGTAACAAATGCGGCTTAAATAAAATACTGTTGAATACGTATTGCGCATTGTAAATGGCAGAAGATGTTTGTACATATCCCCTGCCGTTTTCACTGTATGCGCGCGCTACTTTTTCCTGTTTAAAAACAACATTTGGCCACGATGAAATTTTACTAAAAACAAATTGGTACAAATCATTACCACGAATCATTTTATACAGGTAAGGTGCGATATCTAACCTTGCTGAAAACGATTGTCCATAAAAATCTATCTGGCTCCATTCCTTACAAACAATCGGCTGAAACAAGCCAGGATTGGTTTCCCAGAAACTCCATGTGCGGTCATTCTTTTTTTTATCGTCTGCATCTAACAGCAGAATTTTTTTTTCTTTAAAAAAATCAGATTGCTGCATCCGCAACAGGAGACTTAAACCCGCACAGCCTGCACCGGCAATAATGTAATCGTATGTTGTAATCTGAACGTCGCTATCCGGCATAATTAAAGTAAAAGTCTACCTGTGAAGAAATTAAAGTTTCATGTATTTAGTCTTAAAAGTTTAATTGAAAATCAACAACTATTGTACGATTACTTTCTAAAAAACAAAAAGCAGTTGATGGATTCCAACTGCTTTTAATAATAAAAAATGTAATATTTTAAACTGCAAACGAAGTACCGCAACCACAAGTGCTTGAAGCGTTGGGATTGTTGAATGTAAAGCCGCGGCTGTTTAGCCCGTCCTGCCATTCTATTTGCATACCGTAAAGGTATAGTTCATGATTTTTATTCATGATGCAGGGTATTTCATCAATAGAAAATTCTACATCGTCAGATGTTTTATTATCGAAGCCAAGCACATAGCTGAGCCCGCTGCAACCGCCACCTTTTACACCCACCCGAAGCTTCTGATTATTATCGAAATCCGGCTCGTTCATCAGGCGCTTCAATTCTGTAATTGCGCTTTCGCTTAACGTTACCGGTGCCGTTTCTGTCATTTCCATACTTCAAAATTAATAAAAAGAAATTTTCGCAAAGACATATGCGCCAAGCACGGCAAAAGATGACGTTTTGTTTACATTTACACCCTTATTTTATTGATTTATGAATCTTGCATCTAACACAGTTATTATTCTGATTGCCATCGGTTTCGTAGTGTTAGCCTATTATATTTTTAGTTTAAAATCTGGAAAAACAGACACTTCGCCTGCTGTAGCCACCGGAACTACTGCACAAATGCAGCTAACTGCTTACGAGCGGCTGATTCTGCTTGTTGACCGTATTGCCCTGCACAATCTGATCATTCGCCTTAATCAGCCCGGCGCTACCTCGCGTGAAATGCAATTATTACTTACGCAAAGCATAAGGGATGAATTTGACTACAACATTACACAACAAATTTATGTGAGTGCGGAAGCCTGGAATGCCGTTAAGAATTTAAAGGAGCAAAACATGCTTGTCATCAACCAATTGGCAGCTACACTGCCCGGCGACGCAACTGGTCTTGACCTCAATAAATTTATCCTTGAATATCTAATGCACGATAAAAAAGGAACTCTTCATGAAGTAGTAAGCGATGTGTTAAGCTATGAAGCCAAGAAGCTATTAAAAGGATAAATTGTGACGGAATTATTTCATATCCAAAATTTGATGACAACTGATTTATACAGTTAGCTTTCCTTCCACACCATCATCCGTAGTTTTACCCGTTACCGCCCCGGCAAGTATCTTTAAAAATGATACCATTTTACCATGTTTGGTATCCCAATAATAAGCTTCATCAGGCATTACTTTTATTACGCTGATATTTGGATCATCCACACCACCCTGAAACCATGTTTTTGCAATAGGATTCCATAATTCTTTGATGATGTCTTTGTCGAATATAATCTCGCCGTTGCCATGTACCGAGATATAATTTTCTTTTGCCGGATCACCAAATATCAAATCTGTTGTTTTATTAGCAGCCAGGTCCTCGTTGCGTTTGCTGTTCTTATCGCTAATAAACCAAAAGGCGCCATCATTGTCCACTTTGCTGGCTGACATGGGCGCCGTTTGCAGACGATTATCTTCATCGTAAGTACAGAACATACATACCCGTACTTCTTTCGCCATTTCCTGCAGCTTTTTTACGGCGTCGTTATTTGCGAGGTTCACTTTGTCTCCCATAAATAATTTTTCGGGATAAACGTCTAATTATGTGCCAGCAATCAAAACTATAAAAGGCAATACCTGTAGCTTATTATATTCCATTTGTATAAAACAAAAGAGCCGCTTATTATAAGCGGCTCTTTTGTTTACAAGATGAAAAGTGAATTAATTCACTACGATTTTTGAATGAAGTACAGCACCACTGGCAGATACAATTTTTACATTATAAACACCGGCGCTTAAACCTGAAGTAGGAATGGTGAATTGACCACTTGATGTAGTGCGCTGTTGTTTTACCAGGCGCCCCTGTGCATCAAAGAGATAAACGCTTACCAAACCAGTTTCAGAAGTTTTCACGGTTACGCTTTGACCCGCTTTTACTATTGTTGGATAAAGCGCCAGTTTGCCTTGCCCGCTGATAAGTGCAGACAGTGCATTACTTGTTGTTGAAGAACCATCTTTGTTTACAATAACAATATGATACAGGTAGTTACCATCGATACCAACTTTATCGGTGAAGCTGTAAGAAAGCGCTGTACTGCTATTGCCTTTTGCAGGTAAAGTAGCTACTGTTGTAAAAGAGCCATTATCATTGCTTCTTTCTATACGATAAGTGCTTACATTGGTTTCAGTTAACGACTGCCAGGAGATGTTTACGTTTTTACCAGAAACGGTGGCTTTAAAGTTTGCAATGTGGGCTGGTAAAACAACTGATGAAGCGCCACCAAATGCAAAGTATGTGTCAAATTCAAATGCTGAATTTAGTTGTATGATTTTAGGATCAACAGCTAATTCAACGAGATTGAATGGCTTGGTAGTATTAAAATAAAGTAACCAGTCTTTTCCTGAAGGGTCTATGACTGTTCCGTAAAGATCAAGCCCGCTGCTGCCACCACCAGTTGCATATTCCTGATAAGTTACATTAGAAGGATTTACAGAATCTCTGAGATAAGTAGTAATGGTAACATATTTACCTAAGCTATCCCCAGCGATTCCGCTTGGAATTCGCAGTCTGAATCCAGCCTGCTGACCTGCAGCCACACTATATTTACCAAGAGGTAAGTTCAAATCAGCATTAAATAAATAACGGCCCGTACAGGTGTACGGTGTCTCAAGATTATTTGCTGTAAAGAAAGCGTATGTAGTTAAATCATTATCTGCAAGTCCTACTATATTCTGTATGCCGTTTACATCACAATCCGTAGGATCGGTTTTGGCATAATGATTTACAGGATTAGAAAATCTTGAATAATAAGTGCCTTGCCCAAAGGAAGAGCCGGATGAAAACATGCCGCCAGCCATGAGAGCTGCCGCAATTGCTAAGTTTGTAACAGGACGTTTTTTTGTAAACATTTTTTTCATGCCTTTTCGATTTTTTTTGTAAAAGTTAGTTTGAAAGTAAACAGTAAATAATTTTTAGTAAAATAATCAAATTCAAAATTAGAATCTTATTAATTCATCCTGTCCATCCAGTCATATAGCTTGATTATTGGAAACCCGATTCTTTTGTTTGCGCAATATTAAGTCATTTGCATTATGCACAATTCCTGGTAATAAAAAAATCTGTCATTTTCAAAGATTTTCCGGTAGATTTTGTGGAAAAAATGCAGATAGGTCAATTACCTGCATTGTTATTTTAGCTGCCTTACGTCTTCCTTAAAATTATACTCCATTAGTTATCCAGCTTAAGTGTGCTGCTTGTCCGGCTTCTTACTTTGTCAAGCATCACTTCATCCTTAGCCAGCGATACTCCAAAAGAAGGAATCATTTGTTTTAATTTAGTTTGCCAGCTTTCGCTTTTCATATTATCGGGAAAGCATCTTTGCATCACCGTTATCATAATAGATACGGCTGTAGATGCGCCCGGCGAAGCGCCAAGCAAAGCTGCTAATGAGCCATCGGCAGCGCTTACCACTTCGGTTCCAAACTCGAGTATGCCGCCTTCTTCTTCATCTTTTTTAATAACCTGCACACGCTGACCGGCCGTTTCCAGCGCCCAGTCTTCGAGCTTCGCCGTTGGCACAAATGTGCGAAGAGCATCTATCCTATCTTCTTCGCTTTGGCGCACCTGCTGAATAAGGTATTTGGTAAGCGGAATATTGTGCAAACCGGCGGCAATCATAGGTCGCAGATTTTCGAAACGGAAGGATAACGGCATATCCATGAGCGAGCCATGCTTTAAAAACCGGGTGGTAAAACCCGCATAAGGACCAAACAACAGCTCTTTCTTTCCTTTAATCATACGCGTATCGAGATGAGGAACGGACATTGGCGGCGAGCCAACCGGTGCCTGACCATACACTTTTACGCTATGTTCAGCAATGATATCTTCATTGGTGCAGCGAAGCCATTGACCACTTACCGGGAAGCCGCCAAAGCCTTTGCCTTCGGGAATGCCTGATTTTAATAAAAGAGGCAATGCGCCACCGCCTGCGCCGAGAAAAATAAATTCAGTGCTTACAAACAAGGGCTGGCTATTCGTGGTGTCTTCTGCCCGCATACGCCAGGCTTTGTTTTTTCGCTGCTCAAGCTGCCGTACTTCGTGGTTGAAATGAATGCGCACGCCCGGCTGCTTGCCGAGATAAGTGAACAGGCAACGCGTTAAAGCACCAAAATTTACATCGGTGCCAATGTTCATACGCGTGGCTGCAAGCGGCTCGCTGTTCGCATCGCGACCTTCCATCATCAACGGCATCCATTCGTTCAGCTTCGCAAAATCTTCCGTGTATTGCATGCCTTTGAAAAGAGCATTGGCGGTAAGCGCTGCAAATCTTTTTCTTAGATAGTCAACATCTTTATCACCATGCACAAAGCTCATGTGCGGTACAGGGTTGATGAATGTTTTGGGATTGTCTAATACTCCTTTTTCTGTGAGGTATGACCAAAGCTGTTTTGAGACTTCGAACGAGTCGGCGATTTTGAAAGCTTTGCTGGTATCGATGGTGCCATCTTCTTTTTCGGGTGTGTAGTTAAGCTCGCAAAAGGCTGAATGACCGGTGCCGGCATTGTTCCAGGCATCGGAGCTTTCGGCGGCGGCTACATCGAGGCGTTCAAAAATATCGATGGTAATATCGGGTTGCAGTTCTTTGAGCATGATGCCGAGCGTGGCGCTCATGATGCCGGCGCCGGCGAGAACGACATCTGTTACCAGTAATTTATGAGCCATGTTGTTTTAAAAATTAAAAGTGAAACCGAGATGCGCAAAAGTAGTGCTGAAGATTTGCAGATGAATACAACTATAGCTTTTTGGTTTTGTTTTTCCGGTTTTTGTAAATTTTGAAGAAGCGGATTTGATTAAGAGAAAAGAATTAAGCGCTGATGAAACCTGCTTACGATAAACATTTGTGGCGAAAGAACTGTGACTGCGGAGCGCGTGAGGGATAGAAGTGAAAAGCCCGTAAAGCGGCAAGCGGAGGAAGAAGTTTGTGGTTGGTAATTGATAGTTTACAGAGGAACAGCCGCCGCTGCGGACTTGTAACAGATAGCCCGACGGCTTTGGCGTAGCGGAGAATACGGTTGTTAGTTGATAGTTTATAGCTGGTAGAGGAACAGCCGCCATTGCCGGCACGCCATAACAGGCTGTTTGCTGTTGCTTTACTTACGAAATGGGTGCGGGCATATTTGTTGCTTTTTGTTTACCAAAAAAATTATTATGGCAGAACTGCAGGCAGAACTGGAAAAGTTGCTGACTTCGTACGACGAGAAATTAAAATCGTACGATGAGTATTTGGGAGCTTCGAAAGAACATAATGATAAAATTTTAAAACTGGCAGAAGCGCAGCCGATAGACATTAAAGATTTTGAAGAGGCGGAGAACCTGTATGATGATATGGTGCTGAGTGAGAAAACATACCGGATTAGCAAAGAGGTGTTTGACCGTTACCGGCAGGATGTGATTGAGAAACTGGCGCCGGTACAGAATATAAAAATCAGGTTTGACTACCCGTTGGAAAAAGGAAATAAAACGCAAACGAGTTATTTTATCTGGCTGAAATATAACCCTGAGAACCCGGATGAATCGCAGCTTGTGCTGCAAAAAAATTCGGATACGGATAATGAGCTGAAGCTGTTATAGAGAATATCTTTACCGGCTTTATGGCACAGAAAAAACTACAGCGTTTTGCTGAGATTAAGACCTTTCCGAATGTGCTGGAATACCCGCAGGATATGCCGGGAAAATGGCGCGCATTTTTTAAAACCGGAAATAATATTATTCTTGAGCTGGCATGTGGCCGCGGTGAATATACCGTAGGTCTGGCGCGGCTTTATGCTGACAACAACTACCTTGGCGTTGATGTGAAAGGCAACCGTTTATGGATAGGCGCAGCGGAGGCTTTGCGGTCCGGACTAAACAATGCGGCTTTTTTGCGGACGCAGATTGAATTGATCGCTACTTATTTTTCAAAGGAAGAAGTGAATGAAATCTGGATTACGTTTCCTGACCCGCAGCTACGGGTATCGAAACAAAAGCGGCGGCTGACGCATCCTCGGTTTTTGCGTTTATACCAACAAATATTGGCTGCTGACGGTTGTGTTCATTTGAAAACTGATAGCCCTGATTTGTATCACTTTACCAGACACGTAATTAAAGAATATAGCTTGACTTTGCTGGAAGCAAATGATGATGTGTATGCAGGTGAAATGGTTGCTCCCGAACTGCGCATTCAAACACATTATGAGAAGCTGGACATTGCCCGCAGCAAGTGTATTTTTTATCTTCGCTTCCGGCTGGATGCTGATGTATCTGCTGATAAAGAAGACGAACTAAAACAGTGGGAATATGAAAAGATTGATGGACGATGATGAAGCTTACAGCAACCGTGATGGCTTGGAAGTATTTACTGCCGAATACCTGCTTCAGAGAGGCTATTGCTGTGGAAATGGTTGCCGCAATTGTCCATACGATTATAAAGCTGTGCCAGAGCCTCGCCGCAGTTTGTTGCTAAAAGAACGCAACAATACTTCTTCATAAAACACATTGTCTTCTTTATGAAAAAAAGCAAACCGGCTTTGCCTCTGCCTTCTTCTAATGAACCTTCTTTTTTTCAGGATGTGTGGGATGTGGTGAAACAGATACCGAAAGGGCGTGTAAGCACATACGGCGCTGTTGCGAACTATCTGGGAACAAAACTGAGTGCACGCATGGTAGGCTGGGCAATGAATGCTACGGGTACTGCACCGTTTGAAGTGCCTGCGCAACGCGTAGTGAACCGCCAGGGTTTGCTGACCGGGAAAGCTCACTTTAACCCGCCTTCGCTTATGCAGGAATTGCTGGAAAAAGAAGGTGTGATTGTAGAAAATGATGGAGTGAAAGACTTTGATAAATTATTCTGGGATCCGGCTGTTGAGTTATCGTTGTAATTACTTGTTCATTACACTTTTAAAGTGCATGCTGCCAGGCATGACTTTATAGTAACCCTGAGAAGGAATTATATAAAGAAATGAATAGTTGGTTTCGCATAGATTGCTGTGATAATTGGTGAAAGTAGTTGCGTTGTAAGAGAAAAACGTCACCCTCGTCATCATGCGGTGGTTGTTTATTAGGTTACGAATAGTTAAATGTTTTTCAAGCCGGCATTAATACCGGATACCGCCTTTCTTCTAATTAGTTAGCTAGCATCGAACAACAGGCGCGCATCAAAGACTGCTTTTAGCTGTTTAATTTTGCAACAGTAACAAAGTCTTCTTCATTTTTATAGAATTTATAAACGGCCCACTATCCTTTTGCAGATTTGTGAGTTGCTAAACTATAAAATGTCGTTTATAGAAATTTTGAAAATTACTGGTGAGTTTTTTTAAAAAGCGCCAGGTGTAATACGTTTCATAAGGCTTTTACATTGTATTTAACTGCTCGTATATGTTCTTAGTTGGGCAACCTGACTTGTATTTTATCATCTGTTTAAAATTTATAAAAGAATAAAAAACGAGGATGTAGAATAAATTTCACAAAGGTTAATCAGGTTAAAAGGTTAGCGATGAAATGTAATGGTATTTATTATAGCGAATTATGTCGTGCACAATTATTTAAAATAAATGAGCTTCAACAAGACATTATCACCAAGGCGTTATCACTCATTTTCGCAATGCGGAATATGGCAGTGAAAAATGTGTTGCCGTTTGTTAATCATAAACACCTGCGTGTATGATATAAAAGGAATGGCACGATTTTATAACCTTACTAATCATTAACTAAAAAGCAAAAACAAACTTTATGGCAACAACAACAGAAACTACATCATCGGTAGTAAAGAACTTGATACAATTGAATACAGATCGATATAACGGATACCTTACTTCTACACAGGATGTAGATGATTCTTCATTGAAAGATTTGTTTACACGCTTGTCAAAACAAAGTAACGATTTTAAAAATGAATTGACACCATACGCTTCTTCAGAAGATGTAACAAGCTCATCAGACGGCACTTCTGTGGGTAGCAAGGTGCATAGAGCCTGGATGGATGTAAAGCAGGCAATCACAGGTAAAGACAGACATACAATTCTGCAGTCATGCGAGTGGGGCGAAGACCAGATATTACATGCATATAAAGATGCACTGCAAACAAAATCGGGCGACATTACTTCAGATGCATTGGCTACCATTCAGCGCCAGGAAAGCCAGTTGCAGGAATCACACGATATGATTAAAGCATTGCGCGATAGCAAAATGAATTAGTTTCATCTTTTTAAGATGAACTGAGTAAAGGCTTCTCTATTTAGAGAAGCCTTTTTTATTGATGCTGGTTATGTATTGGTAGATTGATAACAACTATATTGAAGAAAAAAGCAGAATGGCACAAAATTTAATCTTATTAAAAAAAAATGTTCCTATGAAAAAAATCTTTTTAACAGGGCTCGTTATTGCATCTGTCACCTTGTTTTCTTGTGGCACTTCGGGCACTACAGACACTGATAGAGATTCAGTACACACAGGCGATACCACAACCGGTTCGATGAGTTCTGATTCCAGCGCTACATCAATGACCACAGATACAACCGGAAAAATGAGTGCAGGACCCGTAAGCGCTATGGATAAGCAGTTTATGATGGACGCTGCAGCAGGTGGCAACACCGAAGTGGAAGCTTCGCGTATTGCACTCAACCAATCATCAAACGACAGGGTAAAAAACTTTGCGAACATGATGATTTCTGACCACACAAAAGCAGGCGATGAATTGAAATCTATTGCGTCAGCTAAAAGTGTAACATTGCCTGATTCGGTAATGGCAAAACAACATAGCGAATTAGATATGCTCCGTAAAACATCAGCCAGAGGTTTTGACAAAGCTTACATTGCTATGATGGATAAAGACCACAAAGAAACCATTGACAAATTTGAAATGGCGGCTCAGAAATGTGATGACAGCGATGTGAAAACGTTTGCTTCTAAAACACTGCCTACACTTAAAATGCACCAGGATTCTGTGAAAGCTATTATGACAGCGATGAAATAAAAATCACTGCTTTCAAATAAAAAATCCCGCTGGTAAAAGCGGGATTTTTTATTTTATTAATCACTTAATAAGCCTTTTTATAAGCGGCCGCTTTTTGCCGGTTTCCATATTCACTTACGGAGTCAAACAGCACTTTCATGATATCAGGATTTGACTCGTAAAATGAAAAGCTTTTATAGAAATCTGTTTTGTTGGTTTTATACTTCGTAAACACTTGCTGATATAAGGAAGTGGCTTCCATTCGCAGTGAATCTTTACTCAATAAAAACCTCTCAGTAGCCTTTTGATCTGCTACTTCCATTTCCCATACAACCATCTTCATTTTGTTTACAGGCATCACACCTGGCGGTATGCGCGATCCATGTTTACAACTGAAGAGCAGGCATAAAACAGAAAGAGTAATAAAAGATTTTTTCATTTTAATTCACTGCGGTATTTATCAGCGTTGGCAGGATCAATTTGCGATAAAATATTTTCAGCTCGTCCGCGTAAATCAGGCGCTGCTTTTTTAAACACACCGACCAGTTCATTGTATTTACTCTGTATAAAAAACTGGAGAACCATCGTGTTTGGATTTTCACGATTGAAGGTTTGTAACTGAGTTAAAGCGCCAATCATATTTTGTTGCGCTGTTTTGGCATCATCATACATTTTATCAAGTCCATCACGATAGTAAGTGTAAATAATATCGTTAATAATATTGAAGCGCGTGTTCACCATATTATTTGCCAGCCAATAACGGTTGCGCTGTCCATCAAACACCTGCCAGCCACTGATACCGCGGGTTTCAGGCGCATTGTTCACAATATTCTGCGCTTCAATAAAATAGGGATTGCCAGCTTTTGGCGCGAAAGAATCGTAATCGAAACCAAGCACGACATAAACATAGTAAGCGATAATAGCTGTGAGGTTGGCCGTCAGCGGATCGTTGCCGGCAACGCGGTTTTCGTTAAACTCTACCGGTTGAGATTCAACATACTTAAAATAAACATCAGCATCCTGCCAATTAATAATTGGTGACTTATAAGAGGAGTTAAAGACCGGGCGCGACGACTGCACAGTAATGGTTCCGCTAAAGACATCCTGATCATCAGATTTATCAAGATTAATAAGAAAATTACACTCAA
Source organism: Ilyomonas sp. (assembly GCA_965199905.1). GTDB lineage: Bacteria > Bacteroidota > Bacteroidia > Chitinophagales > Chitinophagaceae > Ilyomonas. The sequence continues at coordinate 4,514,127 of OZ241366.1, read as the reverse complement.
TTTTTTCCTGCTGGTTAAACTTGTCTTTTGTCCAAGCGCGGTTATTAATAAAATTGGTAAGCTGTGTTGTTAGAGTATTAAAGCGCTGCTTATTTACAGATGTAGGCAATTGCTGTGTAAGAATGGTGACTTTGCTTCGAATTTCCTGAGCTTCTGCCCTGCTGATAAAAAGCAAAACGACAAAAGCCAGCAAGCTACATTTCACCACCATTTGTTTATTTATAAATAACATTAAGAATAAATTTTGCAATCTCTTTTTTTGAAGCCAGCGATGATTCATATTCATTGCCAGAATTATTAAATATCGTTACTTTGTTTGTATCGAAGCCAAAGGCTGCTCCTTCATCTCGCATCGAATTTAGTACAATAAAATCAGCCTTTTTGGTTTGCAGCTTTTGCCTGGCAAAATCCTTTTCGTTATTTGTTTCCAGCGCAAAGCCAACAAGCGTTTGATGCTCCTTTTTTCGTTCGCCTAAAGTGCGCAAAATATCTTTTGTTTTGGTTAAGGATATGATAAGCTCGCCGGATTCTTTCTTAATTTTTTCGGTAGCTGTATTAACAGGTGTATAATCTGCAACGGCAGCAGCTAAAATAGCTACATCCTGCTTTTCAAAAACAGCAATACAAGCTTTATACATATCGGCTGCAGTATTCACTTTTATCAATGTAATATAGGCTGCCGGCTTAATAGAAACGGGCCCTGAAACCAGTGTTACTTCAGCACCTTGCTTCTGCAATTCTTCTGCAAGCGCATAACCCATTTTACCAGATGAATGATTGGCTATAAAACGCACCGGATCGATTGCTTCATACGTAGGACCAGCCGTTACCAATACTTTCTTTCCCTGCCATTTATTTGTTTCGCTAAAAAATTGTTTTACATAATTTACGATCTCTTCCGGCTCTCGCATTCTACCTTCCCCGAATAAGCCGCTGGCAAGCTCTCCGTTTGCAACGTCCATCACATAATTTCCAAACGATTGAATGGTTTGAATGTTCTTCTTTGTTGCCGGGTGATGCCACATATCTTCGTCCATGGCGGGCGCAACCAATACGGGGCAAACAGCCGATAAATAAACTGCCAGCAAAAGATTATCACAAGCGCCGTTTGCCATTTTACTTAGCGTATTACAGCTTAGCGGCGCTATTAGCATCACATCTGCCCATCGACCCAGCTCAACATGATTTGCCCAGGTATTCTCTTCAAACAAATCAATCAGTACTTTATTTTTTGAAAGCGTTGATAACGTGAGAGGTGATACAAACTGCGTAGCCGATGGAGTTAAAATCACTTTTACCTCAGCTCCTTCTTTTACCAGAAGACGCAAAAGAGTAATGGATTTGTAAGCAGCAATGCTGCCTGTAATGCAGAGCAATATTTTTTTGTTTGTAAGCAATATGATACGACAGATTGTTTAGCTATCGCAAACAAAAATCGGGAAAAAGAGATTAGAAAATTAAATCAGGGTGATAGAAAATGTGTTTGATTTATTGTCTTTATTTTTTTGAATCATCATCTTTAAAATCTTCAGAAAAGTTGTCGCCGCGCAGCTTCTTAAATACATCAAGGCCAATTTTGACTCCGCCATTACCATCTGATTTGGCACGTAAGTAAACGCTTGCGCCACCTTTTCGTTTGGAACCTTTATTCTTTACTTCGTAATCATCATCCCGACCTTTCAGGTTACTTAGCGGCACTTGTATGCTGATATTGGTATTATCTCCAAAACTATAAATGCCTTCAACAAATGCAGTGATGGCGGAAGATTCAATCTCCATGCGATGAATATAAATCTCATCCCGTTTCAACTCAAGGCTGTCTTTCAATTCGGCAAATTCCACATTGTCCAGATTACGATTTTTAAATACCGTTTTCTGTATATCCATTAACGGTTTGTAATTTATAAGGGCGCCTTTCTTTATTGAAAAAAACAAGTTGCCCAGCATGCTTTTTTGAACAATATTTCCTTTGCTATCTATGTTCAGATTCAAATTGCCCTTCATATTTACGACGCCCCGAATATTGTTGGACGTTAACCCTGCCAAACCAAAATTGTTGAATGCATAAAACAGCTTTTGTACGTTGATGTTGTTTAGCTGTAACTTAGTGCTTGCCTGGTTATAACCATTGCTTTGCTGGTGAACATTTGCCTGCATATTCAGTGTGCCGTCTGCATGGTTGAGCGACACCTGCGCTACATTGATATCGTTGTTTACAAAGCCTAAATCAGCAATCACATTTGTAGCTGTAAAGCGGTCTTTATGTACAGCATTGGCTTTTATCTTCATATCCAGTGTGCCGTTCTGCAGCGCGTCATCAAGCGTTGCCAAAGGCTTAGCAGAACCACGGCTTGTTTTCTTGCGCACGGCTCCTGTTTGTCTTCCCGCAAACATCGATTTAAAATCGTTCAGGTTTAAATCGGGCGTAAATACAGAGCAAACAATAGCAGCTTTGCCGGGAATATTTGACGAAAAAGCATTCACATTTGTACCTGCAATTTCTACTTTAAAATGATTTGTATTTAAATCGCATTGCAGGTCTTTAACTGCCAGGTTGGTTTGCGAAAATATTATCTGCCCGTTGCACTTGCTGAATGTAAGATTACGTGGCACATAATTGACCTGCGCATCTTTAATGGTAAGGTTGCCGCTGAGATATTGAAGCATTGCAGGGTCTGTGCCAAGCGGTCCATTGTATTGAACGTTAAGAGCCGCATTGCCATTCAAAAACCGAATGGTAGCGAGACCTAATCTTTCATCAAGCCGGGCAAGTAACGTATTAGAGCTGAAATCGAATTGCATGATGGGATGCACCAGGTTGGTAACAATGGTATTCGTATTGGCAATGAGCGAAATGCCGCCCCACGAGGCTGTCAGTTTGGTAAGTAATACTTCCGAATTATCGTCGGTGCGCGGGTAAGCTTTGTTGCGCTCATTGGTAAACCTGCCGGTGAATTCACATTTATCCAGTGTAGCTACCGGTGTTACCAACTGGTTGTCTTTTACCACCCAGTTTACTTCTACAATCGGTATGGTACGAAACGCCATTGGCCCGCCTATAGAAGCCGTTAATGCAAGAGGTTTTGTAAGACTGACAAGATTTATTTTACTGGAAATATTCGGGCTCACTAAAGAAGCTGCTTCCTTATAACCAATCGCCGCCGTTTTTGCTATCAAATTAAAATGAGAATTCAGCGTATCAGCCAGGAAAAAATCACCTTTTAATTTAAAATCTGTAGGTCCGATTTTTACAGGCGTTTCATCAAACGACAGTTGCTTGCTATTGCTGTTGAAGGAAAGCGTCCAATCAGCTTTCACCGTTTTTCCTTTTAAAAAATAGCCTTTGGCAAGATTGAAACCCAAGCCTCGCACCAATACATCCTCATTCAGTTCAATGGTAGTAATGGAATCATTATAATCGAGATTTGCATGCAGATAATTTGCCTTAATGCCATACCATTTATTCTTCACCGCATCTTCTGATACGAAGTGAATATTCTTCAATTCTATCTCATCAATAATGGCCGGATGCGCGCCAGGCTTTTTCTCTTTATTCTTTTTAAAAATGTAATTATTACTAAAGCCATTGGCGTCTTTAAATAAATGAATCACACCATCTTCCAGGTAGATATTATGAATGTCTACCTGGCCACTGATAAGTTTAAACGCATTGAGTTTAGTGTAAGCGTACCTGAGTTTTAGCAGCGACTTTTTATAGACCGAATCCTTGATATCTATATTTATTAAACGAATGGAAACATTGGGAAAATGACTCCACACGTTTACGTCTATATCTTTTATAGAAGCGTCGCCGGCAATAGCTTCATTAAGCTTCTCATTTACCAGTTTCACGAGTGAAGGTTTGTTTTTAGTAATGTAAATCTGGATGATGGTAAACAGAATTAGGATAAGAGCGAGAAGACTGCCAAACGTCCAGCCAACAATCTTTATAATTTTTTTTCTTGTTTGTGGCAACATGCAATAACCTGAATTAAAAATGATAATGCTGATTGAACAGATGCAATAGCGCAGCAAACTTCAGCAAAGTTTATAATGAAAAAATCCCGCCAAAAAAGCGGGATTCCCTGCTAACCTGTTCAGGAGCAATTAACTTATACTTAAAAACAGAATTGAAATCGAATAGCGTTTGCTTAAAATTTATTTCCCAGAATATACGGCAGCATACGCAGCCACGTAGGCCATTCGTGCTTTACATCTTTTCCCCAAATAGAAAGGTCGTGCCAGATGCCGCGGCTCCACAACAAATCAGAAAAACGCTTATTCTCCTGTGGCGCTTCATAATCGCCGGCACCGGTATAAATATGAATGTGATGGCTGGCTTTTATTTTATTAAAATAATAGGCGTCCGTAAGGTTTGCCATATAGTGCATCGGGCTATTGAAATATACCTGTTCATCCCAATACCCGTTGGTATATTCAGTAAGATCGTACACACCACTCATACTAATTACGCCATTGATATAGTCGGGACGTTTCAGGAATAAATTCATGGCGTGAAGCGCACCAAATGAAGCGCCGCAAGTATAGATAAATGTGTCGCTGCCAACGCTGTTGCGAATAAAAGGAATTACTTCGTTGAACACATAATTATTGAAGCGGTTATGGTTGTAAGAGCGGTGCCCGCCCCACATAGCTTTGTTCATCCAGCTATCGTTGTTCATGCTGTTAATGCTGAACACTTTTAGTTTGCCGCTGTCAATAAAAGGTGCCAGTGCATTAATGAGATTGAACCTTTCATATTCCAGATAATCGGCGCCGGCAGTGGGTAACATCAATAATGCAAACCCGTAATGACCGTAAGTTACAATGGGCATTTCGCGATCTGTAGCGTGACTATACCAGGATGTAATTTCTCTTCGCATGTATTGATTTTAAAAGCTATCAGCCGTCAGTGATCAGCTTTCAGCCTAAGCAGAGAATGAGTTATTATTGTTTAGATATACTTTAGAAACCTGTTGTAGTACGTTGTATTTGACATGAAAAACCGATAGCCAAAACCTATAGCTGATAACTGGCCGCTAACAGCTTTTTATGATACCCGGCTGCCGTTATCTGCACTGCCATCCGCATTTACAAAATGCAGTTTTCCTGCGTTGTCTTCCGCCATTAGTATCATGCCATTGCTTTCAATACCACGCATGGTTCGCGGCGCCAGATTGGCAACAACTGTTACTTGTTTACCAACAATTTCTTCAGGCGTAAAATACATAGCAATGCCTGATACAATGGTTCGCGTTTCGTAGCCAAGATCAATCTGCAGCTTCAACAGTTTATCTGCTTTCTCTACTTTTTCAGCAGATACAATAGTGCCTGTACGCAAATCAATTTTTGCAAAATCATCAAACACAATCTGTCCTTTATCATCCTTTACTTTTACTTCCGCCTGTGGTGTTTTTACAGCAGCTTCAGGTACATTCGATCCCATTTCTGATTTTGCTTTCGCGGTTGCCTGCTTTAGCTTTTCAACCTGTTCTTTTACTTCCGCATCTTCTATTTTGCGAAATAAAAGCTCGGGCGGCAATAATGAATAACCAACACTTAATAACTTAAGACGACCTGCATTTTTCCAGTCCAGCATTTTCTCCACCACTTTCATCATCCGGCACATTTTACGTGCAGTAAAAGGCAGAAACGGATTGATGAGAATGGCAAGGTTAGCAGTAAGCTGAAGACAAATATGAAGCGCATTGTCTATTTGCTTTTGCAGGTATTCGCCTTCGTTTTTTTTCGGTACATCTTTATTCAGTTCATCCAATGTTTTTGCTAACACCCAGGGCTCTTTCTTTTGCATGTATTTATTGCCTTTGCGGGCAAGGTCAATAACATCAAATAACGCTTCGCGAAATTTATATTCATCCAGCATTGCTTCCACGCGCAGCTTCGATACCTCGATATCGCTGATCATCGCTTTATCAATTTCGTCAAGTTGCATAGCATGAAGCGGAGGCACTTTGCCACCACATAATTTATGCATTAATACAAATGTGCGGTTTACAAAATTGCCGAAAATGTTAACCAGCTCGCTATTGTTGGCATCCTGAAATCCTTTCCAGATAAACTCGCTGTCCTTAGTTTCAGGCGATATTGTAGTAAGATAATAGCGAAGTACATCCGCCATTTGTGTACCGCCATTTTCCTTTTTAATGAAGTCGTTGATATAATCCTGCATATCGAGCTTCCAGTTGCGGCTGGTACTCATCTTATCACCTTCGAGATTCATAAATTCGTTGGCAGGCACATTATCGGGCAGAATATTTCCGTGCAGCTTCAGCATTACCGGAAAGATGATGCAATGGAATACGATATTGTCTTTGCCAATAAAATGAACGAGTTTAGTATCGCTGTCATACCAGTAAGGTTGCCATTGCTTGCCGGTATTCAATGCCCATTGTTTGGTAGCACTGATATAGCCAACCGGCGCATCAAACCAAACATATAACACTTTGCCTTCTGCATCTTGCAAAGGCACTTTGATACCCCAATCTAAATCGCGTGTTACAGCACGTGGCTGCAAGCCGCCATCTATCCAGCTTTTACATTGACCCACTACATTATTACGCCAGTCATCTTTATGCTCGCCTTCTATCCAGTCGCGCAGCCAGGCTTCATGTTTATCCAAAGGAAGATACCAGTGTGTTGTTTTACGTTTTACAGGCGCCTTGCCGCTTAATGTGCTCACAGGATTGATAAGCATTTCAGGAGATAAAGAGGTGCCACAACGCTCGCATTGATCACCAAACGCATTTTCGAAACCGCAATTAGGACAAGTACCTTTTATAAAACGATCAGCTAAGAATGTTTTCGCTTCTTCATCGTAGTATTGTTCAGATTCTTTTTGATCTAATTCGCCTCTGTCATTTAAATAAGTAAAAAACTCCTGCGCCGTTTCATGATGCAAAGGTTCGGAAGTACGATGATAAATGTCGAAGGAAATGCCAAGGTCTTCGAAGTTCTCTTTAATCACCGGGTGATATTTATCAATGATGGCTTGTGCTGTTGTGCCTTCCTTCATTGCCTGTATGGGAATGGCAGTACCATGTTCATCGCTTCCGCAGATGAACACAACATCTTTCTTTTGCGCCCGCAAAAAACGCACGTAAATATCAGCCGGCAAATAAGCGCCCGCCAAATGCCCGATGTGCTTTAATCCGTTGGCATAGGGTAAGGCGGCTGTTATTAAATATCTGGATGCTTTTTTCATTCTTCACTATTGTAATACTATCGATAAATAATAAGGAGTATACGCTGTTTTCTTTTTGCCGTTTATTGCCGGAACGTATATCTTCGTTTCTGACAAAGCAAACAAAAGCTAACCGACTGTAAAATCCATTCTGTTTGTATGCGAACAAAAATAAGTAAACACCTTTATCATACTGGTTAATTTAAAGCACTTCGCCGTAAGAATTGACTTACTGCTCTTTTTAGCATTACAATTGTTATAAGATTCAGGTAACATAAATAAAAGCAGCGGGTGAATGTGATAAACGATGAAGTATAAACAGAGGATTCGGAAATAACGTAAAGATTACAATTGTTTTTTTGTTTGCTATTTATATAAGTTTCTATCTTGCGAGTGAAAAAAAAATAACAGAGATTGCTTTTATTCAGAACGATTTCATAGAATTGCCAAATCTTTTTTTACTTATAGTTATTTAAAACCTACAAAATCAATTGCATCATGGCTGACATCAGACCTACTACAACAACTGTAGCACCAAAAGTATCAACAGGAACATCTGTGCAGGCGAAGAAAACTTCCAATGCCATCTCGTGGATTGCACCAGTTACGTGTATCATTTTAGGATACGTAATCTGGCGTTTCGTTATTGGAGCAGACAGTAATTTTACTAAACCAGACCCGAACGGTGGCTTTTGGCCAACGCAGGAAGGACCATTGGGAATACTTCCCCGTATGTACCAGGGAGGTATCATTGTACCATTGTTAATCGGCTTGCTTCTAACGGTAGTCACTTTCGTGGTTGAGCGTTTACTTACTATTGGCAGAGCATCCGGCACCGGCAATATCGCTGAATTTGTACGTAAAGTACAGTTTCATCTTGCTAATAAGGATGTAGACAAAGCCATTGCAGAATGCGACAGGCAGAAAGGCTCCGTTGGTAATGTAATGAAAGCCGGTCTGCGCAAGTACAAAGAAATGATTGGCAATACTGAGCTTGACACTGAGCAGAAGGTATTAAACATTCAGAAAGAAGTGGAAGAAGCTACCGCACTGGAATTGCCAATGCTGGAAAAGAACCTCGTATTCCTTTCTACTATCGCTTCGGTAGCTACCCTCGTAGGTCTGCTGGGTACAGTAATGGGTATGATTCGCTCGTTCTCTGCCTTAGGTGCAAGCGGCGGATCTGAAGCCTCTTCAAAACTGTCTGAAGGTATCTCAGAAGCCTTATATAATACGGCTTTGGGTATTGGTACGTCAGCTATCTCTATCATTATGTATAACGTGTTTACAACTAAGATTGATGGCATTACTTATGGTATCGATGAAAGCGGCTTTACACTTACACAAAGCTTCGCTTCTCTGTACAAATAATATTTTAACGGCAGCAGTTTATGGAAACTGCTGCCGTTCTGCATCTTAGTACAACAATTTAAAAACAAGCTATGTCAAGACCTAAAATTGCGAGGAAAAGCACAGCGATAGATATGACGGCGATGTGCGACGTGGCTTTTCTTCTGCTTTCTTTCTTTATCTTAACAGCGAAGCCGAAAGAGTCTTCAGCGGTTACTGTAGCAACACCAAGTTCAGTATCGTCGAGTAAAGCACCGGATAAAGATGTAATAGAAATCTCCATTAATAAAGATGGAAAAGTATTCTTAGCCTCAGGTGATAATGCTGATGACCAGCAAAAGAAACAACAAATTATCGGTCTCATTAACCAGACGGAAAGTCTTGGACTAACGCCCACCGAAATTGCGACTCTCGTAAAGCAGCCGGTGATTGGTGTGGATATAAGGCAGTTGAAGCAACAGGCAAGCCTTCCGTCTGCACAGGTAACCGATGCTTCTTTACCTGGTATTCCGGTGGCTGACACAACAAATAATCAGCTTACAAAATGGATGCGCGCCGTTAACGATACATATCAGGGTGGTCAGTTGCATCTTTTATTAAAAGGAGATAACCTTGTGAAGTATCCTTTCTTTAAAAACGTATTGACTGCGTTTAAAAAGAATGATTTGCTTAAGTTTCAGATGATAACCAATGCTACCAGCGTTCCAGAAGGAACAGACTTGTACAAAACAGGCGGTAGCAAGGCAGAAGATCAGCAATAATATTTTATAACGAATTAAACCGTATTACCATGGCAGAAATAGATACCTCCGGCGGGGGTGGTCACAAAAAAGGCCCAGGCGTAAAGAAGGGAAAGAAGATGTCCACAAGAGTGGATATGACACCGATGGTGGACCTTGGTTTTCTTTTGATTACCTTTTTCGTATTCACCACTACTATCAGCCAGCCAACAGCTTTGAAGCTGAATTTGCCTAAAGACACAGATAAACCTGAAGAGCAAACGAAAACAAAAGCCTCAGGTGCGCTTACTGTTCTGTTGGGCAAAGATAATCATGTGTTTTATTATGAGGGCGAGCTGGATCCTGCGGGGAAAAACTTTCAGTCTTCAAATTTTAAAGATATCAGGAACGCGATTATCCAAAAAAAGCGCAGCACACCCGCTGACGACTTTATGGTGGTAATTAAACCAACTGATGAAAGCACTTACAAAAATGTAGTTGATATCCTCGATGAAATGACCATTAACGTAGTAAAACGATATGCATTGGTTGATATTTCTGACGGTGAAAACCAGCTTGTAAAAGTAAGCGAAGGCGAAGCACCTGCACCGGCAGCGGCTACACCAGCCAAGTAAAAACAAAGAGTAAAATAAATACATTATGGAAGCTAATAAAATCTTGAGTGCTGATCTCCTTGACATCCTTTTTGAAGGAAAGAACAAGGAATATGGCGCTTACGATCTTCGCAAAACATACAACAAGCGCATCACTATTGCCGTTGCAGTAATGCTTCTTGTATGCCTGGGTATCGGTGTTGCTTTTGCTGTATCAAAACTAAAAGGCGAAGATACCAAACCGCAGATTGTAGTTCAGGACGTGAGTCTGGAAAACGTAAAGGAACAACCAAAACCAGAACCACCGCCACCGCCGCCGCCACCAAAAATTGAACCTCCGAAAATCGAGATTAAGCAATTTACACCTCCTAAGATTGTGAAGGATGAGGAAGTAAAAGAACCGCCTCCGCAACAGGAAGAACTGGAAGATACCAAAATCGGTACCATCAACCAGGAAGGTATCAAATCTGATGTAATAGCTCCTCCGGTAGAAGCGCAAGGTACAGGTGTTGTTGAAGCACCTAAAGTGACTGAGGATTACGATAAGGAATTTAAAACCGTGCAAATTCAGGCACAATTCCCTGGTGGCAACGAAGCATGGTTTAAATACCTGCAGCGTAACCTGAGAGCTGATGTGCCTACAGAGAATGGCGCGCCTACAGGTAATTTAACCGTAATGGTTTCTTTTCTTGTATCTAAAGATGGTACTATTTCCGAGGTAAAAGCTGAAAACGATCCGGGATATGGTACGGCTGCAGAAGCCATACGTGTTATTCAGCGCGGACCCGCCTGGAACCCGGCTGTGCAAAATGGTAGAAAAGTTATCTATCGTCAGCGTCAGCCAATTACTTTCCAGGTTCAGGAAAGTCAATAAAACCTTCTTATTATAAGGAATAAAAAACGCTCCGAAAACCGGGGCGTTTTTTATTCCCGCAATACCTAAAAAATTTATTTTAAGAGCTTTATGGAAAAAAATAAATGATTATATCTTACTATAAACATTTATTATGAACACAAACAACACAATGCAGATGGATGTGCTGGACATTCTGTTTGCCAACAGAAACAAAACGTATGGTGCCTACCAGCTTCGCAGAAATTACAATAGCAGGTTACGCATTGCAATAGCGGTTATGCTTTCAGTTTGTCTTGCTTTTACCCTTTTTTATTCCCTTCATACAAAGCAGTTGATAGCAGATGCGCCTCTAACTGTGAGTGGAGAGATAAGCCTTATTGAATCAGTTAAGGAAAAACCACTTACCCCTCCGCCAACAGTAAAGACAATGCATGTTGAGCAACATTTAGCAACCATTAAACTGGCAACACCGATTCTTGTTGAACAGGTAACTACCCCATCGCCTGCTATGGCGGAAGTGGACAATGTGAAAATTGACGTAGAAACACGAACAGGAATTAGTGAAGATTATATCGCGCCACCTGTAGAACAAGGAACTGGTAAAGTAGAAGAGCTTATAAAAACAGAGGACTTTACGAAAGAGTTTTTTACGGTACAGCAACAAGCACAGTTTCCCGGAGGTTTTGAAGAATGGAGGAAGTTTTTGCAAAGAAATCTTCGCAGCGAATTGCCTTCAGAAAATGGTGCGGCCGCCGGCTCTTACACCGTGATGGTTTCTTTCCTTGTAAATAAAGAAGGAAACATTTCCGAGGTAAAAGCTGAAAATGATCCGGGATATGGTACAGCTACAGAAGCTGTGCGCGTTATTCAGCGTGGTCCGGGCTGGACACCCGCTAAACAAAACGGACGTAACGTAATATACCGGCAGAGACAAGCAATTACATTCGTAGTGCAGCAAGATCAATAAAAAGAAAAAACAATCCCCGGTTAGACAACCGGGGATTTTTACAATTCAAGGTTTATGGATAGATGCTAACTATACAACATGAATAATATAAGTGACCACGCCCCAAACAGCATAGGCATCTTGCCCATTAACAGCGATAGATTTTTCATGATTATTGCCAGGCAACAATGCTATGGTTCCATTCTCCTTCTGCAGTCGCCGAACAAGTAGCTCGCCACCTAACGTGGCTACTATAATTTTTCCACTTACAGCCGCCAGACTTCTGTCAACAATCAGGATGTCGCCGATATGAATTCCTGCCTCAGTCATTGCATGACTGTTCATACGAAAAAAATAAGTGGCAGGTTTATTCCTGATCAGTTCCTCGTTAAGGTCAATCCCACGCTCCATATAATCGTCTGCTGCTGCATTAAAGCCAGTTGCTTTTGCGGTAGGCACGTCCTGCAGCTTTACTTCCTTACTGCCCTGATATAGCGCTGCGCCTGAGCTGAATTGATTCATAAAGTTGCGGTTTATACTAAAATATTTAGCAAAAATAAGGACTTTGCTTTTATTCGGCCAAATTGGAAGCGCATCTTTTCAATTTCGACAAGTTTACGATTCATTGAAGCTGTGGATAAAGCGGCATTTCAACTCTTTTTACACAACGTAATACCGAAAAGATTGATAGAGAACGGCTTTGTTTATTTGTCTAAATAAATTAGCAGGCAGGATCAAGAAAATGCGCTAAAACGCTTTTCTTTGTTTTACATGTCTCTTTTTATTTCCTCAATAGCTTCGGGTAGTAACGGAAATTGCTACTACATCGGCAATCATAAAGAAGCGGTGTTGATTGATGCCGGTATATCGTGCCGCGAAACCGAAACCCGCATGAACCGGCTGCAGCTTTCGATGCAAACAGTAAAAGCTATCTTCATTTCTCACGAACATTCTGACCATATACAAGGCCTGGCTGTGCTGGCAAAAAAATATGCATTGCCGGTTTTTATTACCGGGCCAACCCTTATGCATTGCAACCATATTGACGGCGGCAAAATAAGCGTTCACACATTTGCTCCTCATCAGCCGGTAGAAATTGGTCAGTTAAGCGTCACCGCTTTTCCAAAACAGCATGACGCCATTGAACCGCATAGTTTCACGATAAAGAGTGAAGAGATTACCATTGGCGTATTTACTGATATTGGTTCGCCCTGCTATAATGTGATTCATCATTTTAAACAATGCCACGCTGCTTTTTTAGAGTCTAATTATGATGAAACGATGTTGGCAAAAGGTAAATATCCGCACCACCTGAAAAAACGGATTTCAGGCACGCACGGACACTTATCGAATACGCAGGCTCTGGACTTGTTTACAAGGCACAAGCCTGCCTTTATGAGTCATTTACTCCTATCGCATTTATCCAGGGAAAATAATCATCCGCAATTGGTGGAAGACCTGTTTACATCTCATGCAGGCGATACGCACGTTATTGTTGCCTCCCGCTATAAAGAGTCAGAAGTATTTGAAATAAAAAAAGAAATGCCGGTAGCGCAACGGAAGCCAATGAAGAAATATACGTACACTTCGCAACTTTCTTTATTTAATTGACAACCTTTGCTATGTTGTAATAATGTTTTTATCAATCCGGATAAATCATTCTAAAAACCAAAGCAGTTAGGTTTCCTATAGTGCAATTATTGAGTGAACCATAAGTTTAGAACGATTTTATTGCTCATTTACTTATTTCAAAAGCAATTGCATACTTGCCTGCAGCCTTGTTAATCCAATTTTTATTGATAATGATATCCGTTCCTGTGCCATTTGATTTGTAGCCTATTTTCTCTTTGGTAAATCAACCAAACGAACCTTACTGTTTTCAGGAATGCTGTATTTATCAAGATGAATAACGGCTGGCAGCGTAACCGTTTTACTCTTATCACCCGACAACAGATAAACATTTTTCTTCGTAGGCGACGTGACAGTGGTGCCATAAATCTCATTGCCGTGTACTTATATCCATCTGCCAATATCCTTTAAATGGCTGTAAGCGGTGCCGGCAAAATCGCCCTCCGGTGAGGGTTCAATATTGAGCAGCAGGTTGCCGCCACGCGATAAAATTTTCAGTAATAAATGAAACAGTTCAGCCGATGATTTAAATAGCGCCTTTACAGATTACGGATGATGAACCCTATCCCTCAAAAAAGATCACCACTATTAATGCTTACTGATCAACCACCTGTTGAAAAATGCCGTGTCGCTTTTTCGCGGTAAACCTTGGGCGAGGTGCCAATATTTTTCTTAAAAATTTTATTAAAATTAGACACGGTTTTATAGCCGCAGTGGAAGGCAATTTCCGATATGTTTAAATCGGTTTCCAGAAGTTGTTTACATGCCTTCGAAATGCGAACATCATTGAGGTAGGAAATGAAATGTCTATTTGTTCTTTTTTTAAACAACCGACAAAAAGCAGGCGGCGTCAGGTTGGTCATTTTTGCCACATCGTCAAGCGATATTTCCCGGTTAAAATTTTCCGATACATAGTTATAGACCTCAGATAAACGATCCACTTTATTCCCGGCGAGATTGCCTGAGTATCCATTATAGGAAATAGATTCCGTTTCTTTCGACAGGGAAAGAATGTTCAGGATTTCAAGAAGTTCAATGATACGTTCCAGTCCCTTTTTACTATTTAGCCGGACCATTTTTTCCGTAATAATTTCCTGGGTTTTGCCTATAATTTTTAATCCGCGGGCAGAGCGGGCAAACAATTTATTCAGCAGGTTACTTTCCTGAAGATGTATAAGTTCATCAGAGAATAATTCCTTCCGAAAATGAATGGTAAGCGACTTAAACCTGAAGTTGGCAAAGCCTTTATGAAAAATATCATCGTTCTGCCAAACATGCGGAAGGTTAGGGCCCAGGAACACAAGATCGCCGGCATAAAAGGAATCTATTTTGTCGGCAACAATGCGCCTGCCAAAGCCTTCTTTAACATAAGCCAGCTCAAACTCAGGATGATAATGAAACAGGGAGTTATTATATGGCTCATTTTTTTCCACCACTATAATCCGATCCTGCGCTTCATTATAAATTTCGGTATAATTAGCTTTCATTTTATTTTCCTGCTACCATTCTTCTGAGTCCACAAAAATGAATTTTTTGTAATAGCTGCACAAAATTGAGCAGAAATGTTTAAAGGTTAAAATTTTCCCGACTTTTATTAAAAACTAATCAGCGGTTATAAGCAGCCGGTTGTTAATATTGCATGTCTTACATTTGAGAAAAGACAAGAACTAATCCGTGTTAATTCTTTTTAACCATTGCACATGATAAAGAGAAGCAACATTAACCGAAAATAATAACTGTCTTATCTGCTTTTATTTGAAAACAAATACCGTATAACTGTTTACCGGTGCACCCCGGCTATTTGTAAAATCTGCTTTTAATCAAGTAACATAACAAAAACTCCAAGTAACATGAGAAATGTGTACCTGTTATTCTTTCTAATGCTCATAAGTTCTGCTGCTTTTTCACAGGCGCGGGTACTTACGGGTTTTGTCAGGGATTCAGCCACCAATTCGCCGGTTACCGCAGCTACTATTCGTGTAGCCGGAACCAAGTCAGTCACAACATCTGGCAGTGATGGTGCTTTTACTATTAACCTACCTGCTACAAGTGCACAACTTGAAGTAAGTTATGTAGGCTATGCCAATCAAAGCGTTACTGTTAATCCGGATCAGACAACCATTATTATTTTACTTGGCAACAGCTCCGCTTCGCTGAATGAAGTGGTGGTAACGGCATTGGGTATTTCAAGGCAAGCGAAATCACTTACTTATTCAGTACAAAAAGTGAGCAACGAAGAGTTGACGCAAGTGCGCGATGCCAACGTTGTAAACAGCTTGCAAGGTAAAGTAGCGGGTGTTACCATAAGCAGAAGTTCATCGGGCATTGGCGGCTCAACAAGAGTGATTATCAGGGGGAATAAATCTACCCGCGAAAACCAGCCGTTGTATGTAGTGGATGGTGTGCCTTTGGTAAACTTTTCTCCGGCGCAGCCCGGCGGCGAGTATGGACAGTCGGTTGGCTATGCCGGTATTGATGGTGGCGATGGCATTTCCAATATTAACCCGGAAGACATAGAAAGTATGTCTATTTTGAAAGGCGCTTCGGCAGCAGCATTGTATGGCAGCAGCGCAGCGAACGGCGTTATTTTGATTACTACAAAAAAAGGGAAAGCCGGAATTACAAGAGTGAACGCTTCTTCAGAGTTATTTTTTGATAGCCGGATGTACAAGCAGCCGCTCCAGTTTAAATACGGGCAAACCACACCCGGAACGACTTCTACCCCATTCGGGTCCAGCACAAGCTGGAGCGATTCTGTAGTAAATGCGCCTGACTATACGAATGACTTTTTTCAAACCGGCGTTACCAGTTTTAATTCTGTTTCTTTATCCGGCGGTACCGATAAATCGCAATCCTATTTTTCTTATTCGTATGCTGATAATAAAGGCATTATTCCTACCAGTCAATTAAAGCGTCACAACTTAAATTTTCACCAGACAAGTAAGTTCTTTAATGATAAACTTACTGCCGACTTTAACGTACTTTATGTGCATCAAAACGCACACAACAGACCCACCAGCGGATTGTATTTGAATCCTTTAGCCGGCTTATACGAACTGCCGCGCGGCATTGATTTTAATCAATATAAAAACAGTTATGAGGTTTCTTCTTCTGTAAGAAATACTTATGTACAGAACTGGTGGGATGTAAATGTAGATGCCGGAAAAAATGCAAATGAGTTAGAACAAAATCCATATTGGATATTAAACAGAAATCCGAATGATAATGCATTGGACAGGGTTTATACTAACTTCTCATTGAACTATAAAATTACAAGCTGGCTGAACATTCAGGCGCGTGGCAACGTGGACAAAACGTTTAACAACATAGAAGCGAAAAGTTATGCCACCACCTCTCCAATCCTTACAGCGGCAAATGGCAGCTATACTTTATTGAGATCTGTATTTACTC
Organism: Ilyomonas sp.; assembly: GCA_965199905.1. Classification (GTDB taxonomy): domain Bacteria; phylum Bacteroidota; class Bacteroidia; order Chitinophagales; family Chitinophagaceae; genus Ilyomonas. Next base: position 4,497,401 of record OZ241366.1, on the reverse strand, counting down.
AGTATTACGGAGACGTGTTATTGTCAGCCAACAAAAACCTGTCTAAAAATTTAGGTCTCAGTGCAACCATCGGCAGCAGCATCAATGATGGCAGAACAGAGCAGACTACGTTTGGAACCCGAAATTCGGGAGACGGATTGCGCTTTGCAAATGTTTTTACCTTAAACAATATTTTGCCTGCCAGCCTCACAGTTAGTCCTAATACGGCGCATCGGCAGCTCCAGGCGGTTTTTGCTACGGCGCAGTTGAGTGTAAATAACTACGCGTATTTAGACCTGACCGCCCGCAACGACTGGTCGTCCACGCTTGCTTTTACGCCTAATGAAAAGAAGGGTTTCTTTTATTATTCAGCAGGTCTTACAGGCGTGTTGAGCGATATGTTTAAAATGTCAGAGCCAATCTCCTTCAGTAAAGTAAGAGTTTCTTATTCCAAAGTGGGTAATGACGTAAATATTTATGCTACCAACCCGGCTTCTTATAATATAGACAATCAAAACGGCTCAACCGTAAACCAGACAGGCTCTAAACCCGGCACTTATCTGAAGCCGGAAGACAACCGTTCCTTTGAAGCAGGCACAGAGTGGCGTTTCTTAAAGAACAGAATAGGCTTCGACTTTACTTATTACATTAATAACAATCGCCGTCAATACATTGTTATTCCGGTTACACCAGGCTCTCCAGGCAACCTTACATCGTGGACGTTAAACACAGGCAATATCAGAAACAATGGGGTTGAATTATCGGTTAATATAACACCGGTGCAGACAAAGCATTTCTCCTGGTTTACTACGGTTAATTATGCTTTGAATAAAAACAAAGTATTGCAGATTGCCGATCCTTCCTTAGGCGTAACCCAAAGTTATTTCCCTATTAACACCATTGATCTTCTTAATGCAGCTTACATTAAAGAAGGTGGCTCGTGGGGCGATATTTATGGAAGATTTTTTGCACGTGCTGCCGATAATTCTATTATTGTTGACAGTGCCGGCACTCCGCAAAAAGGTTACGATTCGTCAACAGCTGTAGGTAATGGAAATGTGAAATATTTAGGCAATCCGAATCCTAAATACACCATTGGCTGGAATAATACGTTTACCATACAAAACTTTACCGTTAGCTTTTTAATAGATGGTCGTTTCGGAGGAAAAGTAATGAGTGTAACACAGGCAGTATTGGACCAGCTTGGAGACAGCAAAGCAACCGCCGATGCCAGAGATGCAGGCGGCGTAAACATCAGCGCTACCAAACAGGATGGTTCCAAATTCAGCGGACCGCTCGATCCATTTACATTCTACAATGCAGTTGGCGGCAGATCTGGTATTTCCGAATATTACGTATATGACGCTACGAACATCAGGTTGCGTGAGGCTTCTATTAGCTATCGCATTCCGGTAAAAACAAAGTGGATTACAAGTTGCCAGTTTTCTGTTATTGGGCGCAACTTATTTTTCTTTAAAAAAGAAGCGCCGTTCGACCCGGAACTTTCCATGGGCACAGGAAATGCTTTACAAGGTGTTGAAACATTTGGAATTCCTACCACCAGAAGCATAGGAGCTTCTTTAAAAATAGGTTTTTAACCGCAAAAAAAAGTTAGTATGAAAAACAATAAATATAAACCGCTTCTTTCACTTGCAGCCATTGTATTGCTGGCAGGCTGTACAAAAAACTTCAAAGATTATAATACAAATCCAAACGGATTGTCTCAGTCGCAGATTGAAGTGGACTACCAGAATTTAGGCGAGCCGTTAAAGCAAGCGCAATACAATATACTGGTAAATACAACCTGGATATATCAGTTGCAGCAAAACCTGAATGCCGACATCTATTCCGGCTACATGATGACGCCATCTGCTTATTTAGGAAATTCTAACAATGCAACTTATGCCTTAGTCGATGGTTGGAACGGATATACATGGTCGCAAGCCTATGGCAATGTAATGAAGCCCACACAAAATATTCTGGACATAACGAACAGCGATCAATATAAAAGCTTCTATTCATGGGCAAAGATACTTAGGGTAGAAGCCATGCACCGGGTTAGTGATGTATATGGTCCGATCATTTACACGCAGTATAAGGCAGGCACCGCCGTTTATGATTCGCAGAAAGATGCTTATTACGCATTCTTTAACGACCTTGATTCAGCTATCAATGTCTTTACCGATCTGGTACAATCCGGTGCTCCAGCTACGTTTTCAAAATTCGATCTTGTTTATGGCGGAGACTTTGAAAAATGGACAAAGTTCGCCAATACGCTTCGCTTACGATTGGCTTTGCGCATTGCCTATGCAGACCCGGACAAGGCAAAGGAAGAAGGAGAAAAATCATTGTCTAATTCCGTGGGTTTGCTTACTGCCGCCGGCGATGATGACGCTTATGTAAACATTGGCAGCATTACCAATCCGCTGACGACAATAACAGAAAGTTGGGGCGATATTAGAATGGGAGCGCCGCTTTTGTGTTACATGAACGGATATAACGATCCTCGTATAAAATTCTATGCTCAACCGGCCACCGATCCTGTGGTATCCGGTAAGTTCATTGGTATCAGAAATGGAATTAATAACGACGGAAGCGGAATTTATTCCAACTATTCCAAGCTTACTGATTTTCCTTCCAAACAACTGGTAATGACAGCTGCAGAAGCTTGGTTTTTAAAAGCGGAAGCAGCCATACGCGGCTGGGAAAATGCTGGTGATGCAAAGACAAATTATGAATCTGGTATTGCTACTTCCTTTAGCCAGTGGGGTGCCGGAAGTGCTACCTCTTATACTGCTGATGCTGCAAGCACAGAAGCGCCTTACGTAGATCCGAAATCTTTAGTGGCCGGTCAGAACAATGTACCGGTTGGTTCACCTTATTTAAGCACTATTACCATTAAATGGGATGACGCGGCTTCATTTGAAAGAAAGCTGGAACGCATCATTACACAAAAATGGATTGCCGAATATCCCGAAGGTGAAGAAGCTTGGGCAGAGTTCAGACGCACCGGTTATCCGGTTCTGTTTCCTGTTGTGGTTAATAACAGTGGTGGCACAATTTCCACTACGGCATTTATAAAAAGATTGCAATTTTCTCCGGACGAAAGAAGTCAAAACCCGACGGGTGTTACAGATGCTACCCAGAAGCTTGGCGGACCAGATATAGGCGGCACTTCGTTATGGTGGGATACGCACTAAATCAACAAAATAAGAAGCCCCGCTTTGCAAAGCGGGGCTTCTTATTTTGTAAAAAGCAAGAACCTTAAAGCGGTATTTAATCTTTAATCATTTTAAGATTAGAAACCGCTTTACCTTCTATAACTTGTATATTATAAATACCTGTTTTTAAGTCTGCTATATTTAACTCACATACATCTCCCATAGGAAATTTGTACCTTTTTAAAGGTTTATTAGATGTAGTATAAATAGTAATTTGGGCTGTTCCTTCCAATGCTAATTCTTTAGTTAAACTAGAACTGTTTACCTCTTGCAGCTTTGCAATAGTTACTACAGATTTTGCAGGATTAGGTGTTACGATAAATCGCATACCTCCGCTATTTTGAGTTAAGAAAACTCGCTGTGTGTATGTACCACAACTATTAGTAGCTAATAGATTAAATCCTACGGTTGTATTGTTATTTAGATAAACACATAAAGCAGTATGAGCTTGGTCAAAGCTCCATCCACGTGGTGTTCCTGTAAATAAAGTAGCGTTATAAGATGTGACACCAACCGCACTAAAATATGCGAGCTGGACCGTTGGTAGTATTAACTGTCTGACTGTAACTTAAAGGTTTATTATAGTTCGGTGCTTGGCAAAACTGATATCTGCGTCGGCAATTATGGAACGAATACATAAGTAATGGCTTCACAAAAAGAACCATTGCAATTATATAATGTAGATATAGATAGCAATGGTATGGCAGACCCTGTATTAACCAGTTACTCAGCAGGCAAAGCTTATCCTTTTGCCACGATGGATGATATTACAACACAGGTTCCTTCATTGCGAAAATCTTTTACGATTACTCATCTTACACAGATGCTACTATTCAAACGATAATCCCTGCCAGCCGGTTATCATCTGCAAAACTATTGGAGACTGCAACTTTGCAAACTTGTTATTTTGCAAATACAGGTTATGGTTTTGTACAAAAAGACTTTCCTGCAGAAGCGCAATATTCACCTGTATTCAGCATACAGAGCATCGATATAAACAATGATGGTTTTGATGATTTGATTTTAATGGGCAACAACGTTTATAATCGCATCCGGCTTTCCAGGCAGGATGCCAATCATGGTATTGTTTTATTGAACGATTGCAGAAATTTTTCCTATGTTACCCAGGCGCAATCCGGTTTACTTCCCAAAGTCTGAGTCCTTGATAACGGGTATAAAAGCCCTAATTGCTATATAGACACGAAGGAAGTAAAAGGCAGCAGCGGATTTGATCAGCCGATAGGTCGTGAGCCTTGACGAAAGCTTACATGAGCCGCTGCTGCCCGGTTGGTTATCTGCAAAATATAGAAACCGGCGAAAAGAAAAATACAGTTTCTGATAGTGCCGTTTATTTGAAAACAAACCTAAAGGACTCAAGCCATTCGGCATCTGGAATTCTGTTGTTTTTTTTATTCTCTATTTGGGGCTGACGAACCAATGAATGCCGCTCCGGCAGCAAGCCGGCACTCGTTGAATTTTATCACTTGGCCAAATAAGCAATCAATTTTATACAATAACATTCTATAAATCATCATCATTCTTTACCCGCTTCACAAAAAAATTTGCTTCTTATTAATTTGTTTCTACTTTCGCATTCTCAATGAGCACAACACGCGTATATATCCCGTTTTACTTTTTCTTTTTTTACTTTAGAAAGTAGAACCGGGTTGTATTGCAAAAAAGGAAACAATAACTTATCAATATAAAATCCCGGTTCAACAGAGCCGGGATTTTTGTTTTACAGCATGGCAATAAAAGTTTCGATACAAGGCTACGAAGGCTCTTTTCACCAGGAAGCGGCCATGCATTTTTATGGTAAAGAAGTGGAAGTGGTGTGCTGCGCAAATTTCAGAGACGTCATTAAAGCCGCACAGAATAAAAAGGAAACAAGTGGTGGCGTGATGGCGATTGAGAATTCTATTGCGGGCAGCATTTTACCCAACTATACTTTGTTGCAAAACAGCAAACTCTGCGTAGTGGGTGAAGTGTATTTGCAAATTAACCAGAACCTCATGGTGTATCGCGGTGTATCGCCGGATAGCATCCGCGAGGTGCATTCACACTATATGGCTTTGCTGCAGTGCCAGGCTTATCTTGACAAGCACAGCTGGAAGCTGGTAGAAACAGAAGACACGGCATTAAGCGCAAAGCATATTCATCAACATAAAAGCAAACACACTGCAGCAATTGCCAGCAAATTAGCAGCAGAATTATACGATCTGGACATCATTGCACCCAACATTCATACGCTCAAAAATAATTACACACGCTTCCTTGTTCTGCAGCGCGAAGAAGACAATCAAATCATTCCGGATGCTAACAAAGCATCGGTAAATTTTCATACAAACCATTCCAAGGGCAGCCTTGCTAAAGTACTCGCTGCCATTGCAAAGGAAGACATCAATTTAAGCAAATTGCAAAGCTTTCCCATACCGGGCAGCGACTTTAAATACAGCTTTCATGCAGACCTTGAGTTTGATGATATCAGCCAGTTTGAAACCGCAATGAAAACTGTAAAATCGGTAACGGAAGAAGCAAAAGTGTATGGCATTTATAAAAGCGGACGAGGATTGTAAAAAACCTGAAGAGTTCAAAAATTATTCGAAGCAATAACAAAAGAACATCATTACTTGGCGCCTTTGTGACAAATAAAATGATATGCACACAGCAAAACGTTTAGAAGGAATTGGCGAATATTATTTCTCGCAAAAACTAAGAGAAATCGACAACCTGAATAAAGAAGGAAAGAACATCATCAATCTTGGTATTGGCAATCCTGACCTGCCGCCACATCCCGACGTTATTAAAACGTTGCAGGAAGAAAGTGCGAGCCACAAACCCAATGTAAATGGCTACCAGAGTTATAAAGGCTCACCGGTTTTACGGCAGGCATTTGCGGATTGGTATAAAAAATATTATAGCGTTGATCTCAATATTGATACTGAAATTCTCCCGCTTATTGGCAGCAAAGAAGGCATCATGCACATCTGCATGACGTATCTTGATGAAGGCGATGAAGCGTTGGTTCCTAATCCCGGCTATCCTACCTATCGCAGTGCGGTTACACTCGCAGGTGGTGCATGTGTTGACTATAATCTAAAAGAAGAAAACAGCTACTTTCCCGATTTTGATGAGTTGGAAAAAAGTGATTTATCCAAAGTAAAAATCATGTGGGTAAATTATCCGCAAATGCCAACGGGACAATTGCCAACGAAAGAATTATTTGAGCAATTGGTTGCCTTTGGCAAGAAACATAATGTGCTCATCTGTCATGATAATCCTTACAGCTTTATCCTCAATAATGAGCCAATGAGTTTATTAAGTGTGGAAGGCGCAAAAGAGGTTGCTGTCGAATTAAACTCACTCAGCAAAAGCCAAAACATGGCAGGCTGGCGTGTAGGGGTATTATTAGGCGCTAAAGAAAGAATTGATGAAGTATTGCGCTTCAAAAGCAATATGGACAGCGGCATGTATCTGCCTCTGCAACTGGCAGCTGCAAAGGCTTTGAGCTTAGGAGAAGATTGGTACAAAAGCATCAACAAAGTATATAAAGAAAGAAGAGAAAAAGTTTATGAATTGCTCGATGTATTGGGCTGCAGCTATTCAAAAGATCAAGCTGGTTTGTTTATCTGGGCAAAAATTCCCGGCACATACAAAGACGGTTACGCACTCAGCGATGAAATATTATACAAAGCGAACGTCTTCATAACGCCGGGAGGTATTTTCGGCAGCGCAGGCAATGGCTATATCCGTATCAGCCTATGCGGCTCTGTTGAAAAATTTGAAGAAGCGATCAAAAGAGTGATGAGTTATAAGTTATGAATTAAATCAATCGCAAATTCTTACTTATAATTCATCACTCATAACTTTTATCAATGAACATTACAATCATAGGCACAGGCTTAATTGGCGGCTCCATAGCGCTGGCGCTGAAAGACAAGAACTTTAGCTCTCATATCATCGGTGTTGATGCCAATCGAATCAACCAAGAAAAAGCGTTGGCGTTAGGATTAGTTGATGAAGTACTGCCATTGTATCCTGCGGTTGTAAAGGCAGATTTAATCATACTTGCCATTCCTGTAAGCGCTTGTGTTATTATGCTGCCGCAATTGCTGGACAACATCGAAAAGCAGGTGATCATCGATACCGGCTCTACAAAAGAAAATCTTATTGATGCGGTAAAAGGTCATCCCGCCCGTGGCAGATATGTAGCTACGCACCCAATGTGGGGCACCGAATACAGCGGACCGGAAGCGGCTGTGCATGGCGCATTTGCTAACAAAGCAACCGTTATCTGCAACAAGGAAGAAAGTGATGAAGATGCCATGAAAATGGCAGAAGATTTATACAAAACGCTTGGCATGTACCTCGTTTACCTCAATGCGTACGAGCACGATATGCAGGTTGCGTACGTGAGTCATATTTCGCACATTACTTCGTTTGCGTTAGCCAACACAGTATTGGAAAAAGAAAAGGAAGAAGATGCCATTTTTCGCCTTGCATCCGCCGGTTTTGAAAGCACGGTGCGTCTGGCAAAAAGCAACCCGCAAATGTGGGTTCCTATCTTTATGCAAAACCGCGAAAATGTGCTGGATGTTTTGAACGAACACATTTCGCAATTGCGGAAATTCAAAGCTTGTTTAGAGAAAGAAAACACGGAATATTTACAACAGTTAATAGAGAACGCGAATAAGATTCAGAAGATAATTAAATAGAAAAACGGAACACAAACGACACTGATTTGTACATAGAAATATATAAAGATGGTTTGAATTGTGGCTGCTGAAATACAATTACAGAAACGGTAAATAATTATGAACAAAACAGCCATCAAATATTTAATCTTACTTATTAATTCTTAAATCACGCTAATCACTGCACACAGTCCGCGTCATCCGTGTTCTATTATCTACCTTTGCGAAAATTTTTTAAGAAATATAATGGCAACATTTGCAGAATTAGGACTATCAGAACCACTGGTGAAAGTAACCAGCGAAATGGGCTTTGAAAATCCGACACAGATACAGGAAAAAGCGATCCCGGTTTTATTGGCAGGCACCAAAGACTTGATTGGCCTTGCCCAAACCGGCACCGGCAAAACGGCTGCTTTCAGCCTTCCTTTGTTACAACTGATAGATGTAGGTAAAAAATCGCCGCAAGCACTTGTGGTGTGCCCTACACGTGAGTTGTGCATCCAGATTGTAAACGAAATTGAACAGTTTAAAAAGCATATACGAGGCGTTAATATCGTAGCGGTATATGGCGGCGCTTCTATTGGTACACAGATACGCGACATCAAGCGCGGTGTGCAAATAGTAGTAGCAACGCCAGGACGTTTGATTGATTTAATAGAACGCAAAGCCATCAACCTCGACGAGATCGAATACGTGATTCTTGATGAGGCCGATGAAATGCTCAACATGGGTTTTCAGGATGATATTGAATTCATTTTGCAGAATACGCCTAAGCGCGAAAGCACCTGGCTGTTCAGTGCAACGATGCCCGCCGAAATACGTAAGGTGAGCAAAAAGTACATGAAAGATCCTACCGAAATAACGGTTGGAAAAGCCAATACCGGTAATAAAAATATTGACCACCAATACGTGGTAACAGCGGGTCATCAACGCTACGAAACCTTGAAGCGCCTGATTGATTTTAATCCTGGTATTTATGGTTTGATCTTTACCCGCACGAAAGCCGATGCGCAGGAAATATCTGAAAAGCTTACCCGCGAAGGTTATGATATTGATGCCCTGCACGGCGATTTAACGCAAGGGCAGCGTGATAAAGTGATGGGACAATTCCGCGATAAAAGTTTACAGCTTTTGATTGCGACTGACGTAGCTGCGCGCGGTATTGATGTAAAAGACATTACACATGTTATAAACTTTGAACTTCCGGATGATGTGGAAGTTTACACACACCGCAGCGGTCGTACAGGTCGTGCGGGTGCCGTAGGCATTAGCATTAGCATTGTGCATACGCGTGAAACCGGCAAGCTTCGCCAGATTGAGCGCATGGTACAATCGCCGTTTCATAAGGTGGAAATACCAAGTGGAAAAGACGTTTGCCGCAAACAGTTCTTCTATTTTATGGATAAACTTTTACAGACCGACATTAGCCACGGCGATTACGAAAGCTACGTGCCGATGCTGGAAGAAAAGTTTGCCGATGTAAGCAAGGAAGAAGTATTGAAACGTGTAGCGGCATTAGAGTTTGACCGTTTTTTGAAATATTACGAAAACGCCGGTGACTTAAATATACGCGATAATGGCCGCAACCGCGAAGCTGGTGCGCGCGATCAAAGCCGTAGCAGAACCAGCGACAGAGGAGAAAAAAATTACCGTGATACCAAAGGGCGCACTTTTAATAATGAAGGCGATTACATGCGCTTGTTTGTAAACCTCGGTACAAAAGATGGTTTTTATAAAGCTTCATTTTTACAGTTTATTCTTGACATGAGCGACCTGCGCAAAGAGCAGTTAGGGCGCGTAGACATGAAGGAAATGAATAGCTGGGTTGAAGTAGACCGCGGTGTTGGAAATCAAATGATTCGTGCCATTGATGGCAAAAATTTCAAAGGCAGAAGAATACGAATGAATGATGCGAACAGCCGGTAAATTGTTATAATGTACATATGCAGAAAGCGAATATTATAGAACAACATCTGACCCAGATAAAAAGCCTGATGCAAGTGCATGGCGTTCTAAAAGCGTATGCCTTTGGCAGTGCTGTAAAAGGCAATATGAATGCAGAAAGTGATGTTGATTTTTTGGTTCGCTTCCCGGCAACTTTGGATGTGGAAACATATAGCAACAATTATTTTTCATTAATTGATGCGTTAGAAACCCTGCTGAATAAAAAGGTGGAGTTGATAGCAGAAGAAACATTATCAAATCCATACTTCATTCAGAGTATTGATAGCCATAAAGTAAGTGTGTTATGACTATCGAGGAAAAGAAGTTGTTGTTCGATATAGAGACAGCAATTCTTTCTATTGATGAACACCTCGAAAGCAAAAGAGATTTTGAAGAATATAAAAGAAATAAAACAAAACGTAGAGCGGTAGAAAGAGAACTGGAGATTGTTGGCGAAGCCATGAACCGATTGTTGAACATAAATCCGGAGATTGAATTGTCGCATTCAAGAACAATAGTCGATTTGCGAAACCGAATTATTCATGCATACGATAATATCAATGATATTATTATCTGGAAAATAGTGACGATAGATATCCCGGTTTTAGCAAAAGAAGTGAGTAGATCATTAGAATAGCGATAGTTAACCCGGCAAGGCGCAGCACATGTACAATGTGATATGTACAATGTATAAATACAGATAGCCGCGCCGTAGAGTAGCATCCGCCGCGGCGAACGGAACCGGAGCTAAGTAAACGTTGAACGATGACAGCCCCAAAGAAAAAGATGACAGGAAGAGTGTAAAAGCGGAGACAGGTTTTGCATTCATAACTCATAATTCATAACTTATAATTGTTATTCTTATGGAAGCCACACAAACATCCTCTGCCAAAAACCTTGTGCAGGAAAAATGGAACAAGCGTCCGCTTATTATTGCCGGACCTTGCAGTGCCGAAACCGAAGAACAGGTAACCGAAACTGCCGTGCGGCTGGCGAAAACCGGCAAGGTTGACATCATGCGTGCGGGCATCTGGAAACCGCGTACACGTCCGGGAAGCTTTGAAGGCATTGGTACGAAGGGTTTACCATGGCTTCAAAAAGCGAAGCAACTGACAGGCATTCCCTGGGCGATAGAAGTGGCAACGGGAAAGCAGGTGCAGGATGCGCTTCACTTTGATGTAGATGTGTTGTGGATTGGCGCCCGCACAACGGTCAATCCGTTTAGCGTGCAGGAAGTGGCAGATGCGCTTCGTGGTGTTGATATTCCGGTGTTGATTAAAAACCCGATTAATCCTGACCTCGAGCTGTGGCTGGGTGCTGTAGAGCGTGTAGCGAAAGCCGGCATTAAACAGATTGGTTTGATTCACCGCGGGTTTTCGTCATATGGAAATTCGCAGTATCGCAATGCGCCGATGTGGCATCTTGCGATTGAAATGAAACGCCGTAATCCGGAGCTGATGATGATTAACGATCCGTCGCACATTTGTGGTCGTCGTGATATTTTGCAGGAAGTTGCGCAGGAAGCCATTGACCTTGATTATGATGGTTTGATTATCGAAAGCCATATTGACCCCGATAATGCGTGGAGCGATGCGAAACAACAAATTACGCCGGAACGTTTGGCTGAAATGCTGGATGCAATTCAATGGCGTAAGGAAGACGTGGCAACGATAGATCATGCGCCACTGGAGAAATTGCGCCAGCAAATCAATCATTTGGACGATGAACTGATGCAGATATTAAGTCAGCGTATGAAAATTGCCGATAACATTGGTGACTATAAAAAGGCAAATAACCTGACCATTTTACAAACCAATCGCTGGAACGAAATATTGGAACGCGTGCAGGCAAAAGCTGCCAGGCTGGGTTTGAGCAAAGACTTCATCACCAAGTATTACGATGCGGTGCATATGGAAAGCATCAACCACCAGAATAAGGTGATGAATGATTAGCCACCGGTTTTAACCGGTGGAAAAAAGAGCGGTTCGGTTATATGACCATCATTCCATCATGCACAATCCACACAACAAAACTTATTTGTTTATTCATGCTATCTGGAGTGTGAAACACCGGGAACCTGTGCTGGCAAAACGCACGCGCGAAACATTGTTCACGCACATGCGTGAAAATGCAGCCGCGAAAGAATTTGACATCATTGCGTTGAATGGTGTGGAAGACCATGTGCACTGCCTGTTTCAACTGCATCCGGCGCAAGTGTGTCTGCGGTGATGCAAATTTTAAAAGGTGGTTCAGCGTTTTAGATAAATCAACAGAAATACCTGGGGAAAGAACTGAAATGGCAGGATGGATATGCGGCGTATTCAGTAAGTTATTCGATGGTAAAGAAAGTTGTGAAATATATAGAGAATCAGGAGGAACATCATAGGCTGAAATCGCTGGATGATGAATTAAATGTGATGAATAACCTGGACGCATTAAAAATTCCGCCGGATGATTTTATAGAATCCACCGGATGAATCCGGTGGCCAATTGCATACCATGACTAAAAAACAAATACAGTTTTCATCATCTTCCACCACGTTTTACTTCGATGCATCTTTTGATGTGTTAGAAAAATTAACCGAAAAAGTCAGCACTGTTTTGCTCACCGATGAGAACATTTTTTCGAAGCATAAAAAGAAATTCCAAGGCTGGCAAACAATAGTTGTAAAAGCCGGCGAGCAGCACAAAAATCAATCAACGGTTGATGATGTGATTGGTCAGATGATCGCGCTGGGTGCTGACAGAAAAACAGCACTTGTTGGCATTGGTGGCGGCGTGATTACAGACATGGCTGGCTACGTTGCTGGTGTGTATATGCGTGGCATTCGTTGTGGCTTTGTACCCACTTCTATTCTCGCAATGGTGGATGCCTGCATTGGTGGCAAGAATGGTGTAGATGTCGGTATATATAAAAATATGGTTGGCTTAATTCGCCAGCCTTCTTTTTTATTGTACGATTACACTTTGCTCTCATCATTACCTAAGCAAGAATGGAGCAATGGTTTTGCCGAAATCATTAAACATGCAGCGATAAAAGATGCTGCCATGTTTAAAATACTGGAAGAACATACACTCTCCGGTTTTCAAAACGATAAAGAGTTATTAAGCAAACTTATCCGGCGCAATGCATTGCTGAAAAGCAAAGTAGTAGCGGAAGATGAGTTTGAGCAAGGCGAAAGAAAATTGCTGAATTATGGTCATACTTTAGGTCATGCAATAGAGAATGATTATGGGCTTCCGCATGGCTTTGCCATCTCTATCGGGATGGTTGTCGCGGCACACATCAGCGAGCAATATACTGGCTTTACTGCCACCGAGAGATTGGTAAAAGTGTTGAAGCAATATGGTTTACCAACCTTCCTGCCATTCAATGCTGATAAGGCTTTACAGAATATGATGGCAGATAAGAAACGGTTTAAGAAAAAGATTCATTATGTGTTATTAGAGAAGATTGGCAAAGCCGTTATTCAGCCTTTACCCATCGAAGAAGTAAGAGAAGCCATGCCCCCAACCCATGAAGGGGAGTTATGATGCACTATTACTGCAATTAAATTTCATTTTATGCAAGAAGAAGCTACCAATACTAATCAAGCTCAAAACTCCCCTTTATGGGCTGGGGGCGTCATCATCATACAACCATCAGCAGTATCAGGAACCATCGTTGCGCCAGCTTCAAAAAGCTCCATGCAGCGCGCCTGCGCGGCTGCATTGGTTCGCAAAGGCGAAAGCATCATACGCAATCCCGGCATCAGCAACGATGATAAGGCAGCGTTGAATATGATAAAAGCACTGGGCGCCACAGTGAATGAACAGGAAGATGGCTCGTTGCAGATTATAAGTGAAGGCATCAAGCCTGTAGCAAACGAAGTGAATTGTGGCGAAAGTGGCTTGGGCATACGCATGTTCACGCCGTTGATTGCGCTAAGCGAACGAGAAATAACCATCAATGGCGAAGGTTCGTTGGTAACAAGACCCATGGATTTTTTTGATGAAGTATTACCAAAACTGGATGTTCAAATTACTTCAAATGGCGGTAAGCTTCCTATCAAATTGCAAGGTCCTTTACAGCCGAAAAATATCAGCATTGATGGCTCATTAAGCTCACAGTTTTTAACTGGCTTATTGCTGGCTTATTCAGCTACAGATGCCAACGGCGTTACCATTTATGTAGACGATTTAAAAAGCAGGCCATATATAGATTTAACGTTGAAAGTAATGGAAGCGTTTCAGTTGGATTTGCCGCTGAATCACAACTATGAATCGTTTGAGTTTATAGATGCGCCGGCAGCCTTAACAAACACATACATTGACTATACAGTGGAAGGCGATTGGAGTGGCGGCGCCTTTCTTTTAGTTGCCGGCGCACTTGCCGGAAACATCACTGTAAAAGGCTTGGACATTGCTTCCACACAAGCCGATAAAGCCATCTTACAGGCGTTAATGGATTGCGGATGTAAATTATCTATACAAGCCGACCAGATTGAGATTGGACCTGCGTCGCTTAAAGCGTTTCAGTTCAATGCTACTGATTGTCCCGATTTATTTCCGCCACTCGTTGCGCTTGCTTCTTATTGCGAAGGCACAACGGTGATAGAAGGCGTGCATCGCTTAACGCATAAGGAAAGCAACCGCGCGCTTACGCTTCAGGATGAGTTTGGAAAAATGGGTATTACCATAGAACTTCAAGACAATTTAATGATCATCTACGGCGGTAAAGGTGCAAAAGGTGCCGCTGTTCATTCACGTCACGATCATCGCATTGCTATGGCGTGTGCGGTAGCCGCGTTGAAAGCTGAAGGTAATATGATTATTGAAGAAGCTAATGCAGTTGGTAAAAGCTATCCTGATTTTTATGAACACATGAAAAGTTTGGGTACAACAGTTGCAACGGGGTAGTCTTCTTAAACACATTTACCTATGAATTTTTCAGAGATACAGGAACTGTTGGGCAAGGAGGATGAAACTCTTTTTACTTATACTTCACAAACGATATCAAAAGATAAACTGTACCTGCCATCGCCCTCTTTTATAGATGATAATTTCGCATTTTCAAACCGAAACATACAAACACTTCGCAGCCTGCAGCAGATGTATAATCATGGCAGGCTGAGCGGCACGGGTTACTTATCAATTCTGCCTGTAGACCAGGGAATTGAGCATAGCGCAGGCGCTTCTTTTTCAATTAACCCCGAGTATTTTGACCCGGAAAATATTATAAAGTTGGCTGTTGAAGGTGGCTGCAATGCAGTGGCAACAACGTTTGGTGTATTAGCTTCTGTGGCAAGAAAATATGCGCATAAAATTCCGTTTATTACCAAGATCAATCACAACGAATTACTTTCTTACCCAAATAAATACGACCAACGCATGTATGGTTCAGTTCGCGATGCGTGGAACTTAGGTTCTGCCGCTGTTGGCGCTACCATTTATTTTGGTTCTGAAGAAAGTGACCGGCAGATTGTAGAAGTATCGCAGGCTTTTGAAGAAGCGCATTCTTTAGGTATGGCAACGGTGCTTTGGTGTTACATCCGCAACAATGCCTTTACGGTAGATGGTGTTAATTATGAAACTTCTGCCGACCTTACAGGACAAGCAAATCATTTGGGCGTAACCATACAGGCAGATATCATCAAACAAAAATTACCAACCAACAATGGCGGCTATAAAGCATTGAATCAAAACGGCAATAAGTTCGGAAAATTTGATGAGCGTATGTACACTGAGCTGACCACTGATAACCCGATTGATTTGTGCCGCTACCAGGTGTTGAATTGTTATGCAGGCAGGATTGGTTTCATCAATTCCGGCGGCGAATCAAAAGGCGCAGCAGACATGCAAGATGTAGTACGCACGTCTGTTATAAACAAGCGTGCCGGCGGCACCGGAGTGATATCAGGACGCAAATCATTCTCGCGACCAATGAAAGATGGCGTAGCATTGCTGAATGCTATTCAGGATGTGTATTTAGAAAAAGAAATTACCATTGCATAAAAAAAGGATTTGTGTGGATGATTGAGAGGCAAAGATGAATGATTAGAATCATGCTAAAATCATCTCGCTTTTAATTAATATACCCAGGTTCCGGTCAACTTTTTATTATGGCAATCACAACATTATTTACGGATATCGGTGGCGTTTTACTTACCAATGGATGGGATCATAACTCGCGCAATAAAGCTGTTGAAAAGTATGGTCTTGATCCAAAGGAAACGCAGGAACGTCACAGTATGACGTTTGATACTTATGAAGTAGGAAAACTGACTTTGGATGAATACCTGAAGCGCGTTGTATTTTATACAAAACGCGATTTTAGTGCAGACGACTTTAAGCAATTTATGTTCGATCAATCGCAGCCTTTTGATGATATGCTAAACCTTGTAAAAGGCTTGAAGCAGAAATACAATCTTAAGATTGCAGTGGTAAATAATGAAGGCAGGGAACTGAATGAATACCGCATCAACAAGTTTCAATTAAACCATTTCGTCGACTTTTTTATAAATTCATCTTTCGTGCATTTCCGTAAACCAGATGCTGATATTTTTAAACTGGCGATTGATGTAGCGCAGATAAAACCGGAAGAAACTTTATATCTTGAAGACCGCCCGATGTTTGTACAAGTGGCGGAAACACTGGGTTTGCAAGGGCTTCATCATGAAGACTACGAAAGCACAAGGAAGAAGTTTGAAGCGTATGGGTTGAAGTTATAAGTATGTATCCTCTTAACAATAATCACTCACTTATCTTCGCCTGATTCTTTAAAAAATAAAATTCCCTTCAGGGATTACGGGCATGAACTCATTTGGTCGCATATTCCGGGTCAATATTTTTGGTGAATCGCATGGCGAAAGTGCAGGCGTAAACATTGACGGCATTCCTGCTGGTTTGCCTCTTACGGTTGAGGATTTCCTGGAAGATATTGAACGCAGAAAAGGTGGTACACAGAAAGGCACCACACCGCGACAGGAAAGCGATCTGCCCATTTTTAAAAGTGGTGTATTTAATAATAAAACAACCGGCGCACCCATTACCATTTTATTTGAAAACAACAATACGCGCAGCGGTGATTATGCCAAGCAACGCGCTGTGC
The DNA here is from genome assembly GCA_965199905.1 of Ilyomonas sp. Taxonomy (GTDB): domain Bacteria; phylum Bacteroidota; class Bacteroidia; order Chitinophagales; family Chitinophagaceae; genus Ilyomonas. The sequence continues at coordinate 4,480,473 of OZ241366.1, read as the reverse complement.
CGCGTCCTGGTCATGCAGATTTTGTGGCCAGTAAAAAGTTTGGCGGATTTGAAGATTACCGCGGTGGCGGTCACTTTAGCGGCAGGCTTACCGTGTGTTTGGTTGCCGTTGGTGTCATTGCAAAGAAATTACTGCTCTCACAAAATATTATTGTAAAGTCTGCCATTCTTGAAATTGGTGGTGAAGCTGATTTAGAAAAAGGATTACAAAAAGCCATTGATCATAAAGACTCTATCGGCGGCATTGTTGAGTGCCGTGTCAATGGATTACCGGTTGGCTTGGGCGAGCCTTTTTTCGATAGTGCAGAATCGTTATTGGCACATGCGGCGTTTGCCATTCCTGCCGTTCGCGGTGTGGAATTCGGGACCGGTTTTGCAGCAGCAAAAATGTTTGGTGCAGAGCACAATGATGCGATTGAAAATGCGTCGGGAAAAACAAAAACCAATCATGCCGGTGGCATTGTAGGTGGCATTACAAATGGCAACGAACTCGTTTATCGGGTTGCTATCAAGCCAACATCATCAACACCGAAAGAACAACAAACCCTGAACCGGGAAACCAATACCATCGAATCTTTTTCTGTAAAAGGCAGACACGATTTATGTATAGCTCTGCGCGTGCCCGTTGTGCTGGAAGCCGTAACAGCTATGGTTTTGCTTGATCTAGCCATGCTGGAGCAACTCATTCCCCGCATCGTGTAATTATGCAGAGCATTGTTCTGCATTGAAATGCTTAATGGATATTCTGCTGCTGACGGGCTGCCGGATAGAAGTGGAAAGCCCGTAAAGCGGCAGGATATGTACGATATCAGATGTGTGATGTACGATATAATATGAACAGGTGCCGCTGCGGACTTGTAACGGATAGCCGGAACTGAAGCCGAATAAAGCTGTAAACGATGACAGCCCCAAAACTTATTGTCTTTTCGATGTATGAAACCGCTGTCTTTCTTAGAAGAAGAATTCCGCTTGCGTTCTATTTTCCGATCTTTTTCCTGATGCCGATACCAAAACCATAGCTGGTTATCTTTTGCCGGAACGAGGCTGAGCTTTTTGTGATAGAAGATAGTGTGTATTGCAAATGTGGCCCGGCAAATAACTGGAACTTGCCTATCTGTTTAGCTGCCGTTAACCCGGCGTACAATGAAGTGCCTGTGTGCGTGCGGAACGTGTTTTTGGCAGCCACGACCTGACTATTGCCTGCATCGGGAACACTGCCTTTGTACCAGGAAAGAACGTTGACTAAAACACCGGCTGTAGCACCTAAGTTCAGTTTTCCATTGGTGTGATAGCTGACAAGCACCGGCACACTAAGACTGTTGTATGTGCCTTTTACCAACGATTGCTTAGACTGTAAGCGGGCGAGAACCATCGTATCGCTGTTAGTGGCATTAATGGTGAATGTTTGACTTACCGTTTCGTAATGATAGCTTACCTGTTGATAGGTTTGCATAAACTGAAGCCCTGTTTTCAGAGAAATATTTTTAGTAAGCGGCTTGTCTACCCGGGCGGTAATGCTAAAACTGTTCATAAGCACTTTTTCTTTCTGACCTACCGGACCGAAAGGAACCAGGCTGGTTCTATTGGAGAAGTCTGCATCGTACACATTACGGCTATTGCCGTAGCCCGCAACCATTAACTCAAAGCTGGCCGCTTTTTCGCCAGGCATCTTTTTTACTTTTACAGCGCTGGCTTTTGATTTCTGTGTTGTTGTGTTGCCGGCAATTATAGCACTGCTATCAGGCGTTTTTGCAGATGCTGTTGACTGATTGGATTGCAGTGCTGTTGCATTTGAATCTATTAATGTCTGCGACTCAGATATTTCGGCCCTTCTTTGGCTGCCGGCTTCATTATTTGCTTGTTCATTATTTGCAATGCTTTTACCTGCTTCATTCTTTTCAATACTGCTTGCCTGATAACTGGTTGCATTTTGCAGTTTGTTTATCGCAATGCCTGTATTTTTTTTGCGATTGCTTTGACTTGTGTAGACGTTTCTTGCATGATTTCCTTTTTCCTTATTTAGTTGCGCAGCTTGAGATGAGGTTTCTTGCTTTGGTAACACGTCTGGCAAATCCATTTTTCTATGGAGTTCTGGCGGCTGACTAAGCGGTGTTGTTCTTTTTGCAGAATCATTATCCGGTTGCCTGTTCGCAGGTTGTATAGCCGTTGCCGCAACAGCATTTTTTTCAGGAGATGAGCGATACAGCCAGGTAGCAGTGCCAATCAATATAAAAAGAGCGGCTGCACCCAGCCCGCTCCACCACCAGATAATAGCGCGGCGCCGTTTTTCTTTTTGCGGATTTACACGCTCCCACATATCAGGAGGCACCGGCATCCCGTGACCGGTTAATTCTTTTTGAAACAGATCGTCAAGTTCTTTATCTGTCATTGTTCTATTGTTATCGTTTCATTTTTCTTTATCATGCCCTGCAGCATTTTTCTCGCTTTTACCAACTGGCTGCGGCTGGTGCCTGCCTGAATGTTCAGCATTTTGGCAATCTCGTCGTGGTCGTAACCTTCTATCACATACAGGTTGAACACAACGCGATAGCCTTCGGGCAGTTTGTTTAGTAAAAGCATCAGTTGTTCTGCCTGCAGATATGAAATGCTTTCCGGCGCTACCTGCAGGTTTCCCGTGGTGGCTTCATTAACTTCAGTAACCTGAAGTTTCTTTTTTTGCAAAAACTTCAGGGCTGTATTTACCACAATACGCCGCATCCAGCCTTCAAACGAGCCTTCCCATTTGAACTGGTGAATGTGTGCGAAGATTTTTACAAATGCCTCCTGCAGCAAATCCTCAGCATCGTGATGATTGCCGGCATACCGGTAGCAAACGCTCATCATCTTTCCGGCATAGGCATCAAACAACATCCGCTGGCTGGCAGAGTTGTTTTGCATACATCCCCTGATGATGAGTTCTTCCGTCAACTAATTTTCTTTTCTGTGTGGTTGTGAATTACTAAAGAGGCAGCAACAAAATAAAACGCTGCCTGCATTGCAAAGAGAGCTTTTCTATCTACAATCTCAATTTGAGAGAAAATTAATCAAAAAAATATTGAGCAATGGGTCCATTTGGATATAAAATAAAGTTTTGGTAACCATCGTATGCCACTTTTGTGATCGACAGTTGTGATTCTTGCGTGTGGAAGCAGCAAGAACTCTCCCACAAAGGTTCCGGCCAATGACAGGTCTTTTACAAAAGCCATTTATAAAGACGTGTCATTTACCATTTACCGTGCTGCATTCAATCGGTTGCAAAGTAATACTTGCATCGAAAGTGATATCATTTTTACTGCTGAATACAAGCCGGTTGCGTTGTTCCTTCATACTGCCGTTTCCTGGTAATAGAATATTGCCCTTTACCAAAAAAGCCACCTGCCTTACAGAACGCATTCCTTCTGATAAAAATGTATAATCAGCTAACAAAGTATCTTTCCGAAGCATGCCTTTGAATGTGCCTTTGTTCTTATCTTTTTCATAAAGATTGTATATAAGAGTTCCGCTGGCAAGTGAATCTTTAAGAATGAGTTTCATAGAAATCGTATCCCTGTTTTCCGTGTAAGCAAAACAATACGTACCATTATTCAGGTCAATCATTTTTACAGAATCGACTGATTGAACAGTTGTGTCCGGCATGTTCTTACTGACTTCCACACTATCATTCAGTTTTATATTTCCAGGCTGGTTCCGGCAAGCCGGCAGACTGATTATTATAACTGCCAGAGAGATTATGTATTTCATAGGATATCTTTAGGTTTTACCATAAATGGCTAACATTTGTTTCAGATCATCAAGCGTATTGATCTCTTCTACAGGTTTGTCTTTGCGCCAGCGCAATATGCGCGGAAACCTGAGTGCTACACCACTTTTATGCCGGTTGCTGGCAGCAATACCTTCAAAAGCCAGTTCAAATACCAGTTTTGGCTTCACGGTGCGCACCGGTCCAAATTTTTCAATAGAGTTTCGTTTTACAAACGCATCCACTTCGTTGAACTCTTTATCAGTTAAACCACTGTAGGCTTTGGTGAAGGAAACCAGCTTATCGCCATCCTTCACAGCAAACGTATAATCTGTGTAGAGATTGCTTCTGCGCCCCGCTCCTTTTTGTGCGTATATCATAACGGCATCTATGGTTAATGGTTCGATTTTCCACTTCCACCAATCGCCTACTTTCCTGCCAACTTTATACACCGAATATTTGTTCTTTAGCATCAATCCTTCAGCGCCCGCATCGCGCGAACCTTCGCGGATTTTTGTAAGCTCACCCCAGGTTGAATATTCAATTACATCGGATAATAAAAGCGTTGGATGATTGATTTCCCTTACAATAATTTCCAGCGCCGCTCTTCTTTCTTTCAGTTCTTTATTGCGATAATCTTCGCCGTTTAGTTCTAATAAATCGTAAGCGAAAAAAGCAATCGGCGCTTCCTGCAATTGCTTCTTCGTTATGTTCTTTCTGCCAATGCGTGTTTGCAATAAAGCAAACGGTAAAGGCTTGCCATCTTTGGCAGGAATAATTTCTCCATCCAGCACGCAACCTTCCGGCAGCTTGTCTTTCAGGATATGATATTCTGGAAATTTATCGGTCATTAAATCTTCGCCGCGGCTCCAGATAAAGATTTCTCCGTTGCGTTTTATCATTTGCCCGCGAATGCCATCCCATTTCCATTCCGCCTGCCAGTCATCAGGGTTGCCAAGCGTTTCGGGCGCTTCTTCCAATGCATAAGCGAGATAAAATGGATATGGTTTTGAATGATCTGTCGAGATCGTATGTTCACTTAGTAAATCAGAAAATGATGTGGTTGACGGATCCCAATTTCCACTGATGCGATGCGCAATAACAGATGCATCCAGCTCAAATAATTTCGCTAATGCATTTACCATTACTTTTTGCGAAACACCAATGCGGAAGCCGCCTGTAATGAGTTTATTGAAAACAAAACGCTCGCCTGCATACATCGTTTTCCACGCATTGATAACAAAGGCTTTCTTTACAAATTCATCCTGCTTTTCAAGTTTCGCCAGTTCTTCTATATACCAGGAAAGACTATGATTCTCTACGGCTTCTGCTTTTCTATCGGGTAATAATAAAGAGATCGTTTCTGCCAAATCGCCAACGGTATGATAACATTCAGCCAGCAGCCAATCTGGCAAACCGGTTAACTCTACACACCAGCTTTGCAACAAAGTTCCGCTAACCGCACGACGCGGGCGACGTCCACTAAAAATAGCAATTACCCATACTTTATCTTTATCATCAGCAACCGCAAAATAGTTTTGTAAAGCACTTAGTTTGTCCAATGTTTTGGTAGAAGTGCCAATCACTTTTACAAGCGACGCAAATTGTGCTAAGCCACTCTCCTCTTTTAGTTCTTCAACCTCATCAGGAACAACATCAGTTTGTGCATCGAGTGCATGCTCTTCCTTAACCAAGTCTATTATTTCTTCATTGCTCATTGCATTTCTTTTTATCTAAACGGAAACTTGTGTAGAGGTAGAGATGAGCAAAAGGCTTCCAGCAATACTATCCAATCCATAAAATCCTTGCACGAACTCTGTGTCATCCGTGTTCTATCATCTCGTTATCTTCCTTCTCTTCGGTTATCGTTTCATAAGGTGCAGTCAAGCCAGTTTCTTCTTCATCATTTCCATATTCTGTATGCACTTCACCAGCTTCAATTCCATGCTCATTTAAGTAGCGACTTAATGCACTTTGAAAGCCATGCGTTGCATACACTTTCTCCGCTTCTGTAGCATGAATGGCTTCAAGTAATCCATCCCAATCCGCGTGATCGCTAAGCGCAAAACCCGCATCAGCATTGCGCCTGCGGAAGCTGCCGCGCACCTGCATCCAGCCGCTGCAAACACCAACCGCAAACGGTGAAAACTTCTTCATCCACGGCGTACCGTCTGCACTTGGCGGCGCAATTACAACACTACCAGCCAATTTGCTTTTAGGGGTTTCCGGCGTGATGCGTTCTACCTGCGGAAAATTCCAGCCCGACTCTTCGAGTGCGCGCTGCATATTGGCAATGGCACCATGCACATAAATGGTATCCGTCATTTCGCTAACAGGCTGAAGAACACGCTGACCTTTACCAAGACTGTAAGCAATCAGTACACTACTTACACCTTTCTCTTTATTTCTTCCAATCCAGCTTTTGATATCATCATAAATGTCAGCCTGCGGTTTCCATTTATAAATCGGCAAACCAAACGTTGACTCAGTGATAAAGACATTGCATTTTACGGGTTCGAATGCGCCGCTGATACCATCATCTTTTATTTTATAATCACCACTTACCACCCATACTTCACCTTTATATTCTACCCGTATTTGCGAAGAACCAATAATATGCCCGGCAGGATGCAGCGATACTTTTGCGCCATTCATATCCACTGTTTCATTCCATTCAACCGTCTGAACAGGATGCTCGCCCAAACGCGCCAGCAGTAAGGGTTTGGTGTAATAATGGCAGAGATACCATTTGCTTCCTGCGCGCATGTGATCGCTATGTGCATGCGTGATAATGGCGCGATCAACAGGCTTCCACGGATCTATATAAAAATTACCCTGGCGGCAATACAATCCTTTATCAGAAAACTCAATCAGCAAGGCAGATTATTTATTTTATAAAGTGCTAATACCTTGCCTGAATTGGCGAAGCAATCACTAAGTTTTACCCACAATATTTAATAAAATGCACGGGAGCTATTTGTAAAGCAAACGTCATAAAAAGCAGTTTGTGAAAAAATAAAAGTACGTACATGTATTTTTGTCTTCTCAATAACTTACAATGAAAATTGCAATCATCGGAGCTTCCGGATTGGTAGGAACAGCCGTTCTTAATGAAGCCTTATCACGTGGTCACCAGGTAACAGCCATCGTGCGCGACGCGAATAAAATTTCACCCAAAAACAATAACCTGACAATAACAGAGGCTGACGCAACAAATGAAGAAGAATGTGCCGCTGCTGTAAAAGATCATGATGCGGTTGTGAGTACATTTAATGCGGGCTGGACAAATCCAAACTTGTATAATGATTTTCTAAAAGGCAGTATTCACATACAGCAAGCCATAAAAGATGCAGGCGTAAAGCGCTACTTAGTCGTGTTAGGTGCCGGCAGTTTATATATACAACCCGGCGTACAATTAATAGACACACCCGCTTTTCCGGAAGCTTATAAGCCCGGCGCTTCGGCAGCCAGGGATTATTTGAATGAATTGAAAGAAGAAACCGAACTTGAATGGACAGCATTAAGTCCGGCTATTGAATTTGGCCCTGCTTCACCGCACGAACGTAAAGGCACTTACCGCACCGGAACTGACGAACCTGTATTTGATGCGGCTGGCAAAAGTACCATTTCGGCAGAAGACATGGCAATGGCTATTGTGGATGAACTGGAAGAACCGAAGTTTATAAAAAAACGATTTACGGTAGCTTACTAATCAAACGCGCAAACAACCTGGAAGAACGATCCCAGGCATTCCAAACTTACGTTTACAGTTACACACTTAGGCGTATCTGATGTGATGGGAATGTTCAACAAATTTACCGTTGCCGCAACCACATCGAAAGATGATTTCAGTAATGCCGTATATGAATTAACAGCAGAAACGGCATCGGTAAATACCGAAAGTGGAAATGAGAGACAACCACTTAAAGAGCGCTGACTTTTTTAATACAGAAAAGTTTCCGGCTATGACGTTTAAGAGCACATCGATTAAAAAAACAGGCAAGAATAAATGTACATTGAACGGAATAGTTACAATACAAAAAGGCTTGATGAGTTATTCATCAGCTTTTTTTATTTGCTGTAAAGCCTGCACCACGCGGCTTACGGGAAGTCCCATTACATTGTAAAAATCGCCTGAAACATACCTGATTCCTATCACACCAATCCATTCCTGTATAGCATAAGCACCCGCTTTATCGTAAGGCTTGTATTTATCTACATAAAAAGCGATTTGCTCCTGCGTGAGTGAATGAAAAACAACAGTAGTGGTATCGGCAAAAGCCATTTCTTTTTCGCCGTATAAAATAACAACACCGGTAATAACTTCGTGCTGCCGGGCAGATAAACGGTTTAGTATATTGATGGCATCTTGTCTATCTTTTGGTTTGCCAATGATAGTGTGATCGAAAACAACAACTGTATCAGCCGCCAGTATAATTTTATCCGGAGATGATAAACTTTCCTTTACCGCCAACGCTTTATTTCGTGCAATATGAACCGGCACATCTGTTAATAAAATATCAGCCGGAAACGTTTCTTCGGCATGCTTTACATTGATTTCAAAAGGCACTTCGGCCCATTCGAGAAGTTGCTTTCTGCGCGGAGATTGAGACGCTAAAATGATGGATTTCATAAGCCAAAGCTCAGGAATAAAGTTTTATAAAAATCATTGACAAAATTCCTGTCATCATAACCAGTTTGCAGCGGCTGCTAAGGCGATGATAATCCTCCGGCGCAGATGCCGTAAACAGGTTGCGAAAGATATTGATTAACGGTGCAATAATAAATACAATGCTATACAAAGCGCTAAACCACCATTTGAATTGCAGCACATAAAACTGCAGACTGATAAGCAATGCGAGAAGCACAACAAGCCATACAGCAATGAATATTTTGGAAGCGTTTACACCCCAAACGATGGGCATTGTAGTACAGCCATAGCGGCGGTCGCCTTCCATATCTTCTATATCTTTTATTACTTCGCGAATGAGTGAAATAATAAAAGCAAAGCCTGCATATAGCAAAGTGTAGCGCGTAATTTTTAAGCGGCTGATACCAAGTGGTGATAACAGGTTTCTTGTCTCGCACCAGGTAATAACAAGTACCGTCCACGCTGTGAGAAGGGAGATAAGAATATTACCAATCAGCAGCTTCTTTTTTAATGAAATAGAATACGCAAACAACAATAAAACACAGGTAAGGTTGGCGAAGCTCAGCAATAAAATTTTAGTGGTAATATCCAGGTAAATACCAATGGCGATACCAATAACGCTTAGTATTAAATGAAGCGCAATAGCCCAGCGGCGTGTGATGCTTTTACCGATAATAACTTTGCCGGGTTTGTTGATGAGGTCAATATTAAGATCGAAATAATCATTGATGATATAGCCCGCGGCCGCTATTAAAATTGAGGCTAAGACGAGAAGAATTAGCGTAGCACCTTTTACGATTGGTGTATGCACGGCTTCTTCATATAAAGGCATAATGATGCAATAGGCAAATAATACCTGTGTGATGGCAATGAATAACAGGTTCTGCCACCGCACGAGGGAAAGAAAAGCGCGTAACTGCTTCAATAATTGTAAGTTTTACTGAGACTTTATGCCCGTATCGGGCAGCCATTTATCGTGCAAAGTGAGCACTTTTTCTATTACATCTCTGGCACAACCTTGTCCGCCCGCAACATGAGAAATATAATGGCTGATGGCTTTAATTTCGTGCGCTGCATCAGCCGGGCAGCAAGCCAAAGCAACAGATTGCATAACTTCATAATCAGGTATATCATCACCCATGAATAATACCTCTTCGCTCTTATAACTATTCACCGCGAGATATTCGTCTAAACATTCCTTTTTGTTGCTGACGCGCATGAACACATCGTTTACACCCAACAAGTTCAGCCGCTCTTTTACTTCAACAGAATTACCACCTGAGATAACTGCTACATGATATCCTTTCTTAACCGCAAGCTGAAGTGCATACCCATCTTTAATATTCATACGACGAGCCATTACGCCATTTGGAAGAATGAGCAAAGTGCCATCGGTAAGAACGCCATCTACATCAAACACAAACGTGGTAATAGCAGAAAAGCCTTTAGCTCCTAAAGGGAAGCTTGCAGCCTGTTCATTATCTGCGGAAGAATCCAAGTCAAAAATTTAATCAGGTAATAGTTATTTACAAAACGCTCGATGTTCCCCTTCAGAATTACATCTTACTGATTATCGCGCCATTCGTAAACCCAGGCGCTTTGTATCATTTCCAAATGTCCTTCGGTGCTTTGCCCGCGGGTGCCTTCAAAATTGGGGATTTGTAAAATCCATTCCAATAAATCGGTAAAGCGGAGACGGTATATTTTTCCTTCGTTAAAGTCATTGCCGAAACGCTCATAGAGTTTCATGGCAATGTCTTCGTGATCGTTCCAGGTGATGGGCGGTTCAAAATGAGGCATACAATAAAATGATGTTTATAATTTACTCTCCTAAAAACTGTGTCTGGTCGGGCAAGGTTACTTCTATTTCACCATCACCATCTAACAATACACATTGACAGCCAAGACGCGAATTGATGCGTGGACTGATGGCTCTGTCTATGAAGTCTTCTTCGCGGTCGCTGATCTCTTCTAAATAATCCATACCGCCATTCACATACAAGTGGCAGGTGCTGCAGGCACAAACGGCACCGCAATTATGGTGAAGATCAATGTCATTATCTAAACACACTTCCAACAGGCTCTGGTCAGACTCTATGTTTGTGAGCGTGACAGGCTGCGCTCCTTTTTGCTCAAAATTTATTTTTATGGTGTACATCCGTTCTGTTTGGGGCGCGAAAATATTTAAAAAGCATCGCATTTAGGAATAAAGAACGTTTAAACAAAATAATATGAATTTATTGTTAACAATAATTCAGTTATTTATAAAAAAGGTTCCTACATTTATTGCGGGTTAGAGAATAACCCGTTTTCGGTTGCTTGCTTATAACTTCCCCGATAGTTCTCTACCGGGGTTTTTTATGCCAATCCCCAGCCCCCTAAAGGGGAATTTGAAATAGCATAAACAATGCTGCTTTAAACCCGAAGTAAAAAACAGGCAATTATAAGTTGCTTACTATTTCCGCTTTAGAAGCTAAAATTATGGCTTCTTTTACTTTAGATAACGCTTGATTTCGCGGTCAGTATCCCGCTTCTTAATGGTCTCACGCTTGTCATGTGTCTTTTTACCACGACCTAACCCAATCTCTACTTTCACAAGGTTTTTATCATTAAGAAAAACGCGCAACGGCACGATGGTAAAACCTTTTTCTTTAGTAGCTGCCTGCAGGCGTTTCAATTCCCGTGCAGTTAATAATAATTTCCTGTCGTGAACGGCAATGTGGTTGTTGGTTGTGCCTAAAGCATATTCTGCGATGTACATGCCACGAAGCCACAAGCCACTTTTTTCAAACATACAGAAGCTGTCATTGAAACTTACTTTTCCTGCGCGGATAGATTTTACTTCGGTGCCAAGCAGTACAACGCCCGCCACATATTTATCGTCTATCTGGTAATTAAAATAAGCCTGCCGGTTGTTCATCTCTTTCGCTGCCATGTGTCTTTAAAAAGGAAGGCAAAGGTGAGATAATTTGAGAGAGAAGCGAATAGTTTTATCATTCATAAAAAAGAATAAATATAAAATAAAAGCTGCTGCAAAACTGCAGCAGCTTTCTCATGTGTCTTATATGTACTACTAACTAATTCTTACTTATAAAACAGCCGATTTTACTGTTTTAATGATTCGCGCAGCTACTTTGTAAGGATCAGCCGCTGAATTCGGACGACGATCTTCCAGGTAGCCTTTCCAGCCACGCTGAACGGTAGCCAGCGGAATGCGGATAGAAGCACCACGATCAGATACGCCGTAGCTATAATCGTGAATAGAAGCCGTTTCGTGTTTGCCGGTTAAGCGCTGGTCATTATCAGCACCATACACTTCGATGTGCTCTTTAATAACAGGACGGAACGCTTCACATATTTTATCATAGATATCTTTGCTGCCAGCCGTACGCAATGTTGAATTGGAGAAGTTAGCATGCATACCCGAACCATTCCAGTCGAGCTGACCTAATGGTTTGCAATGCCAGTTAATGGCTACATCATAATTTTCACAAATGCGCTCAAGCAAATAACGCGCAACCCATATCTGGTCGCCGGCTTCTTTAGCGCCTTTGGCAAAAATCTGGAATTCCCACTGACCGGCTGCTACTTCCGCATTGATGCCTTCTACATTTAAACCTGCTTCAAGGCAAGCATCCAAATGTTCTTCAACAATATCGCGACCATAAGCATTTTTAGCACCTACAGAGCAATAATATGGACCTTGCGGACCCGGATAACCGCCCCCAGGAAAACCTAATGGCTTGTTGGTTTCAGGGTTCCATAAAAAGTATTCCTGCTCAAAGCCAAACCAGAAATCGTTATCATCATCTTCAATAGTAGCACGGCCATTAGAAGGATGCGGCGTACCATCTGCGCTCAATACCTCGCACATAACCAGGAAAGCATCTTTACGCTGCGGATCTGTGCAAAGGAACACAGGCTTCAAAACGCAATCTGATGAACCGCCCGGCGCCTGCTCGGTCGAGGAACCATCGAAGCTCCAGTTAGGACAATCTTCCAACGTGCCGCCGAAGTCTTTTTCAATTTTGGTTTTGCTTCTCAGGCTTTGTGTGGGTTTGTAGCCATCGAGCCAGATGTACTCAAGTTTTGCCATGTCAGTGTTTTGTTTTTTCAATTATAAAAAATAAAAATGTCTATCAAAAACTTAGATAAACCAAAGAAGAGAGGTGTTTGTAAAAGAATATTTTGATTAGCGCTGCAAAATAAAAGAATATCTGTTCACTTTAAACAATAAAACAATAATAAATTCACCTTTTGTTTTAAATTTTTAATTATTAAATCAATCGTAAACTGTTATGACAAAAATGAAAAGTCTTTTTTATTAGAAAAAATAAAATAATTAATTCTTTACCAATCTAATTTATAAAATTTTTCCAATTGTTTAAAATAAGAGTCAATAACACCTTTTCGTTCGTGTTATACTGTTATCTTGCCGCTTCTTTAGCACATCATTTTATTATTAATATTTAAAACGAGAACGCTTTGAACAAAGTTTCTTTCAAATCCGTCGCTCCCTTTCTTGTGTTGGTCATTATTTCAGTTGCCGCTCTTTTTATTCCGTCTTTTGCTCCTAAAGAAGGTTTCGATTATAGTTCGGCTGATATTGCCTGGATCATTGTTGCAACGGCGCTTGTTTTCCTTATGACACCCGGATTAGCCTTTTTTTACGGCGGCATGGTACATCGTAAAAATGTTTTATCAACCATGATGAAAAGCGTGGTAGCAGCAGGAGTTGTAAGCGTATTGTGGGTTGTTGTTGGCTTTAGTTTATGCTTTGGCGATACCATCGGAGGCTTTATTGGTAATCCAACCACGTTTCTTTTCTTTAAGAATGTATTCTCAGGTGCGCCTGTTTTGCAGGGCGGAACGGCTATGACCATTCCTCTATTGCTGTTCTCCCTTTTCCAGTTAATGTTTGCTATCATCACGCCGGGTCTCGTTGTGGGCGCAGTGGCAGAGCGTATTCGTTTTACTTCTTACATTTTATTTATCTGCCTTTTTAGCCTTTTGGTGTATGCGCCGCTGGCACACTGGAGCTGGCATCCGGAGGGTTTTTTATACAAAATGGGCGCACTCGACTTTGCAGGTGGCACCGTGGTTCACATCTCGGCGGGCTGTGCTGCCCTGGCAGGCGCTTTAGTATTGAAACGCAGAAAAGTGCATATTGAACATAAAGAAGTGCCGCCGGCAAATATTCCCTATGTTTTAATTGGTACCGGTTTATTGTGGTTTGGCTGGTTTGGCTTTAATGCAGGTTCTGCCTTAGGCGCCAACATGCTGTCTATTTCTGCTTTTGCCACTACCAATACAGCCGCTGGTGCAGCCGGTTTATCATGGATGTTTTTTGATGCTATGCGCGGCAAAAAGCCATCCGTTCTCGGCTTTTGCATCGGCGCGGTAGTAGGCCTGGTTGCCATTACGCCGGCTGCCGGTTTTGTAGCCATTCCACAAAGTATTTTTATTGGCGCCGTAGCTGCTATTATTTCAAATGTCGCCGTTCATTACAAACAAAAAACAAGATTAGATGATACGCTCGATGTGTTTCCCTGCCACGGTCTTGGTGGTATGGTAGGCATGCTATTGACGGGCATCTTCGCTACGAAAACTGTAAATAGCGCAGGCAACGATGGCTTGTTTTATGGCAATGCATCTTTTTTCTTTACGCAACTGAAAGCATTGGTAATAGTGGTAGGATACAGTTTTATAGTATCGTATCTCATTTTTAAATTCATTGATTTTGTATTGCCGTTGCGTGTAAGCGAGGCTGAGGAAGAAGCAGGGCTGGATGAGAGTCAGCACAACGAGCAATACACGCACGGTACGTTGATAATGAGCCAGGCAGGCATGATAACCGAAAACTCGGATATTTAATTTACACCAGAAGCAACAAATTAAGGAAGAGGCATTTTTCGAAGAATGCTTCTTTCTTTTTACCAACTAACAATCGCCAGAAACTAACAGTAATCAGCTATTTTTTAATATGGAAGCCATTACGCAGCGCAGAGAACCTTGTGAAAGACGTAAACTGACTTTATCGCTAACTTTTGCCAGCCAGTAAGTTTTTTATTTACTATCAAAAACACAGTTTTATGAAGAAATGCTTACTATTCCTTTCTGCCTGCATTACCTGCTCGTTACTATCAAACGCACAGGATTCCACAGGCAAAGCCGCCGATCCATCATTAGAAGTGGCGGGTGTAAAAATTACCGGTTCGCTTGATGCTTATTACCGGTACAATTTCAGCGACCCTTCCGCTTTTGATGCCTTTGGCGGTACTCATTATGGTAATGATTACACAAGCTTTACCAATTCGCAGAACTCGTTCGAGCTTGGCATGGCAAGCCTTCAGGGCTCACACAGCTTTGGAAAGGCAAGTGCCTTTATTGATTTAGGATTTGGAAGAAGAGCCGAGGAATTCAACTATGGCAATCCTGATCACTCTACATTATTTGCGGTAAAGCAAGCTTATTTAAGCTATGCTGTATCCGACAAATTCAAGCTAACATTAGGCAAATGGGCAACCCACATTGGCTACGAATTGGTTGATGCCTACCTGAACCGGAACTACAGCATGTCTTATATGTTCTCCTTCGGTCCGTTTTCGCATACTGGACTAAAAGCTGATATTGGATTAGGCGGAAAAAGCGCATTAATGATAGGCGTTGCCAATACAACTGATCTTGTTACGACTAATTCGTCGCGCAAGTTTGCCATTGCTCAGTTCAGCACCGGTTCAAAGAACGATAAAGTAAAAGCTTATCTGAACTACCAGGGCTCCTTCGGCGGTGCTTCCAGCCTGAATCAGGGAGACCTTGTGATAACCGGCGCCGTGAGCGATAAATTCAGCATTGGGTATAATGGAACAGTTCAGTCTGTAAAACCAGATGGCGGCGACGGAAATGTATGGTGGGGCTCTGCATTATACTTTAACTACGACCCGGTAAGCAAATTTGGAATCACACTGAGAGGCGAATATTTTGACAATAAAAAAGCAGTCGCATCTATAGCTCCCTACACCAGCATTTTCGATGTAACACTATCACCCAATTTTAAAGTTGGTAACCTTACCATTATACCAGAACTAAGGCTGGATGCAGGAAAAGACGAAGTCTTCGAAAAGAATAATGGAGATGGAACTAAAACAACCGTGTCCGGCATCTTAGCTGCAACTTATCATTTCTAACACACCACATATTTATCAATAACAAAACCTGAAGCTATGAATTTGATAAACCAAAAATTCTCTCTTCTCTGGAAAAGCCTCTTTGTGGCTTTCTTTCTTGTCTGTGCTGTCAGCGGTTTCTCGCAGGATGCTACCGGCGCTAATACAGGTACTGCTTCCGATGTAACTGCGGCTACGGCAGGCAAACCAACTACTGAAGAAATAGCTGCACAAAGCGGGCACAACAAGATTGCTATTAATATGATGTGGACGCTGCTGGCGGGTTTCCTGGTTATGTTTATGCAGGCCGGCTTTGCGCTGGTTGAAACGGGTTTTACCCAAAAGAAAAACGTGGCGCACACCATGGGGATGAATTTTATGGTATATGCGCTGGGCATGATCGGCTTCTGGATTTGCGGCTTCGCCTTTATGTTTGGCGGCGCACTTAACGTAGCTACATTAGGTGGCGCTCCGGGCGTTATTCCGCATGAATATACGGTAAACATTGGCGGGCACGCATTTGGTATCATCGGAAGCGTTGGCTTCTTCCTTAACAGCAAAGTGTATGATGTCGGTGTGTTTGCCCTTTTCCTGTTCCAGATGGTATTTATGGATACCACAGCTACCATACCTACCGGCTCCATGGCAGAAAGATGGTCGTTCAAATCGTTTCTTATTTTCGGTTTATTCATCTCTATGTTCGTGTACCCGATATTCGGCAACTGGGTTTGGGGTGGCGGCTGGCTGTCGCAGTTAGGCATCAACTTCGGGCTGGGTCATGGTCATGTTGATTTTGCCGGTTCATCTGTGGTGCACTTAGTAGGCGGCGTTGCTGCTTTGGCAGGCGCCATTTGCATCGGGCCAAGAAAAGGAAAATACGGACCGAACGGTGAAGTAAATACCATTCCGGGCCACAATATTCCGATGGCAATCCTGGGTACATTCATTCTCGCTTTTGGCTGGTTTGGATTTAATCCCGGCTCAACACTGGCAGGTGGCGATTTCAGGATCAGCATTGTTGCCGTGAACACCATGATGGCAGGCACAGGCGGCACTTTATCTGCACTGCTTTATATGTACGCAACCGGCAGCAAGCCAGACCCAGGTATGCTTTGCAACGGTTTATTAGCCGGATTGGTAGCGATTACAGCACCATGCGCGTTCGTTAATTCCATCTCATCGGTAATTATCGGTGCGGTAGCAGGTGTTTTAGTAATCCTGGTTTATAATTTATTAGACAGAAAGCTTAAGATTGATGATCCTGTTGGTGCATTTGCAGTTCACGGCGCGAATGGCGCCTGGGGTTGTTTAGCATTGGGCTTATTTGCCGATGGTTCTTACGGCGATGGCTGGAATGGTGTTCCCGGCACGGTGAAAGGCTTATTCTATGGCGATGGTGGACAGCTTGTAGCAGAGCTGATAGGCGTGCTTACCTGCGTTGTATTTGTCTTTATAGTTATGTATGCGTTTTTTAAAATAACCAATAAAATAGTGCCGCTTCGCGTAAAAGAAGCTGATGAAATTGCGGGTCTTGACATTCCGGAAATGGGTATTTTAGGTTATGTAGATTAATTTCTTACATTTTTGTTTTGAAAGCTGTTTTGCTTTGGCAAAGCAGCTTTTTTTATTTTTAAACCTTCAATTTTACTTATATCTAAAAATAAATGTCCCATATTAATCAGGTCTTGTTTGATTTTATTAGTTTTGGAAGTAATTACTCAGATATAACTTAGTTGTATCTGTTTATTCCCTCCTCTCAAGCAATCGATATGAATACATCAAACACCACTTTAGCAGCCAAAAAACCGGTTTTAAAGATTTTTTCGCCTCTAAAAGATTTTTTTAATGACAGCCGCGCCGGTGGTATTCTTTTGATTTTGTGCACGGTAGCTTCCCTGGTGATTGCGAATACATCTTCTCTGCAAGAAGCATATACTAATTTTTGGGCAAAAGATATGCGGGTTTCCTTTTTGAACCTTCCCGAAAATCCGCTTACCTGGGTGAATGATGTGCTGATGGCGTTCTTTTTCTTCTTTGTGGGCATGGAAATCAAGCGCGAACTAATGACCGGCGAACTATCGTCCGTTAAAAAATCATTGCTTCCTATTATGGCTGCAGTTGGTGGTATGGTTTGTCCGGCTATTATTTTCTGGTTCTTTAACGGTAGCACCGAATTTCGCCACGGCTGGGGCATCCCAATGGCTACAGATATTGCGTTTTCGTTAGCCATCGTTTCGCTGCTGGGCAAAAAGGTGCCGGTGCAGTTAAAGATATTCCTTGCTGCGCTCGCTATTATTGACGATTTAGGTGCCGTTGTTACCATAGCTATTTTCTATTCTTCCACGCTGAATTTCCTGTATCTCGGCGGTGCGCTGCTGTGTTTCTTTATAGTGATGGGTTTAAATAAACTAAAACCAAAGAACACATTGTTATATTTGGTTCCTGCCGTGCTGATGTGGTATTGCCTGTTCAACTCCGGCATCCATGCCACCATTGCCGGTGTGGTGATGGCGTTCAGCATGCCGCTCGATAAACTGGCAAAAGTGGAACACCTGCTGCACAAGCCGGTCAACTTTTTCATCATGCCTTTATTTGCCCTGGCAAATACCGCTATCCTGTTGCCGTCGTCTTTCTCCGGCGTGTACACCAGCTCTGTTGCTTACGGCATTATGCTCGGGCTTATCATTGGCAAACCGGTTGGTATTTTCCTCTTTTCTTTCATTGCCTCTAAAACAGGCATTGCCGATATGCCGGGACATTCTTCCTACAAACAATTATTAGGCATTGGCATGCTAGGTGGCATTGGTTTTACCATGTCTATTTTCACTTCCTCGCTGGCATACAACCTGCCCGGACTGCTGGTTGTTTCCAAGGTAGCCATTATAACAGGCTCTATCGGTTCCGGCATCATCGGTTACTTTTATTTATTGTCTGTAAAAGGCGTTGCCGCAGCGTCATCGGTTGAAGCAGATACCATTCGCGCTGAGCCAAAGCAGTTTCAGGCTGATGTAGCCATTGGGTAAGCTGTTTTTTTACCATAGCATTTTAGTCAATATCATAAAAAAGACGCAACTTTCTATTAAGCTGCGTCTTTTTTTATAATAAAATAGCTTCCTACTTATGCAATGCCAATGCTTACAGCGCGGCTAAAAGCACTTTTACCAGCACTGTTTTGCGCCAGCGCCATCACCCACACTTTTATGCCGTTGCCAGCCTGCGCGAGCATTCACGCGTAGTACCGGCAGGTATAATAATCACTTCCGATTTTTTTACAGGTCAGTGTTCCCACCGACCTGAATAGCAGTTGATCATTTCGGTTTATGAGGACACAAACCGATAGAAAAAGACAAATAAAACGACAGCCAACACCTTCCTTTTCCATCTACCAAACCATATAATCCGGCAAAGGCGCCATGTATTCCCGAAGGGGCGTTAAAGATTCTTTGCGAAGCGAAACAAAACGGAAGGCAGCCATACTATGTAGAAACAGTTTGCTCATAAAGCAATATTAGATTTTATACCGCTCATTTTTCAACGCATATACCAAAGCTGCAAAGTCAACCTCAGTAATACTTGCAGCTAATTATCTCAAGCCATGCAAAAACCGTTTTGAAAATTACCGTATGAAAAGGAGAATCAGAAAAAGGCTTGCTTTCATTTCTTATTTCTGCGCCGGTAAGGTATCGTTGTACACGGTTTTATAATGCCTGGTAACGTATTGCCTGATTACTTTCACCTGCAGGTTGCCGGTTTTTACCGTTACTAATTTATATTCTTTAAAAGTTCCTTCCTTATCTAAAAATCCAATGGTGCATGATTGTTTATCATCGCCACCTTTTATAACAATCGTCGGGCGAATACCAATATTGGGAATGCGAAGCGTGTCGGGCTCATCCAGAAACTTATACTTCATCTGCATAACAAACCGGAAGGTCTGTTTGGTTTGGTACACATCTACTTTTAGCTTCTCCCCTTTTGTTGAAGTATAAGAAGCCACCGGTTTTTTACTTACGCTGTCACGCGTTTCCGGTATGGTATCGTGGGTAATCACTGTTTTAGTTTCGTTGCTGTCTGTGGCTGTAGGCGTATCCGGTTTACAGGCATGTAAGAAACATAACAGGGCTAACAAGCAAAGGGATTTCATCATAAACAATCTGTGTTTCCTGTTTGTAAAAATAAGGTATGAACCTTTTGCAAAACTTGGCTGTGGCGTAACTATTGCTTTGACACCAATCTTAATTTACGTGTATGCGGGCGACAGATTTTTCATCATTACAAAACAAAACCATCGTCATCACAGGCGCTTCCAGCGGTGTGGGGCGCGCGGCTGCCATTGCATTTGCCAAGCATAAAGCCACACTAATATTAGCCGCACGCGGCGAAAAAGCTTTGTATGAAGCCGCTGAAGAGTGCAGGGAGTGGGGCGCCGATGCCATTGCCGTAGCTACCGATGTAACGAATGCAAACGATGTAAAAAAGCTGGCACAAGCAGCGGCTGAGCAAGGTGGAAAAATTGATGTCTGGATAAATAATGCCGCGGTGCTGGCGGCCGGTGATTTTGATAAAACTCCCGTGCAGGTGCATACGCAGGTGATAGAAACCAACCTGATTGGTTATGTGCATGGCGCGCATGCGGCAATGCCGTATTTTAAGAAACAAGGCTATGGCACTTTGATAAATAACATATCGATTGGCGGCTTTCTGCCGGTTCCGTTCGGTGTTGGTTACTCAGCAAGCAAGTATGGCATCCGCGGTTTTTCAGAAGCGTTGCGCGGCGAATTATCGATGTATAAAAACATCCGCATCTGCGATTTGTTTCCTGCTTTTTTAGATACGCCGGGCACGCAACATGCGGGCAACTTTACGGGTGTTGTTTTAAAGCCTGCACCACCGGTTTACGACCCGCAAAAAGTGGCAAACGCAATGGTACAAATGGCGCTACAACCAAAAGATGGAATGATGATAGGAAGCGTGGCAAGCTTGTTACGCCTTGCGCATTTTGTATCGCCTAAATTGTCGCGAAACTTCACGGCTTTGTTTATGAAATCGTATTTCAACGAAGCTGAAGAAGCCATTCCTACCACAGGCAATGTATTTGAGCCGGTAGAATATGGAACGAGCATATACGGTGGCTGGAACTCGCATGCAGATGCGGACATTCGCACCAAAAGATTAGCCGTTGCAGGTTTATTGTTTGCCGGCGTTACAGCGGGTTTGTGGTGGATGAATAACCGGAAGAATTATAATAAATAATAACCCGGATCCTACTCTGTCCGCAAGCTTTTCACCGGGTTCGTTAAAGCAGCTTTAATGGCTTGAAAGCTTACCGTTGCCAAGGCAATAACAATGGCTGAAGCGCCTGCTACAGCAAACATCCACCAGCTTATCTCAATGCGGCTTTCATAATCCTGCAACCATTTATTCATAGCCCACCAGGCAATGGGCGAAGCAATGACAATGCTGACGATAAGAAGCTTTATAAAATCGGATGATAACAGTTGTACAATATTACTTACGCCCGCGCCAAGCACTTTACGAATGCCAATCTCCTTGGTTCGCTGCTGAACAATTAAGGCAACCAAACTAAACAGACCAAGACAAGCAATACCAATACCCAACAGCGCAAAGATGCCGAAGAACTTAGCTAAGCGTTGCTCAGAATCGTAAAGCCTTTGCACCTGCTCATCTACAAACGAAAACTGAAAGCTTTGCCCGGGAATAAATTGCTTCCAGACCTTTTGTATATAAGCTATTGTTTGTTGCATATTATCTGGGCGAATGCGGATAAATGTATTGACTCCTCCATTGGGAAATGCGTACAATACAATCGCAGGATTTTTTTGCTTTAAAGACAAGCCCTTGAAATCATCGATTACCCCAATCACAGTTCCCTGCAAGGCGCCCAGCTTTATAATTTGTCCAGCATAGGGTTGTTTTAAATTGATCAGTTCTGCCGTTTTGCTGGTGATAATCATGGATCGTAAACTCTGTAAACCTGTTTCTTCGTCGGATGAAACTTTACCGTTTTTCTTCTGAATTGAATCATACATTTTGTTCAGCAGATCACCTCTGTCAGCCGCATAATCAGCCGAAAAATTTCTACCTTCAAGGATAGGAATCTGCATTGTTTTTATAAAATCAAAATCAGCATCTATAAAGGCAAAATTCCATTCTTTGGTGTTGTCGCCAGGTGTTGTCATGCTGCTGGTGCCTGATCCATAGCCATCTCCGATATTTACCGAACCACGTGATACATTGGTAATATTTTTATAAGAAAGAAGAGTTTCCTTAAAAGCTTTTAAACCAGATTCTGTCTGGTCGATATATGCATTAGGCAATACAATCAAATGCTCTCTATTAAAACCTAAGTTCAGGTTGTTGATGAAGTTCAGCTGCATTTGTATTACGATAGTAGCAATAATCAAAATAATAGAAATAGAGAATTGAAATACAATCAAGCCTTTGCGCAAACCCAGGTTCAGCGGGCTTTTCCAGCCTTTTAAAACTTTGGCAGGCTGCAATCTGGATAAAAATAAAGCGGGATATAAACCGGATGCTGCGCCGGCCAGAATACTGATAAGAAGTACAATGCCAATTGTTTGAGCAGATAGCAAGCCAACCGTATTTAACGGCACATTCAGCAACTGTGTAAAATAAGGAAAGCACAATGTTGCCAATAAGCTACTTACCGGCAAAGTGATAACAAAGAACAAAAACGATTCTGTTAAAAACTGCCATGCCAACTGACCTTTTCCGGCACCCATTACTTTTCGTACACCGACTTCTTTGGTTCGTTGTAAAGAACGTGCAGTGGTGAGATTAATGTAATTGACACAGGCAATAAATAAAATCAGCAGAGCAATAGAGGAGAAAATATAAACATACCGAATATCACTGTTGGCAAACTGTTCATCAGGAATATTGGAATGCAAATGAATGGACTGAACCGGCTGAAAGCGAAGTGTTTTATCAGTGCCGAAATTGTATTTAGTGTAAAAGGGTTTCAGCTTATTTTGTAACTGTGTTACGGATGCACCTTGCCCAAGCAGGATGTATTGCTGAGAATTACGCCAGGCCTTGTAACTTAAAGTTTCATTAGTAATATCCGTTGGGAAAATCACATCTGCGGAAAAATGAAGATTAGCAGGAAGATCTTTTATAACGCCAACAACAATATATACTTGCTTTGCAATGTCTGTCAAAGGCAGACCAACCGGATTTTTTCCCGGAAATAATTTTTGCGCTATACTGGCAGAAATGACAACTACATTCTTTGTCTCAAATACCGATGCCGCATTGCCATATAAAAGGGGAAGATTGAATACTTTGAAAAAATTGCTGTCCGTTATCACAGCTTGTAGTGTTACCGGTTCATCGTTTTTACCGGCAACTTCTAATACGCCTTTATTTAATGAGGTAAAAGAGGATACTTCCGGATACTCGGCTGACAATGTTTTTCCCATTGGCTCAGGCACACCAACAGATTCTGTTTTTGTATCGCCGACTTCTTTAACACCCACAATGCGATAAACATGCTCGGCATTGGAATAGGTAGTATCAAACGATAATTCAAAACGTACATACGCAACAATCATCAGTACGCAGGCAAAGCCAACCGCCAAGCCAATTAAGTTGACAAGTGCATACTTCCTGTCTCTCCAGAAGTTGCGTAGTGCAATCGTTATATAACTTGTAAGCATAGGGAACCATTTGTTATTGAATAACAGAAAGTCTTAGCTATGATTGTTTGGATACAGGATTGAGTATATGATAATCTCGTAGCGTTTACGATACGATTATAAGAATGAAAACAATTACTGAACTTTTAGTCTTCCAAATACATTACGCATTTACACCAATATATTTTGCGTAACCGTCTGTCCGTCCAGCATACGGATAATGCGATGACTATAGCGTGCGTCATGCTCACTGTGCGTTACCATAATGATAGTTGTACCTTGTTCATTCAGTTCCGTAAGCAGTTCCATCACTTCATTACCATTGTTACTGTCGAGGTTGCCGGTAGGTTCATCGGCTAATATTAATTTTGGATGATTTACCACCGCACGAGCCACCGCCACACGCTGCTGCTGACCGCCGGAAAGTTGCTGTGGATAATGGTTTCGGCGATGCATGATCTGTACTTTATCAAGCACTTTTTCAACGCGCTCTTTACGCTCGGCTGGTTTTACGCCTGTATAAATTAAAGGCAGTTCTACGTTTTCGTAAACGGTTAGTTCATCAATCAGGTTAAAGCTTTGAAATACAAAACCAATATTATGCTTGCGCAAATCGGCGCGCTTGCGCTCATTAAAATGCGCCACTTCAATGCCATTGAAAACAAAGCTTCCTTTGTCAGGATCGTCAAGCAAGCCGAGTATATTTAATAAGGTTGATTTGCCACATCCGGATGGTCCCATGATGGCGACAAATTCACCTTCGCGTACTTCAATCGTTAGTTTGTTAAGGGCAACGGTTTCTACTTCTTCCGTCCGGTATACTTTCTCTAATTCGGTAATCTTTATCATGGCAATGAGTGTTTATTTGTATTTGGTTATTGTTAGTTTTATTTTTTATCCAAAATCAACTCCTGCATTTTATCATAATTATCATAACTGCTGGTTATCACTTTATCGCCAGGCTGCAAGCCGCCAAGCACTTCATAGTAATCAGTATTCTGCCTTCCCAACTGAATGTCTTTCCGTACTGCCATTTTACCATTCGCATCTACTTTAAAAATCCAGTTGCCACCAGTTTGCTGGTAGAAGCCACCTTTCGGAACCAATACAGCTTGTGTTTCGTCGCTGAGAGCCAATAAAAGTTGCAAAGTCTGACCGCGGCGAATGCCCTGCGGCACTTCGCCTTCAAATGCCATATCTACCTGAAACCGGCTATTGGTAACCTGTGTGTACACTTTTTTGATGACAAGTGTATATTCTTTGTTGGCAAAAGAAAACGTTCCCTTCAAGCCATTATATACCTGCGAAATATAATGCTCATCAATATCGGCACGCACTTTAAAGCCACTCAATACATCGATCTGCCCCAGGCGCTCGCCTTTGTTTTTATTTTGTCCAATTTCAGCATCCAATGAAGTCAGTTGTCCATCTACCGGCGCGCGAACAATCAAATCACCAACCTTTCGATTCATAACAGACAGTGCGCCCTGCGAGCCTTGATACAACTGCTCTGCCTGCGAAACCTGCTGCTTGGTAGAAGCGCTGTCCTGGTTAAGTAATTGCTGGCTAAGCTTCACTTTGGCTACCTGGTAATTATAATCATTGGTTGCTTTCTGGTATTCCTGCGAGCCGATTGCCTTTTGCTCGTACAGCTTTTTATCGAGATTGTAAATACGCTCTGCTTCTTTCAATTCATTCTCAACATCCGTCATTTGGGTGAGCTTGGTGGTTGTGTTTTGCATCGCGTTGTTGCGGGCAATCTGCATCTGTGTAAGCAGGTTATAAACATCTGTTTTTTGCTGCACAAGATTAAGTTCAAGGTCGGTATTGGAAAGGCGCATAATCGGCTGACCTTTCGTCATCACCGTTCCGTCTTCCACATATTTTTCTTCTACACGCCCGCCTTCCATAGCATCTAAGTATATGGTTGAAATTGGCATCACAACGCCATTTACCGGGATCGTTACCTGGAAAGGCCCTTTGGTAACTTCACTAATCGTAATGCGGTCTGTTTCAACGTTCAGTTTAGCGCCGCCTGATGTAAAGTAAAAGCTGCCTGCAATCAGCAATACAAGTGCGGCAATACCTGCGATGGCTAATAGTTTTTTTGCCGTCCACTTTTTCTTTTGAATAACTCTGTCCATTTCTAAAACGTCTTTACCGGTTAAGGATGATGATTATTTTTCTTACCTGAATTTTACAGACAAAATATTTACAATGCTGAAGTCGTCTGCTTTTGCAAAAGAAGAGCATGACTCAACACAACTTACCGACCTGGTTATGATCAGTTGATTAGCCCTGATTTTTGTAAGTCCGGCCAGGATAGCCATAGCAACGATCCCCAGAGCCAGCATTTTTTTATAGTTCAACATAATTTTTTCTTTTAATTTTAAAAAAGGAACCCGGTATAGACATACCCGACGTTCAATTGCACATGATGAAAACAGTACACTTATTTGAAAGCTTGATGCCAATGGATGCCAATATTGATAATCAATCAATTACGGTAAAATTTCGCCTGCTCACTGTACGCATGTGTACAAACACTGTCCGCTTTTGATACAAACATTTATGCAAGCCTCCAGGCATCAATAATTTCCTGAATAAAATTTGTTTCATTTTTCTTTGCTGTATGAAGATCAGCCGGCTTTCACTCATCATCCTACTTTCTGTTTTGTTGATGTTTATCCGCCTTGGCGGCACATCGGTTTTTCAGGTGGCAGAAGCCCGCAACAGCGAGTGTGCAAGGGAAATGATGCTGAGCAGCGATAAGATAATTCCCACTTTTAATGGACAACTGCGCACCGATAAACCAGCTCTTGAATATTATGCCATGATGGCGGCTTATAAACTCTTTGGAGTCAATGAAGGAAGCGCCCGCTTTTTCTCTGCTATATGTGGCGTACTCGTGGTTGTGTGTACCTTTTTATTTGTAAACAAGAATGTGAACGAGAAAGCTGCGTGGTGGAGTTCGCTGATTCTTTTATCATCCATTCACACCATTGTTCAGTTCAGGCTGGCAACGCCCGATCCTTACCTTATTTTCTGCCATGTATTATCAATCTACTGTTTTTGGGAAGGCTTTACAGGCAAGCGTTTCAGTTGGTATGCATTAATGTATGTTCTTTTGGGCTCAGGCTTTTTAGCCAAAGGTCCCGTAGGCATTGCGCTGCCTGCGCTCACTATCTTTTTATACCTGTTGTTTACAAAACAGTTTACCTGGAAAAATATAGTAAGCCTGCAGCCATGGACGGGCATTCTCATCACAGCAATTGTTGCTTTTCCCTGGTATTATTTAGTTCATACTCACACCAATGGCGATTGGACAAAAGGCTTCTTTCTCGAGCACAATGTGGGTCGCTTTGATGAGCCGGTCGATAATCATGGCGGACCTTTCATCATCACTTTTTTATTTGTGATTATGGGTATGTTTCCCTTCTCTGCATTTTTTATACGGGCAGGAAAATATGTTTGGCAAAACCGGAAAACCAATCATTTCCTGTTGTTCAGTTTCATAGCTTTCTGGTGCGTTGTAGGTTTTTACTTTTTCTCAAGCACACGGCTGCTGAATTATACCACGCCAGCATATCCATTTCTTGCTATTATGATAGGTTGCTGGCTGTCGGAGCGGCTACCATTTTTCTCTTTTCAAAAAATAAAACCTGAGCTGTTAATCATTTCTGTACTCACCATCCTGACGCCGGTTGGTATTTATGTTTGGGCGATAAATACAGAGCCAATCAACAACGTAAGCTGGATTGCATTTCCGTTATTGATTCTGCCTGCCGGAGTTTTTATTGCATTACGATATAGAAAGAATATCGCTTTTACAATGCAGGCTATTGGGTTTACTTATATGCTTTCTTCGCTTGTTATTTTTATCTGGTTGTTTCCGGCTATGGATAGTTATACAGCCATGAAGAAGCATAAGCCTGTTATCAGCGAAGCAAATAACATAATTGCTTATCAATCGTTCAATGATGCCTTTGTTTTTTATGCAAAAAAGAACATTCCTGTATTTACCAAAATCGATAGTTTAACGCAATTTGTCAATACTCATGATAACGTATTGATACTTGGCAATGGAAAGAAATTTCCGCAGTTAGACAGCTTGTCTTCTTTACAATTATACAGCAAAGACCGCGATCTGTTTAGCAGTAAATATTCAGTTATCTACCGCAAAAAATAAGAACATGGATTTGTATTTCTAAATATAATTATCCCTTCATCTTACCCGATTTTTTCAGGTATCGAATGGTAAAATAATAGCCGCCAAGAATGAGAATAATAACAGCAACCAAAATATTGCGCAGCTTAGTATTACCACCGGTAAGCTGCGGGTAGCCAAACAGAAGAATCAGCGTAATGCCAGCCAGCCATACAAACTGTGTATTGTATTCCTTTACCAGCCAGCGACGCCAGTTAAAAGTGTAGCCACTAAGCGTTTTTGACAAACCTCCGAAATCGGGAATCCAGCGGTTTACATGGCTGCAATATTGATTAAAAGCTTCACCAAATTTACCCCGTAAAAAATTTTCTTCAGCAAGCACGATTGCCTGGTAAATAAAAAGAAACAAGGGCATAATAATAAGCACATAAATCAGCGAATTGGATAAAATACCAACGCCTAACAACATCAGAATATTACCCACATAAAGCGGGTTTCGGCAATGGCTGAATATGCCGCTGGTTATTAAATCTTCTGCATAAATGTTCCGGTTTTTTCCGCCGCGAATGATGTAAACAAGACCGATGGTAAGCCCGCGCATGGCTTGCCCTGAAAATGTTACCAGCAAGCCAATCACCATTGGCCAAATCCAATAATGCTCTCCAAAAATGGATGCACCAAACAATCTTGGCGATGGAATAAAAAGCAGTAAGTATAAAAAAATGAACAGGAAATTCCGGTATTTAAAAAAGAAGTTACCGATAGATATCATTGGGTTATTTTTTTGCGATGATGCCAGCGAAATTGTACCACTTAAAAAAGATTTCATGATGACTGAAACCGGCTTCCTTCAGCATGATGATATTCTCGCTCAGCTTGTAAGGAATCAACACGTTTTCGAGCGCTTCACGCTTTTGTGCAATCTCGTTTTCGCTGTAATTATGGCGTCGCTTCATTTCGTAATAATACTCAATAAAATGGCGGTTGAATAAGCTTTCCTCAGCAAGTATTTTTTCAATTAAAATCAGAACTCCTCCGGGGTTCAATCCGTCATAAATCTCAGACAAAAGACGCTCACGGTATAAAGGTCGTACAAACTGCATGGTAAGGCAAAGCACAACCACGCTTGCATTGTTGATACTTACCGGCTGCGAAAGATCAGTGGCAACCAGTTCATAAGGTCTTGTTACACCGGCTTCCTTCAGTTTTAAATCGCATTTCGCAAGCATTTCTTTTGAATCATCAATGCCGACAAATGTTACATTGGGCGATAATTCCGGGTCGATAGATAAAAAGGTAGCGCCTGTAGAGCAACCGAGATCGTAAATATTGGTGTTATCTTTTGCATGCGACCGTGCTATTTCGCCCGTCATGCGCTGCATTTCATCGTAGAATGGCACCGAACGGTTCACCATATCATCAAACACATTCACCACCGTCGTATTAAACTTAAAATCGGATGGTTTTGCAATGTCTTTGAATACTTCGTCTTTATTCATATACAGCTTATTATATTCTATTTGGGGGCGCAAAATATCATTTTATCATGATAGAATTTTGATATAAAATTCGTGGTGATTGCAAAGGGTAAACAGCATCACTTATTCAGTAAATAAGATTGTAAAACAAATCGCTTTATACAATGTCAGGTAATAATTAATGACGCTTCAAATAATCCATACACCGTGCAGGCAATCAATTTAAATAAAACAAATGCCGTTTTTGCAACCGTCTTTCGGCTCTTTTGTGATTGACAGTTGTTCGCCGCGGCGGATCAAGGTTCCGGGCAATGATTGAGCTTTTATAAATACGAATCATAAACAGCCATTTCAAAAAACCATCATTATTTTTTTCGTTCATCATTCCTGATTTATCGTTCATACTTCATATTCACCCTTTATAGTATTGCCCCTATACTCGTGTAACTTTTCTTAAGTTTGTTCGTTGTATAGAAATTGTCTCCCATTCTATTTCATATAACTACCTGATTAATGAGTTTAAAAAAATGTTCGATACTGGCTGTTGATGATGACCCCGATGTATTAATTGCTGTGCGCATGCTTCTGAAAAACGAAGTGCAGAAAATTGTGGTTGAAAAAAATCCGGAAAACATTCCTGCGCTTCTGAAAGAAACCAACTTCGATCTCATGCTGCTCGATATGAATTTTAAATCGAGCATCAACACCGGCAATGAAGGTTTGTACTGGCTGAAGCGCGTAAAAACACTAAAGCCAGGCCTGCAGGTCATTATGATAACCGCTTATGCTGATATTGACCTCGCCGTGCGTTCCCTGAAAGAAGGCGCTTTTGACTTTATGGTAAAGCCATGGCACAACGATAAACTCATTGCCACCATTGAAGATGCGCTGGAAAAGAACAGCAAGCAACAGCGCGCCGATGCCCGCAATAGCAAAGACAATATCATTGGTACCGAACTACTTGGCGAAAGCGAATTGATGCAGGATATTTTTTACAAGATCACCAAAATAGCACCCACCGATGCAAACATTCTGATACTTGGGGAAAACGGAACCGGCAAGGATTTGATTGCAAAAGCCATTCACCAGAAATCGTTGCGTGCAAAGAATCCTTATGTAAAAGTGGATGTTGGCGCGCTGACTGACAGCTTGTTTGAAAGTGAATTGTTCGGGCATAAAAAAGGCGCTTTTACCGATGCGCGCGAAGAGCGTGAAGGTCGCTTTGAATCTGCCAACGGCGGCACATTGTTTTTGGATGAAATTGGGAACATATCGCTAACGCAACAGGCTAAGTTATTGACCGTTTTGCAAAACCGTATGGTTACAAAATTGGGTTCTAATCAACCTGCGCCAATAGATATCCGCCTTGTTTGCGCTACCAATGTAACGCTGACAGAACTGGCAAACGAGCAACGCTTTCGCAAAGATTTAATCTATCGCATCAACACTGTAGAGATCACCGTTCCGCCGTTGCGCAAGCGCAAAGAAGACATCGGGATGCTGGCGAAGCACTTTGCCAATATATATGCTTCCAAATACATGAAACCAGCTATTGAATTTGATAAAACGGCGGTTGATAAATTACAGGCTTATCATTATCCCGGCAATGTGCGCGAGCTTCAATACACAATCGAGCGCGCTGTTATTATGAGCGATAATGAAAACCTGCAGGGACGCGATATCATCTTCTCTCCCATCGAATCGGCGCCGGCTGCTCAAGCTACGGCAGATAATGATACCAACCTGAGCCATTTGGAAAAAAGCACCATCCTTCGCGTGATAGAAAAGCACAGCGGCAACATTACCAAAGCCGCCAAGGAACTGGGTTTAACGCGAACTGCCCTATACAGAAGACTCGATAAATATGACATATAAAAAGTACGAGTTCAGTATTCTTCTTCGTATCATCGTCATGTTTGCGGTGCTGTGCGCCGAGTCATATTGTATTGTGAGCGCCCAATATGTGTATGCCGTCATTTTAGCGCCGGTTGTTATTATCCAGGTCATTAATTTTTACCTGTACCATAAGCGGGCGCAACGCGAAGTGGATGAGTTTGTGGAAGCCATTCATTACCGCGATTTTTCAAGGCATTTTAATGTAAAAATGGCGCCGGCGGCACTACAGCCGCTTCGCAATGGATTTAATGAAATCAACGGCGCTTTCAAGCAAATCTCCCGCGAGAAAGAAACGCAATACCAGTATTTACAAAAAATACTGGAACTTGTGAACACAGGAATTTTGTCGTACGATGTAGAAGATGGCAAAGTGATATGGATGAATGAAGCGTTACGAAATTTATTAGGCATCGCTTACCTGCGCACCATTAAATCGCTGGAAAAACGGGAAGCTGCACTGGCAGCCCAGGTTCAGGATTTGAACCCGGGCGAAACATTAATTACCGAAGCGCATCCCGACAAAACCACCATCAAAATTTTATTATCAGCTACCGCCTTTGAAACAGAAGGCAGAACTTACAAACTGATTGCCTTTCAAAACATCAACGAAGCGCTGGACGAAACCGAAAACAATGCCTGGCAAAAACTGTTGCGCGTGCTTACGCACGAGATCATGAATTCTGTAGCGCCCATTTCTTCGCTTGCCGGGATGATGAAAGACAGGCTGCAGAAATCATTACCATTACTAACAGATACCGAAGGCTCGCTAGAAGATTTGCAAACCGGCATTGACACCATCCGCCGCCGTAGCGAGAACCTGCTGAAGTTTGTTGACACTTACCGCAACCTGAATAAGATACAATCACTTTCTCTTACCACAGCTTACCTGAGAGATGTTTTTGAAAACCTGTATCAACTTATGGAGCCTACGCTCGAAGCCAAAAATATTGAACTGGATATTATTTTAAAAGACACATCGCTTCAACTTGAAGCAGATATAAACCTGATTGAGCAGGTACTCATCAATCTTATTATCAATGCCATTGATGCAGTAAAAGAAAGATCACACCCTGTAATATCATTGATTGGCACCATAAACAGCCAGAAAAAAGTGATCATTAAAGTGGCTGACAATGGCAATGGCATGGATAAAGAAGTATTGGATAAAATCTTCGTTCCTTTTTTTACTACGAAGAAAACAGGCAGTGGCATTGGCTTAAGCCTTTGCAAGCAAATTATGCAGTTGCACAAAGGTTCTATCGCGGTGCAAAGTGCTGTGGGCGAAGGCACCACATTTACACTACAGTTTTAAGCACACTTTTTAAACCTCAGATTTCCCACACATTACATTCCTTTATCAGGATACAACTGATACAAAAACCGGAATGGCGTATTTAAGACAACATCATTATAGGTAAACGCCTTTTACTTTAAGGTAAATTTCTCATTAGAAACAGACCATAATCTCTTCTCTTCCTTTTCTTTGCAGCCGAAAAATTAAAATAAAAGAAAGCTGTTGTTGGGATTTTGCGATAAGATGTTTGCTACATTTGTAGTAACCAGGCTGCATTGATTATGAGGACGGGTGCATACAACTGTTTCAAACCACTTTGCGTATATTTTAGTCATTTCAATTTATCCTGTTACTTTACGAAAGAATTCGATAGGAAGCAAATAAGGCAAGTTATATGAAGAAGCGAATCCTGATTATAGATGATGATATTGACATCTGCACCCTGTTAAGCCGTTTTCTGAACAAGGAAGGCTATGAGACAGAAGTGGCATACACCGGCAATAAAGGCATTGCTAAATTCAGGGAAGCCAGTTTTGATCTTGTACTTTGCGACTACCGCCTCGGCGATAAAGAAGGTCGCGATGTTCTCTCTGAACTAAAGAATATTAACCCTTCGGTGATTGTGCTTATCATTACCGGCTATTCTGATATAAAGACGGCTGTGGAAGTGATCAAGCTTGGCGCTTACGATTATATTACCAAGCCACTCATTCCGGCAGAAGTGTTAAGTGTATTGGCTGCCGCTTTGAAGAACCCGCCACCAATGGTTCCCAACACGGCAGCCGCGCAAACGGCAACAACATCTTCAGCCGCTTCATCTGCGGCTAACAACGCAAAAAAGCCTCAGTTTAAAACCAGTGGAGAATATCTCATTGGCCAGTCAGAATCGACACTGGATTTATACCGCCAAATTGAGATAGTCGCTCCAACGAATTATAGCATTATCCTGTATGGCGAAAGCGGAACAGGAAAGGAAGTAATTGCAAAAACCATTCACCAATACAGCGAAAGAAAGAACAAGCCGTTCATCGCCATGGACTGCGGAACGCTTTCGAAAGAGCTTGCCGGCAGCGAAATGTTTGGCCACGTAAAAGGGGCTTTCACCGGTGCTTTGGCTGATAAGGAAGGTCATTTTGAATTGGCAAATGGCGGTACGTTGTTTCTGGATGAAGTTGCCAACTTAGGGCTCGATATACAAGCTACGCTGCTGCGCGTGATACAGGAACGCAAGTTTAAACGTGTAGGCGGCACCAAGGAAATGGACATTGACATCCGCATTGTTGTTGCCTCAAACGAGAACCTGCAGGAAGCTTATCATAAAGGCAAGTTCCGCGAGGATTTGTATCACCGCTTTAATGAATTTTCGATTAACCTGCCACCATTGCGCGGGCGCAAAAATGACATTCCGTTGTTTGCACAGTTTTTCCTTGAAAAAACAAATGCTGAACTTAACAAAAACATCCAGGGCTTTGAAGATGATGTAATGAATATGTTCCTCAGCTATTCTTGGCCGGGCAACCTGCGCGAGTTTAGAAACGTAGTACGCCGCGCCGTGCTGCTGACGACCAGCAATAAAATTTCTGCCAAGACATTGCCCTGGGAAATCACGAATACAAATATTTTCACCAAGCCAACACATACGCACGACGCGCCGGCAACGCAACCTGCGTTTCCTTCATCGCAGCCACATATTTCAGCTAAGGACATTGACCTGAAAGACGCCGCTGCCAAAGCAGAATATGATACCATCATGAACCTGCTGAAGGAAGTCAATAACAACAAATCGAAAGCCGCCGAAATTTTAAAGATTGACCGGAAAACATTGTATAATAAAATTAAAAGCTACGAAGAGTCGAAAGAGATGAACAACTCGTAGCACCATAACTATTGCTTAGTTACAAAAAGTCCCGTTGCACTTGCAACGGGACTTTTTGTATGATTTATTAAATTTCTGCCTTTCCCGGTTAATATGTCGTATTGTAACTACCAGCCGCTATAATCTGTTGTAACATCAATCTTATAAGTGCAATCAGCACTTAATGCAGAGTCTTTTACAAAATCGAAGCTGTCGTAATTATCAAAATCTGTGAGATGCCAATATTAAAAATGACATTCAAGAACGTTGTTCTTTCTTTTAATGAAAGAACTGCTGATTGATAAGAAAGCAGGTTCTTTTTTCTTGTATATCTCCATTTCTGGTCTGCCAATAGCGGTCCGCAAAATATCGGCTTTGTATGCTAAAAACTCAGGAATTTTTCTAATATTATAATAAGCATTGCCACCGAGAAATATATAACTTCTTTGGGCGTTAATACTTCAGACTCTTTATTGCTATCTATTACAGTGACATCATTCCTGCTGTCCATGTAAGTAAAAATAGTATCCGGCTGTGTATAGTAAAAATTGTGCTAAAGAGTCGTAATTAAAGAAGTCAGCCAGTATTTTTTTATTGTACTGGACATTATTAAACACTTCTTGTTTTTCTTCTCCTGACGGTTCATAAGGAGCACACGAATAGTTTAAAATAAGCAAAAAGGAATACCATATAAAATTCTTCATTCTTATACATTGTATTAGTAAGCAGATAACCTTATCAGCTATATGCGGACTTTACATTATCGATGAGGCATCAGGTAAGGTACTGTTATTAAATCCAATACCCGCAAACAACTTCATCGTAGTGTAAATAAGATACATCATAACACCAAACACTAATGTAAATGCCCAGATACCAACATGATAATGCGGATGAAAAATAGTGCCCGCAGAAGCATGCAATAAAGCCTTTGGCTGCGCAACGATATCCCAGCTATTGAAGCGCCAATACCGGCCCACATACACACCGTAGCTGCATAAAATAATAAAGCCGGCACTAATCCACTTCACCCGGTTTTCTGTTATAAAACG
The DNA here is from genome assembly GCA_965199905.1 of Ilyomonas sp. Taxonomy (GTDB): domain Bacteria; phylum Bacteroidota; class Bacteroidia; order Chitinophagales; family Chitinophagaceae; genus Ilyomonas. The sequence goes on along the minus strand of OZ241366.1, from coordinate 4,445,496 downwards.
AAAGAGAAACCGTTCAACATACAATAAGGAAATCATACCTGCCATGAGCCCGTTCCAGGCACCGGACATCACAAGGATTAAGTCAAACCAAACAGGTGCATCAGTTGTTTGGCGAAAATGAAATACATCGGTGATAAGGTACGGCGCATTCGGGAAAAACAAGAGCCAGCCTGCCATCAATACACCATTGGCAATCCGCTTTCTATCCAAAGACAGTTTGCGAGCAAAGAGGTAAGGAATTGCAGCCAGAAAGAGATTCCACGGATAAAATAAGAAATCGTATTTACCTGTGTACAAAAGCCTTACAAGTGAGACGAGTATAGTAAAGGAAAAAGAAAGAAGCATCGTTCTTTCCAGCTTCGTTATTTTGGAAAACATAGAGTTGTAATTTTAGGTAAAAAAATAATGGCGGCAACAATGAGGCTGATGAGTGATGTCCACAGCACCGCACCTGCACTTACATCTTTGACGATTTTAATGGTGGTATTGTATTCGGCACATACCATATCGCATAGCTTTTCTATAGCGCTGTTCAGCATTTCCAGAGACAGCACAACAGCTATGCACAGCAATACGTAAATCCATTCCTGCGCACTGATTTGCAAAGCGATACCAAAAGCCGTTACCAGCAGGGCGAGCGACAATTGTATCTTTCCGTTTCGTTCCATTTTAAAAAACAGGAAGAGGCCAAAAAATGCGTAGCCGAATGCTTTGGTAAGGGCAATTTGCTTTTTAAAGGATGTGTGCTTTTCATTTTCCGGTTTCTTCTTGCAGCTTGTCGCTTGCCGCTTGAGTCTCACATCATTTATCGATTGTATCATAATCTAATTTTTAAATAAAAAGGGTCAGGGTTGAAAAGGGTTCAGGTTAATTCAGTTTATGCGGTTTTAATAACGTCTGCGCCAGCGTGAACAACATCATATCTTCCCTTATTAAACGAGGCGGTTTATCTTCAGATGATAATCGCTTCAGCGTTTTCAGATACTTGTATTTCATCTTGCGCGCGTAGCTGCGAAATGTATTGCCTCCAGCCATAAATACTTTCTTATGCGCCAGCCAGATAATGATAGCTGTACAGATATAAAAGAAAAGATATAAGCCGTTTAGCAACTGTTTTTTCCACCTCGGTTTCGGTTCATACAGCGTCTTCATCCGCTCAACCTGAAACGAAATACGATACGCTTCATCGGTGAGAATATCAGTGCAAATACTTTTCAGTAATATACATCGGGTAGCATCTTTTAATGCCTGGTAATAAACCTGTGCAGCGCTCTCTACTGTTATCACGGCAAGTGTCCATATTTCCATACTGGTGCTGAAATGACGGATGTACCGGAACAATGAATCGCCCCGGTTTTTACCAATCCGTTTTTCACCAATGACATCTAAATAAAAACCCAGGTTTTCACCATGCTTTTGTTCTTCTTTTATGAAAAGAGCAATCGCGTCTACATAGCCCGGCTCGTTTATACTGCGGGCATATTTGGTGGCAGCGCAAAGCAGGTTGCTGCCATCAGAAGTTTCGCCCAGTTGCCACGCTTGCAAAGAAGGAATCAGGGTGGCTATTTCTTCTTTTGTAATGCTCGGTTGCTGTTGCCAGTTGATGCGCTGCTCTTTCAGGTTAGCACTGAAATGCGCAATCCATTTTTCGCTCAGGTTCATGATAAATATGTTTAGATAGATGATGGGAACTAATTGTTTTCTTTTGCTCCCAATGGCTGATACCAATTGATCTTTCGCGTAGCGTACATGGCTATGGCAAGCACAACAAACAAAGCAATGCTTCCGGTTAAAAGCGCTGTATCTTCCAAACTAATAAGTATATAAATAAAGCCATACAAGCCAGCCAGCACACCGAAGAAAATGCCTGCCGTCTTCCGGTTTTTAAAATGGCTTTTGGTGTATAAAGTAATCAGCACAATCGTAGCTACAGATGCTACCAAATAAGCATAATCAAATGGAATAAATTCACTGATAGAAACAAGAAGTGAATAGAAAATTACGAGCGCAAACCCGACCAAAATATACTGGATAGGATGCACTGGATTCTTCTGTAAAACTTCTACTATGAAGAATAAAGCAAACGTAAGCCCGATGATAAGTATGGCATACTTGATACTGCGCATTGACTTCGCGTATTGATCAACCGGCTGAATAAGGCTGACACCGAAGGACAAATCGTTATAGCTTTTTATCGCATCGCCCTGTAGTGTAGTGGCAAATGGAAGGTTGGCATTGCTGAAACTCCACCTGGCGGGGAAGCCTGCTTCTTCATTACCATTATCCCTTACCGGTATTACATTTCCGTCAAAAGAAGGATGCGGCCAAGAGGAAGCCATTTCAAAACTGCTGTTGCCACTTAAAGGCTTGAAATGCAGGCTGCTGCTGCCTTTGAGCGAAAGTGAGAAGCTAAAAGGAATGGAAGTATTTACCTGTGCATCTGTAATTTCAACGGGTGCCGATAAGCCATTGCTATCAATATCGACCGGCAAGCCTGGAGAGAGCAACACATCATTATTACCAAAGCGAATGCTTACTTTTTTCTCAATGCCTTTAAAATCGCTGACGCCGGTACAAAGCCTGGCTTCTGTTAGTACCAGTTTATCGGCAGGTATATTTTTAGGTAATGAAAAACGAAACTCACCACTGATGTCGAGCTTGCTGCGATAAAGCAATACATCATAAGTGGAACGGTGCCTTTTTTCGGGCTCAATATTTCCTTTTACCGATACCTGCTCAGGAAGAATTACCAGGTTTTCCGTCACTTCTTTTTTGTTCAGTGAGTCGCCGGTTTTGTAAGGAATTACAAGGTATAAAGGTGTTACCGTTTGGTCCGCAGCCCATTTGCTGCTTACTTCTTTTACAATTTGTTCCTGCCGCTCCTGCCGCTCCGTTATTAAGCTTTGTATATAGCTTACCGGTATCATCATCAGCAGGATGAGCGCAGCGGTAATGGCAACTTTAATAAGTGTTTTGTTTACCGGTTTAGGTTCTGATAATACTGGCTGAAACTGAGACTGGCTGCCTACTTCAGGCGATGGTTGCTCGTGTTGCATATGTGTTGTATTTGATTGATGATCTAAAAAAACCGGAGATGAGAAATAAACAGTCAACACCTTAGTATTAATGCCAACTGCCAGTAGTGAAATGAGGAAAATAACGGCGGTTACGCCGCCGAAACAGAAAAAGTAATTATCGATGTTTTGATAAAATACCTCTGACAAAAAACCACCTGGTAAGCCATATAAAAAAGCAATCAAAAGGCAAAGAGACATTAACAGTGAAAACTTTTGGTTTACAGAAACGGGCGCTTTTTTAATACCAATTATCCGGAAATACAGGATAAGCGCAGCAGGCATACTGCCAACCAGTGCAGCAATAAAGAAAGGAATAGCAAAAAGGAAGTTTAGCGGAATATCTTCTGTGAAACCGACATACGCAGCCATTCCTGCAGCCAGGATAAATGAAGTCCACAACCAGAGTCGTACGGCAATAATTGCATCTTTATAAATTCTTCTGATTTTCATTTTGAAAGCGCTTTGTATTACAAAGTATTTTGACAAAAAAATTTATCCTATGCTTTTGATCATCTTTTCAAGCGCATCGAGATGCTCTTTAAATGCCTTCTCGCCTGCTTTCGTTACAGAATACACTGTATTTGTTTTTCGCCCTATAAATCCTTTGCTCATTTTTATATAACCGTTGTCTTCCAATGTTTTTAAATGACTGGCCAAATTGCCGTCTGTTATTTCCATCAGTTCTTTTAAGGAGTTATAATTCACATCGTCATTCACCAGCAGCGCACTCATAATACCGAGGCGCACGCGGCTGTCGAATACTTTATTTAATTTCTCTATCGGGTTGTTCATCATTTTAATTTACATCACCGGCGCGCTCGTATTTCCACCACATGAATGCGCCATAGAGAATATGCAAAACGCCGAAACCAATTGCCCAAAAAAACAAACCATTACCAATAAAAAATAAGTTGATAATTCCGAGCAACACTTCAGCATAACCAAGATAGCGAATCTCATTCAGTGTATAGCGGCTTGCATTCAGCAATGATAAGCCATAGAATAATAAGCATCCCGGCGCAATAAGCCCATAGCTCCCATTGTCTATCAGTTTCAAAAGATAAATGCCGCCAGCTATCATTGGAATCGAAACATTAATAAGCAATCTTCTTGCCTGCGAACCCCAAATAGGCACGCCTGTTTTGCGGCTACGTAAATAAGTGAAGAGAAAACCAAAAAACAGTGCTGCGATGATAACGCCAATGGCAATCTGGAACAATGAATTGCCCATATATTCCTTCAGGGTAATTTCACTAACAGGCACACGCGAAAAACGAGTGTTATCTGCTTTATCGCCGCTGTGCAATATTGCGCCACCCAATATGTTATGAGCAAAGCCGGCGCCTATCAATGCACAGATGCCTGCTGCTACACCGCTTAGCCCGCTAAGGCTGATAAAGCGGCTACTTTTTTCCATCATGGACCGGATGTCTTTCAACGTTTGCAGATGCCCGGTTTCTTCATTCATAAAAGCACTTTGAAATACAAAGTAAAAAAGAATTTTTTATACTTCAAAAAAAAAATTACGTTTTTTAAAAAGTTTTCTGCTGCTTGTCGCTCTCGAAGTAATCGTATACATTCGTGTACTCTCTACACTTTGATTGCTTTTTTAAATACAACTGACGATGGCTTTTGCAGAAATGACTGCTACAACTGAACACAACACGATGCTAATTGCAGACGCGGAAGCGCTGGTTGCTTCTTACCCATGTGTGCCCATAACGGTAGACTGCGTGATATTTGGCTTTGATGAAAATGAACTAAAAGTATTGCTTATTCGCAGCGATCTTGAAGTTTATAAAGACAAGTGGAGCTTGCTTGGCGACTTTGCTATCAACAATGAAGAACTTACCGAGGCTGCTTATCGCGTGCTGAAACAACGCACAGGCATGGATGATGTGTACCTGGAAGAAGTGCGCACGTTCAGTCATCCGCACCGGCATCCCGGCGGTCGTGTATTAACGGTTGCTTATTGTTCGCTGCTTAACATTAAAGACCACCAGTTAAAAAAGATGGACAACGAGCTGCACTGGCACAATGTACAAGGCTTGCAGAACATGGCGTTCGACCATAGTCTCATCATCAGCGAATGTTATGAATGGCTTCAGAAACGCATACAGGAGCACCCGCTTGGTTTTAATTTATTACCGGAAAAATTCTCTCTGCGCGATCTTCAGCTTTTATACGAAGCCATTTTAAACACGAAAATGGACCGGCGAAATTTCAGGAAGAAATTCTTCAATATGGACTTCCTGATTGATACCGGCGAATATGAAAACAATGTCTCGCATCGCCCGGGAAAGCTATACCAGTTCAACTTTAAAAAATACGAAGAGAATAAAAAAAGCTGGGTGGGAATTGACTTTTAGATTGAATATTATTGAACCCCTATCAGTACTAATAAGCTTGTAATTTTAAGCATTATTCAATCTTACCTATTAATTATTAAATCCTATATATCCTTTCACGCAATCCATATCAACCGTGTTCCCTCTATTGTGAAAAACATTTTTTAAAAATCTCCCTTCATGTAATTTATTCACAAACATCCCGTTAATGATGCGTTACCAACTACTTTAGCGCACATCAATCAACAGAGCATGACGGGGATTTTATTACAGGTGGCAGACAGCACCGCTACTACTATACAACCACAGGCAGAAACTCTGGGTAGTTTACTTAATAAAGGCGGATGGATTATGTATCCGTTGTACCTGCTGTTTGCGGCTTCTATTTTTGTTTTTTTCGAGCGGCTCATTGCCATCCGTAAGGCTGCGAATATTGAATCGAACTTCATGAATATCATCCGCGATAATATTTTGACCGGAAACCTAACCAGCGCGCGAAACATTGCCCGCAATACAGATAACCCGGTTGCACGTATGATAGACAAAGGCTTGCAGCGCATTGGAAAACCGATAGAAAACATTGAGAAAAGCATGGAGAATGTGGGCAAGCTTGAGATGTATAAAATGGAACGCAATCTTTCCGTTCTTTCACTCATTGCCGGCATTGCGCCTATGTTTGGCTTCCTCGGAACCATTGTCGGTATGCTGCAACTGTTCTCCAATATTGCTTCGAAAGGTGAGCTTCAGTTGGGTGAAATTGCCGGTGGTATTTATACTAAAATGATTACATCTGCTACGGGTTTGATTGTTGGCTTGCTGGCTTATGTAGGCTATAACTTTTTAACCGCGCAGATAGACAAAACTGCCAATAAAATGGAAGCCGCCAGCGCCGAGTTTTTAGACGTATTGCAAGAGCCAACAAGATAATTATTGTTAAATGGAAAATGTAAATGGTTAATGGTAAAAGCCTTAATCGAATCGCTTCTTTAACATCAACTGTCAACAACCAGCCATCAACTAAAACATGAACATCCGCAAACGAAACCGATCGCACGGAGAGATACACGCCGGTACGCTGAACGACTTGCTGTTCATCCTGCTGTTCTTTTTTCTTATCGTGTCAACACTTGCCAATCCTAACGTAGTAAAGGTGAACAACCCGAAAGGAACCAGGGACACAAAAGCCAAACAGAACATCGTTATTTCTATCAATAAAGAACAAAAAATTTTCCTCGGTCAGCGTGCTGTTGATATCAGCCAGGTAGATTCTTTATTAAAAGAAGAAGTAGGCAAAATGCGCAGCACCATTGATACACCATCGGTTGTTATTAATGCCGATACGTCTTCTTACTATGGCGAAGTATTTCATATTATGCAAAGCGCCAAGCGCGCCGGTGCCAAAGTAGTAGCGAATGTGAAGTAGATGAGAGGCGTCAGATGATAGTTGACGGTGGGCATTTGTTTATATTCTTCAATTAGCAATTACCAGTTAAAAATTATCAAACTTCTCTCCTTTCACCATCCTGTCTTTTCCCTGCATATCCTTTCGCAATTCAACGTTTATATAACCTTTGGCTGAAAGCAACTGAGCAACTTCATTACCAAACGATTCATTGATTTCGAAAAAAAGAAAGCCCTTGTTATGTAAATGCTTTAGACCAAAGGAAGAGATGGCATCATAAAAAAGCAAGGGATTATTATCAGGCACAAATAAGGCAAGATGTGGTTCAAACTGACGCACGTTCGCCTGCATTTGCTCTGCTTCTTTTTCTGTTATGTATGGCGGATTGCTGATGATACAATCGAATAAAGGCAAGCTTGCCCATTGCTCCGTATCAAGGATATCAGCTTTAAAAAGCGATATAGAAACCTGTTGTTCTTCTGCATTTTGCGCCGCAACCTGCAAGGCATCGACAGACACATCAACCGCCGAAACAGCAGCCGACGGCAAAGCTTTTTGCAAAGCAATGGCGATAGCTCCGCTGCCGGTTCCCACATCAAGTATCCGGAGGTTTTTATCCGTCGGGCCTGCTTTCATTTCTTCAATACACCAGGTTACCAGCTCTTCAGTTTCAGGACGCGGAATCAGGACAGATTCATTTACGTACAACTTCATTCCATACCAATGCGCTTCCTGCAACACATACTGCACGGGTTTGTGATTGAGTAAATCCAGCACGATGTGATTAAAACGGGTTTGTTGTTGCCGGGTAAAAAGAGCATCCCGGTGAACGATGCGCTCCGTATTATTTAGTCCGGTAAGAGCTTCAATGACAAAGCTGGCGATACGATTGGCTTCGCGCGGCTCGTATATCACCTGCAGCGTTACACTTAATTGACGATATGCCTCAAGCACTGTCATACTGCAATGATAGTTATCTTGTTACTTTTGCCCAAACGGTCTTCAACAATTGGCAAACGACGAATGGTATATGCAGCGATGCCTGCAACTGGCACTATTGGGAGCCGGCAGCGTAGCGCCAAACCCGATGGTTGGTTCTGTTCTGGTGCATGGCGACAGGATTATCGGTGAAGGTTATCATCAGCAATACGGCTTTGCACACGCCGAAGTAAACTGCATAAACAGTGTGAAGGAAGAAGACATTCCGTTGATTCCGCGATCAACCATTTATGTATCGCTGGAGCCTTGTGCACATTGGGGAAAAACACCGCCCTGCGCTGACCTCATCATCCATAAAAAAATACCGAAAGTGGTAGTCGGTTGCCGCGATCCGTTTATGCAGGTAAATGGCAAAGGCATTGAAAAAGTAAAGGCTGCTGGTGTGGAAGTAGCGATGAGCACAATGGAAAAGGAGTGCGTACATTTCAATAAGCGCTTCTTTACATTTCATACACGATACCGACCTTACATCATCCTGAAATGGGCGCAAACGGCGGATGGATATATCGCTTCTTCGAATAAAGAACGCTTGATCATCAGCAACGGCTTTACCAACCGGTTGGTACACAAATGGCGCAGCGAAGAAGCCGCTATTTTAGTGGGAACAAATACCGCTTTGCTTGACAATCCAAAATTGAATAATCGCCTTTGGAACGGCAAATCGCCGATACGTTTGGTGTTAGATAGAAAGCTTCGCCTGCCTCAATCCCTTCATCTTTTTGACAAAACAATTAAAACGATTGTACTAAATGACAGCCTGCAAAAAGAGGAAGAACAAGTACAGTTTTACAAGATGACTGAACGCGAATTCTTAGCTGCATCCATTTGCGAAGCTTGTTATAAACTGAATATACAAAGTGTGTTGATAGAAGGTGGTGCGCAACTTCTGCAAGCCTTTATAGATGCTGGCTTGTGGGATGAAGCGCGCATTATCTCCAATCAAAAATTATACATCGGGCAAGGTTTGCCGGCGCCACATTTACAACAACATATCTTAACAGCAACCGAACAGACAGACAACGACCGGATAGATTATTTTACCCGTTTACATCAATAATGCAAACAGATTTTTACCACACTATACAAAAGCCGGCAACCGCAGAACACAAAGACAGGAACAGTCGCTTTATTGCATTTGCTTACCCCGTAGAAACAAGCGAGGAAGCGAAAGAAAAACTAAAGGCATTAAAAAAAGAACATCCAAAAGCGAATCATCATTGCTTTGCCTGGCGCATTGGTTTGGATGGAAATAATTTCCGCGTCAGCGATGACGGCGAGCCATCGGGCACGGCAGGCAAACCGATTTTAGGACAGATAGACAGCAAGGGATTGGTTAACGTAATGATCGTGGTGGTGCGATATTTTGGAGGCACATTGCTCGGTGTTCCCGGCTTGATCCAGGCTTATAAAACAGCCGCTTCTTTAGCCTTGCAATTAACGCCTGTTATTCAAAAACCGGTTCTGGTAAAATACCATCTTTCTTTCGATTATACCGTAATGAATGATGTGATGATGGTTGTAAAACAAAACGATGCATTAATAGAGAAACAGGACATCAGCATGTTTTGCAACCTGGCAATTGGCATTCCGAAACGGGAAGAAGCCAGGATCATAAAGTTGATTAGCGATATAGGAAGTGTTGAGATAAGAAGCATGAGTAAGCAATAGTTTCGGGCAGTTGCGTTGATTAAACGTTACATTTTTCCAATGGATAATGGCATGATATTGATTGCTCACTATATGAACACAAAAACTTTTGGCTATGGATCTTATAGAGGAAATGCAAAAAGCTACCGGGCACTGGCCGGTTGAAAAAGTCGATCCGAATACACAGGCACCTAAAGATGAGCAGAATGCTGATAAAGACTTATTGGCTCAGGCTGCAATACCGGTTTCATTACTGGGTCTTTATCATTATACACGAAGCGAAGAGCAGGCGCAATCGTTAATAGGGGGAAATAATTCTACAAGCGCAAACTGGAAAAATAAGCTGTATGGCAATCATTCCGATGAAGTAGCCGGCAGCGTTGCCGCGTATGCGCATACCAGTGTTGACATGGCTGAAGATGCTTTGAACCATGCCACAAATACCGCCATTAAAGTGGTGAATGATTCGTTGGGTGATACAGCCAGCGGTGCAGTATTGGCCAATGTTTTTAAAGATAACCGCAGTAATATACTGCAACATTTGCCGGCTGCATTGCAACTTGGTTCTATTATAAATGATACCACGATTGACGACCGAACTAATAAAATGGAAGGACCTATGTCGGGCATCATGCACACATTCGAAAAAATATTTTCCGATTCAGACGCAAACGATTCATCAAAGCAATAAAACAGCACAATCAGGTAGTATGAAAATTCTCGGCATCGTTCTCATTATCGTTGGCATCCTCATGTTCGTATTCCGAAACATCAGTTTTACGCAGCAAAAAAAGGTTGTCGATTTAGGACCTGTACAAATAAACCGGCAAGAAGAAAAAACAATTGGTTGGCCAATTTATGCAGGCGGCATTGCCGTGGTCGCAGGTATTGCACTGGTAGCGCTCGACAGGAATAAATCCTGATACATAAATTGATTGACGATAAAGCGGGATCAATTAAAATAATACAAAATACAGTTTTTGGTAGTCATCTTTCGTTGCTCCGATTAAGCGACGGTGGTGTTCGCCGCGGCGGTTCATCGTTCAGGGCAATGATTGAGCTTTTACAAAAGCGGATTATCCATTTTAAAAATATCAATCATCAAAGTTCCGGTTCATACAAGTGTTCCGGAATTTTGTTTTTATAACGATGACAAATCTTCTTCCTTATGATGGCTTTGCATTCTATTATGGAAGCATAATTCCAAAACCTGAAGCCTGCAATTTTTTTGAAAATTTGCTTGGCACAATCGACTGGAAACACGAAGAAGCATTTGTATATGGCAGGCATATCACTACCAAAAGAAAAGTAGCCTGGTATGGCGATAAAGCGTATTCCTATACATATTCCAAGGTTACGAAAGAAGCTTTGCCATGGACCGAAGATTTGTTGTTCATCAAGCAAACAATTGAAGAGAAAACAGGCGAAGCTTTTAATGCCTGCCTTTTAAATTTATACCATAATGGCGACGAAGGCATGGGCTGGCACAGCGATAATGAATCATCTATCGAAAAGGAATCTGCCATTGCATCGGTAAGCTTTGGTGCGGATAGAATGTTCTCATTCCGTCATAAGAAAACCAAAGAAACAGTTTCTATCCTTCTCGAAAGTGGCAGCCTGCTTTTAATGAAAGACATTACACAACAACACTGGCATCACAGCTTGCCGAAATCAAAAAAAATTAAAGAAGCCCGGATCAACCTTACATTCCGTTGCATGAAAGAAAAAGAGTAAAGACAAAGTATTATTGCATCCTCATTCCGTTGCCATAAAATACTTTAGAATGCTTAGTAAAATTTTTGGTTCATTTCTTCTTTCTTTCTTATTGTTCTTTGCTGTTACTACATCAGCACAAAAAAGTTTTTCAACTTTTAAAGTGATTGCATTTTACACAGCCAAACATGACCTTGCGCACATTTCATTTGTACACGAAGCCAATAACTGGTTTCCGAAAATGGGCGCTAAATATCATTTTACTTACGACTCTACCAACAACTGGAACAATCTGAATGATACCTTTCTTTCTCACTATAATGTGGTTCTGTTTTTAGATACAAGACCCGATTCATTGCCGCAAAGACAAGCATTTGAAAGATACATGAAAAATGGCGGCGCGTGGATGGGTTTTCACTTTTCAGCCTTCGCGTTAACGCCTTCTGATTATCCGCAAAACTGGGATTGGTATTACAATGAATTTCTTGGAAGCGGCGAATACAAAAGCAATACATGGCATCCAACAACAGCAGTGCTGCGAACCGAAACAAAGACACATCCGGCGACGAAACAGTTACCAGACACCTTTACGGCAGCGCCGAATGAATGGTATGCCTGGAAAAATGATTTGCGGGCAAACAAAGACATCAGGATATTGCTGTCGGTAGATTCATCTTCCTTTCCGTTAGGCAACGGACCAAAGCCTTACGAGATATGGCATAGCGGTTATTATCCTGTGGTATGGACAAACAGAAACTATCGCATGCTATACCTGAACATGGGGCACAATGATATGGATTATGACGGCGGCACCAACAAGCAACTGTCGTCTACTTTCGGTAGCCCATATCAGAATCAATTAATTATAAATGGATTGTTGTGGCTGGGGAAAGGTAGCTTTAAGATAAAAAACACGTCCCGCCGTTAGACATTTTTTCCTTTTCTGATTTTTACAGAACAGCTTTCCCTTTTATACTATCACAAAGTCGCATCTTTTACTTGTTCATCCTAAGGAAGTTAGTCGTAAATTCACTTATGTGTACAACGTAAAAACAGTTGGTACAAGGCTTGCAAAACAGTTGCATCGGTTTGATACTGAAGAAAACAAAGGATTCCTTTTATCTTTGGCAAAGTTCCTTTCCAACTGAAAAGCAAAGAGAGATTCGATAAACAGATTTTTCTTTGCAGTCATCAGACCAAACGAGAATTTACTTACTTAACCATTAATCTATTATGGTATCGAAAATATCGGAAGGCGTACAAATCAGCGTTGAAACATTTTACCAGGCAGAATACAGCAATCCTGTAAACCACGAGTTCATGTTTGCATATCGTATTACCATCAAAAATCACAATCCGTTTACTGTAAAATTACTGGAGCGCACCTGGCATATTTTCGATAGCGACGGGCAAACACGTGATGTAGAAGGCGAAGGCGTAGTTGGTGTGCAACCTGTTATAGAAGCTGGTAAGCAATTTCAATATGTAAGCGGCTGCAACCTGCGCACCGAGATGGGCAGAATGAGCGGTCAGTATCGCATGGAAAATGTAAACAACAGGCAAACATTTACCGTAAACATTCCTCCTTTTGAAATGATTGTACCGCTGAAAATGAATTAAGATTCATCTTTAAAAAAGCAAATTATCGTTTTCAATTCAAGTATTATGTTCAATAAAAAAAGCCATCCTAACAGCAATGTCGGGATGGCTTTACTCTTTTTATGCTGACTAACTTATGATTCTGACGTATTTGTTGTATTGTCAGTATCTGTATCGGCTACAGGCATAGTAGATGGCGTTTCCATCGGTGATTCATCTGTTGTTGCCGAAGATGTTGATGGCATGTCTACCGATGTTGGTACATCTGTAGCAGTAGCTGCAGCCTTCTTCGCCGTTTTCTTTGCAACTGCCTTTTTAGGCGCCACCGCTTTCTTAGGAGCGGCTGCTTTTTTAGCAACTGCTTTCTTAGGCGCTGCCGCTTTTTTTGGAGATGCTGCCTTTTTAGGCGATGCCGCTTTCTTCACGGCATTAGCCTTTTTCAGGTTCTTTAATGCGACCGCTTTTTTAGCAACAGCTTTCTTAGGCGCTGCCGCTTTTTTTGGAGATGCTGCCTTTTTTGCAGCCGCTTTTTTCGCAACTGCTTTTTTAGGTGCCGCCGCTTTTTTGGCTGCTTTTGCTTTCTTTAAATTCTGTAATGCAACTGCTTTTTTAGGTGCTGCTGCTTTTTTGGGAGCAGTGGCTTTTTTAGCGGTATTTGCTTTCTTTAAGTTCTTTAAAGCAACCGCTTTCTTTGCTGATTTTGCCATGAGATGGGATATTTAGTAAATAATGATGAAAGTTATAACAATTTACAAATCCAAAAATTATTCCGGTAAATTTTTTACGTTGCCAGTTGTATAGAATGTGCATAGTATGTTCATTAACACCGATGGTAATACATGCAGAATAAGATAGCAGATTAAAATGATCAGCAAAGAAGATAAAAGTGATAGAATTCCGGCAATCTTTATAAGCGTTGCTTTATAATTAAAAGAAACTATTCCCGAAAAATCAACTAATGAAAATAAAAAGTAGTGACTCGGTTTGAAAACGGATGTTTTAATTCGCTTTGATAAAAGCTTCATCATTGCCCTGAACCCTTTTGGAAGCATTCCTGCGCATTGAAGCAGCGGGAATGGCAACAACAGTCTATCACAAATGAGACGAACGATGGTTACCAAAATTGTAAGCTATACAATTCCGGAAAGAACCACAGGAAAATGAGCACAAAAAAGAGAAACTATTTATGCAGTTTCATTTACAGAAATAAGTTCTTTACTGTAGTTACCAATCATATCATCAGCTTCCTCTCGCAGCAATTTTATGTAAAAACAAGAGCCTTCGTTTTCTTTACTCTTGAACCATATTTTGCCGCCATGAGCTTCTATAAATTGCTTGCAGATTGATAACCCCAATCCAAAAGTTTTTTCATCTTCGGTGCCTTTACGGCGCGCTTCAGTAAAAGGTTCAAACACCTTATCCTGAAACCATTCAGGAATGCCGATTCCATTATCGCAAATACTGATAATAATGTTCTTTTCGTTCCCCGTAACTCTTACCGAAATGGCACTTCCCTTATGGCTGAATTTAATGGCGTTGCTGAGAAGATTTTTTACGACACGCTGTATCTTATCTGTATCAATTAATGCCATTTGAGGGCTGGCTGATTGCCTGATAATAATGTTCTGGCTTTTTGAAGCTGCCAGCGGTTTAAGCTGGCTTACACAACTAAATACCATTTCATTCATATTGCGCAGCTTCCGGTTTATAACAGATGATTGCTGGCTGTCTTCCATCTGCATAATAGCGTCTATCAATTCCAGGCTTTCCACGCCTGCTGTACTTATCAAATCCAAACATTCATTCTGTTCTTTATCAAGAGTTGGATCATCTTTCAGCAACTTCGATAAAGCGTTGATAGCCGATATTGGGTTGCGCAAATCATGAGCAATTACTTTCAGAATATGGTCTTTTTCGGCATTGCGCGCACTAAGCGCCACCAATGCCTGTTCAAGTTTTTTCTTCTGTCGTTTTACTTTTTTATTTAGCCGGGTTAATACGTCAACATGTTCCTTTGACTTATGCCAGTAACGCCAGATAAGCAAGACGATAATACCGCAAAGCACAGATAGTATTACTGAGATAATGAGATAAATCTGCTCTATCTGGCTGTTCTCTTTCAGCAACTGCATTTCATATTCGTTCTGCAACGCCTGGAAGTAAGAGTCAACGTTGGTTTCGCTCAGCACTTTATTTTCCGCATTTGTTTTTTTATCGTAGTCAATGCCTTGCTTCAGGTAAACTAAAGCGGTGGCAGGGTTATGCGACAAATCGTAATAGCGGCTCATGAGATAATTCCATTTTGCCTGCAATTCTTCATCGTGAATACTATCAAGACCTGTTTTAACAGCATCCAGTGTTGCGACCGCTTGTATATGCTGATGCTTTTTAACTTCATTATCAAGATAGAATTGTGCCAGTGTAAGCTGCATACGAAGTGCATTGCCGTTATCATATCCCGGGCGGCTATTGGAAGCAATGCTGCTGCGTAAAAGTCTGACACCGTTTGCAGTATCGTTCTTTAAAAGATAAGCTTGCCCGGCATTGCCTTCCACTGCTGCCCGCGCTACTTCAAACAGTTGATCTTGCTTGTAAAAAGACTGGTTTTTATCAAGAAAGGCCTCTACCCTGGCAGCATACATCAATGCACTGTCTGGTATGCCAGCCATCAAATAACTTTCCGATATATTATTCAGCACTTCCTGCATCCGGTAAAACTTACTGAACGGCATCGGTTGCTTTATACTACCCGCTGCAAACGATTGGATGAAATAGTTGGCTGCCTGCGTATAGCTTAGTTTTTTAAACATCACCATGCCCATGGTATAATAGACATCGGCTTTGATATCGGCATTTTTTCCATGCTCTGCTGATACTTTACTTTGATAGAGATCGTTAAGAGCATTGTTGTATTTTTTTAAAGCAAACAAGACACTACCTCTTGCTAAATAAGCGGCTGCTTTTTTATCGATACCATTAGCCGGATCATTTTTGCGCGTGGTCAGCAGCAGCAAACTATCGCTGTAAGTAAGCGCTTTCAAGTCATCTTTTTTTGCTATGTGGTAATAGCCACACATGAAAGTGTAGTAATCATATTTATCAGCAAAGCTTAAATCAGGATTTTGGCGGGCAAATGAATCGAGGCTTTTGAAAAGTGATTTGGGGTAATTAAAATGATCGAACCGGTTATAAACAGACCGGAATTGCTGCGACGAATAAGTATAACGTTTGTCACGGCATCCTGCCATAAGGAGCAGGTAGAAGATTGCATACAGATAGAGAATAATCCTTTGCTTCATACCGTGTTTGGAAATAACGGTGCAATTTAAGAGAAAGGAAAAATGGAAATTTTCTTCAATATTTTTTTAAGCGAATCTTAATGTCTTCTGCAATAAAAAAACTCATAACATATTTATTATGATGACCATAAAGAAGTATTTTATAAGGAATTTTTAATTTAAAAAATTACAAAAGAGAATTTATCATGAGCCATAAACAAAGCTGTAAATGAAAGACAAAAGAGATTGTAATTCAATTTAAAAAAATGTTTTTAAACTAAATTTCAATCTCTTTTGCTCTTGTTATTTTTCTCTATCGGATAACTAAAACAATTTCTTATTTATCCGTTGAAAACGAATACGGATAGTCTTTCGCATCCGTGCCTTTTGTTTTATTTGGCTGGCTGCCCATGGTTAACGAAAACGCACCACCTTTCTGAATATCAGTCTGGCTTACCCAATTGTGCGTGTATGGTTTTCCGTTCAAAGAAGCATTTTGAACGTAATAATTTTTATCGCTGTTGCCGTTGGCAGTAATGACAAACTTTTTTCCATTATCCAATGTCAGCGTGGCTTTGGCAAACATTGGGGCTCCTAACACATACTGATCCGTAGCCGGGCAAACAGGATAAAACCCAAGCGCTGAAAACACATACCATGCAGAGGTTTGCCCATTGTCTTCATCACCACAATAACCATCTGGTGTAGCCTTATACAAGCGGTTCATCGCATCGCGCACATGGTATTGTGTTTTCCATGGTTCGCCTGCATAATTGTATAGGTAAATCATGTGCTGAATAGGTTGGTTGCCATGCGCATACTGACCCATATTCATGATTTGCATCTCGCGTATTTCATGTATCACGCCACCATAATAGCTATCATCAAACACAGGCGGCATATTGAATACAGAATCCAGCATCCCGACAAATGGTTTCCTTCCACCCATCAGGTTAATCAATCCGTTCATATCATGAAACACGCTCCACGAGTAGTGCCAGCTATTGCCTTCGGTGAATGCATCGCCCCATTTGAATGGATTGAACGGCGATTGAAACGAGCCATCTTCATTTTTACCACGCATTAAATTGTGCGATGAATCGAACAGATTTTTATAATTCATAGCGCGCTTCGCAAAAATATCAATCTCATCTTTAGGCTTGCCTAATGCCTTACCCAACTGGTAAATAGCAAAATCATCAAACGTATATTCCAGCGTGCGGGCAGCGTTTTCATTGATCTTTACGTCATAAGGCACATAACCAAGTTTGTTGTAGTATTTTACGCCGGTTCTGCCCGTGCCTTCTGGTCCTTCATTGTTCGCGCCATGCACCAAAGCATCATACAATGTATTGATATCGTACCCACGCAAGCCTTTGATATAAGCATCGCTCACAACTGCCGCCGAGTTATTGCCTACCATTACATTCGCGTAGCCCGGACTGCTCCATTCAGGTAAAAATCCGCCTTCTTTATAATCGTTAATCAAGCCTTCCTGCATCTCTTTATTGATGGATGGATACACAAGGTTTAAAAAAGGATACAACGCGCGGAACGTATCCCAAAAGCCAGTTCCTGCAAACATATATCCCGGCAATATTTTACCATTGTACGGACTCCAATGCACCGGCTTTCCGGCGGCATCCAGCTCATACATTTTGTTGGGAAAAATCACCATGCGGTACAGGCAGGAATAAAAGGTTCTAAGCTTATCAATATCATTACTTTCAACGGCTACTTTACCCAACACATCGTTCCATTTTTTCTTAGCATTTGCCTTTACAGTTTCAAAGTCGTTGCTGCCAAGCTCTTTCAGGTTCTGCTCTGCTTGCTCAGCACTAATAAACGAAGAAGCCACGCGCATATTCACCTGCTCTCCTTTTGTTTTGATACTGAACCCAACAAGAGCCCCGACATGATCATCTTTCAACTCCGTTTTCTTCATTTCCGCAACGCTGTCATGCCAGGCATAGTTCACCGTAAAAGGATGATCAAACACCATCACGAAATAACTCTTAAAGTTGTCGTAATGCCCTGCCGAATAACGTGTAGAATAACCAATGATCTTATTTTCCGAAGGAATGATTTTAATGTAAGAACCTTTGTTAAACGCATCCGCAATTACAAATGCGCTATCCGTTTTTGGAAACGTAAACCGAAACATAGCCGCACGTTCCGTAGGTGCAATTTCCGTTGTTACGTTATGATCGGCCAGATACACACTATAGTAATATGGCGTTGCCACTTCTGCCTTATGCGAAAACCAGCTTTGCCTTTCGTTTTCCCGAAACGATGGCTTGCCGGTTACGGGCATTATAGAAAACTGACCATAATCATTCATCCACGGCGAAGGCTGATGCGTTTGTTTAAAGCCGCGTATTTTATCGGATGCATATTGATATTGCCAGCCACTTCCCATCGGTCCCGTTTGCGGCGTCCACAGGTTCATTCCCCATGGCACACATACTGCCGGGTACTCATTGCCATTCGATAGCGAAGGCTTGGAATCCGTGCCCATCAAGGCATTTACATAATCTACCGGGCTGCTTACAGTAGTAGCAGATTGTGCATTGGCAAAAGAAAAAACAGTTGCAGATAACGCTATCAGGAATCCTTTTTTCATCAGGTTGGTTTTATAACAGAACAAATAAAGACAATGCAAAGAAAAGAACGGCATTGTACTTTTCTAAGATTTATTAAGCACAAAACAGAAATAAAATAAAATACAGAATACAGTGTTTGGTAACCATCGTCCGTCGCTTTTGTGATCGTTTGTTGTCCGCCGCGGCGGATCAAGGTTCGGGGGCGATGACTGAGCTTTTATAAAAGCGAAAAATAAATACCAATTTTAAAATACATTACTGCATTTATTAAACACATAAAATAATAGAACCATAAGAAAAGCACATAGAAAATATATCTCTCTGCTATTCCTGTGTCTTTCAAAACTATTACACATTTATAACAGTCAACACTCATCACCAACTTATCATAACCCTTCTTCCTTCCGATGCATTTATAAACTTCAACAAACAAGTATGCGAAACTTCATCCCAAACAAAAGCAGCATCGTTCATCACATCACCATTCACCTTTTTCACTTCAACGTTTACAGGTTTAGCAGGTAATAACACGCGCATTACATTGTTAGTACTATCCGGACTTTTCGTAACAAAAGAATACGATTGCTTCCCTTTCTTTTCTTCGTAAGCCCGGCTTGCCGCACACAATATTTGCGGCTCTTTTTTATTGACAACTTTACTGATGTCATACAAAAAAGACTGTTCGCCCGGCGCTATTTTTTTGGAAGTCAATACCGGAAGCTCCGGATCAAATAAATCAATAACCGGCCTGGTTATTACTAATGGTTCACTGTTTACGCTTTCATCCATCACCGACGAAATAATGTATGGACCGCGCTCCAGGTAAAAATTATTCCTGGTTGCCAACGCTGCTTTTGCAGTTTGTAAATAAGCTTGTTTTACCAGGTTAAAAAAAGCCGTATCACTATCCGGTGTCAGCACCAACTCTTTTGGGTTTTGCGTCATTCTATATACCCATCCTTTGTCATACTGATGCGAAGCACTCATGCTGGCAGTATCTGTATTCATCTGTTGAAATAAGTGCTGCGATGGCGATGCATACTTCATCCCATCACTATTCCACCATTCTTTCACATGCTGAAACGGATCATCATCTCTGCCATAATAAATCAACACGCCGCCCGCTTTTACCCACGCCGCCAATTGCTTGTTTACATCTGCCGACTGTGGCTTCATGTTCGCATAACTCATCACCAGCACTTTAATATCTTTCAGCGTAGCCGGAAAACCTAAGTTCTCCATGTGCACAACTTCTGCCGGTATGCCCCGCTTGATAAAAGGCAGTATCATGCCGTAAAAATTAGAAAGCTGAGGGTCTTCATATCCTTCGTGTGTAGGAAAGCGCTGAAACATCATCGAGTTGCCGGCAAGCACACCAATACCTTTGCTGCCACTAATCTTATTTGTTGAATAAGGCATCGTATTCAATGCATTTACCATCACCTGCATTTGCGTAGCATACGCCGGCGAAATGGGTTGCTTCTCTTGCGAACCTTCTACTTTAAATTTTCCCTGGTAAATGCGATTTGGCCAAGGCATCACTTCAAAATGAGATACTGTTGGATATAATAATTCAGCAGTAAAAGTGGCCTGGTAATTCTTCTTATAATCATCCCAGCTTCGCGGCCAATCTTCAATCGGGTCGGTTAGAAAATACATCGTGCGTCCCGTAGGTGCCGTCATAGAAAGCATGGAGCCATATTCTAAAAAAGCATTTTCAAACACGCGTTCTTTTTTTATACCATTGTAATAAACCGGCTCGCGCGAAGTACCGGTCCACACTTGCGCAATGTATCCATCCATGCCGGGAAGCGCGGCCAGGCTGGCTTCGGGGCTTACAATCTGCCACGAAGAATAATTAAGCAAGGAGTGCGTTGGCACAAAACATTTTACAGGCCTGCCTTTGCTTTGTCCGTATTGTTTGGCGTATAAAAAGATTTCTTTTAGTGCATTGAAATAAAGATGATACTTCAGCTTGGAAGAAAGATAAGTGGCTTCAGGCGATTCATGTTGTGCCATCCAATCAAAGCCATAATAACTTTTCCATTCGCGCTTAAATGCGGCTCCATAACCACCTCTCGCCCAAAACTCCGGCTCTTCCAAATAAATAGTGTTTACGCCAGCATCAATCACTTTTGTTACCAGCTCTTTAAAGTAAGCGATATAGGTAACAGTCGGCACGGTGTACGGTATATCTTTTCCATGCCCGATGCTATCGCCTTTACGGTCCATTTGTCCTTCATCAAGATGATTTTTACCATCCCATTTTCCGGAAAAATAATCCTGGTAATTGCCCCAGGCAGCGCCCGTCATAAACTGCACATTGTAGCCATGCTTCCGGTATTCGTTTGCGCGCCGGGTAAATGTGCTGTCCCAGCCATACACAATGGCAACATCGGAGCGCACATCGTACGCGCCCTTCCATGGCGCAGCAATCTGGAAAGAAGTTTTATCCGGCAATGAGTCCTTTGCCTGTGCGAGGCTGATGTTTTGTAAAAGTGTTAGAAAACAGAGTGGAAGAATATATTTCATGATTAGCTGTTTTGCTGATTACACAATGCTTTAAAAGCATTCTTGTATTGTATATATATGAACAAAGAGAACTCTTATTACCGGAATAAAGTAACAGTTCCTCTGATGATTGTGGCAATGGCATCGCCCGTCTTTTTATAATCACATTGCCAGATATAAACGCCATTATCTGCCCATTTTCCTTTTATCAATCCATTCCATCCTTTTCCGGTATCAGATGTTGCAAAAATATTCTGTCCCCACCGGTTATATATCATAAGGCGATAGGAAGATAAATTGTACCCGTTCACGACTCTGAACATATCATTTATACCATCACCGTTGGGTGTAAAAGCAGTTGGAAAAGCGACGTTGCAAACCAGTTCGGTAACCGTAATTGTTTTTGCAGAACTGCCGCATTGATTGCTCACATTTACAGAGTAAAAACCACTCTTTGTTATTGTGTAATCACTCGCAGTGGAGCCATCCTGCCAGCGGTAAGAATTCCATTCGCCGGGAGTGATATGTAACGTGTCGCCGGTGCAAAGCAAAGTATCATTCCATACTTTACGATTGATATCGGGCAATACAATAAGCCGGATTGTGTGTATAGAATCGCAGCCATTGGCACCTGTAAAGATTTGATTGTAAGTACCACTATTGTTATACCCAAAATAACTGCCGCCAAAGCATATTGTGGTGTCTTCTGATGTTTGCTGTTTTTTGTTTACTACAAGGTTTAGCACACGCGTACTGTCGCATCCGTTACTGCCGGTAAATACATCGCTGTAAATACCACCTGTTGTATAGCCGGCATAGCTTTCTCCTTCACAAATAACGGTATCAATATTAGCAGATATTTTTTGATTTACTGTTATCGCAATGGTGTTGGATAAAGCAGGCGAGTTGCATGGCAATGAGCTTGTCAGCAAACAGCTTACCCTGTCGCCATTGGCCAATTCACCGCTTGTAAAAGAAGAAGCATTAACCCCTGTATTGATATCATTTACCCGCCACTGCAATGAAGGATTGTTACCTGCAAAACCCGCCTGCGCTACGAACGTTACCACCTTGCCTTCACATGCCACATCGGGTTGTTTTGAAATACTGACAGAGCGCTGGTCAGTTAGATAAACAACAATTGTAATTGGTTTTGATACTACGCGACAGGTAACGATACCGATGTTGGTTTTTTCAGCTACGGCAACCCTGTACAGGTAAGTGCCCGCTACGGTTGTATAGCGATTATACACTGCCTGCGTAGCGCCATCGATATCATTCCAGCCGGCGCCGTTATCCATGCTCAATTGCCATTGATAAGCATTTGAAACATAACATTGTTCAATGGCAGATTGCAGTTGTACCATCTCTGTGCTGCCTTCGCACAAAGCAATGCTGTCACTGCTTTCAGAAGCGGCAGAAACAGATACAGAAGGACCAATGGGACGAAACGTAATATCATCCAGCCCCACATCATTACCCACGCCGCCGGGCGCGTTATTATGCATCCTTATTAAAACAGAAGAAACGCCTGCCGGCGTTGTAAAATTGAACCCGTATTGCGCCCATGTGGCAGGATTGATGACAGGAATTTTTCCTGTTTGATAAGTGGCTAATATAGAGCCGCTTGTTGTTTCAATGGTCATAATTATATCCGGTTGTTCGCCGCCATTGCTGCACATATTCATAAGCCAGGCAGCAAACTGGTATTGGGTTCCTTCGCATAAGCCCGATACGGTTTTTATATAAAAATCGATGGGTGTATAAGAAGCATTCACCAGCATATAATAACCATCTTTATCGCCGGTGTGGTCAGTTGCCGTATGCCATTTTACGTCGCTTGGCCAGCAGCCCGTTGTATAATTAGTAATGGCATAATTACCATCTGACGGACAGTTAGCACCTTCATAAGATAAACTGCTGGTGGTGCCTGACGGAAGTGGCGGGCCAAACTGGCTGGAACCTGTGCCAAACGTAATATTCACAATCGGATCGCCTACCGAACCAGTACAGGTTTGCGAATAAGAATAAGTAAAAAGAAAGAGAGCAATAATGAAGAAAAAAAATTTCAAAAGTGGTGTTTGTAAAAAGCCTGTCTTTACACAAATAAAATGCAAAATAGCCGGTTTTATTTAAACACAGGTCCTTTATGTGGCGTAAAGCTTGCCTCGTTATTAATCATCGTTGGCCAGCCATCTATCCACTCAATTTTATCCAGCAACAACATACGCTTATAGTCTTTTCCGGCTTCTTTGCTAAAAGCATGGTATAGCATCCACGTATCGCCATTTTTATCGGAAAAAATATCACCGTTATGTCCCGGTCCAATAAAACCTTCATTGCCTTTATTGCCTTGCAACAGCAATGTTCCACCACCTTCCAGCAAGGACTTTCCGCTTTTATCAAAGTAAGGACCTTTAAAAGAAGACGCTTTGCCAACAAGTACGCGGTACGTACTTTTTGCACCTTCGCAACAGCTACCGGTTGAGCCAAAATAAAAATACTCTGAACCTCTTTTATAAATAAAGGAACCTTCATATTGGCTGCCGGCAATGCGGAATGTATCGCCGGTAATTTTGCTACCGTCATCACTCAACGGAACACCATAAATTCCATGAAAACTTCCCCAAACCAAATAAAGCTTTTTATCATCCACTTCTAAAAACGGATCAATGGAATTGTCAACACCAAGCTCTTTACTTACAAATAATTTTCCTTTATCGGCAAACGGACCTTCGGGTTTACTGCTGATTGCAAAGCCAACACCGGGATTCGGATCTCCCCATGTTGAATAAGAATAATAGAGGTAATATTTTCCTTTGTACAGCGTAACATCGGGCGCCCAAATACCGCCTTTCTCCTTCCATGTGGGCTTACTTTTCAAAGCATCACCTACATACATCCAGTTCATTAAATCTTTGGAGCGAAGAATGGGAATGATATGGGCGCTGTCGGCCAAAGTATCACGCTTCCAGTTGGCTTGTGTAGAGTAAGCATAGAAAAAACCATCAGCCGCCTTTACTAAATTAGGATCAGGAAAATCATGACTGAAAACAGGATTCTGATAAGCATTTTCTTCCTTTATTTTTTGAGAAAAAGCAGCTTGCTGATTCCATAAAAGAAAGGCAGAGACAAGAAATGAAATGTGTAATATATTAAGCATATTGTATTGGTTAATGAATGGCACACAATAGTAAGAACATTCTGCTACTATCTCCTCTCATCATCGGTAGACGGCTCATATTCCTGTGCAACTTTCTATATCATTTATTACGCAGGATATCATCTTTTTAACTTGTTAAAAAATCACCTTCCGCACCTCGTTTATTGGCTGAAATTTGCAAAAGGTTTACACTTGTGTTTGCCATTTAAAAATCTTCCGGGGTTATTTATTATGCTACGAAATTTATTCGCTTTTTTCTTCGCCATATTTTTTGTTTTCTTCAGTTGCGGCCTTGCATTTGCGCAGCAGAAAAAAACGATGTTCCGGTTATTACCTGCCGCTCAATCGGGTATCACGTTCGACAATCAGCTTACTGAAAGTGATTCTCTGAATATTCTAAACCAGGCAAACATTTATAATGGCGGCGGTATAGGCATCGGCGACTTCAATGGCGATGGTTTAATGGATATTTATTTCGCAGGAAATATGGTATCTAACAAACTCTATTTAAACAAAGGTTCACTGAAGTTTGAAGATATTACAGACAAAGCAAACGCTACAGGTGATGGCAGGTGGTGCACCGGCGTTTCAGTGGTAGATATTAATGCAGATGGATTGCCCGATATTTACGTGTCATGCTCTTTTCGAAAAGACAAAAATCTTCGTACAAATCTTCTCTATATCAATGAAGGCGTAACAGATGGCATTCCCCATTTTAAAGAATCTGCATCGGCTTATGGTTTGGCAGATACCGGCTTCAGCACGCAGGCTTATTTCTTTGATTATGACAAGGATGGCGACCTTGATATGTACCAGGTTACGAATGAATTATACGACCCGAAAACACCTATTAAGTTTCGCCCGAAAGTAAAAGATGGCAGCGCTAAAAACACCGACCGGTTATATCGCAACAATGGTGATGGAACCTTTACAAATGTATCAAAACAAGCAGGCGTTACAATTGAAGGATGGGGACATGCAGCTTGCATTACCGACATCAATATGGACGGTTGGCCCGACATTTATGTAGCCAATGATTTTGTATCGAATGATTTGTGTTTTATCAATAATCACGACGGCACATTTACAGATAAATTAAGCGAATACTTTAAGCATACCGGCTGGAATGCGATGGGCACCGATGCAGTAGATATTAACAATGATGGCTTGATAGATTTTATTTCTCTTGAGATGCTGCCGGAAGATAATCTTCGTAAAAAGCGCATGCTTAGTGGCAATGAATATTACAATTACACCAATGCTGCGAAGTATGGCTACAAACATCAGTATGTGCGCAATGCATTGCAGATGAACAGTGGTATGACGCCATTGGGTCATCCAATATTCAACGACATTGGATATATGGCAGGCGTATATCAAACTGACTGGAGCTGGTGCCCATTGGTGGCTGATTTTGATAATGATGGCTTGCGCGATATGATTATTTCTAACGGCTTACCGCGCGATGTAACAGACCTTGATTACCAGGATTATGGCAATGATTTGGGAGGTGCAAACACACGGGTCACTTCGTATAAATTATCAATGACCGATCCGTTGCCGGTGGTGAAGCTGGCAGATTATGCGTTTAAGAATAATGATGGACTTACGTTCAAAAACGTATCTACTGATTGGGGCTTTACACAGCCTAATTTTTCCAATGGCGCCACCTATGTTGACCTTGATAATGATGGCGATTTAGATGTTGTCATCAACAGCATCAACGACACGGCTTTCATTTACCAGAACACATTAAACGACGACAATAACCAGAGTCATTTCATAACAGTCAACATTAAAGGGTCGGGTAAAAATACGGCTGGCTTTGGCGCGCACCTCACTGCATATTTTGATGATGGAAAAATGTTGTATTACGAGCATCAGCCTTGTCGTGGCTATTTATCAACCGACGACCCAAGAGCACATTTTGGTTTGGGTAAAGCTTCGCAGATAGATTCACTGAAAATATTATGGGCAGATGGAAAACAGCAAATAACAACCAATATAAAAGCCGATGAAACCATTACCGTTTCGTACACAGATGCAGCGGTTGTAAAACCAGTAACACAAGCGAAAGATTCATCTGTTTTCATCAATGCCAATAACAAATACGGCATTCATTTTAAACCAAAAGAAAGAGACTTTGTTGACTACAATATACAACCTTCTATACCGCACAAGCTAAGCCAGTACGGTCCTGGCATTGCAGTGGGAGATATTGACGGCAATGGCTTTGACGATTTTTACATTGGCGGTTCTTCAGGTAGCCGCGGTGTATTTTTTATACAAAGCGCAGCCGGTAAATTCACACTTGATTCAAGCCGTTTTACAAAGAAAGATGATGACCTGTATGAAGACATGGGCGCGCTCTTGTTTGATGCAGATGGCGATAAAGATTTAGACTTATACATCGTTAGCGGCAGCTACGAAATTCCTCCGGGCAATGACATTGCCAATGACCGTTTATTTATTAACAACGGGAAAGGAATATTTACAAAATCAACCGGCGTATTACCCGCTGATAGTACCAACGGCTCTTGCGTTCGCGCAGCCGATTTTGATGGTGATGGCGATCTTGATTTATTCGTTGGCGGTCGTGTAATATCAGGCTCCTACCCAACTGCGCCCCGTAGTTTTTTATATGAAAACAGGAATGGAAAATTTGTTGATGTCACGCAGAAATGGTGTCCTGTTCTTTCTACCATTGGCATGGTAACAGATGCCTTGTTTTCCGATTATAATGGTGATGGCAAAGCAGACCTGATACTTACAGGCGAATGGATGCCGGTCACGTTTTTAAAGAACACAGGTTCAGCTTTTTCACCTGAAAATACAGGGGTTGATAATCACGTTGGCTGGTGGAACAGCCTGGTAGCGGGCGACTTCGATAATGACGGCAATATGGATTATATCGCCGGCAATTTAGGATTGAACACAAACTATACAGCATCGCCTGCAGAGCCATTGAATATTTATGCAAAAGACTGGGATGGCAATGGACTGCTTGACCCGCTTGTGTTCTGCTACATGAAAGCGCCCGACGGCAGCATGAAAC
This sequence comes from Ilyomonas sp., assembly GCA_965199905.1. Lineage (GTDB taxonomy): Bacteria > Bacteroidota > Bacteroidia > Chitinophagales > Chitinophagaceae > Ilyomonas. Next base: position 4,418,101 of record OZ241366.1, on the reverse strand, counting down.
CATATCCCATGACGAATAAAGACGACATGGCTGCGCAGATGATTTCGGTACGCAAAAAATATCCGACTTACAAATCATACGGTGCGGCAAGTATGGATGATATGTTCAGCGCAAAAGATAAAGAAGGTGCAATGATGATGAAGGCAAATGATATGCATACCAGTTTTATCCACAACGATGGCAATGGAAAATTTTCCATTCAGCCACTTCCCATTCAGGCGCAGGAAGCGCCTGTGTATGGAATGATATGCGAGGACATTAACGGCGATGGAAATCCTGATGTTTTAATGATTGGTAACGACTATAGCATGGAGCCTTATAGTGGCAGGCAGGATGCGTTTGCCGGTCTTTGCCTGCAAGGCGATGGAAAAGGAAATTTCACGCCTGTAAACCTGCAAAAAAGCGGCTTCTTCGTGCCCGGTGATGCAAAGGGTTTGGCAACCATTCATACAGCCAGGAATGAAGATATCATCATCGCTACGCAAAACCAGGACAGTTTACTGACTTATAGAAAGACGGCTTTATTGAATCAAAATATTACGAAGTGGATTCCTTTGCAAAGCGACGATTTTTATGCTGACATTACTTATAATGACGGCACAGAGCGTCACCAGGAGTTTTATTATGGCTCTACTTATTTATCGCAATCGTCACGCAGACTTCCGGTAGAAAAGAAAGCTTCAAAAATTGTAATTACCAGTTTTAAAGGTATAAAAAGAGAGGTGTTGTAATGCAAAGAACAGTAATGATACTCTTCCTTTTTTCTCTTCCTTTTTTCTCCATTGCACAAAACGAAAACTGGCGGGCGAAAACCGAGAAAGCAACGTTCATTCATCGTGCCATTAAAGAGATGACCGATGTAATGGTGTATGACATTTATTCACCTCCGGTAGCCAGCCGCACATATGCTTATATCTCGGTAGCGGCTTATGAAACAATGATTCATGCTGACAAAAAATATCTTAGCCTGGCTGGTCAGTTGCATGGTTTAACAATGCTTCCGCAACCCGACAGCACCAAGCCTTTGAGCTATACGTTAGCGGCGGCTCATGCCATCCTGTTAACCGGAAGAAACTTTGTAATTTCTGAAGAGGAAGTCAACGCATTTGATACAACACTTATAAAGGAATTTACCGCTGCAGGCATGCCGGATGATGTGATGAATAATTCATTATCCTACGGAGCAGAAATGGCGCAAAGCATCATCGCGTGGGCAGCAAAAGATAAGTATAAAGAAACGCGTGCCTTGCCAAAATTTGCGGTAGCCGATGAAGACCCAACCACCTGGAAGCCAACGCCACCGGCATACATAAAAGCTATAGAACCCAACTGGAGCAAGATGCGCACTTTTGTAATAGACTCAGCAGCACAGTTTAAGCCGGCTCGTCCATTGAGTTTTTCAACGGCAAAAAACAGCGCCTTTTATAAAAGCGCATTGGCTGTGTATGATGTTGGCGTGAAGCAAACAACGGAAGAAAATGAGATTGCCAACTTCTGGGATTGCAACCCTTTTAAAGTGAATGTAAAAGGGCATGTGATGTATGCCACAAAGAAAATTTCGCCCAACGGACATTGGATGAATATTACAAACCTGGTTTGCAATAAAGCGGATGCAGATGCGGTGCAATCAGCCGCCGCTTATGCCTCTGTATCAATTGCATTAGCGGATTGTTTTATCAGTTGCTGGGATGAAAAATATCGCAGCAACGTTATTCGTCCTGAAACATTTATCAACCAATATATTGATGTAGATTGGGTACCTACTCTGCAAACACCGCCGTTTCCTGAATACACCAGCGGGCACAGCGTAGTATCAGCGGCGGCATCAGTTGTGCTAACCAAATTATTCGGTGATAATTTTTCGTTTACCGATTCTACAGAAAACGAATTTGACTTGCCGGCGCGAAGTTTTACATCATTCAAACAAGCGGCGAACGAAGCGGCTATCAGCCGTTTTTATGGCGGCATTCATTACATGCCGGCTATAAATAACGGGCTGACTGAAGGCGAAAAAATCGGGCTATTTGTGACGAAAAAAGTAAAGATTAAAAAGGATAACATCGCTTTTAAATAGTGGGCTATTGAAGTAGATATTTCGCTTTTATAAAAGCTTCATCATTACCCTGAACCTTGATCCGCCGCGGCGGACAACTGTCAATCATAAAAGTGACAGACGATCGCTACCAAAAATGTATTTGTATTTTATTTCAAAAGATACTCTATTTGCTTTTAAGTAAAACTGGTTTTTAGATTGTCTTTATACAGATTCATCTTTTCAATAACCTATGTACTATGATAAAAGTCGTCGCATTCATCGTATCTGTATTAACTACATCATTGCTTTTCTCTCAATCTTCAAAAGCTGATCTCAAGCAAAGAATCAGCGTCATTCAAAACAATATCAACACTCAGTTTTACAATGCAAAAACAGGCTTGTATATAGAAACAACAGACAGCAGTAAAAACGAACATTCTCACTCTTTTTTATGGCCATTGTGTGCATTGATACAGGCAAATAATGAGGCAGACGAATTGAACAAAACAAATACAATGCAACCCGTTGTAAAAGCCGTTCAACAATATTATTCATCGCGCCCGCCAGTTCCGGGATACCAGGCTTATGTAACGAAGGAAAAACGCGACACAAGGTTTTATGATGATAACCAATGGATAGCTATTGCTGACCTGGATGCTTACAACCGTACTCATCAACCAAAATATTCAGATGATGCAAAGCTCATTTACCGTTTTATGATGACAGGTTTTGATACGCTTTCCGGTGGCGGATTGTACTGGGAAGAAGATCATAAAAACACAAAGAACACATGCAGTAACGGACCGGGTATTTTGATAGCGTTACAACTGTATAAAATTACAAAACAGAAGCCTTATCTGGATACGGCTTTGCTGCTGTATAACTGGATAAACAAACGTCTGCAATCGCCGGAAGGATTGTATTACGACAACGTAAAAATACCTTCTTTAAAAGTTGACTCTGCGCTGTTTACCTATAATACCGGCACTATGCTGCAAGCCAATGCTTTGTTGTACGAAATCACAAAAAACAAAACCTATCTGGATGAAGCGGAACGCATTGCGAAAGCCGCCAGAGAGCATTTTTATAAGAATGGAAAACTGCCGGATAATTATTGGTTCAATGTGGTATTGCTGAGAGGTTATCTTGAGTTATATAAAACTGATAAAAACAAAAAGCAGCTACAATTCTTTATTGATGATGCTGACCGCATCTGGAAAGATGAACGTGATGAAAACAATTTACTTGGCAGAAAGAAAACAAAGTCGCTGATAGATCAGGCTGCAATGATGGAGATATATGCGAGACTGGCTATGTTATAAGATGAAACCGGTTTGCAGGGTGTGGGTAAAAGCTTAAATCCAATTAACTTTTATAAATGACTTCGTACTTTGCTTCGATATTGTGATGAAAGCTTTTTGGCAACCTGGCCCAATCGAATAATTCTACAAGAATGGGAATATTGCTTTCTGTAATTTTTTCCTTCAAATCAAGAAAAGTGTCGGTGGGCAGACCTTCCAGATTATGACTGCGCACTGCAAGGTCCAAATCACTTCCTTCATGTGCAGTTCCATTCACACGGCTGCCATATGCCCATACTTCAATGGGTTCTGCAACAGTTTTAAAAATATCAATTAAGGCTTGCCTGTCTTTATTCCTTAGTATCATTTGCATCCTGCTTTATAACCTGCGCAAGCGCTATTGCATCCACAATAAATTCAGGCAACAACACAAGTGTTTCTTCCGCAAAGTTCACTCCATAATCGTGTGCGGTACTGTTGCGGTTATCGCGGTATTGCAGCCATCGTTCAGCCTCTTCCGGTGTTAGCAAACTGCGTAGTACTGCATGACGGAAAATATCTTTAAAGGGAAGTTTATCAACCTCTTTATTTGAATGAAAATAAGGTTTGATTTTCTTCCTCAACAGTTTGCCACTTTGCTCTAAAATAATTTCAAATTCTTTCACGCATACAGAACGATAAATATCATAATCGATACTTTCATACCCGGCTCTGCGTAAAAGAGAATACGCTTTATCTAATGCATTGATACAGCGTTCGAGATAAGTAGTATCTATCATCGCAACAAAGATATATACCTTCTATACAAGTAGGCAAAGACCACAAATGGCAAGTTTATAACTGCAACTAAAGCAAGTTCCAAATTGCACCGGCTTCAATAAAAAAACGCGGCTAAGAATAACCGCGTTTACTAAAACTAACTGCTTATAAGAAAAACTTTTATTTCATTGCACTGGAACCATTCATGTGTATTTTATCATCCAATAATTTCATAAAATAACCGCCAACCACGCTACGCGCCTGGAAGCCCACCTTTGCACCATCAGTTGTTTGATACCAATCACTCATTGGCACATGCGTTGGTGTTTTCGTTACATATTTATACACAGGATCAACCAGCTTTTTGAAGTCCTTCTCATTACTTGCCATCGTTGCCGTCCACAAAATCCAGTCACTTTTCGTGTAGGTTTTACGGCTGTCTAAAGGTAACCCAAATTCATTTTGCTTGGTGAGATAAAAATTGATCTCCTTGTCAAAAACAGATTGCGGAAACACATGCAGATCAAGCACTTTATCCCATACCAAATTATACTTCTGGCTCCATGTATTTTTATCGCTGAACGTAAGCGCAAAGTGATCTCCATCATCAGCCATCGTTTGCCATCTGCCTGCCATAGCCACTGCACTGTCATGATATTTTTGAGCCGTTGTTTTATCACCCGTCATATCAGCCAGCATTGCATAACCGGCAATACCTTCAATGGCTTTGCCCGATAAATTTGCATTGCGTGCCAGGTGTCCTGCAAAGTCATCCGTACACAATTGATTTGCCGGATCTGCCCCATTTTCCACCAGGTAATCCACCCATGTGGTTAACGTCTTCCAGTGCTTCTTTGCATAATCAGCATTGCCTTCCACCTTTGCAATGGCAGCCATCAAAATCAACATGTTACCGCTTTCTTCCACAGGCATGCCTTCACCATAGGTTTGACCATTAGCAATCGGATACGTACCTAAATCATGCGCTGCAAAATCATGCTTCCATTTGCCGCTTTCGCTGTAATAAAAAATACCGTTCATCATGCCTTTCAGCAACTCGGGTCTGTATATGAGATACAGCGGTGCCGACGGATAGGTTATATCCACTGTATTGATAGAACCATTGCTGAAATTTTCCTTTGATAAAAACAAAAGCTCCCCCCGCGGGCTTATCACTGTTTTGTGCGCTGAAATACTCTGCCGGTATGCAGCCACGCAAAGCTTTGCATAGTCTTCACCGCCCGATTTTTTTGCATCGTTATACATCAGTTTATCAAAGTCGCTGCACTTTTTCATCACACCATCATAATTGTTCATAGCAAGTGCAAACTGCTTTTCAATTGAGCTCTTGCCATCTTTATTCCAATATGGGCGCAGGTTCTTACCGAAATATTGAACGGAATAAATATCATCATAGCCAACCATAATGTATTTTTTCTGCTCTTCTTTCGTCAGCTTATCAAACGAAAGAACCGTATTTAGCATGAGTTGTTTGCCCTGCGATACCGAACTCACCGCTTTCATTCCCGGCATCACAAACCCAGAAATACCAGCCGGTGAAGCAGTGATATTCTGTATTGGTTTTTCGCCCTGCGGAACGGCAACATAAGCATAGCCCCAATCAATCCGCAGATCATCACCTTTCTTCTGTAACACGGGCTGCGCAACGGTTCCTACCTTTAACAGGCTCATGCCATTCGATGCATATTTCGTTGCTTTTACATCCTGAAAAGAAGTGTTGGCAGCCAACGCTGACGACGCGCCAAAGTATAGCTGCGCGCTATGTTCTTTCCGGTCATCACTCTTCACAGAAAAAGAGATATATGTAACCGGTCTTGTCATCAGCATCAGGTCGTTCATCAGCAGCGGAGAAGTGAAAGTGACCGAGAGGTCAGCATCACCACAATCAAATTTATAGCGGGTTTGCGTAGCCGTAATTTCCACGCTTTTTTGCTTTGCCGTTTTAATAGCGTCGTTCATCTTCATCTCCACTTCATATGCCAGCCCTTCATCAAGCCATGCACCACCGCCGGTATTGGCTACGTGTATTGCAATTACATTGGTTCCTTTTTTCAGCTTGTTATCAACCGGTATGTATTTCAGCTTACCCAGAAAACTTTGCAGATCGTAAATCTTTTCGCCGTTCAGGTAAGCCTCACAGTTATCATCATGCTGAATCTTTAAAAACAATTGTTTACCGGTTACATCATTTACGGTAAACGTACGGCGCACCCACACATCATGACTGTCCCATTTGGTTTTTGCCATTGAGCCTTTATCGCCAATTGGCGCAGCGCCTGAGCTCCATGCCGCATCACTGAAAGCATTTTTTGTCCAGTCACCGGACGGTTCAGTTTCGGTGTATTTTATGGTATAACTTTTCTCGTCCGATGCGGGCAGAATACTCTTATAACTCTTCTCTACATCACCCATAAAACGATACACTTTTCCATCCACTTTCAACAACCCAATCATCGATTGATCCGTGCCTGTCCAGTGCTTTGTCGGGCTTGCATTCAGCTCATCGGTAAACGACCACACACTAAAGTACGGGTCGTGATTAATCAACGGATACGCCGGCGCTTTATCAAGCTGCGCAAATGCACTCTGCAGTTGCAGCAACACGCCCAGCGATACTAATATCTTCTTCATAAAATACTTGTTAATTATAAAATCAGGTTTTTAAAATACAGTATTCGGTAACCATCGTTCGTCACTTTTGTTACCGATTGTTGCGATTCTTGCGTGTCGAAGCAGCGGGAATCCTCCCATCAACGTTCAGGGAAATGATTGAGCTTTTTTTAAACAGCCATAAAGGCGCAAAGCAATCTATGCTTTACAATGGAAACTGCTTACAAGCAATAAACCTTTTTTTGTATTTTTTGTCTATTGCAACTTACTAACAGTTTTGAATTGCTATACTCGGATGGCTTCGTGCCTCGTAACGACGAACAAAAGATTCATCACTTCTTTTCATTCAATTCCTTACTGCTCTTTATCACTGCCTCATTAATTTCTTTCACCTTTTTAAAATCCATTTTCTCCACCTTCCTGTCATACGTGAGCAAGCCATTGATCTCGTGCTCCACATCTGTTGTCTGCGTATAAATTGCGACGCTCAATCCTTTATACTTTACCAACTGCTCTACTTCATTCAACAACAATACATACCGGTTCGTTAAATCCTCCGAAGCCGGCATCATATCATACGCATTGTTAGCCACCGGATACATATGATCTCTCACAAACAAACCCACACCACCAAACTCACCCAGCGATGCAGCACGATTTTTATCTGGTACCGATGCGCCATACGGACCCACATACACATGCACATCCACAAAATCACCGTTGCCCGGATCGCCCCAATTGGTTTGATCAGGCGGCAGGTTATTGAACCCAGAGTTCCCGTTCACCAATCTCGTCGGATCGTATTTCTTTGTCCAGTCAGCAATATTTTTTACATCAAACGCACCCCAGTTTTCATTAAACGGAACCCAGGCCACAACAGAAGGCGCATTGTAATGTTCATCAATAATTTCCTTCCACTGCTTATGATATCTATCCCGCACAAGCGCTGAATCCTTCCCGTTTGGATGCCATACGCAAGGCATATCCTGCCACACCAGTATTCCTATTTTATCGCAGTAATAATACCATCGCTGCGGCTCGGTTTTCATGTGCTTGCGAATGAGGTTAAAGCCTGTTTTTTTAGCTGCCTCAATATCAAATTTCAAGGCTTCCTCAGTTGGTGCTGTGTATGCACCTTCCGGCCAATAACCCTGATCTAACAAGCCGAGCTGCAGCACGAACTGTCCGTTCAGCAAAGCACGATTAACTCCATTCACTTTACCTAATTCAACGGAGCGCATTCCAAAATAAGAACTCACTTCATCAGTCACCTTTCCGTTCTTATCCTTCAATTGTATTTTCAAATCATACAAAAACGGGTTGTCCGGCGACCATAAAACCGGGTTGTCAATATTGATATCAAACGATTGATTGACCTTACCAGAAATATTTATGGCAGGCACACTTTTACCCGAAGCCATCGCAGTAACAAAAGCTCCATTTATGCCAGACATTACCTGCACATGCAGCTTTTTATTCGTCACATCCGGTGTCAGTTTTATCGATGAAATATAAACTTCCGAAACTGGCTCCAGCCAAACCGTTTGCCATATACCGCTGGTAAAAATATAATCACCATACCTGCCATCTTCATTTTTACCCGAAGGCGAATGACCATCATTTTTATCCTGCACACCAGCAACAATTGTATTTTCTCCATCTTTTAAAAAGGAAGTGATGTCGAAAGAAAACGCATCATACCCACCTTCGTGTGTGCCCGCTTTTTTACCATTGATAAATACAACTGCACTAAAATCTGCCGCACCAAAATTGAGCATCACATGCCTGCCTTTCCATGAAGATGGAACCGCAAATTGCCTGCGGTACCACATGTTAATTTCCTGCTTTCTTTCAATGCCGGATAAATAAGATTCCGGTGGATAAGGCACCGTAATTTTTTCTGTTGCAGTACTAAAGGCAGGCGTTTGCGTTGCAGTAATAACATCGGGCGCAGCCTTTCCACCTATATAATCCCACTTGCCATTCAAATTCATCCATTCATTGCGTTGCAACTGAGGTCGTGGATAATCAGGAAAAGGCACAGCCATCTTCATCGCATCTTCCGTCCATGGCGTTGTCATGATTGCCTTTGGCTGCGCAAAAGAAAGCAGCGATGAACAGGAAAGAAATATGGTGTAAATCAGTTTCTTCAATCGTAATTGATTCGATGTTAGCGTAACGAAAAATGATACAGAATGATCTTAAATTGAATGTATATTAAAACGTATAGACACAATAGAAACATAAGTTTTACATAGGGTTTCTATGCGCTTTTCTATGTTCCTGTTGTGTCTGTATGTTTAATCATTTTGTACTGATTACACAGCCATTCATTAATCTGCTTTAATAGTATAAAGCCTTTTATTTTCTGCGCTTAATTTATCCAACGGCATCTTCATTACTTTTCTATCGTAAGTCATAAAACCATTGGTTTCACCTTCTACATCTGTGGTTTGTGTGTACACTGCAGCCGACAAGCCATGCGGTATCAAATCAGCCAGTTTATCGGTCAGTGTTTTATAACGGGCAAACATAGAATCGCTGTTTTTGAATGTTTGATAGCCCCAGTTTTTTTGCTGCCAGGTATGACCATCGAGCGGTAAACCTAAACCACCGAACTCACCACAAACAACGGCTTCTTTTCCATCGTAGATTTGAGGCAGCGGCATTGCCGGATCGGGATAGCTGTGCAAATCCAGGATATCGCCGGCATCATAAAAGTTACCGCCACTTGCGCTGTTTACGAGGCGTGACGAATCTTTCTTTTTTGTCCAGTCAGCAATCTCAACTGTTTTAAACTGTCCCCACGCTTCATTGAATGGCGTCCAAACTACAATACATGGATAGTTGTGCAGTTCATCCATAATTACATTCCACTCTTTGCGATAATAACTTTCTGATTCAGCCGTGCGGTTCTGGTCAGTCGCTCTGCCTAACACACCGGGACGATTATCCCAATGGTTTCCGAGATCACCGCTTGGCATATCCTGCCATACCACGATACCCAATTCATCGCAGTAGCGATACCAGCGAGCCGGCTCTACTTTAATGTGTTTGCGAATCATATTAAAACCCATTGCTTTGGTTTGTTCGATGTCGTATTTCAAAGCGGCATCGGTTGGTGCGGTATATAAACCGTCAGGCCACCAGCCCTGATCTAATGGTCCATATTGAAACAAAAATTCGTTGTTCAGCATCATGCGCGGAACGCCGTTTTTATCTTTTGCCAAAGAACTTTTGCGCATAGCAAAATAACTCTTCACTTCATCCACCACTTTGCCTTTGCGAAGCAGCGATACTTTTAAATCGTAGAGATGCGGATTGTTTGGCGACCATAAAACAGGATTAGAAATAGAGAGCTTGGCAGCCGTATCTTTTACAGTTTGCTCCGTAACGGTTTTGCCGCCATCCATCGCTGTAAATTTCAACTCATCGCCAGCCTGCATACCTTCAATATGCGCACTGATATCGAGTGTGCTGTTATCAATGTCCGGTGTTTGTTTGGTAGATGAAATGTATGTTTTGGGAACCGCTTCCAGCCATACCGTTTGCCAGATGCCGGTAACTGGTGTGTACCAGATTCCTTCAGGATTTTTCACTTGCTTGCCACGTGGCTGCGGACCATCTGTTGTGGGGTCCCAAACACAAATGGCAAGGTCTTGTTTAGTACCTTTTTTTAGTGCAGAAGTAATATCAACGGTAAACGGATCGAAGCCGCCTTCATGTCTTGTTACCTTGGTTCCGTTTACATAAATATCGCTTTGCCAATCGATAGCGCCGAAGTGCAGCAATACAGTTTTCCCGCTTGTATTGGAAGGAATGGTTACCGATCTTTTATACCAAAGCACACTGTCTTTTCCAACGGTTTTGCCAACGCCGGATAAGGCTGATTCAACGGCAAAAGGAACCAGTATATTTCCCTGGAATGCAGATGGCATAGTGCTTTGCTGGTCTTTTGGCAAAATGGCGTATTGCCATAGTCCATTCAGGTTTGTCCAGTTGGTACGTTGTAATAACGGGCGCGGATACTCAGGCAATACATTGTTTACATTCACACTATCCGCCCACGGCGATTTTATGTGATCGCCGGCGGTGTGCCATGTGGAAGAAGTTTGAGCGAAGGAAGACAGGGAAGCACAAATAAAAAGAGATAGAACAAATTTTTTTGTCATAGGTAATCCGTTAGAATAACAAATAAGAAAGCCACCTGATAATCAGGTGGCTTTTTTAATAAATAACTATAGCTGTATCTTAAAGAGCGGCGAGAAGATCATGTCTTCAGCCCCGGCAATTCTTAAACCCACACGGGCAAAGTAGTAGTTCTGCGTTGTAGCTGGCGCTTTATAACGAGCACCAATTTGGATATTGTTCAAGTCTGTTATAGCCGAACCCGCTATCGAGTTTGGAAAATCAGGATCATTTATATTATCCGATCCCGATACAAACTTTGTTTTGCTCACATACAGCGATACAGATTGGATATCTTTTGCATTAGCATCTGTAATTATTTTTTCAATGCTTACAGTAGCCTTAATACTATCCGTACCAGCTGCGCTGATTTGCGTAGAACGTATCATGTAATAAGGTGTAACATCAAGATTTACCGTTTGGCTGCCTTTCAACGTAACATTTACTGTGTCCGGATTTCCTGCAGCGGTTTGCTTCCAAAGGAATGGTCCTTGTCCATTTGGTATTACAATCTTATAGTCACCATCGTAGAGTAACAATGAGTAAGTGCCTTCCTGAGTGAACGTAGGCGTAACATTCGTATAAGTACGACCTGGATATTGTGTTAACGTCCCAATAGGACCAACTTTTCCGAATCCATATTCATATACAAGAACGGGAACTTGCTCTTTTTCAAGATAAATGGTATCTCCCTGGTACAGGAGATTACCGCTCAATGTAGATGATGGGGCATCGTAATTATCTTTTTTACAAGAGAAAACAGATGCAGCAAGCACTACAACAAATAAGTATTTCATTACAATTTTCATAGTCCAAAATTTAATAGTGGTTACTGGTTGGGTTGCCTTACAATTTTTGGATTTGCACCGATAATGTCCCCACCAATCGAAGTATAATAGTTTCCAAAAAAGAAGCGGTTGGTACCAGTAACAACAGAAGGAAGTGTTTCCTTAAAAATCCATTTATAACTGTCAGGCTTACTAGGATCACTTAATAGTTTATAAGGCCACAAGCCCCAGGGTTGCGTACTTCTTTTTGTTGCAACACCTATATTACTAAGCAGATCTGTTCTGCTGGTAGCCGTTCCGTCAAAAACAACGTGAGCCAATCTCCAGCGCTTCAAATCATAGAAATAATGACCTTCAAAAGCGAGTTCAACCCTACGTTCGTGCACAATACGATCGAAAGTAATCTGATCGGACGTCAAAGGTGTAGTAAGACCTGCACGGGCACGCACCTGATTCAAATAAAGGGCAGCCGTTGTTTTATCTCCCAATTCATAAGAAGCTTCTGCAGCATTTAATAATACTTCCGCATATCGGTAACGGATGAATGCCACATCACTGCCTTGACCTCTTCTTCCCGATCCAACATCTTGGTCAATATACTTGCGTACATAGAAACCGGTTTGAGTCCTGAACTCTTTAAAAGTCAGATATGGCCCGTCTTTGCCGACAGCCTGCACCGCTGTAGGGGTGCCGCCAGGAATAGGTATTAAGGTTCCTGCATCACTGCTTGTAACTATTGTACCTCCAGGCAATTGGAAACCTGCCCAAATATCAACTGTACCACCTTTATAAGTGCCTCCCGGCAGCAATATTGTACCCGCTAATCGTGCGTCTCTTCCTGCGAAGATGTCCTGTACATTAGTATAAGAAGAATCTGTTTTAAACGGAGCATAAGTATTATCTAACTTTTCAAATGCCTCTACCAGATTTAAAGAAGGATCTAAACGACCGGCATCACCACCTTCTTCTGATAATGAATATGGCTGATTATTGGTGGTATAACCATGAGTTCTACCAGTAGTAAAATCTTCAAACCAAATAGTTTCACTGCTGGCTTTATCTAAGAACAAGTTAGCAAAATTATCAGAAAGATTGCTTCCATTATTATATAAAGCATACGATCCGCCATCGATAATTTCTTTGGCGGCTTTCAACGCTATGGTATAATAACCGTCTGCTTTGCTTTTATCGATACCCACTTCTCCACCTGGTAAAGCAACGGCGGCTGTAGTTTGCCCATATTTGGCAATTGAGCCCGCATATAAGGCTGCTCTCGCTTCCATAGCCAACGCAGCTCCTTTAGTGGCGCGCGACTTAACAGAAGACGGAAGTTGTGAACCTGCAGGATCTACAAAGTCGTTTTTAACAGCTTCCGCTTCGCCAATGATAAAATCATACATATCTGATTCTTTTACACGTGGCTGCTGAAGATATGTCGCATCTCCTTTGTAATCGTAAGTGAGCGGACTTATTATCAGAGGTACACCACCGTAGCGTTTGGTCATTTCGAAATAGAAATTCGCTCTTAAAAAACGAGCTTCTGCATAGAACCTTTTTTTATAAGATTCTGTAAGTGCGGTGGATGCACTATCACGCTGCATAAAGAGATTAAGCTCCCGGATGTAAGTGTATGCATCATTCCAGTTTAATCCCCAGCTATCATATCCCCAGCTGGTACGTTGTACTATTGGTAATGATCCACCTTCGGAAGGAAAACTTTCACTAAAATCTGCAAAACTATTCCAGCCATTATCAAGACCGGAAAAATCGACCTGCCGGTTATATAAATCACCCAGCACAGATACCACCAGGTTAGGATCAGAAAAGACTTGATCGCTGGTTAAGAAATCTGTTGGCTGAACATCTAAGAATTCACTGTCTTTTTCACATCCCCACATACCTGTTATAATCATGGCTGTGGATAGCATTAAAATTATTTTTTTCATTTACTTGAATTTTGAGCCTTGTTTAGAAAGAAAGGTTTACTCCCACATTGATAACTTTATTTTGTGGGAACTGAATACCGTTATCATCCACCACTTCAGGATCTATATTATACTGACGGAGATTATCGATTGAAAATAGATTGTATGCATTAACATAAAATCTTGCGCGTTGAATCTTTATTCTTTGTAGTAAAGCTTTTGGTAGAGAATAGCCTAACTCGATAGTTCTTGCTCTGAAATATTTAGCATTGTGAAGCCAAAAAGTAGAATTCCTTGAAGCCGTATAATCCTGATTTCTGATGGAATAGTCGCTGTGTCCAAAACCTGGATTGTACCGATTAGCAGGATATTTACCTGGAATCCACTCACTGTTTGGATCGTAAATGTCTGCTCTGTGCCAGCGATCTTCAAAAATGGTATTTAAGTTTCCATTGTTTTGGAATGCCCAGCGGGTTTCCCAGTTTTGAAACCATGAATAACCACCTGCTCCGGAGAAGTCAGCATGAAAATCAAATTGCTTGTAAGAACCTCCAATGGTAAAGCCAAAATTTATTTTGGGCTGCTGACCATATCCAAAGCTGATTGGCATTTGATCAAGCTGATCAATTTTTTTATCGCCGTTTATATCTTTATAAATAATATCACCAGGAAGCAATGTTCTGTTTCCTTGTGCATCAATATCTACATCATAGTTATTGATTTGTTCCTGAGAAGTAAACTGACCAGTAGCTACATATCCCCAATCTAAATTAGAATATCTGCCTTCAGTTCCGGTTCGAAACTTATCGTAAGAATTCAAGTAGGTAGGATTGTAGACGTCTGAGTTTTTAGATTGACTAAATGATAAATTGCCACCTAAAGTAAAGTTGACTTTACCAATTGCTCCGTTATAAGCCAATGAACCTTCTTCACCGTAGCGAGCATCTGAATTTAAGTTTTCAGAAGCCAGACTGTACCCTAACTCTATAGGCAATACAACATCGCTTCTAATACCAACTAAACCACTTCTTTTGCGGTAAAACCAATCGAACGTGCCCGTAATTTTACCATTCAGGAAACTGAAATCAGCACCAATATCAGTTACTTTACTTTTCAGCCAGGAGATACTTGTAATAGGTGTACCTTTATCACGGGAAGTAGAAACTAAGTTGCCATCTAACACAGAATAAACAACATTATTGAAACCTGCACCGTAATTATAACCAGGTAAGTATGCAAATGCTCCAACAATAGGGTTAGCTGCATTATTAGGATCTCTGTCATCACCTAACAAACCATACGATGCTCTGATTTTGAAATCACTTAAAATATTCCTTTTGTTGCCTAACAAGCTTCTAATAAAAGGCTCTTCTGTAACTCTCCAGCCAACTGATCCACCAGGGAAATAACCCACACGCGAATCCGGTGCAAACAAGTAAGAAGCATCTCGCCTAGCAGACAAATCAATGAAGTAGCGGTTAGCATAGCTATAACTGATACGACCGATGTAACCAACACGGGCTTGTGTGTTATCAGCATCTTGATATTGGTCTGTAATATTATAATACACCAACGGCAAAGAATTTGATTTTGGAGAGGCATGCAACCAGTTTCTGGTATAATGATTTTCCAATCTTTCGGCAACTATAGTTGCACCGATGGTATGCTGACCAAATGTGTTATTATAATTTGCCTGAGCCTGTAATGTCGTGTTAATCTGCTTAATCTGCTCTCTGTCACGCCAAGGGTTGGTAGCACCACCAGTACGGTCATATCGTTCTGGTGTAGAATCTGTAGCGGCTGTATAGGTAAAGGCGTCATAAGTGTACTCCTGATTATTCTCTAATCTATCAGCCATATAGTAAGATCCTAAACCTCTTACACTAAGACCTTTAATCCAGGGAATATCCCAGTCAACATGAAAGTTGGTTTGCAATACGCGCCAATCATCACGGAATTTACCGGATAAAGTGGTATTTAGAAATGCATAATTAGATTCTAAATGATCTCCCAGATTATTTAAGTATTTGGGATTGTCATTAGCATATGGTCTTTCCTGCGGCGTATTTCTCAACACTGCTAAGCGAGCTAATGTGTAATCATCGCCACCGGGCACACCTGGATTTTTTCTTGTTTCAACGCGCCCGTTAATATCAAATCCAACACGCAAACCATTTGTCAGTTTAGCTGTTACATTCGACTGAATATTAGTGCGGTTAAAATTATACTGTTTACCCAATACAGAATTTTGATACAGGTTTGTACCGGATACATAGTAATTCACTTTGTCAGAACCACCACTGATATTTATATTTACCGAATTAAGCGGTGCTCCGTTGTTGTTTAACACATAATCACGCCAATCAAAGCTTTTAGCTGTTTTGTCGTCAATTTGTGCCTGTGTAATAGCAGTTGTTCCACCTTTATTGATTTCTGCATCTGCTTTATAATAAAGGAATTGATTTGTATTGGTCAAAGTTTTAGGAAAACGGAAAAAGGATTGCCATCCGTTATAAGCATCAACGTTAACATTGTTACGTCCGGTTGTTCCTTTTTTCGTTGTTACTACAACAACACCATTAGCAGCACGCACTCCATAAATAGCTGCCGACGCATCTTTCAATACTGTGATACTTTCAATATCGTTTGGCGCCAAGTTATTGAATTGGCCGGCATCCTGCTGGATTCCATCAATTACATATAAGGGTTCGCCCATGTTACGAATTTGAATGGAAGCAGATGAACCAGGTCGACCTTCACCTTGTCTAAATGTCACGCCTGGAAGTTTGCCGGCAAGTGTCGTACTGGCCGTAGAACCACCGTGCACCCTACCAATATCACTACTGGTAACAGTAGAAATAGCTCCCGTAAGGCTTTCCTTTTTACGAGAACCGTAACCAATTACAACTACTTCACTCAGTCCCGATATATCGGTCGACATAGTGACAGAATAACTGGAAGAACCATTTAGTGGTTGTGTGGTTGTTTTTAAACCCACATATGTAAAGACAAGATTCTTATCTTTTGGTGATGTTTTAATGGTAAACAGCCCACCTTCATCTGTCAGCACGCTACGTTTTGATACATCGGTGCTTACAGTAACGCCACCTAATGGTTTAGAAGCCGAATCGGCTACAGAACCTGTTACTGATACATCCTGCGCCTTACCTAAGAATGGCAGAAAAAAGATAAGTAGAAAAAACAGTGTTTTGGGAGGCCACTGCCACCTCCTGCGGGATGAATCATGATTCACAGCCCGGCTTTCTGATAAGCGATAGTTCATAATGGAAGCTTTGTTTTGTGTGATAATTAAAAAATTGTTCAAATGATACTCTTTAAAAATTGCTTATGATATAATGCTGGTTCCTTTTTCTATTTTGGTGATATAGGCTTTTAAACTCATTTTCAAATCGCTTTTGTAATTGTCCGATACCTTCTCAATCAGTTCATCTACGGCATCTTTTTTTACGATGTTTATTGTACAGCCGCCAAAGCCGCCTCCCATCATACGCGCGCCGAGCACATCATTATTATCTCTTACCTGGTCTACCAAAAAGTCAAGCTCTTTACAGCTTACTTCATACTTTTTACGTAAGCCTTCATGCGATTCATACATCTTTTTACCAAAGGCATTCATATCGCCATTTTCAAGGTATTCGCAGGCTTTCAGCAGGCGTGCGTTTTCTTCCAGCACATAGCTGCAGCGCTGGTAAATCAAAGCATCTTTTGGCGCCACATACTGGTTCAGCATGTTCATGGTTACATCTCGCAGCGACGTCACATCCGGATGATGTTCTTTCACCATTGCCACGCCTTGCTCGCATTGCTCACGACGGTTGTTGTACCCGCTTTCGTTGAGTGAATGTTTTACCTGGCTGTCTAACAACAGGATAACAAAACCATCCATATCAAAAGGCACATACTGGTAATCCAATGAGCGGCAATCAAGTTTAATTACATTGTTCTTTTTACCAAACATGCTGGCAAACATGTCCATGATGCCACACATCAGGCGAGGATACGTATGCTCGGCTTTCTGCGACATCTTTACCATCGTCAGCTTATCTATGTCTGTTCCTTCCGCTTTATTCAAAGCCATGGCTACCGAGTTCTCTACAGCAGCCGAAGAAGATAAGCCGGCGCCAATAGGAACATCGGCAGTTAATGCCGCATCGAAGCCTTTGGTAAGCAACCCACGCTGGCGAAACTGATCGGCAACGCCGAGTATATAATTCGGCCATGATTTTTTTGTTCTTTCAAAATCTTTTATGTTGCCGGAATATGTGTCTTTCAGGTCAATGGAAGTCAGGTGAATGTCATCATCTTCTCTCGGTGTAAAGGCAAGGTAAGCTGCCTTGTCAATGGCCGCCGGAAGCACAAAACCTTCATTATAATCGGTATGCTCACCTATAAGATTGATACGCCCCGGCGAACGCACCACGATGGTATCATCGTGAATGAATTCACTGAGCTTTTCGTGTATTATTTTATCAGCAGTTAGCGCAGACATCTTTATTGTTTGGCAGTTAAGGATTTAATAAGATCAGCTTCTTCCTGTTTGTATGGCGTTCCATCTTTCCGGAAGATTTCATGAAACCATACTTTCGGCTCATCACCGGAAGGCATGGGTGCATCCCATGCATACATGGTGTTGGTTTTACCCGCAACAAGACCCCAGTTTATAGCTGCCACATTTTCTTTTTTCAGCATCGGCATTACGGTGGCAAATGTGCTGTTGCGCGGGCGCGCCATATATTCGGTACAAAGCAGCGGACGACCATATTTGCGCAGCGAATCAATCGTTTTTTGATGTGATTCTACCGGGCTATAATCATGGTAAGTAATCACGTCAGAATTCGCCAACTGGTAAGCATTTAATTCTGTCAGATCTTTATTCCATGTACCTGCACTCAAAGGCTGTGAAGGATTGATCTGGCGTCCCCACTTAAATGCTTCTTGCAGCAACGGCAGGCTCTTGTTGCCATGACCTGTATTGCCGGGTTCGTTATATAAATCCCACAATAAAATGCGCTTGTCATTTTTGAAAGTGGTAAGCACATCTTTTACATACATCTCTAATGTATCAACCAGTTTGGGTTCATTAAAATACAAATCACCCGGGTCGCGTATCCAGCCCGAATTGTGTATACCTGTTTTTGGCTCTGGCTGTTTGCCTGCGCTATAAGTTGCATTCCAGCAATCATCAAAAAACACGAACATCGTGGTGATGCCATGCTTATCTGAAATAGCCAGGTACTGGTTCATTCTATCTTTAAAACCTTTCTTATCCACCTGCCATGCTGTATGATGCAGAAACACGCGCATACAGTTTAAACCGATTGATTGCGCATAGCCAAGCTCGCGGTCGATAGTTGCGGTATCAAAGGTTTCCGCCTGCCACATTTCAAGCTGGTTGATGGCAGAGCTTGGAATAAAATCGCAGCCGCTAAGCCAGCCTTTATGGCTGTACCATTCGTTCGCTTTTTGCTTTGTCCATACGGCTCTTTCCTTCTGTGCAAAAGAGGATGCAACAGTGGCAATAAGCACCATAGAAAAAAATAACTTCTTCATTTATTGCAGGATTGTTTTAAACAGTTACAAATTAGCTTCTGATAATAAATTTATTGTTCTATCACAGGGAACGATGAGATGCGCAAACGGGCGGCGCCCATCGGTATCAATGTGATGTTTTGCTCTTTGGTACTCACGCTTACCGGGCTTTGCGGCAACATGCCAGCCAGGCCATATTCATCAATTTTCCAGTTTGGTATTTCTTTTCCCCAGGCTTTAATTTCTATAGGCACAGCTTGTTGTGTAAAGGGGAAATTGTCTTTTGGCCAACTCTTCTTTACCACTTCGAAAGACGATACCGTATCCTTGTTTATCAGCAAGCCATAGTTCCAGTCAGACGCGGGATAAATTTCATACGCCGGCCATTTACTTTCATCCACATTTGCCTGCCATTTACTGTCGCCAATAGCAGAAGCCTTACTGTCCATTTTCTTATAATCTTCGTCTATTTTTAAAGAGTAAGTCAGCGGGCCGTAGTTTACACTTACGCTGTTTTTATTGTCTTTCCATTGCCTTGTGGCAATGTGCATTGGCAGCTTTAATTCTACTTTATCGTTGTTGTTCCAAACTCTTTCAATACGTGTATAAGCGCCGGCTTTATTATCATGTTGTTGTTCTTTTCCATTGATAAAAACTTTGGCGCCTTCACTCCAGGAAGGAATGCGCAGATACAGCGGAAACAGGACTGCTTTTGCTGTGCTTATGGTAAACTTTATATTCTCATCAAACGGATAATTCGTTTCTTCTTTTAGTGTAATGTCATTACCCTTACCCACCCTGGCTTTTACCGTTGCAGCGCTGTATAGAATAGCAGCCAAACCATTGTCAGGCGATGCCATAAACAGGCGCTCGGAATAATAAGGCCAACCTTGCGCGTGATTGTGCTGGCAGCAACGGCTGCTGAATGGATTCATCATTAAAAAAGGTCCGTCATTCTGAATGCCGGGACTATGATTTTTACTATCGCTCACCACCATGTTTGGTGCAGTGAGATAGCGCAGCCCTTTAAAATCGGGCATTACAGCCGCAGGGTATGTATTAAAGGCAACGTCTTCACAGTTTTCAGCCCACATCGGGTCGCCGGTAATGCTGTTTAAAATTTCATCACTTGCCATCTGCTCTACCATGCCGCAGGTTTCTACCGCCTGGTGCGGGTCAGTATATCCTTTACGTGCATTTTCATCGGCACCAAACATGCCGCCCGGCACTTGCCCGTACATGTTCCTGATTAAATAAAAATCGTTGTAAGTCGCCTGCAGTTGCTTCTCATCTTTTGTCTGCATGTAATACGTTGCCGGCTCGCGAAAGCACTCCGCAATATTTACATTGTGCCAGTTGGGAAGATTATTGTTTTGTGACCAGTCCGCTGTGTTGCGATGTATTTTATCAGCCAGATTCAGCAGCTTTTTTTCACCGGTAATATTGTACAGCCAATACACGCTGTACAGGTTATCGCCGCCGCGGCTATTCTCCCAATAAATCTTCAGAAATTTCTCTTCGGGTAATTTCATTTCCCAATCAAAATACTTATTCATGAAAGACAGCACACGCTTATCACTGCTATATTCGTAATACGATTGCATGCACCAAAGCATCAGCATGTTTGGCCATAAATCCGGTGTATTTCCTTTATTATCCTGGTGTTCATTTTCTTTAATGGCAGGACCGAAATAGCCATCAGGCTGCTGACTTGCGAAAGCCTTTTCCAGCCAGCGTTTTGTCTCTTTTATAATGGCGGTATCATGCAATACATAACCCAGGTTGCCATAGCCTTTCAGCCAGTAAGGCACTTCTTCCCAGCCATGGTCGCCAGTGCCATCACCGCTGTACCAGGCATTGTTATTTTTATCCAGCCAGGCGCTTATTTCACCCAAATGCCCCGTTAAGCCATCGCGCTGTAGTTCTAAATACTTTTTTACCCAACCTTCCGGCTGTATAGAACCAACCGGGAGCTTAATGAAGGACAGAGGCTGCAACGGCGCTTTGTTTCCAACATAATTTTGATTGGTAACAGCCAGAGAAGGCCTGTCAACAGAAGTGATAGAAAGGGCATCATCACCTTTTCTCCAGCTTGCAAACAAGAGGCTGAAAAATCCGATTAAAACAATAATTTGTCTAAACATAGTGGCAAAATCTTTGAGCAATCGTTTGCACAAATTTAGGTAACAAAGGCAGCCTGTAAGAGGCTGCTATTTCATTGACGATTGCCTGAAACGGGCAACCGGCTCCAAAATGATGTTTACTTTTTTGTGTTGATTCAAATCCTTTTCGTAAATCTGATCAAGCAACAGTTTGAACGCCTCTTTCCCCATCAGCACGGTTTGCTGATCTATGGATGACAAGCTTGGCGTTATGTGTTCATCAAATGATTCATTAGCAAAACCGATAACTCCCAATTGGCCGGGAATATTGACATTTTTTTCCTTGGCAGCTTTAATAACTCCGAGAGCAGTAAAGTCTTCTACACAAAAGATAGCATCCGGCGGCTCTTTCAAACCGAGATAATAATCGATTGCATCTTTACCTGCCTGTATCGAAACGTTACCATTATATATCAAAGACTCATTTACTTCCATTCCCGCTGCATGAAGAGCAGATTTATATCCATTTAATCTGTCTTTAAAAACCTTCAGATGCAACTGACCCGAAATATGCGCAATCCGCTTGTAACCCTGTTGTATCAAGTGTTCTGTAGCAATGTAGCCTCCTTTATAGTCATCTACCGTTACCGAAGGAACACTTACCATATCCTTGGTTCTATCAAAAAAAACAAGCGGAATTCCTTTCTTTTTCAGCTCCAGGTAATGCGATATATCTTCTGTATCTTTTGCCAGCGAAGCCAGCACTCCATCTACCTGAACATCTGTAAAAGTCTCTATGGCTTTCTTCTCATAATCAAGTTGTTCATTCGATTGGTATAAAAGAATATTATATCCTTTTTCATTCGCCAGGCTTTCAATTCCATGAACCACGGAACCGAAGAAATTGATCTCTGCACTAGGGATAATTACACCAATTGTATGCGTTTTTCCCGACCGTAACGAGGAGGCAATCCGGTTGCGACGATAGTTCATTTTCTCCGCCATCGCGAGCACTGATTTCTTCGTTGCGTCACTAATGCGGGGATGATCGTTCAATGCCCGCGATACGGTAGCCGCCGTTATATTCAATTCTACAGCTAGTTCCTTTATCGTAATTTTCGCCGGCAATCTTTGATACAATCGTTTGCACAAACCTATAAGTCTGCGTTCATTTTTCCAAACTTTTTCTTAATAATTTTATTAATGGGCTTGTTTTAACGTGTAAACACTTACAAGTTCTTTCGGTCCATTGTAAAAAGGGATCTTATTCAATAAAATCTATAGAATTCTTCCCGAGCATATTAAGCAAAATGGGAAGCCGTTTACCCTGAAACCGCTGCACCCAACTTGTTACAAAGCCATAGTGCCGATTTAGATAGTTGAGCAACACAAAAGAAGAGTTTTCGGACAAACCTGACCTTCTTTAAAATAGCAGATGCCTCATGCTGTTTCACTATTAATTCAGGATATGGCGGTTTTGTACGGGAATATATTCCTGATAAATCAACGGGTTGTTTGCTTATACACATTAGTTCCTCGTATTTTACACAAGCTTGCCCCGCTAAAATTCGTTACTTTTTTGTTCTTTACTTCTGGTTAATTCTGTTGATAAGCCCTGTAAGAAATGCCTCATCAATTTCACCATCCGCATGATTACTGAAATAGCGGGACACTGTTTCCTTTTCCGAAACCAGCAGGTTCTTTATGTCTTTCGGCTTAAAGGTTATCTGCCGGAAAGTATTATCGTTAGGACGTGTAATATAATACAGGCTGATATCAGCATATACGTCATTGGGATTTCCGGTTTGTATCAAACCATCATTACGATAATCTGAATTTACAAACTTTACCCTGCAATCTTTATAAAGAGCAAACAAACTGTCTCCACCGGCAAGATGCAGGAAAAACCGGTTAGAATCAATCACCGGCACATGTATAAAAGCATATTTTTTACCAGCACTTTCTAATGTAAATGTTCGGACACCCGAAGGCGCTACCGACATAATTCTTCTCCTGTTTTCTGTTACCAGCAAATTGCCTGTTTGCATATCATAATTAAACAGGTAATTGCTTACATCCAGCGGCTGATTGTTGGCATCCTTTACTCCATTTCCTTTCACCCAATTATCAAAAAGAAAACGTTTGCCTTCGGTGCGCTCACGGTTATTGAACTCGTTTGTTGAAGCATCACCACCTTTATTGGTATCTCCGTCAACTGAAGACAGACGCAGGTATTGAGCGAAATTGCTTTGCGCGCCGGTTGTTTTTAAAGGACCTGTTAGTTGCGCCGAGGCTACTATTGTAAAGTGATATAAAAAAAGGAGGGACGCAATCGTTCGTTTCATAAGGCTTTGTTTCGCCTTTCAAAGTTAAAGCAACGAACCTGTATGCTGTAATAAAAAAATATGACTCAGTTTTAAGGCAGCCAAAAGTCAAAAGGCTCATCGCGCAAGGTGGTTAACGTGCCATCTTTATAAATCAGCTCGGCTACTTGTATAGAAGAGCGTTTCTCATCATAAGTGTACGTACCATCTTTCTGTAAGGTAGCGTCAAAATGTGTTTTCCTTCCAGGGTGTGTAAAGTAAAAAATGTAGGCTTTGCCTCCGGTTACCACAACGTCAGCGTGCGCACCTGTAGGCGAGTCGTCCGGCCGGGTTCCGTTCTTATCTAATATCATTCCCTGCCGCTCCCATTTTATCGCATCATCAGAGCGATATACGCGTTGCCCCGACCATTCATCGGTAATCATCCAGTAATGATCTTTAAAGCGGAACATTTTCGGTCCTTCATGCGGCTTACCGCCAATGGCAGGCGTATCAGATATTACCCAGTTTCTCAAATCGCTGCTCTCGCCGGTCATTGTAATGCTGCGGTTATTGTCTTTATACCACACGTGCCATTTGCCATCAGGCATTTTATAAAAAGAAGGATCGATAACGTTATCAGGCTTTAGTTTTAAGTAACCTTCCTTCTTCCAGCGCCATAAGTCTTTACTGGTGTAATGAACGAGCTGCGCTCCGCCGCCCCAATCATTTCTAACACCTTGTATATACACCGCAAACATGTGATAGGTGCCTTTATCTTCAATAACATCAGGCGCCCAGAAAGTGTTTACACCATCTTCAAACTCCAATGCCGGCGCACCTTTATACACCCATGTTTGCCCATGGTCATTTGATGTGGCAATACCAATGGAAGTACCATAACAAAACGCAACGTTTGCAGCCTGCTGGTTGGCTTTACGCTGTGTATAAAACATCCACCATTCTTTCTTCTCTTTGTTATAAATCAGTGTCGGGTCGGCAGCGCCATCATAAATAGGATCGCGGTATAGCGGCGCAGGTGCTTTGTGCATGATTGTTTTAGCACTGTCCTGCGCAAAAACATGTATACAAAGAAGAAAAAAGCAAACAACCAACAAGCAAACAGTCCTTTTCATACAGCAGCAATAATATTTTATAAAGATGACTTTGAAGTGTACATCCTGATGCTATCGATTTCCGGCTGGCGATATGGCGTAAAATCGCCTTTATATAAATCATGCTGCCAAACAGCAGGCGGCGGATCACCGGGACGATGCCCCCACGGAAGTTCTGTCTGGTCTTTTCCATTCACCAATCCCCACAGCATGCAGCCTACTTTTTCATTATAAAAAATTGGAAGATTATCGGAAATGACAGAGCGATTTGGACGGTTCATCCATTCAGTGCAAATGAGCGGACGATTGTATTTCTTCAGCTCGTTGATATGCTTTTGCAAGTCATCTTTATTACCGTAATTATGAAACGTAATCACATCAGATGAAGAGAGCACAATGTCATTCAACCGCTTATCATTGTTCCATACATCTACGCTCAAAGGCTGACTGGGAGCCACTTTTTGCGCAGCCGCCACTACCTTTTTCAATAAAGGAAATGTGGTAGCGCCTAACCCACCATTTGTTGGCTCATTGTATAAATCCCACAATAAAATGCGCGGATCACTTTTAAATCGGGTAATGACTGCCGTTACATATTTTTCAAGCTTTGGGTAAGTTGTCGTGTCTGTTACCATGCTGTGTCCCGGGCTTGGCGACCATGCCCACGCATACCAACCAATCAACGGTTCCGGCTGCCTGCCAACTTTTGGATCGGACGTAATACCGAAAGAACAATCATCAAATAAGGCAGGCATAAATTTGATTTTATGCTTTGCACAAATGCTCATGAACTTATCCAGTGTATTCAGAAAATAGTTCGGATCATCAGCATATACAGCATATTGTAGAACGGCGCGCAAACAGTTCATCCCATTCTTTTCAGCAAGCGCCAGCTCTTTATCTATCGCAACCGGGTCAAAGGTTGTTTTATCCCACATCGCCGTATAGTTGATGGCGTATGCAGGTATATAATTAAACCCGCAAAGCCAGGGTTGTTTTGCGTACCATTCAGCCGCTTTTTGCTGCGACCAGCGAAGCGTTGAATCCTGAGCGGAAGAAGTAAGATAACAAATAACAAACAAGCAAACAAGTAACGAAACAGCAAAACTCTTTTTCATAAAAAAAATGACAAGCCATTAATAAAACAGATGATAATTCAGATACTATAAAACCAGCGGGTTATGCGCAGAAGCTGCTTTGTCGCCGGCCTGCAAGCCACCAAGCCATTTGTTCCTGTCGTTTTCCTGGTGCTTGTTTTGTGGCTCGGTAATACTGGCGCCATCAGCAAAATAAATAACCGTCATTACCTCGCGCATTATGTCTTTCGATTTGTTGCCACCTGCTGAGTGAAGCGTCCAGCCATAATGCCAGGTAGCATCACCGGCATTCATATTCTTTGCACGTGTTACGCCGAACCCTTTGTCTTTTATAAACTTCTCCAACAGCGCTTCCGATTCATCGGAGATAGCTATGTTCTCAACAAAGCCGGCATTATGCGAGCCGGATGCAAATGTGAGCATGCCCATATCTTCATCAATATCAATCAAAGGCATCCACATAGTAACTGTGTTGTTGGTGTTAAGCGGCCAATAATATTGATCCTGGTGCCAGGGTGTAAAGCCACCGCCCGGTTCTTTATACAAAGCCTGGTCGTGATATATACGAACATTTTCAACGCCTAATAAATCAGCCGCAATCTTCGCAAAGCGCTTTGCCAGCGTGAATTTTCGCACTGCATCATCCGCTTCCCAAAGGTTCATAATTTGAAGAAAAGCTTTTCCGTAAGTATCGCGGTCTTCAAGCTTTCTTTTTTCTGTGTTGTAAGTATAAGCTGCATCGTTAATGGCTTCGCGATAAGCAGCCACTTCTTCAGGCGATAAAATATTTTCAGTGAGTGTGTGCCCGTTTTTACGGAAAGAGTTTATCTGTTCTGGTAAGATGTTAATCGTGTCGTTTATTGATGGCAAGCTAACGGTAGTCATGTGGATACAATTTAATGATGCAAAACAAATACTATCACCCTATACAAAAAATGCAACCATTGGTAACTTTATGGGTTATTTTATCCATAAAGCAAACTTTTCGTTATCTTTAAAATAAAATCAGCAATAAATGAAAGCTTTGCTTGAGCCATTGAACGCTTCGGGAATGAGCTCATTTCTGGTAAGAGAATTCGAGGAAAAGAACTTTTCAGCTCCTTATCATTTTCATCCTGAATATGAATTAACCTTTATTAAAAGTGGCAAAGGCAAGCGTTATGTTGGTACGAATATGCAGAATTTTCACCCCGGCGATTTTGTTCTGTTGGGATCGAATCTTCCACATTGCTGGAAGAATGAAAAAACAAAACGATCAGAAAAAATCAGCTCAATTGTACTGCAATTTCATAAGGAATGCTTAGGTAACGATTTCTTCAAAAAGCCAGAACTGGAAAGGGTTTCACAGCTTTTATCAAAAAGCAAATCGGGCATTTATTTTACAGCCGACAACAAATTATATGAACAAAAAATGACTCAGCTATTGCAGGAACCGAATCATTTTAGACGCATGATTCTTGTTCTTGAATTATTAGATCGGTTATCTCTTTCCAAAAGCTATAAAACGCTGCACAAGCAGAAAACAAAAACAGATTTATCAGATAACGAACAACAGCGGATCAATACAGTTATGGCATACATCATTGATCATTTTAAAACCGGCGTTACCTTACATAAGGCTGCCGAAGTAATCAGCATGACGCCACAATCATTCTGCAAGTATTTTAAGAAAAACACCCGTAAAACTTTTATGGAAGCGGTTACAGATTACCGCGTTGATTATGCTGCGCAACAACTTGTACATACAGATGGTTCCATCTCGCAAATTGGCTTTGACAGCGGCTTTAATGACATCTCCAATTTCCACAAAACTTTCAAGATGCGTATGGAAGTAAGCCCATTGCAATACAGGAATGCATTCACGCAAAAATTAGAACTGATCTAATATTAAAAAACCAATATCTTCTATACACCAATCTTCTTCTCTTCTTTCGCTTTTACCACGCGACAACCAAACAAGCCGCCTGCTGTGTTGCCTTCATGAGCCTGGAAAGTGATGGTCACTTTTGTTTTACCTTGTAATAATTCGTTTGGAATATTGTACACCGCATCAAAAAACTCATTGGGTTTGCCCGCATTTAAAAGCTGCGTAGCTATTCGTTTTCCATCCACCAATATTTCAAACTCGCGCCCGCCGCCATCGCTCCCCCAATAAGTACAAACAAGTTGCTGTGGTGTGTTACTATCAGCGATTTTCATATCGAAAGAAAAATAACCACCGTCACGCGCATCACGCCATTTGTATTCGCCCATACTGCCTGAATATGTTTTATCACCTTTCAGGTTGTGGTCGCGCTCCGGTTGCATTTCACCAATGCGCATAACATCTATCGTACGGTTGTCAAGATCACGTTTTTCCTTTATTGCATTTTCATATTCTGTCCGTTTAGCGTTCCATTGTTTGTCATTATACAAGTCCCAATACACAATCTGGCGTTCATCCTGTATCGCATAAAAAGGAACCAGCTTCGTATCATAAGGTTGCCCGACATTCATGGTTTGAAACGTTAGACTATCACTTTTTCGCTCCAGCCAGCTTCCCGGGTTTTTTTGGTTAGATACCAGCAACGGCACATCAAATAAACGGTCATCATTTTTCGGCAATACCTTTCCTGCCAGCACCAAAGGACCATACAGAACAGCGATCTTATTTGTATCTCCGGAGATTGTTTCAGAGTATAAACTCAGCGGCATTTCAACTTCTATTTTATCACCGTTTTTCCACACGCGATTAATGGAAATATAGGAAGAAGGCGAAGAAGAAACAGTTTGCTTCACTCCATTGACAGTGATTACAAAATCACTTGTCGCCCACCACGGACGGCGAATATGAACGGCAAATTCTTTCGCTTTTTTTGCGGTTACAGTCAGTGTTGTTTTATCTGAATATGGAAAGCTGGTTTGTTGTTTAATATCATATCCCTGGCTTTTCCATTTAAGTGTGGAAGGAATAAATAAGTTTACATACAAGCTGCCATCTGCGCCTTCATAATAAATATCGCCGCCATAGTTTGCATGGTTTTCCATACCCGTTCCGGTGCAGCACCAGAACGATGAATCCGGCGTGTTGAACACCTTTTTCGCACCAGGTTGCAGCGGCAAATAATAGCACATCATACCATCGCTGTGGTTTTGCGAAGCGAGGATGTGATTGTATAAAGCACGCTCGTAATAATCTTCGAGTTCTGCTGCAGGCTGCCAGCCAAAGAGATGGCGCGTCAGCTTCAGCATGTTGTATGTATTACAGGTTTCGGTGGTATTGGCGCTAAGTTGTTTGCTCAATGAATCAGCCGTGTGGAAGTATTCGTAATTGCTGTTGCCACCAATCACATACGTGTGATGATGCACCACTGTATTCCAGAAAAAATCTGAGATCGTACTGTCTTTATTATCACCCGTTAATTCATATAGACGCGATACGCCAATCACTTTGGGTATCTGCATATTGCTATGCTTTCCAGCCAGCTCATCTTTACGTGCGGCCAGCGTATCAAGCACTTCTTTGTGATAGAATTTTTGCGCCAGCGCGAGGTATTTTTTATCGCCGGTAAATGAATACAGGTTTGCCAAAGTTTCATTCATGCCACCTTGCTCCGTGATAAGCATTCTTTGCCACTGCGCTTCAGTAAGCGCAGAAAATTTGTTATTGACCCAATCACCCAATTTAATGGCGATATTTAAAGCTTCTTTGTTATCACAATACAGGTATGCATCTTCTATTCCAGCCATTACTTTATGTACGGTGTACCACGGCACCCAGCCACCATCCAGGTCAAATCCTTTGCTATTAATATTGCCTTTTGATATTTCAGTAAAAATGCTGTCTTCGTTTGGTATAGCACCCACGTAACCCGTTCCGCGCGCATTCTGGCAACGCTTTAACTGGCTGATAATATAATCCACTTTTTTCTTCAGTTCTTGATTGCCCGTGGCGGCATACATTACCGAACAGGCAGACAAATAATGCCCCAATGAATGCCCGCTTACGCCTTCGCTTTCCCAGCCGCCGTATGCAGAATCTTTTGGCGGCAAGCCTGCATTTTTATCAAACCGATTTAAAAACCGATCCGGTGAAAGTGAGAGTAAATATGCTTCATCTTTCTGCTGCGCCTGCAGAAAAATGCCATCGGTAATCCGCACATCTTTCGGATCGAAAGCGTACGCTTTTGGTAGTATCACCGGCTTTACTTTTATCTTCTTATTATCAAGTTGCGGAAAATAGGTTTGCGAATAGGATGCAATGTGTAGTGAACAAAATAATAACGACAAGAATAAACAAGCCTGGTGTTTCATAGCAAACAATTGAAGTGCAGATGATGCGAAGTTATTCCTGCCAACTGAATTTATTTTTTCGGAATTCAGCAGCAGTTTAATTAGAAATAAAATACAGTTTTATGAGACCATCGTCCGGTTGTTTTCTCATCGGCAGTTGTGTCACTCCCATCAACGTTCCGGGCAATGATTGGGCTTTTTAAAACAGCCAATACGAACGATATTTCAAACACTCACTACTGAATTTCAGAAGTATCTGCATCAGCTCCTGTTGTATAAAAATGATTCTTATTCTCTCCATGTCACATTGCAAATAGCAACCGGCGCCATGCGCACCAGCATTGCCTTTTGCGGATCGGCAGGAATGTCTCTAATGTAAACAACGAATGAATGTCCGCCTGTTTTTGCAAGCAGTGTATCTAACCGGAAAGAAGCTGTTTTGCAGGTTGTCCTCATATCTTTTTGCAATAACTCGTTGCGCTGCTCATTCATGATAATGAGAGTTCGTTTAAACTCTTTACTCCGGTCCGGAAAATAAAATTTAAGCGCTCCTTTCTCTGCTTTTGACAACTGAAACTCCTGTACGCTGTCAACAGAAGCTGACAGGCGTTTTGCTTTATTGATATACAAGCTCCAATGCTGCGATTGAGCATTGCCGGCAACCGAAAATAATAACAATGTAAAGGCAATAATGAAGTAGCGCATAAGTGATGATTTAAAAACAAAAACCGTTCAGCATTTCTACTAAGACGGTTTTTGCTGACGGAGTTATATGCTCTTTATTGTTTTAAGATTTTGAATGATTTCGATTGCTTGCCTGTTTGCACTTTCATAATGTAAATGCCCGGGCTTAATGCCGTTGTACCAATTTGTTTTTGCCCTGTTACAGCAGACTGACCTCTGTACACCACACGTCCGCTCATATCAGAAATAATGACGCTTACATTTTGCGAAGCCGTATTAGAAAAGTTCAATGTTACTTTATCGCGCACCGGGTTATTTGCAATGCTTACAAATGAAGCACCGCCCGGGTTTGCAACGGCACCATTATCTGTCAGCATAAATTGCCCAAAGCCCGAAAGCCTTACTGTATAAGTGATGTAGCCTTCGGTAGCCAGCCTGTCATCAACCGAAGCAGGTGAAATTAAGATAGAATTGGTTGATTTAACAGCACCCGACAAATCAACTCCGTTATTCACTTTCAGTACACTTAGGTGTGCAGCATTATTACCCCACACCGCCATTTCTGCAGCCGTATAATAAAGCGTGGCTGTATAAGTAGCAGAAGATTCGCTGGCTGGCAATAGTGTAATTACCTTTTGGGTACGGCTGATATTGAATGTGTCGTAAAGAATACCCGCCTTTTCATTACCTGCTTGCGATACGGCTGCGCTAACGCCGTTAATGGTAGCTGATGCGGCTTCTATATTTGCCACCACGCGGTTATTATTACTTCTGAATTTGTTTACTGTACCCGGAATAACATCATAACTAAATGAAGAAGAAGCTGCTGTTTCAATATGAAACGGATGAGCCACCAGCGATACATCATCTACATTAAAACCAGGATCGCCGCCCGCAGTGCCGGTGCCGGTTTCCCAGTAAAAAGCGATGCCGAATTTCTTACCATTGATACCACCGGGCGCGGCCAACGCCAGAGAAGCCGACTGCACACTGCCTGTGCCATAGTAAGGTCCGCTGCCATTCAATCCTTGCTCGCCCCAGAAATACAAGCTTCCGTCACCAATATCATATGTGGCATACGCATGATCATCTGCATTGCCTTTAATCCTGTATTTAAACTTCAGTGTATCAACAGACTGGTATTGCAACGGATTGATATCGGGAGATAATAGTTCAGCAGCACCATCGGTTCCTTTGGTATATGTGTTAGGCTTGGTGCTCCTGTTGTTGGTGATGTAAGCCGCGTTGCCGCTTCCACCGGCATTGCCATTGGAGCCTGCTACAAATAAGTTGGGATAACCCGACTGTGTAAAAGATCCCCAGCCATCGGGAATACCCAGTGTATTTCCGCTTTCAAATTTTTGATCAAGAATAGTAATCATATCATTACCGGCGAAAATAATATCATCGTCATCCGTTTCATTTATGGTTACCGTTTGCGAGCTGGTATTGGCTACCACGCCTGAGCCGCTGATGGTATAGCTGATGTCAAGCTCCCTGTCGCCATCTACCGCTGCATTATCGAACAGGCGGATAACAATTGGTTTAAAAGCATCGCCTTTGGCAAACGTAAGTATAGGTGTCAGCACCTGGTATTGGTTACTTGTAGCAGTGCCATCAACAGTAATGGTAACGGTGGCAGCATCTGTTGCCGCATACTCTGTATTGAGGTTTAACGAAATGTCTTTATAACGCGGATAAGTGCCGGTGGTGCCCGTTTCAGTGGTATAAATAATGCCGGTGCAACTGGCAAAACCAATTTTGTTGCTACCCGTTACCGCCACAAAGCCAACATCGGAAGCTGGTAAATTTTTACGGCGCGGACTGTTCAGCATTACGGTCTGCATACGGTCTACCTGCCCGGCGGTAAAAGTGTTCAGTGTTTCATCATCACTGTAGTCCATGTAGTTTTCAAACATCTCATCGGCAGTACCGCAGGCATCAGGTTTTGGATGAACCGGGATGCCGGAATTGGCATCTTCCTGTGTGGGTGTATCATCTACATAATCGGTAGCGCAGGTACCATCGCCCCAAATGTGGCGCAGCCCTAAAAAGTGCCCCATTTCATGTGACAATGTTTTCCCTTTTCCCCATCCTGTTTCACAGGCTTGCGGCAGAAAGAGACTGCCTACCGTAGCATGGTCAATTACGATACCGGCTGTTGTGCTTGTTTCAGGATCTGTTGTAGCTAAACCGGCCAAGGTAGAACTAAGCGGAAAGGTAGAAAAGCCAAGCAGCTTGCCGGTTCCGCCGTTGTTCATAGCAGGTACAAGCCATACATTGATGTATTTTTCCGGGTTCCAGATGGTAGCCGGCTTAATGGTAGCTGCAATATAATCGCGCGTCCAGCCTTTGGTGCCGGGTGCCGTCCAGCCTTTTGTACTACGGTTGATGCGCTCAATGCCGGGCTGCGCAAGATTTGCGCCCGACGGATCTTTTTGCGCAAATACAAATTGCACACCTGTACTGGCAGCTACGGCATACGGACTATTCGAAAGGTTTGCATAGTCTTTATTCAGTTGCAGTATCTGCTGCCTTATCAGCGCCTGGGTTACATTGCTTCCATCGGTGCTGTCATCATACACAATATGAAAGATGATGGGCATGGTGTAAGATTGCACCACCACACGCTCGCTGCGCCGCTCTTCTATCTTTTTCTGCATCCATAGCTCGAAAGAAGGATCGGGCTTTTGCGCATAGCAGCGAACAACGGGCTGATGAACATTGATAGCCCGCCTGGTTTGTGCAAACAACTGGGCAGTAATTACTACAACCGCTAAAAGGAATAAATACTTTTTTTTCATGAATAAAAAATTAGCCGCTGGTGGCGATATCACAGAAATCTGTCAATGGTTTGACGTTTTGCAGTCAGTTTACAGATGCGTAATACCGGATTCAATACGATGACAGAACAACGTTTGTTTTGTGTAAACGTGCGTATAAAAGTAAACGTTTCCGGTAAAGAGGAAATAATTTTTTAGGGTTGGTTTCCAAATGATATTTTACAGAAATATTTACCTGTAACCGCTTAGCCTTAAACAAATAAATTAAGTAGTCATTTAAAATGAAACGGATAAAAAGTGTCTTACGGGAAATAGAAAGGAGATGAACGATATTTGGTTTAGCTGAGGAAGGCAATAAAATGCCAAATCGTCTCTAAAAGAGCGGCCGGCGACTTTTTGGGATAGAACATTCACACTGAAAGAAAAGACGGCGACTTTTTTTAAGAGAACTGCGATATTAAAAGAGAGACCTGTGATTCTTTTTTGAGGAAAAAAAGTAATCATGCCCGGGTATATTCAATAAACTGTATCAGGAGATAGTTGAAAGTGCTTAAACTATAGTAACCTGTCAGGCAAACCAAAAAATTTAGAAGGAGAAAAGCAACCCTGACAGATTTTATAACGCTGGTAGTTATTATAAAAACAAGAAAGCCGCCCCGACAAGCCGGGACAGCTTTTAAAACATCAACATCAAACAATCTCTATCCAAAAATATTTTTTCGCTTCATGTCGCGCACGATGGAGCGGGCATAATCGTTTGCCAGCGTTGACATGTTATTGGCATCTGCCGTTTTTGATTCGGCTGAATAAATGAGCGAATTGTTGGCTACATCATAGAGGTTGGTTTCAAATACATAGCTCGTATTTACCTCGGTATAGCCGGGACGGTAATACGGGTTGTAACCCCAGGGCGAATAGTAAGAATAATAACCCCAGAAGCCAGGACCAAAGCCATTGTTTCCTGGCACATAACGCTTTGTTTTGTCTTTATCAACAAGGTTGATAGTAACTACATTCTGTATGCCTTCATTCTGTAGTTTTTCTATCGCCTGCTGCTCGGTCATGCCTTTAAAAGTATTAGCCCCAAACTCCTGCGTGGCAGTAACGGCATCAAAACCAAACTTGGCCAGGTTCTTTACCATTTCGCTTTCCATAGCCCGTTTGGCGCGGTTGTTCTTTTCGCTGAACAAACCCAGCACCAATATGCGTTTAGCAGGCGCAGTTGCTTTATTATTTGTATAACTGTCTGTAATTCGCGATGTGCTGCAGGATGCTAAAACCAGCATTAACGGCAGCAGTAATAATCCTATCTTTTTCATGTTTCTATTTCCTTTATTTAAGGTATATAGACGACAAGAATCGTGTAAAGATTACAGCGGCTATTGCTTTTTTGTTTTCTTTAAAATAAACAAAAGATAAAATGGGGTTTTTCGTAGCTGCGCAAAAATTCTTCTTCATTCATCCCTCACAATTTCCATTCATCCTTTGCAGATGTGTAATAACGAAAGCCATCGTACCACTGGTAATAGCATTCTGCCACTGATATGGATTTAGCTGTTTATCGTCGCCCGCGGTAGCCAGTTTTGCAGCGCATTCAAACACTATGTTTATGAAACCAATACTTTTCTTTTTACTGTTTATAATCACCATTTTTCAAACGGCATCAGCACAAAATAACGCAGCCTTAGTCAGCGGAACCGTCACCGCAAATGGCAAAGCCTTAGAAGCTGTTACGGTAAGCTTGTTGCGCGCTAAAGATTCATCGCCGGTTAAAATTTCTGTAACCGATAAAGAAGGGCATTTTGCCTTTGATAAAGCGGCGGAAGGCAGCTATCGCGTTAGCGCGGAAGCCGTCGCCTTTCAAAAATATTACAGTGCCGTTTTTTCTGTTGGGCGGCAGGCTTATGCGTTGCCGGCTATACAGTTGCTGGCAAATACAAGCAACCTGAATGCAGTAACCGTTACCAGCAAGCGCCCCTTAATTGAGAACAAGATTGACAAAACCGTTGTGAACGTGGATGCCTCGCCCACAAACACAGGATTGACGGCGCTGGAAGTGCTTGAAAAATCGCCGGGCGTAACGATAGACAACAATGACAACATCAGCCTGAAAGGCAAGCAGGGCGTGGTAATTTTAATTGATGGCAAGCAAACGTACCTGAGCGGACAAGACCTGGCAAACTACTTAAAGAACCTGAGCGCGAACCAGATTGACCAGATTGAAATTATGAGCCAGCCATCTGCAAAATATGATGCAGCGGGCAACTCGGGCATCATCAATATTAAAACAAAAAAGACGAAGACGGCGGGGTTTAACGGCAACATTTCGACCACAGCTATTTTTGCCAATTATTTTAAAAATACCAACAGCATAAACCTGAACTGGCGCAAGAATAAAGTAAACCTGTTTGGTAACTATAGCTACTCGCGCTGGGAAGGCTTTAATGATCTGCATCTTACCAGAAACCTGCGTGCGAGTCGTGATGTAAATTTTGACAGGTATAGTTATCAGGATACACGTGGTCATTTTACCGGGTTACCACAAAACTTTAAAGTGGGTGCTGATTATTATGCCACGAAAAAAACAACGTTGGGCGCGGTGGTCACAGGCAATATCCGGGATGATAATTTCAGCTCGCATTCGCGTGCCGATATCTACGACAGCCTGCAACAATTTGTGCAATACAACAAAGCAGAGTCAGGAAATAAAAACGGCTGGACAAACTTTGGCTTCAACCTGAACTTTCAGCAAAAGCTGGATACGAGCGGAACAGAGCTGACTGCCGACGCTGATTATATCTTTTATAATGCAACGGGAAGCCAGTTTTCCAACAACTATCTGTACACCGATAAAGATGTGCTGATACCAACCACGGATCCATCAAACCCAAACCCATATTTGTTGCGCGGCAACCTGCCTTCCAATATTGACATCTATACTTTTAAAACTGATTTTCATCACCCGATGAAAAAGAATACAACGCTGGAAGCCGGGTTAAAAATGAGTTATGTAAAAACGGATAATGATGCGCAGTATTCTTTGTTTGATGAATCGTTTGAAGGCTGGAAGGGCGATACGTTGCGCAGCAATCATTTTGTGTATAAAGAGAACATCAATGCGGCGTATGTGAACCTGAACCGGCAGATGAAAAAATGGGGCATCCAGCTTGGGTTACGCGCCGAGCAAACGATTGCTGACGGCAACCAGATGACGCAGAATGCAACTTTTCATCGCAACTATACAAAGCTGTTCCCAACATCGTATTTGTCGTATAAAATGAACGACAGCAACACGTTTGCTTTGTCTTACGGAAGAAGGATTGAGAGACCTGATTATCAGTCGCTGAACCCTTTTCAGGAACAGCTTGACAGGTACACTTATCAGCAGGGAAACCCGTTGCTGCAGCCGCAGTTCAGCCACAACATTGAGTTAAGCTATAACTTTAAAGGTGTATGGAATCTATCAACAAATTATACCCATACGTCAGACATCATTAACGATGTTTTGATCACAAGGAAACTGGGTAATGATTCAAACTATACCACGTTCCAGACTTCGCAAAACATTGCTTCGAGTGATAACGTGGGCTTATCGGTAAGCTATAATAAACAGATCAAAAAATGGTGGAACCTGAACCTGTATGTCAACGGTTTCAACAACCATTATAAAGGTGTGATTGATGGTGAAGACATCAACGTAAATACCACGGCTTTTAACTTCAATGGCAGCAGCCAGTTTACATTTAACAAAGGCTGGAGCGCCGAAGTGAGCGGCTGGTTCAATTCAAAACAATTGGTCAGCAGCGCGATACTGATGAAGCCAATGGGAATGTTTGCTTTTGGTGGCGGCAAGCAATTGTGGAAACAAAAAGGTAGCATTCGTATCAATGTAAGAGATCCGTTCTGGCTGGCAAAGTTTCGCGGCGTTACCAATATGAATAAGGGCGTTACACTCATCAATAATAAATGGGATAACCGCCGTGTGAACATCACGTTTACTTATCGCTTTGGTAAAACGGGCAACGAGCCGCAACGCAGAAGAAACAGCGGTTCGGATGATGAAACGAACCGCATTAAATCAGGCGGTTCGCAATAACCAGGTCTCATGTGTATGTTAAATAGAAGCCCTCTGTATTTACGGAGGGCTTCCTTGTATAAAGCTGGTGATGATTTTTATCTTAAAACCTTATGAGGAGTCCTTTAAAATGGCTCTTTATAATTCGCTTCAGTAAAAGCACAATCATTGCCCCGAACCTTGATGTGAGGATTCTTGCTGCGTTGCGGCGGCCCAAAACCACCTTCCATGATTTGCCCCTGTATATTTAAAATTTTATTCTGGTTATAAGCCGCATTAATGGTAACCCGGCGGAATTTACCATCAATATTCACGGTATTCAGCGTAGCTTCTACTTCCTGGTTTTGCATGTTGCCAAGGGTTCTTTTAAAAACTATTATAGCCGTTGCAGAAGGCACATTCACGCTCAGCAACAAATTGGATGTATGCTTTCTATACACATCCGCTTGACTATAAATACGGTTGCTTTTTAAGAAACTGAATTTAACCTGGCATCAGGTTCTTCATGCGTTAGTTTTTCTGATATACAGACTCAATATAAAAGACAGAACGAAGCAGTGAATGTGTTGCTTGATTAATATCTAAAAGTTGTTGCTGCTTTGCCCCTTTGGCTTTGGGAAAGAAGAAAAAATACCGCCGAAGATAATAAGCGGTGCGAAGAAAATGCCTCATGGCTATCAAAAGGAAAGTAAATAAAAGTCGCAATAACAAACGGCTCAACCAGGTATTATCAGGATTTTTATGAATAAAAACAAGGTACAGTATTAGCTAACCATTAGCATCTGAATTAAAAGGCTGCACCAAGAAGAAGGAGGACAAATAATCTCAGCCTTTAATTTTCATACAAATCATATTTGAGCTAACACATACTTTATTTTTATACAAACGATTGTACATGTTACCAGCCTTGAATGAAAGCCCCAAACTGCGCTATTTTACCTTTTTTTATTTGTACGTTATGCAGGGCATTCCTGCCGGGTTTTCGCTGGTTACACTTTTCAATTATCTCATTGGTCAGGGCGTCGCTTCCAATGTGGTAGGCAGTTTTGTAGCCGTAGCCGGTATTCCGTGGATTTTACAGTTTGTGTGGGGACCAGTCATTGACCGTTATCAATATTCTATTATTGGTCATCGTAAGCACTGGGTGATATTAACCCAAATTGTTGCCTTCTTTGCTTCTCTTTCTTTGCTGCTTGTAAAAGAACCGGCAAATGAAATCACGCTTCTGTCAATCGTATTTTTTACACATAGTTTGTTTGCCTCTGTGCAGGACGCCAGCGTAGATGCCATTGCCATTTTCGTGGTGCCTGAAAAGGAACGCGGTCGCGTCAACGCTTTTATGCGAGGCGGTTTTTTATTGGGCATTTCTTGTGGCGCCGCGGTGCTCTCCACGGTTCTCCATAAATACAGCTTTCATGCAGCCACGCTCATTCAATCGTTCAGCCTCCTGTTTTTAACGGTGTTGTTCTTCTTTACAAAACTTGACCGCCGCGATCCCTTACTGCCCACTTTCGGCAAGCGGCAGGTATTGCCCGACGGGCATACGCCGAAAGAAGACAATCCTTCGCTGGTGTGGCTTTTTAAAGAATTGTGGAGCGGCATGTCAACCAGAATCAGCCTGCGCATTTTTGCTGTCATCGCGCTTACTTATCTCTGTTTATGGATATTCATTAATTCATTCACTTACTATATCATTCACGACCTGCATTGGCCCGATAAAGACGTATCGGTACTGCAAGGTAGCTGGGGCAGCCTCATCACATTTGCAGTGGTCATTCTTGGCGGTTTTATCTCCGACCGTATTGGCGCTTCGCGCCTGCAAATGATTGTCATCTGGTCGCTCGGTATTTTCCTGCTGGCTATTTGCAGCTCTGTGCACCTGTGGGTCAACCGCGGGTTTACTACCACAGCATTGATTCTCTCGAATTTTGCCGACCCGCTCATGAGCGTGGCTGCCTTCCCGATACTGATGGCTTTATGCAAGCCACAGGTTGAAGGTTCGCAGTTCACGGCGTATATGGCATTGATAAATTTCACCACCATTCTCGCTTCTTACATTTCGGGCTGGGCATTGCTTAAAATTTCAACCCCGTGGATCGGGCTGGCTTGCGGGGCTGTCATTCTCGCTCTTGCCATTACCCTTACATGGCAGCGGCTAAAAGAAAAGCGAAACAGCCTCGCAACTGTTTCGCTTGATCATGTGTAATGCCTCATTTTATTTTTCCTTGCTATAATCGTAACCCCAATTTTTAAGGCTGTAATTCCACTTTGTATCTTCTAAATCACCATCCGGTTTCTGCGCTTTATGCCGGCTGATGAAAGAGATGGTGCGATGCATCTG
The DNA here is from genome assembly GCA_965199905.1 of Ilyomonas sp. Lineage (GTDB taxonomy): Bacteria > Bacteroidota > Bacteroidia > Chitinophagales > Chitinophagaceae > Ilyomonas. Next base: position 4,378,152 of record OZ241366.1, on the reverse strand, counting down.
CTCATAGTCTTTCGCATTCAATTCGCTTTTCTTTTTTTGCAGAATGGCTACAATGCTTTTGCCTGATTTATGCCCGATGGCTTCTCCATCGCCACTATCCCAACCCGTGTTTTTCGATTCTTTTGTTACCAGCCATTTTTCAAGCGTGCCGGCAGTCATGTTCACGAGCGACTTAAATTCCTTGTAAGCTTTTTCATCTTCCGGATCCGTTTTTTTAACAGCAGCAGCCTTCTTCGTAGCTGGCTTTTTGGTAGCTGCTTTTTTAGTGGCAGCCTTCTTTGCGGGTGCTTTCATGGTTTGTTTTTTTATAAAAAATAAAAATGGTGCCAATGAAAGAAGCAATAAATTAACAGACAATATTCACGTTACTCCTGAGCCATCTGCTTACAGTCAAAAGCCGTATTATACGTCTTACAAATTTTATTTGGTTTATGCAGTCCTGATTTAATTCCGGGTTGTCCACAAACAAAACAAGAATGTTTGCTATCTGGTTGCTTAACAAAGCAATTCATATAAACAGGAATTACAAAAACTATGAGAAAGCTGTTGTCTTATTTTTCCTCCTTATGAAACTCAATATCATCGGATTGTTATAAAACCGTAATAATCTTTTGTAAAGCGCTGCTTACTCTTTCGCACGGTTAGCTTTGCAGCCGCTTTTGAACTTTTACTTTTTACAACATTATGTATTTACAGAAAAGACACCGCATATTACGAACCTCGCCTGCCATTAGAAGCCTGGTGGCAGAAACCACATTGACACCAAATGATTTTATAGCACCGTTGTTTATTGACGAGGGAGAAAATATAAAACATGAGATTTCTTCGATGCCGGATTATTTCCGTTACTCTCTTGATGTAACCGTAAAAGAAGTGAAGGATTTATGGAGTATGGGTATTAAAAGTGTGCTCTTATTTATCAAGTGTAAAGATGAATGGAAAGACAATACCGGCAAGGAAGCGTGGAATGAGAATGGACTGATGCAACGAAGCATCAAAGCCATTAAAAATGCCGTGCCGGACATGCTGGTAATGACGGATGTAGCGCTTGATCCATATTCATCTTATGGTCATGATGGCATAGTAAAAGATGGCGAGATTGTGAATGACGAAACGGTGGAAGCGCTGGTTAAAATGAGTGTGAGTCATGCGCATGCAGGTGCTGATTTTGTTGCGCCAAGCGATATGATGGATGGACGCATTGGCGCCATTCGAAAAGGCCTGGAAGAAGCTAATTTTACAAGAACCGGCATCATGGCGTATAGTGCTAAATATGCTTCCTGTTTTTATGGACCTTTCCGTGATGCGCTGGACAGCGCGCCGGGGTTTGGAGATAAGAAAACTTACCAAATGAATTATGCGAACCGTCGCGAAGCCATCAAAGAATCGTTACAGGATGTAGAAGAAGGTGCTGACATGGTGATGGTAAAACCTGCGCTAAGCTATCTCGATATTATTCGTGAAGTAAAAGATGCAGTGCATGTGCCGGTAAGCGCTTACAACATCAGCGGCGAATATGCCATGATAAAAGCGGCTGCTAAAATGGGCTGGATTGATGAGAACAAAGCCATCATAGAAACGCTGACATCTATGAAGCGCGCCGGTGCGGATTTGATAGCGACTTATTTCGCAAAAGATGCCTGCAAACTGATTGCTGATTTGTGATTTTGGATTTATGATTGATTGAATATTGATTACTAATATCGAGTGTTGATTGTATGATGATTGAGAAAAGTATAGAATTATTTAAACGCGCGCAAACATCTATTCCCGGTGGTGTTAATTCGCCTGTTCGCGCCTTTAAAAGTGTAGGTGGAAACCCGTTATTTATTAGCAAAGCCAAAGGCACATATCTGTACGATGTTGATGGCAATAAATACATTGATTGTATTGCTTCGTGGGGACCAATGATATTGGGTCATGCGCATGACGAAGTGGTAAAAGCCATTACGGAACAAGCCATTCATTCCACTTCATACGGTGCGCCAACAGAACTGGAAATTGAAGTGGCAGAACTGATAAAAAGCATGGTGCCGAATGTGGATTTAATCCGCATGACAAGCAGTGGAACAGAGGCTTGCATGAGCGCCATTCGCGTAGCAAGAGGTTATACAGGTAAGAATAAAATTATCAAGTTTGAAGGCTGTTATCATGGTCATGCAGATTCGTTTTTGGTGAAGGCTGGAAGCGGCGTGGCTACGTTAAATATACAAACGGTTCCGGGCGTTACAGCGGGTGTTAGCAACGATACAGTAACCTGCGCTTATAACGATTTAGAATCTGTTGAAAAGTTAGTAAGTGAGCAAGGCAATGATATCGCAGCTATCATTGTAGAACCCGTTGCCGGCAATATGGGTTGCATCTTACCAAAGCCCGGATTCCTGGAAGGCATTCGTGCACTTTGCAATGCCAATAACATCGTTTTTATATTCGATGAAGTGATGACAGGCTTTCGTTTATCCCGCGGCGGCGCACAGGAAACACTGAAAATCGATGCTGATTTAATCACGTATGGCAAAGTGATTGGCGGTGGTTTGCCCGTAGGTGCTTTTGGTGGAAAAAAACACATTATGGAAGTGGTGGCGCCGCTTGGCAACGTTTACCAGGCAGGCACCTTAAGCGGTAACCCGATTGCAATGATTGCCGGATATACCACGTTAAAAATATTGAACGAACATCCGGAAATTTACACTGAGCTGGAAGAGAAAACGGAATACCTGAAAGATGGCTTGCACAATGTATTATCTGCATCCGGTTTGCCTTATACCATCAATCAGTTTGGCTCAATGATCAGTGTACATTTTGCAGCGCACGAAGTGGTTGATTTTGCAACAGCATCATCAGCAAATATTGAAATGTTTAAAAGATATTTTCATGCCATGCTAAACCGTGGTGTGTACCTGCCGCCATCGGCTTATGAAAGCTGGTTTTTGAATGATGCTTTGGTGAAGGAAAATCTGGATCATATCATTAAGGCTACTAAGGAAAGTTTGGCGGATATTGCCTGAAACGTGAAGACACAGGCTCACCAAATTTTTCTATATTTCAAGCGATTTAAACAACAAAAAAGCTGCACAAAAGATAACATTCTTCGTGCAGCTTTTTTGTTGTGGCTTTGTGGTTCACAACTTACTAAACAAAATCATCGCAATCCCTGTAAGCCTTTACCAGCGCAGCTTCGCCATCTTTTCCCGGTTTAGAAATGCCATGTTCCATACCAAGCACACCTTTATATCCTTTCTCATAAATGTGCCTGAATATGTTCCTGTAGTTCATCTCACCGGTGGTTGGTTCGTTACGTCCCGGATTATCACCAATTTGCAGATACGCAATCTCTTCCCACGCATCATCCATATGGCGAATGAGATCACCCTGGTTGCGCTGCATATGATACATATCGTACAATATTTTGCAGGACGGACTATTCACGGCTTTACAAATCAAAAACGTCTGATCAGAGCCACGAAGAAATAAATCCGGCGTATCACTTAATGGCTCTAATACCATAATAAGATTTGCCGGTTCTAAAATGGCGGTACCTTTCTTTAAAGCTTCTATTACGTTAGCGGTTTGCATATCGTAAGAGCGGCTTCTGTCGAAGTCGCCAGGCACCACTGTTACCCAGGTTGCGTTTACACGTTTAGCTGCTTCCACAGCTTGTTTGCAACCCTTTAAAAAGATATCTGTATACTCCTGTTTTCCTGTGGCTAACGAGTTGGCTCCGTTGCCACCTTTGTCTACTACGAACACGCCCATCTTCATGCCCAGCTTCGCCAGCTTGTCTCCTATCCTGGTTTGTATATCGGCGGAGCGACTTACCATACCATTATCTTCAATTGACCGGAAACCTAAGTCGTAAGCATATTGAATCTGGTCGAGAAAATTAGCGCCCGCGATGTTCTTAAACATGCCATCGTGAATGCCATAATTGAGATGAAACGGCGCGCCTTGTGCCTTTTCAGATGAGGCATTCGCTTTTGAAACGGAAGCCGCTAAAAGGGAGGCGCCTGCTAAAGCGGATTGTTGCATGAATCGTCTGCGTTGCATAGTATTGTAATGAATAATGAAGTGTTGTAAAATGAACTAAGTGAAAAGTATAGCAACCGGATTGTTTCCCAAAACAATTATGAAAAATATTTGGTAACACCCGGAATGGCGGCCGCATACATACCATTTTCATCCGGCTTTACAGGAGGAGGCGCATTAAAATCAAACACGGTTGGCATAATACTGATGCCTGAATTAATGGCTTTGTCCCACTCTATCATTTGTCCCGAATAGGTAGCCATTCTGCCTAAGATGGAAGTCATTGTGCTCTTCGCGCCACGCTCAGCATCCCAGAATTTATAATCGCCGTTTGCAATGGCTGCAAACAGTTCATCATGCTCATTTTGATAGGGCTGATTCTCTTTTGTTTTATCAAACTGATAAATCACTTTGCCTTTGGTATCAGTAATATTAGCCGCATCGCAGAACACTTTTCCTTTGGTGCCAATCAACAGCTCATCCACCTTACTCATGGTGCCTTTTTGATGGCGGCACTGGCTGTTCAATATCGTACCATCCGCATATTGAAACTCAACAAAATGATGGTCGAAAATTTCGCCATAATCCTTGCCTTTTCTTACTTCTCTTCCGCCCATGCCCTGTGCACGAACCGGGTAACCATTCTTTGCCCAATTGATGACATCTAAATTATGAATGTGCTGCTCGTTAATATGGTCGCCACAAAGCCATACAAAGTAGTACCAGTTGCGCATCTGGTACTCCATTTCAGTTTGTTGCGGCTGGCGCGGACGCACCCACACGCCATCGTTATTCCACCATGCCTGCGCCGAAGTAATGTCACCAATAGCACCATCCTGTACACGCTTCATCAGGTCGCGGTATGAGGTTTGATAACGGCGCTGCAAGCCCACCACCACATTGCGTTTCTGAGCTTTTGCTTTTTCAGCGGCAGCTAATACTCGTTGAATACCGGCAGGGTCAGTTGCCACCGGCTTTTCCATAAACACATGCTTGTTCTGGTTGATGGCTTCTTCAAAATGGATGGGACGAAAACCCGGCGGCGTTGCGAGAATAACAACATCTGCCATTGCAATGGCTTTCTTATAGGCATCGAAACCGATAAACTTATTTTCTTCTTTTACCTGCACACGGTTTTTGTTATCACCTAATGCTTCCAGGATGTTGGCATGGCTTTCATCAAGGCGATCTTTAAAGGCATCAGCCATAGCAACAAGCTGCACATTTTGCCTGGTACTTAAAGCTTGCGTGGCAGCACCGGTACCGCGTCCGCCGCAGCCGATGAGTGCTATCTTAATCACATCGGAAGAGCCTGAAAAATAGTTTGCCTGCGATAATACCGGGGCAAGCAATGCACCGCCTGCCAGCAGTGAAGTTTGTTTTAAAAAAGACCGTCTGCCTGATTGATTTTCATTTGCGTTTTCGTTATTCATATGGAGCATTTTATTTAATAGAAAGTAGTTGTGTAAAAAATTGATCAGCCTCTTCGGGCGAAGGTTGCTTTACAGGACGAATGACGCGAAACCCAATAAAAGGTGCATCGGCATTCCACCATTTGCTGCGCGGTATTTGCGGGTCGCGCGCGTTCCATTTGGGGTCTGATTTTATGCGTGCTGCATAGCGTAGCTTCTCATTTTCATCCTTGAATGTTCCGCCTTTGAGCGTAATGGGATATTTGCTGGCAGGCTTCATCCATGGCTCGTTCGGACTGCTTTTTATTTCATCGAAATAATCCTCTTTGTATTGATCCAATGTCCACTCGGCTACATTGCCAAGCATATCATACAAGCCCCATGCATTGGGCTTTAATTCTTTTACTTTATGATACCTGCCGCCGCTGTTCTTTGCATACCAGGCATAGTCGCTTAGCTTACTATCATCGTTACCAGATGGATAAGAAGTAGAAGCACCCGCACGAGCAGCATATTCCCATTCAGCTTCAGTGGGCAGACGATAGAAAATACCAGTCTTTTTATACAGCCATTTACAGTACATAACAGCGCCATAGTGATGCATGCTATTGGCAGGAAATCCGCCACCTTTTCCCATGCCCAATGTAAAATCAATATAAGGCGGACTGGGCCTCGTGATGCCATCCGGTTTTGGCTCTGCATCTGATTGTTCATCCGCAAACAAAACGTATTCGTCATACGTCACTTCATGCTCTTCCATCCAGAAAGAATCAACAGTCACTTTTGCAGAGGTACCTTCGCCGGAAGCACAACCTTTTTCGCTGCTGTTGCAACCCATCATAAACTCACCACCCGTAATGGGAACCATGTTGAATGACACACTTGTGCCGGCTATCTTTTGCTCGTAAGGAACAAAAGCAGTATCAGCCGCCGGGCAAAAAAAATGGAGGAGCGAAATGAAACAGTAAGCAATCATCGAAATTCTGTTTATGGTGTGCCAGTCAATACACAAACCCGGCAGCAGGCAACCGGAACACGCAATAAGAGGGTTTAAAAATAGTATATTTGAAACAGCGCAGAGCTTTTCTTTTCGACTGTTCCCTTTTTTCTTTCGGTAATCAATAATGCAACGCCCGGTATTTTTTTTACAAGGCGCAATGCTTTTGCCGTTGATAAAACGCTGCATGCTGTAGACAGCCAGTCTGCCGTTGTGCCGTCGCCTGCAATAGCTGTTACGTTTTTACTGTGGGTTAACCCGATACCTGTTTTTGGATTAACGATGTGCGAATATTTTTTACCATCAATTTCAACATTCTGGTATATATCTCCTGATGTGGATACTGCCATGTTTTGCAACGATAACAGGCGTGGCAAAACAACTTCTTTTTCTTCCGGTGAATTGATGGCAATGAGCCAGCCACGCTGTGTGCCGGGTGAATTAGAAACAACAATATTTCCACCCGCATTCACCATTGCACTGGTGAAGCCGTTTTGCGTTAAAAGATTTAAAGCAGCCTGCGCCACGAAGCCTTTACCAAGTCCGCCAACATCTAATTGCATTCCTCTCTTTTCGAGCCGGATGGTATGATGAATGGTATCTAAATGCAAGTAGCGATAACCTGTTTTTTGAAGTGCTGTACGCAGAGAATCTTTATCTGGAAACGTCTTTGTTTTCCTGGCTTTACGCCAGAGTTTTATTATGGTGCCAATGGTGATATCGAAGGCGCCGTTGCTTAATATGGCTGCTTGCTGCGCGCGTTGAATAATATTGAATAAAGGTATGGAAACAGGTAGGTACTGACCCGTTCCACTGGTGGCACTTAAGCGATTGATTTCGCTGCTGTCAATATAATCACTTAGAATATTGTTTAAGCTGTCAGCTAACTGAAAAGCTTGCGCGGCAATGGTTGCAGCTTTTACAGAATCAATTGTATAAAGGGTAATGGTAAACGGCGAACCCATTTTTGGCTGCTCGAAAATAAATTTCTGTTGCGCAAATGAATGAATGGAAAACAGGGAAAGAAGAAAGAAAAAGATAAGAGCTTTGAGAAATTCGTAACTTTTTTGAAGAAATTTTGAAACACTCAGAATGATGGAAACATAAGGAAGGCACATAAGAAAGCTATGCAAAAAATCCATGCTCTGAATGTGCGTGTGTGTTTCCATTTTACTATCCAACATGCGGCTTTTCATTATAAAAGTATTCCCTGCTTTTGAGAGAAGCGCTGTATATACTTTTTAGCCAACAAATAAACATCAGAAATGCAAAACGGGTTTATTGAATTACATCAACAGATATTCTTTACAATCCTCTACTTTAGCCACCACAGAAACTTTCGTTCATGGCGCTGAATATTGTATGGATTGGCTTCTTCCTCATTGCATTCATCATAGGCTTATATAAATGGCTGGTGTTGGGCGATACACTGATTTTTAAAACGCTGACAGAAGGTTTATTTGACAGCGCGAAAACCTCTGTAACCGATGTGGCCCTGCCATTGGTAGGCACCATGACTTTCTTTCTTGGGTTGATGAACATTGCGGAAAAAGCTGGCGCTATCAGGTGGCTGGCGCGCTTATTAAATCCGTTTCTGAAACGTTTGTTTCCCGAAGTGCCGGATAATCATCCTGCCATGGGCGAGATGGTAATGAACTTTAGCGCCAACATGCTGGGACTTGATAATGCAGCCACGCCTTTCGGCTTGAAAGCGATGCAAAGTCTGCAGGATTTGAACCCGAATAAAGAGACGGCCACCAACTCGCAAATCATGTTCCTGGTGCTGCATACCAGCGGCTTAACGTTGATTCCTTTATCTATTATTTCTTATCGCATTGCAGCCGGCTCAACGGATGCGACAAGCATTTTTATTCCTTGCGTAGCGGGAACAGTGATTGCCACGCTGGCTTCCATTATTATCGTGAGCGCTGTGCAGCGCATAAGGTGGGATTTTGTTTTGATAAGCTGGATGATAAGCATTGCGGCTATTATTGGCGCCTTACTGCTTTGTGTAGCAAACATGGATGAGGCTACGCGAAATGTATTTACCACCGTTGCCGGCAACTTTATTCTGCTGTTCATCGTGGTGCTCATTATCTGTGGTGGCATGTATAAAAAAGTATCGGTGTTTGATGCGTTTATTGAAGGCGCAAAAGGCGGTTTTGACGTGGTGATAAAAATCATTCCTTACCTCGTGGGCATGCTGGTTGGCATCCGTGTGTTTCGCGAAAGCGGTGCTCTCAATTATATCACAGATGGCATTGGCTGGCTCATTGGCAAAGCAGGTTTGAATACCGATTTTGTTCCGGCGCTTCCGGTGGCTATTATGGTGCCGTTTAGCGGCGGCGCGGCGCGCGGCCTGATGCTGGATATTTTCAAAACCTACAACGTAGATTCTTTTATAGGTAAGACAGCGAGCGTGCTGCGCGGCAGTGCCGATACTACGCTTTATATCATTGCGCTTTACTTTGGCAGCGTGGGCATCAAAAAGATTCGTTATGCAATATGGGCGGGCATTGCAGCCGATTTAACCGGCGTTGTGGCAGCCATTATTATTGCGTATATTTTCTTTAGATGATAACTGTGGTTTATTGTAAAATGAAATACAAAATACAGTTTCCGGCAACTAAATGGTACTTCGGCAGCGCTTATTTACTCAATATCGAAACGCTGATTATCTTGCAGCATGGCACATAACCATCATCATGACCATTCGCATGAAGTGCAGGTAAATAAAAGCAATCAAAACATTTATGTTGCCGGAATTCTTCTGAATCTTTTGTTTTTAACAGCCGAGCTTGTTGCCGGTTTTGCTACCGATTCAATGGCGCTGCTCAGCGATGCGGGACACAATGCAGGCGATGTGATCAGTCTTGTTTTATCATTGGCTTCGTTCTGGATTGCCCGCAAAAAATCAAGCGCTGTTTATACATATGGTTTTAAAAAAACAACGGTACTGGCTGCTCTGGCGAATGCTGTTATTTTATTGATCGCTGTTGGCATTATTGGTTACGAATCGGTGCATCGCCTGTTTGTAAAAGAAGAAAGTGTGCAGGGTAATGTGATAGCCTGGATAGCAGCGCTGGGAATTGTTGTGAATGCGGCATCGGCACTGCTGTTTTATAAAGCGCAAAAAAATGAACTGAATGCGAGAGGCGCTTACCTGCACCTGATGGCTGATGCATTGGTGTCGGCGGCGGTTGTAGTATCGGGTATTGTTATCAATTATACGGGTTGGTTTTGGCTTGATCCGGCGATGGGTTTGGTGGTTGTGATTGTAATATTGGCAAGCACATGGCGATTGCTGAAAGATAGTTTTAGAATGAGTCTGGACGCGGTGCCCGGCGGCATTGAGCTGGAAAATATCAAGCAGGTAATATTGAATGTAAAAAATGTAACCGGCGTGCACCATGTGCATATTTGGGCGATGAGTACAACTGAGAATGCGCTGACTGCGCATATTTGTGTTACAGATTCATTGCCTTTCGATAGCAAGCTTGATGTGATTCATACTATCAAACATGAACTGGAGCACCATAATATTCAGCACTCGACGCTCGAGCTGGAAAATAGTAACACAACTGCCATTCATCAACATAAATTTAGAAACGCAAACACATGAATAATCTTTTTGTAAAGGAAGATGTAGACGGTATTTATGAACGCATGGATGATCTTACTGTATCGTCGGAACACCTTTGGGGCATCATGAGCGTTGACCAGATGCTGGCGCATTGCTCGGCGGCTTTAGAAGTGGCGAATGGCAGGGCTTTTCCGCCGAGACGATTTATAGGTTATTTATTGGGCGGCATGTTTAAACATGTTTTTACAAATGAAAAACCGTTGCCTAAAAATGCAAGCACCGATAAGAGCTGGAAGATTGTTGACCACCGCGATTTTGTAAAAGAAAAAGAAAAACTGCACGGTGAGGTTGAGGAATTTTATATCGGCAGAGAAGAGCATGTTACCAGGCATCCGCATCCATTTTACGGGCATCTGACGCCGATGGAATGGAGCATTGGTATGTGGAAACATCTCGATCACCATTTACGGCAGTTTGATGTGTGAAATATTGAACTATGGATACACGAAGCACAGACTTTTACGAAGACTTTTTACCTGTCAATAATTGCTTTATTCTTTGGCTTATGTAACGGTTGCTTCGTTTTGCGTGCAGCAAAGCGATTGTAATAATTTCGCTATCGCTTTTGATGATATAATAAAGCTTGCAAGGAAATTTTTTAATAAGGTTCTTCTAACCGGAGGATAAATCAGCAGGTAGTTTTCGGGCTTTTGCCGAATCTTATCAATGCTTTTGTTAAGTGCAACTAAAAACTGTTTACCTAAATGAAGCAGTTGCTTTTCATACCAAAATATAGCTTCATCAATTTCAAGAAAGGTGAGTGATGTTATGGAGACTTTATAAGCCATATTTAGTCGTCAGTTTCTGTTTGGCAACTTCCCAATTTATAACATCAGCAGGGTTTTGCGAGTATTCTTCATAACGATCTTTTATTACCCGGATTTCTCATCAATGCCGTTCCAGATGGCTTCTGCAGCTTCAATTTTTTCTTCTACGCTTCCTTCCAAAATTTCCTGCAATGATTGTTTCATAATGATATGTTTTAAAATCTCGGTGAAACTTAGTGTCCTTTGTGCTTTCGTGGCTAAATAAACTACAAAAACCAATATTGCTCATACTTATCCACTTCGCTCAACGGCTTCTCCACTAACGACTGCGTAATCTTATTCAACTCTTTAATCCGATCCTGAAAATTACCTTCCATGCTGTTGCGAATGACATTCAGGTTATCGATCACTTCATCCAGTTCGTCCGGCAACATTTCAGCAAACATTTCCTTTAGTCGCTTTGCCATGGTAGGGGATTTTCCATTGGTAGAAATTGCCAGTTTTAAATTGCCTTTCGTTACCACAGAACCCAAATAAAAATCACATAAATAAGGTTTATCGGCTACGTTAATCAGCTTGCCTTTCGCCTTTGCATCATTGCGGATAATGGTGCTTAATGCAATATCATTCACTGCCGCAATTACAACCTGGCAATCATCTAAACATGACGATTCATATTCGCCCCGAATCACATTCACATTACTATGTTGCGAAGCCAGTTGCGCAAACCCGGCATTGATTTCTTTTGCAATCACACGCACTGTTGTTGCCGGCGCGTTATTCAAAATCGCGTTCAGCTTTTCAAGCCCCACATTGCCGGCGCCAATCAGCAATACACGCAGTTCTTCCAGCTTTAAAAACACCGGAAATAAGTGATTCGTTTCTTTTATTTCAGAACTCATTATTTTCAATCATTGAATCTCTAAAAATTATTGTATTTATCTAAGAAATCTGTGCACGAAATCCGTGTGCTATACAAACTTTTCACGCGTCACGAAATCACCAAACGGTTCGCCATCCAATCGTTCAGCCGCATACTTTCCAAACAATACATCAAGCTCGCTCAATATTTCATCTTCATTCAAATTCTCTTTATACAATTTATTCAAACGATAGCCAGGCACATCGCTACCTAACATCATATTGTATCGTCCATAAGCTGTACCCACAAAACCAATCTCTGAAATATAAGGTCGCGCGCAACCATTCGGGCAACCTGTCATGCGTATGATAATGGCTTCATCAGCAATCTCGTGCCTGCGCTGTAAATCATCAATTTTATCCAGCAGTTTTGGCAAATAACGCTGCGCCTCTGCAAGAGCCAACGGACATGTATTAAACGCCACGCAAGCCATCGATTGCTTACGCGTGAGTGAAGCCGCAACGGTACTAAATATCACATTGTATTTATCCAGAATCGCGTTCACAAAATCCTTGTCTTCTTCCTTCACATCGCTGATGATCAGGTTCTGATTACAGGTAAACCTAAAGTTAGCTTTCCGGCTTTGTGCAATCTCTAAGCAAGCCGTTTTTAATAACAACTCACCCTCATCCGCAATGCGACCATTTTCTATAAACGCTGTATAATACCATTTGCCTTCATGATTCGGCTTCCAGCCATAATCGTCGCTTCTATCTTTAAAGCTGAAAGGCTTTGCGGGCGCGAGTTTGAAGCCGATGCGCTTTTCAACTTCTTCTTTAAAAGCGTCCACACCCATACGGTCCATAGTGTACTTAAGGCGTGCTAATTTGCGATCACTGCGGTTGCCGAAATCACGCTGCACCGTTACGATTTCATACACCACTTTTTCAACATCTTTCTTATCTGCATAACCCAGCACATTGCCGAGGCGCGGATAGGTTTCTGCATTGCCGTGCGTTGTTCCCATACCACCGCCGGCGCTGATATTAAAGCCAACCAATTTATCATTCTCAATGATGGCAATCAAGCCCAAATCATTCGTAAAAACATCAACATCATTGTATGGCGGAATGGCAATCGAAATCTTGAATTTACGCGGCAGATAACGATCCTGATACAACGGATCATCTTCCGTTTTTTCAACCAGTTTTTCATCATCCAGCCATATCTCATAATATGCTCTTGTCTTTGGCAACAACAACAAACTGATGATGTCCGCATATTTAAACACTTCTTCATGAACCGGCGATGCATTCGGATGCGCCGTTGCCGTCACATTCCTGTTTACATCACCGCAAGCCGCAATGCTATCGAGATGAAATGCATTGAATTCCTTCAACGTTGGTTTGATATGATTCTTTAGAATGCCATGCAACTGCACCGTTTGCCGCGTCGTAATTTTAATAACACCTGTTGTATGCTCGCCCGTTACCTGATGCAATGCTTCCCATTGTTCGGCTGTCAAAAAACCACCCGGCAACCGCAGCCGTATCATAAACGAATACAGGCGCTCCAAACGCTTCTCTGCGCGTTCTTCGCGGCGGTCACGGTCGTCCTGCATATACATGCCATGATGCTTTATCAGCAACTGGTCATCTTCGCGTATCGCGCCGGTATGCTCATCCTGCAGGCTTTCTTTCAATGTGCCGCGCAAGCCTTCACTATCTTTTTTTATCCGTTCCGAAGGAGAATCACTCATGTTTTTAGCTTTCAGCTTTCAGCTATCAGCCGTCAGCTTTTTTGAGAAGCTATCAGCTTTTGCTTTTAGCTATCAGTTTAAAAATACAAATACATTTTTGGCAGCCATCGCCCGTCGCTTTTATGATCGGCAGTTGTTGCCATTCCTGCGGCTTCTACACGCAGGAATGCTCCCATCAAGGTTCCGGGCAATGATTAGGCTTTTCTTAAAACCACCGAGTCACAAAGAACACAAATTAACACAGAGAAATATTCTAATACTTACTACGATTACCTAATACAATATCCTTTCAATACACATCCTTATGATACTTCCCGCTATCGCTTAACGCCGTCAAATAATCCGCTGCTTCTTCTTCATTCATGCCACCTTTCGTTTGAAAGATTTGCAGCAAGGTATTCTCTACATCCGTACTCATCGGGTGCTTCGCGCCGCAAATGTAAATGACAGCGCCATTCTGTATCCAATCATACAATTCCGTTGCTTGCTGCATCATGCGGTTCTGCACATAAATTTTTTCCTTTTGGTCTCTTGAAAACGCTGTATTAAAACGCGTCAGCGTTCCTGTTTCAAAGAAGCTCAGCAACTCAGTCTGGTATAAAAAATCAGACACAAAATGCTGGTCGCCAAAGAAGAGCCAGTTGCGTCCCTGCGCACCTTGCGCATCACGCTCAAACAGGAAAGAACGGAACGGTGCAATGCCGGTTCCAGGTCCAATCATAATAATATCCGCATCACCATCCGGCAACTTGAACGAACTGTTTTTCTGCACATAAAATTCCATCTCTTCGTCTATAGTTCTGCACGATAAATAATCAGAGCACAAACCAAATCGTTGCTGACTATCTACTTCAAATGTGCTACGGCTTACCGTAATATGCACCTCGTTATTTCCATGCGATGCCGGCGAAGAAGAAATAGAATATAAACGTGGCGAAACAGGATCAAGTATATCAATAAACAGCTGCACATTGATGCTTTGACCAAACGGATAAATACGCAGCAAATCCGCTAAGTCCATCCGGATGGAAGGAATTTCTTTGCCCAACAACTTTGCATATTGCTGAATAATACGCTCTGGCAAATACTGAATATTGATTTTATGCCTGAACAGTTCTAACGCCGTATATGTGCTGTTCTTAAAAGCAAATTGCTGCATCCCGTTCACTTCCAGCAACTCTAATATTTTACTTACCGAAGCGTCTGTATTTTTAGCGATGATACCAATAGAATCTCCCGGTTCATACACAATTTCATCTTCAGAAGTAATCTCAATATGATAGGTTTCCTTCGCACTTTCCCTGTCGTTAAGGTTTATGCTTGTGGTAATTTTCCCGTTATGAATTCTCTTGCCTGACGCTGGTTTTGCTTTCGCAATAACAGGCTGCCCTGCCGGCGCTGATTGCACCGCAGAATTCAATAACTCATCAATCCATTCCTGTGCTTCCGGCTCAAAATCGGTATCACATTTCTTCATAGGCACAATGCGTTGGGCGCCTAAAGTTGCCAGCCTTTCATCTACATCTTCACCTGCTTTGCAGAACAATGGATACGAGGTATCGCCAAGCGCCAGCACACTATACTTCAGCTTGTCGAGTTTTATATCGTTACTGCCAAGCAAATAATCATAGAACTTTTTGGCGCCTGCAGGTGGCTCGCCATCACCTTGCGTACTCATTACCACAAGAAGGCAATTTTCCTTTGCGAGATCAGCGTTTTTATATTGCTCCAAGTTCTTCGTCTTTACCGGGATGCCTTGCTTTTTTATCTTGGCAGATAACTCGTTCGCCACTTTTTTCGAGTTGCCGCTTTCTGTTCCATACACAACTGTGCAACCCGCCAGAACGCTTGTTCCGCCTGCGTTTGCAGATGGCGCTGTTGCAGTAGCTACTTCTCCATCACCCACCAACGCACTCACGTACCCGCTGATCCAAATCAGTTCATCGCGGGTAGCGCCTGCAATCAGTTCGCGAAATGCTTTTAGTTTAGAACCGGCTAACATTATCTCCATGTTTTATTTCGTTTAAGAGTTCGGTAACGGCTTCCAGCGGCGTGAAGTATAAAGTTCGCTCCGCGTTGTTTGGCAGCCATGCAAAGTCCTGGTACAAACTTGTTACCTTTCCAATAATGACCAAAGAAGGACTGAGAAAACTTATTTCTTTTCCTTCGCTGATAAACCGTTGCAATGTGTAAGAATGAACAAACTGGTTAGGCGTAGTTGCCTGTTCCACCACTATAAACGGCGTGTTTGCTTCCGCACCAAATTGTATCAAATTTTGAACAACATCTTTCAGCGAAGCACCCGACATATAAAACACCAAAGTATCTTTCATGCCTGCCATTTCTATCCATGAATGTTCAGAAATAATGGCGTTGCTGTAGTATGTCAATATGCGTATGCCTGTCGCATGATTACGCGCCGTAAGCGGTACACCCGTATATGCTGCTGCACCTGATAAAGCGGTAACGCCGGGAATCAATTCGTAAGAAATACCGGCTCTTTTTAAAGCCAGCAATTCGTCGAGTATGTTTGAGAAAACAGATACATCGCCGCCTTTTAGCCTGACAACAATTGTATGTTGTTCTGCCTTCTTAACCAGCAGTTCATTAATTTCAGTTTGTGAAGTAGAAAGACCGCTGCCGCCCTGCTTACCAACCGGTACTACCTGCGCCGTATAAGGTACATATTCCGTGATGATGTCTTCGCTTACAAGGCGGTCAGTAATCACAACATCCGCTTTGCGCAAAGCCTCAGCGGCTTTGATGGTAAGAAGCCCGGGATCACCGGGACCAGCGCCAACAAATATCACTTTCCCTTTTTGCTGCATGCTTATTAGTCCACCTGTTTAGTAGAATAGTTTGTAAAAGTACACCACAATGCAGTTTGCGCCAAGAAACCGTATCGGAATGACAGTAGGATAACAATGATTTTAATGATAGTTTAAGGCAGAAATGCTTATCATTTGATTCTAAATTGTTCTTTATTTCGGATGTTCCCAGGTTGTGAAGAGTTGATAAACCCGTCATTGCGAAGCACAAAGCAGTCTGTGGATTTATAAGAAAGTTGCTTTCAGATTGCAATCATTGCTGACATTAATATTGTTTGCAAAAAACTTTGACTGCATAGCACAGGCTTCTTCCTACCTCGCAATGACGGTTCGTAACAATTAGTTCAATCTTACCCTTCTATCACTAAACTGAATGACCACTTTTCTATATCCTGCTGCGGCAAAAAAACTGGTAAATATTTCCTTCGCCTTGTTTTCTGATTGCGATAATAAACCGCGGCTTTGCGCATCGGCAATGGCTAAGTATTGTATCTTTTGTTTCAGTTTTACAATGGCATCATTGCTCCACTCGCCTTCTTCTATAAACACCGAAACACCGGATGGATTGATGATGGCATCAAGCACTTCGGCCGCCGGTAAAATGATGTGAATAGAATCTTTTGTACCAGTAACATCAAGGTTGCTTAACTGCTGCATATCAATGCCAACATGCGTTGTCACTTTCCCAACAAGAACCAGCTTTTTTTCTTTGCTGAAGAAAGATAGCGGCAACGCACTGTTATCAGTTGCACTGCTATCAACCACCAGTTCTTCATACATAGAAACGGTAACAAGTTGTGCGAGAGCCTGTACTTGTTTTACAACAACCGGCGTGTTCTCAATCGTTACTTTTTTGGGTGTAAATAAATCGCTGACAGATGGCAAACTTTTGATTTTAAAAAACAATAAAGCAGATAACGCAATCACAACAATCAACACCAATATGTTTTTCAATCTTTTCATTCATTCCTTTATTGATGTGTGATGATAATGGTTGTAAAACCAGCGGATTGAAAAAGATGCTTTACAAATACATCTGCATTGGTTTCAGCCGTTTGCAGGACGCCTAAAGAATCAACCAGAGATCGGATTTGCGGCTCTGCCTGCGCAACCAACT
The DNA here is from genome assembly GCA_965199905.1 of Ilyomonas sp. GTDB lineage: Bacteria > Bacteroidota > Bacteroidia > Chitinophagales > Chitinophagaceae > Ilyomonas. The sequence goes on along the minus strand of OZ241366.1, from coordinate 4,360,741 downwards.
GCTCACGTTCGTTGGCGCTGAATGCGTCGCGGAAGGCGCCGATTTCCTGGTAAGAAACCTGTATTTTATCGGGCGGAATGCTAAGACTAAAAAACTGCGCATGCGGAAGGGTAATGGATATAGCGCTATCGTTTTCTCTCTTAAAATTATCGCTTGTAATGCCTTGCAAATTGATACCCGCTTTTACGTTCGCTTCGCAATTGATGAGGATTTTGCGATCCCCGATTTTATACCAGGTTTGATCATCGCTGGCGCGAATGACTTTCGATAACGTGTATTGCACCGTAACCAATTCGCCGGTTTCTTTGAGTGACAAAATGAGAGATGATAAACCAGGCGCCTGCAACTTTTTACCACAGGAAAATAAACCAAGTGAAATGCAAAAGAGAAGTGTTGCCTTCAACACAAATGAGTTCATGAAAAAATAATAAGAAGAAGTATGCCAAAGTATGTAAGGTGTAAGATGTGTGATGTACGATGTATTTCGGTGTAGCCGGATTAGTAAAAAGCGGAAAAAATAATTGGTTAGATTGATTCAATGTTTTTTCTTCTGTAAAAGACGGGAAGCGTTACAGGTAATTACAAAGCAAGCATACATTGTACATCTAACATCAAACATAGAATCGCTTTACTCCTATTTTTGCCGCAACACAAAGCGCATGAAACGGATTGCCATTTTTGCTTCGGGTGCAGGCAGCAATGCAGAGAAGATTATTCATTATTTTAGAAATCATGCTTCAATAGAAGTGGCGTTGACAGTTTGTAATAAGCCGGAAGCCGGCGTTATCAATATTGCGAAGCAAAATGAGATTCCTGTTTTGCTGATAGAAAAGGAAGTTTTCTTTCGCGGTAATTATTATATAGACGAACTGAAAGCGCAAGCCATTGATTTTATTATCCTCGCAGGTTTTTTATGGAAGATCCCGGTGGCTTTGGTAAAGGCTTTTTACAACCGTATTTTAAACATTCATCCCGCGCTTTTACCTAAGTATGGCGGCAAAGGCATGTATGGAAATTTTGTTCACGAAGCTGTTATAAACGCAGGAGATACTGAGAGTGGAATTACCATTCACGTGGTGGATGAAGTGTATGATAATGGACGAACTATTTTCTCGGCTTCCTGCCCTGTTATGCCCGGCGATACGCCGCAAACATTAGCGCAACGCATACATGCATTGGAGCACAAATTTTACCCTGAAGTAATTGAAAAATATATTGAAGATTTTGAAGAAAAATGAATGACGTTTTAGAAGATGCGCTCCTGCTTTTTTCTTTAAAAATTACGACTACCTGATTAACACAACCGTTCCTTTTTTCTTTACCCGCCTGTCGGCATAGTCTATTGCTGAAGCATCGTATACATAGGTACCTGGCGCTTGCTTTTTTCCATTATAAATACCATCCCAGCCCTGACCAACCGAGCTGGTTACATACAGTAGTACACCCCACCGATCATAAATGCGAAAATATTCCAGCTTCTTCATGCCGGCAATGATGGGTTTCATAATATCGTTTACACCATCGCCATCCGGCGTAAAAGCGGAAGGAACAAAAATTTCGGGCATCGTCTTGTATTGATATACAATCATAGAATCAACACCTGAACAACCTTCCTCTGTTGTGCCCTTTACCGTGTACATAATCCTCACAATATCAGAAGGCAGATTGACAACGGGGTTTTCAATGTTAACATTGTTCATACCTGTAGCCGGAAGCCAATGATAATAAGCAGCTCCGGTTGCTTGTAGCTGCAGGCTTTGGCCAATAACAATATTGGTATCGCGCCCTGCTGATACTTGTATAGGAGGTATCACCACAACGGTTACTGCATCACTTACCTGCTTGGGACATCCGCCTGCAGAAGCATCTCTCGCAGTTAAAGTATAAGTGGTGGTTTGCGATGGACCTGCCGTAGGTGTTAGTGTGTTCGCATTCAGCAATGAACTGACCGGCGACCAAGTAAAACCGGTACCTGTGTAGGAAGCATTCAGCAGAGTAGTGGCACCGAAACAAATGGATTTTTCATCGTTTACAACTGCTGTAGGATAAGGCGCCGTGCGCACGGTCGTGTACCCATCATTCGTGCAACCGCCCACGCGCGAAATGAGATGATAAGGTGTAGATGCATCAACCGGAATAGCAAAGGGTTGCTTAGCCGCATCGCTGCTTAGTGTTTGCGCGGGCGACCATTGGTAAACCAACCCATTGCTAAGTGGCTGAAGCTGTATTGTATCGGTCAGGCATATTGTAGTATCGGGCGGCATTTGCAGAGATACCTTGTCTATAACATTCACACGTATCGAGTCGGTGTTGGAACAGCCATTTGTATTGCTGATATTGACAAAATAAGTTGTGGAAACCGGCGGCTTTACAACAGGCGTAGCTGTATTGGCGCTGGCGATATTTACAACCGGCGTCCAGCTATAAGATACATCTATATTACTGGAAGCAGAAAGCTGCAACTGGTCAATGTTACAAATCAGTGTATCATGAAACGGGAGTATGAGTTGAGGCTTGTCATAAACAATAAATGTTTGGCTTGATGTATCCACACAGCCTTTCGAATTGGTAACAATCAATTGCGCCGTTACGGCGCCGGTATCTTTATATTGATAAGGCACGGGGTTTTTATTATCAGATGTATCTGTTGTTTCGGAGAGATCGCCAAAATCCCAATGCCAGCTATCTACCACACCATATACGGTGGTACTTTTATCATTGAATTGAAATGGTGAAGCCAGGCAACTTCCTGCTACGCTAAAGTTAGCATGAAAACCCGGATAGACATTGAGCACACTGGAGGCGCTATCTACGCAGGAAGCACCATTTTTTACTTTCAGCTTTATCTGGTATTGACCGGCTTCGGGAAATGTAATCGTAGGCGTTGGCAGGGTATCGGTAGAATCATTAAAACCAAACGACCATATATAAGATTCGATATTGGAAGCGGTTGACTGGTTTTCGAATGTAAACGTATAGCCATCGCAGGTGCTGTAAGAAGGCTTGAGCGAAGCACCTTCCACCACGCAACTGGTTACCGAAATGTGTATCTCTTTCCGGGAGTTGGCGATAGCTATACCATTGCGAAACTCCGTTACGCAAACGGCAACTACATAATCACCCGTTTTCGATGGCGCGATGCCGGATATCACTCCTGTTTTAGAGTCAATATTAGCGCCGCTTCCCAAAGGCTGGAAGCCGCTAAAGCCGGATGAATAAGTTACCGTAGGAAAAGGCGGACTGGAAGGCGGGTTGGGCTGCGTTCCCTGCTGTGTATTTGAATTATCGCCACCGATAAGACCTGAACATAAACTGAAAGACAGCGAATCATGATCCAGCGAATCAACGGCACCAAAGTCTAATGTAAAAGGAGAATTGATGCAAAGAACAGCCACATCATTCTGCTTAAAAAGCGGGCTGTTATTGCCGGTGCCGGCGAGAGCGGACGAATTGAAGCCTGGTATGGTAACGGAATAGGTAATGCCGGCAGCCTCGGAGTTGACGAGGTTTACAATGCCATCAATACGGCAGCAGCGCTGAACACCGAGAATATAACCTGCCGAGTTATTGGGCAAATCAATAGTAGAAACATAACTATCGATGCGGTAACAGATAGTTGGCGGGTCGCTGATGCATGGGTCAAATTCAGTTCTTCTTTCAAACTCAGCATCGGTATGCGCAATGGTCAGCACGGTATCCAGTACATTATTCTCCGCAAAAAAAACGCCTACAAATATCTGTGCGTCTATCTGCTGATCCGTTGACTCGCACAGCAGGTATTGGTTTACAGTGATGCGGTACCTGGATCTGTTAGCGTCTGTACCTTTTCCAATATATTCATAGTGAATCCATCCGCCCTTCAGGTGTTTACTAAAGGCTGCCGTGGTGCAAAAGGCAAGCAGGATGATGATTAAAATTTTTCTTTGCATGTCTTTCCAACAAACCGGTTCAATATCTCTGCAATACGAAACGATAGTATAAATGAATTAATTACTCAGTGCGGTGTTTCATTTTTTATAAAAGAAAAGAGGTTTTCGTTTACCTCATCCCTTCTTTCCCACATACCCATGTGCCCAACCACACCGAGAACATGAATGTAAGATACTGATGGCAGGTATACCTGCTTCAGTAAATCGGCAAGTGGCGCAGCTTTGTCTTCCTTTCCTATTATAAACAAGACCGGAACAACGTTGTTTTTCAAAACATCTGTTTTGTCTTCGCGCAGCCGCATGGCATTATAATATTGCTGCAAAGCAGTTTTTGAAAAGCGGTTTCCTTTATTTATCAACGATTCTATTTCATCTCCGTTCGTTGCCTTGTATTCATCTGAGAACAGGTTAGGCGTGGTACTTTTAATGAAAGCATAACTGCCATACTGCTCAATGGTATTAATGCCTTTCAACCGCATCGCTTTCTTTTCTTCGCCGTCGGCAAATGCTGTGGATTGAACAAAGCCAAAGCCTTGTATTATGCCGGGATATTTTTCAACCAAAGCCAATGTGATATAACCGCCCATGCTGTGGCCAAAAACAAAACAATGGCTGATGTTTTCGTGTATTATTAAATCATAAATACAATCTGCATAATCTGCCATTGTTACATCGCTGCCATCTTTTTTCTGTAATATTTCAGATTGCCCGCTGCCAGGCAGATCGGGAATAATAACGGTAGCGAACGATTGCAAAAAAGAAAGCTGGTGCTTCCATACATCGCTGTCTTCGGCAAAGCCATGCAGAAAGAGAACCGGAAAACCAGCCCCTTCTTTCTTATAAAATAAGCGGGCATTGTGTGTGATGACTTCAGACATAATTCATTTTTGTTTTCGCGCTAAACTGCCATAACGGAACAACATAAAAAATACGAAAGGCACCAGCGAAAGGTTGAACTCCTGCGGCAGCCAGAACCAGAAGATGAGTAACAAAGCCGTTTCGGCAAACGCTATAAAAAAATACGTACGTATCCAGTTTGGCCGGCGCCATACAAAAAACGCAGCGATAAAATTGGTGGGCAACGCCCAGAGAAGATTGTAGTTGTTTTTCGTCATGCGATGATCGGTGCCCCACCACATAAAGATAAGCAACAAGCCAAGCAAGCCGGTGAGATATAGAAAGAAAGAATCGACATAACGGCTTATAGCCATCGCCCTTTCATTCGACGATAAAAATAAAAGCGTGAGCAAGGCGCAGATAACAAAGAAAACAATCAGCGGCACGTACTCGCCAATCGGCTCGATGGGTGTCGCTGCATCGAGCAAAGCCTTTTTTTGTTTTACTACAGGCTGTACGCCATTGATGGTGGCACTGTCAACGCCTTTCAATAAAAATTCGGGCAGAAACATGGCTACGTTGTTATCTACCGGCTTATCAAGCTTTGAACCGAGTAAGATGTCAATGCCCAATTTGCTCCAGGGTTCTCCGCCTTTGCCGAGATAAGTATAAATTAAATTTCGGGGCGTAGTGCCTTCGGGAACAAGCCTGTTTTTTACTGCACTGCCCGGCAGAGATGTAAAAATAAGATCGCGAACGCGCGTGGTGCAGTTGTCATAAATAAAATCATATTTATACATACGGTTGGCGGGCTGCATGTTGATGGTGAGTGCGTTGATGATCTGTTGCTTTTCGGTGCACGTCAGGTTCAGTTGCTGCTCCCAAACGCTACGCTGATCCTGCTGGTACTCATACATGAAATCGGGGTACATATCTATCGATAAAAAATAATCGAGCTTGCCGCGAACGAACTTCATGTAGAAGTTGTTATCATTAAAGTTGAAAGTGCCATAATTATACACATAATCGCTGCCGGTTACACTGTCCTGTATGCGGAGGGCTGTGTGCCCGAAGGTGGAATACAACTCAGCGCCCGGCGCGCAGGTAAGCAGGCTGATGCGCAGGTGGCAGGAACTATCCTGCGCGGCGGCACTTTGCCGGTTTAGAAAGATGAAACAGAGAAGAAACGGAAGGAGCCACTTCATATAAACAAATAAATAGCAAAAAGACGAGGCATGATATTATGCCGGTTGTATTTAACAACGGATTTGGCAATACAATGTATGATGTTAGATGTGTGATGTACGATGTATTAACTGCGGATAGCAACGCCTGCTTTCGTATTGTTTCTTTAGCTAACTGAATTAATATTTGGCAAATCAACCTCAGGACTATTATTTTGCACCCGGAGAGTTGGCAGAGTGGTCGATTGCGGCAGTCTTGAAAACTGTTGACTGTAACAGGTCCTGGGGTTCGAATCCCTAACTCTCCGCTGAAAATCAATAAGTTAGATTAAATAAGCTAAAAAGCCTGTAAAACTGAGTGTTTGCAGGCTTTTTTCTTCCCTGCTTATCTTCAGTTTACGCTGTTTTACGTCTCGTTTAGTTGCGTCATTCGTGGAGTATACCTTAATATTACTTATACTCCACGAATCCTCTGTAACTCACTATCTCTTAACACTTTGTAAGAACTCATCTATTTTTTAACCCTGTCCTGACATCTAACTTTCAGGGCAAAAAAATGAGTGTTTATGGATAAGAGTTTTGGATTGTTTTTCTTTCTCAAGAAACCAAAAGGTTTTGTTTCTGGCGAAATCCCTATCTACCTGAGAGTTACTATCGACGGTGAATCGTTTGAGCTAAGCAGTAAACGGAAGTGTTTATCTGCCCGATGGAATCAGGATGCGGGCAGGATGAACGGCAAGGGTGACGAAGTCAAAGCATTTAATACCTACCTTGATACCTTTCAACAGAAAGTATTCGAAGCCAAACGTAAGCTCATTGAGCTGGATAAGCTGCTGACTTGCAATTCTCTGAAAAGCTCTCTGCTGGGCAAGGAAGTGGCACCCAAGCATATGATTCAAGAAATCTTCAAAAAGCACAATGAGCAAATGGAAGCTTTGGTTCCTCAGGAATATGCATCAGGTACACTTGAAAGGTACCGTACTTCTCTGCAACACACCCAGGCATTCATGATGTGGAAATACAAGGTGAATGATATGGACATCAGAAAACTGGATTATGAGTTCATCGAGGAGTACGCCTTCTGGCTCAAGAGTGAAAGGAAGTGTGCGCACAATACCACTATGAAGTACCTGAGCAACTTCCGAAAGATCGTCAACAGGTGCATCCGCAGCGGCTGGCTCCAACGGGATCCGTTTATAGGCTTCAACATGGCAAAACGGGAAGTAGACAGAACAGCTCTTACAGAGCAGGAATTATCAACCATCTCCAATAAACGTTTTACCATAATGAGGCTTGAAGTTGTCAGGGACATTTTCCTGTTTAGCTGTTATTCCGGTCTCGCTTATGCAGATGTCGAGAAGCTCAAAAGAAGTGAGATCACAAATGGTGTGGATGGCAGGCTATGGATCGTAAGTCGCAGACAAAAAACGGAGGCGCCGGCAAGGATACCCTTGCTGCCCGTAGCGCTTTCGATAATAGACAAGTACAAGGATGATCCGGAATGCCTGCTCAAAGAAAGAATACTCCCGGTGTTATCGAATCAGAAAATGAACGCTTACCTGAAAGAAATCGCTGACCTGTGTGGCATTACCAAGACGCTCACCTACCATATTGCCCGGCACACATTCGCCACGACTGTCACGCTTAGTAATGGAGTTCCGATAGAAACTGTTTCAAAAATGCTTGGGCACCGAAATTTAAGGACTACTCAGCACTATGCGAAAATTCTGGACCATAAAATCAGTAATGATATGAAACACCTTTATGAAAAATACAAAACGACGGATCAACAGTTGGATTAAAGGCTTTATTCTGCTTGTTTTCACCTTTACGCAATTTATTATTTATCGATTATTTGCATTTTCCTTATCCTTTGATGAACCCGCTTTTCACTCAACCAACTCCTGTTTGATTGCAAATGGATAGCCCCAGAAATGTGAAAGCGTGATTTGGAGAACAAAGAAAAACCGGATGTTTGTCAGTTGAGGATCGTGTTATCCTTGATACCAGCAAAATAAAAGAAAAGAGTAAATAACCAGTTAAGCTTCGGGTAAACCATCAAAGACTTACTAACTATTTACCTACTGCTTTTGACTTTCATAGAGAAACAAACGGTTCTTCGCTATTAACCTCCTGACCCTCGTTCTAAAAAAGTATTGACTCCTCCTGTGTTTTTGGTGTATTGCTTGCCGCTCAAATGTCTGTTTTGAGGCAACACTGCCCTGAAAGCTTCCCAGTCATCGGTCAGGAAATACTCAATGTCCGGCTGTTTCAACATTACCAGCAGGTTTTCTACTGTCTTGGCAGAACGCTTACCTAATATGAATGCTAGTATCCCATCTTCTTCTACTGTATAAGTGTACAACATCCACACTTTCTTTTCCTTCTTACCTACATAACTCCACTGCTCATCTATCTGTCCCGTTGATACTGCTGAGGTGTGTCGGTTTTGCCGGACAGTAGAGTTGCTTAGGTTTTATAAAAATAGTAGTTTTTTTCAAAGTCATTGGGGCATTGATAGCTGAGGGATGAATGCCTTCTTTTGGTGTTGTAATACGGGTATATTCAAAGATTTCCGTTTGGGCATCCTGCCGGTTTTCAAAAGCGCCATCCTGAAACAGCTCTGTTTTGAAGCGGCTGAAGCAGGACTCCATAAACGCATTGTAATTCGCGTATAATTATTTTTATTTGTCTCATTGAGGCTTCGCGTTCATAGGGATTATCTGCCCGGCTCATGCTCTGCTGCAGCTTATAGCCGTCCAGCAGCTTTCTGAACTGAGTGCCCGCATACTGACCGCCGCGGTCAGAGTGAATGATCAGCCCTTTTGTAACCGTTCGCTTCCCGAGTGCTTTTTTAAAGGCGGCGATAATGAGTTCTTCTTTCATATTGTCATCCAGGTGCCAGCCAATGATCTTTCTGGAATACAGGTCCATCCACACCGCCAGGTAAAGAAAGCCGCCGCCTGCCATGGGTATATAGGTGATGTCACCCACCCACACCTCATCCGGCTTTGCCGGCACCTCTCTTTCCAACAGCCCGTTAGGGCTGATCGGGTAGGGATGGCGGCTGTCGGTTGTACGGGGCACAAAGCTGCGGGGATGAATGGCTTTCAAGCCGTTGTCTTTCATCACCTTTCGCACCTGGTAAGCACCCGCATCCATTCCACAGGCTTTTAGCTCTGCCACAATCCTGCGCACGCCGCAGCGCCTGCCGTATTCCCCAAAAACAGTAATGATGTGTTGCTCCATGTCTTTTTTCTTTTGGTCAGCAGCAGATGCTTTCCGGTGCTGCCAGTCGTAATAGGCGCTGCGGCTTACTCCAAGCACCCGGCATTGCACCTGTACCTTATACTGAGCCGCATGTGCCTCAATAAACCGGTAGCGCTCCCTCAGGTCTGACGGCTGAAAATGAGCAAGGCTTCCGCCTCAGGCGGATATCACGCTCCTGCTCCAACTCTTTGATCCGTTTAAGAAGAGATAGCTAATCTTCACCCGCAGCGGGGCTGTTCTCCTTACCTACTGTATTTTGCTGTTGACGGCTGCTGCAGCCGGAACCACTACTACGGCTTTTCCAGCGGTAAATGATGTTCTCCCCAATACCCAGGCTCCGGGCTACCTCGCTGACCGGGCGACCGTTGCTGATCATTTGTAATACTTCTTAAACAAAGCATCGTACTTGCAACGCTTCGTAACACTGCTGTTCTCTTTCATTCCTGTTGCTAATGTAAGCAACTCTACTGTCCGGTTTTACTGAAGCATCTCAAACCAAAGTAACGTCATAGCCCTGGTCAATAAACTCATAGTATGGGTCAGTAAATTCGCCAATCCATACTCCTGTTTTGCTGTCGGTATCTTCCAGTGTAACCATTATTTCAAGGGTTACACAGAGGTAGTGGTTACGAATGAAAATTATTGTTAGATTCTTTGTGAAACAGAAACTATTATTTTTCCGTTTATGCCCTTGCTGCTAATAATCTTTGATCGATAATGAGACCTCCCCTGTCAATCCGGAATTGAACTAAGTTAAGAAAAATTGCTACTACTTTTGGTGAAACAATCTGCATGAGGTTTCGCTGGACAATATGGCTTTGTTACTTTGTCTGTGGCTGCCTATGCACAAACTTCCTGCCGGCACAACAGCTGCAGAAGCCCATCCGCATTCTCATTACCGAAGAAGGACTTCCACAGTCGTTTGTATCGGCAATGGTGCAGGACAGCACCGGCTTTATCTGGATAGCCACCCGGGACGGACTGGCAAGGTATGACGGCAAAAAATACAAAGTATTCCGGCATATTCCAAATGATTCAGCTACGCTGAGCAACAACATCATTACCAACCTGCATGTAGCGAATGGGAGACAACTTTGGATTGAATATGAAACCGGCGAAGTGGACATCCTGAATACAGAAACGGAAACCCTGTTTCATTTTTCAAAAGACGCTGCTTATCAAAATATAGACGCCTTTGTGTATGCTGCCGAAGACAGGAATGGCAATACCTGGCTCCTAAGCGACAAAAGAAATTTATCTGTCTGCAATATAGAGAAACGAACCGTGCGGCATTATTCCGAAACTTCGTTGGGTCTGCAAAACAACCGGATTGTGAATATACTGTCCGATAAAGGCACTATCACATTAGTCACAGATACAGGGCTGATCCGTCTCAACGAAAACGGGAAGTTGATACAAACGATACCTTACCGCTTTACTAACCCGCATTTATATACTCCAAACTGGAAAAAAGGGGTACTGTTTATTTCAAAAGAAAATAAAATTGTCATTTACGACAAGAACCGGTTTATTATTTATGATGAGAATAATCATTCATTTGCTGAAGTGCCGCTGCCTGTAGAAAACAGGCAGGAGTTTAGTTTTACACGCGATAATAGCGGGCAGGTCATCTTTTTTATCGATGGTTTTATTTATAAATTGTCGTCCGGCAATACGATATCCCTTTTAAAAACAAAGGAAGGAAATCCCTTGTACGGTTTTAAGAGCATGATGGTTGACCGTTCCGGTGTGTTATGGATGGGAAGCAATGGCAGCGGCGTTTATCTCTACGATTTGCGCCTGCCCCGCATGACGGGAAAATCATACAACCGGGATTTTCATACTGACGTTTTGCTGAACGATTTGAACGTTCCGGAAGCAGAACTGGAAAAAAGTTTTCTGAGTACCATCACCAATCCTTACGAGTTCCGGTGGATGGAAGACAGAGGAGGGAGGCTTTGGTTTTCAAGAGCCATCCCTGAGGGATCAGCGCAGCCACAGGTTTGCTTTTATAGCAATGGTCATCTGCAACAGCCGCAATGGCACTACACGGATACGGTGGCTGCCAGTCATCACTATATCAATGTGATGGCAGAGAGCCGCTCGGGACAATTGTGGGGAATGGATTTTTTTACAAGACTTCTTTACTTCGATACGCTTACCCACACAGTTACTACATACCCGCCTCTAACCAAAAAGCTAGATGTTAGCTTCTATTATACGGTAAACAGCCTGCTGATAGAGGGCGAAGACCAGTTCTGGTTCAGCACCGCTATGAACGGTCTTTTTCATTATGACAGGAAAAGGGGCACTATCATCAATTATCTTCATAATAACAGCACAGGCTCCTTGCCTGTCAACCAGTTGATGAACCTGGTCAGGGATCCATCCGACAATAATATTTTCTGGATCGGGTCTCTCGGCGGCGGACTGATTCAGTTCAATAAAACAACCGGCAAGTGCCATGCTTTTACCACACAAACAGGTCTGCCCGACAACACTGTGTATGCCATTATCGCAGACAAAAGAGGGAGGCTTTGGTGCAGCAGTAATAAAGGTATTTTTGCATTTGACCCAAAGACGGCTGCCGTAAAAAGTTTCACCTATAAAGACGGGCTGCCGGGCGATGAATATAACCGGTATCATTTCCTGCAGCTTCCAGATGGTCGCTTGGCTTTTGGCGGCGTGAATGGCTACGCTGTTTTTAATCCGTTCTCTCTAACGAACGACGACTTTCAGCCGCAGGTAGCGCTTACCGGAATTAAGATTAATAATAAACCTGCCGATTACGGCTCGCCGGGTTCTCCTTTTGAAGGTGCTATCAACAGTCTTCCGCAGATTACCCTGGATTACAACAATAACTTCCTGACGTTTGAGTTTGCGGCGCTCGAATATAACATTACAGAAAAACTCCAGTACCGCTACCGGCTGAAAGGGTTTGATGACAACTGGGTAGGGTCAGGCAACGACAACACCGCTACTTATACCAAAATTCCGCCCGGGCATTACGTATTCCTGATAAACGCCACCAACACAGCGGGTAGGTGGAGTGAGCACATTAAAACGCTGAACGTAGTGGTTGAGCCGCCGTTCTGGGAAACCTGGTGGGCATACTGCCTGTACGGTGCCGCCATTGCCGGTTTAATCTGGGGCTACATCCAGTACCGGCTCAGCCAGGTGCGCCTGCACGGGGAAGTGGTGGTGAAAGAACGGGAAGCTGCCCAGCTCAAAGCAGTGGATGAATTGAAAAGCCGTTTCTTCTCCAATATCACGCACGAGTTCCGCACGCCGCTCACATTAATTCTCACGCCGGCGCAACGGCTAAAAAGTATCATACAAGGTGACACAGAACACAGGTTACTCTCTGCTATCGAGCGAAATTCGCATCAGTTGCTCCGGCTCATCAACCAACTGTTAGACCTTTCCAAATTAGAATCGGGCAGCCTTGCGGTACACGAATCTGGGGGAGATATTGTTGAAGTGATAAACCGGATTGTTCAGACATTCCAGGAAGAAGCCGAATCAAAAGGTATCGGCTTAACGGTTACTGACGAATTATCGGCATCCCGTTATTGGTTTGACAGCGATAAGCTGGAGCAGGTAGCCGGCAACTTAGTTGCCAATGCACTGAAATATACAGCAGAGGGAAGTATAAGAATAACGTTATTCGCTGGGAACTCTTTGGATAAAAAAGAGGCGCAACAGGATAAAAAAACAACCGGCGTATCCATCACTGTAAGCGATACCGGCATCGGTATTCCGCCGGAGCGGCTTCCCTATATCTTCAACCGGTTTTATCAGGTAGATGATAACACGTTACGCAAATTAGGACACATACAACCTCATGGTTCCGGCATTGGATTATCATTGGTAAAAGAACTGGTTGACTTGCAAAAAGGAAGCATTACTGTTGATAGTCCTGGCACGGAACCCTGGCAAACAACGTTTACCGTCTGGCTTCCTTATCGTCTGGTAAATGATAATGATGTTCATTTCAAAAGTTCCGGCGATGCTCCGGCAAATAACACTGTTTCTTCATTACCCGACCCTGCGTTGATTAAAAATGAGACGCCGGAAGGAGAAGAAGCTCTCTCCGTTTTATTGGTAGAAGATAATGCGGAACTGGCTTATTTTATTGGGGATAGTTTACCCCCTATATACAAAATCAGTCATGCGGCTAATGGGAAGGAAGGACTGGAGAAAGCCATTTCAGGGATGCCGGATCTGGTCATCAGCGATGTATTGATGCCCGTAATGGACGGTTATGAATTTTGCAAAGAGTTGAAAACGGATGAACGCACCAGCCATATCCCGGTCATTATGCTCACTGCCAAAGCCTCTTTCGACGATCGCATAGAAGGGCTTACATTAGGAGCCGACGATTACCTGACCAAGCCATTTCATGTGCAGGAATTACAGTTGCGCGTAGCCAACCTGCTCGACAGGCAGCGCCGGATGCGCGATAAACTCCGGAAAGAAATCAGCCAGCCGGACACCGCAAAAACTTTTCCTGTTATTACCGAACCGGAAACCGTACAGGATGCTTTCATAAAAAAACTGTACGAACTGGTGGAAGAATATTTGGACGACACTTCGTTTAGCGTTCAGGAGCTGGCGACCAAAATCGGGATGAGCCGCACCAGCCTGCACACAAAGCTAAAGACACTCACTGGACTGCCTGCCGGCGATATCATCCGCAACTACCGGCTAAAACGTGCGGCGCAGTTTCTCAAAGAGGGCTTCAACAGTTCGGAAACTGCTTATAAGACCGGCTTCGAAAGCCCCGCTTATTTCAGCAAATGCTTTAAAGATTTTTATCGTCTTACGCCGCTTGAATTTGCGCAGCAACAAGCATAAATGGCTGATTGTAAGGTGTTCTGAACATACCTTACAACATTTTGAACATAACTGATAGCCGCCTGAACACCTGTTATAGTCTTTAGAACGTAATCAAAAGCCCTCTTTCTTCCGCCGGTGAAACTTTGTGTCCTCACATTTTACCGGGACTATGACGGCAATTGGCTACGCAGATACAAAACGGATTCACACGCTCGACATCATGAGCGGTATTGCCCTTTTGGGCATCCTTATTATCAATGTCCAGACATATACGCTGTTTGCCTTTCTGCGCCCCGACCAGGTATATATTCTTCAGTTAGACCAGCCGGGAACGTATGCGCCCCTCCAGTGTCTCATTCATCTGTTTATAAATGACCAGTTCTATGCCCTCTATAGTTTTCTCTTCGGTATCGGTTTTTATGTAGCTTGGCAAAACAACGAACGGCTGGGTCTCGATGGCAACCGGATATACAAACGCCGGTTATGGTGGCTTTTGCTGTTCGGGCTGGTTCATGCCTTCGTATTCTGGTTTGGCGATGTATTGCATAAATATGCCCTGCTCGGGTTCACCTTGTTATACTTCAATAAGAAAGAAGTTCCGGTTCTCATCAGGTGGATGGTTGCGCTGGCGCTGTTTGCAATTCTATTCCTGGTCATCAAAACAACCTGCTTCCCGGCAAGCTCAGGAGCAATAATGGCAAACCGGCAGGCGATGAATCATACAGTAGCGCAGGTAATAGATACCTGGCAATATGGTTCAGTGTCATCCGTCATAAGTTTACAAAAAACGGGCGTCGCCCTGCTTTTGCAGATGTCGGCACAAAGCGGTTTCAGAGGCTTGGTTCAGTATGAAATTATGTTCTTGCTGGGGCTGACAAGCGGCAAGATAAACTTCTTCTATCGCATCGGCGAACTGAAACCGGGCCTGAAAAAGCTTGGCTGGAGCTTGTTGCCGGTCGCCCTTTCATTAAAAGCGGTATCGGTTATAGATATACTCAACATCCATCCGTTTTCTGCTGGCAACCCGGCTTATGAATCGTTACTCTTCTCACTCTCCGGCTTTATTGCGGTGCCTTTACTCACGCTGGTCTACCTCATTTTCTTTTCTCTCGCTTTTCCAAAGAAGCCATCCCGGTTCTGGCGCTGGATTGCCAACACAGGCTGTGCAGGATTGACCAATTACTTAGCGCAGACAGCCATGTGCATGGTGCTCTTTTACGGCTATGCCTTTGGGCTGGCAGGGCATGTTACGCTCGCCGGCTCGTTCGTGCAGGTCATCCTTATTTATGCGCTCCAGGTACTGTTCAGCAACCTGTGGCTGAAAGATCATACCAGCGGCCCGGCGGAACTATTGTGGCAGCGGATGACCTACGGGAAAAAGAAGAAGGTTAAGGAAACGCCTGTAAAAGTATTAGTTTATTATATCCGTAAGAATATCACTAAAAATACAATAAAACACATCGTATGAAAATGAATTGCTTAGTGAGCTATGCTGCCTGTTTTTTACTCTTCTTTTTTGTGCATTCCTCCCTGTATGCGCAAGCAAAAAAGCCCGTTGCTGCGGCAACTGCGCAAAAAACAAACACAGTTTACACTTACAAAATTATTGACGCCGCCAACGGCACCTATGGCTACGATGTATATGCCGGTGGTAAATTAAGGATACACCAGCCAACCATTCCGGCAATGCCCGGCAATGAAGGGTTTACAACCAAAGCCGCCGCTGAAAAAGTAGCACAATTAGTCATTCAAAAAATAAAGCGGGGCGAAATGCCGCCCACCATTTCTGTTGATGAAATGAAAAAGCTGAAAGCGGTATAACTGTTATCCTTCTTACAAAAACACACTCCTGTTGACATTAAAAAAGAATCATATCATGAAAACGTTTACTTGTTCTCTTCTGTTTGCCATCCTGTATTATGCTGCCGGTGCGCAGTGCGCACCCCCGGTTGTTACGGCTTCCGGCTCTACGACACTTTGCCCCGGTGGCAGTGTTACATTATCTGCACCTGCGGGTAATGTGTGGATGCAGAAAGCCGATTTTGGGGGTACGGCAAGAAGCAACGCCACTGGCTTCTCAATCGGCAGCAAAGGATACATTGGCACAGGATCTATTGGGGGCACTTATTACAAAGACTTCTGGGAGTATAATCCCGCTACTGATGTATGGACGCAGAAAGCCGACTTCGGTGGTACAGCAAGGGGTTCTGCCACCGGTTTTGCTATCGGTAGTAAGGGATATATCGGTCTGGGCTATTATAATGGCACCTCCTACAAGGATTTCTGGGAGTATGACCCATCTGGTAATATCTGGACACGGAAAGCTAACTTCGAAGGTATAGAAAGAGAAGGTGCCACCGGTTTTTCCATCGGCAGTAAAGGCTACATCGGTACAGGCTATAGTACTAGCCTTCCTGATGCTACAAAAGACTTCTGGGAGTATAATCCCGCTACGGATGTATGGACGCAGAAAGCCGACTTCGGTGGAGTGGCAAAATCTGGTGCCGTTGGTTTTTCTATCGGTGGCAAAGGGTATATCGGCACGGGTTATACTAGCTCAGGTCGCAATACAAAAGATTTCTGGCAGTACGATCCCTCTGCCGATGTATGGATACGGAAAGCCGACTTCGGTGGTACAGCAAGGGGTTCTGCCACCGGTTTTGCTATCGGTAGTAAGGGATATATCGGTCTGGGTTATGACGGGGCTGATACAAAAGATTTCTGGCAGTACGATCTTTCTGCCGATGTATGGATACGGAAAGCCGACTTCGGTGGCGATGTTAGAAGGAATGCTACTGGTTTTAATATTGGCAGCAAAGGCTATATTGGTACCGGACATATTTCTTATTTTACAGAAAATTCTTTTTATAACAAAGACTATAAAGATTTCTGGGAGTACGATCCCGGTTACACCTACGCATGGTCGCCCGGCGGGCAGACGACGCCTTCCATCAGTGCCAGCGCATCAGGAAATTATACCGTAACCACTACCAATGCAACCGACTGTAGTGCTACCTCAGCTGCTACATTGGTAACTATTAGTACACCGGTTACACCGGTGATTACAGCTCCCGGTGGTACAGCCATTTGTCCAGGCGGTGGCAGTGTTACCCTTTCTACGCCGGCAAGTAATGTATGGACGCAGAAAGCCAACGTTGGCATTGGAACCAGAGGTATGGCCTCTGGATTCGCCATTGGCAACAAGGGATATGTTGGTATGGGACAACTTTACGGCACTTTATATAAAGATTTCTGGGAGTACGATCCGGTTACCAATGTATGGACACAGAAAGCGGACTTCGGTGGAGCAGCAAGACAATATGCCACCGGCTTCTCCGTCGGCAGTAAAGGATACATCGGTACGGGCTACGGAATAGGCATTGGAAATTATTATAAAGATTTTTGGGAATACGATCCTTCTACTAATGCTTGGACCCAGAAAGCGGACTTCGGTGGCACGCCAAAAGCTGTTGCTACCGGTTTCTCCATCGGCAGTAAGGGGTACATCGGCACGGGTGAGAATAGCAGCGGTGTCACAAACGATTTCTGGGAGTATGATCCAGCTACCGACAAGTGGACCCGGAAAGCGGACTTCGGTGGCACGCCAAAAGCTGCTGCTACCGGTTTCTCCATCGGCAGTAAGGGGTACATCGGCACGGGTAGTAATAGCAGCGGTGTCACAAACGATTTCTGGGAGTATGATCCATCTACCGACAAGTGGACCCGGAAAGCGGACTTCGGTGGCACGGCAAGATCGTTCGCTGCCGGCTTTTCTATCGGCACCAAAGGGTACATCGGTACGGGTGATAATGGCAGCAGCAGCAGTATTCATTATAAAGACTTCTGGGAGTATGATCCGGCTACCGACAAGTGGACACGGAAAGCGGACTTTGACGGTACGGAAAGATCGTTCGCTGCCGGCTTTTCTATCGGCAGCAAAGGGTACATCGGCACGGGTGGTAATCCTGGTATTTATTATAATGACTTCTGGGAGTACGATCCCGGTTATATCTACTCATGGAGTCCCGGCGGGCAAACCACTTCTTCCGTTACGGTTTCTTCACCCGGCAATTATACGGTAACCACAACCAACGCGTTTGGTTGCAGCGCTACATCAGCGGTAAAGAAAGTAACCGCTTATTCATCGAACATTCTGTATGTTGACAGCAGCAAAGCAACATCCGGCGATGGCTCGTCATGGGCAAATGCTTTTAAAGAGTTGAGAGAAGCACTGTATGCCGCCAGCCAGTGCAGCAGTATTACCACCATTAATATAGCCAAAGGAACGTATAAGCCAACCGATGATACCAACCGCGACAGTGCGTTTGCCATTCTTCGCGGCGGTTTAAAAATCTATGGCGGTTACCCGGGCGGTGGCGGAACCAGAAATCCTGCCGTTAATCCTACTGTTTTAAGTGGTGATATCGGCACTGCCGGCAATGCTTCCGATAACAGCTACCACGTTGTTGTTATCGCCGGTCTTACCAGCAGCGCAGACAGCCTTGTATTGGATGGCTTTACGGTAACCGGCGGCGATGCCAATGGCAGCAATGGAAAAGTTTACAACGGCGCAGCCATCTCCCAGAACGAAGGTGCCGGTATTTACCTGCACAGCAACAACGGAGCGGGGAGAAAGATAGCCGTGCGCAGTTGCACGGTAACAGGAAACACATCGGCAACCTATGGCGGCGGCTTTTACAACCAGCTTTCGTCCCCCGCCATTTTCAACTGCCGCTTTACGGGCAATACGGCGGCAGATGGCGGCGGCATGTTTAATTACAATGCTTCCTCGCCCTCTGTTTCCAACAGTATGTTTACCGGAAATATAGCTTCAAATCTCGGGGCAGGCATGCACAACCTCAGCAATTCATCGCCATCCGTAATCAACTGCACCTTTGCAGCCAATACCGGCAGATGCGTGTATAATGCTTTTTCCTCACCTTCTTTCACCAATTGCCTTTTTGTTTCAAATAATGCGCTGGGTAATGGCAGCGCCATGTACAATGCCAACTCTTCCTCCGTGGTTACCAACTGTACATTTACCTTAAATACAAGCAGCGGCAACGGCACCATCTTTAACGAAAACCCATCTTCGCCTCAGTTCACCAACTGTATCATCTGGGGCAATGCGGCCATTGCTAACGGCGGCATTTTGAATACCATTAGTACACCCACCGTTACTTATAGCGATGCGCAGGGCGGCTACAGCGGCACCGGCAATATCAGCAGCGACCCGCTGTTTATCAATAAAAATGACGCGGATGGGGCAGATAATATTTTTGGAACCGCAGATGATGGATTAAAGCTGCAATCGGGCAGTTCTGCCGGTAATGCCGGTAACAACGCAGGTGTTCCTGCGGGTGTTGCCACTGATATAACAGGTGCTGCCAGGATACAAAGCGGCACGGTGGATATGGGCGCGTATGAATCACTGATCTGTTCTTCTTTTGCTACGATATATGTTGACAGCAGCAAGACAACCTCCGGTGATGGCTCATCGTGGGCAGAGGCTTTCAAAGAGTTGAGAGATGCGCTTTATTACGCCAACCAATGCAGCAGTATTGCTGCCATTCATGTGGCCAAAGGAACCTATAAGCCTACCAATGATGCCGGACGCGACAGCACCTTTGCCATTTACCGTGGCGGGCTTAAGATAGACGGTGGCTACCCGACCGGTGGTGGCACAAAAAATACGGCTGCCAACCAAACCGTGCTAAGCGGTGATATCGGTGCCATCAGTGACAGCACAGATAACAGTTATCACATCCTCGTAATAGTCGAGCTGGGCAGCAATGCAGACAGTGTGGTGATCGACGGTTTTACCATAACGAAAGCCCATGCTTTTGGCACCGGGCGCAATTCGTTACATGGTATCAGTGTTTCCCGGCAAGATGGCGGCGGTATTTATGCAGGCGGCCAGGTAAGCAGCAAAACGGCCATCCGCAACTGCATCATCACGGCGAACTCAGCGTATGAAGGCGGTGGAATAATGAACGAACTCGGGTCTTCTCCTACGCTTATGAACTGTGTATTTGCTAAGAATAGTGCCGTGATTGACGGGGGCGGTATCTATAATAGCAATTGTCTCTCTGTTATCAAAGGATGCAGTTTTACAGGCAACCGTGCAGGTCTCTCGGGCGCCGGCATGCAGAATGGCAATTCCTCTGTTGTGGTTGACAGTTGTATTTTTTCGAACAATCTAAGCGGCGACGGTGGCGGAGGTGTGCAGAATGAAAATTCCTCTCCTTATTTCTCGAACTGTACGTTTATAAATAACTTTAGTGAAAATAATCGCGGGGGTGGGATGGCAAATATTGGCGGATCACCTGTGGTTACCAACTGTACATTTATCCGGAATTACAGCTACAACGACGCCACAGCCGTTTCCAATGAAGTTTCCCGGGCATTATTCAAAAATTGTACATTTTCAGCCAACTATGGTGATGCCGGCAGCGTTATTTCTACCTCTGGCACCACACCGGTTGTAGTTACCAACAGCATTATCTGGGGCAACAACAAAGTAAGCATTGGTAACACTACGGTAAGCAATCCGGCCATTTATAATACCAACGGAGGCAATACCACCGTTACTTACAGTGATATACAGGGTGGGTACAGCGGCACCGGCAATATCAGCAGCGATCCCTTGTTCATAGATAGCGCTGATGCAGATGGAGCGGATAACATTTTCGGAACCGCCGATGACGGCCTGCACTTGCAGGCTGGCAGCCCCGCCATCAATACCGGCAGCAATGCAGCAGTTCCCGCCGGTGTTACCACTGATATTGCAGGCGCTGCCAGGATACAGGATGGCATTGTGGACATAGGTGCTTACGAAGGCAGCAGTTGTCCTTCCTTTACCACATTATTTGTAGATAGCAGCATAACGGCTCCGGGTAACGGAGGGTCGTGGGCAACCGCTTTTAAAACCGTGCAGCAGGCTTTGAATGCTTCTAATAGTTGTAGTAGTGTAAAACAAGTCTGGATAAAGAAGGGAACGTATTACCCTGCAGCTTATCCGGTCAGCTGTACAGATTGCGCCACCAGCAATTCGGCACGAGATTATACATTCGCCCTGCGGGATGGACTGGCGCTGTATGGCGGCTTTGCCGGCGCCGAAACCGATACCGCGCAGCGCGTATCCGGAAATACAACGGTACTGAGCGGCGACATCGGGGTGCCGAATGACAACAGTGATAACTGTTACCACGTCCTTTTTGCCATCAACGGTACTAACCGGCTGAGCGGACTTACGGTAACCGGTGGGAATGCCAATGACAATGGTCTGATTACGGTAGCCGGGCAAACCATTTACCACAGCAATGGCGGCGGTTTGTATCAGAACTCGGCTTCGGCCACGCTTTACAACTGCACTTTTACCGGCAATGCCGCCAAAAGCGAAGGCGGTGGTGTGTTCCATATTTATGGCAGTGCCCTGCGCATAACAGCCAGCCGGTTCCTGAACAACCAGTCCGGTGCAGGCGGCGCCATCCGGCTCCTCTATGGCAATGCAGGCTTTGTATCCCTAAACAGCGTGTATTCGGGAAATACGGCCAGCTTTAATGATGCCGGCGCGCTGAGCCTTGTAATGGGCAGTGGCACCGATACATTAATCAACAACCTGTTTGTTCAGAACAAAGCCTTTGGCAGCACGGCAGACAATGGCGCTGGTGCTTTGGTGCAGGAGAACGGAACCAGCAGCTACATCGTGAACAATACGTTTTATGCAGATAGTGCGGTTTCCAACGGAGGAGCCATCCGGTTCAAGAGCGGCGGCAGCAACCGGTACCTGTACAATAATATCTTTTACAAGAGTTATAACGGCACTGACAATACAGATGTAAGTGTAGAAAGCGGCACAACCATCACGGCGCAGAGCAATAACCTGTACAGCACTACCGATCCCCTGTTTGCAAACCCTGCGGATGCCGACGGTGCAGATAATATCTTCGGCACCTCTGATGATGGGGTGCACCTGCAGACAGGCAGCCCGGCGCAGAACACGGGCAGCAATGCAGCCATACCTTCCGGTATTACAACAGATGTTACCGGTGCTGCCCGTATCTTCAATTGTACGGCAGATATGGGTGCTTACGAAGTGATTGATAACGTAAACACTTACTGGACAGGTTTGGTAAGTAATGACTGGAACAACAGCGGCAACTGGTGCAGCGGCATACCAGCATCGGGTGCGGGCGTTCTCATTCCGGTATCGGCTCCGTATTCACCCAAACTGTCATCTTCCGTTGCGCTTGGCAATCTCATCATTGCCAACAGCATCGGTCTGTCTCTCAATGGCAACACGCTTACCCTGGCGGGAACCGTAAGTGGTACGGGTGTGATCACAGGCTCTTCCGCTTCTTCTCTTATCATCAATGGTTCGGGCGATGCCGGCATGCTGTACTTTGACCCGTCGGGCGATGGCACTACCAATGCCCTGCGCGATATCACAATCAACCGTGCTTCCTCGGGCAGCGTAACCTTGGGCAATAAGCTGAACCTGACAGGCATTTACACCCCCTCTGCCGGTGTGCTGAACACAGGCGGATACCTAACCCTGAAGAGTGATACAAACGGCACCGCCAGTGTAGCCTCTAATACAAGCGGCACGCCTTACATCATCGGGAACGTAACGGTAGAGCGTTATACGCCCCTGAGCAATGTTTCCTCAACCCGTACAGGACGAGCCTGGCGGCTGCTCTCCTCACCGGTCATAAACGGGCAGACCATCCGCCAGGCATGGCAGGAGAACGGCAACAATGCTGCCGGCTATGGTACGCTGATAACGGGCGAGAACATGCCGGACGCAGCGACGGCTGCCCGGCAGGGCTACGACTTTACGGGTGCAGGCTTT
Source organism: Ilyomonas sp. (assembly GCA_965199905.1). Taxonomy (GTDB): domain Bacteria; phylum Bacteroidota; class Bacteroidia; order Chitinophagales; family Chitinophagaceae; genus Ilyomonas. The sequence goes on along the minus strand of OZ241366.1, from coordinate 4,337,828 downwards.
CATGCTTCCATCAAGCACTACGTGGCATCATCCAACAGCTGGCTGCCGCTGAACAGCGACGGCAGCACTACAGGTACCAACATAGCCGTGCGTACCGAACAAGCCTATATGCTGTTTGTGCGCGGTGATCGTACCGTTGGTACGAGCGGGGCATCTGTGGCTACCCTTCGTGCTGCGGGTACACTGGTGCAGGGCACGCAGCCGGCGATTCCGCTGTCGGGAGGCAAGTTTACGCTGATGGGTAACCCGTATGCTTCGTCTATCGACTTTGGCAGTGTGTATGGTCACAACAGCCCTGTCATCAAAAACCAGTTCTACCTCTGGAACAGTAAGCTGGGTGTGTATGGCGCCTACACGCTGATTGACAAGAGCGGCAGCGGCACTTACCAGGCAACGCCATCACCATTGGCTGGTTCGGGCACGGCAGGCAATGACAGCTACCGTTACATTCCTTCAGGCGCCGGCTTCTTCGTAATGCCTGAAACAGGTGTGAGTACCGGAAACATTATTGTGCAGGAATCGGACAAGGCGCCGGGGCAGGCGCCACCGGTCAACCCGTTTCGTGTGGTGAGCACCCCAACGAATGTGAAGGAACTGGTGGTGAACCTGAACCTGCGCGACAGCGATACATCAGTAACATTGGCAGATGGTTTCCGTGCGAAGTTCTCTCCTGACTATGAGGGTAATGAAGAAGACAACAGCAGTACCAAGGTGTATAACTTTAACGAGAACCTGAACCTTGTGTACGGTGGCAAAGCTCATATCATTGAAGCCAGAGGTGAGGTGAAGAAAACGGATACGTTGTTTATGAAAATGTGGTACGTAACGAAGCGAAGCTACCAGCTGCAGGTGAAGGGAGACAACTTTACATCAGCACCGGGCATACAGGCATGGCTGGAGGATGGCTATCTCGGCACAAAGCAGCCGCTGTCTTTATCAGGCAGCGTGACCACGGTTAACTTCGAGGTAAACAATGACAGCCTGTCTTCGAAGAGTGACCGCTTCCGCATTGTGTTCCAGAATACTGCTTCTATTGCCTTACCTGTCACGCTGACTTCGGTGAGCGCCACACCCGCCAATGGTGGTGTCAGCGTCAGCTGGACGGTGAACAATGAAGTGAATGTAAAAAGCTACACCGTACAGCGGTCAACGGATGGTGGAAGCACCTATACGGACATCGCTATGCAGCCGGCTAAGAACGGAACTGCCGTAACTACATACAGCAGTTGGGATGCACAGCCTGTAACGGGCGACAACCTGTATCTCGTTCGCATAGAGGCTAAAGATGCAGGCGTGAGCTATTCACAAGTTGTGAAGGTAACAATAGGTAACGGCTCAGGTATCAGGGTAAGGGTGTACCCGAACCCGGCTACCACGAAAGCAACGGTGCATATTGACAACCTAACAGATGAGATAAGCATCACACTCACCGATAGCAAGGGCGATATAGTATGGAAGAAAGAAAAGGTGACGGCTTCTGATACGGTCATCCCGGTGGCTCATTTAGCCAACGGCGCTTACCTCGTTGTTATTAAGAACAAAGATGGTGTGATAAAAACAATGAAACTGGTGAAAGCAGATTAAGGGTTCAAATATTGGATTATATAGGTAGTATCAGGTTCCGGCCTCGTAAATGTCAAGCCGGGACCAGATGCTATGTTTACCGGTTATACCATCCGTGAATGCTGTCGGCAAAGCCACAGATACCTGCAAATGCACTTTACCCGCACAGAAGCATCAGTCATTTCACACCGCAAAAAGCATCTATGAACCATCAATCAATATACAAAGATGAAAACCAAAAACAAAGACCAATCTGTAAAGCCAGAGCAGGAAGACAACAAAAACTGTATAGCTATTTTAGTAGCATTACAAAATACTATAAAACTCGCGCTCTATTCAGGCCAGCAAGCTGTTGATCTTTTTAAGTACAAGATAAGGTTGCGGAAACACAGAGAGAGAGTGAGGACACCTTAGACAGAAACTCACTCACACTGCAACAGGTGGTAGTGGATAGCAAATTAATCAATATTCCTCCGTTTTCTATACCATGGTCATACCATACATCCCTCACTTTGTTCCCTTGAAAGAAGGGTCCCTTTCTTCCCGCAACGGCGAGAGCTACCAGCAATGACGCCCCTTTTTCCTTTTTTGGCTGGTGCCCCAAAGGAGACAGGTAATCTACTATACAGAAAGGGTTGACCTCTTGACAGTTCATACCGGATTTTAATCAGAGGATGCCCGGGAAGGAAAGAAAGGACTTAGGGGAAGCGGTTTTCCCTGCATCAGCGCCTCAATATCTTCTCTTACAAAAAACCTGCGGTTGCGGATTTTGAAAGAGCGCAGTCTGCCATCTTCGATCCATTTGTATAATGTTGGCTTCGAAACCCGGAAGATGCCCTGTAAGTCTTCAAGCCGCAGTAATGGCTGTTGGATAGCAGTTCCTGTTTGCTTTGTCGCCGGTTGTTTACTCATCAACTCACTGATAACCTCTTGCACCACTTTTTTCATCTGCTGCCAGAACATACCCGGTTCCATAGGAAACATGATAGGCATCTCACTCATATAATTCTTCTTTTAATTTTTTACGGTATATTGTTGTGATTAAGCGTTCGATTAATCTCGTCTTGAATCAACATGTCTCTCGGCACAGCTTCGCTTCCGCTTTTATTGTGTTATTATCCCACCGACTCGAAGTATTACTTGCCAGGCAGAATAGTCCGAGTGATAGCAACCAGTGGCAAAAATCTGCGTTTAGTAACAAGGTGCTACCTAATCGCTATCTATACATTTATTCCAAATGACCTAACCCAGTCAGAATATGTTATTTATCCAAACCATACTCGCAACAACGGGATTGTAAGAGGGAATATATCGGATATACCCGGCGTCATGCAATAGTTTCATTGACTTGCTGAACGTGTCGCGCGAGCTGATCTTCGTCATCTGCATAACCTCCGCCCGGTGAATCTGAAAGGGATTAACATTCTGATTTCTGCCCCACTGGCAAACCAGAACAGTATATAGACAGACCTGGGTCGGACCGATTCTGGCGTCGCTTTGAATTTTATCGAAAAAACCGGTCAGATACTTTTCAAAGCTCATACACGATCATACCTGCTATTCTCTGCCGGTTCCTTTTTTGTCGCCTTTTCTTCTAGCACTACCCGCCTCTGCTTTTTTCACTTGTATTACGTTTCCTTCTGATGCCGCAGAACTCCTTCTGCCATTCTGCATTTGACGCTGTATCCACCGGTTGTTCAAAAACCGGAAAGCTTCGTCTGCTGTAATACCATCTTGTCCCAGAACATAAAAACGCTGGGATAATTCAAGCCGGTTTTTTAAAAAAAGCAGGTTTGGTATGTGAAATTCCAAGGGAAGGTCAGCCCAATACAGATATCGTAATGAGTCTGCAATCTCCTTTCCTTCAGCTGTAACAGACAAGGCTTCCAGATCACAAATTGCGCTTTCAGCTGTCATCAGGTTATCCCAGGTCGTCTTGTCCTCAAAGCTGAGTTTTGGATAAGATTCAAAACGTGACATCTGCTGCCAGTTCACTCCCCTCATTTTCTCCTCCACCTTGCCAACGTTCACTCCATTAAGGTTCACGCGTTCCACCCGGATCTCTTTGCGCAGTGACGCATCATAGTACGCGCAAACCAACCCGCTTCCGCTGTCTTTGGTTTTACAGACGATTGAGTAACTGACGATGTCCGTTCCGAATGCTCTGCGTTCCCGGATGGTAAACTCTTTTTGTCTCAGGCAGGCATGATACACTAATTGATTTTCTACTGCCGGAGAAAACCCAAATCGAATCAGGCTTTCCGACAGTGATTGTATTTGTTCTATGTTCATAATACCGAATTAATTGTTGTTAATGGACTCCGTAACTGTTATTCGGATTCCGGCGCTTCTTGGGCAGAAGAGCGTCTTCCTTTTTCGTTGATACAATTACTTCTTTCTTTTTTCTTTTTAATTCAACCGGATCTTTCCGGTATCCTCCGGTACGCAGACTCTGAGACTCCCCCAAATTGGTCCGCTTGTCCGGATTCTTTTTATATCCGCCTTCCTTCCCGGAATGGATTACGGTCATTTCTCTGCCACCGGACATATTTTGTCTGCTTGTCTGCAACCATTCTTTTATCACTTCACCAACCTTAGCAATTAGCCTGACAGCGGCATTGGGATACAAGCGATTGTCGAGTTTACGGATTTCACCTCCTACAATTGCCATCATAACCTTTTCCTCCGCGCTGGGGTTCGTCCCGCAGGTCTTATACAGATCCCTGAAAAAATCACGCTTAGCTCCCACGTAATCCCGCCCATTAACAACACCGTTTCCAAATACTTCCCTGAGCCTGCCTTCTTTCCGCGTCCAGTCAAGCAACCCTTCTGTAATACGGTTTATTTCCTTTTTCTCCGCCATAACCTGCACTTCTTGTTTTGTTACCAATCAGTCAGCTCACTGAACCAAGCCCTTCTTTGAACCCGTCCTTTTCTTGGGCAGCAGTCCAGTCTCTTCCCCGGCCTTTTTTACCTTGTTTTCAGACTTCCTGTTTTCGACTTTTCTGATTGCTTCTTTGTGTTTGGGCTCCTTTTGATCCTGGGCTGCCCCACGGTTTTTCGTCTGTCCTTCACTCTTCCTCAACCGCTTCATTTCACTATCATAGACGGTTAGTGCCTTATACTGCGGGTTAGCTTCGATAAACATCCGCTCTCCCTTACCATCGCAGGTAAATGTTACTGCCTGCACGTTTCCTCTCTCCAGAGAGCGGATCAGTTTGCTCTTTTCTTCGTCTTTTCCCAGTTCGCTAACAGGTAATGCAGCCAGCGACTTTCCCAAATCGAAACCGTAGTTAGCGTGGTACTGCTTCAAGATATGGTTTCCGTTTTTATCCACTACTTTAGGGTCAAGCTGGAGCCAGGCCTGATAAGCCATTCCTTCCTTATTTGTCAGTTCCTTGTATACTGACCTGCCGTCTAACAGGTTATAGGCTTCCTTAGCAGTTATTCCCTTTCCCTTATTGATGTAAAAGGTCTGTTCCATGTTTTCGCGGATACCACGATCCAGCTTCGCCGTATAGCTGTTAAAGAAATACATATCGCTGTTGTCGGCTTTCCGGAAGGTGAGGTGTGCCTCAAAAGACTTTCCATTTAGCGTTTCTGCAAACCGTAGCTGGAAACCCGCCACGCCGGCATTGAGGTTTTGCTCAAGTTCCGGATATAGCTTCTCGCCAAATCCATGATACTTCAAATTGTCTTTCAGATACCTGAGATTTTCTGTGTTCATACGTTTGTATTTGTTTGGTGATAAAATGATTTGCTTACAGCTTCCTGGCAGAGAGCAGTATCCGATTGTTTATTCGAAAGGAGATATTTCTTCCTCCTTCTTCCTCTAGCATCTGAATGTCCAGCAACTTTCTGTCTTCAAGCGTGAATCTGGAAGTCACCAAAACCCAGGAACCCCGTCCCGGACCCTGTACCGCTTTGTCAGTGTGAAGCTGGTAGAGAATGGGGATCATCTTTTCCTGAGATGCCATGCGCTTCACCCGTTTCGCATCCCGGATTGTGAACGAAATGTTTCCCAACGAGTAACTGATATTCGACCGGTTGCGCAGGCGAAACAGGAAGTAATACTGATCCGCCTTTGTATAGATGCCTGTCAGGTGTACCTGCAGGCGGTCATGGGAGGTGTGAAGATGCAGTCTGTCCCTTTTTTTATTCTGTATCCCGTGTGCCAGGAGTTGTATTTCGTTGGTATTTACCGCATCCGGATTGGGATCAGATTGTTTGCCATTGTTGTCAATCTGAATCACGTTTCTATAACCCGTTCCTGAGCTATCGAACACGAGTGTGAGATGCTGGGGCATCGAATCATAAGAAACCAGGAAGGAGTATAGCCTATTGTTGACCGTTATTACTGTCAGATTAGTCGGAGCAATCCGCGGATGGTCAGCTTTTACCTGTAACACGGCATCGGTGCCGGGTGATTTCTGCGCCAGAATATCGGAACTACCCCTGTCAATACTTTTAACCGGAAAAGGAAACACAAGATGGGTAGTCCTGCTGCTTGACACCGTTATCCGGTATGGCTCAATAAATGAGGGTTGTGCCTGACCCAGAACCCCAAAATGAAAAAGGAACAACGTAAAGAATGAGAAATAAGCCCGAATCATAGTCGTGCGTATTAGATGATTAATTTGTTTGAGAATCTTTTAGCAGGATGCGGTATCCCGCGGGTATAGTGACTTTGATAAGCTTTGCCTTTCTGCTCACAAGAGTCTTGACGGTTTCGATGCCGGCACTGGCAGCCTGAGCACCGATAGACGGGTCTAAAGAAGAAAGCCCGAAGCCATTTGACACCCGTCCGGAGGATTGTTTGATCAGATCTCCTGTTGAACTGCCGGGCGTATAGATACCCGGAAGGCCATCCATGTCATAGACTTCCAGAGTCACAGGAAAGACGTTATTTTCCATCCTGATCGATTTAATTTTTATGAGCAACCGTTCGCCGCTTAGTGCAGCAATACCTGAGAGGTAATTTCCCTTAGTGATCACTGTTCCGCCGACCTCTACATCCTGCAGAAGCTGCAACTGAATGGTAGAGCCATTTACCATGGTTTGGGTTCTGGGAACCAGAGCAGAAAATGTATTCAGTCCTTCACTGATTGATGTATCAGCATGGAGGTAACTCTCACTATAAAAAGCAGACCGCGTTTTGTTAGTTGCCGTTTGTTTATCCTTTTCCACCTGAGAGGCAACCGGGGAAACAGTGGTGCTTTTTGTTGTCCGCACCCGAAGAGAGCTATGATCTGCATTCTTATCATCAATATTGCCGGAACCACGTTCTGCGTCCGGATGCTGAATGGCAGCAATCTTATCCAGCATCGTATTCAACTGCTCCAGTTCAGGATCAGAGCCCGTTTGATTCATAGCCTGCGCTAACACATCCAGTTTTTTGTTATCGGCTCCAAGAGTTGAACCGACTAAGCGGCTGTTATTGGCTGCTCCTTCTGAGTGCGGTGCCTGCTCCGCCCCGGCAAGAATGTGATTCAGCCTGGACATCTTCTGATACACTTTTGCTTCATTGTTGTCTAACCCATTCCATCCGGTACCGGACGGAGGCAGGGGGTCGTAATCTGCACCCAGCTTCCGGTAGGCTGCATTGTCTTCCGTTACCAAACGGGAGGAGTCGAACGCCATCTTGGTCCAAAAAGGATCCCTGCCTTTTTCTTCCGCTTTTTTAGCCGATTCCCGGTTTGCCTGCATGTAAAAGCTAAGCTTATCCGTGCCGTTGTCACTCTGTAACCTGGCATCAGGCAATCGTGTGTTCAGCCCTGCGCCCACTTTTGTCTCGTCCGGGGAAGGTTTGTTCTTTCCGCCCCCGGCTGCCCAAAACAGGAGCGTCAAGAAAGGAAACAGAAGCAAAGGCATAACGAGGAGCATGCCCCGTCCCCGGAAAGCGGATGTTGTCTGTAAGGTCATTATGTGTCTGTTTTATTGTGAAAGAAATAAGCTGTCGATCATCCGAAGGCTGTCAAGAAAATGAGGTCTTGCCTTCAGCAGACTGTCATACAATATTTTTGTCGAAGGAGGATCTTTTTGCTGTGACAGGTAAGACTCAACTCTTCGTATCCTTTCATACTGAGCGGCTGTTACGAGACTGTCTTTTGATCCTGATAACCGATGCGGACTTGTAAGCGGTACCGGTAACCGGATGGGTTCAACCGAGAAAAAGGAATGATGAGTCCGAACCGAATACATGATCACTCCCACGCTGCATCCGATACTGAGCAGACAGAACAATACTAACCCCAGCCATTTACTGCGAGCGGATAGCTTTTCTGCCTTCTCTTGCAGAATCTCCGCAGTTCTCCTGATTGCCGGATGAGGTCGGAAACAGACTTTCTGTAAAGAGGAACCCTGCGATTCATTACACGTGCGATTCGATGTCGATTTCATGCCTGAATGATTTATATAATGATGTCCTTTTCTTAACGCGATTCGGTTTTAAGATCCCTGTTATCAAGTGTATTCCAACGCTCGATCAGAAAGCCATGCGGATTGTTGTCCGAACGGGCTACTTCCCGCAGATATCCTTCCGTCATCAGGCTGCGAATCAACAGGCTGGTTGTGCGGGTAATCGTTTCTGTTGCGTAACATCTCCAGTAAAAAGGATACGAGTCAATGTTCACCTGTATACTGTCAATGGCGATGGACTGGCTGATGTTTCCCGAGATGAGATTGGAGTAATAACCGCTTTCCTTCAAATTGTCATACGCTATCTTGGCTGAGCCATCTGCGAGATACAGGGCTTTGCCAATATTGCTTTGAATCATTTTGTCATCCGGATCGAGGGTAAAGAAATACTGATGAAAGGTTCTGATGTGATCACGGGCTTCGACAGGAATATTATCCTTCCGGCTGCCTGCATGCGCTTCCAGCACCTTTCCATCCGCGAGGATGTACATTCTGTCGCCGCTGGCTTTGACGACAGCCGCTGTCTTGTACAGAGCGTATGTACACGTCAGAAGGCAGCCCATTATGACCAGCGCACAAAACCCTCTGACAAGTCTGAAGGCAGAATCTATTTGTTTGAACTGTTGAAACATTTCCTTGCTTTATGCTTTACCACTTAATTTGTCATGCCGGTGGTTGTCACCGTGGCTCCCTCCTTCGCTGAAATAACCGGAGTTGGTGCCAAACCCGGACATGCTCTGCTGCATCCGCTCGGCTTTATTGCCCAGCGCATCTGCCACCATGCCTGATGTTCCCGTTACCGCATTCACTGCGGAGTTGCTTCCGCTTCCGAACAGCGAGGTTACTTTGTACATCAGGGTGTTTCCCCCGCCGGCATGCACGATATAGTTGGCTACCGAGGGAACGGTGAAATAGCCTACGATACCAATAATCATGAACACGAGGTAAGCAGTATCGGTGGAACTGAAGAACGTATCTCCGCTGCTTCCAATCTGGCTGATGTCCAGTTGCAGCATCAGCTCCTGAATCTTGCCGATGATGCCACCGAAAATATTAGCCACGGGCAGCCACAGAAACACGTTGATGTACCGCGCGAGCCAGACAGCCAGGGTATGCTGGAACCCGTCAAATACCGCCAATCCAAAGACCAGCGGCCCGAGAATGGCGAGAACAATGAGGTAGAATGTCCGGATAGTATTGATGCAAAGGGCAGCCGCCTGGAACAAGATTTCCAGTACTTCGGACATCCACTGCTTGATCGAGTTCTTAAAATTGTAGGATGCTTTTGCCATCGCGAACTTGATGTCGTTACCAACACCCTCCATCATTCCTTCATCAGCGGCATCCGGATCATCCGGATGCGTATACTGATACCATTTATCCCGGTCTCCTGCGCCACTTTCTCCTGTATACATCTGCCAGCTGTCGGTTTGTTCGATAGCATCTTCCTTCTGCTTCAGCAAACGGGTGATCGCATCATCGGAATTCTTTACCATACCTGCCGTAGCCAGCACAGCCGGCTGCATGATTCCATTGACAACCGCAATGACAGAGGGAAACAGCAGTATCGCCATGCCGATGGCAAACGGTCTGAGCAACGGATAGAAATCGATGGGTTCAGCAGCCGCCAGATGCCTCCAGACCCTGACAGCGATGTACCAGGTTGCCGCAAATCCGGCAATGCCTCTTCCCACCCCGATCAGCTCACTGCACAAGGGGATCATTTCACTATACAACTGATCCAGCACTGCCTGCATGCTCTTCAGGCTGTCAGCCGTCCCACCGGAGGACTGGGCATCCGAAAGGAAGGGCAATAAGAAGCCGGCAACCCCCGTAAGGGTCATTTTTATATACCTGTTCATAACGACTGGGATTTACTTTATTCCGTAGAGATTCCTGGACGCATTTATATCATTCTGCTGACGGGCTCTTTGCAAAGACAGAACTGAGGTGTTACCATTAAAATATCTGAGGAAGGTGAGCTTATCATGCATATCCTCTGCCAGCTCATCGATCCGGGCAAGCCGTTCTTCATCATTCATCCGCACCGTCCCATCTGTGAGGATTGTGGTGAGATCATCCAGCTTCGCCAGGCTTAATTGTATGAGGTGACCATATACATTTGCCAGATACTGTACTTCTTCAGGCGTAAAGCGGGCATCGCTCCTGAACCGCTGCCATGCGCTTTTATACTCCTTCATCATGGCTAATTGATCGCTTACCATATCCGTTACCCTTCCATACTTCCGAATGGCCGGGCTTACTTTCATCAGATTGTCCAAAAAGACTTGATGCAGGTGAAAGTTTCCTTCCGAGATATCTTTCACGGCTCCGTATCCCTGCGTGAGAATCCCATATCCTTCTTTCATATCGGACAGAATACTCTTTAACTGAGCCAGCTTGCTGCAATCCAGCACCAGACACTGAACTTCATACGACTGCGCATGTCCAACCGTCATCACAAGACTGCTTATCAAAATCAACATCACATTCTTCATTCCCTTTCTCATCATTTTTATTTTAAACCGTATAATGAATACATAGAAGAGCCAGCCTGTTTTTCACGCGACCGAGAGCGGAGGAGGAGTTGAACACCCTGCCTGAAATGCAGCGCAAATGCATACCTGTCTTTGGCAGCCAGATACAGTGCATTAATCTTCTTCAGCCGTCCTTCTTCATCCATCTCTGTCTTTCCCGATGTTGTAAGAAGGGTAAGGTCATCGAGATCACTCGCTCCCTTCTCCAGCACATTGTTCATGACGGCCACGATATAATCTTTGCCGGATGCCTCCAGAAAAGGAGATGACAGCAGCGGACGTATCGCGGCGCTGATTCCAACCGTCTCTTTCTGCAAAGTGAATATTCCCTGCACCCCATCCGAGTTTCCGATCAGAGGGTCTACCGTGAAAAGCGAGCGGAAGTAATCTTCGTGCAAACTGAAATCTCCTTTCTTTACATCATTGATCACCTGCAATCCGTTTCGGACCGTCCGGTAGCCTTTCTTCAGATCCACGAGATATACTTCGAAAGCGGCCACTTGTTGCGTCAGGTATTTAATTCTTGCCTTTTTCTGCTTCAACCATTCCTCAGTTGTTTGAGCAAAGGACCCTGTATGCAGGCTCAGAAGCATGACAATACTTATCCATTTCATATGTCACCCTTTTTGTTTATTGCTCTGTTATTTCAATCCGTACAGCGTTGTAACGACAGCAGCTTCAGCAGCATCCTTTGAGCGGTGCAGACTCAGCAGTTTGCTTTCGTTATTGAACTGCTGCAGGTCATTATATACCTTGTCAATGGCTTCCCCTGCAGCATTGATAATGCTGATGCGCTCTGCATCCGACATCTGCGTTGTCATCGCATTCACAACCAGGGAAAGCTGGTCAATATTTTTCACGCTTTCTTCCAGCATGCCGCTGTAAACGCTGGACATATAATCCAGTTCAGCTGCGGTAAAATGAGGGTCCTGCCGGAACTGCTGGTAGGCAGCTTTATAACCGGTGACGATCGCAATCTGCTTTTCCCCGATCTCCTTAACGCGATGGTACATTTTGATGGCGTCCTTTACCTTCCACAGTTCGTCGAAGTAATCGCCATACAAATCCTTCTGCTTTTCCACCCAGCCGGAGATGTCATCCAGACGTGTAGCAGACAGGGTATTTTCCAGTTCCTTTTGTGCATTCTGCAGCCAGATGGTTTTGTTCTGCAACCTCTGCACCTTTAAATCCACTGCCAGAATTACTTTTTTAATTCCCTGTTTAATTACTTCTGCGATGGGTATCTGCGCCTGAACGGTTATCGTCAACAACAGCACTGCCAGCACCATCACCGCGCTCTTCCACACTCTCTTCATAATAACCCTCCTCATTCAATTTTTGAATATGAACTATTGCCTACCCACAATTTATTGCTGTCAGGATGCGGCGTCAGGATGCGCTCTCTTTTTTGCTCATACAGGTTTTTATGGTTAGCGTCATACAGAACAATCCACGATTCCACTTTTTGTTCAGGATCTCCGGGTCTCCCCTTTTTTAACCGCCGGAACGTGCTTTTGCGGATCACCCGATACCCATTGGTTCCGCCCAGCGGGGAGATGTAAAGCGTATCATCGCCCTTACTATATTCTGCTTCAAAATGCCGGGTGTAAACCCCCGGAACGGATTGTCTGATTTTACTGCTGTCACCATTGCTGCATCCCGTCAGGATCATCGCTAATAGAAAAATTTTGTTCATGGTCTGTGTTTTATGTTGTTTGTAATCAAGTTTTAGGAGGCACGCATTTCAGCAGCCAGGATGCTGATTCCTTTTTCGATACTGCCGTACCTTTCAGCGTATTCCTGCACTTTTACTTTTTCCCTTTCTTCCGTTGTATAGGCCAGGTATTCTTCGGGGGACACCTCTGTGCGATAGACTTTGGATAAAGTCCCGCCAAGTGAAATAAACACCTCCTTATATTTCCGTCCGGGCTCATTGGCTTTGTTTACACTCAACACCAGCACCTTTTCCTTGTCCGTCAACCCCAGCAATTCCTGTATCGCTTCGAACTTATTCTGATACTTGCTCTGATCCAGAAGGATCTTACAATCGCTGTTGTTGATAATCGCCTGCTTCACCACCGGAGACGAAATGATATCTTCCACTTCCTGTGTGACGACGATGGCTTCTCCGTAAAATTTCCGGACCGTTTTAAACAGGTATTTGATGTATTCCGCCATGCCTTCCTTGGCGATGGCTTTCCACGCTTCCTCAATCAGTATCATTTTCCGGACGCCTTTCAGCTTGCGCATTTTAGAGATGAATACTTCCATGATGATGATGGTCACCACCGGAAACAGGATCGGATGGTCTTTGATATTGTCCAGTTCAAACACAATGAAGCGCTGTTGGAGCAGGTCAAGATTTTGGGTTGCATTTAGCAGGTAATCGAACTCTCCACCGGTGTAGTACGGGCGTAGCACGTACAGAAAATTGCTGATGTCGAAATCCTTTTCCTTGACACCATCCTGATGGATCACCTTGGTGAAGGTGTCCCTGAGAAAGTCATAGAAGCTGTTGAAGCCGGGAAACAGAGATGGCTGCTTTTTCAGCTCATCATAGTAAAGTTGCAAAGCGTTGGACAAGGCAACATACTCGCTGCGGTTGAAGACCTCGTTATCCTTTTTCCAGAGTGCAAGCAGCAAGGTCTTGATGCTCTCCTTCTTTTCGGTGTCCAGCACTTCCCCTTCGCCTAGGAAGAAAGGATTGAAGCGGATGGGATTCTGTTCACTATACGTGAAGTAATACCCCTTTACCAAGTCGCATAGTCCCTTGTAGCTATGCCCGACATCTACCAGCACAATATGGGTACCCTGCTCGTAATAGCTGCGCACCATATGATTGGTGAAAAAGGACTTGCCACTGCCGGAAGGACCCAAGATGAATTTATTTCGGTTTGTGCAGATGCCTTTTGACACCGGCTCATCACTGATGTCGACATGGACGGGCTTGCCGGTGAGACGGTCACCGAGCCGGATACCGACCGGACTGAGGGAGGAGCGGTACGCCGTTTCGAGATTGAGAAAACAGGTTGCCTGCTCCAGGAAAGTGTCCCATGTGTCATTCATCGGAAAATCACCTTCATTACCCGGCATGCCTGCCCACCATATCTGCGCCGCACCTGACGTTTCTACTTTAGGGGTGGCATCAATGGCTGCCAGGGCTGAAGAGGTCATGTTTCTGATCTCCTGTAACCGCTCCTTATCCTCTGTCCATACTAAAATGTTGAAATGTGCCTTAACAGGTTGTCTACCTGCGCTTATAGCCTCATTCAGATAACTGTTAACCGCCTCTTTAGCAATCGCATTTTCACGGGAATACGCAGAAAGCGATTGGAGCCGGAGGCGCTTGCTCTCCAGACGCCGGAGGGTTTTCTGTGTGTCCTCAATAAAGATGTACTGATTGTAAATATGACTGCAGGGAAGCATCTGCCCGAGTCCGGATGTAAACCCAATACTAAACTTCGTTTTGTCCGTTGAATACCGGTCGTAGCTGATACGGGAGCCGCAAAGGGATGGCACATCTTCAGAATCGCTGAGTGTGTACAGCATGCAGTGCTGTCCGCCTATCTGCAGCCCATCTTTGAGATTAATATCCTTTATCGAATGATCACCAGGCTTTTTCAGAAAACAGTACTGCTCCGGAAGACCTGTCCTGCGCCCGTCACTCGCCAGCTCACCGCTGTTTAGACGTTTGAGAGAAATAAAGCCACTGTCGGACAGAATGCGTGCAAACTGCCCCACGGAATCGAAGAATTCCTCTAGCAGCACCGGATCATTGGCTCCTTTTGGGAGGATACTTTTCCGGATCAGCGTGGAGAACAAAGAACTGGACATCTTTACCCTGGATGGCCGTCTCGTCAGCATGATATAACAGCTGTGGTCGAGATAAGGACGCTCGTTAAAGAAGCGCTCGCTGCTGCGTGAAAAGAAGCTTTGTTCTTCTTTGAAGTCCGCGCTGTATTTCGTTTCTATGAACCAGTCCTGCTGATGGTATATCGTGTGCTTTGGAAGCACCCTGATGGCTTTAATGAGCGTCTGGTGAATCGTCTCATAGTCATCATTACTCAGCGTAAACAGCTCCGGCAGCGTAATTCTGAAAGTAACGGTGACATCACCCCCTTTGGAAAGGATACAATCCTTCTCAATACCTAACAGGGGCAGTGTATGTTGGAGCTCTTTATTCATCTCTTATCTGTATTTGTTCGGTTCAGAAGATAGAAGCCAGGCAGCTTTCGGGAGCGGGCTACCAGTGCGCGGGGCAGCGTACGGCGGGCAATCTTTTTCATCATACCATGCTCGCCGTATTTATTGCTCAGGCTGCGCACCCGCAGGAACCAGCCGGTGGCGCTGGTGACAATTACCCCCAGGCAGATATAGGTGTTAATGCCAATCAGGTACATAAGCGCAAAAGCGATCAGCAGAACCACGAGACCGATGCCGAGGTGCCAGATATACTGGGCTTTGAACCCCTTGAACTCAATCGGCTTGTTGATCCCCTTGTTGATAGAATACACACTGTTTCCCATTCTGCTCTGTTTGTCCTTTACAATCCGAAAAAAGATTTGAGTACGGTGGCTACAATCACCAGGAATACGCAGGAGCCAAACCACGCAGCCGCTACCTTGCTGGTATCGTGATCACCGCTGTTCCATTTCTGGTACACCTTGACTGCTCCGATAATACCGATAACGGCACCAATGGCATACATCAGGTTGCAACCCGAATCGAAATAGCTCTTCACCTGGTTGGTGGCTTCGTCTATGCCTGCATTGCCACTCTGTGCCCATCCGCGCTGCCCCAGCAGGATCATCAGCATCGAAATACCGGTCTGTCTTACACTTCGCTGTGTGTTCTGTCTGTTCTTCATAACTGCTTGTTTATTTCAAGTTGTGCTCTATGTAAAGAAGGTCCCGCACCTTCCCTTTTCCAATCTACCGGTTCTGTCATCCATCCGGTGCGGGACCAGACGTTTATACCTGCCAGATAGCGGTCAGTTCATCCTCGGACAGGCTATCATTGTATTTTCCGTTGTAGAGTCTGCGGATCTCTTTGCCCAGTGCGCCGCGGAAGCGTTCATCCTGAAGGGGTGGATGCCGTTTGATGATAGAGGCGACAGCGAACAGAATGTCCGATTTGAAGGTATCCTGATCTTCCCCCTCCAGGTAGGCAGTGATTTCATCGCGGAGCTTTTCGTAAGTGGTGTAGTCATGGACTCCCGTCCCGGTGCCATCCGAAGATGTGGAATGAGATGATGACGTTCTCTGACGGGAGAAGAAAGACCCCATCTGCTTTTTAAAAAACACGGGCAGGATGATTCCATAGTAAAGACCTGCGACAAGAACAAAGGCAAGAAAGTAAGTGAACCAGGATATCTGATGAAACATAATCGTTTTGCTTGTTTGGATG
Organism: Ilyomonas sp.; assembly: GCA_965199905.1. GTDB lineage: Bacteria > Bacteroidota > Bacteroidia > Chitinophagales > Chitinophagaceae > Ilyomonas. The sequence goes on along the minus strand of OZ241366.1, from coordinate 4,321,905 downwards.
TGAATGATTGCTTTTGCGACACAAACTTGCGCAGAGTCCGAAAAGAATTTTCAATAGTTTCAACCGAGTCGGGAAAAATAAATTTTAAAAAACATAGGGTCAGTAACATCGTTATATAAACTTCTTTCTATGCGATCCTATGAAATCCTGTCATCGGCATCATCCATCCGTTTACTGAGCCTTTCTTTCAATTGATCCAGGAAGCTGGTGCGGTTTTTTTTACGGATCCTGATTTCCTGGAACACATTGTAGTAGTTACCCAGGCTGACGTTGAAGTGTTGCTCAAACCATGTTGCCAGTTGCTTGATATCAGATGCCCCGTTGTTGAACACACCGGATGATTGCAGGGCATACAGCAGTTCGATGAAAGCGGCTTTTGAAGCGGTCCAGGTGAGCGTCGCAGAGGTTCTGTCAGGCGTTTCCAATACCGGTTCCGGCGATGAGCCGTCCGATATTGTTTGGAGGTAGCGGCGAATATCCTCATTGGCTAACACACAGGAATGGGTATAGTCCCCGGCTGTACACCAACGGGCATCGGCATTGAAATAAGAAGGATCGAATGTCGCCGGTAGCGGTACCCGGTTCCGGAGGAAGTATTCTTTGTCCCGGTAGGTAGCTCCGCTCCGGTAATACTCATAGTAATCGCGGTGACCCGCATAGAACTCCTCCAGCTTCCGGAACTCTGCGGCGATATATTTCTGAAAGGCTGTCTGACCACCAAGCGGACGGCGCAGCTCAATCAGGAAAACGGACTGATGATAAACAAACCGGCTGTAGAACATCGGCTTGATCTCTTTGAAAAAATAAATTTCTTCTTCCTCAGTGGCGAAGGCGTGTGAAATCGTGAGCTCACGGAGTTGCGCAATTACGGATGTAAGCACAGTCACAGCCTGCTGGGAGGCTCGCAGCTGAGAATGAATGCCGATCCTGATGTCACTGAGAGCTTCCTGCATGGTCTGGTATAAGGATGCACAGAATGACGGCATCTTGCTGTTGATATTGGATTCCATGGACGTTGCCAGTTTGGAAGAAAACTATCAAACGGTATGCATTTTCCGCCTTACAGAGTTTTGCATTCGGGAGCGTTTGTTTTGAATTCGGGAGTGATTAGATACTATGCTCCCTGATGGCAATGATCCGCAAGGTAAGTGGTCGGCAACCAGATCCGCTCAATGCCTATGCTTCGTGATATTGAGACCGGACGATTGACAGGCTGAATTGTTCAAGGTTGGCAGATACAGTGAGGCAGACCAATCAGGCAAATGCGCCTGTTTTGAGGAGCAAATAGATTGTGGTTCCGCTGTCCTGTTAATTCAGTTGGTTTAGAAAACACGCCGGGTTGCAGTCCGGATTTCTGCCTTCGATATAGTCGATTTGATTTCTGATTTCTTCCGTTTCAGTGTAGTTGTCGATGAAAGAAGGGATATTTATGAAAATGCCGTACACGGTGCGGTATAAGAGGATTTCCCCCGGTTCTCCATCAAGACAGACATGATAAAGAATTCCACGGTCTTTTCTTCGTTGGGGTAACTCACCTTCGAAGGTGACCGTAATCTCTCCGGTCTCAGTTGTGTAGTATCCCTGCCGCCTGGATTGAGGCAGATAGATGGGTATCACCGGGCTTACCATACATATTCGCTTTAAAGGAACCTGATTGTTTGTCCTGTCAAATTTAAACCTTTTTTTTTGCAGAATTACCTGAATAAAAAATAATCCCTGATTAAAACCAGTTCCAAAGGCTGGTCCGGTAAGCGCTATGAAAAAGCAGCCGGTTTCGAAGATTGAGTTGTTCCTTCTTTTCCTTTAAATTTGTACCTGTTAAACATATTGAAAGCTGATTGCTTTGAATCCTGTATAGAAAACTGGCAATTTTCAAAATGACCACAGGATGATAGGTGAGAGGCTCACGCCTTAGGGCGTGGGCTCACTTATTTGTGGTCTAGGGTAGCCAGTCCCTCTATACATAGTAAGTTGAGACCTGCGCTCTTCTTATGTCCGGGCGATACCGGACGGATTTAAAGTGGTACAGCAGAATACAATGATTATCTCTGCCATGACCGGAAAAGATCTCTATTATCAGATTCTTGCAACAGGCTATTCTCAGGAGGAAATAGATCAGGTACTTTACCAGTTGCATAACAGACAGGACTGCCTGGTCTCTTCAGAAATGGTTCGACAAATAGAGGAGATATTAACAGATAATAATGTGACCCAAGATTATCCTACATCTGCGAGGGAGGAATGATCGGACGTCATCAATAAAACCGGCATTCTACGAAAAAGTAAATCTTGCTCGTTAGAACATAAATTTATCTTAGTACTGTTTTTAAAGAGTTTAGGGTTGAAAATGCTCGTGTTTCTACATGAGCTTTTCTATTTTCGTCATATCTCGAAAGAGAGTTTCTCTTTGTCTTTTAAAACTATTTTTTCTGCCTGCTCAGTTCGATAACTAAAATAGGAACAGCTGGCATCTCAGTAAACAGAATTCATGGCAAATCCTCAACAAACAAAAAAACATCACTTCGTTCCTGAATGCTATCTGAAATATTTTATAACAGACACTTGTTTGTATACACTTGATGTCCGAAAATGCACTCTACATACCGCTTAATTATTATTCCCGTCTATTTTTTCTTGATGAATTTCTTTTGTCCAGATCATCGCAGCAAGCTCCTCTTTTATTTGATTTCTGATTTCATTTAATTTTTTAAGTGTCTCTTTATAATTGTCGTAAGTGATTTTTTCGCCATTAACCCATATCCTGAAAACAGAATGTGGGTACATGCATACCTCCGGTTCATGAAGAAGTTCTATCTTACCTATATACTCTTTTCCATCCTTTGTTTGAGAAAACTGTTTGATATATTTACTATCATCAGTCAGACTTTTAATAACCAAAGTGCAAATGACTTTGTCAACATACTTTTCGAAATGCTCACTTTCAAGAATACTATAAAGTACATCATCGGGATTGCATAGGATTTGAGATTTCCATCCTCCCCGGTTATGAGACAGTTCCGTTAATGAGATTGTTTTAAATGGATTCGATAACTCTTCCTTTGTGCAACGTCTATACAGGTATTCGCCTACCTCAAACTCTTTTATAGAAAGTCTATCGTTAGAATGCAGTCGTTTGGGTATATAAAGCAATGTACAAGCTTGCATGCTGCTGTAGTAAGTAACCTCTTTGCTTTAACAAGTGAAGAAATTGTAAGCCAGTTTTTCATAATCTCCATCCGGATAAACAAAATAAAAATTTCTCACTCCGTTGGCAGAAGGCAGAAAAGAAAAAGCAATACAATCCTCTGGATTGATAATTATGTTGATCAGTCCGCAAGAGGTTTCACGGTGTAGTAATAACTCGTCATCCCCGTTCAGAGAATAATTAAAGGGTTTCAATCTGTTCGGGTCGATACTTATACGTATGTTATTAAACGCATTGAAAACGTTAGTAAGCATTTCCTTCTGGAAAGCGGTAAGGCTGCCATATTTAATCGTTATTTTATTAAGCAACGCACTTAAATCTTCCGTCAGAGGATTGCAGAATGATGAGTTGTTGGAACCATTCAGCATCTCGCCATATTGCTCTCCAAAAAGGTTGGATTGCCCCAGCTCATCTTTCAAAGCCATATGCTCTAATGCTGAATTCATTTGGTGTATTTATTTATGGTTTTTTCTGTAATGCACTTAAAAAATATCTCATTTTTTATTCCTCTCATCGTGAAGAAATCCGAAAAATCAAACGACCTGTCTTCTTTCTCTTCTACCGTTTTATTCAGGATTATATCAAGGATTATTCCGTCTTTGTTTTCGTTTTTACCCATAGTTGAAACGACTGTTACTCTAACACTCGGTTCTTTTGCATAAGTGAATCTATGCTGGGTAAAACTATTCTTAACGCTGTCACCGAAAGGATGCTGAACTCTTATTGTTATCAAATCACTGCTAAGCTCATTTTCTTCGAGTTCAATAAAATTCAGATAACGCACGGTCAGTGCATTAACCGTCAAATCACCACAGCACTTTACAAATATGTTCCAGTAAGATTGGAATTCACTTATCAAAGTATCAAAGTTTTGATAACCGTCTAATCTGTGCAGAGAAAAAGAACCCCGCCGTGCCTGCAAAATTTTTGTCGGAGGATTTTTATCTCTCAAAATAAATCCATCTACAGAAATATTAGCAGTAGGAACAAGAACGTTTGTTTTATGCTCGTTTACTTCCGTATGGTAGCTGTTGTCGATAATAGGAAAAATTGAAGTTAGTTCAGGCGCAGATTCAAAGTTTTCCAACTTATCTATTTCAATATTTTCTTTAAAAGAAATAGTATAAATGATTTCCTTAATCGGAGCGCGTTCCAGCTTTATATACGTTGCCATCAATCTTTGCGACAAATCAAAGGTAATAATTCGGTTTTACTATAAGCAAAAACAGACGCAAGTCTGTATGCACTTAACTACTCTTTACCAGAAAATCATTAGAAAACCCTCTCGATACTCATACAGCTGCCTTCCAAAGATAAAAGAAAGGGGAAAGCTTATAAAAATAAAGTTTTACACTCCTTATCAACGGATCAAAATAGATCAATTTCTTTCCAAGCTGGCACCTTTCTGTATCGTCCGGGGTGCCTTTTTGTCAAACCAAATAATGATTCATCTGCTTTTGCATTGTATAAATTGGTTCTCACTTACCCAGTGTTCATTTACATCTTGTTTCTTTCAGTTGAACTTCTTCACGTATGATCATTGCAAGGAGCAAAATAGCAAAGTGCAAACTTCAGACCCCATCAAATTAAAGAAGGCGATTGCTGTTCTCCATTCTCTGTTTGTTGTTCAGCACATGGCTTTATTTCCAGACAGGGATTCCTGTTTGCTTTTCGAAATTCTGCAAGGTAGCAGTACCAAAATGTTTTCATACTTAATGTTTGTTCAAGTGTCGGTTCATTATATATTCGTATTTTTGGAAGAGGCAAAAAGAGAATTAGATGGTTTCTAATTTTTTGCTGATTCTTTTTTGTTGTACCGCTTTATTAAAACTTTGAAAGCCAAAATTATGAAGATGCACATCGGTGATAAAATCAGGAAAGTCAGGGAACTGAAAGGTTATAAACAGGAGTATGTAGCTGACCAGTTGAACATGAGCGTAACCGCTTATGGCAACCTCGAAAGAGGTGATAGTAGCCCGAGCTTTGATAGATTGGAAGAAATCGCGAAGGTGTTGGAAGTAGAAGTGGTTGATATACTCAATATACCTGACCAAATCAATATTCATTCAATTAGTAGTTCTAATGTCGGAATAAGTCACCTAACATACCTAAATACTAATAAGGGAGAAGGTGAGACAGAAGCTTATAAGCAGACGATTACCCATCTCGAAAAAGAGATAGAATATTTGAGAGAACAGGTAAGACAATTTATGGAGATGGTAGGGAAGAAATAATGTTTTGATTAGAATGAAATAGAAACACCCCTCGCAGCGGGGTGTTTCTATTTATACTGATGCGAGTTCAAAAATGGATACTTGAGCAACAAGACTTCAAGATATAAGTAATATAAATGTATTAGTATTGGTGATTACCTTTCTCAATCCTCTGACAACTATTTTTATTTTTTATCTTTATAACTATGAATAGAGGAAAAATAGTTTACGGAAATGATATCGACTTTTCCGTTTTTAATCGAACTCAAAAAGAATTGGAACAGTTCGAGAGTATAATTGAACAAATAGAATCCTTTCTCGATAAGCCAATCAATAATGAAAAACTTAGTATTGACTCATTTTGAAATTTTTCCCGCAGATAATGCTGATTTATTCGCAGATAGCACAGATATTTTTTTAACCGTATCATTTCATCAGTGTTATCTGCGGGCTGTTCTATCTGCGCTAATCTGCGGGAAACTATATTTTCAAATTCAGTCACTGCAAATTATTCAATCACTGTTTTTTTCTGATAGACAGAATTCCACTCCCGGTTATTCATGTTGATAGCAACTATTTAGTAAGAGCCCGTCCCAATTTTAATGGCGAAGTATTTTGCGAAGAAACAGACATTTCATACAATTCAAAACGTACTGATCTAATTAAATCGGGAAGATTTAATCGGCCCATTGAATCAATGTTTTATGGTGCTGTACTGCATACGGATGGCTTCTTCCACCAACGAAGTCCGCGCCCGTCCGGTTCCTACCACTTTTATTTCTGCCGTCACCACAGGAAAAGCCTTAAAGTATTCCGGTTCTGTATTCTCTCCTTCGCAAAGAATCAAGAACGTTTTTTCTACCTGTTTCGATTCTATCGCGTAAGGTCTGCGCCCGGCTTTACGTTTATTCCAGGGCTTATCAGTATCAGTCTTTTTTACGCTTCTACTCACGGCTAACGATACCTTTTTCTACGGCCTCATCCAGTTCGTTAAGAAACGGTACCGCACCATATTTTCCCTGAAGATAATCCTTATCATAAGAGGCATCGTTGCGAATGCCTTTATATTCAACCAATGTCTTTAAATGGCTAACTCCCGATTTGTCTTTTTCAACAAAACAGATTTGATCTCTGCGCAGGAAGGAAGCTTTCAGCATATTGGTATCATGTGTGGCAAAAACCAGCTGAGCGCCCTTCGGATTCGTAGAAACTGAATGAAACAGGCTCACGATTTTTTTTGTAAGCTTTGGGTGCAGGCTTGCATCGAATTCATCAATCCAGAGAGCAGTTCCATTTTCCAGGGCGATCAGGATTAAGGGAACCAGGTAAGAAAACTTTTTGGTTCCTTCCGATTCGAAAGCATCAAAAATCATCTCGGCTTTGAGAGTTGGCTCTTTATCATCACGGAATATCTTCCGGATACTCGTCAGTCGTGATATTTTTTTGGGCACATCAGTATCCTGGAACAGTTGCAGCTGTTCAGGAGAAATTGTTCTTCTGATATCGTCTTCTATGATACCTATCTCTTCTACGCCTGTATCTGCCGCTTGCAACAACTCAATACCACGTTTTCTGTTTGCATCATCCATCCACCACCGGGTACTATATTGTTTCAGCGCAGGATCGGTGCTGTTTGCAACGCTTATATCATTGATAGCTTGTTGTAATTCTTTGGAAAGTTTTACGGCTACAGCTGCTGTTGCAGACAGAAACAGGGAATGCGGTTGAAAAATATCGCTCTCTCCGCTTTCAGATACGTTCTCAAACTTCTTCGCCTCACCAAACTGAGCTTGGTTAACAGATACTTTCATTCCCTCCCGGGTAAACAATTTCACTTCTCCTCGTAAGGTTCCATTTTTATATAGCCATTCTGACACAACACGATTTTCCATTACCTCAAATCCATAGCGGTAGCTGACATCCTGATGAATAAATAGCAATTGGTAAAAGACAGGCGATACATCAACATTTCCATGCAACACAAAATCATCACAGGTTTGTTTTATAGCAGTTTCATCCCGCACTGATAATCTGACCAACCGTTTAAAGGAAACAAAGGCTTTTATAATGTTACTCTTTCCGCTTGCGTTTGAGCCGTAGATAGCTTTGGAGCGTAGCAAAGTAAGCTTGTTATTTATTGCAATAGTAGCATTCGTATCCAGTTCTTTATCTTTTGAGCGGATAGGCGCAGCAACCAAACTCAAAGTTTCCAAATCCCTGAAGGAGCGAAAGTTAAGTATACTAAACTCGATAATCATGACCCAAACATAATACATTTGTGAAAAAATCACAAATAACAGCCGATATAAGTAATTTAAATAACAAAATCTGTTTGGTATCGTTTTCCCCAAACGTAGCGAAGTATTTTGTATAGAGAGCTTAGCAATAGTTTTTTTACGCCTTTGCAGGAGTTCTTCACCAGCGAAAAGAGCTGCTCACACATCCTTTGTAATAAGTATTAGCACAAACAATAACCATCATCTAAACAGCAGCCATTTCAAACTTTCCCTTTACTTTCTTCATTCTCTTGATGACCGGTATATTATAATCCTCTTTTTTGATGATTTGCAATATATCCTGAATCTCTTTTTCGGAGGTTTCCAGCCCAAAGTATAGCTCTTGAAACTGCGATTTTTGTAGTCCTACATCGCAATACTTTTCATCACCGATTCCTAAAAAGTTATTATCGTTTTTTATGAAAGATCTTACCTCTTTTTCATAACTCCAACAGGAAGCCTTTGTATAAACCCAGTACATTAACGCCAGCCCTCGTTGATGATCGTCCGCAGTATAAAATTTCCTGGGCACAATTGTATCTGTATAATTCACTTTCATGGTAAGGCAATCTAAAGAAGAAACGATAGGTGGAAATTTCAAACCGAAACAAACTCCTTTGTGGCAGTCGGCATAATGACTCCACATAAGTATGTCATCATTAACTTCCGAAGTACAGAAAACCATAACAAGATTCCGTTGTCTCGCGATTGTTTCGTCATAACTTTTTTTAAATACAGGCACCGTTGTCTTTTTAAGTATTTCTTTCCTTTGCTTCGAAGTGATGCCTGGCTGAGTTTTCAACACCTTATCAAAGTGTTCCCGCAGTTCTTTATTTGATATATCTCTGTCAAAAAAGTCAAGACTAAATTCAAATGGATCATTAAATGTTGATGGTGCCCTGAACCGGATTTTTGAAGTTTCCAGAATAATTTTAGCAGTTTCAACTGATGTGTATTTATAAATAGGATTTGAGTAATCATGTAAATGAATACCCATCTCAGCAAAATCTGATAGATCCTTTGAGCTATCTGTGACTGCATCTCTGTCCATGAAAATAAAGTTAGCGGAAGTATTCTGAGTTCACTCACAACTTGGCGAAGTCTGTAATATAGGCTCAGCGAATGTTTGCAGCTTTGCGGTCTCGATTATTGAAAGTTGTTCTCAATATTGTTTAAAGTCACTCTAAGGTATTAGGTACAACGCTTTTAATGTGACAAAGCTTTACCATCGATATAAAACCGGATAGATTGTTTATTTATCGATAACGAAACTTGCGAAAAAACGGTTGCAGTGATTATGGAAACTCCGAAACTGGCAATGCCTTCTTTGTTTCAAAACTTTTACTTATACTTGCTTCCGAAACGGGTAATTCCCTGCCAAGTGTGGTCGTGAAACATCTGCCATAAATGTAGTCTAACTGCATCGCTCCAGGGGATTGTTTCCCTTTAAAAACTATCTTTTTCGAGGTGACAAAATCACCCCTTTTTTTATGCTTATATTTTAGATGAAAGTGGTGACTTGGGTTGGACATTTGACTGAAAATTAAGCACCGGTAGCACCTTTATAAAGCTTGAACAGGTGTAAGTTTCAGCTATCGAACGACGCATTTCCTGTCCATGAAAAAGGATACTTCATTCTTCTCATTCCTTCATGCTCCATCCATAGTTCATTCCACCCAAAGTCATGGATGGTCCATGGAGAGTTCATGAAAAGCGCTTTTCTGTTCGCTGGGAGTTTCCCATATCCGTTCACTCTCTGCAATCCATTCCTTGTTTCCTCCTTCCTCACAGTTCACTGCCCAACAATAAAGAAATTGAATTCTCAAAATCACTTACTTTAGTATGCCTCAAAAGCCATTGTTATTGCTTATGCCGATACCAGATTACCAAACCATCATGTTGCACTTATTGCAACTGACCGCTAATAAGAAAGAACGAAGCTTAAAAGACATCATCGAAGTCCTGAGCAACGAATTTCACTTAACCGAAGAAGATAAAAGTGAATTGCTGCCCAGCGGGCAGACCTTCCTCTTTGGCAACCGCGTGGGCTGGGCAAGAACCTATCTCAAGAAAGCCGTCTTGATCGATTCGCCAAAGCGTGGCACGGTCATGATAACCGAGCGGGGTTTATCCATTCTTAAAAAGAAACCCAAACGGATTGATGTCGCTCTCCTGAAACAGTTCCCCGAATTCCTTGCTTTCCAGAATATAAAGAAAGAAGGTGCTGACAAGGAATCCATTCCTCATATCGACATAAGCACACAAACACCGCAGGAAACCATCGATAATGCCTATCAGAATATCCGGCAAAGCCTGGTTCAGGAAATACTCGAACGGGTAAAAAGTTTATCTCCTATTTTCTTTGAACGGCTTGTTGTCAACCTGCTGGTCAGAATGGGGTATGGTGGCAGTATCAAAGATGCAGGCAAAGCTACCCGGCTCACCAATGATGAAGGGATTGATGGTATCATCAAAGAAGACCGCTTGGGGCTTGACTTCATCTATATTCAGGCAAAACGCTGGACGGATTCATCGGTAGGCAGACCTGATATTCAGTCTTTTGTTGGTGCTCTGGATGGACAAAGAGCCAACAAAGGCATCTTCATTACAACTTCCACCTTTTCCAACACAGCCACGGAATACGTCAAGACCATTTCCAAAAAAGTAATCCTGATTGACGGGCAACAATTAGCTGAATACATGATCGACTACAACATCGGCGTATCAACCGTTCAAACCTTCGAGCTAAAGAGAATCGACAATGATTACTTTGATGAATGATTTGTAGATTTCACTCGACTGAAATATCCATTCCGTACAATAATGATCAGTAAAGTTAGTTGGTTGTCAATGCTTGTGCTAGTCAACGGTTCACGAAATCGATGGCTAAGAACATGAAAATTATGCACGGATGCATTTGGTGTTATGAATACAGATTGTTACCGGAAAAAACTGATCGATTATTATACGAACAGTCATAATAGAACTTCTAATAAAACAAGTATCAGAACATTACAATCGCTCTGTGATAAGACTGATGCCAATTCCGGTGAATTTGAAAGAAGCGTATGTAAACTCCTTTACAATTATGGCTTAGGTGATTGTAGCTTCCCTCAATTCGAAGTAGAAAAATCCCGTATTAATTTCGGAATTATTACAGAATTCTTTATTGCAGCACTGCTGTCTTCGAATAAGTTAGTGGTATAATTCTGTCCCAAATATGTACTATATTTGGGACACTTTTCCAGTCAGTTAATATGGCATTATCCATTCAAAAACAGATTGAGGCTCAGGTTAAAAAAAGCAGGAAAGGAAGTTTTTTCTTCCCTTCTGACTTCGTGCATGTAGGTGGAACCGAAGCCGTAAAAAAGTCACTGCTGCGTCTCGAAGAAAAGGGCATCCTGAAGCGGGCAGCATTTGGTATCTATGTTCATCCCAAAACCAGTGAACTGCTGGGTGCACTTACGCCCACTCTGGATGAAATTGCCCATGCCATTGCGGAGCGTGACAAAGCGCGTATCGTGCCCACCGGCAGCCAGGCCCTTCATGCACTTGGCATGAGCACACAAATGCCTCTGAATGCCGTTTACCTGACCGATGGCGCTCAGAGAACAGTCGCTGTGGGTAAGCGAAACATCCTGTTCAAGAAAACAACGCCCCGTGTTCTTTCTACCCAAGGCATCGTCAGCAGCTTAGTTATCCAGGCTTTAAAGGCAATTGGTAACGGTAAAGTATCAGCAGAAGAGGAACAAAAAGTGATCGAGTTGCTCAAAAAAGAATCTTTAAATCATATCATGCATGATCTTTCCCTAGCTCCCGAATGGATCCGTAAGATCATGCGCAAAGCCATACCTTATGCTCATCAATCAGGCATCCCTACAGAACTGGAACCGGCTAAGTGACAAAGACAAACAGGATATTCTCAATGAAGTATCTGCTAAGCGAGGTCTGCCTCCCTCTGTAATAGAGAAGGACTGGTGGATGGTGCGCACGCTGGAAGTGGTATTCAACACTTCCATAGCAGCACATACGGTTTTCAAAGGCGGCACTTCACTTAGCAAAGCCTGGAGATTGATTGACCGGTTTTCAGAAGATATAGACCTTGCCTTAGACAGAAGACATCTCGGATTCAACCAAACGGATGAACAGATGAACCCGTCGCAGGTGAGACGGTTGCGGGAGGCGTCATTCCAATTTCTTTCGGATACGTATTACTCGGAACTGGCCAAGGCCTTAGCGCAGGCTGGCTTTGCGAATATGCGAATCGTTATAGGTGAGGTAAAATGCAAAGACCAGGACCCTTTGATTTTGGAAGTGTATTATCCCGTTGTCACTGAACATCTGGCTTATATACAGCCAAGGGTACTGATAGAAATCGGCAGCCGTTCACTGATAGAACCTTTTGAAAACCGCTCCTTTTCATCCATGATGGGTGAGCAATACGCAGGCAGACCATTTGCTGATCTTCCGATTACTATACCAACGGTGATACCCGGGCGAACCTTTCTTGAGAAGATATTTCTTCTGCATGAAGAGTTTCAACAGGCACCGGATAAAATAAGAGTTGACAGAAAAAGCCGGCACCTGTATGACCTTGAGAAGCTAATGGATACCGAACATGCCGTAAACGCCTTAGCAGACCCCCAACTATACCAAACCATCGTGGCACACAGAAGAAGACTTACTTTTCTGCGCGGAATTGATTATAAAAACCATGCTCCGGCTTCGATTGATCCCATTCCTCCCGATGCCATCATTAGCGAATGGGAAAGGGATTATTCCGTGATGAAGGAAAGCATGTTCCATGGTGCATCCCTTTCATTCGCTGACCTGATGAAACGGATGCACAATTTGAAGATGAGAGTGAATCAATTGGACTTCTGATACCGGCCGGGTTCTAATTAATTTTTCCGGTTGTTTCCAAAATTAGAAATCAAATGTCTGATTATCAACCTATTTTCATGCTTTCTTATTACCTTCTCTAATTCAATCTCTAATTAAAGTATTGGCAGTGATCTGCCACAGGTTTGAGACCATTCACCCGTTTTGTAAGGGTAAAGGAAGCACCAGGCAGATATCAATACTCCCTACCTGGTAAAAAACGGCTAACCCTGACCATCCTCTGTGTTGTTACTGCATACAGTACAGAGCGGATTATGACAAAGTACTTCAGCAGTCTCAGGACAACAGTATCTGTATCGATTCTATACGGACTAAAAGGAATTCAGGAAACGGATAAGCAAACCATTCACATTATCGAAGATATAAAAAGCTATCGCCGGATGATCAAAACCGGTTACACATAAGCTCCCTCAATCGCTGAGCGGTTAGTCATATTTTGCAGTTACAGCAATGATGTTTATGTTAGCAAAGTGCTGACAGAGACAAAGAAAAAAATTCCGGTTGCAGCGATTGCTGTTTTCTACCTCATCGCCGTTACATTGCGATACATAACCGAATACACAAGCCTGTCCTCAAATCTCGGGAACCCGTATTATGAGATTCTGACCGGTATCGGTCCCGCAGCCGGCGCTATCATTGCCTCCAGATTGTTCCGCATTCCCATTCCACTGACTTTACAAGGTCAGTTCAGGAATATCGGGATTCCTTTTCTTATCTACTGGTTGTTACCCGCGCTGCTGCTGTCAGTCTACACCAGAATCGTCACTCACGAAGTCTCCATCGCGCTCGTGCTGACGATTCTGGTGTATGGGCTCTGCGAAGAGATTGGCTGGCGCGGTTTTCTGCGGGAAACCCTCAAACCACTACCGAAATGGACAGGTATCCTTGTGCTAACCGTGCTTTGGTATGTCTGGCATCTCAACTTCGGTTTCGACGCTGCCCATCTCCTCTTTTTCGGGGTCCTTCTGTTGGGAAGCTGGGGTCTCGGCGTGGTGGCGGATAAAACAAAATCACTGCTGGTGCTTGCCGCTTTTCATTCCCTCAATAACTTCTTTCCGGATATTGACACTCCGAAAGCTGTCCTTCTGGCAACACTGACAGCGGTATGGATTACAAGTATAATTTTTATTAGCAGGGCGCAAAGAAAGGCGTCAGCTAATACAGAGTCCGGTGACAGCATCACCTGATGTTGTTCGCTCATCTCGTTTACCCGTCCGGCAAAGGATGCCGGTGCAGAGACCCGCAACAGAGAATCTGGTTCCCGTTATCGATGTCAGTCTTCGACAGGTATCTGTTTATATGGGCAGTTTTATATCCTGACATCAGCGCAAAGCTTCTCCGCAAGCGCTGCCATCATGACCAGGCTTCCCATATACACAGGTGTCACCTGATGCAGCCGGTCTGGCTGAATGTCCAGTACACGCTGACTTCCGTTGGTCGCTCTTCCGCCTGCTGCCTCCATCAGAAAGGAAAGCGGATTACACTCGTACAACAGTCTTAGCTTGCCTCCCGGCTTTGCACGGGTTGCCGGATATAGAAACACGCCACCCTGCAGCAGGATCCGGTGAATGTCCGCTACTAGGCTGCCTGCATAACGCTGTGAGCAGCCTGTTTTACCTCCTGGCGGTTGCCCGCAGGCACTGATGTATTGTTGTATGTCCTGACTGTACTGGTGGAAATAACCTTGGTTTACCGAATATACAGTGCCCCGTTGCGGACACCGGATATGCGGATGCGTTAACCGGAAGGTTCCGGTGGTCCTATCGAGTGTAAAACCGGTTACTTCTCCCTCATAAGCATATACCAGCACCGTAGCGCAACCGTACAAGATGTAACCGGCAGCCGCCTGGCGATTACCCGGCTGTAAAAAATCAGTCTCCGTACATGGGGTGCCCCGCCCGCTCTGTCTCCGGTAAATACTAAAGATGGTACCAATGGACAGGTGTACGGCTATATTGCTGCTGCCATCCAGCGGGTCGAACAAAACTACATACCGGCTCCGCTCAGCTGACTCTCCCTCAAAGGCGAGTATCTCATCCCGTTCCTCGCTCACGATGCCGGCACAATTGCCGCCCCTTTCCAGATGACTTGTGAACACCCGGTCTGCCAATGCATCCAGATACTGCACCTGTTCGCCCTGTATGTTCAGAAGACCGGTTCCACCCAGCCTGCCGGACAGACCTGCTCCGGCAATGCCGGCATCTATTTCGACGGCAGCACCCGCCAGGTCGTTCAGCAGTGCCGTGAGACCGGGTTCACACCCTTCCGCGCTTAGTGAAGAGGGGGTTGACTGAGGTGCAATATCCTGTTCTCCCTTCATCATATACGTGTCCCCTTTTTGCTGCCGGATAATGGCTGCGGACCTGCCTTCCTAATACTTTCATCTACCATATCGGCGTACCGGCTGAAGTTATTCTGAAAGCGCCCGGCCAGCCGGCTGGCGACCTCATCGTATGCATTCCTGTCCCGCCAGGTCCGGCGGGGAACCAGCAGATCACAATCCACCCCGGGACACCGGTTCGGTATCCATAAGCCAAATATTTCTTCCTGCGTGAAATGAACATAGCCCAGTGCGTCATTTAGCACCGCCTGAACAATGGCGCGGCTGACCGGCAGAGGAATGCGCTTACCCTCGCCATAGCTGCCACCGGTCCAGCCTGTGTTCACCATCCACACAGTGATATTGCTGCCAGCCAGTTTTCGTCCCAACAAACCGGCATACACGGATGGATGAAGCGGCAGGAAGGGAGCCCCGAAACAGGCACTGAACGTTGCCTTCGGTTCCGTAATGCCCGCTTCCGTGCCGGCAACCTTTGCCGTATATCCGCTGATGAAATAATACATTGCCTGCTCGGGGGTGAGCCGGCAAACGGGCGGAAGAACACCGAAGGCGTCGCAGGTCAGAAAAAAGATATGCTTCGGGCCGGGGCAGAGCGAGGGTATGACGGCATCCGGGATTGAGGAAAGCGGGTAGCTGGCACGGATGTTTTCAGTAATCCTGTCCGAGGAAAAGTCAATGTCCGTGCTGCCCTCCCGGAATATGGTATTCTCTATCAGAGCGCCTTTTCCGATCGCCCCCCAGATCGCAGGTTCCTTTTCCGGGCTTAGGTTGATCACCTTGGCATAACAGCCTCCCTCAAAATTAAAAACGCTGTGGTGCGTCCAGCCATGCTCATCATCACCCACCAGTCCTCTGTGGGGATCGGCACTGAGCGTTGTCTTACCGGTGCCGCTTAACCCGAAGAACAGGGCTGCCTCATTCTCCTCTTTGCCGATATTCACGCTGCAATGCATACTGAGTATCGTATGCTCCTGCGGCAGCAGGTAATTGAGCACCGTAAAGATTCCCTTCTTGATTTCGCCGGTATAGGCTGTGCCGCCGATCAGGATCATTTTGTGCAGGAATGAGATAATGGCAAAGCGTTCCGTGGGAGTGCCGTCACTGAGGGGGTCTGCCTTGAATCCGGGCAGGTGGATCACTTCCCATCCGGGCAGGAACCGGGACAGCTCCTCTTCTTCCGGAGGCATAAACATGTTGTAGCAAAACAGGTTGGCAGCGGGTTGCTCGTTTATGACACGGATGTTCATCCGGTAAACCGGATGAGCGCAGGCAGTCACATCCCGGACCCAGATGTCTTTTTTGCCGGTCATGTAGCGGAACATCTTTTCTTTCAGCTTCAGGAAGCAGGACTCGGCTACAGGCTGGTTGTACTCATTCCAGTCTACCGTGAATGAAGTGATTGCATCCCTCACAATAAACTTGTCTTTCGGACAGCGGCCGGTAAATTGCCCGGTGTCGATGCAGAGCGCACCGCTGCTGCTGAGCGTTCCCTCCCCGCGGATTAGGGTCTGCTTAATCAGCACCTCGGGCGGCAGCTGGTAATGAATCCGTTCCGGCGCATCCGGACCCCCGGAAAATAAAAAAGAGGCATGTTCTCCATTTGATGTCATAGCAATCGTATTAGTCCGCAAAAGTAGAAGCAACACAGCCTGAAGGGTGGCACACTCCGCATGATAAGGGATCAAGTCTGTCTTAACCCGGTCTCCACCGCAGAAATCGTTTCCCCATATCCGCCGTCCGAACTTGCGGGCTGTCGCGGGCTATGAAAGGTATAATGCCTCTGCTCAGTGGCAACCATGCAACATGAAGAACAGTTCCCAACCGGTTATAGTAAGGCAGTTGTTCTCTTTCCGCATCCAATATGCGGACAGGGAGAGGACAGGTTCCGTCTGCCCTTCACACTCCGGTCGGCACCCCATTGATCGTAAGCAAAGCGCCACCTGCTGGCTGGTGGACGAGGTACACAACTCCTCTGCTTACGAATTTTATTTCCGTCGCCAAATACACTTTCCATGGCAATCACCCGGTAACGGTTTTCTTCAGTTCGCCAAAAAGCCGAAGAACCCCGTTTAGATTCCTTTACCTCCTGTTTGTATGCAAACAGGTGCTCCACACTCCCTCTTTTTAAGTAAACAAATGTAAACTGCTATGAAAGCATTCTTCCAGCTGCTGCTGATTCTATTGCCGACATCGTACCTGTCCGCTCAAACCTTCCTGACTGGTGTAGTCCGGACCAAAAGCGGCGCGCCGGTTCCCGGAGCGTTCATCCGGCTGCAACACAGCGGCACGGAGGTGCTCTCGGATACATCCGGCTCCTTTGCCATTCCGCTTCGCTCATCGCCTGATATCCTGACCGCTTCCTGCATAGGATATGTCCCTAACCATCTCCCGGTCACAACGGCTTCCCGTTTCCTGACCATCACCCTTGCGGATTCTGCGGCTGACCTGGACAACGTCGTGGTGGTTGGCTACGGCACGACCACCCGCCGCTATAACACAGGAAGTATTGCCGTGATTTCAGGTGCCGATCTTACCAAGCAGCCCGTTGCCAACCCGTTGGCAGCCCTGCAGGGCAGGTTGACCGGGCTGAACATTACCCAGAGCAACGGACTGCCCGGATCTTCCTTCGCGGTGCAGGTCCGTGGACAGACGTCCCTGATGCAGGGGTCTGCGCCGCTCTTTATTATCGATGGGGTGCCCTACGCCCCCAACAACACTGCCGTCAACAACCTCAGCTCAGCCGCAGCCTCCTATGGCAGCGGACTGAGCCCATTCAGCAGCCTCAACCCGGCAGACATCGAAAGCATCACCGTCCTCAAAGACGCAGATGCAACCGCGATCTATGGCAGCCGGGGCGCCAACGGTGTGATCCTGATCACCACCAAAAAGAAAACGAACGGAAAAACAGAATTTTCCCTTACGGGGTCCACAGGATGGAGTGTTATCCCCCGGCAGACGGGACTGCTAACGACTTCCGAATATGTCGCCATGCGAAAAGAAGCGTTCCGGAATGACGGAACCACGCCCGAAGTTTCCACCGCACCTGACCTGCTCGTATGGGACACCACGCGGTACACGAACTTTCAAAAGCTTCTGACCGGGGGTGTCGCCTCCAACACGGATATGCAGGCATCCCTGTCCGGCGGAAGCGAAACCACCCGCTTCCTGGTCAGCGGTGGTTATCACCGGGAGACGACCGTGTTCCCCAGTGACCTACATGATAAGCGGGGATCGCTGAATCTATCTCTCGATCACACCACAGCGAACCGGAAGCTCGGGTTATCCCTTTCAGGTCTTTACTCAGCCGAGAACAATTCGATTGTGGCTACCGACCTCAGCAGCCTGACAAGGCTGCCGCCAAATACGCCTGCCTTTTATGACAGCACCGGCGCTCTTTCCTGGCAAAGCGGAGGCGTATCATTTGATAACCCGCTCAGCTACCTGAAGCAGCGATACCGGGCCCTTACAAACAGCCTGGTCGGCCGTGCAGTGCTCAGCTATCATCCTCTGCCACGTCTGACCCTGCGGATGTCAGGAGGCTATAACAGTTTTGAAGTGTCGGAGGTAAACATCAACCCCATCACTTCACAGAACCCGCTATACAACCCGCAGGGTTACTCACAGTTCGGAAGCACACGCCTGGAAAGCTGGATCCTGGAACCACAGGTGGAATACAGCTGGCAACGGAAAGAATTTCGTCTGGTTGCCTTGGCCGGCGGAACGGTGCAGGAGAACACAAACAAAGCCTCTTCCTTGTTTGCCTATGGATACCGCAATGACCAGCTGCTGGAGAGCCAGAGTGCAGCGGGCTCACTTACCGTGCTGACTGACAACAATACGGCATACAGGTACGCCGCCCTGTTCGGACGGGTAACGGCTTCGCTGAGGAACACCTACCTTCTGAACCTGTCCGGACGCCGTGACGGAAGCAGCCGGTTCGGGCCCGGAAAGCAGTTTGCCTCCTTCGGTGCTGCCGGTGCGGGCTGGATATTCTCAAACGAGACCTGGATGAAAAAAGGCGTTCCCTTCCTTTCGTTTGGTAAGCTGAGGGCGAGCTATGGGATTACGGGTAATGACCAGATCGGCGATTACAATTACCTCAACACCTGGTCACCGGCATCCTACCCTTACAATGGGGTGTCAGGACTCTACCCGACAAGATTATTCAATCCGCTTTACAGCTGGGAGACGAACCGGAAGGCAGAACTCGGGCTGGAGCTTCGCTTCCTCCGGGACAGGATCTCGGTTACCGCAGACGGATACAGAAACCGGAGCAGCAACCAGCTGGTGAACTCCACCCTTCCCGCACAGACAGGCTTCCCTTCCCTGCTGATCAACCTGCCGGCCACCATACAAAATAGCGGTTTCGAAGCCACCCTGGTTACGCAGAACCTGAAGGGAAACTCCTTTTCCTGGACAACCACGCTCACGCTCACAATACCGAAAAACAAACTGGTCTCATTTCCGGGACTGGCGACCTCTGCTTATGCCGGGCGATACCAGATCGGCAAACCGGTCACCATTGTCAAAGGCTATCACTTCACCGGCGTGGACCCGCAGACAGGTGTGTTTACATTCGAAGACATAAACAAGGACGGTCAGCTGAATGCGGATGACATCGGAGTGATAGCAGACCCGTCCTCCCGCTGCTATGGAGGCATACTGAACGAAATATCCGTGAAAGGATGGTCGGTTGACGTGTTTTTCCAGTTTGTGCAGGCAACGGGAACCAACGCATTATATGCGCTTTACAATCCTGTTGGCTTGCCGCCGGGAAGTACCATTAATCAGCCCCTTTCCGTATTGAGCCGCTGGCAATCGCCCGGAGATGTTTCGTCCTATCAGCAGTTCACCACGACCCCGGGCACAGCTGCTTACGGAGCCAGAGATTATATGAACGTGTCAGACGGTGTCTATGGTGACGCTTCTTTCCTCCGGCTGAAGAATGTGGCTCTTTCTTATGCCCTACCGCGCCGGATATACCAGCGCCTGGGAATTACTGGGATCCGTGTCTATGCGCAGGCGCAGAACATGCTGACGATTACGGGGTATGGGGGTGCTGACCCGGAAACGCAGAATCCGTTTGCTCTGCCGCCCCTGCGAACCGTCACCACCGGAATCCAGCTTACTTTTTAACTCAATCGTCTATGAAACAGCTTATTTATTTTTTTCTCTGTTTATTCTATATGATTGCCCCCCTCGGGTGCACCAAATGGGTCAGCGTTCCGCCTCCCACCACCCAGGTCACCGCAAGCGGTGCATTTTCCAATGATGCCACCGCAGAGGCGGCAGTGAATGGTCTGTACAGCCAGATCATGCAGGGAAACTTGGTCTTTCTCAACGGCGGCACCACCCTTTATCCATCGCTGTCTGCTGACGAGCTGTATGGTACTTTGCCGGATGCGAACAGGGATGGCTTTACGGCAAATGCCCTTTCCTCACGGAACGGGGTGATCGCAGGCAGCTTCTGGGCAAAAGCGTACAGCTATATCTACCAGATGAATGCCTGCCTGGAAGGGATTTCTTCTTCTGCCGCTATCAGCGAAGGAGCGAAAGCGAAACTGAGCGGGGAACTCCTGTTTATGCGGGGGCTATCCTATTTCTATCTTGTCAACCTGTTCGGCCCCGTTCCTCTGGAGGTGACCCCGGATTACATCACCAACAAAGCGCTGCCCCGGACGGATACGGCAGCTGTTTATGACCAGATCAGTACGGACCTTGCCGGAGCCGAAGCCTCGTTGCGAAGAGCCGGGAGCGTCCGCAATCCCCTCCGTCCGTCAGCAGACGCCTGTCTGGCACTGCAGGCCCGGGTGGCACTGTACCTCAGGCGCTGGGCAGAAGCGAAAGCCAAGACAGATACACTGATCAACAGTGGCACCTATACCCTGGACGCACCTGACCGCGTGTTCGTGGCAGACGGTACGGAATCCATTTTCTCACTGGCACCGGTCATACCCGGGATCAATACGTCAGAAGGGCTCAACTTTATTCCGTATGACCACACAGTAATTCCCACGTATGCCCTTACTCCCTTTTTGCTGTCTTCTTTTGAATCCGGCGACGCCAGGAAGAGCGCCTGGCTGGACAGCGTTGTGCTGAGGGATTCCGTGTATTACTACCCGTTTAAATACAAGGTAAGAGGAACGGACCTTGTCACCGAAAACAATCTGGTTCTGCGGCTGGCCGAACTCTACCTCATCCGTGCAGAAGCCGCTTACGAACTGGGTGATAATGCCCATGCGATTGCCGATGTCAACACCATCCGGGCACGGGCGGACTTGCCTCCCCTCGCGAACGGGATCGGGGGTGCCGAGCTGTTATCGCGCATCCGCCAGGAGAACCGGATAGAATTTTTTGCAGAATGGGGTCACCGGTGGCTCGACCTGAAGCGGACCGGGGAAGCAGACACAGTACTGGGTCTGGAAAAAGGAAGCTGGCGTCCGACGTCGGTCCTGTACCCGGTTCCCTACAGCGAAATCCTTCTCAATCCAAACCTGACACAAAACGCAGAATATTAAAAATGAATGGCAACCTATAAAACATGAGAACATCAGCGAACAGCAGAGAAATGAAATATTGCAAAAAAATCTTAGGATGGCTTGTGCTGATCATCGCCGGATATACGGGAGCACAGGGACAATCCCTGACTGTCGGTGACAGCCTGCCGGATTATACCTTTCAAAACGTTTTACGGTACCGTGATACCTCCCTCCGCCTGCACGATTTCAGGGGAAAAGTGCTGATCCTTGACCTGTGGCGGACGACCTGTAGCCATGCCGTTGCTTCGTTTGCGCATTTCGATAGCCTGCGGGCGGTCTTTCCGGGACAGGTGGAAGCGTTGGGCATCACCACCGAAGACCGGAACCAGATCACCCAATACCTGACAAATAACAGGTTTGCGAGCGGAACGAAATTGCCGGTTGTCACCAATGACACGGTGCTGGCAGGCAAGCGATTTTCCTTTATTTATATTCCGCATGTGGTGGTGGTTGACACGCGTGGGCGGATCGCTGCCATCACAGCTCCGGAACAGGTCACTCCGGACGTGATCCGCAACCTGCTGTCTGGTGAGCCGGTTAAGCTGCCACTAAAGAAAGAGCTGACCGATTTTAATTACGAAGTGCCTGTTCTGTCGGAAGGCAACGGCAGGAACGTCGATAGTCTGGTTTATACATCTACCGTTACGCACCGGCTGCCTGGCGTGCTGTCCACCGACAGCTATGACACCTCAGGAAATCGTCTGATTTATAAGGCATACAATGAAAGCATCCCTGAATTGTATGCAAAAGTATACCATCAGTTATTTGACAAAAACAAGGTCATACTGGACGTTAAAGATTCCTCGCGGTTTACCAATGCAAATTATGATGATGAAGCCTGGCAGAACCGGAACCTCTGGTGCTATAATCTGGTGTTACCTCCGGGGTATGCGCATCCTGACGCATTTGCTGTAGCGGATCTGGACCGGTTCTTCGGTATCAGGGGAACCCTGGAAAAGCGGAGGATAAAATGCTTTATACTGATTAAAAAAGGAAAAAGCGAACGCTGGCGAACGAAAGATCCGGACAGCGAAAGCTATGACCAGAGTGAAGGCGGGGTCAGGACACTTCATAATATTCCCTTACCATACCTGGCTTTGAACTATAACTTTACATCGCCCGTGCTGATAATAGACGGAACAGGAAACTACAGCGAAAAAGCAGATATACGTTTACGCTCAACTTCCGGCAATCTGACTGCCTTGCGGAAAGAACTGAATCAGTACGATTTGGATTTACTTCCTTCCGTAAAAAAGATGAATGTAGTGGTCATCCGCGAAAACCGGAGATAATCTATCGCATGCCGGAAGTATAATGACCGGCGATCCGGCTTCTCTTTTTGTTGATAATGGAATATCAGTTGGTATTTTTACGGATAATATCCTGAGGGTGCCCAACCTCAGTGGCTTTAACACCCAATGAAGGGTTTGCAGGATTTTTCAACTGGCTACTGGTGTATGCCTGTTCACACACTGCCAACGTATAGATGCATCCTGTAATGGTACCTTCATCCGCCTTGGTATTTACCGCGTGAAAGACAGTACCGTTGCCTGCAAACCAATAATACGAAGGATCAGGCTTGGCGGCTGCTTCTGCCTTCATCTTTACCGTGAATGCGTTGGACATTGCGAATAGTAGGGTCAGCAGAGCCACTACACTGAATTGATTTTTTTTCATGATTGTGTTTGTTTTTATGATTTCGAAAAACAGTAAACTTTAACTGATCTGAACATTTGCTTCGCTCCAGCAGATAAAGAGAGAGTAGCAGGTGGCTACTCTCTCTTTCAATCAGACAGAAGATTAATTCGTGTTCTTGCGAATAATCGCCTGCGGACTGTTTACCTGGCTTGACTTAACGCCCATGGATGGCTGTGCCGGGTTGTTAAGTTGGGCGCTTGTATACGCCTGTTCACACACTGCCAGTGAATACTGGCAGCCGGTCAGCGAGGACTCGGCAGCAGTTGTGTTCTGCGTATGGTAGGTAGCTCCTGCTCCCGTGAACCAATAAAACGAAGGATCACGCTTTGCAGCCGTCTCCGCCGTCATCTTCGAAGTGAATGCGCTGGACATCGCCAGAACCATGGCTAACAGCGCCAATACACTCAACCGATTCTTTGTCATGTTTCTTTTTGCTTTTATAATTTTAAAAAGCAGTAAACTCTTGTTAGCTCCTACTCTGTTACAGGTTTTCGGAAATCCCTGATTATTGCAATAATGACTTTTGAACTCCATCGGGACGTGATGATTTTTGTTTTTTTTCCTGCCAGCGATACGCGACGATAGCCAGGAAAGCCAAGGTGCTGTTCAGAATGATATGCTGTTGCCAGGACAAGGAGCTGATAAAGCCACCGCAGGAGCAGGGCACATGAGGCGCAAACAGAAGCATCATAGCAATATACCCGGTGAACAAGGTCAGCAGAATAGCTGACAAGGCAAAGCCGGTTTTGACTGTGTGCGAAAAAAGCAGCAGTCCGCTGATCAGAAATTCGGTTCCGGGCAGGAAAAAAGAGAGCAACCCGTAGCCGCTGTGAATGGACGGTGATTGCCGCAGCTGATACAGGAAATCATCATAGGCCAGCCATTTACTAGCTGCGGTATAACAGAAGAGAAGAATAAGAATTACTCTGATGGCTTCCGTAATGATGTGTGTTCTCATGGTGAGCATTTACGTGTTGGTGGTGGTCAGGATGGCTGGATATACGCCCCATTCTGCTTTCAGGAACCGGGGGTTCCGGTCAGAAATCAAAGTTCATTCAGCCTATACCCATCACCAAACCTGTTACTTTTGAAAACGGGAGTCCGCATTTTGAATTCGGGCAGGCGATTACTGGATGTCTTCTCTCCTGATCTCACCAGGGGTGCAACCCCATTTGCGTTTAAAACAGGTGACAAAGTTTGCGACGTACCGGTACCCCAATCCGAAGGCCACTTCTTTTACAGACAATTCCGTTTCTGCCAGCTGCTGCCTGGCTTTTTGAAGCCGGAGATCTGAGAGATAGGTCCAGATTCCCTTACCATACATTGTGCGGAACCCTGCTTTCAGCTTGCATTCGTTTACATGCACCTTCCGGGCCAGCGCAGGGATGGTATAATGTTGTGTCAGATCGGTTGTGATCAGCTCCTGTACCCGGCGTATGGCTTCCGTGTCCCGGGCGTTCAGGCGCAGAGAAACTTGTTGCGGCTTCATGGGAGTCCGGTTTATGAAAGGAGCTCCGTGCTTTTGACTGCATACAAAGCGGCCTCCCCGCTACCTGCTGCAATTGCCGCAATCGTCTGGCTGTTGAAGTGATCACGACTTTGGACATAGGCAAAGACAGTTGTAGGAACGGCTCCCATCTTTCTCTTTTCGGTTCCTGCCCCGAAGCCGTATAGTACCCTCTCTTTACCCAGCTCCCGGGCGCGCCGCAGAATCTGATACAATGCCTGGCGATACACCCGGCAGGTGTTGTTATACCGGTAATCGATCCCGATCAGCATCGGAATATAAGCCTGCTCTGCCTTGTAGCACAGCACAAAGGATACAATAGCCGGTACCGATTCGATCTCCGGCGTTTGCCATGTCAGTTGAATCACCTCCCAATTCCGGTTTTGGAGAAATATATTGAACAACCGCTGTGGCAGTGGCCAGGTGTTAAGAGTATAACTCCGGTCTTTGACTTCCCGATACAAGCTGTACCAGTGATGGGCCACGGCCTCAGCAACCGGTTCATCAACAATGGTCACACCGTAGCCCGAAGCGTACCTTCGGATGTCTTCCCGAAAATGCTGTCTTGAGCGCCGGCTCAGCCCGGTATAAAATGCGTCATCGTCGCACCAGGTCAGACCACTGCGAATGTATGTCTCCGGCATCTGCATCCTCACATACCCGTTTTCGATCATTATTGTATTTACCTCATCAGGCACATCATGAAAATCACGCAGTACAAGAGAACTCGCCTCGCGCTCTTCACCAAGCCGGCTCATGGTTTCAAAAAGCAGAACCAGCGCTTCCTTCCAGCGGGGATGCGTTCTGTCAACATACAGATGCTCTCCCTCGGTCAGCAGCGAACCGGCGGACATCACTTTTGAGGTCAGATGATAGGGGTTGCCTTGCCTCTCTTTTTCAACGATACGGGAGACAATATCGGATGACAGCATATCATCTTTCCACAGGGCGGTGGTCAGCAAGGTTGCCAACACCACCCTGCTGTTCCTATCCCGGATCAGCAGATAATCGAACTGCCAGTTGTTGAAGCCATCCGGGTTGTCCGTAAAAGTATCTTCCAGAGACTGAAGCCCTTCTGCGTCAAAAGTGCCCCGGTTCCTGAATAAAAGATCCCAGTCCGTTTTGTCGACCTGCCGTATTGCGTTGTAGTGTTGCAGGAACAGGGCGTTGTCGCAGCCGTCCGCTTTGTTTCCGTTGATAACATCACCTGCTGCGTCAGGGGTGGAGGGTTCCGGCATCTTGAACGCCTGGCGGATTTTTGCGAGACTGAACCCGGCTGCCGGAACGGCGTTAAAAAAGAGATTAGCCAGGCAGCTGACCATCCGGCTGATCTGCTCACAACTGTGAAGCCTCGTAATGGTGAAGCGGATACCTGTATTCTTAATGGGTACCGCAGGGAAGATGCCCAGGTTGACATAGAAGCCTTCCCGCATTAATCCCTCCACCACATCGTAACCGATTTTAGGCAACCCGGTTCCGATGAAAAAGATACCCGCATCGGAAGCAGAGACGAGAGGGAGATGGTGTTGCCTGATTACCCCGTTTGTAAAAGTGATCCGGTCGCGGAGCTCCCTTTGAAGGCTGTAGATTTCGTCAGACAGATGAATCCTGGCTGCCGCGATGATAGCACCAAGAATAGCCGGCTGCACCGGTCCTGATGTGATCAGCGGACCGCCGCAGGTTCTCACCTTTCGCGCCATCTCCCGGTTGGGATAAACCATTACTGCGCCGCCTGTGGCAAACGATTTAGCGAGTGAGACGGCTACCACCATCCGCTCGTGTATATACCTTCCGTTGAGCACATAACCTCTCCCGTTCTCACCCCAAAGGCTCACGCCATGTGCGTCATCGACATAGAAATGCAGGGATGGATACCGGTTCAGCAAACCGTAGATCTCATCCACCGGGCAGCCGTCCCCATACATCGAATAGATACCGTCTGCGAGATACCAGATCTTTTTATGTTTCGCTTGTAGAGTGGTAATTCTGTCCTCCAGCAGATCCAGCCGGTTGTGGCGGAGGAGCTCTACATGCACATGTCCTGTTTTTGCCAGTCTGGCCGCCGTCTGCACGGAAGCGTGAACCTGCTGGTCGAGTATGACGGCATCTCCATCTTCAATCAACACAGGCAGGTTCGCAATATGCCCCAGCGTGGTCGTCGGGGTGATTAGGCACGGACTGCCGAACAAGCCCTCCAGAAGAGACTCTGCCTCCCGGTACAGCGATAAGGATACATAAGCACGTGATTCCGAGAACTGCGTACCGAACCGCCTCACCGCATCAATCGCACCCTCCCTGAGACGCTCATCAAACTCAAGCCCCAGATAGCTGCAGGAGCCGAAGTTGATCATTTCCCTTCCCTTAACCGATATAACATTATTAGTGACACGGTCATCATCGGTTGACAGATGCAGTATGCCCCGCTTTACGCCATGCGTTATGATGTGATCAATGGTATCCACCGGATTGGACGTTTTCATTCCCTGTCTGTTTTGAGACCGCAAACATGAGAGTTATGAAAAGCGCCGGTAAGCGATGAAAAACGTATTTTTATACCTGGACGGTGGGTACAAAATTTTACGTGTTTATACGGATAAATCGTTCAATTCTTTTTCTTAATTATGCAATTACATTCCACCTAATATCCTTCGGGACATTCACAGGAAGTCATTTCTCGCAGGATAAGGTGCTGTTAACAGGAATTAACACGAAATAGTCCAATCATCACTTTATGCCACAGGAGTTACATACTGCTTATGTTCATTTTATAATCCGGGACGGACTACTCATCGCTACTTATCAGTCAGGACTGGAAATTAATCTTTCCATCGCGAGGAGTATTGTGTCCGACCGGCTGAGCTTTACGGAAGGCAGACCTTATCCGGTGCTGATCTATAATCTCGGTGTCGTCAGCATTGATAAGGAAGCCAGGGATTTCTTTTCTTCGGCAGATGGTACCATTGGCGTCAGGGTAGCCGCTATCATTACCGATTCTGCCTATAAGGTGTCCCTCACAAATTTCTTTCTGCTTGTGACACGGCCGCCGCTTCCGGTAAAGCTGTTTCAGCAAGACACAAAAGCACTCCGGTGGCTGCGGCAATATATTCAAAAGGAAAACTCCTGATCTGTTATGGACAAACGTTTTCAGAAAATGATTACCCTGCTGAGCGCATATGCAGCCGGAGACTTCGCCAGACGAATGCCCTTGTCTGCGAGACTGGACAGCACGGATGCGATTATCAACGGCATCCACATGCTTGGCGAAGAACTGCAGGCCACTACCATCTTCAGAAATTACTTCACGAATATCTTCGACTCTGTTTCAGATATGATTTTCGTCCTTTCCAAAAAAGGGATCATCAATGACTGCAACCGCTCTGTCTGCGAACGATTGGGATGCAGCCGCGAGCAGGTTGTCGGAAAACGGCTGGAATCGCTTCAGCCGGTAAAAGAAAGAGTGAGAACAGCCACGTTGCTCGGAATGCTGGATCAGGAAAGGCAACGGGGAACAGAACCTTTTTTTTTCCGTTCCGCAACCGGTGATTCCTTTCCGGCAGATATCACCATCGGCTATTTGCTCGATAAGCATAAAAAGACTGCGATCATCGTGACAGCCCGTGACATGACTCATGTCATTCAGACCCAGAACCTGATTCTGCAAACCGTTATCAGCACACAGGAAAAAGAGCGTCAGCGCCTGGCAAAAGATATTCATGACAGTATCGGGCAGCAGATGTCAGCAGTAAAATTTTTTATCAGTGCCCTGGCAGAAACGGCGGGAAGCAAAAAACAAGGGCAGGTGCTGCGCAGGGCTAACAGAATCATTGCCGGACTCCAGTCCGACATTCGTCAGCTATGTTTTAACCTGATGCCAAAGACCCTGGAGGAGTTTGGACTGGAGAAAGGCGTTCGGGAACTTTGTAACCAGCTTTCTCTCACCAATGAAATCCGGTTTACGATCCGGAGTAATCTCCGCAACGCAGCGCTGACCAGAGAGCTCCAGATTGATGCCTTCAGAATCATTCAGGAGTTTATTTCAAACGCACTGAGTCATAGCCGGGCGAGCCTGATTAGTATTCGATTCTCTCTTACCCGGGGAGGCATCCTGCAACTATCGCTGGCGGATGATGGAATCGGGCTGCCCCAGCAACCGGAAAAATCGAAAGGTAGCGGCTTGCAAAACATCCGGTACCGGGTAAAAGCTCATAGCGGCAGTGTTGCTATCCATAGCCTGCCTGGTGAGGGGACACGTTTCGACATCTCTTTTCCCATTACCTAAACCTGTGGTCATGAAACATCCAGCATACACAGTTCAAACAATCAGGTTGCTGATTATTGATGACCAGCGGATGGTCAGGGACGGAATCCGGGCGATGCTTCTTTCCCAAAAGCAGGCATATCATTTTATAATTGAGGAAGCAGACAGCGGCGAGACAGGCGTCCCGAAAGTCATACGGAAAGATTTCGATATTATCCTGATCGATTACTCCCTGCCGGGTATCAGTGGGGCGGAAGCGACACAGCAAATTCTTCTGTACAGAGGATCAAGCAAGATACTTGCGTTGTCAAATTATGATGAATATGCTTATATCGACAGGATGATTCAGGCGGGCGCAAAAGGGTATATTCTGAAGAATATTGAGCCGGGACAGCTTATTCAGGCGATCAGGACGACAATGGAAGGGAAAGCGTATTATTCTCCGGAGATCGCCATTAAGCTTATAGAGCATGGTGTTAAAAGCGGAGCCTGGAGTAAAAAGGCGAAGTCCATTCTTTCTGATCGGGAGTTGGAGATATTGAACCTGCTAGCAAAAGGGCTTACCAATAGCGAGATTGCCTCACACTTGTTTCTCAGCAAACGCACGGTGGATACCCATCGCCAGAATATGCTGATTAAACTCAAAGCTGACAATGCAATCAGTTTGATTCTTGCTGCCCTTAAACTGGGATTGCTGAAAGGACTGTAATCATGCACACTCACCCGATTCGAGGACGGACTTTTTTATAGTAGCATTATAAATCTGGGCATAGTTGTACCTGTTATAACCACAAGCAAACCAGAATGAGAGAGAAAAGTATACAAATACTGTTAACAGTCGGGCCAACTTGCCATATATGGCTCACAAAAGCCTTCTGACACACTGTTCTTGAACATCTTTCCAGAACACTTTGCCAGGGTTGCTAAGTAATATTCTTTGCTCGGTTGGAAGATACCAATCCATAGGTAAAGCCATAATATAGTAAGTTCTGAAATAATATGCCGACCATTATTTCCTTTCCATGCAGCTGGCCTTTTTATCAAAGAAAAAGAATAAGAAAAGGCAAAAGCAATGTCAGACTATCAGCCGCGAAAACCTTTCACTACAGTCCAACACACAAAGCCCGATGAAGCCAAAGGCTTTTGCCCAATACATACCATCGCACAAACATCGCTGCTCATCCGCACAAAAGCGAGTATAGCATCTATGTTTCTAATCTGTTGCCGATAACAGCCAAATAGACGCTACCACTTAATACCAACGCTTCTGCCCACGCTGCAAGGCAATAAGGTCTCTCTCGGGCTACCGTCCGCAAGCCGATGCGCCAAATCATGCCGGCAAAAAACAAATGGTTTAATTTCTCTTTTATGGTTTGCTTTAGCTGCCAATGTCTTTCAGGTGTTACGCAATTTGTCATTAGTCTTACAGTTCAAGCATCCTTCGTTTGGGTAAGACGGATGCCACTTTGCTCACTTCTTTCCCGCATTCCGTTTTAGGTTATCCGCTTATACCATTTCAGAACTGTAAGTATCCCTAAAAATCGGACAGTTTAGAATTAGGGAAAGAGTCATAATTTTAAACTGCAAACGATGAAGAATTCAAGATTTACGGAGACACAGATTGCCCTGCCATTTTGAAGCAACAGGAAGGGGGCAGAGCCACCAAAGAACTCTGCCGGGAACACAGCATCAGTGAGGCTACGTTTTACAACTGGAAGAGCAAATATGGTGGCATGGATGCTTCAGATGTCAAGCGATTGAAAGACCTGGAAGAAGAAAACAACAGGCTGAAGAAGATGTATGCCGAGCTGAGCCTGGATCATTCCATTTTAAAAGATGTGATCTCAAAAAAAGGCTGGGCGGGGCAAAAGGCAATTAACGGAAGAGATTATCAAAGACTATAAGTTGCCTGTTCAGAGAGCCTGTAAAGTAACCGGGTTAAGCCGGTCTCAGTATTATTACAAGAGTGAAAAAGATGACTCAAAAGTCACAGAAGCCTTGCAGGATCTGGCTTTTAAACATCCCTGTTATGGCTTTAGAAAGCTGTTTGCTTACCTGAGAAGAGATGGTAAACGCTGGAACCATAAAAAGGTGTACCGGGTATACAAACGACTGAAGCTGAACAAAAGAAGAAAGAGAAAGCGAAGATTGCCGGCAAGGGTAAAACAGCCGCTGGTAAGACAAACAGCCATCAACCAAACGTGGAGCCTGGACTTTATGAGTGACAGTTGAGGTGAGCGGAAGAAAGTTCAGAACGCTCAACATCATTGATGACTGTACAAGAGAAGCACTGGCTATTGAGATTGACACCTCTTTGTCTGCCAAAAGAGTGACAAGAGTATTGAACAGGGTGATTGCTGAACGAGGCAAACCGGTAAGGATCAGAGTGGATAACGGACCGGAGTTCACCTCCGGTGAATTTACAGCATGGGCAAAGGAAAACAACATTTGTATTCAGTACACGCAGCCGGGCAGACCGATGCAGAATGGTTTTATTGAGCGGTTCAACCGGCTGTACAGAGAAGCTGTTCTGGATGCTTATCTGTTCTTTGAATTGTATGAGGTAAGGCAGTTAACAACAGAATGGATGGAAGAATATAATCTCAGAAGACCACATGAAGCACTCGATAATCTGACACCAACCGAGTACAAAAACAGAGCTGATGAAAAGAAAAAATATCAGCCAACCACTGTCTGACTTTTGGGGTACTTACAAAATAGCAGTGCCAATGGAAAAATGGGGGAAAAATCATATGAATAAGTTAGTGAAAAAAAGCTTGGATAATGGTCGTTAGGATTGTCACCAACGTCCGCTGGCTTGGAGATGAACTAACATTTGAAAATCGCAGATGATATAATGATCCGAAGATGATTAGAATTACAAGTTCAAAGACTTCCATCAGCCAGTTCTTTGCCAGACCATTTGTTGTGTGTTGCCTTCCCTGGACTGTCAAACCAGGTCTGTCAACGCTTAAAAAACTGTCAACCGTTACAAACAACATGCCTTGTCAGGCAAACTAAAAGCAATATGTCCCCAAAAATCAAAACTGTGTTTTTAGGTTATGTTGTCCTTAAAAAAACAAATAAATGAGCTGTTTTTATTATGCCGGCAAAACGGTGTTAACAAAATAACGTGTCAAACAAGTTGTATCAACTTGTATATTTAAAGAACCGTTTGATGTGTCCAACAAAGGTTACACACAGCGAGCAGGTATTGCTGCAGGTGGGATGTTTATAACGTCAAACCCGGAACCGCTGCCCAATTGAAGATATAAAGTTGAAGTTTACAACAAAAAGCCAAATAGATATTCGTGCGACCGAACTAAAGTACAGCGATGCAAACATCCGAAGTTTAAACGTCCAGCCGCACTTGCAGCAATACCAATGTTAGCCGTTCGTTGTTCTCTTACACTACAAAGTCTGTTCGATTAACTTAAAAGTTGTTCAAGAGCCTTGTCAACTCTTTTAATTTTTGTTTCTTCAGTTTTGGCTTCATTGATAGATATAACTATAGCTTTTTGCTTACTGGGCGAAAGTTTTTCAAAGTTCACTTTTGCTGTTTTATTTTTGCTTAAAGCCCTCTGTAAATCAGTTGGGATTTCAACTGTTCGTGGTTCTGTATCTAATTCTAGGTTTATTTCAACAGCATCTCCACCTTCCACACCTGCTTTTCTACGATTTTCAGCACTTAAGCTTATCATAAAATTGTCACCCATTTTACCAACTGCACTTCGGTAGCTGTAACCATTAAGCGTAACAACTACTAAAGGCTTTTTGCCACCACCAAGTTTTTTAAGTGTTGACTCGTTAATTTCTATTCCTGTATTATTGCCTGTCTGAACGATTTTGGTTTTAAATTTCACTTTTATTATTTTTCCAAATTTAATTTCAGATTTTCTAAACTTTTTTGACCCTCTTTGCCGAGAAAACTGTCCATATTTATGAATAGTAGGGTAAAGTTTAAAGGGTAATTCATTTGTCCCTGCATTGTCCACTTTACTTTGGTTTGAGATTGTTTAATACCTTCTAATTCAAAAGGTGTTTTTGAAATGCTTTTAAAAGGCTTTAAAAATGTCAGTTCAATGTCAACCCTCTTATTTTTTTCAAGTCCTTTTATTTCTTGTTTCCCCGAACCAAGGTACTTGTTGCCTTCATAAGAAAGTATATAGCCGATTTGTCCCTCGGTATTTGTTGATGTCTCTTTCATATTCGGGTCTTTCAGAAACCAGGCATTAAATTGCTTATGATTTTTTAAAAATCTTAAATGCTCATAAACTACGCTGTCAGGCTGATTAATGGTGATTTCTTTTTTAATGATGTAATCTTTTTTTGTAAAAAGAGCTATAATTAAAATAAGAGCCACAATACTTAGAATTGAATATAGTAGTATCATTAGAATTTTTTTTTGTCATTTGGTTTAACTATTTTTTTTACAAATTTATTTTTACGTTTAATACTTTCATACAAAGAGGAATTAGAGCAACTGAAACTACTATAAAAACGCCAACTCTTATATAATTCAAGTTTCGCCAAAGTGTTGCTTTTTCTAACAGGTTTTGCATTGTACTTTCGGAATTTGCAACGCTTTGAAATGACATTAAATTAGGAGCGAAATATAAAATTGTCCAAACCCTTACTGCAAAATGAATAGCAAATAAAATAAGTAATGGATTGCGAATGTTTAATTTCCATGAGAAAATAAGAGCCAGAATAAAAGTGATTTCGTGTAATGAATGAATTACAATCCAAAATGTCTTTAAATCAATTCCGTATTTCCCTTTAAAATAATGCAAACTATCAGGTGGTGAAGCAGTCCACTTAGGTATGATTACAAAGGTTTCAAAAATTTGAGCACCATTCATTAGAAAATAAATAAGTGTCGTAATACAAAGCCAAATCTCCGCCTTTGTCAAAATATTTGTGGTCGATTCATTCATTTACTTGCCATTTAATTGATTGGTTATATTATTCATTATTTCCACCGTTGAATTAAGATACTTTTCAATTGCCTCAATATCCTTTATTGTAAATTTTGAGAGCAAATTTTCAATTTGAGATGACAAGTCAAGATGAGAGTTTGCAAAAAGTTTAGTTGCTTTATCAACATTAGGAACGATTAATATTTTCCGTCTGTCAGTTTTATCAAATTCTCGTTTTATAAGCTTCTTCTTTTCAAGCCTGTCAATAACCCCTGTTACTGCACCCGTTGTAAGTCCTGTGAAATTTGAAAGTTCACCGGCTGTTATAGTGCCTTTGTCAAGAATTAAACTTAAATATTTGTGGTCTGTACCTGTTAAACCTGCCTTTCTTGCTATGGCTTCGTGCATCAAAATAGTGGCATCCGACATTTGTCTCCCCAAACGACCGATTGTCTTAGAATCTATTTTTGTCATTATTTAATCTTAGTATATAAATATCTTAGTTGCAAAGATAAGTATGCATTTCAAATCAACAAATTAAGTTTTTATATTAAAAATTAATGCTTAGTGAAGTTTTGGGAAGGTCGCTATACAATGACGGCTAACGAACAGGGCTTGGCGTTGTTGGGATGTTTGAAAAACGTCAGCCCACAACTGAAGCCCAATATTTTTAAAAGTTGAACTGACCCGTCCTGAAAAAAGTTGATTGATTATAAATACTAATCCTGCTATTGGTTGATGAAGGTAATTCATCCTGAATAAGGTTGAGTTATTACGTTGTTTGCCGTGCGGGGGCAAAAAATAGTTTCGTGCCTTCAACAGCTAAGAAACTATTTTTTGTGCGCTGGCTTACTTACGTTTTCTGCATAACGGTCTCCTTTAGTTTTGCTGTGTAATAATAGTTTTTCCATTTCCTTATCTGCGGTCCTTGCTGTTCATGTACCACCGCCGGTATCTGCCAGTTTAAGCTGCTGTGCCTGCGCCGGTGGTTATAGATGGTTATGCATCTGGCAATGTGTACCGATGCGGCATGTACATCAGCATAAGTGCTGCTGATGAGTTCTGTTTTCAGAATGCCATTTACCCGTTCTGCTATCGCATTCTCTAAAGGATCTCCGCTTTCTGTCATAC
Source organism: Ilyomonas sp. (assembly GCA_965199905.1). GTDB lineage: Bacteria > Bacteroidota > Bacteroidia > Chitinophagales > Chitinophagaceae > Ilyomonas. The sequence continues at coordinate 4,286,916 of OZ241366.1, read as the reverse complement.
TGATCATGGCGTTGTGTTCCTTCAATAAATTTACATACGCATGGCTGCAGTATTGTATGCCCCTGTCGCTGTGGCGGATCACAATGGTTTCCGGTGGCTTTTGTGCCAGCGCCTGTTTTAAAGCCACCGTTGCCGAACTGACTTTCATATCATCACTTACCTGGTAACCTACTATCTTCCTGCTGTAAGCATCGGTGATTAAGAACAGGTACGCAAACCGCTCTTTTAAAGGTATGTAAGTGATGTCGCTCACCCACAGCTCATGTGCCTTCAGCGGCGTAAAACCCTTTACCAGGTTGGGATAGCGGCGGTAGTGGTGTCTGCCCGTCGTAGTATGTACGCTGCGTTTTGTCTTTCTCACCAGCAGTTTGTTCCTTTTCAACAAATCAAAGAATTTATCCCTGCCGGTTGTGATGTTATGCTGTGTAAAAAAGGGTTGCAGCATGACGAATAACTTTCTGCCCCCGCATCTTGGCTGATGCTTCCTGATGGCATCAATCTGCTGCAGGATCAAGCCTTCATTGACGTGTTCTGCAAACTGTTTTTTATTATGCTTGTGGTATGCCTGCGGCGAGTAGCCCAACAATATACATAGCTGCTCAATGCTGATAACAGGATGCCCCTGTTTCATTTGTTTTACTGTTGGGCGCCCCGCTTTTTTAGTTCGCAGTAATAATTGATTTTAAAAGGTGCTCATGAGTGCTTCGCAGTTCTGATAGAAATATTGAGGTCTTTCTCTGCCATGTTGATCATAGTATCCAGCGCTTCCACGCGCAGCTTTTCCCACTGCAGCTGCTTCTCTAACGCTTCTATCTTTTGCTGCAGGGCTTCTGCTGAGTGAAGTCCTTCCGGGTTCAGTTTTTTATGCTTGTTGCTCATACTGTACACAGAACGCTGCTGTTGTTTTTCTGTGAGTGGCAAGTTATGAATACCCTGGTGGATTGTCATGTCCTGAAATAGGTTGACCATTTTTTTTCAAAAAATGAGGTTTTTTTAGTTTTTTCCTGCCCTAAAAATGAAGGTGGTTTTGAGGAAAGGAGGACTTGGTTTTATCCTCCTTTTCATTTTCAGTGCGTTGATGGTTTTGGCACTATCCGGGTTGCACCTCTGCAGAGCCTGTTTCCATCCTCACATGAACACAACAAATGTAGTCATTCATGCCGCTTCTCTTTTATACGACTTGTACTTTTGTTTGTTGTAGTCGTTGTGCACTGTTTGCGGTGTCTTTAAGTCCAGGCTCCAGTGCAGCCGGTCGTTGTTATAAATGTGTACTGCTTCCTTTATCATTTTGCGTGCAATGTCAGCACTGGCAATTGTTTTACGCAGTCCAAACTCATATTTCAAAATGCCATTGATCCTTTCTGCAATAGCATTCTCGTAAGGGTCAGACTGCTGGGTAGTACTCATGACAAAGCCTTTTCCGCTGGCAAATTCCGTGTAATCGGGGCAGCAGTATTGCATGCCCCGGTCACTGTGATGAATGATGTCTTTATAATGATGTTTGCAATTGCTGTGAGCCATCGCGAGCGCTTGTTTTACCATGGATACTTTCATATTGTCATCGAAGCTCCATCCCATTATCTTTTTAGAGTAAGCGTCTGTTACCAGCGCCAGGTAGCCGTGACCTTCGTCTGTCTTGATGTAGGTGATGTCACTGACAAAAACCTGTTCTGAATGGTTGATTTCCAATTCTTTAATCCGGTTTGGAGCGGTGTAGTAAAAGTGTTTTGAATCGGTGGTAATGTGAAAACGTTTGGTTTTTCTTACCAGTAATCCTTTGTAGCGCAACAGGTCAAAAAGGGCATCTCTGCCCATTTTGATGTGGTGCTGGTGCAACGGATATTGAAGCATTTCATGCAGTTTGCGCGTGCCTGTTTGCGGTATCTTTTGCCTTATTTTTGCCACTTCCTCTAAAACAATTTGATGCACTTTCTCCTGATGCTTATCAGCCTCGATACGCTGATAGTATGCTTGTTTGCTTATCCCGAACACTTCATACAGCCACTTTATTTTGTAAGCTTTTTCTTCTTGCGCTGTATCTGTTGACTCAGGTGTTCGGGTAAATACTTTTTTGAAAGTTCCTCCCCGGTAATCTTTTCAAACTCCACTGGTCATGTCTTGCTGGAAGTCTTTGATAAACTCCAGTTCTTCAAGCCACTCTTTGAGCTTTTTGATTTCCTGTTCCTTACTCATGCCTTTGGCTTTTGAAGCATAGTTACTCAGTTTTTTCATCCAGTAAGCAATCGTGCTGCGCGAAACATTGTACTTCTTAGAAGCATAATTGGCTGAAATAAGCCCGTTGCTGATTTCGTCTATGACGAAAATTTTGAAGTCGAAGCTCACTTCTCTGCCATTCTTTCTTCGGGAGGCATCTTTTTTCTGTGTGTCCATGTTAACCAATGTTTGTTTAATTTTTGGTCAACCTATTTCAGGACGAGACAGTTTTGTCAACTTTAGAACGACGATTTACCGTGATGTATAAAAACGTCAATCAACATAATTATACCAAAACCACTAACAATAAAAGCCCAGTATTGCATTTTTATAAAAAACAAAGTATGCTCAGGTTTGACTACCAATTCTCTGCCGGTTTGTTTGTAAATCATTGTTCTGCTTTTGTCCGAAGAGTTGAATTTATTACCTACAAACCAAATAACAACTCCTGAGATAATTGCACCAACAGCCGCACCCATGTCTTCCGTCGAGCCAACTTTGCTAAAAATGATACTTACAATTGCTCCAATTGCAACTGCAATAACAAGAACTAAAATGCCATAACCTTTCCAAAAAATCATAAGTGTCGTTTTAGAAATTTAAAAATACTATTTGGCTTTATGTGTCTAATAATTTATGTCATTAATAAAAAATTAAAGCTTCACTTTATCAATAAATATTGAATAATTTTTGTCAACTTTAAAATTGTCAGAGGTGTCAAAATTAGTTGCACACAACGTTCCCGCATTTGCGATGGCATGGCAATAACGAATTGTCAGCCGGAACAAATGCTTGATTGAAAAATCCAAGTTGAAGATAGCAACTGATGCCGAGTAGCGCAACGTCAGACCGAACAAAAGCCGATTAATGATTTGCAGCCAAAGTTTATTCCGTCAGCCATGCTATTGCAAATGCACTTGTTGTGGGCAGTGCTGGTTTAGTCAGGCTGTTCAAATTTGGGAAGTCCTACAGTTTTAAGTATGTGGTTTGCTCTGTCCACCTTGTCTTTGAATAGTGGCTGGTCATCATACTTGCCCGTCAACTTAGGGTCAACTGTAAATCCTTCAGGCAATTTCGGCTTTTTTGTCTCTGTTTTCTTTGTCTTCATACATTCAAATTTACAATTTTCTGCGAACAAGGAATGCACCATAAGTTACGTTTTTACGAAAAGGCTCCCAATTAGTTGCTGTCAACCCTAAAATAATAAAGTCCTCCTCAATTGCTGTCAGGTTATTGGCAATGCCAATTCTATACAATCGGGTTCTGGCTTCGGTGCTGCCTGTTGCGATGATGATCGCTCCGCGATGACTGTCAGTAAAGGCGTATAAAGTTGCTGCTACTGTTGCAAGCACTTTTTTACTGTCGTTGTTGTTGGTAACCGATAAGTCACTTATGAAGCCGGTCAATGGGTCTTTGTCGCCAAAGCCAAGGTTATAAAAGCTTTTGATATTGATTTCAGTATAGCGAACCACTTTCCTAACAGTTCCCCTTGGTCCAATACTGTCAAATTCAAATGCTTCAACATCTGGTGAAGTTCTTACGTCATAACGGTCGTCAATCATAAGACCGCAATTTACAGTCTTTCGGTAAGTCTAAAGAAGTTTGTGCGTATTGCCCACAACGTTCCGAGGCTTGCTGCCGTAGCGGCGTTTTGTGCAGGTCAGCCCCAAATATAGCTGAAAAAGCCAAATAGAAAATCTGTTGTTGAATGGCTTCCGTCAAGCCGCTTTGGCAGCAAACCTGTTGTTGGCGGTTTATGCTTCTGCATCAGAGGTTGACTAATAATTTTAAGTGTCCACCGAAACCGTCTCTAACAATGCGCTGTAGTGTCGAAAGACGAATGTCACTTGCATCATTTTCTATTCGTGAAATATAATTTTTTGTCGTGCCACATTTTTCGGCAAGCTGCTCTTGCGTCATGTTTCGTTCTCTACGAAGTTCTTGCAGCATAACACCAAGCTTGAACGTTTCATAACCTTCTTCAAACTTGTCACGCTTCTTTGTCCCACGTTTGCCGTACTCTTTGTCTATGAACTCTTCCAAGTCAACGAGATTGTTTTTCTTTGTCTTCATAATACTGCTTTTTGAGTTTTTTTGCTTTATTCAATTCATCTGCCGGCGTTTTCTGTGTCTTCTTTTGAAAGGCATTGAGCAGGATAACTAATTGTCCTTCGTCGAAGAAACAGAAAATGCGAAAAATGTTGTTACCGGAACTCACCCGAATTTCATATAGTCCGTCTGTGCCTTCCAAATGCTTGAGATATTGTTCCGGCACTCGTTGTATGTCTCGAATGAGGCGGATTGTCCAAATGATACGCTCTTTGACTTTCTGGGTCTGCTTGTTGTAAAACTCCCAGAAGTCGTCACCATAAACCTTTAAGTTGCGTACCTGTCCTTTGAAATCGTCCACAACGCGAAGTTACCTAATTAGGTAATGTTTGCCAAATGCGGTGTTTGGAAAAATTGAAGTTTTAAAGTGTCGCTGCAGCATGACCGCCAACGTTGAAGCATTTGCGATGGCATGGCAATAGCGAACTGTCAGCCGGAACAAATGCTTAATTGAAAAACTGATGTTGAAGATAATAACTAATGTTGAACAGCGTAATGTCTGCTGGAACAAAAGATGATAGATGATTTTCAGCCGAAGTTCATTCCGTCAGCCATGCTATTGCAAATGCAATGTTACCTGCAGGTTTGTCAATATAGATTTGGTTTTGATATTCCCATTTTCTGATAATGCTCCTTATTCATCTCATAGTGTGCAATCGTCATCATGTTTAAATAATCCTTTAAAGGCTCTAAAGTATATTCTTTTCTTAGTTTGTCTACGTTTGCTGAATCTACAAGTCCGATTTTAGGAATGGCTCGTCCTGTTGTTTCCGTTTCATAAGTGACTTGAGTCCCAAACATCTGTTTTTCTCCTGCGTTCACTTTAACTCTGTCGTATAAGTATGCATAGTTATTAGGATCAGCATTTACCTTCAAAACTTCTTTGTTCATTGCTTTTAGTACCTTTTTTTGAAACTCTGGATATTTGTCGCAATGCTGAACTAATAACCAAAAATGGTTGGAACCTTCTTTGCCAACTTTGTCAAACCCGAGAAACCCATATTTATTAAACATCGCTTCAGCCTTAATCTTGTCATCAGTAATAACACTATCTTGAAATTTGAGCCATTGCTCTTTTGAAAAGTCCCTATATCTCCCTTGGGGAATATAATTAGCAACTTGGTCAATTTTAACCAATTCTGTCAATTGCTGATTAAGTTGAACTCTTTTGCTTTCTGTAAGTTTTTCGGCACAACTTGTCAAAATGATGGAACTTAATATAATGCAAACTATATTTTTCATTTGCGTGTCAATTTAAACTTGCAGGTAACGAATAAGGCTTTGTGCCGGGCGGCACAGGAACAAAGATAGCTTTTCGAGTTGTGTCCGCCGCCTGGCACAAAGCCAATGTTGTGTGCTGTTTATCTACTCGTTACTATGTCGCCATACTAATTTGTAGTCTCCATTCCATGTGTCAGGGTCAAGCGTTTTGTCGTCGTAGTTGTCTGCGGACAAATCAATTTTCAAGTGATTGTCTGTGATGATTATGTCACCTACTGATTTATAGTATCCTTTCTTCGTTGGTAGCTCTTGTCCTTTGATTACACCTTCACTTCTTGGTATGATGTATTGAGCACTGTCTTCGTAGGTTTCTCTAAAAAATAAGGAAACAGGGTCGTGCACCATATAACGACGCTTTCCTTTCACTATTACTTTATAGTGGTTTTGCTCTTTCTCAATATAGGCAGTCTTGTAGTTTGTCGCTGGTGATGTAAAGAGGAAAAAATACGTCGTTAAAGCCGCAATAGCGACTGAAGCAACTAACAACGTCCGCCTTAGCTTTTTGTCCACTACGTGCTTCTCTGTCCTAAAAGACTGAACAACCTTTATCAGCAAAAACAAAACTGCATAAGTAGGTACAGTTAATAAAATAATAATGATAATTGTAAAAATTGCCATGGTTAGAGGTCTGTACTAATAGCACACAACGGAAAAGGCTTGGCGAAGGTGGGGAAACAGAATTCCGTCCGCCGGAACCGCTGCTGATTGAAAAACTGATGATGAAGATAACAACAAAAAGCCAAATAGAATTCCGTCAAGCTGGAACAAAAGCCACATAGAATTACAAAAAGTTTATTGCTATTCCGTCCGCCCCACTTTTGCCAAACCCCATGTTAGCGGTAGTAATATTGGTCGTTACAGTTGTCATTTACTAATCATTTTCATTGATATATTCCATAGGCGGTCTGCATTGTCTTTGTTAAGTGCATACATTGCAACCCCCTCATAATTGTCAGGTCGTTTTGTAACCGTTTCAACTTCGTTGCAGTTTTCAAAATAGTGCCCACCGATATTGTTAAGCAATGGTGAAGTTGCCAAAAGGATTGAAGTTGCTGCTCCCTGTTGTGCTGTTTTATGAAGCTCTGGTGCAGAACGAAGTTTTCCGCCAACGTATTTTTGAAGATTTGTCAAGATGGCTCCTGGGTTCAAAGCATTTACAGTAATTCCGTCTTTTAACCAACGTTCAGTCGCACCAACTGCAAATAAAATGCAAGCTGTCTTTGCTTGTCCATAGGAAACCAAAGGGTCATAAGGTCTAAACAAAAAGTTTATGTCATCATACACAACAGGTGAAAATAAATGTCCACTTGATGCTACAACTACTATTCTTGCAGAACCTGCACTTTTCAAAGCATTGTGTAACCCAACAGACAATGCAAAGTGTCCAAGATGGTTTGTCATAAATTGCATTTCAATGCCTTCTGATGTTTTTTGCAAATCTGGTATTGCCATAACGCCTGCATTGTTAATCAATATATCTAATGCACCTTTCCAATTGTCAATAAAACTGTTTATTGAGTTAAGGTTATCTAAGTCAAGTTGAGCAACGTGTACTTTACTATTTCCTGTGGTCGCAATAATTTCATCTGCAACCTTTTTTCCTGCCTCAACATTTCTTGCAGCAATTGTTACTTCTGCACCTGCCTTTGCCAAAGTCTTTACAGTTTCTATTCCAATGCCAGATGCTCCACCCGTTACTATAGCTCGTTTGCCTGTTAAGTCTATTCCACTGATAACTTCGTCAGTTGTCGAGTGAAATCCAAAATCTGTTTTTATTAATGTCATAAATGATGGTTCTTATTGTCGTAGTGAGTGTCCGAATTATTACAGCTAACGTTCGGGCTTGGCGAAGAACTGGTATTTGAAACTCGTCAGCCTGAACCAAAGCTAAATTTATAATTAAAAGTTCATTGTTATTTCTGTTGCCAAATTTATATTGTCAAGCTGATAGCTAAAGCTGAATAGCGAAACAAAAGTTGATGCTGCGTATTGTCAGCCAGTTTTTTGCCAAGCCATTTGTTGGGCGTAGGCTTTGTCACTCTATGTGTTCTTTGGTTTCAATTTATTCCTGTCAAGATAAGCCTGCAACTGTTCAAAAGTCATATCCTTAATGTCTTTAGAAATCTTATTTTTAATTTCCCTGAATGTTTTGACTGTGTCAAACTCCTTTACAACTTTATTCTTCGTTTTCAATGTTCACAATTTCTTTTGGTGAATGAATTTCTAATGTCCCGTGTCCTAAACGTAAATTTATTGAATTATAGCCACGTATTCTATAAACATTTACAATGTGTTTGAAATTCCAACTTACCAACATGTCCACCTTGTTTAAGGTCGCAGTTGCTATGTGGATGCAGTCGTCCAAACTTGTTTCTCCTACAACTTTTTCATTTACATATGTTTGTGCAAGTTTCAATGCTTCTGGTGTCACCCAAACTTTTTCTTTCAAATCGTCCTTTAAGTTTTGAAAAAATGTTCTAACTCTTTCTGGTGCATTGGTCAGTTCAGTTTCTGTCAAATTGGAATAAACACACTTGATTTGTCCTAACGAAACCATTTCAAAAAGCAAAGTCGTTTCTTCTTCAAATTCAGCGTCAAAAAGTCCACCGAAAACTGATGTGTCAAAATAAAAACGTTGTGTCATGAAGCGAAGTTACTAAACTGCTCTACTCGTCGAAATTTAGGATGTCACCGCAGTTTACGCCCAACGGTCAGGCTTTGTGTTCGGCACGACGGACGATAGTCCGTCGGCATGGACAAAAGCTGAATAAAGAACCGAAGATACAAACCACCACGGATGACCAACAGAGAAATGTCGGGCTGAGAACCGAAGCCGAAAAGAGAGGTGAAGCAGCTGACGCGCAAAGTCAGCCGTGCTGACACAAAACCTCATGTTATGTGCAGACCTGATTGTGTCGCCTGAAGCCTGCCTGCCAAAACCTACCGAAACACAAGCGGCTTGCTATCGCAGTCACCTGCTTAGCCGTGTCAACCCTAAACCGCTACAAAAGAAAATGACAAACCGTAGTTTGTCACAGGTTGCGCATAACGTTGAAGTATTGCCGAATTGCAGGCAATATAGTTACGTCAGTTGAATATAGCACAAAAGAATAATTGAAAAACTAATGAACAGCACCTGTTCGTCAGCCTGCATTTTGGCAATACCTGTGTTGTGCGTTCGTTGTTACAGTATAATCGTTGCCAGCAACTTTATTGTCAAACCTCGTTACCGAACTTGTCAATAATTTCAAAACATTTGTCAATCAGTTGGTCTTTATACTGCATTGTCACTGTGTCGAGTTGCGTGTCTTGCTGTTTAAGAAAGTCAGGATTATATTGAAGGCGTTCTGTCCCTAAAGGAAAATTTATAATCTTTGAATGATATTGAATAAATACGTCTAAGCTAATGTTGTCAAGTGGTTCAATTTGATTTATCCAATATAAAATTTTGTCCATTTTACTTGCGCCTAAAGGCAAAGCAATTTGATTTGAAATAATTGCTCTTGCGTTAGAAACAAGCTTCTTTATATAATTGTCCCTTTTAAACTGACTATGCGTGTTGGCTATTGTCATTATAATGCTGTGTCAATAAAGTATTATGTGAGTCTGATAAATATTCGCCACTTGTCGATTGTAAAAAGTGTCAATATAAAAATGCCAATGACGCCCAACGGCTAAGGCTTGCTGCTGTGCTGGCAATAGCATTCCGTCAGCCGAATAACTTACTAAAGATAAATAGAAATACAAATGATGAGGTGAGAGGTGTCAGCCAGCATAGCAGAAAGCCTTTTGTTGTGCGTTCGCTTTTCTTCTCTTTTCGTCTATTTATTTTGTCTCATAGCACTGTCCACTCCTTCAATTGCCTCTTTTAAGTTTACAGTCCAATAACCACCTGTTCCATTGTCCCACGCTTCTTTCCATTGATTATATCCATCAGAGAAGTCGGGAAGATCATCGTTTTGTCCTACAAGCTTTGTAACCGATTTTTCGATTGCTTTTTTAGAAAAAGGCAAGTGTCCAATGTCATTTGAATAGCCGCTTGCAACTTTAGGGTTATACATTTTTAATCCGTCAACTCTAATATGAATTATTGTGTCACCCTTTTCATATTTCTCAATTTTAAGTATAGTCAATGTCGCACTGTCTTCACCAACTCGGTTATCAAATTTCCAAACTTGTCCTACTTTAAATTTGTCAGCATTAGTGTCAATATTTTGTTTTTTGTCTTTTGATTGTCCTATGCAACTCATTAAAAAACTTAAAAATCCTGCCATAGAAATTAATAATTTAAGTCTTGTCATAGTTGTAGTTAGTGGAGTCTATCTAGAGTGACGCACAACGGCTTCGGCTTTCTGCTGTGCTGGCATTAGCAGTCCGTCTGCCGAATAACTTACTAAAGATAATTAGAATTACAAATGACGAGGTGAGAAGTGTCAGCCAGCATAGCAGAAAGCCTTTTGTTGTAGGCAGTTTTATTTGTCGAATTTTGAGGCTTTTAATATTGACAAATAGCCGTTGCCAGTTTCTTTTTCGTTAGAAGTAATATTTATACTTAGCTCAACACCATTTTTCATTCTGTAATACCAATAATTATCAAGAGTCAGATTTAAGTCGGGGTAAGATGTTTTAATGTAGAATTTTTGAAAAATCAGTCCATCAATATTTTCAGTTGATGAAACTGTATCAAGTAAAGAAATGGAAGGTTTTTTAGATTCAATTAAGTCAATAACCATCTTCTTTTGACTGCTATAGGAACTCTGCCAAGTTTTAAATTTTGCTGTGTCCAATGCAGTTATTGTACTTCCAAATAAACTGTACATGTCTTTTCTGATTATAAATAGAACGTTTTGCTGCGATAAGTCTATTCTTTGATTAGCTTTCGCTTCAGTCTCTGCTTTTAGAGAATCAAATTGAGAAGCAGAAACAAAAGTTGAGTTTGCAGGAATAACAAGTGTCCAACCAACTTGAGGAAATTTAATTCTTTTGTCTTGCGCTTTACAACTAGCAAAACATAAAATACAAAGTCCAAATAAAATATTTTTAATACCCATATTTTTTTAGTTGCTTAAAGTTTTTTATAATTTTCTTTATAAAGCAAGGTGTCATCAACATTGCCTACAACGAGCCGGGGCTTGGCGAAGAACTGGAATTTGAAATTCATCAGCCGAAAACCAAAGTTAAATTAAAGTTCAAATGTTGATGCTTTTTTTATCAGCCAAATTTTGTTCCGTCAGCTGAAACTGAAGCAAAATAGCAAAACAAAAGTTCAAATTACTTCCGTCAGCCAGTTTTTTGCCAAACCAATGTTGGCGGTAGTTTATTACTTGGCTTTCCGCAAACCAAAGTCAAACCGTTTATCCAAAATTCTTTTGAGAATTCCTATTTGTCCGCAATGATACATTGTATGCTTAATATTCCAATCTAATGCTTCAAACTTTGTCTTTGCAATTGGATGAGGTGTCGGCGTTGGTTCCAATTTACTTTCAAGGTCTTTTTGTGTCAACGACTTAATTATGTCAATAGATTTTTGCTGAACATAAGTCATTTGGTTTTGAAGTTCTTTTGGTTCAGCTTTTCTAATAGCGTTTTTTGCTGGCGCATTTGTGAAAAGTTCGTCGTAGATTTTTAATGGAACTTTTTGGATTATATCCATTTGATGTCCTGCAATTACCATAATTGAATGATAATAAAAGCTCATTATTAAATGTCCAACTTGCCAAACAATATTTGTTTCAATTATTTCAGGAGTGTCGTTCCATTTCTCATAAGGAATTGAACTTGTAATTTTGTTTGTCCAGTCGTAGGCATCTTCTGTTTGTTTAGTTAATATTTCTATTTCTGTCATAAAAGATGTATGATCTAAATTGTCGAAGTTAGTCTGTCGAAATTACCGCCAACGTAGGATGGCTTTGCGATGGGCTGGGAAAAGCAGCACATCAGCCCGAACCGAAGCTGAACAACGAACTGAAAGTAAAAATTAACAAAGTGCTGCTCAATTATTTTATGTCAGTTGAAACAAAAGTTGAAGAAAATACAAATGCTGATGGTAATTCCGTCAGCCAGCCTATTGCAAAACCGCATGTTGTGCGTTCGCCAAAGTCAACTAACAAACTTAAAAGGGCTATCAAAGACTTGTCCGAAATGCCTTATTTAGATAACGAATATTTACATAAAAGAGAGCAGTCTTTTAAGTGTTTAATTAAAATGTGGGGGCTTGATAACCTATAATTTTAGCAATAAGAATTAATGTGTCTTGCATAGTGGCTCTATATTCAAAAATGGTTTTATATAAATCAGATGTATTATATTCTGTCATTAAAACTTTAAGGTTGTTCTTTAGTTTGTGTACTGTCAATTTTGTTAAGTCATTCGGAGACAGGGAATCGTCAATTTTGTCGTGAGCAAATTTATTTCTGATTTTTCTTAAATTGTCAATGCTAATAAAGTTGTGTTTATACTGTTTGTATTCATTGGGATAGTATTTTAGCAACCCCTTTTTACAAACTTCTAACTTTTGTTCCATTGTTAATTCGCTTAGGTCTTTTGCTCTTCCTTTGTTGTCTTGATAGAACGTTTTTATTTCTCTTTTGTCTGATTTAAAGCATTCTGCGATTAGCATAATTAGAGTTTGTTCTAAGTCAATGGTCGTACTTAGATAAAGTCCACGCAGTCGAACTTCTTCTGTATGTAATAAAACAGAAAATTTTAAATTTGAATTGTCCATTAGAAATTTTTGTAAAATTTAGATTGTCGCCGATTGGTGACGCACAACGGTCAGGCTTTGTGTTCGGCACGACGGACGATAGTCCGTCGGCATGGACAAAAGCTGAATAAAGAACCGAAGATACAAACCACCACGGATGACCAACAGAGAAATGTCGGGCTGAGAACCGAAGCCGAAAAGAGAGGTGAAGCAGCTGACGCGCAAAGTCAGCCGTGCTGACACAAAACCTCATGTTATGTGCAGACCTGATTGTGTCGCCTGAAGCCTGCCTGCCAAAACCTACCGAAACACAAGCGGCTTGCTATCGCAGTCACCTGCTTAGCCGTGTCAACCCTAAACCGCTACAAAAGAAAATGACAAACCGTAGTTTGTCACAGGTTGCGCATAACGGTTAAGGGCTTTGTGTTCGGCACGACGGATGCAATCCGTCGGCTGGGACAAAAGCCGATGAAAGAACCGAAGATACAATGACTTGACGATGCCAAACAGAGAAATGTCGGGCTGAGAACCGGAGCCCAAAAGAGAGGTGGAGCAGCTGACGCGCAAAGTCAGCCGTGCTGACACAAAACCCCATGTTATGTGCACACCTGATTGTGTCACCCGAAGCGTGCCTGCGGGAGCCGCACGAAACACAACCGGCTGGCTGTCGCAATAACCTGCTTAGCCCTGTCAACCTGAACGAACGAACCAATACTAAAACGGAGCAAAGAAATGCTGACCAAATAAAGTCACAGGTTGCGCATAACGGTTTAGGCTTTCTGCTGTGCTGGCATTAGCATTCCGTCAGCCGAATAATAAGTGAAAGATAGATAGAATTACAAGTGATGAGGTGAGAAGTGTCAGCCAGCATAGCAGAAAGCCCTTTGTTGTAGGCAGCAAATTGATGAATCAAAGTTGTATGATGTCGCCTAAAAGAAGTTACACAAACAAGTAACGAAATTTTGAGGTTTTTTCTAATTCTTGTCAAGATGCATTCTATAAACATACGTCATATTAGAAAAATCCACGTACAACACAATATTGTTATTGTCTTCTGAACTACTCAATCTTCTTTCTCTTATTTGACATTGCAAACCATCTTCATTTATACAATCTATTTTGAACCATTTGTCACCATCCTCGTCAACATATGACTTTCCAATAGTTAGTATATCATAACTCTGTTCGTGATTCGTGTAAATTTTTATTCGTTTAACTTTTACAGCAAAGTTCATAACGATTATCAAATTTGTTTCAGACATACAGTCTGAGGCTTGAAATTCACCGTTTTTATCTTTAAGCACCAATTGAAATTTTGTTGAACGATATTTAAAGACACTATCTGACTGAGCGCGTGAACTGGTGCAGTAAAAAAGACAGATAGTTATAAAACATAACGACAAAAGTTTCATAATGGAAAGGTTCCTTTAAGATGATTTACTATCTACATTTCATATTACAAACTGCGCTGCTTAAACTGTTTTTTAACTACTAAATTTTATTTTCAGCATTCTAATAAGATTGATAATTGGTTCAATTTCATTTGTTTCAGATATTAAGGAAATGCCTGGTGATATACGACCTGAATTGAAGAAATAAAAACTCCCATTTGCGTTTAAATACAAATCCAAATTTTTCGCAAAGTTTATTTTGTAAGTTCCATTGTTTGAACCATTTATTGCGAACTTGTCATTATCAAAGAAATGAAATGTGTTGCCTTCGTTAGTAGTTATCTCTTCCATTGTGAGAATTCCTTTCAAATTGATGATTCTACTTTGCTTAATATCATGTAAGTCGTCCATAAATAAGATTTGAAGATTAAATGTCAATTAAAATTGTCAACAGAAAGAAAGTGTCATAAAGTCAACAAAATAAAATATTTGTTCTAATATAATTTTGATGTGTCAAACTTGGTTGCCTACAACTCTTAAATAGACGAAAGTTTTAGCCGTCGTCTCGTTTGCGCAAATATATATTTTCATTTGATTGTCAAACTTTAATCATTTCGTTTTTCATGTTGCTGGTTTTGACACCGGCAGTTCTGTGTAAGTTTGAGAAACAAAGAATACGAAACAATAACCCAAACAGCGAAAGCCTCATTACAGGTTCAGTTTGTCCAGTGGACTTTCGATCTTTCCCATGTCTTTTTTACTGACATGGGTATAGCGCATGGTTGTCGTGATACTGTTATGCCCCAATAGCTCCTGGATAAAGCGGATGTCGGTGCCGCTTTCCATCAGATGGGTAGCATAACTGTGCCTGAGAGAATGCACACTTCCTTGTTTGGTAATACCCGCTTTCCTTTTAGCCGCCGCCAGGACAAGCTGTACACTCCGGGTGCTGTAAGCTGCGCCTCCCTGTCCCTCAAACAAGTACACCTTGGGTTTGTATTGTCCAACATATTCACGCAACACCACCAATAGTTTTTGTGACAAAGGAACCAGCCTGTCTTTCTTGCCTTTTGCTCCGTGGATATGAATGATCATCCGCTTGCTGTCAATATCCCTTATTTTCAGATTCACAATCTCACTCACCCGTAACCCGGCTGAATAACCCGCCATTAGCATCGCACGGTGCTTAACGTTACCCACTTCTCCGATCAGGCTAGCTACTTCTTCTGTTGCCAGCACTTCAGGTAGCTTATATGGCTTTTTGGGTCGGGGAACGTCATAAAACTCCGATTGTCTGCCCAGTTGCAGTTCTTTAGAAGAATAATCTACTTTCTCTTCTTTAATTCCGTCTTCGCAGATAAGGATGCACCATATCGCCTTGTCCCGGTCTTACAATGGCAACTTCTATCACTAAATCATAAAAGCAATTAGGATATAAGCGCGGTAGCATACTTTGCTGGGCGCGGCTTTCTATTTGAAACACTCCAATGGTGTCCGCATTGCTAATCATTCATACACCGCTTTGTCATCCTGCGGAATATTGGCAAGCGTTAAGTCGAGACCGTAGTGTTGTTTCGCTTCTTCAAAACATTTACGAATGCAGGTGAGCAGGCCCAACGCCAGCACATCTATCTTCATAAATCCAAGTGCATCTATATCGTCTTTATTCCACTCTATTGGTTGTTGGTTTATAGTATTGGCTTAATTTGTTGTTGGTGTCATTCAAAAAACCCATGGATAAACCGTAGGGGTACTGCATTCATATCATAGTGTGGAAAGTTTGTTTAGAGCTGGCTTTTGTATGCAGCGATTGAAGTGTTTGCCGGATGCTCTGTAAAAGCTTCCGGTGGGTTTGCTGATTTGGGACTGAAGCGCATGGAGGAACGGAATGGGCATAGTGGCAAATCAGTTTGCCAGCTGCCTGGTCGCAGGGTGCCGGTGTTATAGAGTGATACAAACTGCGGAGAGTAACAGAGCACCGCTATCAGCGGATTGCCAGGGAGTAGCAAACCATAAAAGCATTATTATACGGCTTGCTTTTGGCTGGCAGGATTTAGCGCACCGGTTTACTATCGGCAGGCGGAGAGACCCTTTTATGAGCAGTCTATCGCCATGCTCATTTCCTTGGCTGCCATAAGCTCTTGATTCAATCATCTTCAACATCTTCTTTTCAAACAATCCTTCTGCAAAGCCATGAAAAGGTTCACTTTGTGTTATCGTCAACTGGCAACGTTACTTTACATCTACTATGAACACACGCCTTCGCACGCTTTGGGATTCGTTACGGAAAACGTATTGGTTTTTACCTTTGATTATGATGCTGCTGGCTGTCCTGCTTTGGCGCGGTACGGGTGCATTGGATGCTGCCCTGTCGGCATGGGATAAGAAGGCGATTGCGTGGCTGTATGTGAGCGATGCAGATGCCATGCGCAACCTGCTGCTGACAATAGCGGTGGCGATCATCGGCGTGGTGGGCGTGGTGTTCTCCATTATTATGGTTCCGCTGAGCATTGCGGCTTCGCAGTTTGGTCCGCGGCTGCTGCGTACGTTCCTGCGCGACTTAGGCACACAACTAACCCTTGGCACCTTCGTGGCGACCTTTATCTTCTGTATGGCGGTGCTGCTGCAACTGTCGGGCAAAGAACAAAAAGCGGCACTGCCGCAAATATCGGTGAACACCGCATTGCTGCTGGGACTGCTTTCTTTTGGGGTTCTTTTATTTTTCATCAACCATGTAGCGGTGTCTATGCAGGCTCCGGTTGTGGCGGCGCGGGTAAGTGGGGAACTGCAGACGGCGATCCGTCACGATTTCCCGGAGCCTCGCAAGGAAGGTGATGATGTGGTGATGCCTACTGCGGCTCTGGTTACGGGTTCCTTTGGTACGATAGCAGCGGCGGCAAGCGGCTATGTGCAGGTGCGGGACGATAAGCGGCTGCTGCGGCTGGCTACAGAACATAACCTGGTGATGGAACTCTTGTACGAGCCAGGCGATTTTATAACCAGCGGTATGCCCTTAGTGAAACTATACCCGGCTGCCGTTGCGAAACCGCTGCACAAAGCTGTGCAGGCGGCTTTCGTTTTAGGCGTACAGCGTACGCTGGTGCAGGATGTAACTTTTGGCATTAATGAACTGGTGGAAATGGCGGTACGGGCGCTGTCGCCTGCCATTAATGATCCTTTTACGGCGATGACCTGTCTGGACTGGCTGGGAACGGCGCTGTGCCAGCTCTGCGGGCGTTCGTTTGCGGCAGCAGGGGTGTATGACGCAGCGGGCAACCTGCGGCTGATGAAGCACCCGGTTACGTTTACTGATTTGTGCGGAGCTGCTTTTCACCAGATACGGGGATACGGGCAGAGCAGCCGGATGGTAACGGTGCGGATGATGGATGTGTTGCTAACTGTGGCTGTGTGTGCCATAACAACGGAACAGAGGGCTGCTTTGCGGTACCATGCAGAACTGGTGGAACGGGCAAGCGCGACAGGGTTAACTGAAGAAGAAGACAGGAAAGCGGTAACTAACAGGTATGAGGCACTGAAGATAAAGCTTGGCAAGTGAGAGCTATGGCAGTGCAGTGATGCTATGCACTTAGCTGCCTTTACTGATGAAACGGGCAAAGAGAAAGGATGCTGTGGGCAAATAATTTACTGTAAGAAGGTAATTTGCAGCTCCTCATTTCTGTAATTAGTAGTGATGAATGTTATCGTTTATTCACTGCGCCCGGGTGTCTTATCTAAGATAATTCCCTTTTTATTTTCTGTCAAGGTCTGTTATCAGCAATGGGTTATTTTGTGCCAGTTGTTCCATCAGTTTGCGGCTTTCACTGCGGTTCCCTTTTGTTTCAGGATATCGAATTCAGCAGTGGTGATACCAATCATTTGCAGGAAGTGAACGTCTCCGTTCGGTGTATTTATCTTGTTCAATTCAGGATCGTTTACAAAAGCAAGAGCCGTCAGATCGCTAGGATAATCCTGCCGTATAGGACTGTAGGCGGGAATAAAGTCGAACTCTTCAAACCACTTACCTGATTTGAAAACATACTTAGCTAAATTCTGCAACAGGTTACAAGCCCAGATCACATTATCATTGTCGCTTTGCCTTTTCAAACGAAACGTTAGTTCGAACCCGAACTTACTGAACTCTCCGCCGGCGCTTTCTTCATTGTAATAGAGTTCGGAGAAACCGTAGGTAACAAAATGGAAATGAGGTTCCTGCCGTTCGCTTTTATAAATACTAATGCCATCGAGAGGCTCTGTGCCACCGATGGAATAATACAACTGCGGAGCAAGATGTTTGGGTTCCTGTTCAGGGTAGAGCAGTACCAGTTCGCTGTCGATTGCCGTCCAGCCTACGGCATCGTCTTCCTGAAATTGTTGTTTGTATTCTTCCGGTGTCATTTTGTGAGTTATTTAGTGATGCCTGTATCTTTTTGTGGCAACTGTCACGTCGTTTCAACCTTCCTCCCGCCACGCTACTGCCGGGTGCATTCTGCCCGTCAGCACGAAGTAACGCATCATATCGTACCCCGTGTCTATGTCTGTCAGCATGTCTTCGCCATACTCATCCAGCTGTCCGTTCGACAACAGGAAGTCCTGCCGGCTGTCCGGGTTGCTTTTGGGGTTGCAGGTCGAATAGCCGCTGTCGCCTGCATACCTCATATAGATGCCTAACGAGTGGCTGGCATTCATCAATATGGCAAGAAGGGAGCTATCCTGCCTGCGAAGGATGTACTGGACATCCGGTTTTCCCTCATGCCTGTCAACAATTTGTTTCAGCTCCTGTAAGGTAGTTAGGCTATGGGTTACACCATTTATGGTGAGGCTGACAGGTTCTGCATTTATGACGACGGTGAGCTCATTCATGAGCCCCTCACCCTTTTCTGCTTCCCTGAGGAAGGCTGCTATATTCTCTTCATCGGTATTGTTGTCGACCATGCCACTGAGGGCTATGGTGCCGTCTGCCGCAGCTGCCACACGCAGATTACAGATGGCAAACCTGTGGGTGAGTTCCTTAGCCAGTTGCGCCGCCTTCTCATAAGCCATGCGGGATTGCCTTACTTTTTCCTTTACCTCTTCGGGTAATTTATCAAATGCCGTAGTATCCATACTATTCATACGCTGTTTGTGTAACCGGTGTCAGATTGCCCATGTTCCGAGGATTTTGTCGAGGCAGGAGAGGCTTTGTTGTACATCCTGTTTTTCTTCTTCACTATTTTCATTGGTTAATAAAGACCTTTCGATGATGCGTAACTGATTTATAATAGCAGTGCACTGTTTCGGGTAGTGCGTGACCGACATGCTTTGCAGTGACCGGATGGCTGACAGTACGATTTCGTTATCGCCTTCTTCACCCGGTTCTGCGCTGCCTGTGTGACGGCTGTGCCCGCTGATGGTATCTAAGTAAAAGGAAGCCTGTAAAATGATTTTTGTTTGCGGATGGTCATTATCAACCATGATAAAACTGTTTATTGTGATGAAGAACCGGGAGCCTCATATTGCCGCTTATTGAAGCCGTATCATTCAAAGGTATTGTGCCGCACCGTTAAGTTGTATCAATAGCAAGTAAAGTCATCTCTAATCAGTTCTCGTTGCCTCTGCTCCCATAATGCAGCATTTTCATTTCAATACTTCTACCGCATTTTGCTTCCACATGGTTTCAGCATATTGTCTTACAACGGCAGGCGCACGTTGAAACGCTTCATCGAATGTATAGTTACCTGTACCCGGTTGCGCACTGTCGCCTGCTTTTACGGTGCCTTAGCCGCGCATTGCATACTTGGTGTTTCCCTGGTGCATAATGATTTTCGTTTCGGCACCACTCACATCACCGCGGCAGGCAGTGCGATACATCAGCCACACTTCTGCAACACTATTTTTGTCAACATCAGTAATGCGGATGGTGCCGGTAATAAAGTCTGCCATGACACCCAGCGGGCAATCATCTATTCCATCATTCAATTGCCACAGAAGGTTAGCTGTTCCTTTGTTCTGCCATCTGAACACATATGCATACAGATGAGCGTTGCGGTTATCATTATTTCTTCCCTGAACCTGCGCAGCGGTTTGTGTTGCAATCAGCAAGTAAGTGCCTGTTGTATCCGTAAACTTTACCAGCTGCTTTATCCTGCCCTTGTAGGTAATGTTAGCGGGCACTTCTGGCAGGGCTGCCGGCTGTGAGGTGACTTAGCAGAAAGAAAAAGAAGAAAAAAGCACTGAGACGAAAAGAGAAAGGAGCCGCATAAGCACAAGATTATAATACTGATTACTTCACGATGCTGCTAATGCATACAGCCAAACCAGACAAAGGTGCGTTTTGCATAAGCATCCGGATACTGCTGCTGAATAAAAGCCAGCTTTTGCTGCATGCTCTGCGACTTTACATCTGTAATAGCAGCAACGACTATATAGTACCCCTTTGCAAACCCTTTATAAGCATTTGAATATTCTATCGAAATATAATCATCGTTAACGGTATCGCCATCGCCACGCGCCCAGTAGCATGGGTAGCCAAAATTATCGCTGCCTCCACCACTGTGGCACTCTTGTTTACTGGCAGTAAGCCCGGTCTTTGCAATTGGCTTCAGACCGCGGAGGTCAAGTTTGCTTTTCAATGTACCCGCGGCTGTTTTGGCTGCCGATAATGCACTGTCGCTCACTTTTGTACTTTTTATAATGATGATATCTTTCAGCACTGAAGTGTTGTAGCCAGCCTGCGCAAAAGCAGGAGGACAACAGCTACAGAGCAGCAGGACAGGGCAGACATATAAAGCAGCAGACTTCCCTTTCTGAAGTATTGACAAGATGTTCTCCATTGGATCTCTTATTAGCATAACCGGAGTTTGATTAAAAGAAAAACAGAAATGCCGCTTCTCTCTTCAAACTCTGTTCCATACCCTGCAACCGGTTCCAAACTTCTATCGGGGCAATTCCATCTATCGCTCAATCACGTTAGCTGAAAGACTATCTCTGAGGTGTGTCGGTTTTGCCGGACAGTAGAGTTGCTTAGGTTTTGTAAAAATAGTAGTTCTTTTCAAAGTCATTGGGGCATTGATAACCGAGAGATGAGTGCCTTCGTTTTGTGTTGTAATACATCTCTATATACTCAAAGACTTCCGTTTGGGCATCTGCCCTGTTGTCAAAAGCGCCATCCTGCAACAGCTCTGTTTTGAAGCGGCTGAAGCAGGACTCCATAAACGCATTGTAATTCGCGTATAATTATTTTTATTTGTCTCATTGAGGCTTCGCGTTCATAGGGGTTATCTGCCCGGCTCATGCTCTGCTGCATCTGGCGGGAGGCAATCAGTTTTCTGAATTGATTGCCGGCATACTGACCGCCACGGTCAGTATGCCGGCAATCAATCCTTTTGCATCGCTACGGCGGCTCATCAGTGCTTTTTTGAAAGCTGTTACCACCAGCGCTTCTTTCATGTGACTGTCTAACTGCCAGCCAGGGTGATCTTCCGGGAATACAAATCCATCCACACTGCCAGGTAAAGAAAGCCGCCACCTGCCAGCGGGATGTAAGTGATGTCTCCCACCCAGACTTCATCGGGCTTTTGCGGCGCCGCTCTTTCCAAAAGCAGGTTAGGGCTAATGGGGTAAGGATGGCGGCTGTCAGTTGTACGGGGCACAAAGCTGCGGGGCTGAAGGGCTTTCAATCCGCGCTCTGTCAGCACTTTACGTACTTTATACCGGCTTGTCTTTACCTCTGCCGCTTTCAGCTCTGCTACTATCCTGCGGGTGCCGTAACGCCTTCGATGATCCTCAAATACATCAATAATGCTTTGTTCCATTTCTTTTTTCTTTTGGTCAGCAAGGCTGCTTCTTTTCTGCTGCTTCCAGTCGTAGTAAGCACTGCGGCTTACCCCAAGCACCCGGCATAGCATCTGTACCTTGTATTGCCCCGCTTGTGTCTCAATAAACCGGTAGCGCTCCTTCAGGTCTGACGGCTGAAAATGAGCAAGGCTTTTTTTAAAACATCACGCTCCTGCTCCAACTCTTTGATTCGTTTGAGTAAGGAAAGCTGATCCTCACCCGCAGCCGGGCTGTTCTCCTTACCCACTGTATTTGGCTAAGGGCTGCTGTTGTGACTGCGGCTTCTCCACCGGTAGATAATGTTCTCACCAATGCCTAAGCTTCGGGCAACCTCACTGACCGGGCGACCGTTGCTGATCATTTGTAACACTTCCTCCTTAAACGAAGCATCGTACTTGCGGCGCCTTATACCGCTGCTGTTCTCTTTCATTCCTGTTGCTAATTTATAGCAACTTTACTGTCCGGTTTTATTAGACCATCTCACTATGCTTGCAACTCGATTAAGAACTATACTCAGAAACGTCAATCCATTTAGCAGTATAAGGATCGTAGTTACATTTAGCAGGTTTGCCTAAGAGATTATCACCTTGCGTATAGGCTCTACAATCGGTACAAACGTATCTGAATTCACAGTCTCTGCAAATTTGAATTTTGTCCTTATTGATGTTCCAGTAGGAAGTAAACTCGGTCATCTGCACTATGTCAATCAACGAAGAATTATCTATACTGCCAAAAGAACTTGTCATACTGGGACAATTTTTTATATTTCCCGATTTATCAATCGATATCTTTTTATAAAGACAAGTATTTCTTTTCTGAGCTTCAGAAAAAAGTGGAACATTCACATCAAAACTGTAAGGCTCTACCATTCCGCAATGGGTCTCATCTTTAATAGTTCCTCGGTAATATATCACATTTGCGTGGTGTACTTCCGCTTGTAAGCTCTCTAACATGCCATCCGGGGTACCGTGGACGACAATACTGCTTATTGCGTAAGCATTGTATACTGAGGGTGGGTTATGGCTGGTGCGGATGGCGTTGTAGCCGGCGGCTTTGAGCAGCTCGATTTTGCGCTCTTCGGCACGGCCGTTGGCGGCGGTGAAGGAAAGAGAGCGGATGCCGAAGGAGGTGGTGAGACTGTCTATTACTTTATTGTTTTGATACAATGAAGTGGTGGCGGTGTAGAGATCGGGAGAGCCGGGTGACCAAAGATGAGGAAAATTAATGCGGAACATTGCGCTTTCTTCATTCGAGGAATCTACGGCAGTAAGAGGCGTGGCATGGATCAGGTGGTCGGCTTTATCGCGAATGATGATTTGAATAAAGACGGGAGAACCCCTATCTTGTCTCCTGAGCTTTGTGTTTATATTGATGGCTGCGAGGGAAGAAGATACAGACGGCGTGGTGATATATAATCCCCAAGGTTGAATGTGTGTGTTGTTGGTGGTGATGAGGGTGACGTGACGATAGATGCCGGAGCCGCTGTACCAGCGGCTGTTGCGCCCTTCGTTGCGGACGCGGACGGCAAGGACATTGTCGGTGCCGGGCGAATTGAGGTAGGGTGTGAGGTTGTAGTAAAACGGTGTGTAGCCGTAGGGATGATTGCCGAGGTGGTGACCGTTGAGCCAGACATCGCTGTTCATGTAGACGCCATCGAAGCAGATGGTGACGTTGTTGGTGCTTGTTTGATTTATAATGAAGTGCTTGCGGTAGAAGGCGGTGCCGCCGATGGTGTAGCCGGTAGCGGTGGCACCGATGCTGGCGAGGGAGAAGGGACCGCGGACACTGTCGGATTGGTTGGGGCGGTCTTCGATGCTCCAGTCGTGCGGGAGATTGAGGGTGCGCCAGGAGGCGTCGTTGTATTGTGGATTGGTGGCGGTGGTGTCGGATGTTTTTTGGAACTTCCAGTCCCTGTCGAAGGAGGCTTGGGTGCGCTGGGCGTGGGTGGATAGATTGATAGTAAGAAGGATGATGGCGAGGAGATGTGGTTTCATACAGAAGCATTTGGAGATGTAAATGTAGAGAGAAGACGTGTGAAAGAGATAGCGCAGGTGCCGGGTTTTGATCGTAATAACAGAAAAACGCCAGTGCAAGACACCAGCTTTTTTCTATTTATATAAGGCAACTTGCGGTTACTTTATTGCAGATGTGAATCTAGGAAAAAGAAAGTAAAGTTCCAGCAATGGCTAACACACAGGCTACCAAAACAGCCGTGCCGAAGGAGCGCAACTCGAAGCCGGTAAATAGTTTATCGGTGAGATAGATGACGATGGCGCTGACGAAGAGGCGAACGAAGAACGACAGGAAGCCGAGCGTTATGATGTTTAAGGGCAGGCGCAGCAGTAAGCCTACGGTGGCATTTAGAATGCCAATGACGAGGGCTACGCCGATGGCAGTGCCGTGACTTTTAATCTTGACACCGGGATGAACGTAGGCAAGCAGCAGGAGGATGCCTGCATTGAGCAATAACTGTAAAATCCAACTCATAGTGGTTTATGTTTTTACCAGCGGTTGCCGCCGAATAGTGAACCTAATAAGCCACCGGCATTGCCGAAGCCCCTGCCGCCGCTGAGCATGCTGATGACGGAGCCGATACCGCCGCCGCCCAGCAAACCACCTAAGCCGCTACGGTTGCCGCCGCCAAACATGCCACCCAAGCCACCGCTGTTGCCACCGAACATACCGCCGGAGTTGTAATTGCCGCCCCTGCCGGAACGGCTGCTGAACATTTTGGCAATGAGCATGGGAGCAGCAATGGTGAGTAGCCCTTTGAAGAGACCGCCGGTGTTGATGCCTGCGCTTTTCATTTTGTCTTCGATGCCGAGCGAGGAGAGGAAGCCCGGCTTTTTGACTTCTTCGGGGGTAACGCTGGTGCCGGTGGTGGCATCGGTGAACTGATGCAATAAAGAGAACTGGTTTTGGTTGACGCCGAGGTAGGCAGATATGCTTTCGACATTTTGCTGCTCAGCGGCGGTGTAATCGCTATCGAGCTTTGCGAAGGCTATGAGGTCGGTAACCAAGGCATATTTTAAATCACTTTGCTTCAGCACATCGAGATTACTTTGCAGGGCTGTATTGTCGGCTGACCCGGCAGCCTGGAGCACCTGCTCAGTCTGGTCGGTGGAGAGGGAAGCGCCTTCGCAAAGGGTAGTGAGACTTTGCAGTTCTTCGTCGGACGCCTGCCGGTCGGCTGTGGCGATGGAAGCAATGGCACCGAGGTAAGCGCATTTTTCGGCATCGCTATGCCCGTCGAGGATGGTTTGTGCGTTGTCCATGATTGTGGTGATGATGTGTTTTGCGTTTTATGGTGCGTTTGACAGGTAAGCAAAAGCGGATTCTATGGCTCCCGCTTTTGCTTTTTTATTTTATGCGTGAGCGGCTTTTTTCTGCTTTTCGATAGCCTGCATGAGCTTGTTGTACGGCTGGTTGAACTTTTCGATGCCTTCGTTCTCCAGTTGCCGGGATACCTGGTTCATGTCGATACCAGCTTCCTGTACTTTTTGTAAGAGTTCGGTGGCTTTGTCCGTATCATTTTCCAGCGTGCCGGCGGCTATGCCGTGATCGCGGAAGGCTTCGAGCGTTTCCATCGGTATGGTGTCTACCGTTTTATCGCCGATGAGAGCTTCTACATACATGGTGTCTTTGAAAGCGGGGTCTTTGCTGCTGGTGCTTGCCCAGAGTACGCGCTGCGGCCTGGCACCTTTTTCTTCGAGCTTTTTAAAGCGGTCGCTGCTGAAGACACGTTTGTAAATCTCGTATGCTTTTTTAGCGCAGGCAATGGCAACCTGACCTTTATAGTTACTGAGTCCTTTCTGTTGCAGCACCGGATCAACCAATACATCGATGCGGCTTAAAAAGAAGCTGGCGACGGAAGCGATGGTATTTACCGGCTGGTTGTTTTTTACGCGGTCTTCGAGCCCGGTGATATAAGCTTCCGTGACTTCTTCATAGCGCTGTAAGCCAAAGAGAAGCGTGACGTTGATGTTAATGCCTTCGGCAATGCTGCTGCGGATGGCGGGCAGACCTTCGGCGGTGCCGGGGATTTTAATCATGACGTTCTCGCGGGCAACGGCTTTCCATAGTTGTTTCGCCTGCTGCAAGGTAGCGTTGGTGTTGCGGGCGAGAAGCGGGGATACTTCAAGACTTACATAACCATCGGCACCTTTTACTTTGCCTTCGTTGTATAAAGGCTTGAACATGTCTGCGGCATGTTGTATGTCGGCGATTGCCAAACCGTAGAAAATATCATCGTTGCTTTTTTGCTCGCCAGCGAGTCGGCTGATATCGTCGTCGTAATCTTTGCTGCCACTGATTGCTTTTTCGAAGATGGCGGGATTAGAGGTGATGCCTCTTACGCCATCTTCATCAATGAGCTTCTGGAGGTTGCCGGAGCGGATGAGCTTGCGGTCGATGAAATCGAGCCAGATGCTTTGTCCTAATTCATGAATTTGTTTGACCCTGTTTTGCATAGTTGTAAGTTTTAAAAGCAGATATTGATTAACCGTCCAATCAAGAACTTGTTTATTTGTGCACGATATGTTGTGCAGTACAAACGACAATCCAAGTAGAAACCAGCCTGTTGCTTTTAGGTAATGTTTATACGCCTGCCCGATTGTGAATTGTGACTACTACATCAAATTGCTTTTGTGGCTGCTGTGAATTATGTAAGTTTTAAAACACATTGTGTAATAATCAGGCGATAAATAAGAGTCACCTTTGCGGAAGTTTAATATTATTCAATAAACAGCCCTAATCTGCTGTCGTTTTAATCTTCTCATATCAACTTACCGACGTACAAAGTTGATTCATTCGGATGAGTCGCTAACCTTCTTATTAGAAGGACACTCTCTTCAAATTTTTAGTTATGGAAAACATTACTTTATCTAAACATCATGATGGGCACACCCGTGACCTTGAAGTTGAGACATTTCAAAACAGAACCAATCTTGTTGATTCCCTGAAACGTATTTCGTGGAGTTCGGTATTTGCCGGTGTTCTGATTGCTATCGTAGTGCAGATTGCACTTAGTTTATTAGGCATCGGTATCGGGCTGAGCACAGTAGACCCGAAAACAGAAGTGAACCCTACGCAAGGTTTGGGAACCGGAACTGCGATATGGTATATTTTATCGAGCCTTATTTCTTTGTTTGCAGGTGGATGGATAGCCGGACGCCTTGCGCAAACCAGACGTTCATTTAACGGAGCGATTCATGGATTGCTTACTTGGAGCCTGATCACATTGGCAACATTGTATTTACTTACTTCTACCATTGGTAGCTTATTGGGTGGTGCCGGTCGTTTGGTTGGCAGTACACTGGGTGCCGCCGGGAATGTGGTAGGTAAAGGCGTTGAAGCGGCTGCACCGGCCATTGGCGATGAGATGAAAGACTATGGTATTAACCTTGACAATTTAAAATCGCAGGCTGAAACATTGCTGCGCCAGACAGGAAAACCAGCGTTGCAACCGGGCGCTTTATCGAACCAGGCGGATGCAGCAGGCAATGCCGTATCGAATACAGCTGGCAGTGCAGGATCGAATCCCCAGCAGGCTGATACAGACCTGAGCAGTTTGTTTGACCGGCTGAAAAGCCAGGGAAACGGTGTTGTATCGCAGGTGGATAAAGATGCAATGGTGAACGTGATTATGGCAAGAACCGGGAAGAGGCGAGATGAGGCGAACTAGGTGGCCGACAACTGGATTGCGACGTACAAACAAACGGCTGCCAAGTGGGAGCAGACAAAACAAGAAGCGGCTGCTAAAGCCAGAGACATTGCCGATAAAGCAGCGAAAGCGGCTTCGACCGCAGCGATTCTTACCTTCTTTAGTCTGTTGCTGGGTGCTGTTGTTTCGGCATACGGCGCTAAAAAGGCACTGATTCGAAAGATAATGTGAACCGGTTAGAGCCTGCGGCTGTTCGTGTGTAATTCTTTTTATGGTAAAGGCTGCTTTGGCAGCCTTTATTTTTTAGTTTTGATTTTTTTACATTTTAAAATACAGACTATGTTTAATTTTATCAGGAACGTATTAGCAGGTGTTACTATCGGGTTATTGATTGCTCCTGAAAAAGGCTCTGAGACCCGCAGGAAGATTTCGAAGCTTTTTAGTGACCTAACCGATGATGCTAAAGATTTAGTGAACCGGACAGAGAATGATGCCAAGCATCTGGTTAATAAAGCTGCTGATAAGATAGAGAATGAAACGAACTGAGATTACTTGTAGCAGATAGCTAAAAATTATTCTGATTCAATACAAACCTTAAATAACGGGATACCGAATTCTGCTTTATGCGTTGGTGGGTATATTAGTAGTTAGGGTTGTATTGAAGGGAATAAAATATTCTTCCTGAAGCAAGGGCAAGTAACAGCATTTCATTCATTCTGTATTTACTGTCAGGTAATAACTATTACAGATAGTAATCTATTCAAAAAATGAATGAGCATTAATGTATCAGGCTGCTTACTATTTATTCTTTGACTGTTGGCAGTAGTTTAGTTTCGTTCGCGTTGATTTTATGAATGTTCTCTAACTGCCAGTTTTTGGATTGCACCACTTCCAACAGTAAAGTGCGCATTTGCTCGGCTGCTATTTTCGGCAACTGGCTTTTGATGGCGGTAAGTTCTACCTGTTTTTTGCCATTGATTTGTATACGGGTCAGGTCTTCTCTTCCCAAGAGGTTGAAAATGTTCTCATCGAAATTGTAGTACTTATAGTTGGGCTCAATGCTTAAAATTTCAGGTTCGGGAAAAGAGACCAATTTGATTTTCTGATTCACCTCATCGGCTTCCCACACACATTTTTCAAAGTTGTACCCGACCAGTACTTTGGCTTCGATAATGACAAGCGCCCGCTTAGTAGAGGGAATAAAGCCGAATAACTTTTTGGTTTCTTCATAGTTATATAGTTCGTTGAACTGCCCTTCTGCAAATACAATTTTGAAAACCTTGCGCATGCTTTCCACTATGGTGTGTGAGCTCTCCTTACTAACTTCCTGTTTGTTTCCCCGTGTTAATCTGCTAATCAGATACATAATGACACCACCGAGCAATAACCCAATCACCAGAAGTACGATCATACTGGAAGCGTTTGATTGGCTGGATGGAGAACAACCGTAAATAAAAAGTAATAAAGAGGATACCACCATTCTATAACGGTTCTTAAACGGAAGCATCATATTCATGTGTTGGTGGTTTTGATAAGCTTTTAAAGCTTTAATATACTCAGTGTGCAAATTCTATGCGCATAAGTTTGTATGTAAGTATGCTGCACAGGTTTGTGTATCGTTACCTTTTTTATTCTCCCTTTGAATCAAGCTGTGAATAATGAAACCTTCCTTACTAATTATATAATCGTGATGCATTCCATAGCTACAACTTTGCGTTTCGCCTGTCCGCAAGCAGTAGCGTCATTATTGTTTGATGATTGATCAGCTCTTTCGGATTTACGAATGAATTTCTCAGAAGAAATAATACTTTTAAACGAAAGGGAAAATATTCCGAGCTCATTGTTGAATTCACGGGCAAAATGATATTGGAACTAGTGAGCATCAGCGTAGTACTAACCATAGCCAATGAAACTATTGATGTGGGCTTTCCAAATATTCTAATGCAACTTTACTTGCTTCACAATTTTTTTTATAAAAACCACTTGTTATGACACCTCCATCTTTGTCACGTGCTTTACCGTTCTATGTAAAACTCGCTTTGATATTGATCAGCCTTATAGCTCTTTGCTTTATTGCTATTGAAGCTAAAGAGTTGCTTTCACCAATTATTTTTGCATTGCTGTTTTCTGTTGCTCTTTTACCCTTAGTCAATTTTTTTGAGCGACGTCTGAAGTTGCCAGGTGGTTCGGCAGCTGGCTTATCGGTTATTTTACTACTTGCTGCTTTTGTTCTGTTCTTCTATTTTTTAGGCTCACAAATCAGTCGGTTAGCACAGGATTGGCCGCAATTTCAGGAGCAGATTAATTCCTCTATCGGCGACTTACAGCAATGGGTAGATAATACGCTCAACATAAACGTGAAGCAGCAGATGAAATATGTGAACAAAGCGACTACCGAAGCGCTGAGTTCAAGCTCCACATTTATTGGTGCTACCGTGTCTTCTTTGTCGGGCATACTGCTCTTTCTGGTGTTTACCATGATCTATACTTTCTTCCTGCTTCTGTATCGCCATCATCTTTTAAAATTCCTGATTGCTGTTTTTAAGGAGGAAAACTCTGTTACTGTATATGACATTGCAGAACATGTTCAGTATATCGTTCGCAAATACATCCTCGGGCTGCTGCTCGAAATGTTGATTGTATCAGCCATCTGCTGTATTGCTTTTCTTTTGTTGGGAGTAAAGTATGCAGTCTTATTAGGTATCATCACGGGCATTTTTAACTTGGTTCCTTATATAGGTATTTTCACTTCCCTGGCCTTGGGTACGTTCATCACGTTTGCCACCGGAGCAGCAGGCACCAAGATTTTACTGGTTGCTATTGTTTACGTTGTTGTTCACCTGGTGGACAGCAATGTACTGTTGCCAACCATTGTGGGTTCTAAAGTCCGTATCAATGCGCTGGTTACTGTACTGGGTGTTATATCGGGCGAAATGATTTGGGGTATTTCCGGCATGTTCCTGTCTATACCAGTGATTGCCATGGCGAAAATTATATTCGACCGCGTTGAAACCCTGCAACCCTGGGGTTTGTTATTAGGCGATGATAAAGTAGAGAAACCGGAAAGCAAAGGAAAAATTATTGCGGAGGCGGAGAAAGACAAACCAAGAGAATAATCCCAGATTTTCAATGCTTTTAAGATTGACAAGTGGTCATTTTACTATAAGAGATGATAGTTTGGCTTTATTTTTAAACGCACAGGCCTTAAGCAAACAACTATGAAAAATATAAAGGCGGTCATTTTCGATATTGACGGAACGTTAGCGGATACAATACCACTCTGCATAGAGACATTCAGGCAAACGGTAGAACCTTTGGTTCATCATCCGCTTTCGGACAAAGAAATTGAGGCGGCCTTCGGGCCGAATGAAGCCGGCACCATTAAAGCATTGGCGCCTGGCAGTGATTATGAAAAGGCTGTCACGGATTTTTTACGTCACTATGAGTCGTTGCATACGATGTGTCCCAATGCTTTTGATGGAATCGTAGATTTGTTGAAAACCTTGAAGAGCAAAGGTATTTATCTGGCTATCGCATCAGGCAAAGGAAAGGAAAGCAGTGAGATGTCTTTGCAGCGTTTCAATATTGCTTCCTACTTCAGCATTGTAAAAAACGGCTCTTTAGATGGAAAGCAAAAGCCGGCAGACATTGACAGCATCGTTGAATCATTCGGCACTGTAACCAAAGAAGAAACCATCTATGTAGGCGATTCTGCCAGCGATATCAAGGATAGCTGTAAAGCAGGTGTTCCGGTTGTGGCTGCTGCCTGGGCGCCTTCTGCTAAAGCGGATGAATTAAAAGAAGAACACCCTGATGAATTGTTTAATTCTGTAACAGATTTTGCGGATTGGCTGTATGCAAATAGTTAAGGCATCTATCATTATATTTATCTGCAGAAATACGGCAACGTTTGTTGATAATACATCAGACGCAAGCGTTAAAAAATCAGTTCTTACTAAAAGAATAACATATGGAAGTAGCTACAAAGACCGATGTTGACATTATTCAGGAACTACTGGGTATGTACACCGACAGAAAAGAAGCCATTGAAAAGATAGAGGGACAAACGAACGACGCTTCTTTCAGAGAAGATTTAGATAAACTGAAAGTGCAGACCGATGGTTTTGTTAGTGAATTAATGGATCAACTATCGCTTTACGGCGATGCGGTGATGGGAGAAGTAAACAGAAACACCCCTTATTTCAGTACATGGAAAGCCTCATCGCCACAGGTGGCTGAGATGAATGAAGTTGACTTGCATCATTTGTTCGAATTGCTTGAGAAGCAACTGGCTGATTATTATCAGCAGATAAACGCGGACCGTTCTAACGAAGCTGGTTCATTAGATGAAGTGTTGGCAAAACAGGAAGCTGAATTGAAAGTTTGACTACAAAGCAGCAACCCTGTTTTTGGTAACGCTTAACCCTCATAATTCTGTGCAGTAACGAAAGAAATTACAATTTGTCCTTGCTCTGTGTTGTATCAGAAATAGCTGAAGGCTCTTGCGGCTTTAGCAGCTGTTCATAAACAAGCTGCAAGGGAGTCGGCTTTAAACTTACAGAACCTCTGAACGGACGCTTGCGCGAAAACGGGGCTGGGTTCGGAAGCTCATTGGCGATGTTATCTGTATCAGTAGGGAATCTTGAAAGTTTCATATATAGGAATGAACTGATAAACTGTAAGATAAAGGCGGCTAAGTTGCAAGCTTAGCAAAGCTTTTGTGTAATACTTTGCTGAGTTGTGGGTTCTAAAGCACCTATCAGCGATTCGTTTTTTTACAGGTTTTCAATTGCCGCTAACGGGCAATGGGTTGATCGGTGGAATAGAATTACCTTTTTTCTTCAATTACATTTTTACGCCTTTGGTTAGCAATATAAATGGTCATAAAAAATAAAACAGGTATTTTAAAAAACAAGAAAAGAAAGCAATTTTAGGTATAAAAAAGCTTAGGATAAGACACGTCAGACTGTTTCCTATATCAAACTTGAAAAGGTCTCTGAACCGCTCTCTCGATGCCGGACAATAACTCGCCATCAATGTAACCCTGTTTTACGTCTGCGCTGTGCCAGATAAGATTTTGGCAATGGATAATGCGAAAATGTTCAGGCTGTATAAAAAAATGGCAGATGAGTCACCAAAATGGGTGCTTAATACACTGGTTGAGAAAGGGAGTATAACAATAAAAAACAACCAGCACATGTTGTAGCTCATCGTGCGTTCGTTCATCTTGTGAATGTAGGTGTACATCTGGTGATGTGAGCGCCAGAAAATTGCAATGTTGATGAAGTAGAGAAGAAATGCAAGGTAATTTTTCCGAGGTAGCAGCAGATCGTTAAATGTAAGATGCTGGTCTTCGGGGAAATTCAGTTTTAAATCCAGTGCCAATAGTGTAATGGCTATGGCAACAACTGCGTCACTAAAAAATAACACACGTTCAAAAGGAATTTCATTTTTTCTATGTCGCTCATTTGTTATCTGTAAGGGTTTGCCTATTTGTGCTGTATATCATAAATAACTCAAGTTGCCAGTTATAAACAGAAGCAGAGCAAGGGATAAGGAATAATTTTGAGTTACCACAATTAAAATTATATACCGATGCTCTGCGAAGATAAAATTATAGCTCTTTATTGTATAGTAGATGATTTATTGAAAGGTGTTGGACATCAGGAAGACATGCGAAGAAAGGTAAGTGACAGCGAAGTAATGACAACGGCTATTGTGTCAGCTCTTTACTTTGGCGGTCACCAGGACAATGCCAGGCAGTTTATGAAGATAACGAAGCTGGTTCCCCGCATGCTGGACAAAAGCCGGTTTAACCGCCGGTTGCACGAGCTCTCAGAATTGCTGTTCAGTTTGTTTTACCAGGTGGGTGATCATGTCAAGGCAATGACAGGCGCCGGTGATTATGTGATTGATTCTTTCCCGGTAGCCGTCTGCGATAATATCCGCATCAGTCGTTCAAGAATCATAAAGGGGAAGCAGTGGCGGGGAAAACAAGCCAGCATGAGAAGGTATTTTTAAGGAGTGAAAGTTCAGGTACTCACTACAACGACCGGTATTCCGGTTGAGTTCTGCTTTGTGCCGGGCTGCGAAAGTGATGTGCAGGCACTCAAAAAGCTACCGCTGGCAGTGGCAGCAGAAAGCAAAATCTATGGCGATGCAGCCTACACTGACTATACAATCGAAGATGATATGAAAGAAGCAGAAGGGGTAGAACTGATGGTACAGCGTAAAAAAAATGCAAAGAGAAAAGATGAGCCGTGGCAAAGGTTCCTGAAAGAACAGATGAGAAAAGGAATCGAAACCACTTTGGGTGAAATCAAAGCGCTTTTCCTCAGAACCATTCATGCGGTTACCTTTAAAGGGTTTCTTCTTAAACTCATCTTGTTTCTCTTCGCTTTTACTCTCAATAAACTCTCTTGATTATCTGGCAACTTGAGTTAAGTAGTCGTTTTATTGCTAGATTGGGAAAACAACCGGAGTAAGCGCAGAGCACTTATTTTAAGTATCCGGATGGCATAAGAAGGCTCATCTATACTACCAATACCATAGAAGGCTATCACCGCCAGATCAGAAAAGTAACGAAAAACAAAGGCGTTTTTACTTCTGATATGGCACTGCTCAAACTGATTTCTCCGGCTACAGAACGCATACAGCAGAGATGGACGATGCCTTATCCTGTCCCATAAGATTGACAATTACCGTTTTTCTAATTAGACGGGCAAACGATTGGTTTACAGTAATTTTCAATTGTTTAGACTATATCAATGAATGATTGTCACTGCGGTAAGGTCAAAATGCGAAAGGGTGAGACGCTTAGTAAAGAGTGAGAAAAATGACTATGCTTGAAAACCAATAGAAATCAAATATGGCGACAAGCATTTGTGGCGGTTCGTGGCTTGTCACTTAAGGGATTTTCCAATTCTTGATTTGTCTTGCAAGCTTATTACGTCTGTTATTTTTCCAACAACATTGCTGATTGTAATGGTTCCGCTAAACCGGCTGTCGCCAAAACTTGCGTCCCGGTTGTCACCCATAACAAAATAGTTCCCTTCCGGAATTATGATGGCAGTTATATTTTTTGATTGAGCTTTTGTAACATTGACTGTCAAAACATAAGATTCGGTAAGCTTTTGTCCGTTTACAAACACAACACCATCCGTAGTCTCAATCCTGTCATTTTCAAGGGCAATAATCCTGTTCAGGTATAAACCCTGTTGCCCGTTGAACGAATGAATAATGATGTCGCCTCTCTTTGGTAAGCTGCGTTTATAAGCCCATGTATTGACCAGAAACTTTTCACCTTCTAAAATGGTTGGCTGCATCACCGGAACATTCATACTCATAATGTCAAAGCCTAACACCGTTCGCCTGTTCGCAAATGATAACCCTGTAATAAAAATAAATCCAATGGTGAAGCAAAGCTTTAAAGTGCCTGACGTTTGATTTTTTATGCTCGTTTGTCCCATTTTTTGTGTTGCCCGAACTGCCGTAAAAATGTAGATACCGATTAGTATGGCAACGATTATGAGCAACCCGGTGAAAGTTGTAAATAATCTAAACGCAGCAGCGGAAACGATAACACCATAAAAAACTAACAAAGTTGTGTAGAATGATTTTTTGTCACCGTTTTGAAGATAGCCAAGTCCCGGTGTCAGCAGCGAAAGCAAAAAAGTTTTCAGTTTCGTATTCATACATTTAAATTGAAGGTTTCAATTGCCATAACAGCCAACGGCTCACTGCTTTGTCCGTATCAGGCTTAGCGAAGTATCAGCCTGGATAAAGATATACCGTTTCATAGAATTACTAACGATGAATGAGAGAGGTCAGCCGCTATGGCAGCAAGCATGTGTTGGCAGATGTGTTCTATTTGACTATAACCTGATAGAAATCTGCTTTTTTGCTGGCGGGCACGTCAGTAAAACTGATGCTGTCAATTTTAAAACTATTGTCACAACCCGAAGAAGGATTTTTAGAGGAGTGTACAAAAAAGTAAATTGCTGTG
Organism: Ilyomonas sp.; assembly: GCA_965199905.1. Classification (GTDB taxonomy): domain Bacteria; phylum Bacteroidota; class Bacteroidia; order Chitinophagales; family Chitinophagaceae; genus Ilyomonas. The sequence continues at coordinate 4,251,739 of OZ241366.1, read as the reverse complement.
CCGGGCGCAAAAAATCTGTATTTCTTAGTACCGTTATACCAGCCCAGTTCTTTTACGGCTAATTTGCTGTCGCTGGTAACGGAGTATTGTAAAGATCTAAACAGAGTGTCACCTATATCTTCCATAATGAGAGTGGATGAAAGGAACAATGAGCTGTCTGCGATCACGTTTTGCCCGGTTGAATCTATAAATTCAAACACTGTCGGACGGGGCAAATCAAAACAATCATGTCTCCGGCAGGAAAAGACAAGAATTGTAAGTAAACAAAGAAATATTTTCACCGTTTGAAATTTTAAAGGTGCCGCATAGCATATCTGCAAACGGTTAAAAATGCGAAAGTTTCCTTCCGCCTTTTCTAACTAAAAATAAATATTCCTTTCAGTAAGTTGAAAACCTTTTTGTTTTTCATGTATTTCAATGTCACATATCTTTTCGCATGCAAGATTCAGAAACTCCAAAAACGATACAACAGATGGGCTGGCAAATAGTTAACTTATCGCAGCAAGGTTCTTTAACTAACACATGTATAGCCATGGAGAGACACTTTGTGCAGAAGAAACGCGAAGCAGATCAGAGTTCTTTCACATACTTCATAATATCCTGCTCGTAGCCGATCCGTTCATACACTTCTCTTGCCCGTACATTTTGGGCAAATACGCTCAGCGTCAGCCACCGGTATCCCTGCGTTCTCGCCCATGCTTCCGCTGCTTCCATTAGCCGTCTGCCTGTTCCTTTTCCTTCCCCTCCGGGTGCCACCACAATGTCTGAAATATGACCGTGCGGCTCTTTATTGTAGTAGTCGCTTCCTGACTGGAGATGAATAAAGCCCAGCGGAATATTGTTGCTGTCTGTTGCCACAAAAATGACGGTTCCGGCAGGCACATGCGTTAGCTTATCCATCAGAATATTAGTATCCGTCGTAATCATTTGCGCTTTGTTACGCCATGAAGGCGGTCCGAATTCCGCCAACCTGGGAACCAAGGAAATAATGAATTCCATGTCGCCGGTTGTAGCCTGCCTGATGTAGATGCCGGGTGTGTCTTTCATATTGCTTACCGTTATGCAGGTACGAAAATAAAGTAAACGGCAGCCGGAAATAGTAATTTGAAAAGTGTTTAAAATGAAGTTGCAGGCTTTCGGGCAGGTTGGGCGAAGCTGCAAATCGGCACTGCGTTTTAGTGCGGTATATTTAGCAGAGGTAAGGAAGATGACCTTTCTCTATACACCGAACTTTTCTCGTTGAGAGAGGTAGTACCGGAACCAAAAACCGGGCTTCTGCACAAAAAATTCGCTGAGTTAGTTGAAAAGAGCGACTTGATAATGGAAGATTGCCGGACGGTGTGACGCAGCCGGGAGACTACGCCAAACAGGGGAAGGCCTTAATTCCCTCATTTATATCTCCGGAGGACGAAATAAAGGAGCCCTGTAAGCATACTGAGCTATAACGAAAACGGCAGCCTCTTTCAATTCTTAGTTTTAATGGAGCCGGAGCAAACCTCTCCTTCTTCCATACCCGTCAGCCAAACGGTTATTGTTTTCGTTCTTTCTTCCGTAAGGCTGGTTAGGTATACAGACCAGCACATGGGCTGAACAGTGCCATAATACCCGGCTTCCCTGTCCGGAAAGATCGCTTTCATTTCAGCATCGCGGTACTGCACCCAAAGCCGTTGCGCAATTTTGAAATTTTTTATAAAGGCAGTATCCGCTTTGTAGTCAGCCAGAATCTTTTGATATACCGTATTCAGTTTTTTGTCTGCTACCTGGTATTTTTTATCTGCGTCCGCATTCATTTCGCCTTGCGACTGTGCAAAGCAAAGGGTAGTTAAGAAGCAAAAAAGGGTAATGAAAATAACTCGTGTCATATAAAATGTATTCGTTGCTTTTTATTGTTTTCTGCTTTGGCTATTGTGTTCTTCACCAGCCAAATACCAGGTTGGTAAAGCACGTCAGCTTGAGCGAAAAAGATGATGCCGGAGACTCACGACTGTATCATTATAACCATACGCCTCCACCATGTTTTGAAACGAAGATATGGCGGCGGGAAACAGGCGGAGATGTCAGCACTACCACTCAATAGAATTACATCCAACCGCTCAATAATAATGCATCAACCCTGCTTTCAGCAATGCCTTGCCGGCTGTAGTTGTTATTTCCTTTTCGCCGCAGTCAGCGGTTTTACTTCTGTTAGTAAAGTCACCAACATTTTGCCAGGCTCTTCCAGCGGAATGAGATGGAGGACAACTGATGATTCCTGCTTATCTCATCGAAGCTCTAATACTTCATCAACCCCATCATCATAGGTAGTGATAATATCTTCCGCTCTCGGGTAAGAGCCAAACAAAGCGTAGGACAACATTACCAACTCACAAACAATGGTGAGGATCCATGTCCACCGCCAGGTGCCAAAAATATCTGCCAAGCCGCCTTGCAAAAGAGTAAAGACGGCACCGCCAAAGACTGCCGATATAAATACGCCGGATGCTTTTGACGTGTATTTATTCAGTCCCTTTATGGAAAGCGAGTAGATACAACTCCACATAGAAGAATGTAACAAACCGATGGCCACCAGGAACCATAAATTTTGTGTCGCTATTGCCAGAACAGCAAGGATTGCTGCCAGCGTTGTTGTTACTGTTAGCTGCGCCCTTGCTGAAATGTTGCTGAAAAAACTCGATATCGCTCTTCCTACAAAAAAACCTCCCCAATACAGCGTGGATAGTAAGGCATGAATTCCCAAATCAAGTCCGCCAATGATGATTTCCGTTTTACCAAAGAAAGTCATAGGGTGCCCTGATTGCTTAAGCTCAAAGGCATTCAGGTTGATATTGGCGCCGATGGCAACTTCTGTTCCTACATAAAAAAAGATGGCGAGAACACCTAACGCGAAGTGCCTGAACGACCATATACTTCTCTCCAATTTTTCGTTGCCCGATGCCCGTGTATTCGGGATGTCGGGTATATCAAGTTTACTGGTTACCAAAAAAACAGCAAGAATGCAAAGAATCAAAATGGAAAGAGGTGCCAGCAGTTGGCTTATCTGCACATTCATAATGGGTATCCCACTAAACATAACAAGTGTTACGAAAAACGGTGCTGATGTGGTACCGATTGAGTTGATACCGGTTGTAATATTTAAGCGTTGCACCGGTTGCGTGCCGGGCAAATCATAAGATGCTACGTAGGGGTTTACAACAACCTGAATAATGGCGGCAGAGGTGCCCATTAAATATGAACCGGTAAGAAAAATCAGAAAGCCATAAGGAACAACGGAATCTCTAAAGTGGAAAGCGGCATGAGGATATTTGTAGCCGAACCAGGAAGAACACAGATACAACAGCAGACCGGATAAAATAAACAGAAGCCCACGCCGGATGGTTCTTTTGTACCCAAACTTATTAACCCATTTACTGCCTAAGGTTCCGTTTATCAGATACCCTAAGAAAAAGAAGAAGGAAATTAAGGTGGTAAGTGTGTTCTTCAGGCTTCCGGCATCAGCGAGGAATGTAAACTTCAACGGTGCCTGCAGCTGTTCATTTACGGTGGTTAAAAAGCCGACTATAAAATAAATAAAAGTAACAATGATGTATGGCAGTACGCGATTGCTAGACTTTGGTTTCATAAGATAAAAGTAAACTTAAAAGCAGTGGTATCTTGATAAAGCTGGCAAGACATTCAATGATAGAAACTCGTTGTTTCAATACAAACCGGCAATGTAATATGTTACACCAGTATGGATTCCAGTGCTGCTGTAATTCCTTTGTCTCTAATGGAGTTCACGAATTGTAAATAAAGAGACACAAAAGGTTGTGCCGTTCGTAATGGTATGCGTTTAAAGGCTGACACATCCAGGAAATCAAGCGCATCGTCGCTCGCAATCAGCTTTTCATCTTCTGCTGTGGCACCAGGCTCTGATACACTGTAAGACTGACCTTTTTCGTCCGTTTTGTATTTCAGGTAGTGCCTGTACGATGCTATCAGCAAAGCCACACGGGTAAGGTCTTTTTCATCCCGAATCATCTTCACCAGGTTAGGCATAATGTAAACCGGGAATTTCGAGATGCCGTCAGCGCACAACCTGCTTACCTGGTCGCTTACAGATGTATTAGCAAACCGTTGCATGAGGGTTTGTTTATACCGGCTCAAATCTGTACCGGGCGGAACAGGTACATACGGCGTAATATCTATGTCCATAAACTCCCTTATATATTGGGAAATCTGGGCATCCTGCATGGCTTCATCCACCCTACGATAGCCTTTCAGAAAAGAAGGATATGACAACAGCGTGTGCGATGCATTCAACAGACTGAGCTTCATGTTTTCGTAGCCGGTTACATCATCGGTAAAGGTTACGCCAACCCGTTCCAAAGCCGGGCGTCCGGCTATAAACTTGTCTTCTATCACCCATTGAATAAAGTCTTCACAATACACAGGTGCTTTGTCATTGGCACCGCTTACTCTGTTTAGCCTTTCTACATCTTCAGGAGTTGTGAAAGGTGTTATGCGGTCTACCATGCTGTTCGGGAATGTTGTATTGGCTTCCACCCATTGCGCCAGGTTCGTATCCTGGGCTTGCATAAAGGATAAGAAAGATTTTTTAGCCGTGTCTCCGTTATGCTGCAGATTGTCGCAGCATAAGATGGTTACCCCTCCGCCACCGTTTTCCCTTCGTTTGCGAAGCCCCTGCGCTACAAATCCAAATACCGTTGCGGGCTGTTCCTCATTTTTTATATCATGCCTTACCTTTTCATTAGTGAGGGTAAACTCGTTTGTCTCTTTATTTATGTTATAGCCACCTTCCGTAATGGTTAGCGTAATAATTTTTATGGAAGGATCAGCTATTTTGTCTACTACGGCTTGCGGCTGTTCTACGCCCCATAGTAATTCCCGCAGCGAACCTATCTGATACACTTTATTGTTACCATTGCTGCCGCAAACCGTCAAGGTATAACCCAGATTCTGCGCTCTTAAATTGCGAACGATTTTTTCATCAAAAGGCAGCAGGCACACACCGCATATTCCCCAGTCGTGCTGGTCGTTGTCTTCCAATAATTGATTCATGTAAAATTGCTGGTGCGCTCTATGAAAATTACCTACCCCAATGTGTAAGATTCCGCAATGAATTGTCTCAGGCGCATAGCTGTACGGGATGATTTGCATTTGTTATGTTTTGTTGACCGTTATTACCGGCTACTGAAAGTAAACACTAATTACTATCTCCTGATAAATTCTAAAAATGAATCTTTCAACACGTGCGTGCAGTTCGAATTGTCGTTTTTGGGATAAGTATCAGTCCTATATTCAGATTACGAGAACATGCGGTTTAATTGGGTTTCGATGTTGCTGAGGTAAGCTATATCTACGGTATCGCTTGCTTCAGATTTGAACCACCCGCTGCTGTCTCTTACAAACTTAACCGGCACATCATCAATAGATGTAGTAATGACACTGATTTCACCGTCGGCAATCATCATTTGCGCCGGCAACTCTGTGGGACGGGATGGGAACAAAATTGGTATTATTGTTTTGGTTGTCATGGAACCGCAAAAGTAATATCACTGTTGTTGCAGAAGCATTAAAGAGGGCTTAAAAAGGGTGCCGTTTCATGTTGCGATACAAAATGTCTTCTTCCTCCTCTTTTACCAGATTCTTAGGAACTATATTGATTCTGCACCTGACATAAACTGCCTCCAGAATATAACAGCTTTCAAGATGCTTTGGAATGTGAATGATTGTGGTATGAGTTTACAGGTGTGATGGCACAACACTGATATTGCACTCTTTCAGAATTTTATTCAACCGGGTTTGTTGTTCGTGATACCCACGCAGTGAGGCTTGGGATAGAAGGAACAAAAAGTTGAAAGATTATCAGTTCACCATGATGTGGAATTTAGCAGAAGGCAAAGAGGTTCTTACTGATCTTAAAAAGAAATATTGTTTGATGAATTTCCACTTCATTTCTAAACACGGTTTCACACTTTAAGAAAAATATGAGTGGGCTTATTCCTAAGTGGAAAAGTATTGAAACCACTGCCGCCAACCTGCAGTTACTGCAGCATTGGTTCATGTACTGATGATTACGCAGTTCTTGAACACATATTCCGCAAAGCTTTGACCAGTAAAAGGGTTTACAACAAACCTTTTTACTGGTCACTTTTACACCGATTTAGCAATTCAATTAAATCTCCACGATAGGCGTCTTTTATAATTTTTAAAGCCAAGCAATTTTCTACAGAAATCTTTCACAATGTAAAAGTTGCAAACAAGGTTGATAATAAAAATTCTTATAACGGAAAATAGTTTTAAATGCTAACTGCGCTAGATATTTCGCCTAAACGAGTTAATGATTTCGCGACATACTGATCAGTAAAACATTTGATTATCAACAACAATACTGGTCATTTTTTGCGGAATTGATGGTCAAGAAAAAGAAAAAAGTGCACATAGCTTGTAGATTTTCTTTTATCTTACCTGTTGGACGAATTGTTGGTCCTAAAATAGCAATATTAATTGACGTTCTTACAAAACCGCCAATGGCTCCGGATTCCATACCATCCTTGAATGACTCACCAGCCACAGCGGCTCCAATTCCACCTAATACACCACCACGAACAGTATTAATACATAATTCAGCCGAAGCGTTAGCTAACTTTGCCCAACCATTATACTTTTTGAAAGGAAGCCCTTTAAACTGAGGAATGGCTTCGTCAAGGGCACCTGTTACTGCTGCGCCGAGTACAGTACCTAATGTTATTTTGTGACCAAATGCAGCATCAACTCCTACGGCACTTGCCACATTTTGAACGGCACCATAGCTGAGAAAAAAGAAGCAGGCAATACAGGACAAATAACTAAACAAGGGCAACTAACAGAAAGTATCTATTTTTAAAACAGCTCACAGCCACTATCCGATCACATTTTGCCAGCATAATGACTGGTCAATTTGCTACGGAATACACTGGTCAACTTCAACGGAATAAACAGATAAGGTGCTGTCTGACTATGATTCATAATATTGATTCCTTTTGTTTTATTTGTAACTCACCTAAAATCCCTGGCGCCGGGAAAATGATCTTCTCCGGCTCTTGTTCTCACTTGTGTTCGTTTGTCTTCTGCCTCAAATGGCAACGTATTATTTCCGCTATCAAACATGGTTTTAAAAGAGGCGGGTTGTTCTTTTTTGTTAAAAAAAAGATGCCTGAGAAGCTTTGACCAGTCCTCACAATGGCTGACAATGATATGAATAACCTGCCCTTCTTTTTGCACCTTGCCATGCACCATCAGTAAACGGGAACTGATAATTTCTTTCCGGTATTGGCTTTCAAACAGGCTCCGGAAGACTACCAGATTTGCAACCCCTGCTTCATCTTCTATTGTTATAAAACACACGCCACCGGCTGTGCCAGGGCGTTGCCTTACCAACACCAGCCCGGCTATTTTTACAATCTCTCCATGGTTTGCTGTCATTAAATCTTTTGTTGACTTTACATGAAGCAGTGAAAGCTTCTCCCGTATAAAACTTACCGGGTGCCCTTTGAGGGAAAGAGAGGTAGCGCAATAGTCGTGAACCACATGTTCAGAGAGAAGCATCTTTGGCAGTAAGATGTCGTCTTCCGTTTTGCTTTCCGATGGTTGTCCCTGGTAGATTCCGGTAGGGTTATCATGCAAAGCCGATACTTCCCATAATGCCTGTCTTCTATCAAGATTTATAGACCCGAAAGCATCTGCATCAGCCAGCTTCTCCAAAGTAGAAACGGAAAGGCCGGCATCAAGCAGTTGTCCGACACTTGTAAAAAGTTCTTTCCTGGCTTCGATCAGTTTTTTCATATCTTCAGAACGGATACCATGTACTTGCCTGAATCCCAAACGCAGTGCGTAATACTTCGCTGTTTTTTCTTCCGGCACGTTATCCCAAAGGGAGTAGTTGATATCAACAGGCCTGAACTCAACGCCATGATTCTTTGCATCAATAACGATCTGTGCCGGCTTGTAAAAACCCATCGGCATACTGTTCAGCAGTCCACACGCAAACACATCGGGATAGTAACATTTGATCCACGCTGATACATAAACAAGCAGGGCAAAACTGGCAGCATGGCTTTCTGGAAAACCATAGCTTCCAAACCCTTCTAATTGCCTGAACACACGCTCGGCATACTCTCTTGTATAACCTCTTTCCAGCATTCCGGATATCAGCTTTTCCTGGAATTTATTTACCATGCCTTTGAACTTAAAAGTTGCCATACTTCTTCTTAGTTCATCTGCTTCCGCGGCTGAAAAACCGGCTGCCACAATCGCTATCTTCATTGCCTGTTCCTGGAAGAGCGGAACGCCCAATGTTCTCTTTAAAATTTCTTCCAATTCTTTAGAGGGGTATTCTGCTTTTTCCAGCCCGCATCTTCTTCTTAAATAGGGATGCACCATATCCCCTTGTATCGGGCCGGGACGAACAATCGCAACTTCAATCACAAGATCATAAAAGCAGTTAGGGCGCAACCGTGGCAGCATAGCTTGCTGCGCCCGGCTCTCAATCTGGAACACACCAATGGTATCAGCGTTGCTTATCATGTCATACACAGCTTTATCATCCTGTGGGATATTTGCCAGTGTCAGGTCAAGTCCATATTGTTTTTTTGCTTCGTCAAAGCATTTGCGGATGCAGGTAAGCATACCCAAGGCCAGCACATCTATCTTCATAAATCCTAACGCATCTATATCATCCTTATTCCATTCAATACAGGTTCTGTTTTCCATCCTTGCATTCAGGATAGGACAGAGATGATGAAGCTTCTCCTGCGTAATCACAAAGCCCCCCGTATGCTGCCCCAACTGCCTTGGAAACCCAATATACTGTTGGGTAAGCTGCAAGACTTTCTGTAAGTGAGTATCGGATGGATTGATGCTTTGCTCTTTTATTTTTTCTTCATCGAACCACTCATCTGTGTATTGCCAGACAGACTTACTTAAACGGTCAACCGCATCAACCGACAAGCCCATTGCTTTACCTACGTCCCTGATGGCTCCCTTCTGGTGCTGTTGGGTTACGGTGGCAACAATAGCGGCTCTGTCCCTTCCATACTTTTGATAGATGTATTGTATCACTTCTTCCCGTCGCTCATGCTCGAAATCAACATCAATGTCGGGTGGCTCATTACGGGCAGAAGAAATAAAGCGTTCAAAGAGTAAGTCGAACTTCGTGGGATTGACCGATGTAATACTTAAGCAATAACATACCGTAGAATTAGCAGCTGATCCTCTTCCCTGGCAAAGGATACCCTGGCTTCGGGCAAACCGGACAATATCATGTACTGTAAGAAAATAAGAAGCATAGTTCATGTTCCGGATAAAAGAAAGTTCATATTGTATCGTTTCCTTTGTTTTGACAGGCAACCCAACGCCGAACATTTCTTTGGCTCCTTCCCAGGTAAGCTTTTCCAGTTCTTCCTGTGTCGTTCTGCCTTCGTTTGCGATCTCTTCGGGGTATTGATATTGAAGACTGCTTAAAGAAAACTGACAAGCTTCCGCAATTTCCTGCGTAGCTGTTATAGCATCAGGATATTGCCGGAATAGTCGTAACATTTCCTCTTTTGTTTTCAGGTGCCTTTCTGCATTTTCGTGCAAAAGAAATCCTGCATTATAGATGGTTCGTTTTTCTCTTATACACGTCATCACATCCTGCAATTCTCTGCGTACAGGATTATGATAATGTACATCATTTATAGCTACTAACGGAACCTCATAGCGTATAGATAATTGAGATAGCCGGTGAAGCCGCTTAAAGTCCTCACTTCTGTATGCTCTTACCATTCCTAAATACAAGTCTTTCCCAAATACTTCGCGGCATTTATCCAGTGTTTGCCTGAAATCATTGTCAAAGTGAAATGAGGGATTGAGTGATAAGGGAGGAATCACAATAAACTTCATTCCCTTTGCATGCTCATACACGTCAGCTTTGTAAAGTTCACATTTCCCTTTCTCTGTCCTGATATTTCCTTTCGTGAGCAGGGTACATAAGCTTGCATAAGCTTCTTTATCCGTTGGGTATGCCAGCAGGCTGATGCCATCCATTACGTTCAAACGACAGCCTGTAATGAGGCGTATTCCCTTTTTTTTGGCAGCCGCATAGGCTCTTACTACACCAGCCAATGTATTGTGGTCTGTAATTGCAATTTCCTTATAGCCAAACTCATAAGCCTGTTCTACTATTTCTTCAGGATGGGATGCTCCGCGCAGGAAACTAAAATTCGTTGTTACACTCAGTTCTGTATAATCATTCATTATTGATTTAGTTAGTAAGTTCAGAATGAGCTGCATTCACTCAAAGAAGCCGTGTATAAACCAGGCAGGCATGCTATCAGCACTGTAATGACCTAATCGAAATACCCAATAGCGTTTTCCTTCTTTATCTTCCACGATATAATAATCCCGGTGTAACCCGCCATCAAGCCATCATTCCGGTTCGATACGCTCACAGGCATCGGCTTTGGCTACATGATAAAGTCTGCCCTTGTACCTGAAGTTCATTGGGGGATAATCCGGTATGGGTGCCGTTACCTCAATTTGTTCCGGTATTGGCAGGATATGAATGGGTCGCCACTTATCCTCTCTCCAGAAACTGGCCGGTAGTTCTGCTAACGAATCTGCCAGGCGAACAGACCGCTCCGGCAAGTGATGTTCTTCAGGCAAATAGCGATGCACAACGCCGTTACCAAACTTGCTTTGGAAGTTGTCTAAAAGTTCTGCGAGTTCTGTGCTTTCCAAATTACTGTTTACCGTCCAGAAAGTTTCCTGTAAAGAGTTTACATCTTCTACTTTCGCTTCAAGTAAAAACAGTTCGATACCTAAAGCAGGCTCTATGGTTCCCAGCTTAATTTCAAAGAGTTTAAAGAGATGTTTGCTATTATGTGAGGCATGAGTAGTTCTGATACTCACTTACTCTTTTTTATCATCAATACGATAACCTGAGAATAAAGCAACACGAATACCTTTCCCTTCTTTTTGTAACCTACTGCAGAGTGCTTCCAGTAAGCGCTCTAAGGCAATCTCGATTCCTTTCCGGGTACTTATGGGTTCCACGCAAGGTAATCTTTCCAGGTATGGTTCTGCCTCTTGCACCGGGAATATGAATTCTTCCTTTACACCCAATGCATAATCAAGTTGTAAAAGAATAGGCTCACCAAAACGCCGTCGAAGAACGGAGCGCGGCATATCTATAAAGCTTTGCACCTGATATAAACCAAGCTTGTATAGTTTCTCACAGATGTCTTTTTGGAGACGTAGCGCCATCGGTGGTAACGGCATCAAAGCCTCAGCGTGTGTACCTGGCTGAATAATAGCTTTCACTTTTCCATAACGGGCAATCGCCCAGGCCGCACCGACTGTATCTGCCATTGCAATACGAATACTGTAACCAAAGCCTTTCAGCCGCTCCGTTATACTCTTGAGATAGGCTTCTTCGCTACCCCATAACTGAGCACATCCGCTTGTATCCAGCAGTAATCCATCCGGTAAATCAACCGAAGCAAAAGGCGTGTACCTGATACACCAGTGGGCTAATTTAATAAGTAGCCTTTCAGCTAAATCAGATCTGTCATCTAACACTTCTACATCAGGCAGAAGGATGCGGGCATCTGCTACCACCATCCCGGCATAAAGGCCATTCTTCCTGGCTTTGCTGCATGGCTCGGTAATCACCATTCTGCCCTGATCTGGCTTTACCAATACAAACGGAACTTCCTTCAACTCAGGCTTATGCCGACACATCCAGTCGGTTTTCAGATGACGAAACCAAACTGAAACAAATCTTTTTTCCATATCATCCCGTCATTTTTCCTCTTTCACCTTTATAAACTACATGCATGTTACTGCTCACTTCTTTAAAACCTGAAGCTGACCATTCGATCTGCCATTTGCCCGGTTTGCCATTACGTATCTTTTGTAGTTCTACGCTCCATCTTGGAAAACCCACCCCTGGTAAATCATCCGGTAAGTCACTGGCTATCGGTGTAACGTGCCATCTTGATACGGAAGCGATAGTGTTAAGAGCAGAGGACTGCCGGCGAAGCAGGAAACCCGTCGTACGGCGTCCTTCGGCTGCCAGCTGAAAGCGTCTGGATTCTTTGAAACCGATGTTGTCTATCTCGCTGATGACTGCTGTTACTCTCCCACACTTGAGTGCTTCTTCAGTTGCATACAAGACATCTTTTTCCGTCTTTAAATCAATAAATATGATTTGATGAGGCTCAATACCATATCGCTTCAAAGAAGCGGGAAATAAAGTTCGTGACGTGCTGATGTAAAGGCATACGCCGCCTAACACCATCAGCTTACCTAATATGCCTGCCACGAAGCCACTGGTTGCTGCCATGCTTTGCCTCGAAGAGCAAACAAACTCGTGTGTGCAACCGATAGGAAACGAAGAGTTTGGAAAAGATTCTTCGACTGCTGGCAAACCGAGAACTACATCATTATCCGTGGGTAATGACCTGATTCCTTGCAAGGATGATACTACCCTTGCAAGGTGTTGTAATAGTTGGTTCTTTTGATTTAGCATAGCTAAATTTGTTAGCAAATTAACTACTAAAATAATTAGCCATCCAAAAATTGTTGATAACCTTTTATTTTAGACTTTTGATTAGCAGATTAAAGCATTGATTTTATAACGCGAAATCTGATCTGACTATCATACTTGCTGACCCAATCTTTAAGGCTCTCGGTTCTCCATTAGCTGCCTCTGTATAAAGCAATGATAAGCGTCTATGTTCTTACCAGGTCATGTAATCGGGCAGGTTAGCAGTTTAGGCAGGTTAGGACGCACCGGGATAAATTGAAGTTCTTTAGACGGGGCAGAAACAAAGAAGGAGATAATAAAGGCGAATAAACTTTTTATGATACTGGTTTTATACTATACTGTTTCAATACCGGTGCCACACCCCCAAAGGCTTGCCTGCAAAAATTCCGGTTTGATTGCAATTCTGATTACCGGTTCAATACGGGAAAGCGGAAATCAAAATGGTAAAAGCAGCCTATACTTATTAAAAGCTTCTTTGCCGTGCCACTATGTTTTATGAAGCTAGAAGAACATGACGTCATAACATAAAAAAAGGGCGGTATAGAAATACCAGGCCCCGGAATCCAATATTGTGTACCAGTTGGCAATGCCGGTGCCGGAACAGTCAAGTGCAGGCAGTGTAAGAGGTTCACCAGAATAACCAGTAACATAAAAGCTCTTTTATTCCTATATAGGGAAACTTCTGTCTCTTTCTTGCATCGTACCGGCTGAAACCATACGTGCCCATTAATTGTTCCTTAAAACCAACCTTTACAGCTCTTGTAAACGTATCTTTTGCAATACCCATTCTATTTTTGCAGCACCATGACTATCAACTCTGCGTTACCTGTTTTATATCCATCCCGGCCTAAGGAACTGCCCATAAAAGTATTTGTTTGTAATGGTGATATTCATACGGTTTTTACCACTATCGATTCTGCCAGACTGTGTTTTTTCAAGGATACAAATGGCATGTTCACGGCTGAAGCGGTGGCTGATATCGACATCTCGTTTGTAAGCTATATAGCGGGTCAGCTCAACCGGGTTTTTGGATAACTGATTACTACAAAGCTTCGCGTTCTCCTACCAATGGCAACGGATTGTCTTAATCCAGCCTGGTACCGGTAATGAGTTGCGACAGGCTCGCGCGCCAGCCTTCAATCGCCCATTTGCTATTCATCATACATAGACCTGGACGTGAAGATTTCCCGCAACGCGGTTCCTGATCTTTGCCTAGTACAAACCCGTCTGCGGAGGCTCAAAAGCAGAATCGCCGCGAACGGTTGCATTGCGGCTTTCACCCCACCTTATTCTATGGCAGGTGGGTGAAATGTTCCGGTTAACCTTCTCTTGTTGGTTTGATGAAATACATTTCGCTGTAGGAAACGCAAAAGAAGGCAATCAACAGGTGATGAGTCTACACAGATGCGATAACACAGGTAACTGATAACAGATGAAACATAATACATCGTACCCGATGACATTTTATTATCAGGTACATTACATGATTAGGAGTAACAGCCGGTAAGCAAACAGAAAAGCATTTGCAAATTACATCACTTGTAACGCTATTAATCGTCTTCGTCTTTCTTCTCACTTGCTTTTACAAATGCAGCTCTTCGTGGCGAAGGAACAATAGCGTTTGCCCCTTTCACTGCCTTCCAGATCACTTCGGTAAACTCCCGGTCGGGTATCCTGTCTTCACCCGAAAAATCGAATGTTTCACTTTTACGCTGCCACGCATTTTCAACCGTGTTCTTTGCATTGATGTCGGTCTGCAATGGCTTAGCATGAAACGGTGTCAGGTCAGGTTTGGAAGAGAAACAACGCCACATAGGAGTTGCTGCCGCGTCATACTGGCTCATCGGTTTCAAACCCAGGATAAGTTCAATTGTATGCAACACCGATGTTGTAGAATACATAGTGTGATCAATGTAGCTTCTTTTTACAAAACCGCCGGCTACATAAGCCGGGCTGCGATGCGCATCTACATGATCGGGACCATCCTGCGCATCATCTTCCACTACAAAAACAACACTCTGTTTCCACACCAGGCTTTTGCTTAAATAATCTACAAACATGCCTACTGCAAGGTCGTTATCGGCACAATGTGCAAACGGTGTCGGGCGACCTTTGCGTAAGCCTTCCGTATGGTCATTAATGATTCGCAACGTATTCATTTTCGGCAGCGCATGATGAGAAACCAGCGAATCAAAATCACGCTTCCATTGTCCCACTCTCGTGGTGTCGCGCACTGTTTGATCCCAGCTCGTATAGTAAGGGCAAAAATGATTTTTAAGCACCGGGATATTGGGCTTGTAATCATCGGCAAACTCGCCATATGTACGGTAGCTTATGCCTGCCCGCGCGCAATGATCCCAGATAAAACCACCTTTGTTATTTGCGATTTCGCGGTTGCCTTCCGCATCATATGTGCCACCTCTGCCGCCATAACCGGTTGGCCATGTTTTCTCTAAATAATCATTGGCATAGCCGCCCATACTCCAGTTGTGTCCGTCGGCGCTTACTTCGGCATCTACGTAAAAATTATCAAGCAGTACAAACTCTTTTGCAAGCGCATGGAGGTTAGGTGTTACCTTCTCACCAAACAAGCATAAGCTGGTATCACCATTGCCTTCTTTTATATCGCCCAATACCTGGTCATAGGTTCTGTTTTCTTTGATGATATAAAACACATATTTGATGGGAGATGTATCGCCAAGCCGCACGGGTACCGGGTTTCCGGATTCGCCCTGCGCAATTGTTTCTTTGGTTTTATTGTAAGGTGTGTTCTGGTAAACCAGCCTTGCATACCTGCTGAGTTGCGCTGCGGAGGGTGTGGTAAAATAGCTCAGTGTTCCTGTAAACAGACCGCCGATATATTCATCGCGCATCGTGCCTTGCTGAAACGCAGAAGCCGGCTTATCGCTCTTGCCAAATGGACGAAAATCAGGATTGGACAACGATGTGAAGCCCTTGCCGTTGGCAACAAAAATGGTGTTGCCAATCACTCTTACACATGTTGGATACCAGCCCACCGGAATGAAGCCTTTGGCAAAGCTGTTGCCTTTACGGCTGACATCGAACACGGCAAGGCAGTTGTTATCGGCATTGGCAACGTACAGTGTTTTTTCATCGCTGCTAAGCGCTACGCTGTTGGTGGTAGAGCCGCTTGGCGCATCAGGATATAAAGCCGTGTTGAGCGTTTCCAGCACCTTTCTTTTTTTTATGTCAATAACAGAAACGCTGTTATCGTTAGCATTGGCAACAAAAAGATAAGTCCCGTTTTTGGTAAGGCAAATATCATTGGGATTATCGCCAACGGTAAGGCTGTCGGTCAGCTTCTTTTGCGCTGTGTTATAGATCAAAATTTTGTCGCCGCCCCAGAGAGAAATATAGAGCTCTTTTTTGTCGGGCGAAAGCAGGCAGGTATAAGCTTCAGCACCCAGCTTCAGAGAGTCGCAATGCTTTGTGTTCAGATCGATGGTATAAAGACTGTTATTGTCTTTGGTAACAACATATATCGTGTGCAAAGCATCGTTTATTTCAATGCCGGCAGGAGAGATTTGCGTTGGCCATTTTTTACCCAAAAGAATACTGTCTGTTAATATTAACCTGTTGCTGATAACAGCATACTTCAATATCCAATTGTCGTTGCCGCCGGAGGCATACAAATATTTTTCATCAGCGCTGAAACGCAATCCCAGCCAGCTTTTGGGAATGAGGATGCTGTCTAGTCTTTTTTTGTGAATGGCATCAATCAAATCAATTGTCTGTGTGCTTTGCCCGTTGTTGGTAACCGCGATGTATTTCTTTGACGAAGACACCGCAATGTTCAAAGGAAGATCACCTAACGGCAATGATTTTCCCGCAGGCGTCAAGCTCCATCCGTTGGGAAGATGGATGCGCTTTACGGATGTATCTGCCTGCGAATAAGAGCAGACAATACAATGAAGTAACGGTAATAAAATCAGCAACTTTTTCATCTTCTATATTCACATGCTTTTAGTATAAATTTCTGCACTCTTAGCTATCGAAATACGTGTGTATTACAATGCGTTACTGCGACAAGTATTCCTGCATATTGGTCTGTAAGGTAACATGAAGTCTGCTTAGTTTTTCTGTATAATATTCCCTTACCATTTGCCAGTTGTAGTAGGGAAATGTGTTCGTTGCCACAGGCAGTTTTATTTCTCCTTCGTTCAATAAAACTTTTACTACGTAATGGCTTCCATCCGAGTAAAGAATCCATTGAATATTTGCGCTTAAAGGTATGATCCGTGAAGCCTGCCAATGCTGCTGAAAGCTAAATACAGAACGGCTTTCAAAGCTTGCCTGCGGTATGCCAAGCAAAGTGGCAAACGGCGAGATGGCTTCTGCATGGGTGAAGCGCAGCACAGCATTAGAATGCTTTGTTCCGTTAACCACAGAATCGGTGGTATTGATAAAATTCACCAGCAATGGTGCTGCTATTGTTACCTGTATTCCGGAAGTGTCTTCAGCGGGACCTTTCTTATAAAAATCCTCTGCATTATTTACCTGATCCAGCCATTTCAAATCGTTGGTTGTAAAAGCTTGTTGTATGTTATTAGCAGGTTTGCAGTAACAAGCCTGCTGTATTTCTTTGCGGGCAGAAAACCAGATAGAATAAACATCATACAAAGCCTCTACAAACACAATTGCATCAACTGGTTTCTTCTTTCCTGCGCCATAGTCGGCCATTATTTTTTTATCCTGTAGTGACTGGTAAAAAGCTTGCGAAAACAACCTGCTGCAAACCTGTTTCGCAACTTCCACCATTCGCCTGTCTGCCTGTAAAGAATCAAGATGCTGCTGTAAAAATTTACTTTGTAAATAGGCATCATAGGCGGGCGACATATCGTAAAACCGCAGCATCGCATCGGCTGAGTCAGGAATGACAATCCTGTTGATGTTGTTGCCTGCAGAATCCCTATAACCTTGGCAAAAAGCGTCTGCACTTTGCTGTGTGCGTACTTTGCCGGTCATGAATACATCCATCTCTTTTTTATTGAAAGCGCTCCGGTATTCAGTGAACAATCTATCGCCAATTCCTTTCTGTTCCTGCGCGCCAAGCAATGTGATATTCTCATAATGATTCTTCTCTGCCTTTGCAAATTGAATAATTGCCTCCTGTACTTTCTTACCGGTTTGTGTCAATGCATGTTGCTGCGCTGCCTGCCCCAAAACATCAGCTACCAACACATCGCTGCCTGGCTTCGTCATAAACCGCGCACCATGTCTTCCCACATAATTCACAAACAATGCTTCGTAGCCTTTCGGCGGCGCTGTATGTTTCGTTTGCAATGGATGATACGTGGTTTTGGTACCCAAATATAAAGGCACAGCTTCCTGTGCCTCAAGATGAATGGAAAAAAAAATGAAGAATAAAAGCGTTACATGTCTATACAATTTCATTACTTAACGTTAAGACTCGATTGGTAATGTTGATTGCCCGATCCATCTGACTGGTAAGCGCCCATATCAACGCCCGGCGCGCTGGTGGTTGCTCCATACAAGCCACCCTGCGGCACCACCAGCGATGGTTCAAAATCTGTGTAGCCTTGCTTTAAAGCAGGCGAGCCGGGCAGCAGGCTGAAGTTATAATTCACAGCCGTAATAATACTGTACGGCATCGCCGAAATATCGAGCGGCGGCGTCACGCTGCTGTAGTCAAACATATCAACATTATAAGTCGCAAACATCGGATTGTTTGTCATTGCCGCAGTGCTTGTTATGTCATCGCTTTGTGTTTTTGCCACGCCATCCGAAGCGTTGAATTGCGGAATAAAATAATCGGCATTGGCATAATAAAACTGGTTGTTATACACCAGGTGATTGGTATCGGCATCGCTGGTAATGCGCAAACCAAAACGGCAGTTTACAATTATGTTGTTATACACTTTTCCCTGCGCGCCTTTCTCGTAATTGATAGAACCACCGCGACCTGATTTTACCTGCCGCGAGCCGCCGTTAATCATGGTATTGTTGTAAACATTTACATTGGTCTGCACATCGCTGCCGCCGCTGTTGGAAGCCTTGAAAGAATTGGTAGCTGCGCCGATAGATAAGTTGTAAGCTACATCGCCAACTGTGCCGCCTTTCAGGTTCAGCGATTCGCCGCCGGCTTTGCCACAGGCTTCAAACGTGTTGCGCATAATGCTGATTTTGCCACGCAACACACGCATGCCATCATCGGTGCTGCCGAATATCCAGGAGTCTTCCAGAATGCAGTTTGCATCCTGGTTGGTAAAAGCAATGGTATAGCGTGGATCCCCTGCGGTGTAAACAGCCGGATCGGCAGCGGGACCGGCGGGACCACCGGCAAACTCAAGATGCGTCCACTTAATAATTAAATCGCCGCTGGTGCTGCTGCATTGAATGCCGCCCCAGAATCCTTTGGAGATATTTTCGTTGATGCGTTTATCATCAGGTATTGTAATAAAATTCTGGTTGTCTTCTGTACCCAGGCTAATGAAAGTGCCGTTGACACTGATCTGCGGGCTGGCTTCGGTAGAAGTTCCATCGCCCAGAGCAATCAGTTTCGAGCCTGCCTGCATCAGCAACGTATCGCCTGCGTTGATGGTAATATCGCTGCTGAAATAATACGTTTTACCGCTTATTAATGTGCCTTTCACACTTCCGGTTAAGGTATCGGAAGTAATGGCTTGCCCGGCATCTGTTTTAGCCGAAGAAACATTTACTGCTTCCTCTTTATGACATGCCGTAAGCAATAATAAAACGACAGAAAAAAGCGATGAATATTGATAAATAAGTTTCATATAGTTTTCGTTTTACATCCTGAATTTTACGCCTAATAAATAGTTGGTGCCATATACATCTTTACGTATAAACACATTCTCTCCCGTTTTCTGGTAAGGTATATTCAGGCTGCCGACGCCATCATTTTTCTGCAAAACTTCAAGCTGGAAAGGTGTGTTCAGAATATTGTTTATTTTGGCATAAACGAAGAAGCGCTTGGCAATTCTTTTCTCCAGCGAAAAGTCCATTTGCGCAAAGCCTTTCTGCCAGATATCATTGTTTAAAAACTGCGAAACGGTGTTAATCCTTCGGCTGGTATAGGTGAAGGCAAGCTGTGCATTCAAACCTAATCTGTTGTCATCTTTATACAAAAAAGAGAAGTTGGCAATGTGTTTCGATTGTCCCTGTAGCGGGCGGCTTTGATTCACCGAATCGGTTACTAAATTAGTGCCGTTGCTAAAGCGTCTCACCTTCAATGTAGATATCTTGGAATCAGTGTATGTATAATTTGCTTTAATACCAAACTGGCGGAAGAACTTTGTATAATCTGCCTCAAATCCATAGTTGTGCGCCGTACCAAAATTGTCGGGCGTATAGTAGGTATTTGTACCAATGTCTTCTAATGCATACTCAATCGGGTTTTTGATATTTTTATAAAAAACGCCAGCCAATAGCTGGTCAAGACCACCTGGAAACAACTCATATCTTACATCAAAATTCTCTGCTGTGGTACGTTTTAAATATGGGTTTCCAACTTCCAGATAATCGGCTTCAGGATCGCCGCCCACATGCGGAACCACTTCGTAAAAGTTAGGCCGGCTGATGGCTGAAAAATAAGACAAACGCAACGCCTGCTTGCTGGTAATTGCATACTTAATGTGCACGCTCGGCAATACATCGTAATATTTAATCGAACCCGTTTTACCACTCACCGTTTGGGGTACATTAGAATTCCATGATAAATCGGTATGCTCATAACGCGCGCCGCCTGTGGCTTCTATTTTATTATACTGTAGCTTGACCATGGCATAGGCTGCACCCACATTTTCTTTGGAAGAATAGTTCAAGGCATCAGTAGAAGAGCCCTGCGGGTTGAAGACATCAAAGGTATTGTGGCTGATGTCGCCGTCATACACCTGGATGCCGGGATTGGGACGCAACGTGTAATCATCATAGCTGCTGTTCCTGTTTTTGTTGCGATACATGCCACCTAAAGACCAGTCTGCTTTCAGTTTATTAAACGTTGATTGATAGGTAAAATTGAGATAGCCGCTCTTGTCTTCATCCGAGCTGTACAACCATTCGCGATGCGAGCTTTGATCTAAATTCAACGGTGCCTGTACCCGCTCTTTTGTGTCAGGATTTACAGAAACGCCGGTTACCAAATCAAGCGACGCTTCATCCGGGCGGTTATCGGTTGCTTTGGAATACGCTGCCGTCCAGTTTAGGATAAAATGCGAAAACAAAGTATGCTCTCCGTTTAAAGTTGTGTTGAATATCTGCTGTACATCATGATACGAACGGATCGAATTTCCGACTCTGCCGATGCCTTCTGTCGGCACTGCATCGAAGGTTCTGCCCAGTACCAAATTGGTGTCTGAAATATAGCGGTATTCATTGCGCTGCAGGTTGAAATAACCGGCATACAGGTTTATCTTATTGGTATTATTAAATTTAAAATCAAGCCGCGTATGCAAGCCGGTACGTTGCTGCTGTATTGAATAATTTCTCGCTTCAATATCGGTCAGTTTCGGTGTGCCGTTGGCAAGATCCGTTTCAGTATTAAAGAATACGCTGTTTACGTTGCGGTAATTGTTCTGATAACTGCCTGCCACCAGCACGCCCAATTTATTATTGAACAAACGGCCACCCGCCGAAAGTCCCAGCCACGAAGCCACCGGGTTGTTCTTACTCGAAAATGTCCAGGGATCATTCGGAAAATCTTTTATCCTAGCTAAATAGCTTTCACCATTCGAATACCGGGGCGAATGATTGAGACTGTTTGCATGATCGAAACTTGTATAATCTTCGGTTGAAAACTTCTGCGCCATGCCCAATGCTGCATTTGCACGGATGGCAAATTCTGATGGGGCATCTTTCATAATCATATTCACCACGCCGCCGATAGCATCGCCTTCCATGTTAGGTGTCAGGGCTTTGGTTACTTCGAGACGGTCAAGCAATTCAGCCGGAAAAATATCTAACGGAATATAGCGGTTGCGACTGTCGGGACTGGGTATTTTTATGCCGTTTACCAATGTATAATTATATCGCTTGTCCATGCCTCTTACAATGGCATATTGACCTTCGCCGTTGGTGCTTCTTTCCAGTGATACACCGGAGATGCGCTGTGTAACATTTGCCACCGAAATATCGGGCGAAATATCAATGGCTTTGGCAGACAGAGAGTTTTGAATCTGCGGCGAACGTCGGTCTGCCAGTAATGCAGAAAGGTCGGTTCCTCTATCGCTGCTGCTTGTTACTACTACTTCCTGCAGTGCTTCGCCGGCTCTTTTCATTTGCACAGATAAGCTTTGCTGATTGCTGTTTACCACAACCTGCAGCGTCGTGTCGGTGTAGCCTACATATCGAACTTGCAACTGGTAAGAACCGCCGGGAATATTTCTGAAAACAAAGGCGCCGTTCAACCCTGTTAGCGTGCGAAATGCTTCGCTGCCGTCTGTGTTTTTCTCCATGATCACAGCCGCAGAAATAAGCGGTTCGCTTGTTCGGTTGTCTGTAATTATCCCGATAATGGTCTGTGCATATGTAGAAAGCGCACACAAGCAGCAGAATAGGCTGGTGTAGATATGTTTAATCATAATAATCTAAATCGGTGCAAAAGGACAATTGATGTGTTATGGTAAGATTACCTTACTATTAAGAAATCATGTCTTTCGGTAAATCCCTGCTTTTGCAGGTGTCAGTAATTTGATGGGGCATCTCTTCTGACGCAATTGTTTCCCCTCTCTTTCCTGCAGTTTGCACCCCTTCAAAAGCACCGGCACCCTGCAACCAGGCAGCTGACACACTGATTTGCCACTTTGCCCATCCTGTTCCTCCATGCGCTTCAGTCCCAAATCAGCAAAACCCACCGGAAGCTTTTACAAAGCATCCGGCAAACCCTTCAAACACGGCATAAAAAAACATCCGTAAACAAACGTCTTAAAACGAATAGATCACTCCTGAAAAAGAATTTATTAAGAGTCCATAAGCCAATAAAAAGGCTGCAATCAAATCTTCCTTTTGTAACGCGAACAACGGATAAAAAGAGCCGCAAAGCTGTGCAGGCTGCCATTGTTTCAACCGCTGTAAAAGCTGCCAAAAGACTACGGCATAAACCTTCTGAAAACCCTTGCCCACATCCCTGATTTTATTCCGTTTCCTTTTGGCTTTTGGCAGCAGCCTGCTCTCTGAACAGCTTTCTTTTTTTCCGTTTTTTCTTTTACAAAATGATGTTTTTTATGGTTTACCTGATACACTTTGAAGAAAAGCTCCACCACGCACAGCACTACATCGGGTTTGTGGAAAAGAACCTCAAACAGCGCATTAAAAAGCATAAGAATAACAAGGGCGCAAAGCTGCTGATTGCGGTCAATGCAAAAGGCATTCAGTGGGGCGTTGTCCGTGTATGGGAAAAGGGAGACCGGACACTGGAACGCAAACTAAAGAACTGTAAGAAAGCCCGCTGTTTCTGCCCCGTTTGCCGTCAGCATCACCAAGTTTTTCATCATCAATAAATACACAGTTATGGAACTCACAGGAAGAGTGACCGCAGATGCGGTCGTAAGTACCACGAAGAGTGGAAAGGAAGTCGTCCAGTTTTCAATTGCCATCAATGACTATTACAAGCCCAAAGGAGCCGCCGAAGCGGTGCAGGTAACACAGTACGTGGAGTGCAGCTACTGGATAGGCAAAGGCGTGGCAACAAGGCTGTTAAAAGGTGTTGTTGTCGAGCTGAGCGGACGCATTTCCGTACAGCCTTATATCGGCAAGGACGGCACCGCAAAAGCTTCCCTCAACATGCACTGCAACACCATCAAAGTGCATGGCGGCAATGGTTCCGGTAAAGTGAAAGAAACCGGAATCAGCGCAGAGGAAAAGCCAGTCATCGAGAACATTGCAGCTATCACCGAACCGATGGACGATATGCCGTTTTAGGCAGGTGCTTTCTATTTCCCAACCCTACCCTTATCAAACATTCATTTCATTATTTATTCAATCACAAACCGCAGCAGGACCGCCTGCGGGATATAAATCAAAGCTGGGCACAGTACAATGGCACATAACATTCATTTCAACGAACAGACGAATCAGCACAGCTTCTTTTCCGTAAAGGAAAAGCCGTGGCACGGACTGGGAAAAGTGGTAACCGGTTATCCTAACAGTAAAGAAGCTTTAGAGTATGCAGGATTAGATTTCAGAGTAGAACGGCGAACCATGTTCACTTCCAAGCGAACCCTCATTCCCGGCACCGAGCGACTTATTATTCCTGATTGCTTTGCCACCGTCAGGTTAGATACCGAACAGGTACTTGGTGTAGTAGGCAACCAGTACGAAGTGGTACAAAACCGCGATGCTTTTTCTTTCTTTGATTCAATCGTAAAAGGAGACGGCATATTGTATGAAACAGCCGGCGCATTGGGTAAGGGCGAGCGCATTTTCATCACTGCAAAACTACCTTCTTATATCAAAGTCGGCAGGGAGGATTTGATCGAGCAATATCTCTTTCTCACTACTACACACGATGGTTCCGGTGCTATCACCGCAGCCTTTACACCCATCCGCATCGTTTGCAACAATACACTGAACGCAGCATTGAAAAATATGAGCAACTGCATCCGCATACGCCACACTAACAATGTCAAGCAGAAGCTGGAGCAGGCGCACGAGGTAATGGGTATTACCGACACGCTTTCTGTACAACTCGAAGACATCTTCAACAACTGGTCGAAGGTGCGGATAACAGATAAGGAAGTGTATAAGCTCATTCAGCTTGCCATGATTCCAAATAAAGAAGTGTTGCGCGACATCCGGCGCGGAAAGGAAGATGAATTGTCCACCCATTTTCTCAATAACTGCATGGATGCTTACCAGTACGCTTTGGGTAATGAAACTCAGCAGTTAGACACTACAAAGGGAACCTTATTCGGTGCTTACAACGGCATCACCGGTTACTTCCAGAATGTAAGAAACTACAGGGACGATGAAGCCAAGATGAAGTCCCTTCTCTATGGCGGTACCGGACAGCATCGCACACAGAAGGCATTTGATTTATGTACTGCATTCGCCCAACATGGCGACACGGCTTTTATTCTCAATTAAGCATCAAAGAAGCAGGGCAGACAGCAACTGTTTGTCCTGTTGTTCAATTAATGTTTTTAGAAACAAATTTGAAAATTATGACAGTCAATATCATTGAAAACGAAAAACAGCCCGTTACATTGAATGATACATACGAAGCCTGGTACAAACTAAAAACAAGGTACCGGGATGCGATTGTTATTCTTAGAAACGGAGATAGCTATTATGCCTTTGAAGAAGATGCTGATATTATCACCGGAGCCATGCAAAAGGAACCCATCCCATTATGGAAAGAAAGGCAGATTTGTATTCTTCCCTATTACGACATCGACACCTTCTTAAATAAGGTCGTGAAAGCAGGCTACCGCGCAGCTATCTGCGAACCTGTCTTCTTTAGCCTGTTCCAGTAATCCATCATAAGCGGCTTCTAAAAAAGCCGCTTTCTTTTACCAAAAGAAAACGGGCAAAGAAAACGCTGAGCCCGATGGTAACCCTTGGTTGGAATGAATGACTTCTCTTACTGAGAAGACACTCTAAAAATTCATATTCTCTCTATTTATTCTGCTACAAAAATAGCCCGCGTCGCTGCTGAAGCGGCAAGGGAATTTCCGGCATAAACCTTCCCGTAATTCTTGCACACATTCCCGATTTTATTCCGTTCCTCCCTTGCCTTGATAGCACCGGGGCTGACTGTGCACCATAATAAATTTTCAAAGTATGAAAAAGAGTATGGTTAACACAACAGTCAGTGAGATTGATGGGATGAAAGTCAGTGAAGTGGAACTCGTCTACCTGAGTAAAGTAAAAGCGTCTGAGAGACCAGTTGTGAGTCAGTCCCGGGAAGTGTATGATGTCTTAAAAAGAAACTGGGATGCCACCAAGATAGAACTGGTGGAACAATTTAAAATTCTGTTGCTAAATCAGGCAAACAAAGTGCTTGGCATCTATGAGATTTCTACCGGAGGAATCACAGGAACGGTTGCTGATCCGAAAATGGTTTTTATGGCGGCTTTGAAAGCGGTTGCTAGTAATATTATTCTCGCTCACAATCATCCTTCAGGAAACTTAAAACCCAGCCGGGCAGATATGGAACTGACTAAGAAAATGAAAGCAGCAGGGGAACTGCTTGATATCAAAGTACTGGATCATCTTGTCATCTCCTGTGAAGCGTATTATTCCTTCGCTGATGAAAGTATCATGTGAGATAATACCAGCCGGAATGATCTTCCAAAATTTTTCCGGCTGGTATTTTTTTATGCATCAAACCCCTCTTTCCAGCTTCTTTTTAATCCCTCTTCCAACAAAAAATAAAAGTATCCTGCGAGATAGAACTCATTGAAATTTCAACTGTTTTATTATGGCAAACCCTACCCTTTCCTCCTTTTTTTCACCTGCCTGAAATTTGGTCAGGTATTGCTTTTCGCCCTCCGCTCTTCTACTTTTACCCTGGCAGGGAGCCTGTTGAAAGTTGTACCGGCAAGATGTACAAACGTGGCACGTTTGCGAATCTTGCCCCTTTCCTCCGAAGTCGGATGGGGAACCCTAGCAGAGTATAGAAAGTGTGAAAAGGAAGATGATGAAGAAAGGAATGAAAGTGCGAAGCCGCTTCGTAAAAACCCGGATGAATGATATTGAATATGAACAACTTGAAAAACTGTGGAAGGAAACGACTGAGCGGCATCTGAGCAATTATCTCCGCAAGGTTATCCTGCAAAAACCTGTGGTCGTCAGATACCGGAATGAATCGGCGGATGATTTCCTGAGCAGCATGCTCCAGCTGAAAAAAGACCTCAATGGCGTAAGCAACAATTTTAATCAGGCGGTTAAAAAGCTTCACATCCTCGATAAAATACCTGAGTTTAAAACATGGCTGATTCTGAATGAATCGCTACAACGTGATGTAGTTGCAAACATCCAATACATTAAAGAAAAGATAGCTCAACTCTATAATGAATGGTTGCTAAAATAACGATGCCCGGTTCCGCGAAACGGGTGCTGAACTATAATGAACAAAAGGTGGGAAAGAGAGTCGCAGAGTGCATCGGAGGTGAGCATTTTTTGGGAGAAGCAAATGCTTTGAACGTTCAGCAGAAACTCTTGCTTTTTGAGCACAGGAATGAACTCAATAACAGGGCTTCTACAAAGATGATTCATATCTCTCTCAATTTCGATTCTTCTGAATCGTTGAATAACGAGAGACTGCTGAACATCGCATCTGATTACATGCAGAAGATCGGCTTCGGAGAACAGCCCTATTTTGTTTATCGTCATCACGATGCGGGGCATCCCCATATTCATATCGTCAGTACCACTATTCGCTGTGACGGCAGCCGTATCAATACCCACAACCTGGGACGCAATCAATCTAGCCGGGCAAGGAGAGAAATCGAAAAAGAATACGGACTGGTGAAAGCGGAATTGCGGAAGAAAGTACCGATTCCTGTTCGTGTAACAGAGGACATTCAGAAAGCACAATATGGAATGGGAGAAACAGGAGGCATCATTGTAAGGATCGTACAGGGTGTTACGGGGTCTTTCAACTTTACGTCATTAACCGAACTTAATGCAGCACTAGGACTTTACAATGTGGTGGCAGTTGTGGGAACGGAAGACAGCCACAAAATATCCCGCAAAGAGCTGCATTATTATATTCTTGACGAATCAGGTCAGAAAACAGGAGTCGGTATCAAAGCGGGCTTTTTGCCCGGCAAGCCAGTGATGGCATGGTTAGAAAAACGCTACGTAGAAAACAAACTTCACCGACCCCTCTTCAAAAAGTTACTGAGGCAAACTCTTGATTTAGTATTGTCACAGCAGCCATCTGATTTTCTGGCTTTCCAAAGAGACCTCTCGCGAATGAGTATTACTGTCCTTCTTCACACAAACGCGGAAGGCAGACACTATGGGATCACATTTATCGACAACCAAAATAAATCTGTTTTCAATGGCAGTGAGATTGGCAAGGAATACAGCATTGCCTCTTTGCAAAATATCATTCCATCCCTAGTCGGATCCGAACAGGCACAGGTAGTGCATCCACCGCTTCAAAAAGATACGATCTACAAACCGGAGATAACCGTAAAAAAAGGCACCCCGCTTTATGCAGGAAGCAATAAGACAGGGACTCATCTCATCCAGGACTTACTGACACCCGTACCCGGCTATGAAGGCATACCGGCTCCTTTGCTTCAAAAAAAAGGAAAACGAAAAAAGAAAAGAAAACAATCATAATTAAAACCGGATTTTTATGTCAACAGGTGAAAATGAAACCGCGCTCCGTAAAATAACTGATATGACAAGGATAATCAGCCTTGTTATATTGGGGCTGCATTTTTATTATTTCAGTTACGAAGCTTTCCTCTCCTGGCAGATGACGTCAACTTTTACAGACAGGATGCTCTTGCATATTGCTGCCACCGGCTTGTTCAAACATTTCGGGACGGGTAAATGGCTTGCGCTGGGACTTTTGATCATATCACTTCTTGGGACACCCGGAAAAAAAACGGAGACATTGAAAGGAAGTTCATTGGTTGCCTGTCTTGTCATCGGCGTAGCGGTATATTTTGGAAGTCAGGTTATCTTTTACTTTGGCTTCCCAGCAGTAACCATAACAATTATTTACATCCTGTCGACATCCACAGGTTATCTGCTGATGCTGAGTGGAGGAGCCGGACTGAGCCGCCTGATCCGGATTAACCTGACAGATGATATTTTCAACGAAATGAATGAAACTTTTCCGCAGGAAGAACGGCTGCTTGATAATAAGTATTCAGTCAACCTTCCTGCCCGGTACAAGCTGCGGGAAAACATCCGCTCCAGCTGGATCAATGTTATCAACCCGTTCCGGGGTTTGCTTGTGATCGGGAGCCCCGGCGCCGGCAAATCCTGGTTCGTGATTCAGCACGTCATCAAGCAGCATATCGAAAAGGGGTTCAGCATGTTCATCTATGACTTCAAATACGATGACCTGAGCAAGATAGCGTACAATTGGCTGCAGCGGAATTTGGGCAGCTATCGCGTGTCTCCGTCGTTTCATGTCATCTCCTTCGATAATCTGTCTCAGTCCAGTCGTTGTAATCCTTTGGATCCGGCTTCTATGCATGACATCACGGATGCCGCCGAATCTGCCCGTGCGATTCTTCTGGGACTCAACCGCGAATGGATAAATAAGCAGGGAGACTTTTTTGTGGAATCACCCATAAATTTTTTGACGGCTGTAATTTGGTTTTTACGCCGGTATGAAGATGGCAAATATTGTACGCTGCCTCATGTCATTGAGTTGATGCAGGCAGATTACGATAAGTTGTTTCCTGTACTCAATACAGAACCCGAGATTGAAGTGCTCGTGAATCCCTTTGTCAGCGCTTATCAGAATGATGCGATGGAACAGTTGGAGGGACAAATAGCCTCCGCAAAAATTGGCATGGCGCGGCTCGCCTCACCACAGTTATATTGGGTACTTTCCGGTAACGATTTTACCCTCGACATCAACAATCCGAAGCATCCCAAAATTGTCTGCGTAGGCAATAACCCGGAAAAGCAGCAGATATACGGAGCTGTCCTGTCTCTTTACATCTCGAGGATGATCCGGCAGGTAAATAAAAAAGACAGGCTTCCCTGCAGTCTGGTGTTTGATGAATTTCCCACGATCTTCTTTAATCATATGGATGGGGTGATCGCTACCGCACGCAGCAATAAGGTAGCAACGACACTGGCAATGCAGGACATCAGTCAGTTACGTAAGGATTACGGGAAAGAAGCCGCTGATGTGATTGTCAACATTGCGGGCAATATCATCTGCGGTCAGGTCATGGGCGACACAGCAAAAATGTTATCAGAACGTATGGGTAAGATCAGACAGGCAAAGGAAAGCATTTCTGTCAATCGCACTGACACTTCTGTCAGCCATTCCGTAGGGTTAGACTACGCAGTACCGGCTTCCAAAATCAGTGGCTTATCGTCAGGAGAATTTGTAGGCATGGTAGCCGACGAACCGGGACAGAAAATCAAGCTGAAAATGTTTCACTCCGAAATCCTGAATGATAGAGAACAGTTGAATCGTGAGGTAAAAGAATTTGTGGATATACCGGACGTATCCGCCGTGTCTCCACAACAGGTAAAAGACAACTATTATGAAGTTAAATTGCAAATCAAAAATCTTCTGGATAAGGAAACATCGGAATTACAAAACCGGAATCATCAATAATGCATTTCTTGATCTATAAAGATATTAGTAAAATAATACTGCTTATATTATTTATGCTTGCCGCTATTCAAAATCTGTACTCATTTCCTCTTGAAGTTTCATGACACTGTCGATCAACTACAATTAAAATTTTGTTGGCTTATAGCTTTACAATTGACCGGTTCTGATTCTGGAATTATGATAAGAGAATGATCAAAGCTCAAAAACCTGTTTAGCTTACCGCAATCAATTATTGAATCAGTGAAGCGAAATTGTACCAAGAAATAATGTAGACTGGAGAATGCAAAACAAAAGAAGATTATCTATCTTTACATAGATTCAAAGTTCTTACCATCGTTTTTATAAAAAGTGAGTCATTCGTGGAGTAGGCATTTTTAGTTTTTCTAACTACATGATTTTCAGCAAACAAAGCCATAGGTTCGAATCCCTAACTCTCCGCTGAAAGTTTCCCGCCATTGTGCGGGTTTTTTATTCGTACCCTTTCCCGGAGAGATGCCAGAGTGGTTGAATGGGACGGTCTCGAAAACCGTTTTACGGGCAACTGTAACGAGGGTTCGAATCCCTCTCTCTCCGCTATAATACAAAAGCACTGACAATCAGTGATTTTGTATTATTGTGAGATTAAGTTGTCGAATCGGCAGCGTTTCCAGACTTTTCGTGCAATGATACAGGCTTTGACAAATTCTCTTTATAGCCTATTTCAAAATTTCCCCGCTTTTTCAACTCTGTTGCCCGTTTCCAGGATAGCTCTGCTATAAAACACAGATTTCTATCAACTATCAAACGCTCTTTTTGTATTCGATTCCTTATCATTATTCATCTCTACATGTTGAGACGTAAATTTGAATGTTCAAGATTCAGATGCGCAATTCCTTTTCCGTTGCAGGATATGCAAACATAGAGATTCCAATTACTTATACTGAGCCTGCGTCTGCGTAATTCACACAAAAAGATAGCTCAAAACCTTATTTTCTAATATTTTCCAGGTTGACTCCTCTGTATTTTGATCGTTTGCGCAAGCGGCCTCCGTAGAGTTACCTGTAGTAGCCGATGGAAATACATTAAAAACCCATCGTCGAAGTTTAGCTTCTTCTTTAGCTGCATTACCTCAGGTTGATAATAACACAAACACAACCTTCGGGAAAGATCGTCAACAAAACAGGAAATACAGATACCGTGATAACATCCATTCAAGATTACTTTTGCATTATAAATTTT
Source organism: Ilyomonas sp. (assembly GCA_965199905.1). GTDB lineage: Bacteria > Bacteroidota > Bacteroidia > Chitinophagales > Chitinophagaceae > Ilyomonas. The sequence continues at coordinate 4,220,684 of OZ241366.1, read as the reverse complement.
AAATAAAGCAGGCTAACGCCGCTTACGAAAGAAAAACGGAAACCGGGAAGTTTTGGTAAGCAAGTAATTAGTGATAGCTTTTGTTTGATTTCCGGTATGGAATTGCGGAATCGATAGTTTTACCCGGATTTATTATAAGTCATCATCATCTCAAAATAAAAAAAATGAAAAAATCAATTAAACAGGTAGCTGTAGCCTCATCTTTAGCCATGCTCGGTCTTTGTTTACTGTCATCGTCTGTTGTAAAAGCACAGCAGAATAGTACACCAACCGGAGACATAAAAACGATGGATAGCAGCATGAAACAGGCATCTTACGCAATCCCGCAAAAACCTGAGGACATCAGCCCGTTACTGAACGGCGAAAGCATTCCTGCGGTTACCGTGCTTGATGCAGCAGGAAAAAGTTTTGACCTGAATAAAGCAGTTGCAGCAAAGCCAACCATTCTTATCTTTTACCGGGGCGGCTGGTGTCCCTTCTGCTCCAAACAACTTTCAGGACTACAGGAAATAGCGCCTGATCTGGAAAAAGAAGGTTACCAGTTAATCGCTATCAGCACCGATCAGCCTGAAGGTTTAGCGCAGTCAGCCACTAAAGAAAAACTAAGCTATACGTTATTATCGGATGCAGACCTGAACGTGTCAAAGCAATTTGGATTGGCTTACAAAGCGCCAAAAGGATATTGGGAAATGCTGCCTAAAACCACGGGTGGAAAAGATACAGACCTGTTGCTTCCCGTGCCTTCGGTATTTGTTCTTGATACAAAGGGTGTTATTCATTTTGAATACATCAATCCGGATTTCAAGCAAAGGCTGAGTCCCGAACTATTAATGGCAGTGTCGAAGAGTATTAAAAAAGACCTATAACGTTTCAGATTATGCATATATACTTTAAAAATTTAAGTTTGGCATTCGTTGTTTTTTCATTGACGGTAACTGTTGCAACGACTGCTTCCGCTCAGCAAAAGCAGTCTTCCACTAAAACCGGTTCGTCTACGCAGGAGATTGTATTTACAAGCAATAAATGGAAAGATGTAGCTGCAGAGGCTAAAAAAAGTGGTAAATACATTTTTGTAGATGCTTATGCCAGTTGGTGCGCCCCTTGTAAATTGCTGAAGTCTACTACGTTCAGGGAGAAAAACGCAGCCGCTTATTTCAATAAAAATTTCATCAATTATACCGTTGACATGGAGAAAGGTGAAGGCGTTGATCTGGCAGAGAAATGGGACATAACTGCCTATCCGGCGTTACTCTTTCTTAATCCGGATGGAAAGATTGTATTGAAGCAGGTAGGCTACGTAGACGGCACTAAGCTGATTGAGTTTGGGCAGCAGGCATTAGCAAAGCGATAACCTGATAATTTTTTAAGATCTGACCAAAATGAAGGAATGGAATTTAAAAGGCAAAAAAGCATTGGTAACCGGAGGCTCTAAAGGGATAGGTAAAGCTATTGTAGCGGAATATCTGGAGCTGGGTGCAGAGGTGATTTTTACGGCAGGAAATGACGAAGAAGTAGCTGCTGTGGAAAAGCAGTTTACAGAAAAGGGTTATATCGTCCACGGTTTAATGGCTGATGTTTGCAGTAATGACCATCGCCACAGGATTGTCGGCTGGATTGCCGGGCAATGGGGCAAACTCGATATACTTGTTAATAATGCAGGCATGAATATCAGGAAAGCCAGTAACGATTATATCCCGGAAGAATACAGACGTGTGTTGGAAACCGACCTGATTGCACCGTTTGAACTGAGCAGGGAACTTTATCCTTTATTGGAAAAAAGCGGGCAGGCAGCAATTGTCAATGTATCTTCTGTTGCCGGACTGATGGATGCTCAAACGGGAACTCCTTATGGGATGTCAAAATCGGGATTGATACAGCTTACCCGTAACCTGGCGTGTGAGTGGGCAGCTAAAAATATCAGGGTGAATGCAGTTTCGCCCTGGTTTACCGAAACGCCAGCCACAAGCGGCGTGCTTTCAAACCCTGAAAAACTAAACCATATTGTTTCCCGTACTCCCTTGCGGCGTATTGCAAAAGATGAAGAGATTGCCGCTGCAGTGAGCTTTCTCGCCATGAACAAGGCATCTTTTATCACCGGGCAGAACATTGTGGTAGATGGCGGAGCGACAAGTAGTATTTTATAACAGTGAAAAAGTGGATAATGGAATTTCGAAATCCAACGGAGGCAATGAAAATGATAAAGAGAGGTACAAGTACAGCATAAAAGACAAAAATGATCAGGGAATACCAGGAAAAATCTACTCTGGGGCATTTTATAATGCACATTGATAATGAAGATTTGAAGGGAGCCGGTCTTCGTAACACTTCACCTGTTGTGCCCATGAACACTTTTATATATAATAAAGCTGAGGCACAGAAGGTAACTATTGATGAGATTGTTTATACCATGCCGGCAACGTCCATTTTGCCACTGGTCTCCAACCAGCATTTTTCTTTTGAGCATCCTGATCAACTGATTGCCTGGCAGTTTAACCGTGAATTCTATTGTATTGTAGATCATGATACAGAAGTTGGTTGCGTTGGTTTTCTTTTTTATGGCATACAACATCCCATGTTCATTACACTTACTTCCACTGAAAAAGAAGCCATGCTCCAGTTGGAAAAAGTATTTTCTGATGAATGGCAATCGAAGGATAGCTTTCATGGAGAGATGTTGCGAACATTGCTAAAGCATCTCATCATTAAAACCACCCGTATTGCCAAACAACAAAGCGAAAGCTACCACGAGTTCCCGGAAGAGAAAATGGACATTGTAAAGAAGTTTTCGCTGATACTTGAAGGCAATTTTAAAAAGGAACACGGCGTAAGCTTTTATGCGGCGGCACTAAACAAATCTCCCAAGACACTAAGCAATATTTTCGGGCTGCTCAAACAGCCTGCCCCCTCGAAGCTGATACAAAACAGAATTATTTTAGAGGCTAAACGCTATCTCCATTATACAGATAAGTCGGCAAAGGAAATAGCCTATGAGCTGGGTTTTGAAAGCCCTGCTCATTTTAGCCGCTTCTTCAAAATGTATTCAGGCAACAATATTTCAGAGTTCAGGAATTCATAAGTGCAATAAGCTATTAAATTATGCAAGATGGTATCGATAGATATTCCTCACCTCACGGAAGTAAGCGAAACGAACCAGGGCTATATAGCATACTTCAACAAAAAATTAGGACATATTCCCAACCTGTATGCTGCGATGATGCATTCTAAAAATGCGTTGAGCGCCTATTATCCTTTTCATACCCGGAAGACTTCTTTATCCGTAAGGGAAAGCGAGGCAATTACGTTGGTCGTGTCACAGCAGAACGAAGCCAAATACTGCCTGAGTGTTCATACTATGATTGGAAAGCTGAACGGCTTTAGTGAAGAAGAAATTTTAGAGTTGCGGGAAGGGACAGCAAGTTTTGATTCAAAACTGAATGTACTGGTACGGCTGGTCAAAAACATTGTGGAACAAAGGGGAAAGCCTGACAACGCGTTGCTGGATCAATTCTTCGCAGAAGGTTATACCTGCGAAAACCTGGTGGACGCGCTTTATGTGGTCGGAGATAATTTTATTACCAATTTCACCGCAAAGATATTGGATGTGCCGTTAGATTTTCCCATGGCAGAAGAGCTATAAAACATTTGGCAGGGCAACGATGAAAAAAGTGAAAGGTAATTTTTGAGCCGGACAGAAATACTTTTATAAAGCAGCCGTTGTGTCGCCCCGCAATTCTGCGGGATACTTTCTATTCTTTATTCAGCAATCAAAACGCCCCTAATTTATCCTTCTCATTAATATTTTTTTAAATGAATACTTACTATCATGAATAAATGGTTTTGCTTTCTTTTTTTGCTCTCAATAACAAGCCTGCAGGCGCAGGTTAAAAATGTTGTGAAATGGGATTATCAGATTACTAAAATCGATAACAGCCGGTACGAAGCCGTGTTGACAGCAAAGATTGAAAAAGGCTGGCACCTGTATTCCAAAGATATTCCTCATGATAGTGGCATTCCTACCAAAATGAAGATAACGACAGCGAACGTTGAGCCGGTTGGCGATGTTCAGGAAATAGGAAAGAAAACGGAAGAATTCAGTAAGGCATTTGGTGTGCAGATCGTCTACTATTCAGATTCGGCAAAGTTTGTACAGGCATTTACATTAAAAGATGCGGGGGTTAAAACCGGCATCACCGCTGAAATCATTTTCCAGGTATGTAACGACCGCATCTGCCTGGCACCGAACACTTTGGAATTTGAAAAGCCTCTCAATGGCACAGATAATCTCAATAGTGCAGGATTGCTAACGGAGAAAAACGCAGATGAGTCTGCAAGAGGACATATAGATGAGGGCATAAAAGTACCTTCGCTGGATTTTGCAAAGCCCCTGGTAAATTGCGGCGCTAAACAGGTTGCTCAGGATTCGGGAAATGGGCTGGTATTTATACTTGGTTTCCTGGGAGGCTTTATTGCCCTGCTAACACCTTGCGTTTTCCCGATGATCCCCTTAACTGTATCCTTCTTTACCAAAGGCGCTGCCAACAAAGGCAAGCGAAATGCACTATTGTATGGATTTTTTATTTTGTTGATATTTCTTACGTTAAGTCTGCCGTTTCACATTCTCGATGGCATAAGCGGAAATATCTTTAACCAGATATCAACCAACATTTGGCTGAACCTGTTTTTCTTTGCTATTTTCCTCTTTTTTGCACTTAGCTTTTTTGGATATTATGATATTACACTACCAAACTGGTTAATAAATAAGTCATCACAAGCGGAAGATGCAGGCGGCATAGTGGGCATATTTTTCATGGCGCTCACACTGGTGATTGTTTCTTTTTCCTGCACAGGGCCTATTTTGGGCAGTTTATTAGGCGGGGTTGCATCAAGCTCTAAAAATGTACCGTTGCTTTTAACCTTTGCCCTTGGCGGATTTGGGTTGGCATGGGCACTGGTTTTTGGCTTCCTGGCATTGTTCCCGCAAGTCTTGCTCTCGCTTCCAAAATCGGGTAGCTGGATGAATACATTAAAAGCATTCCTCGGCTTTGTTGAAATAGCTCTTGCCTTGAAATTCCTTTCGAAAGCCGACCTTGTTTCAAAAACTTTTCTCTTAAAACGCGAAATATTTATCGGACTGTGGATATTGGTTACGTTAGGTTTAGTGCTGTATCTGTTTGGTAACATCAGGTTTCCGCACGACAGTAAAAACCAGAAAATATCCTGGTTTAGAAAAAGCGTTGGCATTTTAGGCATTTTATTCATTGTGTACCTCGTTCCCGGACTTCTGCCATCTGAAAAACCACGCCTGTCTGCTTTAAGCGGCATCCTTCCTCCTTTGAACGTGAGTCTTTATGCTGATCCTGAGGATGGTATTTTTGGAATACATCCGGAACACGACTATTTCGAGGCCATTAAAATGGCAAAAAAGGAGAACAAACCGGTTTTGATAGATTTTACAGGTTACGGTTGTGAGAACTGCCGTAAAATGGAAGAATTCGTCTGGAGTCAGCCCGATGTGCTGCCCATTATTCAAAATGATGTGGTATTGGCATCGTTGTATGTAGATGACCGTGAAGAATTGCCTAAGAACCAGCAACAAGCCATTGATATGGGAAACGGGCAAAAAAAGAAGATAAAAACGGCAGGTGATAAATGGTCTTTATTCCAGCAGGTAAACTTCAATAATAACTCGCAACCGCACTATGTATTGGTTACTCCGGATGGTAAGGTCATTAATTCTCCTGTATCGGGTTATATGTCTAAAGAAGAGTTTAAAGATTTTCTGGAATGCGGAACAAAGTCCTTCAAATCATTAAAATGATGCGGCTAAATAATTATTCGTTTTCAGCTAATGATTTCTGCTTATGCACATCTAAAATGTTGCTTACATGCGCATGGATTTTGATTAATAAACGGATGTTTAATAAGTGAAGGCCGCAAGCTGTTTTACAGCCGGTTTTTTATCTTATCAATTGCAGAAATGACAGCTACGCTCCGACAAGAAAACATCGCCGATCATTCGGCCGTATCAGAACTTATTATCGACGCTTATTAAGATATTACCTATAGTAACTATAAAGAACAGCAGATGGTTGAAAGATTAAGACAACCAGATTCTTTTATACCAGAATAATCAATTGTTGCAGTTGAAAACGGCGAGCTAGCAGAACATGTTTTGCTAACTGAAACACAGATTCAAAATCAGCACAAATTTCATAAAGCACTTGCGTTGGCTCCGCTTTCCGTAAAACGAACTTATCAAAATGTTGGTCAGATACCCGCAGTTGGAAGACAAGGAAACCATCGATGATAAACTTATGGCAGAGATAGCGAGCGCTTTGAAAGTGCCGGTGGATGCGATAGATTTTAATGAAGAGAAAGCAATTAATAACATCTCTTGTACTTTCCAATACTTTTACGATAACGCATCTGCACTTCAGTTTAACCCGGTTGAGAAAATTGCAACGTTGTATGACGAAAAGGTTGAGCTGTTAGAAAGGCTATTACAAAGTGAGAAAGAAAAGGTAGAAATCTTGTAAAGAATGCTTGAAAAGAAGTAAAATGCGTTATTAACAAATTAAAGACTTTGCCTTGTTGCTTTGCAATAGGGCATTTTTATTTTGTGTATGATTTTCACCGGAAAAAAGTTTTGTATTTGTAATTACTAACTATATTAGCGCCTGAATTTCCTTAACCAACTACCTAATGAGATTCAAGCTCCTTTTGTATACCCCGCATAACAGATTACTGTTGCCATTTAATTATCAATACCCGCTTTCGGCTGCGATTTATAAAATCATGGAACGGGCAGACAATGAGTTTGCCGCTTTTTTGCATGATTCCGGTTACACAAACGGAGGTAAAACATTTAAGTTGTTTACCTTCTCTGATATACGAACTCCTTTTGTAAAGAACGGCGACCGGATGATGCTTACCACCAACGCTGCGGAACTGATTGTTTGCTTTTATATACCACAGGCAGCCGAGAACTTTATCAAAGGATTGTTTGCCAACCAGCAGTTGGAAATAGCTGACAGAAGCAGTAAGGCTGTTTTTACCGTTGCCGGAGTGGAATCACTGAGTGATGGAGTGATGGAGCAATTAAATGATGATGTGGTAAGCGCGGTGTTGCAGCCGATTTCGCCAATTGTTGTGGGACGAAAAAATGAGCGCGGCTATTATAATTACCGCTCGCCAACGGATGTTGATTTTACGGATTGCATTATATATAACTGGTTAGAGAAATGGGGCGCGGTGCATGATGCGAGTGAAGGGGACATGGAAGCATTGCGGGAAGCGATTTCTGTTGAAGTGAAATTGTGGAAGTGCCCGCCGCAGCAACGGCTGATTACGATTAAAGCGGGTACTGATGCAGAGACGAAGGTGCGGGGCTATATGAAGTTTGACTTGTTAGTGAAAGCACCTAAGGCGATGTTGGAACTGGCGTTGGGAGCAGGACTGGGATTGTATAATGCGATGGGGTTTGGGTGTGTGGGGATTATTAAACACCGTAAGCAAAAAACGCATTCCCTTAAATCCGTGCTAAAGCAGCCCCACATGAAGTGAGTTTAAGAAATTAAGGCAACGCGTTTGGAAATAAATGTAACTCTTTTACATAAAGTAATTTAACTGCTAATCTTTAAAATAAATAAGCGTATGACTTCAATAGAACTTATAAAAACTGGAAATTTTTGGATAGACAACGGGATTATTGGTCTATATAAAATATTGAAAGAGATTGAGCAAGAAGGTATAAGTTATAAAATCACCTTGACACGAAGCAGTTTGAAAGTGGGAGCTTTAATTGAAGATGACACAGAAGTTAATGTGCTGCCTGAAGTGATATCAATTCTTGAAAGAGCAAGACAACAATTGACAATAAAATATACCAATATTTCTGATAAAAATTTCAGGTGGTACTATAATGAGGTGGAAGAAGAATTTTATGTATTTCCAAAATCAAGCTATAAACCTCATTTGATGAAAACTTTCTTCAATGCCAAGCCAGAGTATGAGGGTACTCTGCATTTCCCAAATGCAGAAAAAGAGGTACTGAATAAAACACCGAAAAAGAAGAATATGACCGACGTAGTTCATGAAAAGTTTCTTCAATTTCAAAAGACTAATCAAGAAATTTTTGATAAAAAGATTTCTGCTAAAGAAAGAGAGGAAGGGTTTTTAAATAACCCATCAAAATATACTTTTGGTGACTCCTTATCAGAAAAAATATTTAAGAAAGGGAATAAAAAATGTTGGTTTAGCGGGTTAGACTTTCAAGAGATGATCGATGTTAATGGAATGTATTCTCCATTCGTTACAAGTGCATCTGGAGAACTAAATTTTACTTCGTTTCTGGGAAATAAACCTAAAATTTCATCTTTATATGCTTATGTGGCTTTGTTTGCTCCATATAATCTAAAGTACTCAATACAAGATGGAACGAAACACTATTTTGTACTTTATGATAGCAACCTTCAAGCTCTTTCAAAATTTTCCGGGGATATCCAGCAGACATTAGCACAGACTCAAAATGCTGACTTCTGCAATTTTGAAATATCTATTAAAGGTACTAAGTACCACTATGAGTCTTTATTTAACTTTCTAATTTCCATTTACAAACAGGTTCAGCAACAAATTAATAGAGACTTACGAAAAGAAGTCTTCACTAAGTCTGTTTTTACGTTAAGTAATGATGGAAATATCTTTAGAGAAGTTGAAGAATACTCATCGTTAGAAGCGCTATTTACCTTGTTTGATGCTTTTGCGAATCACTTTGAAGACAAAAGCTATTTCGAAAGCTTTCTCAACTTTATTACTCGCTTTACCAAGAAGCTGGTAAAGGCGGGTAAAGCGGAATACGATACTACTTGGCGCAATCAATTATGCAATAATGTACTATCTTTTAAAAACATCAATAAGACAATTGAGCGTTTTCTGGGAGAGGTTAAGATGAGAGAGGAAAGTGGCGGCATTCCTTATTTAGACAAAATCATTGAAATATACATCACCAAATCACAAAATAGCATGAAAGCAGAAATGGTAGAAGCCTGCAAAAGCTTAGGCAATCGAATAGGGCGTTATTGCAGGGAAAAAGAAGATAAAGGCATTCTTTTTTCGATCCGCAACTCAAAGAACCGGAGTGAGTTTATCTCCGTCTTAGCAGAAACCCAGTTTCGCACAGAAGTTTTATACAGTGAAGATTTTTTTAAGGATTTGCCAGACAACTCTCAATGGGAAGAATATAAGTCCTTAGTAAGCATTTTCGCCATGAATAGCTTTTTATACAGACCTGAAAATAAAACTCAACAATAATATAAAAACATCATCGCACACTTTATGGAACAAAGAATCAACTGCATTAACATCGCTTATTTATTTAAAACTTCGCTCGGTAGTATCAACGGTAGTTGGACGGAAGGAAATGTAAGCACCGTAAAAAAAATAACCCGTCCTGATGGAACACAACTTCCTTATGTATCTGGTCAAAGTTTGAAGTATCAGATTCGCAAAGCATGGAAAGAATTGGGTTTAGAAGATTTACTATCAGATGTACGACAAAGTGATAAAACGGCTGGCGTAAACTTTACATTAGGCGCACCTGATAAATTTTTAGATGATGATTTGCTAGGCTATATGATTGCGTCAACTGGCGAGAACAGAAGACGCACAGCGCCCGTTCGTACTTCGGCTGCTATTGGTATTTTCCCTTTCCGTAATGACAGAGATTTAGGTACAAAAAGTAAGGAGCAAACAACAGGTGATATGGGCGGCGGTGGAAACATCTTTGAAACCGAGATTTATTATAATTATTTCCGGGTTAATTTTCTGGTAGAGTTAGACCGTTTAGGGAGTTTCCAGGATTTTGAACTTGAAAAAGCTAATAAAGGAAAAACAACTGCGCTTCCTGTTGATGAACGAAGAAAGCGGTTAAGTTACCTGATGCAGGCTTTAGCTCATATCTGGGGTGGTGGCAAACAATCACGTTTACTTACTGATATGTCTCCTAAGTTTTTAGCTATTACATTCCAAACAGCGAAAGCTCCCATTTTTTTAGAAACGCTTACAGTAAAAGAAAATGAAGAGCTGCACACTGAAGCTATTAATGAAGTGCTAACAAGCAATTCTAAAATTATCAGTAAGCAAATTTTAGGTCTTCAGTCGGGTATTTTTAAGAACAATGACTTCGCTGCTTTGCCAAATGTAATACCAGTACAACAAGCTTTTGATGCAGCTAATGAATACATTCAAACACTCAACTTTTAGATGTGCAATTTCTTAAAATAAAATGCCAAGGAAGTTTCAACTCATTTCGGCAGCCTGACTTTCATACTTATCATAAAACCCTGCCTTTGCCAACAAAGACAACTATTGCCGGAATGCTAGGTAGTGCTTTAGGAATTGGTCCAAAGGAAGTAAATGATGAATGGCTTGTAAAAGAACGTTTTAAAATGGGTGTTGCTGGTAAAAGCAATGGAAAGGCTAATGATTTATGGCAAATCAGAAAATATGAATCAAAACGTATTGCTGCTTACAACAAAGGCGACGAACCAACTCCCTATAAAACTGCAGTTATTGTTAGAGAGCTACTATATAATACCACATTTACTATCTACCTATCATTTAACCAGGAAGATGATTTTAAGAATGTAAGTAAAGCACTGTTAGAACCAGCTTGGGCACTGTCGTTAGGAAGAGAAGATGAGTTGATAAAACTGAATAGTGTTACAATAATAGACTTGGATGAAACGGAGAACCTTGTTTACACAAACACAGTTATTCCAACAGACATAAACAATGAAGAATACAAACCTGTGTTAGAAAATTTCAGTGGTGTTAATCTTCTTGCAGCGGCTCCACAAGTTGTATCATTACCTGTCTCTTTTATGCATAAAAAGGATAGTGATGTGCGTGAAGCAAAGGACTTCCGTTTGTTTAGTTTTATCAGCAACTTACCTGTTGAAATAAAAAGCTCTGGAGGTTTTCATGATGAAGCTGAAGGAGTTTCATTCCAGATTTTCTAACCGGTTAGATTTCTCTATGGATATTTTAGCGAAAAGCAATCCGCCGCTTACTTTACTTAAACATACAGAAGATTGCTTAGCCTGGTTGAAACAAGTGTTTATATGGAAAGCTGGTTTAATTAAAAAGATAGCTATTCATTATAAAATATTGGAGAGCTTACTAATCCAGCGAATTTTCCTGACAGTCGCTTTTCATGATGTTGGCAAGTCAAACAAAGCATTTCAATTTAAAATTCGTAAACAATCACATGGGCAAGAATCACATGCCTTAGCATCAACAATCTTTATTTTTCATCATGTAGAACATAGTCCGATTTTCAAAATTGGAGAGCAGTCATTTTACCCTGAAGTGTTTGCTGTCGTCAGCCACCATGCTAAACTTCACAAGTATCTTTTTGATGGCTATGAAAAAATGAAAATGGAATTTGCTGATGAAGCTTATTATCAAACTTTTTATGAACAATTAAACCATTGGGCAACTAAATTAAGTATCCCCGACTGGAAGCCAATTGTTTTTGACAAGGCTATTTTCCGAAAAGCAAAACCCGGCTTGCAATTTATTGATGATATTTTCCTGCCGTTTAGAGAAATAGAAGAATTTGATCTTTCAAACAAAGAAAGAGATGTATTCCTTTTATTGAAATCTTGTTTACACTATGCAGATTGGCTGGCTTCTTCAGACAATACCAGTTATAAATACACTCAGTCAGAATCGTATACATCTATTACACAAAAAATGCAAAGTAAGGTTCCCGGCTTTAAGCAATGGAACGCTTTTCAGGATAAAGCTGCAAAGACAACCGAAAATTTGTTTGTACAAATTCCGACAGGTCAGGGTAAAACAGAAGCTGCTACTTTGTGGGCAGTTAATCGGCAAGAGCCATCTAAGATACTTTTCTTGTTGCCTACAATGGTAACGACAAATAAAATGCGTAAGCGAATGCTTACCTTTTTTGGTGATGACAATGTAGTGGGGCTATCACATGGTACAGCGCAATACATATTAAAGAATGAAGTAGAAGACACTGAAGATGAAGCTTTACGCCAGCACTATTTATATAACAGGACTTTTTTTAAACCTGTTACAGTTGCTACAATTGACCAGCTTATTTACAGCTTTTTTAATTGGGGCTATTGGGTGCTAACCGGAGCGACAAGTTATAATGCAAGTATAGTAATAGATGAAATTCACGTTTATGATGCGTACACCTTTGGTTTACTGCTAGAAGTAATTAATTGTATAAAACCTTTTAATAGTCGCTTTGCTATAATGAGCGCCTCACTGCCCACCGTCCTTAAAAGAGAAATAGAGAAAATATTACCTGATTGTGAGCTAATTCATGAACCTTCTTTTGATTCCAAACAACGACATATAATTGAAATTAAACAAGAACCTATTGAAACAACTGTATCAGAAGTATTAGCAGATTATAAAAATAACCTGAAAGTTTTGATTGTTTGTAATACGATCAAGAAAGCCAGAGAAATTTATGATATGTTAGTTGAGAAAATTGATTGCGATCACCTTATGCTTTATCACTCTCAATTTATTCTTCGTGATAAAAGAAAAAAGGAAGATGAGTTAGAAAAAATAGGAAATCTATCTAAAGGTTTTATAGCTGTCTGTACTCAAATTGTAGAAGTTAGTTTGGATATAGACTTTGATTCGCTATATACAGAGAATGCGCCAATAGATGCTCTTATTCAACGCTTAGGCAGAGTAAATCGAAAAGGGCAAATTGGCAAAAGACTTGAAGGAGTTGAATATGCCAAAGTAGTCATAACCCAAGAATCAGAAAATAGCCGTAAGTATGTTTATAAGAATGTACCAGCCATTTTGGAAGAAACCTTCAAACAGCTAAAGCAGCATGTAGTAACGAAAAAAGGAAATTTGAATGAGGCTGATTTGAAAAATTTGGTTGAAGTAATTTATACTAAGTCAAATCTAGGAGAACAATATTTTAAAGAAATCCAGGATGCCAGAAAACTTTTGAAAAAGCTTTGGCAAAATTTATTGCACTATATCTATACGCTTTCTGCTGATGAAAAGCAGTTAGAAAGTATATCTAGCAGAAAATCTGACTATATCACGATAGAAGCAATTCCACTACGGTTTTATATGGAGAACGATTTAGAAGGCATGGTTAAGGATAAGAAATTCGATTTAATTAGGGACTTTGTTTTGAAAGTTCCGATACATGTTGCAAGAAATCATTCTAAAGGAAAAACATTAGGTGAAACTAATATCTTTATAATTGATTTAAAGTACAATTATGATGAAGGATTATCACTTCAACCTGATGACCAAAATATAATCTAACCATGCATCCCCAATTCTCCCAAATCATCCAACTCATACAAGCTTCCCGAAGCAAGGCAATCAGTGCGGTAAACACCGAACTCATTAACCTGTACTGGAAAGTGGGCGCTTATATTTCAGTTCAGTTGCAAAAAGCTAACTGGGGCGAAAATACGGTTGGCGAACTGGCAGCTTTCATCAAAACGCATCATCCGGACGTCAAAGGTTTTGACCGGCGTGGATTATATAGGATGCGGCAGTTCTATGAATTATATGCTACTTCCGAAATTGTGTCACCACTGGCGAGACAAATACAACAATCTGAAAATGAATCGCTTGCAATTGTGTCACCACTGGTGACACAATTGGATTTAACCCGCGATAAGGCTTGTTTGCTAACAAAGATCAGCTGGACGCATCACCTGATTATTCTGTCGAGATGCCAAACGCCCGAAGAAAGAGAGTTTTATCTCAGGCTTTGTATTCGTGAGAAATATAGTAAGCGCGAACTGGAACGACAAATCAACGCTGGTATTTATGAGCGCTCAAGGGCGAATGTGCAAATCTCGCCATCGCTAAAAGAAAGACAACCGGATATTATTAGCCTTTTTAAGGACAGTTATGTGTTTGAGTTTTTGAACCTGCCGGAGCCGGCAAAGGAGAGCGAATTGCAACAGGCGTTAATACGGCAGATGAAGCTGTTTATTTTAGAACTGGGCAGGGATTTTTTGTTTGCGGGCGAAGAATTTAAACTGCAGGTTGGCAACAGCGATTTCTATATTGACCTCTTATTTTACCATCGTGGTTTGCAATGCTTAGTTGCCTTTGAACTGAAGGCTGATAAATTCAAGCCGGAGCATTTGGGACAACTGAACTTTTACTTAGAAGCGTTGGATAGAAATGTGAAGAAGGAATATGAAAACCCAAGCATCGGCGTGCTGCTGTGTAAGGATAAAGACAATGAGGTGGTGGAATATGCTTTGAGTCGAAGCCTATCGCCTGCATTGGTTGCTGAATACAAAATGCAGTTGCCGGACAAAGCCATATTGCAGAAGAAACTACACCAGATTTTTACAGAAAACGAATAGCTATGACCATTAACGCTACCCTTGTGAACCTATACCATGTATGCAAGCGGGAAATGTGGCTGCATGCTAATGGCATCCGCATGGAGCATACATCGGATATAGTTGCTGAAGGCAAACTGATTGGTGAAACAACTTACCCGCAACGGGCAGAAAAGCATCATGAAATTGAACTGTCGGCAACAATTGGCAAGTCGCAAAACTTGTCTGGCAAAGTTGACTTTTACGATGCCCGTAACAAAATAATTCATGAAACGAAGAAGAGCGACAGTGTGGAGCAGGCTCATGAATGGCAGGTGAAGTTTTATTTATGGTTACTGTTACTGAATGGTATGGCCGAAGCTACCGGTATATTGGAATATCCGAAGCTGCGGCATACCAGTTATGTTTCTTTATCGGCAGAAGACAATGTATATCTTCATCAGGTAGTTGAACAGGTAATAAGTATTGTTGAAAACGAAAGTTGCCCTCCGAGAATTAATAGCAAGATCTGCAAAAGTTGTTCTTACTATGAATTTTGCTATGTGGAGGAACTATAAGATCATTCCGCTTACCAGAAACGCATATCCCAATTTACCGTATGAAAAAAAGTTATTACCTCTTTAACCCCGGCCGGATGAGCCGAAAGGACAATACGCTGAAGTTTACACCGGTGGATGAAGCCGGTACAGAAGGCACACCTAAATATATACCGGTAGAAACCGTAGACAACCTGTACACCTTTGGCAGCTTAGACGCAAACAGCGCCTTGTATAACTTCTTAGGTAAAGAGCAAATACCTGTTCATTTCTTTGACTATTACGAGCACTATACCGGCTCTTTTATGCCGAAAGATTACCTGCTGGCGGGCAGGATGCTGATAGCGCAGGCGAATGCTTACAGTAAGCTTGCAAAGCGTATTGTGATTGCCAGAAAGTTTGTAGAAGGTGCGGCGTTCAATATGCTGAAGAACCTTCGCTATTACAATAACCGGGAGAAAGATGTAGCCGGCTGTATAGAACGGATTGAGCAACTGGCGCTTTCCATTAACTCCATGCAGGATATTGATGAGCTGATGGGAATAGAGGGAAATATACGCGCCTGCTATTATGAAGCGTTTGCCGTGATTATTACTGATTTCGAGATGAACGGTCGCAGTAAGATGCCACCATCTAACGAGGTGAACTGTATGATCTCGTTTGTGAACAGCCTTTGCTATACGCTGTGCTTAGATGCGATTTATCATACGCAACTAAACCCGACCCTTTCTTTTTTGCACCAGCCGGGAGAGCGTCGGTATTCCCTGGCGCTTGATATTGCCGAAGTATTTAAACCAATGCTGGCAGACCGGCTTATCTTTTCTTTACTAAATAAAAAGCAAATACAGGCGAGTGATTTTGACACCAGGCTGAATAGCTGCCTGCTGAAAGACAGCGGCAGAAAAACGGTAGTGAGAGCCTGGGAAGAAAAGCTGAATGAGACGATAAAGCACCGGTCGCTGAAGCGTAGTGTGAGTTATAAGCACCTGGTGAAACTGGAGTGTTACAAGCTGGCAAAGCATATACTAAGCATGGAAGAATACCAACCGTTTAAGGCATGGTGGTAAGAGGAAATGAAAGGTAAGAAGTCAGAGGTGAAAAGTGAAATGTGAGCAGAAAATGGTGAAGGTTGAATCGTCGTCAATAGCGAATGATATGATGAATTGTTAAATAATGCTCTGTGTATATTATACTGGTATATGACATACAGGAAAAGCGTGTAGGCAAAATGCTGAAGCTGTGCCGGCGGTATTTGAACTGGATTCAGAATAGTGTGTTTGAGGGGGAACTGAGCGATGTGCAACTAAAAGAACTGATGGCGGCTGCGAAAGTAATTATGAACACAGATAAGGACAGTATCATTGTTTTCAAAACACGACAGGAAAAATGGCTGGAGAAAATGGTGGTTGGTAAAGAAAAGAATGACCTGGACAACATTTTATGACCCTGATGTCGGTTGTCGCAAGTCTTGCACAGGTAGCCTGGTTATGTTTTTTATAACAACCTTAGTTATCAATCGTTTGATTTTCAGGTTTTTAGTTGTGTTGTCGATCTCCGCTTTAAATTATATAAATACTCATCGACGATTCAATAACAAAAAACTATAGTTTTGAGAAGAGAGAAATGGCTGATTGTCAATGTGATTTTACGTGTTGATGAACGGCTTGTAATTGTACCATGAAGGAATTGAAACCCGACTATTGCCAATCAGTGAAGAATTACACGCACACTTGTAATTGTACCATGAAGGAATTGAAACATCATCGTGTGGAATGTTACCATCCTTTTTGCGTTCTCTTGTAATTGTACCATGAAGGAATTGAAACAAGTAATTGCATACGGTTTTCTTAATCGTTTCAGCGCTTGTAATTGTACCATGAAGGAATTGAAACCTATATTATCGAAGGCGGCTTGTATGATTTGCTTTACTTGTAATTGTACCATGAAGGAATTGAAACGTGAAATTAAAATCCCTTTCGCCTCTTACTTTTTTGCCTTGTAATTGTACCATGAAGGAATTGAAACAAAATGGCAGATAATTTAAAAGAACTGTTGCGTAAAGTCTTGTAATTGTACCATGAAGGAATTGAAACTTTTAGTTGACATCGTATGACAATCAGAAGCTCACTTGTAATTGTACCATGAAGGAATTGAAACGCTCTTTCAACAATTTAATTTTACCATTTGTAATCCTTGTAATTGTACCATGAAGGAATTGAAACATAGATTTTGATTGTGTTTTACTGGATGAAAGCAGCCTTGTAATTGTACCATGAAGGAATTGAAACATTCAAATCGCGCCCGAATGCTTTACCGATAGTCCGCTTGTAATTGTACCATGAAGGAATTGAAACAAAGAAGATAAGCGCAAAATTAAAGCAGGACTAAAAAACTTGTAATTGTACCATGAAGGAATTGAAACAAGAACTATTTCCTAATTACCCGCCTGCCTGTAACCTTGTAATTGTACCATGAAGGAATTGAAACTTAATTTCGTTTAAAATCTTACGTACTATTATGACAGCTTGTAATTGTACCATGAAGGAATTGAAACTAAAGTTGGTGATGTTGCAAAATGGAACGAAGAAGACTTGTAATTGTACCATGAAGGAATTGAAACCAATAAGCAGTGGGCGGCTAAGATGAAGGAAATAGGCTTGTAATTGTACCATGAAGGAATTGAAACATCCAATCTTTTGTGTCTTTATCAACGCGACCTGTGACTTGTAATTGTACCATGAAGGAATTGAAACTCGTCTACCACGGCAGGATACCTGACCGGTGTTGCACCTTGTAATTGTACCATGAAGGAATTGAAACGGTGAAGCGCCTTCTGCTTTACTTGCATCAATGACCCTTGTAATTGTACCATGAAGGAATTGAAACGCAATGAAGCAATGTTTTGTTTTGAGGAAGGTAGCCCTTGTAATTGTACCATGAAGGAATTGAAACATAAACCAAACTTCTACTTTTTTTCGAGCTATCCAACTTGTAATTGTACCATGAAGGAATTGAAACATGTAAATGCAAACAATGGTGTGGCTCCGGTATTCGACTTGTAATTGTACCATGAAGGAATTGAAACATCACTGGCGTATCTACTTTTGTAAAGCCATCCTGCTTGTAATTGTACCATGAAGGAATTGAAACTCGGCTAAAGACCGATAGGGCTTCGGCAGTCAAACGCCTTGTAATTGTACCATGAAGGAATTGAAACTAGTTCTGCATGTCATCGACGACGGCGTCAAACTTCTTGTAATTGTACCATGAAGGAATTGAAACTGAGCTATGCTGTGAACTACCCATCGGCTAAAGACCCTTGTAATTGTACCATGAAGGAATTGAAACTTACATACAACTCGTTAATTGCCGCACAATGCAACTTGTAATTGTACCATGAAGGAATTGAAACTCCTTTGTGAAAGTCAAATAATTGCTTTGAATTGCTTGTAATTGTACCATGAAGGAATTGAAACGTATAATATGGCTGGGCAGGAGGCTCTCAACTGGTTCTTGTAATTGTACCATGAAGGAATTGAAACATGTCAACGACTAATACCGTTTTTTGTTTAGAGTCCGCTTGTAATTGTACCATGAAGGAATTGAAACTTTATAAAATAATGAGCGATGGAAGTGATAACCTACCTTGTAATTGTACCATGAAGGAATTGAAACAATTATGGGTATTATCTCCAAATCCGGATTACGAAATCTTGTAATTGTACCATGAAGGAATTGAAACAAAAGAAGCATTTGATCAGCCTGCTCAACAAGACCGCTTGTAATTGTACCATGAAGGAATTGAAACTTTTACGGCAACAACAGGTATTGACTACTCTTCCGAGCTTGTAATTGTACCATGAAGGAATTGAAACTATTTTTGCTTTTTGTGATTTACATTTAAAAGACCGCTTGTAATTGTACCATGAAGGAATTGAAACAGCGTTGCATCGAAGATGATGTATAAGGGATAACCCCTTGTAATTGTACCATGAAGGAATTGAAACTTGGTCACGAAGTGCCGATGGGATGTAAGCGACTCCTCTTGTAATTGTACCATGAAGGAATTGAAACATAAGAAACTTAGATAATGCTTTTACACGCTTCTTCCTTGTAATTGTACCATGAAGGAATTGAAACTATTTTTGCTTTTTGTGATTTACATTTAAAAGACCCTTGTAATTGTACCATGAAGGAATTGAAACTGGTTATCAATTTCCGTTATCGTATTCCCTGCATCTCTTGTAATTGTACCATGAAGGAATTGAAACTCAGGTGTAATGATTAAGTCACCGGTTAGTTTTACACTTGTAATTGTACCATGAAGGAATTGAAACAAGAGTACACCTCGGGATTTGATTTCTCTGCCACGCTGCTTGTAATTGTACCATGAAGGAATTGAAACTTCTTTCACAGCTTCCATCTTGCCACGCGCTGCGACTTGTAATTGTACCATGAAGGAATTGAAACAGTGTTTTTCATAGGTTAGCTACGCCCTGCGGGTCTTGTAATTGTACCATGAAGGAATTGAAACGTAATAGCCGCTGGTATCAATACCCAGGCTGCGAACTTGTAATTGTACCATGAAGGAATTGAAACTGACGTGCACTGTTGCGATGGTCTCGATGGTTTTGCCGACTTGTAATTGTACCATGAAGGAATTGAAACTCTGATTTTGATTTGTTTATATTTAAATCGTCAGGACCTTGTAATTGTACCATGAAGGAATTGAAACCGTGTACAAAGAGAACTATGAGTTCTACAAGTCACTCACTTGTAATTGTACCATGAAGGAATTGAAACTAAATTTTACTTTAGAATGTTATTGTACATTTGTTTCTTGTAATTGTACCATGAAGGAATTGAAACGATGATATGCCTGAAGAAATTTGTATTTATGATTTGTCTTGTAATTGTACCATGAAGGAATTGAAACCATATTGCAAAACCGTTTGTTATATGCCGTTGTGGGCTTGTAATTGTACCATGAAGGAATTGAAACTTCGCACCGCTTACCAGCGATACCCTGCGGGCTGCCTGCTTGTAATTGTACCATGAAGGAATTGAAACCCTGTACCATTCCATCTTATCGTAAACCGGAAGTAGCTTGTAATTGTACCATGAAGGAATTGAAACTTCTTGCTGCATCAATTAAGGCTGTTGCGCCTGATACTTGTAATTGTACCATGAAGGAATTGAAACTGAGTTTTGTGAGCTGGCTGTGCAGAAGAAGTATATCTTGTAATTGTACCATGAAGGAATTGAAACTGCACTTCTTACCCGGTATCGTTACCATCATTGCCTGCTTGTAATTGTACCATGAAGGAATTGAAACGGTAACAAAGCATAAGTTCACGATCGATAATTTCGAGCTTGTAATTGTACCATGAAGGAATTGAAACTTATCTCTCAGCGTTCCATCACTATTGTGCAGCGCCTCTTGTAATTGTACCATGAAGGAATTGAAACGATAAGCTATGAGAACATCCAGCTTGCCATTCATGACTTGTAATTGTACCATGAAGGAATTGAAACACAACGATAGGATAGAAGCCGTTCGATGGCAATAGGCTTGTAATTGTACCATGAAGGAATTGAAACATCTCTGTAGTAACCGGAGATAGTCCGCCGGTTGCCCTTGTAATTGTACCATGAAGGAATTGAAACTTGATATCAATCACCTGCACAAACGGCTTATAGCCTACTTGTAATTGTACCATGAAGGAATTGAAACGGCACTAGCAAACTAGAAGCGCAATTACATCAAAAATTCTTGTAATTGTACCATGAAGGAATTGAAACAAGGATTGCTTACTGATGGTACTTGCCGGATGGAAGCCTTGTAATTGTACCATGAAGGAATTGAAACTTGTGAAGGATAATCGTAACGACCCGGCGCAACAGCTTGTAATTGTACCATGAAGGAATTGAAACTAACAAAAATAGATTTTTCATGATGGGAACTTGAAACTTGTAATTGTACCATGAAGGAATTGAAACGGTCTAAACCTATATACAAAAGAAAGGAACGCTTACACTTGTAATTGTACCATGAAGGAATTGAAACTCACTTGCAATGTAATCATTACGAAGATTCTCTGCTTGTAATTGTACCATGAAGGAATTGAAACAAGGCTGCGTAATGGTAAACATAGGTAATATTTCACCCTTGTAATTGTACCATGAAGGAATTGAAACCAGGATCCATCTAAGGATCCTTATGCCGAAGAAGAACTTGTAATTGTACCATGAAGGAATTGAAACAAGGCTGCGTAATGGTAAACATAGGTAATATTTCACCCTTGTAATTGTACCATGAAGGAATTGAAACTTGATTACCTCCCTTTCAGAAAGAGTGAATAAATACTTGTAATTGTACCATGAAGGAATTGAAACGAGGGTCTGTAAGGTCAAAAGAGAGAACAGAAGGCTTGTAATTGTACCATGAAGGAATTGAAACTTCGGTACATGGTGCAGCTTCTTTTGGCGCCACAGCTTGTAATTGTACCATGAAGGAATTGAAACTTTTTATGCGATAGCTTGTACCGGTTGGTATTTTGCTTGTAATTGTACCATGAAGGAATTGAAACGCCGTTAATGCAGTCACACTTTGTATTGCAGCATCCCTTGTAATTGTACCATGAAGGAATTGAAACGCAGATAGTTAAGCCCGGCGATGCTGAATAGCAATGCTTGTAATTGTACCATGAAGGAATTGAAACTTTAATTCCTCGTCCCTTTGTGCTTTGATGAGGTCAACTTGTAATTGTACCATGAAGGAATTGAAACGAATATTGGCTTTATCGTCCTGATCCGTGGCATCAAACCTTGTAATTGTACCATGAAGGAATTGAAACGAAGTTCTTATCCGCGGAATTGTAATAGATCTGCCCCTTGTAATTGTACCATGAAGGAATTGAAACTAAGCATCAAACCACATTTCGCGATGTAATGACTTGCCTTGTAATTGTACCATGAAGGAATTGAAACTTTGTTAGGCGAAGGCTTTCGGGTTCTTGTCGCTTGTGCTTGTAATTGTACCATGAAGGAATTGAAACGTGAAATGCCGACCTGTGATTTTCGATCTTGAGAATCTTGTAATTGTACCATGAAGGAATTGAAACCGAGATGGAAACATTTGATCGCAAGCAAGCTGAAGACTTGTAATTGTACCATGAAGGAATTGAAACTATTGTTTCCGCAGTTATTGCATTCAAATACCTTTCCTTGTAATTGTACCATGAAGGAATTGAAACTTGCTATCGATGATTTGTGTAAAAGGTTTGTAACCCTTGTAATTGTACCATGAAGGAATTGAAACTTGCTATCGATGATTTGTGTAAAAGGTTTGTAACCCTTGTAATTGTACCATGAAGGAATTGAAACTTTTGTGTTAAAACCCAATCACCTATTTTTATTTTCTTGTAATTGTACCATGAAGGAATTGAAACTAACAAACGGTTTTGCAATATGTGGGCAGAAGTAATACTTGTAATTGTACCATGAAGGAATTGAAACTAAAAGAGTAGAGGTTGCCAGTGCGCCGGATCCTAAATCTTGTAATTGTACCATGAAGGAATTGAAACTACTATCGTGAAAGCGATTAATTTGTTCTAAGTGCAACTTGTAATTGTACCATGAAGGAATTGAAACTTGTTGAACCACCGCCACAAGCAAAGCAGGAAAACACCTTGTAATTGTACCATGAAGGAATTGAAACCAGGAACCCTCTTGGCATGAGCAGGGCAGAAAAAAACTTGTAATTGTACCATGAAGGAATTGAAACAACGGGATCTATGTTTTTTCCCCCTGTTATTAGCGGTACTTGTAATTGTACCATGAAGGAATTGAAACGCAAAAACCGATTGCACCGTTTTTCCAACAATCTGTGCTTGTAATTGTACCATGAAGGAATTGAAACATCAAACTATCATCAATCAGATACCTCCAATCAATGCTTGTAATTGTACCATGAAGGAATTGAAACATATATAGGTAAAGGTTTTACAGATCGGCAACGAACTTGTAATTGTACCATGAAGGAATTGAAACTTCATGCTCGAAAAACTAACAGAAGGTGCAGCGCTGCTTGTAATTGTACCATGAAGGAATTTAAACTCCGTGTCAAACTTTATGTTAAGTTGACATACAAACTTGTAATTGTACCATGAAGGAATTGAAACTTGTTGGCAGATATTCAGGCAACAAAAATAAACGGCTTGTAATTGTACCATGAAGGAATTGAAACATGGTGGGCAACGGCGGTGTATTTACTAATCTCTGCTTGTAATTGTACCATGAAGGAATTGAAACTAATAACCAAACTCATCTTTTAACAAGCTAAAAAGGCCTTGTAATTGTACCATGAAGGAATTGAAACTTAACACTTATCACAGGAGGTAATCTTCGTTACACTCTTGTAATTGTACCATGAAGGAATTGAAACGCCTCTTGATATTCATGGCTTCTGTATGTGAATGCCTTGTAATTGTACCATGAAGGAATTGAAACTGAGCTGCAGGCTAAAGCAGATTCCATAAGGAGCACCTTGTAATTGTACCATGAAGGAATTGAAACGTAACTTCAGGGGTTATACCTTCATTAATTGCATCCTTGTAATTGTACCATGAAGGAATTGAAACCAGATGTCAGTATGTGTTTAATAATCTGGTTTCTCTTGTAATTGTACCATGAAGGAATTGAAACTGAACTCTGTCCGGGAGGCAGAGATTCAAAGCGGGTCTTGTAATTGTACCATGAAGGAATTGAAACGTGTTCGCCACGTGGAAGCCAGAAAGCGAAAATTACTTGTAATTGTACCATGAAGGAATTGAAACTTTGTGGCGTTTCTGGCGCCTCTAAGCCTTTCATATTCCTTGTAATTGTACCATGAAGGAATTGAAACGTGTAGCGGGAAGGGTATAAGTAGCGGGTATAGAAAACTTGTAATTGTACCATGAAGGAATTGAAACTAGTGCAATATCAATTTAGTTTTTGAGATTAACATTTTGGTAGAGAGGAGCCATTTTATTTCTGGCATTATCTACAGTAAAGCTCCAGTGAATCTTTGCTTTGTTGCGATTTCTGTTTTCCGTCCATGCCAGTACAGTTTGTTTCATTTGTGCGATGGTGGCGATACGTTTATCAAGACATTGCCTGGCAAGTGCTGAGAATTCTATTTCTGCCATATTCAGCCAACTGCCATGTTTTGGTGTGTACACAAAATCAATCAAAGCACTCAGTTCTCCGGCTCTTTGAACCGTCAGATGCTCATACAAGGAGCCTTTTGTATGTGTATTTAAATTATCCTGAACCAGCTTTATACGGGTTGTCTCGCTGTAATGCGCTGTGATAACTTTATCTATAAATTCAGCATAGTCTTTTTTGGTTCGTTGCTCTCTTACTTCCGTATATCGGATGCCTTTGTCTATATCATAAGCCAGCAGTACCACACAGGTGCCTTCTCTTTGATACTCATTGTCTATGCGCTTTGGCATCCCTGCCTTTGGCGGCAGTGGCATCATTACATCGCTCAGCAACTGACACGGTCTTTCATCCATGCACAGCCTTGTGGTGCCTGTGCTTTCTGCCTGCTTATACAAACGCAATACGCTTTCCATGTTTGCCAGGTACTGACCCTCTATTTTACCGATGCACCACTGCTTTTTAAGCCAGGGCTTGAGCCTGCTTTTTTTAAAACCTTGCGCACCGTCTCATAGCTTAGGTGAACAGCAAGACCGTCCTTTACCATTTTACCTGCAATCAAATCCAGTGTCCACGCACTACTGTGTCCGTCAGGACCTTCGCCACAGCAGGCAAGAGCGGTAATATTGGCTTCCAACTCAGGGGTGATAATGGTAGGCTGACCGCTTCGGGGCTTTTCTGCCAGCACTTCTTCTACACATCCCTTGCACTCGCCATACCGTTTTATCAGGTTACTGATTGTGCCTTCGCTGCAACTGCAATCATAAGCAACCTGCTTTTGATTCTTATGACCTTCATTCAGCATCAACAATGCACGGGCACGGCGTATCGCTCTGGCTGAATGATTGCCTTTGCTTACATAGCTCTGTAAATAAGCCTTGTCGGATGCCCTTATTTCTACTTTTGTCTTTCTCATCTCTGTTGATTTAGAAAAGCAAAATTATCACTACTTTAAAAACTATGTTGATGAAACACTAGGCCCGGAAGGGAATTTAAATTCTGCTGTCTGTACTTGTAATTGCGTAACGCTCTTTTTTGAGGTAAGACGGTTCGGTAAAACAGGCGGCTAAAAAGAAGAAGCCCAAAAAAAAGACTGGTTGGTTACTACCACCAATGTCATTATTATGGCTGCCGGTTTATTGCCTGTGGCACCGTTAAAGTACCAGCCGCCGGGCGCGCCATACGCAATCAACGTATGATGAAGTATAACCAGTACGGTCATCAGCACATGAAGATTGTTGATGAAATCAATTCTTGTTTTGGTGGCTTCGCTTTGAATGTATTTGCCTGATAGAACATACGCGATGAGAGGTAATTTACATCCTGTAGTATCGGCCTTGCGTATAATATTCAGTATGCGGCACGAGTACAGAAAACAGGTAATTGGAAAAAGATATTGCACCATTAAATTTGAGCATTCACCTTCTTTAATAAATACTGCGGTAAAGGGAATACAATATTTAAAAATGAAAGATATTGATAGTTTAAACAAGTATTGTAACCAATCTATAAACGTGTTTCTGCATTAGTTGCTATACCTGCTTACCAGCTCTTCAACATCACTCATCACTGCATTAAAGTCTTGTTCTTTTGTCCAATCCGTTACTTTATGAATGGCGCGATTGACAGGTGCCCAACGTTCCGGTTCACCGTCCATACTAATAACAATGCTAAATGTTTGGGTTGCGGATGCAATATGAGATACGCCTGTGCAGTTAGAAACTAACATGAATGCGTTAGCAATTAAAATGGCAATGGCGCCCATGCTTGTTTTGCCCGTTAGGTCTATATAATCATGATTCAAATGCATGATTACTTTTTGCGTAATACTTCTCTCCTCCTCCGTGCCCGTAATAATGGGTAGCAACCCTTTGCCAGCACAATAGTCAGCTACGGCTGCAAAGTACTCAGGCGGCCATTGCCGCCATGCGCCACGAGAGCCCGGATGAATGCACACATACCTTTTAGCAGGCACGGGCAGTTGTAATACGGCAAAGTCGTGTTTATCCTTTTCTGAAACCGGGTATTCTAAATAATCGCCCTGCGATGGAATACCTAAGTGCTCTGCCAGTTTTATGTGGCGCAAAGGCTCGGGGCCATAGCCGGGATATTCCATGAATAAATCACTCTGTAAATAGCTTTCCTTGTTATAATACCCCGCTACATTTTTAGCACCCCAATTAAACATGACTGGATTAACGACAGTACCATTTCCCTGTAGTTGAATAAGCAGATCAAAATTTTCTTTTTTCGTCCTTTCAACAAACTGTTCGTACCCATTTTTATTATATGGTTGCTCGGGCAAACCTTCGTATCCGGGAAAATGAATGAAGCCGTCGAAATAAGCCCCCAAACGTTGGGTAAATCCTTTTGCCCAGGGCAACCCAAGCAGCGTAATATGAGCATCAGGATAAGCTTGTCGCAACGCGCGAAAAAAAGGCACAGCGCATAACAAATCACCCAACTGTAAGGCGCGAAAAACAGCTATGCTTTTTATATCTGCGGAAGAAAGTTTCATGGCTAAACGGAATCTATTTTATAAGAAAAAAACGCGGTAGCGCCATGCGCCATACAGTGTCCAATAAACAGAAAGAAATGGAATAATGGCAGAGGTAACCAGCATTTCGGCTACATGACTTACCTCATGCGAAGTGCTCCGCAATCTTTTATAAGTAAAGCCGGCTGTCATCAATAACCAAAGGAACAGGAACCCTAAAGCAAAGGCAGTTTTACCGAAAGCAAATAAAACAACGGCATTAATGAAAATGATGATTGTGATATAATAATTCCAAACCGGTGACGGCATAATTTTTTGCCTGTACAAGGTTGGAAACTTTTTATACAATACAGCATTGTACAGGCTTTTCTTTTGTTCTTTTATACTGACTCCCCATTTGGCTACACGCACCGGATGCGTAACGGCAGCTTCGCCGGCGTGCATTACAGGAATATTTGCCTGTAGCAGTTTGAAGTGCAAATCACTGTCTTCGCGCCACGCCATTTTATAAACTTCATCAAAGCCGCCAACCTGTTGCAGGGCTTTTTTTGTAACCATACAATTGGCTGTGATAAAATCGGCTGTTTCAAGGTTGGCAATGTTCTTTTCGTAATCTGTTGGAGGCAGCGGGCAAGGCACAATCACTTTACCTGTGAAGGCAATATAAGCTTCTCCGTTGTAAGCAGCGAGGCAGGCTTTCAGCCAGCTTTTATGCGGCAGCGTATCATCATCGGTAAATGCAATTAGCGGCGCAACCGCAGCCTGCCAGCCGGCATTGCGTGCAGCAGCCGGGCCACTTTTCTGGGGCAATGATAAGATACGAATAACCGGCAACTGATAAAGATAAGATGATAGTAACCGGCTGCTTTCTTTATCGGGTCCGTCGGTTACTACAATCACTTCAAAGCTACGGCTGTCAATATCTTGTTGCAAAAGTGCATCAATGCATAATTTCAACAAATGCGGACGGTTGAAAGTAGGTATGACAACTGATATTTTTATTGCACTCATTTCCAGATAAAAAAATCTACTTGCTTTTTTTAAATTTCGAACCGCTTTCAAAAGCAATCTTCTTTTCTATTTTTCCAGTAAAAAAGAACCGATAACCAAAGCATCAAACGGTGATGTCCAAAAGCATTCGATGGCATCGCGCGGCGTACATACTATAGGCTCGCTACGGGTATTGAACGAAGTATTAACGAGTACCGGCACGCCGGTAAGCTTTTTAAACTCGGTAAGCAACTGGTGATATTCCTTATGCTGATGTTCATTAACCGTTTGCACGCGCGCCGTACCATCCACATGCCGCACAGCCGGTATCATATCCGCCTTTTCTTCGCGCACACGATATACAAATAGCATGTACGGCGCATAAGTGCAGTTTTCAAACCAGTCATTTGCGTCTTCTTCTCTCACTACCGGCGCCACGGGGCGGAAGTCTTCACGGTCTTTAATTTCGTTCAGTTTTTGCTGCATGGATGGCGAAATGGGAGAAGCCAGGATGGATCGGCTGCCGAGCGCGCGGGGACCAAACTCCATGCGTCCCTGATACCACCCAATCACTTTATCCTGCGCCAGTATTTCTGCGGTTTCTTTTGCCATGTTGGAGAGCTTTCGGTAGGGCACTTTTGTCCATTTTAAAAAGGTTTCAATCTCATCATCGCTATAAGCCGGTCCCCAGTACACATGATCCATCGGGAACAACCGCTCGCTTGTTTTGCGTTCCTGCGCATCTATCCATAAAGCCGCTCCCAGTGCGGTTCCGGCATCGCCGGCTGCCGGTTGCACCCAAATATTTTTAAAAGGTCCTTTATCTCTTAGCACAGCATTCATCACGCAGTTAAGCGCTACACCGCCAGCGAGGCAGAGGTTGTCTTCTCCCGTTTCTTTATGCAGCCATTCAACCAACTGAAGCACCGTTTCTTCCAATACTTTTTGCAGGGAATGAGCGATGTCGAAATGCTTTTCTCCAAATTCGGTATTGCGCAGCCGTTTTGGACCAAACCGCTCTTCCAATTTATAATCATCAATGGTGTATTGCCCTTTTTCACCCAGGTGAATCATTGACCGGAATTCTTCTAAATAAACAGGCTTGCCGTAAGAAGCTAATGCCATCACTTTATATTCATCGGATGAACGCAAAAAGCCTAAGTATTCAGTTACGGCTTCGTACAGTAAACCCAAAGAATGCGGAAGGCAGACTTCACTGATTTTAGTAAGCTGATTGCCACTTCCTTTATAATAAGACGTCGTTGCTTTTTCACCTCTGCCATCTATAACCATTACGGCGGCAGATGGATATGGCGATGCATGAAAAGCGCTCGCGGCATGGGCAATATGATGATCGACAAAATGCCACTTTGCAAAGTTCTTCGGCGTATTTACAAAACGCTTTTGCAGGTGATGCGGATAGCCATCTGATAACTGCCCGGGCGCATTCAAAATCAATGTGTAAAACAAGGGATCCCATTCTGAAATAAAACCTTCGGAAACCTCTGTATATCCGGGCATTACAGGTAGTGTGATGGTGTTTATATCCTTGTTCTTTCCCATACCCAAATAAGGGTCGAAAGAATAGGCAATATGATCAATGTCTTTCAGGCTAATGCCTGCTGTTTGCAGGCAATAATCGATAGCGTGAAAAGGAAGTTCGTAAGTGGAAAACGGAATGGGTCTTTTACCATGTTTAATATGCGTGAATCGTTCTTCTTCGGCGGCTGCAATTAACTTCCCGTCATGAATCAGTGCCGCACTTGAATCATGAAAAACGGCATTAATGCCCAGCGTGTACATAGGTTAAAAAATTATGGACAACCCTTCAACATGAATAGTGCCGCATTGCCTATGTACAGTAATTGTTGAGTTCAAATAAATGATTTCCATTATGTAGTAGGAATATTTCCCCAGTTCAAAATTTACTGTCAAGTGAAAGCTATTCATAATCAGTTGAACCTTGTTGTGGCACCATTGTTAGCAAGTTGAACAAGAATGTTGTTAAACCTAAAACAAGATAAACACCTGAGGATTTTTACATGGCATATTCACGGCAGTTACCTCTTCTATTTATCACAAATCAGTTATCGGATTTTTATACCGGTTACTGAAAAAAAAGAAGAAGGTTATTACGGAAGAGGCCAAACATTTCCGTTTGGCAACAATGTGATTGAAGTGCCTGCCGGAGAAGTAAAAAATATGCAGTTTGACCTCATTTTATTTCAAAGCGAAAAAAATTACCTGATTGATCAGTATGAAGTTCTGAGCGAGGATCAACGAAAGCTGCCATCTGTATATCTTGAACATAATACGCCGGAGAAAAACCCTGCAGAACAGGTACATGTAGTTGACAACCCGGATACCGTTGTGGTGCATGTAACCCACTTTAATAAGCTGATGTGGAATAACGATATATCCCGTGTTGTTAAAGTGATTGATCATGGCATTACGCCACAGCCATTTTCTTATGCAGGAGAATTAAAAAAAGGATTGGTAATCATCAACCACATGCACCAGCGGGGTAGAAAATTAGGCGGAGATATCTATGATAAAATTGCTCGCGAAGTGCCTGTTGACCTGGTAGGCATGGGAACAAAAGAATATGGCGGATTGGGAGAAGTATTGCACCCGCAACTTCCGGCATTCAGAAGCCGGTACCGTTTTTTATTGAACCCCATCAGGTACACAAGTCTCGGGCTGGCGGTGCTGGAAGCAATGATGAGCGGAATGCCAGTGGTGGCGCTGGCTACCACCGAATATGTGACCGTAATTAAAGATGGGGAAAATGGATTTATAAACACCGATACAGATTACCTGATTGAACAAATGAAACGGCTGCTAAACGACGATGAGTTAGCCATATCATTG
Organism: Ilyomonas sp.; assembly: GCA_965199905.1. Taxonomy (GTDB): domain Bacteria; phylum Bacteroidota; class Bacteroidia; order Chitinophagales; family Chitinophagaceae; genus Ilyomonas. The sequence continues at coordinate 4,190,202 of OZ241366.1, read as the reverse complement.
GGACAAAATGCAAAAGCCACCGCCGAAAAACGCTTTTCAATCGCCCGTTTTATCAGCGATTGGGAAAACCTTTTTAGCGCTATGGCTGATTAAGCTTTACACCTCACATTATAACCTATGAATACTACCAGAATTGCTTTCATCAGCGAGCATGCATCGCCGCTTGCTGCCATTGGAAATGTAGACAGTGGCGGGCAGAATGTATATGTGGCAGAGCTATGTAAACAGCTTGCGGCAGCCGGATATTATATTGATATATTTACAAGAAAAGACAATATTGCGCAGCCTGAAACTCAAATGCTTTGCCGTAATGCGCGCGTGGTGCATATAAAGGCAGGGCCTGAAACATTTGTTGAAAAAGAGAAGTTGCTGCCATACATGCAGGAGTTTGCCAACAACATGCATAACTTTATGAAATGCAACCGCATAACCTACGATTTAATGCATGCTAACTTCTTCATGTCGGGCTTGGTGGCTTCTATTTTAAAAGCCCGAACCGGCATTCCTTATACAATTACATTTCATGCCCTGGGACTGGTAAGAAAAGTACATCAGAAAGAAGCTGACCGCTTTCCTGAAGAAAGGATTTCCATTGAAAGTATACTTGTTCAGGATGCAGACAGCATTATTGCGGAATGTCCGGAAGACAGGTGCGATCTGATTACTCACTATGACGCTCCGGCGGAGAAAATCAGCATCATTCCCTGCGGCTTTAGCCATGAAGAATTTAGCCCTGTAGATAAAGAAACCGCAAGAGAAAAATTAAGACTTGAAAAGGATGAAAAAATTGTTCTGCAATTAGGCAGAATGGTACCCAGAAAAGGTATTGACAATGTGATACAGGCACTTGCATTGTTGCCTGATGATAAGGTAAAGCTGCTGGTGGTTGGCGGAGAACAAAGCGAAACGGACAAAACAATAAATCCTGAACTGCAAAGGCTTACAGATGTTGCAAGAAGCAATGGTGTTACCGACCGGGTTATCTTCACAGGGCGGAAAGACAGAAGCGAACTGAAATATTATTATGCAGCCGCCGATATATTTATTACCACGCCCTGGTACGAGCCATTCGGCATTACACCATTAGAAGCCATGGCCTGCGGCACACCTGTTATTGGTTCTGATGTTGGCGGCATTAAATATTCGGTAAAAAATGGCATTACCGGCTTTTTAATTCCCCCTAAAAATCCGGCAGCCTTATCAGAAAAAATCATAGAAATATTGAACAACCCGGCATTGCAAAAGAAGATGAGTAAAGAATGTATATCGCGCGTGAACAAGTTATTTACCTGGAAGAAAGTAGCGCAATCGGTTTGTTTGCTTTATACTTCTATGATTAAACAAAAATCAGGCACACAACCAGTGTTGGCGTTGGTTCCTTCCTATGATAATAAATTTAAAAACAACAGTATAGCCTCTTTACCAGCTCAATACAAAACAGTGGTAAATGAATAAAGCCATATTCATAGATAAGGATGGAACACTGATACATGATATACCTTACAACGTAGATGTTTCACTTATTGAATTTACAGATGGTGCGGCTGAGGCTTTGCAGCTATGGAAAGAACAGGGATATCTTATCATTATTATTTCCAACCAGTCGGGTATTGCGCGTAATTATTTTACTGAAGAAGATATCGCAGGAGTAAAAGAATTTATAAAATTGCAACTGGCTCTGCATCACATTGCATTGGATGGATTTTATTATTGCCCTCATCATCCGCAAGGCATCAACAGGAAGTATGCTATTGAATGCGATTGCCGCAAACCCGCAGCCGGATTAATTTTGAAGGCAGCTAAAGATTTGAATGTTGATATAGCATCGTCATGGATGATCGGAGATATTTTACATGATGTGGAAGCTGGTAAGCGCGCGGGCTGCCGCACGGTATTAATCAACAATGGTAATGAAACCGAATGGCTGTATAATCAATACCGCACACCCGATTATGAAGCCAGCGATTTAAAAGATGCCGCCGGTTTTATAACGCGAAATTCGCTTAAACAGGAAGATGAATGGAGGTAGCGAATTGGCAGGATTATAAAAATATTCTTGTGGTAAGGGCAGACAATATGGGTGACCTGGTTATGACTACACCTGCCCTGCGCGCACTAAAAGAAACTTTTGATTGTAAGCTAACTATACTTACTTCCGGCGCCGGTAGCCTGATAACAGGTTATATTGAAACCATTGACGACGTAATTGTATATGATGCGCCCTGGGTAAAAACAGAATTAACGGAAGATGAAGCAGAAGTTACACGCCAACTGATTAATGAACTAAAAAAGAGGCAGTTTGATGCTGCTATTATTTTCACGGTTTATAGCCAGAGCCCGCTGCCTGCTGCAATGCTCGCGATGATGGCCGGCATCCCAAACCGGTTAGCTTATTGCCGCGAAAACCCTTACGCGCTGCTAACAAAATGGATTCCTGATGAAGAACCGTATTACTCAATCAATCACCAGGTGGAGCGCGATCTGAACCTTGTAAAATTTGTTGGCGCAACAACTGTTGATACTCATCTTTCAGTAAATTATTCACTGATTGCTTCTGAAAAAGCCAAGCAAAAAATGACTGCAAAAGGCGTTGATTTCTCAAAACCATTTGTCATTTTTCATGCAGGCGTAAGTGAGCAGAAAAGGCAGTATCCAATCCCGTTATGGAAAGAAATCATTTGCTTGTTTGAAACGCAAAGCGATTGTCAGATTTTGCTCACCGGCAGCCATAATGAGCTGTCATGGATACAAACTATTCAGCAGGATAGCAAAGCTGTTTTGTTAGCTGGCTTGCTGGCAATTGATGAGCTTATTGCCATTGTTGATAAGGCAGTGGCTGTACTGTCAGTAAACACAGGAACGATTCATCTTGCGGCGGCTCTGCAAACGCCTGTGTTGGTATTGTACGCGCAAAGCAATCCGCAACACACACCATGGCAGGTAAAAAACAAAGTGATGCCTTATAGTGTACCGAATGAACTGAGAAGTAAAAATGAAGTAATCAGGTATGTAAATGATAAGCTGTATCAACCTGTTATTCCTTATCCTTCACCTTCTGAAGTAGTAACAGAATTTATAACTCTTTTGCAGGAAAACCAGTTATAAGCCTTTTATTTTACTGATGATACGGCTGGTTGAAAGGCCCTCCGTTAAAGGAATAATTTTCACTTGCCCGCCCCCGGCAATTACTTCTTGCGCACCGACGATTTTATCAATCGTGTAATCGCCGCCCTTTACCAAAACATCCGGCTGTAAAGCGGTGATGAGTTGCAATGGCGTATCCTCGTCAAACAAAATAACGGCATCTGTAAATTGTAAAGCTGCCAGCAGCAAAGCCCGCTGTGCCTGACCAATTACCGGCCGGTTTTCTTCTTTTAACCGATTGACGGAACAATCTGTGTTTACCCCGATAATTAACTTGTCACCACATTCCGAAGCTTCAGCTAAATAGGTAACATGACCAGCATGAAGGATGTCAAAGCAGCCGTTGGTAAATACGATTTTCTTTCCTTCCTGCTTCCAGTTTTTTACCATTGGCAGCAAAAAATCCAGAGTTTTTATTTTTGAATAAAGAGTTTGTAAAATCATTTCTCAGGCGGCTTCAATACTGTTTAAAATTTCATCTAAAGTAGCTGTTGCACTGCCGATTCTTTTCACAACAATGGCAGCAGCATAATTGGCTAACTCGCAGGCTTCTTCCACACTAAAACCGAGTACAATAAAATAAGCCAGCACTGCCATCACGGTATCGCCTGCGCCGGTAACATCATATACTTCTGTTGCTTTCACGGGGAAGTATTCAACCCCGCCTTCAGATGCGAGCGCAATGCCATCCTGCGACAGCGTAGTAATAATGTAGTTGCTTTGTGTATCAACACGCAATTTCATCGCTGCTTCTTCAAGCAATTCCGGTGTTTGCAAAGCACCGATATGTGCCACTTCCTGAAGTTCTTTCCGGTTGGGTTTTATAATAAATGCACCTTTGTATTTATTATAATTGTGCCCTTTCGGATCTATGATTATTTTTTTCCCTGCTGCGTTTGCCAACGCTATAATATCCTGCGCAAAACGAGAGCAAATCACTCCTTTATTATAGTCGCTAAGCACCACCATATCACACAGGTTGATTTGCTGCTTTATTTTATTGAGCAATGCTTCGGCATAGCTATCATTTAAAGCGGTAGTTACTTCTTTATCAATCCGAAGCATCTGGTGCTTTTGCACCATCACTCTTGACTTTATTGTTGTCGGGCGATTGCTGTCTGTTAATATGGCGCTGGTATCTATTGAAGATTGCTGTGCCATCCGCACCAGCCGCTTGCCGGCATTATCATCGCCTACAAGCCCGGCCAGGCTTATACTTGCACCTAACGACAACAGGTTAAGCGCTACATTGGCAGCTCCGCCCAACACATATCTTTCCTTAGTTACATTTACAACCGGCACCGGCGCTTCAGGTGATAAGCGGCTGGCATCACCTTCAATGTAATGATCAAGCATCAGGTCGCCTATAATAAATATTTTTGGAAGCCGGGCAGTATACATGCGGTCTATCACCGACTGCCGTGTCAGCATTTCTTTTACCATATTTTTTAAATGTAACGGGTAAAGCACGCTGCCACAATAGATTGGTGTTGGCAACAGCTTAGCGTTTTCATAGTAAGAACTGAATGACAAAAAGCATGCTGTATGATATGCAATGGCGACTTACGTTCCGATAAAAAAAACTGTTATCTCTTGCTGCTTATCATAAAAGCTTTTACAGATAGTGAATACCGTATCTGGCAAATATTTCAGGAACGAATGCTGCTATAATATTCGCTCTGATGAGGCACCAGATTATTTTGCAATACTCTCATTATTACTTATAAAACCGGCAGAGTTATATAACCACAAGCTGTTACATTACTATGAAAAAGTATTCATCGTTATAATATTTTTTAGAAAGGAAAATGAATGATTCTACTTTTTATTATCTGCCGAAAACTGCTTTATATTTATGGCTGATAACTACTAATAAAGCTGATTGAAAGCCTGTATCTGGTCGTCCACTTAATACACTAAACCGATGTGTTGCTGCCCGGTTTGCGATTGTATTCACGATAGGAAAACGGGTAAAGTTTTTGTTTATTTTGGTGCAAAAAAAACGCTTATTATGAAACACCTGATCCAATCCTGCATTAATGAAAGTATTGATGCGAAACAAAGTTTGTTACAGGATGAAAAACTGATACAAACAATAGAAGATGCTTCTTTTGCCATTATTACCTCTTTAAAAAATGGCAATAAAATTCTGTTTTGCGGCAATGGCGGAAGCGCAGCGGATGCGCAGCATTTAGCCGCTGAATTCAGCGGCCGTTTCTATTTAAACAGGAAGGCGCTGCCTGCAGAGGCGCTTCATGTCAATACTTCCTACCTCACGGCTGTAGCTAACGATTACGGCTATGATGTAGTATATGCAAGACTGGTGGAAGGCATTGGCTGCAAGGGAGATGTTTTGGTAGGATTATCTACAAGCGGCAATTCGGTCAATATCATTAAAGCTTTTGAAGCGGCCAAAGCAAATGACCTGATAACGGTTGCCTTTACAGGTGAAACCGGCGGCGCTATGAAAGAAAAGGCTGATTATCTTATTAACGTTCCATCGACCGTTACGCCCCGCATCCAGGAATCGCACATTCTTATCGGGCACATTATATGTGAGATAGCAGAAGCGGAATATTTTAAAGAGAAAATGTAAGCAGAAAACAGGACGTTACACTTTAATAAAATAAAAGGCAACATCAACCGAGTAAGATGTTGTCTTTTATTTTACTGTGATGAATAATTGATTCTCTTTTATTACGACAAGATATTTGTTTGCGAAATGATTATTGACTCTTCCGTTTCAGTATCGAAGATGAGAAGCCCCTCTCCTTTTTCGTCAAGCTTTCCTACCAATTCACCGTTACTATTCCAGGCTGCTGAAGAGCCAATACTTTCAAAATTATCGCAGTAACCAACGCAGTTTGCCATCAGCACATAGATTGCATATTTCTTTGCGATGTCAGGATAATGACGATACGCTTTTGTTACGCCATTTGCTGATTTGGCAACACTTGCAAGATAGATATTGATGCCTTCTTTATTGACCTTTTCAGCATGTTGTGGAAGTAATGATTCGTAGCAGATTGCCAGGGCCATTTTGCTTTTGCCGATGATTATATAAATCTGCTCGTTGCCGGGAACAAAATAAGGCAGCTCATCATCGTGAAGATGCTGTTTTGAATAGATTTGTTTTGACTTGTGGGGTTGAAAAACAATCATGCTGATACGAATACCAAACTGGTTAATTGTTGGTAATCCTACACCGATTACTATATTGCTTTCATCGCTGAGCGATTGAAAAATAGCAAGCCTTTCATCATCGTGTGTGGTTGCTAACTCTTTAGCCAATTCAGGCTCGTAGCCGGTTACAGACAATTCAGGAAAAAATATGGCGTCAGCTCTGTTATCAACTGCTGTTTTTATAAACCGGCAATGCTTTTCAATATTCTTATTTATGTCACCTTTGGCGGCTTGTATCTGCGCGAGAGCTATCTTCATCAGGCGTCTTATTTAGTAGTTGAAAATAAGAGTAAAACGCGACTCATTCAAGCGGATAATTGAAGGCAGATTAAGACCAACTTAAAATGTGCTTAAACTCTGTTTCAACTTATACACAGTCGTTATTTTTGTTTTTCAGTTTTATAACCAATATTCTTTCAATATCAATATCCAATTTTATGAATCCAGATTCAATTATCGGCAGTCATATTTTTATTGTGGAAGATGATAAGCTTATGCAGTTTGTCTACAAACGTATTTTTTCACGTTCCTCCACGCTTACCGTTTTTGATAATGGAGCAGACGCTTTTTCTGCCTTGCAAAACGGCGTCATTCCCGACCTGATCATTAGTGATGTAAACATTCCTTTGCTAAATGGTGTAGAACTGCTTATTAAAGTGAAAGATCATGACGAGCTATGTCATATTCCTGTGATGATGGTTTCAGGCGATCACTCAGCAGAGCTGAAACATAGAAGTTTTTTAGCAGGCGCCAGCGATTTTTTAGTAAAACCCTTCGATGCGCCGCAACTAACAGAGCGTGCGGGTAAAGCGATGGTGGCTGCTTTCACGCAGCTTAACCTGATGCATGCGTAAGAACTGATATTCTTCCACCAACTGCATACGTCATGATTTATCTTGCCACATTCATATACGATATATCCCTGCTGCTGTTTGTTTTTCTTTCTTTGCAAAGCGGGTATCTTTTCCTTTTTGCCCTGGCGGGAAGACTGGCTTCTTTAAGAAAATACAACCACGCAGAACAAAACGGAAGCTTTATTATTTACCTGTTTTGTGATAACGAAGAAAAGATAACAGAAGCTGCAAAAGCAGCCGCATCACTTTGCTATCCGGCCGAAAAAAAACATCTCTTTATTATTGCCAATTCTTTATCAGCAGAAACCATTCATGCTTTACAGGACATTCCGGTGCAGATAGCAGGAATCATCCAAAATGCGCACTCAAAAACGAAGGCATTACAAATGGCTTTGGCGCAAACAAAAGATAGCTTCAGCTATGCCTTGCTATTGAGCGCAGAACATGTGTGCGCCAAAGGTTTTTTGTATCGCATGAACGATGCTTTGCAAAGTGGTTTTGGCGCCGCACAGGGGCAACGGATTGTACAAAATGCCTCTTCTGCATTTGCGGTTCTTAATGCTATCAGCGAAGGCGTGGATACACATATCTTTTGCAAAAGTCACCAGGTGTTGGGATTGTCGTCAGCCATTACAGATTCGGGATTGGGTATTCAGTATTCGTTGCTCAGGCGCATCATACCACGCCTTGCAGATAACAGCAATCTGGATAAAGAAATAGAACTGTACTTATTGCGCGCACATATCCATTTTGGGTATGTGCCTAAAGCCTGCCTGTACGAAGACAGGAAAAGCTTTACCAGCAATGCGAGGAAAAAATATCACCGCTGGAAAACAACAAAATCACACTCTCTGAATATGTATTTGTCGGATGGTATTTCCGAGCTTTGTAAAGGCAATGCAGACTTCCTTAATAAGGTATTTCAAAACCTGCTGTTGCCGCGTATTTTGCTGCTTGGCATTACACCTTTACTTGTTCTGATATCATTTCTGAATTTACCCCTTTTATCATCCGGCTATTGGATTGTTCTTTGGGCGGTAACATACTTCGCTATCTTTATGTCGATGCCGGCAAGATATATTACCAATCGCTTCTGGAAGGCGGTTTTCTTTCTGCCAATATCGTTTGCAGGTACAGTTAGAATAATCTTTAATTCAAAAAAGAAACAAGGGCGAAGAATGTTTTCTTACACTGCCTGAAAAGGCTTTTTTTATAATTCGGTGTTCAAAATAATGTTGCCGGAAAAGATAAACTCTGCAAATACTCATTAATAATTTTAGGGAAAGCCAATTGCTGTAATTGTTCTTTATTTACCCAGTTATTATTCTGCAGCGTATCAGGAATACCCGATAATTTTAGTTTTATAAAAGTTGCATACACCGTTTGATGTGTAAGCTGTTGTGATATTTGTGGAGATATATATTTTATATCAGCTTTCGACATTGCAAACTGGTTGTTCAAATAACTAAAAACATCCTCTTCTTTCCAATATTTATTGCTTTCCGTTTCCACTAAATAAAATTCATACAACTGTTGCCAGATGTCTTTCTGCGCGCGTTGATGAACCAATGTTTTATCATCTGCTTCAAAAACAAAATAAGTAAACCAACGGTCGCGGCGCGCTTTCAGTCTGGCTTTTACAGGCAACTCATTTACGGTTCCTGACAGATAAGCATCGCAACCATTTTGCATCGGGCATTCTTTACAAACAGGGTTAATGGGCTTGCAAACAGTAGCGCCAAAATCCATGACTGCCTGGTTGTATCTCGCTGGCTCTTTTTTATCTAAAACTTCAGCCGCAAGAGATGTAAATATGTTTCTTCCTCCGGTGCTGTCAATTGGCGTTGAGATGCCAAAACATCTCGCCAGCACACGAAATACATTGCCATCAACTACAGCATGCGGAAGATTAAAACCAAACGATGCGATGGCAGCCGCCGTATAAGGACCCACGCCTTTTAGCGATAAAATATCCTGGTAAGTGGAAGGAAAAATGCCATTCAAATCTTTGGCAATAAACCGCGCTGTTGCCAGCAGATTCCGGCAGCGGCTATAATAACCCAAGCCTTCCCAAAGCTTGAACACTTCTTCGTCAGGCGCTGCGGCTAAATGGGTAATAGCTGGATATTTTGATATGAAAGCTTCATAGTATTTCAACCCCATAGCAGCACGCGTTTGCTGCAGGATGATTTCGCTCAGCCAGATTTTATAAGGGTCGGTTTCTTCCTTCCAGGGCAATTGCCGCTTGTTCTCAAAGCGATGCCAATCAACCAATTGGCAAGTAAATTGCTGTTTATCCATGCAAAATATCTGTATTATAAATTATTTTTTACAGGTTTAGGTGAATGTTCATTCATATAAGTTTTGAAACATTCATTTTATTTTTTACAACAAAAGATTAGATATAAATGAGAAAGTCGGACCTGATAACCAACATCTCGGATAAGACCGGAATTGCTAAGGTAGATGTTCTGGTTTCGTTGGAAACAATGCTCAAGGAGATTAAAGAAAGTTTAGCGAAAGGCGAAAACATTTACATCCGTGGCTTCGGCTCTTTCATTACTAAAAAGCGGGCAGCGAAGATTGGAAGAAACATAAAGAAGAATGTTGCCGTAGAAATACCTGAGCATTATATACCGGCTTTTAAACCTTCCAAAGAATTTATTAACGAAGTAAAAGAAATGCACGACAAGCAAAAAGGATAGCTTTGCGCTTGCATGACGGTAAGAAATACACAATTAATAGTAGTAACAGGAGGCGTTCTTTTATTAGCCTGCCTGTTTTTTTTTGGCAAAACCATACCCGATAAAAAACCGCAGCCTGTTGTTTCTACGGCTCATAATACAGATTCTACCGAACACACCGAAGAAGTAGCTACCACCGAAAGCGTGATTACTGAAGCAAAAGCAAAGCTATCGCCTTCGCAATCCGACCGCATTGCGAAACTCGAAAACAGCGTGGTGCGTGGCGATGTAAAAGCACAGCAGATTAAGGTGTACGACCAGCTTGCTTCCTTTTGGGATGATAGCATTCATCATCACCTGCTTGGCGCTTATTATACAGGCGAAGCCGGCATGTTGGAAAATTCGGCAAAAAAGCTCAACTTTGCAGCCCGCTTAATGTTAGATGACCTGGTGGCAGGCGAAACACCCAAATATCAGCACTGGCTGGCATCAAGCGCTAAAACGTTCTTAGATAAGAGTTTGGAGATCAATCCGGCAAATGATTCAGCGAAAATCGGCATTGGCGCCTGCTATATGTTTGGCGATATTTCCGACAACCCGATGCAGGGCATTATGAATGTAAGGCAGGTTGTAGAAAAAAATCCCGACAATGTTTATGGTCAAATGATGCTCGGTTTAGGTGGTATCCGCAGCGGTCAGTATGATCGGGCTATCGAGCGCTTTACCATTGTGGTAAACAAGCAGCCGGAAAACGCCGAAGCAGTTCTTTACCTCGCTGAAACCTATGAGCGCAAAGGCGATAAAGCAAATGCGGTAAAATGGTATCAGAAAGCGGAAAGTATGATTGCCATTCCGCAGGCGAAAGCCGCTATTGAAGAACGGATAAAAGCATTGCAATAATATTATTGTTCATTTTATAAAAACAGATTTACACTATGCCTTGCGGTAAAAAAAGAAAACGTCATAAGATTGCTACTCATAAGCGCAAAAAAAGACTTAGAAAAAATCGCCATAAGAAAAAGAACAAATAGTTCTTTTTTGGATCCATACTAACACCGGAACAGAAATGTTCCGGTTTATTTCCTGATTATTGCTTCGGTTTTTTGTACGCAACTTTTCCTTCCTCCTTATCCACGAACCTCAAACAAGAGCAGAAATCAAGTAGAACAGCTTGTTGTGCACACAGGTTTCCATCCCGGAAATACAATGTGCCGTTCTCTCTGTTATTTTTTGTATTAAACAATTTAAAGTTGCTCCATCGTGAACAAAGATTTAATTATAAATGCAGCGCCCACCGGGGTTGAGATTGCGCTGCTGGAAGATAAAAAACTGGTGGAACTGCACAATGAAAAAGCAGACGCCTCTTTTGCCGTAGGTGATTTATATCTTGGCAAAGTAAAAAAACTGATACCCGGTCTTAACGCTGCCTTCGTTGATGTTGGCTTCGAAAAAGATGCCTTTCTTCATTATACCGATTTAAGTCCTTACGCCAAGTCGCTGCTGAAGTTTACGCAGATGTGTATCACCGATAAAAGCGACAACGGATTCGATTTTTCGAAGTTTACCATAGAACCAGAAATTATTAAAACCGGAAAGATTAATGAAGTGCTCGGCAGCAAGCCCAACATCCTTGTGCAAATATTAAAAGAACCTATTGCTGCCAAAGGCCCGCGGTTAAGCTGCGAATTATCATTGCCGGGACGTTATATTGTGGTAACGCCATTTAATGATGTGGTGGCGGTTTCTAAAAAAATACATTCATCGGAAGAAAGAAAACGTCTTCATAAGATTGTAGAATCCATCAAGCCAAAAAACTTTGGTGTAATTGTGCGCACAGCGGCTGAAGGCAAGAAAGCGGCTGAGCTTCATGAAGATATTACGATGCTGGTAAATACCTGGCACAAAATCATGAAAAGCCTGCAGGGAGCCGAAGCGCCTTGTAAGATTTTAAGTGAGCAGGATAAAACCACAAGCATCCTGCGCGACCTGCTGAATGAAGACTTCAACCGCATTGTTGTTAACGATAAAAATATTTACAACGATACCAAAAGCTATATTGAAAAGTTTGCGCCCGACAAAGCGGATATCGTTACTTACCACAACACGGGTTTGCCCATCTATGATCAGTTTGGCGTAAATAAGCAAATTAAATCGTCCTTTGGCAAAACGGTGAACCTGCCAAGCGGCGCGTACCTGATTATTGAACATACCGAAGCCCTGCATGTAATAGACGTAAACAGCGGCTATAAAAGCGTAAGCAACAGCCAGGAAGAAAATGCTTTGCATACTAACCTCGAAGCTGCGGAAGAGATAGCGAGACAATTGCGCCTGCGCGATATTGGCGGCATCATCGTGGTAGACTTCATTGACATGAAGAACCCTGATAACAAGCGGAGAGTGCAGGAAGCGATGGAAGAATTTATGCGCCCTGACCGCTCCAAACACGCCGTGCTTCCTATTTCGAAATTCGGTATTATGCAGCTTACGCGCCAGCGTCTGCGCCCGGAAATTAACATCAATACATCGGAAATCTGTCCATGCTGCAACGGCACCGGCAAGATTGCTCCAACGGTGTTACTGACGGAGGAAATAGAAAAGAAGTTACAGTACCTCGTTTCGCATCAGCATCAAAATATCACGATTTCGGTAAACCCGGTTTTGTATTCACATCTTACCAAAGGCACCTGGTGGAAACTGAATTCGGACTCTCTTGCCAAACAGTGGAGCCGTCAGCACAAAACGAAGATGCTGATCACCAAAAACAGCGATTATTATCTCACAGAGTTTCACTTCTTCGATAGTAATGATGAAGAGATTAAGATATGATAGAACACGAAGTTTATGTTATCTGTGTTCCAACAATAAAAAAGCATCCGCCGTGGCGGATGCTTTTTTATTCGATACATTTATCAGAAACTATCTGAACAAATCGCTGTCTTCGTTTTTACGATAGTAAATTTTATCTTCCATAAACTCTTGCGTAGCTAAAATAGCTGCGTTCGGCATCTTTTCGTACGCGCGAGAAATTTCAATCTGCTCTTTGTTTTCGTGCACTTCTTCAAGGCTGTCGGTATGTGTGGCAAACTCTTCAAGCTTGCTGTGCAATTCTTCCTTTACATTGATGTTGATCTGGTTGGCTCTCTTGGCTATCACGGCGATAGACTCATAGAGATTGCCCGTTTTTCCCTTAATATCTACGAGGCTTTTGGTTTCTACAACGCTGGGCACGTTATTGCCTAACTGTCGTCTTATTTTGCTCATCTTGTAATAATTTTATGTGATTGCCGGTAAGTGTTTTAAATTCTTCTACCTGCGTGCGCAAGGTACTCTGCGGAAAGCGATCTTCAAAATCTGATGCTTCGGTAAGAACTCTTTCAAAGCGTTCGGATTGTTTTTCGGGAATGCTGTTCTCGGCATAACGGTAATAAGCTTTTACAACTTCCAGCTTGTATTGATCGCTTTTCTCCGAGTCGGGATAGTCATCCATCAGTGTTGAAAAAGCAACTGCGGCAGATTTATAAAAGCTAAGGTTCAAATACAACGCCGCAGCTTTAAAGTCTTTTAACTCAAGCTTTTCGCGCTCTTTGGAAATGATTCCTTCCGCTTCCTTGTTGCGTTCGCTGCCGGTATGCGTGTTAATAAATGCCTGCATCAGCGCAATGGTTTTAGAACTGTTGGTCTGGTCCAGATCTACCTTTGGCGACTGCTTGTAAAAACAATAAGCCCGCATATATTCACACTCTTCGGTACGCTGCCCGTTAGGAAAATTCTCGGTGTAATTTTTAAAAAGATTTTCTGCATTCAGATAATCTTTTTGGTTATAGGCACAGTAAGCGTACTTATAATACATGTCTTCGAAGCGCGCTGTACCTTTTACATAAGGAAAGAGGCTTTCGAAAAGTTGTGTGGCTTTGTCCCACTTCTTCTGCGAGTAATATTGCTCTGCCATTTTATACTTGTACTCATTGTCTTTGCTTTTCAGCACCTTGCCAAACCTGGAAGCGCAGGAAGAGAAAAGAACAATAGCCAGTAAAACAGAAGCGAGCCATTTCATCATAAGGAGGCGCAAAATTAGTTTTTGCAGAGCAATAATAGAAAGCTTTGCCCCGCTTATGGTGTTTGTTTAGGTTAATTAAACCCTAAAGAATGATCCTTTAGAATCAACGCTTTCACAGTTTGTATATTAAACGATAGTTTACCATTTACATCTGAGGTACTGTTCGTTATTCAATTACATTTGCTACCCAAAAATTATTTTGATGAAACATATTTTTCTATTGATTGCTTTGGTTGCAGGCATTATCAGCACTGGTTTTTCGCAGAGCGATGCAAAAGCTGTTCTTGACAGAGTGAGCGCCAAATTAAAAGGGAATAAAGGCATTTCGGCAAATTTTACCCTGACTACAAAAGATAAAAAGAAGGTAAGCCATGGCGCTAAAAGCGGGCAAATCATGGTGAAAGGACAAAAGTATTATTTGAAACAAGGAAACACTGAAATCTTCAGTGATGGCAGCAAAAACTGGAGCTATAACGCTACCGATAAAGAAGTAACGGTAACGGATGCAGATGACAACAATTCAGGCTTTACACCTGCTAAATTCTTAGGCAATTTTTACGATAAAGATTTTACGTACACTTTGGTTTCATCTGCAGGCAACGCGTACCAGATTCAACTTGTGCCGGTAGATAAAAGAAAAAACTTTAAGCAGGTAACGGTGTATGTTGACAAAACAAAAGACTTGGTTACCAAAGCGCAGGTATTGGATAAAGGCGACAACACAATTGACTTTACTTTAAGCAACGTGAACCTGAGCGCTGTCATTCCCGACAGCAAGTTTGCATTTGATGCAAAAGCGTACCCCGGTGTGGAAGTGATTGAGCAGTAAGCCCGATAAATAATTTAGAAAATGCTTCGCAACAGCGAGGCATTTTTGTTTTATGAATAGCTGCACGTCTTTCCACAATTGTCGCCAATAACAAGCTATAATGTAATCAAATTTGATGGCGGCCTTGTGCGGAATCTGATCTTTATAGTTTGAGTTTCTTTGAATGTAATAAAGTGCCTTACATCATTCTGAAAGCGTCATAATACAATCATCAGATTCCGCAAAAAGCCCTCGTATATATGATTTGTGATGAACACCGGTGAGGGCAATTGCGGAATGAAGCTATCACTCACCATTCACTCTCCCATCTCCCTATCTTTGCGCTCCCCAAAAAAGAAATCATGTTCAGAACAAAAACTTGTGGTGAATTACGGATAGAGAATGTTGGCGAGGAAGTTACACTTGCCGGCTGGGTGCAAACGGTGCGTAAGTTAGGCGCAGCCATTACGTTTATTGATTTACGAGACCGTTATGGTGTAACACAATTGATGTTTGGCGAAGAATTGACTGCCCAACTTGACGAAAATCCATTGGGTCGAGAATTTGTTTTGCAGGTGAAAGGCACCGTTCGTGAGCGTAGCAATAAGAACAAGAATATTCCTACGGGTGATATTGAAATCCCGGTTTCTTCTTTTACCATTTTAAATAAATCGGCTGTTCCGCCTTTTACTATTCAGGATGATACGGATGGCGGTGATGATTTGAGAATGAAATATCGGTATCTTGATTTGCGCCGCAATGCGGTGAAGAAAAATCTTGAACTTCGTTATGCAGTGAATCGTGCAGCGCGCAACTATCTTCATACGCAGGGTTTTATGGATATTGAAACACCTTTTCTTATCAAATCAACGCCGGAAGGTGCGCGTGACTTTGTGGTTCCCTCCCGTATGAACGAAGGACAGTTTTATGCGCTGCCGCAAAGTCCGCAGACGTTTAAGCAACTTTTAATGGTAAGCGGTTATGACCGTTATTACCAGATTGTAAAATGCTTTCGCGATGAAGATCTTCGTGCTGACCGCCAGCCTGAATTTACGCAGATCGATTGCGAAATGGCATTCGTAGAGCAGGAAGATATTCTGAACATGTTTGAAGGCTTGATCAAGTCTGTTTTTAAAGATGTAAAAGGGATTGATTACAGCGATAAAGTGGAACGCACTACATGGGAAGATGCAATGTGGACGTATGGCAATGATAAGCCTGACATTCGTTTTGGAATGAAGATCAGTAATTTGAAAAAACCATCTTCCGTTTATGTATCTAAACAAGATAAAGCTGAGCTTATTAATGGTGCCGATTTTAAAGTATTTGATGAAGCTGAAACCGTTCTCTCCATTGCCGTTCCCGGCTGCGCTGAGTATTCGCGCAAGCAGACCGATGAACTGATTGAATGGGTAAAGCGTCCGCAAATTGGGATGAAAGGCCTGGCTTTTATCAAAGTGAATCATGATGGTACTTATAAGAGTTCGTTCGATAAATTTTTCACAGAAGAAAAACTGAAAGCCATTGCGGATAGCTGCGATGCACAGAAAGGCGACCTGGTACTTCTTGTTGCAGGCGCTGAGGAACGCACGCGCAAAGCGATGAGCGAATTGCGTCTTGAAATGGGCAAGCGTCTCGGCTTGCGTAAAACTGATGAATTTAAACTGCTTTGGGTGCTTGATTTTCCTCTGTTTGAATATGCTGAAGAAGAGAACCGTTGGGTGGCGCGTCATCATCCGTTTACTTCGCCCAAGCCTTCGGATATTGAGGTGATGATTAATAACGATCCAACCATTGAGTACGCTGCCAAATACCTGGAACATCCTTATACAAACATTAAAGCGAATGCATACGACATGGTGCTGAATGGTAATGAAATAGGTGGCGGTTCTATCCGTATTTACCAGAGAGAATTGCAGGAAAAAATGTTTGCTGCGCTTGGCATGAGCAAGGAAGAAGCGCAACATAAGTTTGGTTTTTTACTCGGCGCGTTTGAATATGGTGCGCCACCGCATGGCGGCATTGCGTTTGGCTTCGACAGGTTGTGCTCTATTTTGGGTGGCAGCGAAAGCATACGTGATTTTATTGCGTTCCCAAAGAACAACAGCGGCAGGGATGTGATGATAGACGCGCCATCAACCATTGATGATAAACAGTTGGTGGAGCTGGGGATAAAGCTGAATGTGAAATAGAGAATATTTCCAATTAAAAATTTTAAAATGGAATACTATTGAGCGCTATGTGCATGCTTTGCCACGCAATGGTTATGCTGTTGTATCTTATGCAGGCGAGGAGGTTTTTTGATGGGTGGGAAGGTGATAATTTAACCAGACAGAGTCTGGCTTTTATAGAATATACAGAGAGCTATCGGAACTCTCCGGAAAGATGAGCTTATTGTTCTGATATGATGTTGGTGTAAGACTACAATATCCCGCAGCGGAGACATTGTGGAGATAAACCCATTGGATAGTTATGCTCAATGTTATGGATACAGCCAGCCCAATGGTTTAGATAAAATAAGGTAACGTAACAGTAACAAAGCGGTAAAGTTCTGTTCACATTGAAGCCAGTGTTTTGCTGCATAAAACACAACCAATGAAAAGAACTTGCTACACATTCCGCCACTTTACAATGCGTTATAAAAAGAACACATTAATTCCCGGGACAGCGGCACTTCTTCTTGCCGGCACATTGCTCAACAGTTGCCATAAAATTAAAAACCACCTACCTTTTCCGGTACAGGAAAAGCAAGTTAACCATGTGGTGGTTATCTATCTGGAAAACCATAGTTTCGACAATTTGTATGGTCAGTTTGCGGGTGCTAACGGGCTGAACAATGCAACCCAGGAACAGATTACACAGGTTGACGCCACAAATCAGCCTTATACTTTATTGCCGCCAGTTCCTGGCTCAACAACATTTCCTACCAACCTGCCGAACAATTTCTTCAATATAGACCAGTATGTGCCGAACGATATGATGACGCCCGATGTGCTGCATCGCTATTACCAGGAACAGATGCAGATCGATGGTGGCAAGATGGATAAGTATGCTCTTTATAACAATACAGGTGGCTTATCACAAGGCTACTATCAAACCAGCCTGCTGCCTTTATTAGGTATGGCACAACGGTATACGTTGTGCGATAACTTTTTTCACAGCGCATTTGGCGGCTCATTCTTAAATCATCAATGGCTCATTGCAGATGCCAGTCCAACGTTCCCAAATGCGCCTGCCAGCATGGTAGCGCAATTCGACTCTGCAGGTAACTTATTTAAAGACGGTGCCGTAACGCCGGATGGTTATGTGGTAAATACAAGCTACTCTGTAAACATGCCGCACCCGTCTTCAGCAGATCCCTCTACACTTGTTCCTAACCAAATCAACCCCACAATCGGCGATAGGTTGAGCGAAAAGAACGTTAGCTGGGCATGGTATTCCGGCGGGTGGGATAGCGCAATGGCAGGTCATCCGGCTTCTACTTTCCAATATCATCATCAGCCGTTTATCTACTATGCCAATTATGCTGATGGCACGCAGGCTAAGAAAGACCATTTAAAAGATGAAACCGAATTTATGGCGGCTGCAAAAAATGGCACCTTACCCGCAGTATCGTTTGTAAAACCTTTGGGTATTGACAATGAGCATCCGGGTTATTCTGATGTTGCTAACAGCGAGAATCATACATTAGAATTGGTGAACGATGTGCTAAATGGACCAAATGGTAACGATGCCGTTGTGATTATTACTTATGATGAAAACGGTGGCTTTTGGGATCACGTAGCGCCGCCCGAAATCGACCCGAAATGGGGACCCGGCACACGCGTACCAGGTATCATCATTTCCCCTTTTGCAAAGCGTGGCTTTGTTGACCATACGCAATACGAAACCGCCAGTATCCTTTCCTTTATCGAAAGTCGCTGGAACCTAAAACCGCTTTCTTCGCGCGATAAAAATGCAAATCCGTTAAAGAATGCGTTTGACTTCACGCCAACCGCTACGAATACAAAAGAATAGGGTGAAGTTGAGCCATCATCGAAGTATTTTATGCAGTCAACAGATAGGATTGCGAAGTTTTGAATGTTCAGCTCTGCTTAGTTATTCAATCGAATTATGTAAGTGAGATATCTGTTATTAACAAAAAAGAGCCACCGATAGGGTGGCTCTTTCATCATTTCGGCAATGAAGAAACTGATTATTGTGTGTTTGTGGCTGGTATCAGTTACCGGCTTCCTTTTTTTCTCCTGCCAACCCAAAGAGACTGTTCCCGAAAAAGACATTGCGCACAGGTTGGTAAAACAGGTAGATAGTTTTGTTGCATCCTGCCAAAAACTTGCTACTGCCGCCGCAAAGCCCGGCGCAGATGAAAAAGAACTGCAACACTTATTCCTGGAAGCGAGAATGACCTATAAAAGTTTTGAATGGGCAGCAGAGTATTTTGAACCTGCTACCTCGCGGTTTGTAAACGGTGCGCCGGTACAGGAAGTTGAACCTTCCGGACAAGTATTTGAACCGGCAGGCTTACAGGTGATTGAGGGCTATCTCTTTCCCCATTACGACGCAACAAAGAAGGTGGAACTGCAAAAACAACTCTCTGATTTACCCTTGCGATGCAAAAAATACACTTCGCATTTTCAGAATGTTGCCTTACTTAACTGGCAAGTGTTCGATGCTGCCAAACTGGAAGTTTTTCGTGTAGAGACGACGGGCATTACAGGCTTTGACGACCCGTTATCATTACAATGTCTGAACGAATCAGCAAGGGCATTGCAAAGCCTCCAGGCTGTACTTTCGTCTTACGCAGATGATAAGGCAGAACAAAACATCAACCAGCAAATAAAAACCTGTATTGGTTATTTGCTTCATCATACAGATTTCAACAGCTTTAACCGAGCTACATTTATTATAAGCTGCGCAAATCCCCTTTCAACAGGCATTACGCAACTCGAGCAATCACTTGATTTTCCCATTACCCGCTATAACCGTTTATTGAACCAGGATGCGAATACTTTGTTTGATACCGGTGCTTTCAATGTCAATGCTTACTCGCCAGATGCCTCTTCTTTTATTACGCATCCGAAAATTGATTTAGGCAAATTATTATTTGCCGATCCTATTTTCTCCGGTAACGGCACCCGCAGTTGTCAATCCTGCCACCAGCCCGGCAAAGCTTTTACGGATGGATTAGTAAAGAACACCATCCTGGATGGTCACGATGCTTTGCGGAGAAACACGCCGACGCTGCTCAATGCCGCACTTCAATCGGCTCAGTTTTATGATTTGAGGGTCAATACGTTAGAAGACCAGTCTAAAGATGTGGTACAAAGCACGCTGGAGATGCATGGTTCCATGGCAGCCTCGGTTCAAAAATTATGGCGCGATTCAACGTACCGAAAACTGTTTACGGCTGCTTTTCCCAAAGAGCATCGCATTGGTATAGATACTTCGGAGGTGATGAACGCCATTGGCTCTTATGTACGAAGCCTGGTAAAACTCAACAGCCGTTTTGATGAATATATGAAAGGAAACAAAGCGGCAATAAATAGTGATGAGCTCAATGGATTTAATTTATTTATGGGCAAAGCTAAATGCGGAACCTGCCACTATTTACCTCTGTTTAACGGCACATTTCCGCCGCGGTATATGAAGACCGAAGCCGAGGTAATTGGCGTACCACAAATTATAGGAGGGAAAAGGATAGATTCGGATGAAGGCAGGTTTGACATTGTGCCTGTGGTATCTTATCGACATGCTTTTAAAACGCCTACTGTGCGCAATGCCAGCGTAACGGCACCTTACATGCACAATGGTGTTTTTTCCACATTACAGCAGGTGATTGATTTTTACAATAAAGGGGGCGGCACCGGATTAGGCATTAACATCGACAACCAAACGCTGCCTTTTGATAAACTAAACTTAAGCAGTAAAGAACAGCAGGAAATAGCTGCATTTATAAAAAGCCTTGATAGCAGATAAAGTAGCATGACTTGTAATCTCAGCGGATGTTTTCAAAACAGGCAATTCGTTGTTCCGGGTTGAATGCCTGTAAAATATTGCTATGATGATCCAGGTGACCGTTGCAAAGCAAAATTAATTTACAGGGTGTGAACAGGGCGAAGCGGGATAGTAATTGCAGATAAAAGACAATGCAAAGGCTAACCATCAGATGAGCTTTACCGGTATATATGTTTCCCCCAGGAAATTAAAGAGCGGGGGTTTATCCAGATCAATAACGGGTTGCCTGGGCAGAAATACAGGCGCATAACAGACAAAGGTTTTAGTGTGGCAGGGCGTCCGTCTTGCCCGGGTTTGCTTTTATTTAAGATGTGCTTGCTGCAGGCTTGGTATGAAGTAAGCGATTATGAAGTGGAAGGCAGAGTGAACGATTCCTTATCGTTTATGCAGTTTGTAGGTTTGCAATTGGAAGATAAAGTCCCTGACCATTCTATGTTCAGCCGTTTCCGTTCAGCGTTAACAAAAAAAGATGCCTTTGAAAGAATATTTGAAAAGATCAATGCCCGGCTGGAAAGCATTTTTACCTACCCTCAAATGAGGCACGATTCATTTTTCAATAATACTTTGGCTTACGACTTCCACATAGTTCAGACTTTTATGTTTTACAACTGAAATGTCTTCTCTATCATGGAAGTCTTTTTTTTAAAATACTACAGCCTAATTGTTAGGTCAGTATCTGAAGGCTAATTTAAATATAGAGAATGTAATTCTGCCGTTATGTCTATTACAGCAGACATTTCTATATAATGAAGCAGCTTCTATTTAGGGAGCCTCTCCTAATGTCGAGATGACGGCAAAAATCCTTTTAAAATGCAAACAAGACCTAACAATTACACTCTTATATAAATCTTCCTTTTATCCAGAATATAACCCACACTCCAGCAAACGAGCATGTAGCAAATAGCCTGAAGCAATGAACCGATATAAGGTGTGGCATAACTAAACAAGTGCAGGAACAACCACTCATAAACAGAAACGCCCGGCTCGGGTTGTATCATGTACAAAACAGTGATGAGCAGCTCGGAAAGAAGATAAATGAACAATGGATTTTTGCCTGCCACTTCAAAAAAGCCTGCCCAGCTTTTGTATCCGCGGAAATCGACGAGGTACATGATAACGGAGAGAATCATGCAATCCAATGCAACAGTATGAAGCACGAAAGAGCTTGTCCAGAGTTTTTTATTAATAGGAAACACATAGTTCCAGAAGTGTGCAATGATGAGCAATACAACACCCGCCATCAGCAGCTTTGCCAGCCCTTCGTAAGTATTGCCTTTACGGCGAATAAATTGCCCAACTACATAACCGGCTACTACATTGCCAACAGATGGAAAGGTGCTTAGCAGTCCTTCGGGATCAAACGGAAAGCCTTCGCCTCCGTATAAATGATTGGTGCCAAGGAGCCAGGTATCGAGCTTTAATACTGCATTGCTGTGAATTTCATACGGATCGGGACCATCGCCAAAATGATACATAATAATCCAGTATAAAACGAGGATGACAGCCGTGATAATAACCGTTGTTCTGGTCTTAAAAAAATATAGCATCAGCGAAGCCAAACCATACGCTAAGCCAATGCGCTGCAACACGCCGAACACGCGTGTATGATCGAATGGCTGCAGGTGCAGGCTGCCGCCTTCCGAATAAAAAAACGGGAACCAGTACATGAGAAAGCCGAGAAGAAAAATGAGAGCCGTTCGCTTTAGTATTTTACCAGCTACATAGCCTGATGATTTCCCCTGCCACTTAATCATCGCGAAGCTCATAGCATTGCCTACCACGAACATAAAAGAAGGAAACACAAGATCGGTGGGCGTAAAGCCATTCCAGTGAGCGTGAAGCAGCGGAGCAAACGTAGTATCGCCATTGCCCGGCGTGTTTACAATAATCATGAAGCAGATGGTGAGTCCGCGGAAGACATCAAGCGCCTGGAAGCGTTGATTGGAAGCAGTGGTTATGGAAGCCATGTGAGTGGTAGAATTATACCATCAAAGTAAAGGCTTCCCATCATCTTTTTACAAAGAAGTAAATTTTTGCGAAGAATCCTGCAAAAAAGAAGAAGCGGCGAAAAATGATTTTTCACCGCTTCTTCCAACATGAAAAAAGAAACCACCTAAAAGGCATATTTTTCCTGCTCAATCATTTTATCAGCAATGCGGCGGCGGGCATCTTTCGTATTGTACGCATCTAATTTAGTAAAGCGTTTTAAACCAATAGCCATCATGCGCAGCTCATCGCCTTCGGCAAAACTGTTGATGGCATCTTTACCCGCTTTGTTAATACGGTCTGCCGCATCGTATATAAAGGTGCGGGCGATATCGAGCGGCAATGAAACGGCTTCTTCGCCCTTTATGTCAGCGAGCTTCATGGCACGCAACAAAGCGCTTTCTGCCATATAAGTTTGTATCGTCATGTCGGCAATATTCATCAGCACTTCCTGTTCTTTATCCAGCTTCATCATCAGCTTTTGCACAGCAGCACCGGCTACCAACAGAATGGCTTTTTTAAAGTTGACAATGTATTTTTTTTCTTTTGCAAATGGTGATTCGTCGTCATTGCTGAAATCAGGAATGCTCATCAATTCTTTCGATACATTCATAGCAGCAGACATCAGGTCGAGCTTGCCTTTCATGGCACGCTTGAGCGTCATGTCAACTATCAGCAAACGGTTAATTTCGTTGGTGCCTTCAAAGATTCGGTTGATGCGGCTATCCTGGTAAGCGCGGCTGATAATATACTCAGCGCTGAAGCCATTGCCGCCATGAATCTGCAGGCATTCATCTACACAAAAATCAAGCACTTCGCTGCCAAATACTTTTGTAATAGCGCATTCAATAGCATATTCTTCTGCTGCGCCAAGTAAGGCTTTTCCTTTGGCTACGCCATCAGCGAGCGATTCTGTTTCTTTATCATCAATCCATTTGGAAGCCCTGAAAACACCGGCTTCTGATACCCAGCAAAGTATCGCCATTTCGCCCAGTTTGTGTTTGATAGCACCAAAGCGGGAGATGGAAATTTTAAACTGCTCGCGGGCTTTTGCGTACTGCACCGCGATACTTGTTATAGCTTTAGAAGCACCTGTACAACCTGCGCCCAGCTTAAGCCGTCCGATATTTAAAATATTAAAAGCGATGATATGACCGCGCCCGATTTCGCCTAATATATTTTCGACAGGCACTTTACAATCCTGGAAATAAAGCTGTACGGTTGATGAACCTTTAATACCCATTTTGTGTTCCTCAGGACCGTTGGTAAATCCCGGGTATCCACGCTCTATAATAAAGGCAGTAAACTTATCGCCATCTATTTTGGCAAACACAACGAATACATCGGCAAAGCCACCATTGGTGATCCAACACTTCTGACCATTGAGAATGTAATACTTACCATCTTCACTTACTACCGCTGTCGTTTTAGCTCCCAGGGCATCGCTTCCACTGCCAGGTTCTGTAAGCGCGTAAGCACCCATGAATTCGCCCGAAGCAAGCTTTGTAACGTACTTTCGCTTCTGTTCTTCAGTGCCAAAATAAAGGATGGGTAATGTGCCAATACCGGTATGAGCGGCATAAGCTACAGCAAATGAAAAACCACTGCCTACCGCATCATTGACGATGGTTGCCGTAACAAAGTCCTTTCCCAGCCCGCCATACTCTTCAGGCACAGAAATACCGAGCATTCCCTGACCTCCGGCTTTGTCCATAGTAGCTTCCATCAGCCCTTCTTCCTGATTGTCTAACCGCTCTACAATAGGCAGCACTTCTGTTGCCAGAAACTGGTGGCACATATCAGCAATCATTAGTTGCTCTTCTGTTATATCTTCAGGAATAAAGGTGCCGGCAGCGTCAGATTCTTTTAGAAGCCACTCACCGCCTTTCAGATAATTTACTTGCATTACGTCGGTATTTGCCATAATAATTAAATTTACATGAATCGTTTTGGCGTAAATAATTCGCCCTATCTGTTGACAGTAAGGCTAATAAAGAAACAATCTTTTTCTATAGCATTGCTCGCTTTCCATCAAAGTTAGGGGCGCTGACTATGCGGCAGGGTAAGACAAAAAGTTTTAGTCTTTTTTTGAATGGATGGTCCAGGCTGTTACGAGTTCTTCAAACCTCAGCAGGTGTAAAATCAATTCACTTTCCGGGGATTCTTTTTGGAAGCCAACTATCATTTTTTTTGCTACAGGATTGAGGCTTTGTATATGAATGTGCTGACGAAAATCAACTTTTCCATTGCCCCACCATTTGTACACGGCTTCTTTTACACACCAGCAAATGGTGTACAGCTCGTTTTCTTTATACTCGTTTTGATATGTACTTTGTAATGATTGCACATAGTGCAATTCATCTTCGCTTAAATATTTGGCTTTCACTTTTTCAGTCTTTGGCGAAATCAGTTCGATATCAACGCCACAGTCGTGCTGCGAGCTGATGATAACCGCCGCATAAGCGCCGCAATGCGAAATGGAAAAATGATATTGACCCGAAGGCAGGTAAGGCTTGCGGGCTTCGTTGATCTTAATTTCATAGAAAGGAAAATGGGGCGCCAGCAACGATAATAAATATCGCCCGGCCAAATGCTGCAGCCGTTTGTGCGGATGGCTTACCTCCTGCAGCAACGGCACTTTGCGCAGAAAAAAATCTTCGTCTTCTTCTATCTTCCACACCGCCATGGCAGTAAAATCATCAACCTGTTTTTGAAATAATATCGGCAAAAGAAATCCCGGTTTGTTTTGCAGATTTACAATTTATTTGCAGAAAAGGCACACATGATTTTGTCGGACAAGCGCATACTGGAAGAGATTGATAAAGGCACGATAAAGATAGAACCTTACAGCCGCGAATGTTTGGGCAGCAACAGCTACGATGTGCATCTTGGCAAATGGCTGGCTACTTACCGCGAGCATATCCTGGATGCAAAAAAACATAATGAGATTGAACACTTCGAGATACCGGAAGACGGCTTTGTTCTTTATCCTCATATCTTTTACCTTGGCACTACTATGGAATATACCGAAACCATGGAGCATGTTCCGTTCCTGGAAGGCAAGTCGTCTACAGGCCGTTTAGGTATTGATATTCACGCTACGGCAGGCAAAGGTGATGTAGGATTTTGCGGCTACTGGACGCTTGAAATTTCAGTAAAACAGCCTGTGCGTATTTATAAAGAAATGCCGATAGGGCAACTGATTTATTTTCCCGTAGAAGGCGAAATTGAAGTAAAATATAACGAAAAGAAAAACGCCAAATACAGCCACCAGATTGGAAAGCCGGTAGAAAGCATGATGTGGAAGAACCGTTTTTAGGATGTCTGCTCTTCTTTCTTTTCCAAAATATTGTCTTCCGCTTCTTCCACCGAATGCGATGATAAAATATCCTTTTCTGTTTTTGCATTTTCCGACAGGATATCGTAGAACTTTCTTAGTGTTTCCAGTTCTTCGCCGGTGAGTTCTTCAGCCGCTATCAAACGGTTGCTGGCGCCTTTGGCAGATGCAATCAGCTCATTCAGTTTTAAGTGAATTGCCATCGTGTCTTTATTAGCGCTTTGCTGAATCACGAACACCATCAGGAATGTAATAATCGTAGTACCGGTATTGATAACCAATTGCCAGGTTTCGGAATAATGAAAAACAGGACCGGTAACACCCCATATCAGCACAACAGCAAACGCTCCTAAAAAAGCTGCCGGGCTGCCGCTTATCTTTGTAATCTTAGCAGCGAAATTTTCAAACCAGCATTTAAAAGCATTTTGTTTTTGTTCCATTTTTATTGATTTTAAAATGAGTTATTTATAGTGCAGATTCGTTGCAAGTTACCAAGCATACAAACAAGTATTTAATAAATGTATCCACTCTTACGACGCCTTTTATTCACATTAGATGCCGAAAGGGCGCATTATATTGCCATGAATGCGCTAACCTATATTCCCGGCGCAACTTCTATTGCGAAGGCGATGTATTCGTTAACTGATAATTCACTACAGAAAAATGTATTCGGTTTATTATTTAAAAATCCCGTTGGTTTAGGTGCCGGCTTCGATAAAAATGCAGTTTACTTACAAGCCTTATCAGCATTGGGTTTCGGCTTTGCAGAAGTAGGCACCGTTACGCCATTGGCGCAGCCCGGCAATGGCAAACCGCGTTTGTTTCGTTTGCCAAAAGACAAAGCGCTTATTAACCGCATGGGCTTTAATAACGATGGCGCTGATGCTATAAAAAAGAGATTGGATAAGTGGAAAAACCATCAACCATCAACCACCAGCCACCAACTGATTATTGGATGTAACATTGGTAAAAATAAAATTACTGCGAATGAAGATGCGTGGAAAGACTATAATACTTGCTTCACCAAATTAAATAACAGCGCCGATTATTTTGTGGTGAATGTTAGCAGCCCAAACACGCCGGGATTGCGTGCGCTCCAGGATAAAGATGCGTTGTATAAAATCTTGTCTGAACTGCAAACCATCAACCATGGCTTGGCAACAAAAAAGCCGTTGCTGTTAAAGATTGCGCCCGACTTAACCACATCTCAGCTTGATGATATTATATCATTAACAAGCGAAACAAAACTGGATGGATTGGTAGCAACAAACACCACCATTAGCCGTGAAGGATTAAGCACTTTACAGCAAACCGTTACTGACATTGGCGCAGGTGGTCTCAGCGGCAAGCCATTGCGTAATCACTCTACAGAAGTTGTGTGTTACTTGGCTAAACACCTTGATAACAAGATCCCAATTATCGCCAGCGGCGGTATTTTTACAGGTAATGATGCGAAGGAAAAATTAGCTGTTGGCGCTTCGCTTGTACAGGTGTGGACAGGCTTTATTTATGAAGGTCCCGGTATTGTAAAAAATATTTGCCGCCAGCTTGCCATAGAATAAGATAACATCACCAAATCCACAGCTTTTATATTTGCCGAAATTCATCCTGCTGCATGGCACATCTTTTTACGGTTGATAATATTATCAGCTTTATTGTCCTTGTTATTCTTGAAATTGTTTTAGGCATTGACAATGTCATTTTCGTAAGTATACTTATTGGTCGTGTAGAAAAGCCGCTGCAAAAAAGAGCCAGGGTTATATGGATGATTGGAGGTATGATCGTGCGTTCCATTATGTTGCTTGGCTTAACATGGCTGCTGGCGCAAAAAGGCAAATACATTATTCCGGAAAGCTGGTTTGGCAAAGGCTTCGACCTGGCAAGCTTAGTGATGCTGGGTGGCGGTTTATTTTTGATTTATAAAACGGTAATAGAGATTCACCACAAGCTGGAAGGTGAAGATGAACATGCGCAAAACGGAGGAAAACCACTGGCTTTTGGCAATGCCGTTGCGCAAATTATTTTGATAGATGCAGTGTTCAGTTTTGACAGCATCATCACCGCAAGCGGTACGGCAAAGCATGTGGAAATTATGATTGCAGCCGTTGTGATTGCCATGATTATTATGTTCCTGTTTTCACCAAAAATTGCTGCTTTTATTGACAAGCATCCAACTATTAAAATGCTTGCGCTTTCCTTCCTTGTCATGATTGGCTTTATTTTATTGGTAGAAGGTTTCGATAGCGAAAAAGCAGAATCATTGCATTTAAAAAACTATGTGTATTTCGCGATGGCATTTTCATTCCTTGTTGAGCTGCTGAACATGAAACTAAGAAAGAGCGCAAAGCCAGAGCCGGTGCATTTGCATGAGACGGGAAAAGATAGCTTTTGATAAAAAGAAAGAGCTGCTCAAACTGATGCAGCTCTTTCTTTTTGTATACAGTTTTGATTAGTAAAAATTGTATCAGACAAACAAACTCATTTCGATTATTTTCCACTCTTCTGCCTTTATTTCTTCTTCCAGTTCGCCCCTATCCCAACCACAATAACCAATGAATATGCGGATATCATTTGGATGCAAGATTCCTTTGGCTATTGCATTAGCTGCCTGCTTAAAATTGCCACCAAAATAAACGTCTTCTGACACGAGCTTTCCCTCATCAATCAGGTTGGGACGGCGATGAATAAAATACAGATGTTCATTATCGACCGGACCACCTTCGTACAGAGGAAATGAAGGAAGAAAAGAAAATTCCTGTAATTCATTCAGCGAACGAGAATAAGGTCTGTTACTGATGAAACCAACCGCGCCGCTTACATTTTGCTCAACAATAAAAAGAAGAGATTGATAGAAATAATCATCTTCATCAGTGGCTTTGCTTTGCAGAAAAACTATCATAAGCAGCAATAAATATGTAAAGGTGTTTTCCGTTTTCTGATTTGACTATTGAAGAAGAAATCAGTCTGTGAAATGCATATGGTTAACAGCTAAAGAAACCCGCACCACACTGCCTTTGGTGATATTTATAGCTCCTGTTCGCACGGTGATGATGTCGCCATTTTCCAGCATCACGTCTACCTCGCTGGCGTTTCCTAAAAAGCGGATTTCGGTGGCGGTTCCTTTTAAAAACTTTGTTTGCAAGGCATTGATGATAAATTGCTCCGGGCGCACGAAAATGTCTCTGCTCCTGTTTGCTGAATCAGCAGGCAGGAAAGTATTGTATAAAGCCGGCGTTAAAACGTTATAGCTGCCAAGCAAGGCGGCTACATATTCATTTACGGGCTGATGATAAATTTCCTGCGGCGCGCCTTGCTGAACAATAACGCCATCTTTCATCACCAAAATCTGGTCTGCCCACGAAAGCAGATCATTCGGATCGTGGGAGATTAACATACAAGTGATGCTTAGTTTTTCACTGATATCGTGTACTACTTTTTTCAGAATATTCTTATGGATGATATCAAGGTTCGAGTAAGGCTCATCAAGAAGTAATAATTTAGGTGACGACAACAGCAAGCGAGCCAGCGAAATGCGTTGCTTTTCACCGCCGGATATTTCGGTTGTTTTACGCTTTAATAAATGATTGATGCGGCATACTTCAAATAAAGCATCTGCTTCTTCTTTCGACAACTGATTTAAATAATCCAGTTCCTCTTCTACGCGGTAATTATTGCGAAGCTCAAAATGCTGCGAGAGATAGGCAATGCCGGAATGACCGGGAAGCAACTTTTCCAACGGACCTTTTACTTTGGTTCCTTCAAACAAAACTTCTCCGCTATCAGGCTGTACCAGGCCGGCAACCATTTTTAATAAGGTACTTTTCCCCGAGCCGGTTTCGCCGGCAATGGCTATGTTCTGAAACTGGTTTTGGGTAAAGGAAATATTATTTACGGTGATAGTGTTACCCTGTTTTTTGCTGATTTGTTCAATTTTCAAAAATGCCATTCAATCTATTATAAAGGGGGCAAAACTATGGCTTACAAGTTGACATTAAACCAACATCAGCCCAGTTTGGTTCTATAAAATTTATTGCGCCGGAAAAATCACTCAACCTCTTTCAGGCACTGAAAAAGAATTCGGGATGATGACAAAAGAAGTTTATCCTCAATAACCTCGTTTCACAAACAAATTGCCCGGCAGCTAAAATGTGGGTAACTATACTTTAATAAACAAATGCGAAAATTGGATTTATTATCACTTTTAACCTGCCAGTAAAATTGCTGTGCTGCTGATAATGAGATAACCAACGGATTGCTTTTCTCATCAGATCGATTCTACCTTTTTCAGGAATCACAAACAGCCATTATGAAAAATCAATTATACCAATTGTACCCAACATAATGCGTTAGCGCGTTACACAGTTTCTACTTACAACAAATCTTACATGAAAACCTCCGGCGGTTGCACGGCTGCGACGTACTAAAACAAAAAATCACAGACTGTTAGGAAGAGTTGTTTACAGAACCAGAATCAGTAAAGTTTCCGCATGACTCTTTCTGCTTATGATTATCTATGCGGCAGAGTATGCACAATCCATATTAGTAAAAGGCAAAGTGACAAACGTTTTATGCTATCCTACTTTGATGCAGTAACCGATCCCAGGGTGGACAGAACAAAGCTTCATTCCTTAAAAGACGTTTTCGGTTTAACTATCTGTACTGTTGTAAGTGGTTGTGACACCAAAACTGTATTTGTATTTTCTGACGAGTCATTCTATACTTCCTGCTTCATAAATCTTCCTCCAAAAACAAAATTTCTATAAATCATTTGCCAAATTTTGTTAAACGAATCAAAACCCCTATAAATTTGTTTTCCATTTCCTTCACAATGCGTAATTTTGCCCTCCTTTTTATGTTAACAGAGAAACATAGATGTGCATCCAAGATTGCTTCTCTTATTCATTCAATGCATTGAACCTTTTACCGTAACACCGTAAAAGACAGTTAGTAAGCAAAAAACCGGTTAATTACAGATATGTCAGCAACACAAGTACAAAACAGGGTCAGCTTCGGGAAGACTAAACACCTGGCTGAGACACCTGATTTATTAGACATTCAGTTACAATCTTTCCGGGAGTTTTTCCAATTAGAAACCACGCCCGACAAGCGCAACGTAGAAGGCTTGTTCCGCGTGTTCAAGGAAAACTTTCCCATCACCGACACGAGAAACATTTTCGTGCTCGAGTTTCTGGATTATTTTATCGACCCGCCCCGCTACACCATTGATGAGTGTATGGAGCGTGGTCTTACGTACGCCGTTCCTCTGAAAGCTAAGCTACGCCTGAGCTGTAACGATGAAGAGCACGTTGACTTCCAGACCATTGTTCAGGATGTGTTTCTTGGAAACATTCCTTATATGACGCCGCGCGGCACCTTCGTCATCAACGGAGCCGAGCGCGTTGTGGTATCGCAGCTTCACCGCTCACCGGGCGTATTCTTCGGTCAGTCCATTCACCCGAACGGCACCAAGATTTACTCTGCCCGTGTGATTCCTTTTAAAGGTGCGTGGATGGAGTTTGCTACCGATATTAACAACGTAATGTATGCTTACATTGACCGTAAGAAGAAATTTCCGGTTACAACGCTGTTACGTTCTATTGGTTTTGAAACGGATAAAGACATTCTGGAACTTTTCGGAATGGCGACTGAAGTTCCTGCCGATAAAAAATCACTCAACAAACACGTTGGTAAAAAACTGGCTGCCCGCGTTCTGAGAAC
Organism: Ilyomonas sp.; assembly: GCA_965199905.1. Taxonomy (GTDB): domain Bacteria; phylum Bacteroidota; class Bacteroidia; order Chitinophagales; family Chitinophagaceae; genus Ilyomonas. Next base: position 4,158,416 of record OZ241366.1, on the reverse strand, counting down.
CTGGGTAGAAGATTTCGTAGATGAAGATACAGGTGAAGTGGTTTCCATTGAGCGTAACGAAATTGTGATGGAACGTGATACCATCCTTGATGAGGATGCCATCTCTACCATTATTGATGTAGAAGCCAAAAGCGTGTTCGTTCAGCGCGAAGACGTAGGCGGCGATTACGCCATCATCTACAATACCTTAAATAAAGATACTTCGAACAGTGAGCTGGAAGCCGTTCAGCACATCTACCGCCAATTGCGCGGTGCCGATGCGCCGGACAATGAAACAGCGCGCGGTATTATTGATAAATTGTTCTTCAGCGATAAGCGTTATGATCTTGGTGAAGTTGGTCGTTACAAGATCAACCGCAAGCTTGGCGTTACGCAGAAGCTGACGAATAAAGTGCTTACAAAAGAAGACATTATTGAAATCATCAAATACCTCGTTCGGTTAACCAACTCGAAAGCGGATATTGATGATATTGATCACCTGAGCAACCGCCGCGTGCGTACTGTGGGCGAGCAGTTATATGCTCAGTTCGGCGTTGGTTTAGCGCGTATGGCGCGTACCATTCGCGAAAGAATGAACGTTCGCGATAATGAAGTGTTTACGCCGGTTGACCTGATTAACGCGCGTACATTGTCTTCTGTTATCAACTCGTTCTTTGGTACTTCTCAGTTATCACAGTTCCTTGATCAGACGAATCCGTTAAGCGAAATCACGCATAAGCGTCGTATTTCCGCACTCGGACCCGGAGGCTTGAGCCGTGAACGTGCGGGTTTTGAAGTTCGTGACGTACACTATAGCCACTATGGTCGTTTGTGTACCATCGAAACACCGGAAGGACCGAACATTGGTTTGATCTCTACACTTTGCGTTCACGCGCAGATTAACCCGATGGGCTTCATCGAAACGCCGTATCATAAAGTGCATGACGGTAAGGTGGATTTGAAGAACCTGAAGTTCCTGTCTGCTGAAGAAGAAGACACAGCGAAGATTGCCCAGAGCAATACAATTCTGGACGAGAAAGGCAACTTCGTGGAAGATAAAATCATCAGCCGCGAAACAGGCGATTTTCCAATACTGGAAAGAAACGACGTTCAGTATATGGACGTTGCGCCAAACCAGATTGTGGGCCTGAGTGCTTCGCTGATTCCGTTCCTGGAGCATGATGATGCCAACCGTGCGCTGATGGGCTCGAATATGCAACGCCAGGCGGTACCGCTGATTTTGCCGCAGGCACCCATTGTTGGTACCGGCTTGGAAGGCAAAGCTGCGCGCGATGCCCGTATCCAGATTCATGCTGATGGAAATGGTGTGGTAGAATTTGTTGACGCAAAAGAAATTCACGTTCGCTACAACCGTAACGATAATGACCGTTTAGTGAGTTTTGAAGATGATTTGGTGATTTATAAATTAACTAAGTTTATCAAAACAAACCAATCTACTTCTATCAACCTGCGCCCGGCTGTGAAGAAGGGACAAAAGGTGGTAAAAGGTGATTTCCTGACCGAAGGTTATGCTACGAAAGATGGCGAACTGGCTTTGGGTCGTAACCTGCAGGTGGCGTTTATGCCATGGAAAGGTTACAACTTTGAGGATGCTATCGTTATCAACGAAAAAGTAGTTCGTGAGGACTTGTTTACTTCTATCCATATTGAAGAATATGAGCTGGAAGTGCGCGATACAAAACTGGGTGAAGAAGAGCTGACCTCTGATATTCCAAACGTTTCTGAAGAAGCGACAAAAGATCTGGATGAGCACGGCATCATCCGCATTGGTGCACAGGTTCGCGAAGGCGATATCCTGATTGGTAAGATTACACCAAAGGGCGAAAGCGATCCGACACCGGAAGAAAAACTGTTACGGGCCATCTTCGGCGATAAAGCCGGTGATGCGAAAGATGCTTCGCTGAAAGCGCCAAACGGTACAGAAGGTGTTGTTATTGATAAGAAATTGTTCCAGCGCGCCAAGAAAGATAAGAATGGCAAGATCCGCGAAAAAGCTTTGCTTGAAAAAGTAGAGAAAGTTCACGATGGCAACGAAGAGAACATCAAGAACCTGTTGCTGGAAAAGCTGCAACTGGTATTGAAAGATAAATCGTCTGCCGGCGTAAGCAACAACTTTGGCGAAGTGCTGATTGGTAAAAGTGCGAAGTTCAATCCGAAGAACTTAGCTTCTATTGATTACTCAACTGTAAATCCGTTGGGCTGGACCGGCGATGCGGTGATTGACAACCAAATCAACGTTCTGCTTCACAATTACAGCATCAAGTACAACGAGGAATTGGGTCGTTATAAGAGAGAGAAGTTCAACATCTCTATCGGTGACGAATTACCAGCCGGTGTATTGAAGCTTGCTAAAGTATATCTCGCTGTTAAGCGTAAGCTGAAAGTGGGTGATAAAATGGCGGGTCGCCACGGTAACAAAGGTATCGTTGCCAAAATTGTACGTGCGGAAGACATGCCGTTCATGGAAGATGGCACCCCGGTTGACATCGTTCTGAATCCATTGGGCGTACCAAGCCGTATGAACCTCGGACAGATTTATGAAACTATCCTTGGCTGGACAGGTAAAAAGCTCGGTGTGCGTTTCGCGACTCCAATCTTCGATGGTGCAACACCGGAAGAAATTTCGCAATACTGTACAGATGCAGGTATTCCTTCCATGGGACATACGCACTTGTATGATGGTGAAACGGGCGAACGCTTTCATCAGAAAGCTACGGTGGGCGTGATTTATATGATTAAGCTGCACCACATGGTGGATGATAAAATGCATGCACGTTCTATCGGGCCATATAGCTTGATTACGCAGCAGCCGCTGGGTGGTAAAGCCCAGTTTGGTGGTCAGCGTTTTGGTGAAATGGAAGTGTGGGCACTTGAGGCTTACGGCGCTTCTAACATTTTGCAGGAATTGCTGACGATCAAGTCCGATGATATCATTGGTCGTGCGAAGACGTATGAAGCCATTGTGAAGGGTGAGAACATTCCGAAAGCCGGTATTCCTGAATCATTCAACGTACTGGTTCATGAGTTGCGGGGATTGGGATTGGATCTGAAGTTTGAATAGCAGATTTTGCCCGTGAAGGTGAATAAAATACAAGCGCCGCTTACAGAAATGTGAGCGGCGTTTTTGTTTGGGAAGGATTGGTTTGTTGACTTTCCGGCGAATGCGCAAAGTGGCGAACGTGCGAAGGGTAGTGTCCGGTAAAGTGTGTAAGGTTTGTGTAACGACCACGATTGTTGGGAAGAAAGATTAAAGCAAGTTTCAACTCTACCTTCCTTTTCCCATATATATTGCCATGTAATACTTTTTTTTACTTTCGATTGTCTGTTTATAATAAGCGTCATAATATGCATTTGTCATTAAGCTCACTTGATAATAATGTTTGCCGTAATTCACTGCATTTTTTTCAAGTTTACTTACAAACACTTCTGCAAAGCCGGTATTCTTATAATTGGCAAGTATGGAATTGCTTACTCGTTTCTCGTTAATCCAAACTCCGTAGACTTTAGAGTTTTTCCATGATTCAATTTGTGCTTTGGTTGGGACAACTCTTGGAAGTGGGGGCGGTGCAGGTGTAAATATCACAATTTGTTTTGCCTGCTGTTCTTTGCTCATGGATAAGTATATTGTTTCTAACCTGCTTTTATCTGCATCTGAAAATCTACTGAAAGCAGGAAACCCTTTTTCATTTTTGTTTTTATTTACAATTTGCTCATATTCGTTTAGCAATTCCTGCGTTACACCTTCTTGCGTTGAAGGCGCAACATTTTGCCTTGTTTTTGAAACATTTAAACTGTCTTGTGCAACTGTCTTAGTGCTGAATGCAAATACTGATATCGCTACTACAGGAAGGATTGCGATTTGCCTGCCTAAAGTGTTTCTTACCGATTTAGTTTTTGTCATCATGAGTAATCTTTTTTTAGTTATTGAATAATTGAACTGGCTTGCTAAATTGTAAGTTTTACTTTTGTTTGCTTTGTCAATAAGTAGACGTTGATAATTACTTATATTGTCAGAAGTATTTATTACAGCTTCGTCAGCTAAATATTCATGATTTAGCAGTATTGCTTTTCGATAAAAGAATATGAATGGGTTAAACCAAAAAACAATTTGCAAAATTTCCATTAACAAAATGTCGTAAGAGTGCTTTTGCTGAATGTGTGCGTACTCATGCACTAATATTTCGTTTTCAATATTTTTGTATTCCTTATCATGTATAAATAAATAGTTCAAAAAACTATGAGGCGTTAAGTCTTCGTTGATTAGCACAATTTTGGAAGTTTTGTAAGGTATCTTCTGGTGTGTGAAAGCCTTATAAAGAATGCTACTTAGGTTCACTATAAAACGAAAAAGAAGTAGTGTTGAAATTGTTACATGAATGGTTAGTAAAACCGGGAATATATAATTTGTACTTTGTTCAGGCGATAGTATTTGAGCTATACCATTGTTTTGAAAAATACTTGTAATTAAAACTTCATTTTCAGGAAAAGGTAATAAAGGCCTGGAAGAACTAAATGTTATTACCGGAATGGCAAATGATAATAACAAACTTGATAGCAGATAAAATCTATTAAACAAGTGCATTCTTTCTTTTTCGAGCAATAGCTCATAAGTGAAAAAAAATACTGCTGAGCAGAGAATTGCTTTAATGATGTATGTTGTCATTATATTTTTCTTTTTATTTCCTGGTCAACAATTTTTTTTAGGTCTTCTAACTCAGAAGTTGTCAGGTTTGTTGATGTTGTAAAGAACGAGGCAAATTGCATTGGGGAATTGTTGAAATAGTTTTTAATTATACTTTTTACATGCTTTGAAAAATAGTCTGACTTTTTTACTAATGGATAATATTGTCGGGAATTTCCAAATAGAGTATAAGCTACAAAACCTTTGTCCTGCATTCTTTTTAGTAAAGTCGCTATTGTTGTTGTTGCTGGTTTTGGGTCTGGATAATTCTCAATCAATTCTTTCATGAAAACTTTTTCCTGTTTCCAAATAAGCTCCATTAATTGTTCTTCTGACTTTGATAATTGCATTGCTCTATGTTTGTGTAAATAACTCTACAAATGTATAGTTATTTAAAAATAAAAAGCTGTTTTTAAAAAAATATTTTATGAATAAATCTTTGAAAATTTTAGAATGTAGCAGTATGCTTGCAGGCAGCTCAAAAACAGGCGCGGATTTTCACTACATCATACCTGCTCACTTTCTCCATAACTCCTACACAATCAACAATGAAAATACGCATGTTTTAAAAACTTGCGGCAATACAGTTTTCGCGCATTTTCATTGTTTGCGCATTATTTTATCTATATGGCTTTCTGTTTTTTCCCGCATTGCCTCCGCTTCGGAACATTGCGCTCTTACATTGGAAACGATAAAGCCATGATTGTTACGTTTCAATGAATTCTATGAAACAACAAGAATCTAATGTAAGCTGCGGATGTATGAGTAAAGGGATGAGTGTATAAGATTACAATAATAAAGCAAGACGCAGAATGAAGCGGAAGAACAATGGATGAAGCTTTGTACACGGGTAAAGGCGCCCTGACTGAAACAGAAAACGGTATTGTAAACGAATATGCTGGATGGGACGGTGCAAAGAGATTGGGCGCAAAAGAAAAGCTGTACAATCCTTGCAAATAGCAGCCGGAGACAGACACATAACGCACAATGGAAAAGAAAGAATTATCAGCCATAGATATAGACCGCATTATAGAAATGGCATGGGAAGACCGCACACCTTTTGAAGCTATTACCTTGCAGTTTCAACTATCGGAAGGCGAGGTAATAGACCTGATGCGCCGCGAAATGAAACGCTCTTCCTTCAATATGTGGCGCCGGCGGGTGCAGGGCAGGGAAACAAAGCACGAGAAGCTGCGCAACCCAAATACGCTTACATTTAAAAGCGATAGCCAGCGCCAGATAAGCCTTAATAAATTGAGTAAACGGTAAAAATAATTCTTAACTCCGGCGCAGGTATTTGTTTGTGCTGCAACCACATCCTGCAGGCACGTTCCTCATTACACAAAGAAAGAAGCAGTGGTATTTATTTTCTACTATAATATCCCATGCATTAAAGCCTACCTTAGTATCTTACTCATTTATTTCCTTTTTTTATAAACTGACTGTTAAGGCTTTAAGCTTATTGAATCGTCATATAATTCAGGTTTTTAAATAAATTATGAATAAACAGAACGCGATTTGAAAGTGCTGTGCCAGCTAATTTATTGTAAAAAACACATGTAGATACCTATGAAGAAAGCCTATATTGTTCTGGCTCACAAAAACCCGGAACAAGTACGCCGTTTAATATACTCTCTTGATGATGGCAACTCTACTTTTTTTATTCATGTAGATAAAAAAGTGCTTTCCCCCGAATGGCGGAAAATAAGCCACGAAACACTGGGTGTGGCAGCCATTAAAAGTGTGGCTACCAAATGGGGAGGTTTGGGATTAGTAGAAGCCACACTGCGGGGAATGAGAGCTGCTATGCAATGCAGGGAAAAATTTGATTTCATTTCCGTTGTGAGCGGTCAGCATTATCCTATTAAAGGCAATGGAGATATTGATGCTTATTTGCGCGATTCGCAGTTTCGCACGTTTCTCGAATACACATCTATTCCCGATTATGACCGGTGGAAAATACGGGGCGGACTGTACCGGATAGACAAATATTTTATCGGGCTTCGTGCGCACGAGCGCTATACTGCTAAAACGATGAATTTTTTATCCTCAAAACTTCCCTTCCTGAAAAGGAAGTTTCCCCAAAACATGAAGCCTTTTGCCGGTTCTCAGTGGTTTACTACAGACAGGTACACGCTGCAATACATTCTCAACTTTGTTGACAACAACCCGGGGTACTCGGCTTTTCATAAATATACATTTGCTCCCGATGAGCTTTTCTTTCATAACATTTTATTGAATGCAAATGATGAAAAAGTGCGCTCGGGTATTACAAATAATAACCTGCTTTACATGAAGTGGCCAAACAGGGACAGCGGACATCCTGAAACACTAACTTCTACTGATAAAGAAGATATTCTAAACTCGGATGCTTTGTTTGCCAGGAAGTTTGATATGGATTATGATGCTGAAATAATGGATGTTATAGACAAAAACAGGCATGATGTAAACTATGATATTAAAAAGGGCGCTTAGCCTTTTAGTTTACAGTAGAAGTATTTGGTAGAAATTGTGATAACCCACGCATTCTATCTATTTCTGTTCGCTTCTTTTCTTTGTTCTCTAAAATACTGCCGGATATGGTCCTCATTCATCTGCTTCCAACGCCGGGTTGAGTGAATGATTCGCTTGCCATTTGCCACCAGGTTTTCAGGCGAGTCGGGCAATTCTTTCCAGTCGCAGCCAAAGGGAAGGTTCCCCGCGGATAAATCGTGCAAATGAAAGCCTGCCGCTTTAACCAGCAGGCTGAAGATATGATCTTCTTCCAGGTACACGGTTCGCAGCCTTTCATCGGGCAATAAGCCTTCGCTGTTCAATGCCTGCAGGCAGGGCGCACTTATAAAATAAGAAGCGCCAAACACACTTTCGCCTGCATGGTAACCATTGGCAACGGCTTTTTTATATTGCTTTCTCAACACCCGGTTTGCAATGGGTCGCTTTATAAACTTCCACGTAGTGGCGCTGTTTAAAATGCGCTGGCGCGGCCAGGCAATGTTCCAGGGTTCGCCGTTATATTATTTTCCATATTGCCCTGCCATGCCGATATGCGGCTGACTGGCGAAAAGCGCAACTGCTTCTTTTTCAGGCGCATTACCAATTATTAAAGCATCTGTATCTACCTTAAACAAGGCTTTAAAATGGTAATGCTCTATTGCGTACCGGTATGCGATACTCAGGGTGATGTATAACCCGCCATAACGCCCGTTGTTTTTAGCAGTTTTGATAAGATCAGCCGCCGGAAAGAGCTTTTTAACCTGCTCACCGAGCTGCTGCCCCGAATCGTCGGCAATGATGATTTGAAACTGATGAGCTGCATAATAGTACAGACTGTCAATTGTATCTGTAACAAACCTGAGCTCGGTACCCGGACCTATGGGGATAACAATCACCAGATCAATTTCCGTTTTATTTTTCATACCTGCGCTATATCCTCTTTTCTTATTTTTACGTCTTTACTGAAAATAATTGAGTTATGAGATGTCCCCTTCTCATTTTGCCTGTCGGTTTTACCCCTCTGTTGTTGCTTTGCATTACCAGTAACATAGCACTATCTGTTGCTATTGCTTTTTTTATTGGTTCCAAAAGAGTGATTGGCTTTTGGGGCTCATGCGTCATTTGTATTGTTGCCAGCGCAATAATCGGGCTGATTATTACTTTCTTTTTTAAAACAAAACAACAAAAGCACGTAGTAAAAACAGCCGATAATACATGTGAGAATTCATCTTACATGCAGCATGACATTGAACACCTGACAGTATTAAGGCAGTCAGGCATTATTTCGAATAAAGAGTATAAAAAAGAAGTTGACAGGATATTGAATTCGTAATAAGCCTGCACTGATTTTGCAACACACCAGAAGCATCGCAGATGTTCGCCCGGTGCTATGTAGTTTATAACTGAAGATTTGATGTAAAGGACATAACAGTGGAAGAAGACTCTTTCGACCCCACAAATTTCCCTCCTTACCTAATAAAGCCCGGAGGCGGGTAATTGTCGCATCATTTTCGATAAATCCTGTCAGGTTTTACACGTACCCTTTTCACTTCCCGCCGTTAGTTTTTTAGAGATCTTTATGACACAAACACCCACTTCGAACCGGATAGAAATTATTGACATCATACGTGGTTTTGCGCTGGTTTGCATTTTGCTGGTACATTTTTCGGGCGAGTTTGCTGGGTGGAGTACGGTTTATACGAGCCCTGTAAGCAGTGCAGCACTTTCTTCTTCATCTGTTGACAGCTTTACTAACTTTTTCCTCAACCTGTTTTTGATAAACAAGGCACGCACTTTATTTGCGTTCCTGTTTGGCGTTGGCTTCTATTTTCAACTGGCAAAAGCCAACCGCAACGGCTACCGGATAGAAAGCAAATTTGCCAGGCGCATGCTAATGCTGCTTTTCATCGGCGTACTTCATGCTTACCTGATATGGGCAGGCGATATTCTCCGCTTTTATGCGGTGTGCGGGCTGGGCTTGCTGCTTGTGTACAAGCGTTCAGACAGATCTCTTTTTATTATAGCGGTAGTGTGTTCTGTTTTGATTCCCGCCATGTCTGTATTGCTCCGCTATCATTTTCCTTTTGCCCTTTTATCGAGCGACATGAAAGTGCAGATGTACCAGGGATTAATTAGCGATAACTATACGAACTTCTTTCAGGCTAACCTGCTACGCGATCTGGCATCGAACTGGGACCCATACAATGTGTGCTTTTATCTCTTCCCCATATTTGGTAACTTTTTGTTTGGCTACCTGGCCGCAGAGGCAAGACTGTTTGAAAAGCTAAGCACAAACAAAGGTCTGCTACGCCGTTGCCTGCTATTTTCTTTCGGGGTTGGCTTTTTTGGCAGCAATTCATTTGCAAGGCTGGCTGCCAAGCCATTCGGGGCAACGGAAAGCGATATTCCTTTAGCGTGGCGCGATGTACTTTCCTTTTTTAACTGCCTCAGTATCGAGTGTACCGCATTTTTCTTATTGTGCTTCCTGATAATCCTTTACCAGGTTCCTTTTGCAAAGAAGGCACTTGGCATTTTCGCTTTTGCCGGCCGTATGACGCTAACCAACTATATTATGCAATCCCTGTTCGGTGTATGGTTTTTCTATGGCGTAGGTCTGGGTTTTATTAGCCGGTATGGGCCCACTGTTGCGTTCACTATCGGGCTGGGCTATTTTATTATCCAGCTATGGTATAGCCGGCTGTGGCTGCAATATTTTAGTACCGGCCCTGTAGAATACTTATGGCGCTCACTGGTAGAATGGAAATGGCAAACCATTCGCCTCAACCGCGCCGATATAGCTGCGCAATAGCCTTGCGGAAACGAGTTTTATTTCATCTTACTACAGCTTATCAACAACTAAAGCGCGACAGGCGCTGCGCACAGATTGCCCCTCATGCGCCTTTGGAAGTAAGTTCCCTTTACACGGCTCCACTTAGAAGTTATAACCCAGGCTGACATAAGGAAGAATAGATGTACTGCTTTTTACAAAGAGAGGCATGAAGCCTGCGCGCAAATTAAACCCTCCCTTTACGGGTTGCAGGCGGTACCCGATATTGAGCGCGGTAATTAAAAGCACCTCTTTACTAGTGAAATCTTCATCGCCAATGGATATGCCACCATAGTCTTTTACGTTTCCTATAAATACAGGTGTTTCGCCCACCCCGACTTCGAAAAAACTATTCCTTTTCCCCATCAGGTAGTTGATGGCAATTGGTACTGTGACGAAGGGTGTGTACGAATCGAAGCTATAGCCTAACCCGGCGCGGAAGCCAAGACCGGTGGTGCGCTTATTGAAACGCCTGTCGTAGTTGACAGACAGAAGGATGCCGTTACCACCAAGCTCGGCGTAAATGGCTTGCGGCGGCCGGTCGGTGTACACTTTGCTTTTTTGCGATTCGTGTTTGAGGCTTATGGTATCCTGCGCAAAAGTGAAAAGAACAGACAGGCAACAGGCGAGCATAATTAAGGCAAATTTCATATAACAATGAGTTTTGTTAGAGAGATGCAAATTACTCTTTATTTGTTGCTTTATGTAAGAATTACAGGTGTCATTGTTTTGGATAAAGGAAGCCACATCTCCCTCATTAAACTTGAGTTAGTTTGTACTGTATCCTTTTATCACGTATTTACACCAATAATCAATGCTCCTAAGCCCTTTATTAAATACAACACAAACAGCTTAGAATCCATTTTAGTTTTGTGTAAGTAAAAGGCTATCATGCGCAGATTATTATTTGTATTCATTGTTTTTTTAGAAGGCTTGATTCCGTCAGTTTGCCACTCGCAAAAAGTGCTGCCTGATTCAGTTGTGGAGCAGTTGCACCTTGGTGTGCAAGGTTTTATGGAAAGGTATCACGCACCAAGCATTGTTGTTGCTGTTGTTCAGGGCAAAGATGTTATTTTTCAGGAAGCACTCGGATATAGTGATGTAGAGAATAAAATACGGGCTACCGTTTATTCACCTTATTCTATTCAATCACTTACCAAAGTGTTTACTGCTACAATGCTCATGCAACTGGTACAAAAAGGCGTTGTAACCCTTGATGATGATGTAACGAAGTATGTGCCTGAATATGAAGGCAGTTCTTTCGTAAGTAGTACGAGTGGCACTACGCTGTTTCAACTTGCCACGCATACTTCGGGACTACCACGCAATTCTCCCGCAGATATCTCATTTGCCAAGCAAGTAGATAAATGGATGATAGATAACCGGAACGAACCTTTTATAGAAGCGGCAACAAACAAAGAGTTTTTGCGATCATTAGCGTTCATCAGGAAAGAATATCCTGACTATGCATTACTAAGTTATGGAGACCGTCATTATTCCAATCTTGGCTATGCCTTACTTGGCACAGCCGTAGCGCGTGCTGCTAAAATAGATTACTCAAAATATGTAATTTCAAATATTTGTAAGCCTCTGAATATGGATAGCAGTCGCTTTTACAGTGAACCGCCCAACATGGCAAGTGTAGCAAAAGGGTATTATTATAGAGACAGTGTAAAAGACTTTATCTGCGTGCCGTTCTTTAAGCCAAATTCTGCCATGCCTGCCGGCGGCATGTTTGCCAGCGCAATGGACCTGACAAAGTTCATTAGTTTTCAATTCGATACAAATGCGAATGAAACAAATGGCGTGCTTTCGCCAAAAAACAAAGCAAAAATGAGAGCTTTAAGTATTGCTTGGAAGCCATCCTATCCGTTTGTTTTTCATGAAGGAGCAATGCTGGGCTTCCGCTGCGAACTGGCACTGAATCCTGACATAAAACTTGGTTGGTTAGTGTTAACAAACACAACGGACTTTGACTTTTCAAGAATAAACCGATACATCAGTGAATTGCTGGTGCCAATTTTCACGAAACCACCCGTCACAGACTTGCAAAAGTTTGTTGGGCTCTATAAGCTTGACGGCAGCTACGACAGCCTCCGTATTTATGAAAAAGAGGACAACTTGTATTCGACTTATTTACAGGATGTTTTGCCTGATAACCAACTCGTTCCATCGGGAAGTAATAGCTTTAAAGAAGCTGGTAAAGGCAGCTATACTATTAGATATGAATTCATTTCGGACATAAATTCAGGAATTCGGTTGCTAAACATGGGACAACTTATGTGGATTAAACAATAAGAAACGAACGCACAATGACAGGTTTTCTGCTATGCCTGCTGACATATCTCACTTCATCATTAATTCTAATTATCTTCCTTTCGGTATTCGGCCGACGAACAACCTTGCAGTCATCAGATTCTGCATGGCGCTAAAGACGCCACAGGCTAAAGCCCCTGATAACCCGATTTATAATGAGCCTTGACCATTTTGTTTGTTTTAGTTAAAATGTCCGCTAATATCTGATAACCCGATTTATAATGAGCCCTGACGAGGGCATGGCGCTTATAGCGCCACAAGTTTGCGTAATGACGGCGCAACCGCTTCATTTTTCTTTACAACCCTGTTAAGCCATTCCCTCTCCTACCTAAACTTCCCTAATATTGCATCCATGCGATATATTCTCTGCTTTTTTATCCTGTTCTCCGTGCTGTCGCTGCACGCACAGGATTCTACCAAACACTATCGCGATTCAGCGCGCCGCGCCGATTCTGCCAAACATCCCAACCGGTACTTCGATAGCACGATGTTTAGCGATGGCAATGTGCTGACGACGAGCGACTACCTGGACGCCATAGAGCGCATGCAGGAAACGCTGAATGAAGTGCCACTGATAACAACTTCCTTCGATGGTGCAGGGCGTATAGAAAAGAACCTGTAGAATGCCGACTCTGCTATCCGTGTGATACAGGACGGTCTGGCGCTGGATAGCCGCGTGCTGAGCCTGCGAAACATACAGATGTTCCAGACGCTGATAGACAACCTGCAGGAGGGCAATAACAAATACCGGCTGGCGCTGAATAGTTATGACGGGCAATTAGACAGCCTGAAGCGGCAGATACTGGCGATACGAAAAGACACCGTGCTGCGCCACATGTACCGCGATACCGTGCTGCGGCAGAAATACACGAATGTGCTGAAGCCGATACGGCAAAAGTGGAAGGATACGGATACGCTGGTGCGCAAGGCAACGGCATGGCTGAATGACCTGCGCGGACATGCTTCGCAAAACGATATTACGCTGAAAGAACTGGCGTATCAAACGGACAGGCGGCTGCAGGAGCTGGGCCCGCAAGCCTTTGGCAAGGAAGTGCCATACCTGTGGGAAACAGTGCAGGAGAAGAACCGGAGACTGCTGGTGGATTATTCAAAATCGAGCGACAACCTGGATGCGGCCGCGCGCTATTATTTTGTGAATACACGCAGCCAGCGGCTGTGGCTGATAGCAGGCGGCGCGCTTATTTTTTTCTGGGTATGGTGGAATTTTAGAAGCGTGAAGCGGCGGGATAAAATGGCGCAAACCGAGATGTTTCACTTCCTTTTTGTGCGACCGCTGCCCTTTGCTACGGCGTTTGTTGTGATGCTGACATTGGCACCTTTAACCGACTTGAATGCGCCGGCAATCTACTTAGAATCGGTGGAGTTTGTGCTGATGATAATACTGACGGTAGTGTTCTGGAAGCGGTGGCCGAGAGACCTGTTTTATGGTTGGTGCTTTATCATCGGGCTATTCTTAGTGATTCCTTTTGGCAATCTGCTAAACGTGCCGTTTACGGGGATGCGCTGGGTGATGTTCCTTGTGGATGTGGTAGCGTTTCTGTTTGGAACTTTCTTTTTCCGGCACATCTGGAAAGCAGACATCCGCATACGGCTGAACCTGCTGACGGCAGCGGGATTTTATACGGTGTTTAATTTATTAGCAGCCGTAGCCAACCTTGCCGGACGACTGACGCTGACGAAGATATTCGGGACAACAGCCGTATATGGCTTTGCGCAGATGATAAGCCTGACGGTGTTTGTGCGCATTATTACAGAAGCATTTTTACTGCAAATATTTTCGAGCCGGTTGCGAAAGGATTATGCCGGTCCGTTTGTGTATGCGCCTATACAAAAGAACCTTGACCGCGCGGCAACGGTGCTATCCATTGTGCTGTGGCTGATTGTATTTACCACCAACCTGAATGTGTATGATACAATACTGGATGCGCTGCAGGGCTTGTTCCTGGCAAAGCGGCAAATTGGCAACTATACATTCACCCTGTGGGAAATTGTGCTGTTTGGCGGCATCATCTGGCTGGCACATTACCTGCAGAAATACATTGCGCTTTTCTTTGGCGATACCGGCGAAGATGTGGGAATAGATGTAGGCGGGGCACGCTCACGATTGTTAATTACACGGCTGGTATTGCTGATTGGAGGCTTCTTATTAGCCGTGGCGGCGTCGGGGCTGCCGGTGGACAGAATCACGGTGATATTGGGTGCATTAAGCGTAGGCATTGGCTTGGGCCTGCAGAATATTGTAAGCAATTTTGTGTCGGGGGTGATTTTGATATTCGACAGACCACTGCGCATTGGTGACGTTGTGGAATTAGGTGATAAGAAAGGCCGCGTGAAAGAAATTGGCATCCGCGCAAGTACGCTGGTAACGGCGGATGGGTCGGAAGTGATTATCCCGAACGGGAATATACTCTCTCAAAACATTGTGAACTGGACGCTGACAAACAACCCGATACGGGCAATAATAACAGTATCGGTGGGTGACTTGCCGGATGAAGATGGAATGCGAAAAGATATTGTTGACCTGATTTGCAAAAACGATAACGTGTCGAATGAAAAAGCGCCGGAAATGCTGGTAAGTGCTATTGGCTCTAAAAATCTGCAGTTGTCGTTTTTGTTCTGGTGCCTGGATGTAACAAGAGTAGATGTAGCGAAGAGTGAAGTGGCGAAGGATATTTATGATTATCTGAAAGAGAAAGGTGTGGTGATTGTGTAGCTTTTATGTACGATGTTAAATGTGTGGTATAGGATATAAGTTGATTGCAACTGTTTATATTGAATGGCTAACATTCTTATAATTCGGGTATAAAAACTGGATTATTCCTGACTGTAAAGGCAGGCGTTATGTGTTCAATATTCTCTTTGGAGCTTTCTTCTACATTACTGATTCAAAAACGTAACCGGCCCTGCCAGGAAGTTTTGATCAACTTCATCATCTCTGTGCTGCCTGTAATAAGTGTCTACTTTTTTACTGCCTGCACTTAGGGCAGCTTTGATATCTTTTTGTTTAAAGCCAAGCAGTAAGCTGGTGCCGGCAGCGTCTACCACAAAAAACTGGCTTTCGCCTTTATACTCATCATTGGGATTGCCTGCAAAAATTCTTTTACACGTGCCTTACGAAGCTTTGCCTGATGTGGTGAATTACCTGGACAATTACCAGCGATTCTTTGCTGTAAACAAGTATTGCCAATGGCAGGGAAGTTGAAAACCTTCCGCCGGGCAACTGAAGTTCATGATTTATTCAAAAATTTAAATGTATTCCGATGTTGAAAAGAGTTCCTTCAGCCCGAACCAAAGCTGATAGCGATATGCACGATTTCTCTAACAATCAGCTCCGCTATTGGCAATACTCTTGTTGCAGGCATGTGCTTCGCCTTTATAAGTTGGTATATTGCTTAATAAAGTTGACCCAGTCTATGCCAAAAGGAACAATTAGATACTTTCCTTGTGGCGTAATAAGAACTTTAGAAGGGAAGCTGGTTACACTGTATAATTTCACGATTTTAGTATCTGCCATAGCAACCGGGAAATTATAGTTGTTTTCCTTTACATACGACTTTACCTTGCTTTCATCATCGTAGCATGCTATAGTTAAGAAAATGAAATTAACTGTGTCCTTAGACATAAAAGCCTGGTAAAGCTTTTGTAAATCCGGGTGTTCCGCTCTGCAAGGTCCGCACCATGTTCCCCAAAAATCAATCAAAGCCCACTTGCCGCTTATATCTTTTGTCGCAAAAACCTGTCCGTCCATTTGTTTTAATGAAAAATCAATAACGGGTTTTAAATTTTTATTTATACTTTTTGTCCAAAAAGAACTAAACGATTCCTGTTCCGGATAATTTAATTCATAAAAAGACTTAAGTTTTTCTTTGTATTTAGGGTCTGCAATCGCCATTGACAGAAGTGTAGCTAAAACCTCTTTATTATTTTTAGAGTGCTTCGTTAAAAAGCTTAAATAATCATCCCAAAAATAATCATCCGTATATATATAGTGTTCTAGCTTTTGGGGACGGAAATACATGGTAAATAAATACTTGTCAAAAGAGTATTCTTCAATATATTGTTTATCAGATATATCAGGACTATATTCTGATGCAATTTTATAATATTCACCTTCCCTTTTTTCTTGGTGCAGCTTCATATAATTATCTGCTTTAATAGAGTTGGCAGAGGCATATAAATATTTGAACCATATTTTTTTTCTTAACAATGGTTCCGGAAGAGAATCTGGATTAGACAAGTTGAATTTAATCTTTTTAATTGTTGTAGAAAGCAGCCTTTCCGCTAATTCATTTAGTTCTTTCTTTTGGAAGATTACCTGGTAAATTAAGAGCGCATATCTTCCTGCCCTGTTGTTGTAAATATCTTTTGATAACTCAGATTTAATAAATGCATTGGTCAATTTGACAAGTTCATTATTATCATTTTCACTTCGCTGAATCTTAGCCCAATAGTAGAGCGGTTTTGCACTGTTTACTAATTTTTCATTGGAATCTGCCACCATAACCTCCAAGATTTTATAGGCGGTAATCCCTATTGTACTCCCTTCATATATTTTGCCAAATAATACGGCAAATCTATTATGCAGACAGTCCTTTAAATTGGCTGAATACCTCGGATTAGCAGCAATCATCCTAATAAAATATAAGGAAGAGTCTATATTGTTGCCCATGTATGACTGAAAGCTGTCTGAATAAAAAGCCATTTTGTTTCTGGATTCGTCGTTGGACTGACCAAGAGTATGTAGAAAGAATAACGAAAGAAATAGTGCTGTCAAACGGAAACGTGTCATATATACAAATTAATTAGGGGTTTTCGCATTGCAAGCAACGAACAGGGCTTGGCTTTGTTGGGATAATTTGAAAACCGTCAGCCCACAACTAAAGACCAAATTTTTTTAAAGTTGAAGATAATAACTAAAGCTAAATTATTAACGTCAAGCTGAAACTGATAGCTAACTATAGCCAAAGTTAACAACATCCTGCCCCAATAACGCCAAACCCCACGTTGGTGACAGCTTTTTGTCCGCATAGAACTTACACGAATGGCAAATCTTTAAAAAAATACAATTTGTTGTCTTCTGTAATTTGCTTTAAAACCCGACAGGGGTTTCCAACTGCAACTACATTTGCTGGAATATCTTTTGTAACTACACTTCCTGCACCAATAACTGAATTGTCTCCAATTTTTACGCCTGGATTTATAATGACATTTCCACCAATCCATACGTTGTTGCCAATGAAAATAGGAAAAGCATATTCATAGCCTTCATTTCTTGGTTCGTAATGTAAAGGATGTCCTGCTGTATAAATACCGACATTAGGTGCTATCAAAACATTGTCGCCAATGATTACTTTGCCACAATCTAAAATTGTGAGATTATAATTAGAATAAAAATTGTCTCCAATCTCAATATTGTAGCCATAATCACATCGAAATGGGGGTTCAATAAAAAAATTATTTCCCGTTTTACCAAATAGGTTTTTTATAACCTCGTCACGCTTTTTTATTTCAGTTGGTCGTAAACTATTGAAATCAAAAACTAATTCTTTCGCTTTTTGCCTGTCAGCAAGAAGTGTTTGTGCAAATGCTTTATAAGGCTTCCCCGATAACATTTTATTCTTTTCCCTGTCCATCAAGATTCATTTATTGTTCTCCAACCATTTCAATCTTCTTGTATCTGGAATATGTTTTACTTCAAACTCTTCAAACAAAGCATTAAACCCATCTCCGTCTGGTGATGCTGCTGTCATACCTACCTTTACGGGCTTATTATCCGGAAAATATGCCAATCGCATCATAGTATATGTTACATCATCAAGTGAGTAGAATATTTCGACTGCATCTAATTTTCTGATTGCTTTTAACCACAATGATTTAGGGTTTTCATTCATCTCAACTACACTCCAATCACTTTTTTCATTTGTAACAACTGCACTAATATTGATCTTATTATTTACAAATTCTACTCCTGTTTTTATCCAGGTTTTTTCATCAATGCGTAACATCAAACCCATTTGGTCATATCTTACTTTGTAATCGCCTGTTATTTTTACTTTTACTTCAAATTCGCCACCTAATGTTTCATAAAAAAATGGTCCATCATCTACCGTAAACCCATAATGAGTTATACGCCAATAATCTGTTTTTGGCGTAACGAACATAGATAGTTTATTATCTTGAAATTTCCATTTATCAGGTTGATTAAACCACTGCATTTTTTCCATAATACTATCTTTTTTTTTATCATTAGATTCTTTTTGAGAAGGTTGTCCATACATAGTAATTGAAAGTAATAGACTAAATAAAATTGGCAGGTACTTTTTTCTAATTGTCATTTTTTATATTTTAAGTCTTTGAATTTTTCATGCGGCCGGCTGTCAAATTGCCGCTAACGAACAGGGCTTGCTGCCGGAGCGGCATTCTGTGGTTCGTCAGCTTGAATAAAGATATACAGTTTAATAGAGTTTCTAATGTTCAGCCGAAATTCGCCAGCCTCTTTGGCAACAAACCTATTGTTGTGTGTAGTTTAGTCATACGGCTTTTCTATTTCTTTTTTCAGAAATGGTTCTAATTCTTCAACTGAATTAGTAACTTTTATTATTTTTCCAGATCTGTCAATAAGCAAATGTGTAGGATACATATTGATATTTAATTTGTCAGTTATGTAGTTATCCATTTGCGGAATCACAGCGTATTTGAATACTTTGGTGTTTAAAAATTTCTTAAGGTCATTCGTTGTGTCAGTGGCAAGGCTTATAAACAGCACATTATTTTTGTCTTTGTAATCGTCAACAAGTTTATTGCATTCAGAAAACTCCAGCACACAGGCAGTACAATGTATAAACCAGCATTTCAAAACAAGTATTTTCCCTTTTGTTGAAGTTGTATTATACCCGTTACCGTTTAAATCAGTGAAATTAAAGTCAGGAATTTGTTGACCTTCCATTTTATAATTTTTCATCTCAATGGAAGCTAATTGTTCTATCGTAGATTTAATGTTCTCATTCTTACTATAAAGTTTGTATAACTTATAAACAGGTTCTCCCTGAAGTAATCTTATCTTAAAAGCTATAACTTTGTCATTAATTAATTTGTTTAAAAAAGCTGTTTTATCAATCTTAATTGAGTCAGTGTCTAAACCTATAAAATCGTATGACAATTGAACATTGTCATACGTGTAATTATACCATGTAGTATAATCTTTAAGAATAATATCAGGAATAATATTAAATTTTTCATTTAATAAGGCTTCATTGTCATTACTTGAGTCATTTTGAATATTGGAAGGATGAATATTATTGTTGTCATTACATGATAGTAATATTCCCAACATTATAATTAGACAAATCAGTTTCATGTGATGTCTGTTTAGAGTTAGTCCAAATTACGCATAACGAACAAGTATTGCCGATGGTGGGGTAGTTGAAAAACCTCCGCCTGCACTGAAGTTCATTTATTTAATCAAAGATTAAAAATTTATTCTGATGTTCAAAAGAGTTCCTTCCGCCGGAACCAAAGCTGAAAGCGATATGCTGCCCATTGCTCCAACGTCCAGCCCCGCTTGCAGCAATACTTTTCCTACGTTTACATTTTCTCAGAATTGACATATTCTTACTTAACAAAATCTGAAAGAGCAGAAGGCTTAAGTAAGATAGTCAATACTTGTAAGCCTGAGAGCTTCTCTAACATGCTTATCCCTGCCTTCCTCTTACTAAAATGCCGGACAGTTCATTGAGCTTGCAGCTCGTGTTAGGATAGTGGGCAGCGTAGTAAGATTGTTCTTCCATTTTCCCCTTACCAACAAAAATAAAACAAGTTTTATGAATGAATCAACGCCTCTTTATTGCGGCATTGATGTGTCCTGCGATACGCTGGATGTCTGCTATCAATCGGAAGGTCTGTTGCAGCACAGTAAAGTAACCAATGACACTACAGGCTTTGCACAGCTGCTGAAACTGACTGGACCAGGATACCGCTTTGTGATGGAGGCAACGGGTGTCTATCACATCCCTCTCATGTTCTTTCTGCACAGTCAGGGCTGCACCTACAGCATCGTCAATGCCCTGCAGATCAAGCGCTATATCCAGATGCACCTGGAGCGCAACAAGAGCGACCGCAAGGATGCCAGGCGCATCTGTGAGTATGGGATTGAACGCAAGCCTGTTGCTTCCCAAATGCCCAAGGCAGGCTTTATTTTGAATGTAAGACACTCAACAATGCCATTAAGAAAATAACGGCAGAGATTACGGCTTTTACTAACCAGATCCACAGCCTGGAGAAGCTGCCTGCCGGCAGCACAGCTGTCCTTAAAGCCTACCAGAGAATCATTAAAGAGTTAGAAAAAGAACAGAAGCTGTTAGAAAAGGAGCTGGATAAAAAACTGAGGGAATGGCAGCCCCAACTGGTCGAAAGAGTGCAGAGCGTCGTGTCAATCGGCAAGCGGGCTACGGCAGAGCTGATTGTATATACACAAGGGTTTAAAGACATGACCAACTACCGTCAGCTCATCAGTTACGCAGGTCTCAGTCCCCGTGAGTTCAGCAGCGGTACCAGCATCAGGGGACGAAGTAAGATATGCAGGCAGGGAGGCAAGACGCTGCGCAATATCCTGTACATGTGTTCTCTGAGTGCCATCAAAAGTAACGTTGTCTGCAAGCAACTTTATGAGCGGTTAGTCGCGAAAGGAAAAAATAAAAAACCCGCGCTGATCGCCGTCTGCAACAAGCTTCTCAAACAGGTATTTGCTGTTGTAAACAGCCAAACCTTGTTCGATAACAACTACTCGAAAAATATCGCCTGATTTATTTGGTTTTTTACACAGTTCTTGTTAGCGGTTCGGGCTATTCCTACGCTTTCGGCAGTCCAACCGTTTTTAATATATGATTTGCCATTTTCACTTTGTCCTTGAACAATACTTTGTCAGCATATTTGTCAAGCTTTGGGTTTTTTGTAAAACCTTTGAGTGTTTTGTTTATTGTCTTTTTTTCTTTCATGAATGCAAATTTACTATTTTCTTCGTTTAACTAAAAAAGCGTCATATTCTACACCTTTTGCAAATTTGTGCCATATGTTGCTTTTGAGTCCTGAAATCTCAAAGTCTTTCTCAATAGCTTCAAGATTATTTGTAATTCCAATTCTGTAGAGACGTGTCCTTGCTAAAGTACTTCCGATTGCTATAACATTAGCTTCTGGATGATGGTCTGTAAATTCAAATAATGTTGCAGCAACTGTAGTTAAAACTTTCTGACTATCGTTATTATTCGTTACAACTAAGTCATCAATTTCGTTGGTTTTATGGTTCTTGTCGCCAAAACCAAGATTGAAGTAGTTTTTTAAGTTAATTTCAGTGTATTGTATAATTTTTCTAACCTTTCCTTTTGGACCTTCACTATCAAATTCAAACACACGAAAATCTGCTCCAAATTCAACAGTATATCTCTCGTCAATCATATTATTAAACTTACGAAAAACCTTGAAAACTAATGAATTAGTAATCTCCACGCATAACCGCTAACGTTTTAGGCTTGCTGCCGGAGCGGCATTCCGTGGTTCGTCAGCCCCAAATATAGTACAAAGGCTCAATAGTAAAAATACTGTTGAGCCTTTAATGTCAAGCCGCCATATTGCCAATACCTTGTTAGCGGTAGTTTTTTACCAAGGTGTTTCGCCATAGCCGCTTATAAATTCTCCAGTCGGTCCATTGTCGTCTAGTGTTGCATACTCCACAATTATTTTTGCCGCTTCGGTCGTTGATTGTGTTCCTGTGTTTCCGTTCAAGTCTGTTGATGTATATCCTGGATTTACGCTATTCACTTTAAAATCCGTGTCTTTGAGTTCGTAAGCCAACATTACTGTCAAAGCATTCAAGGCAGTCTTTGAAGAGTTGTAGCCCAACAATTTTACTTCATAAAAAGGATATTCCGGATTATTGTTTTGTGTCAAAGAACCCAAGTCGCTTGACACATTTACAATTCTTGGCGAAGCCGACTGCTTTAGCAAGTTCAATAACAATTGTGTTGTCTGTACCGCACCAAAGAAATTGGTTTCAAAAATGTTTTTCAAATTTTGAATGCTGTTATTTGATGCTTGTTGAGGCATTTCGCCTAAAATGCCGGCATTGTTTACTAAAATATCCAAGCGTCCACATTTTGATTTTATTAAATCTGCAGTTGACTGGATCGTCGCCGATTTGGTAACATCTAATTCTACGGCTTCAACATTGGTACATCCAATGTTCTTAAGTTCGCTTACTGCTTTTTGTCCATTCTGTTGATTTCGGCAACCAAGAAAAACAAAGTGTCCAAGTTTGGCTAATTGTTTTGCAGTCTCAAAACCAATTCCTTTATTGGCTCCTGTTACAAGTGCTACTTTTTGTTCTGTCATCATTATTATTATGTTTTATAGTCAATGATGCAAAAGTCCAAAAAGGCATAAGCAAAAAATGGTGTCCCTTTCTGTTTAAATGGTAACGTTTTCTGTTTCTTAATTTGTAATAGGCAAATTCTGGTTTCTATATTCCTTTGGTGTGAAACCTGTCAAACGTTTAAAGAATTTTGTAAAGTTTGAGTGGTCATAGGAAAGTGTATAAGCAATGTCACTAATTGATTTCTTGGGGTTTATCAATAATTCTTTTGCGGCGTCCGCCAATTTTTCTTCATAAATGCCACAAGGTGATTTTCCAAGAACTTCTTTAATTGTGTCACTTAAATGATTTGGGTTTATAAAAAGTTTTTCGGCAAATTCGTTTATCTCGTAGGAAGTTTCGACCTTACTTTTTTTCAAATCGTCAATATGCTTATCTAATTCAGATAAAAATTTGTTGGCAATTTCATTCTTGCGATATGATATGTTTGTTGCTTGGTTCATTTGTCCTGCTTTTGTGGTCATTCTTAAAATTACCGCTAACGTTTTAGGCTTGCTGCCGGAGCGGCATTCCGTGGTTCGTCAGCCCCAAATATAGCTGAAAAAGAACAATAGAATTACTGCTGCTGAATGGCTTCCGTCAAGCCGCTATGGCAGCAAGCCACCTGTTAGCGGCTGGGTAGGTCCGTCGGCAATCCTTCTGCTACAAAAAGTGAATTCAAAAGTTTGTCCGCAGTGAAAAAGATGTCCACTTGTTGAAATAATGAAACAGCAGTTGAAAGCTGAATACTGTCCAATGTTCGCAAACCTTGAATTCCATACTTAGAAACCAAAAGTCTTGCTCGTTCAATTATGATACTGTCAGTTGTTGCAAAATTATATTTCACAAAGTCAAGTTCAAACAAATCCAATGTCGTCCTGGCTTCTAGTTCACTAATTTCTTTTGTTCGTACTTTTTTCCAAATTGTCGAAGTAACTCTACTTTCGTAATTTCAGAAAGATAAATGCTCGTGATTGTAATAGCAGAAAGGTTTCGTTCAAGTTCTGCTGTGTCAGCTTCCCGATGGTATAATTTGAATAAAGAAGAAGTGTCTAAAAATATTTTCATAGTTCAAGTCTTCTTTCTTCGATAACTGTGTCGCTGAACGAACCTTTAAAATTTTCTAAATTCTTTTGACTTTTTGCAAATGAAAAGTCTAACAGCGAAAGTCCTTTTTCAGGATGTGTTTGTACGTCTTCCAAAAATGTAACAATAACTTTTACAGGATTATCTGAAGAATAATCTTTGTCAAGTTTTACATACCCATGTAAGTACCCCTAAAAAACGGACAGTTTAGAATTAGAGAAAGAGTCATAATTTTAAACTGCAAACGATGAAGAATTCAAGATTTACGGAGACACAGATTGTTGCTATTTTGAAGCAACAGGAAGGGGGCAGAGCCACCAAAGAACTCTGCCGGGAGCACAGCATCAGTGAGGCTACGTTTTACAACTGGAAGAGCAAATATGGTGGCATGGATGCTTCAGATGTCAAGCGATTGAAAGACCTGGAAGAAGAAAACAACAGGCTGAAGAAGATGTATGCCGGGCTGAGCCTGGATCATTCCATTTTAAAAGATGTGATCTCAAAAAAAGGCTGGGGCTCTCTGGCAAAAGGCAATTAACGGAAGAGATTATCAAAGACTATAAGTTGCCTGTTCAGAGAGCCTGCAAGATGACGTCCCTGTCCCGTTCACAGTACTATTACAGCAGTAAAAAAGATGACTCAAAAGTCACAGAAGCCTTGCAGGATCTGGCTTTTAAACATCCCTGTTATGGCTTTAGAAAGCTGTTTGCTTATCTGAGAAGAGATGGTAAACGCTGGAACCATAAAAAGGTGTACCGGGTATACAAACGACTGAAGCTGAACAAAAGAAGAAAGAGAAAGCGAAGATTGCCGGCAAGGGTCAGGCGTCCGTTGGTAAGACAAACAGCCATCAACCAAATGTGGAGCATGGGCTTCATGAGTGACAGTATGGTGAGCGGAAGAAAGTTCAGAACGCTCAACATCATTGATGACTGTACAAGAGAAGCACTGGCTATTGAGATTGACACCTCTTTGTCTGCCAAAAGAGTGACAAGAGTATTGAACAGGGTGATTGCTGAACGAGGCAAACCGGTAAGGATCAGAGTGGATAACGGACCGGAGTTCACCTCCGGTGAATTTACAGCATGGGCAAAGGAAAACAACATTTGTATTCAGTACACGCAGCCGGGCAGACCGATGCAGAATGGTTTTATTGAGCGGTTCAACCGGCTGTACAGAGAAGCTGTTCTGGATGCTTATCTGTTCTTTGAACTGCATGAAGTAAGATTGTTAACGACTGAATGGATGGAAGAATATAACCTCAGAAGACCACATGAAGCACTCGATAATCTGACACCATCTGAATACAAAAATATCGCTGATGAAAAGAAAAACATTAGTTAACTACTGTCTGATTTATGGGGTACTTACAGTAGCTCACAATAAAACAAAATGTTTTTCCAAAGTCTGTCAAGGCTCTTTTCATCTTTATTTTCTTTCAGTTCAAAAATAATATTCCAAATTCGATGAACTAATTCATTTGACCATTTTAAACACTCGACCTTTTCTTTATCCGTAAAATCTGGTTCACTCCAAATTGCTCTGTTCATGATAGTAGTCTCAAAAAGTAGATGCTCAAAAAATTTCAGTTTTTCAGCAATAGGTCTTTCGGAAAGTTTATCAAATATTTCGGTGAGTTTCTTCAAAATTCAGAATAGTTACAGATTAGTTTCATGTGTTGCCGTCGCATTGCTGCCAACGTCAGACTGCTTGCCGAAGTAGCGGCATTCAGCGTTCCGTCAGTTCAAATATAGTTATATCGTTCAATAGAATTTCTGTTGCTGATTGGCTTCCATCAGCCGCTATTTTGGCAAGCAAATGTTGTAGGCTGGGCTATTCCGTCCACCTATAGTATGTGTCTATACCAAAGCGTTTTTGACATTCAGTTTGCTTTGTTTTTGAAATCTTTTCAGCCTTGTATTTTGACTTTTGCTTTTCGTACCATTTTTTTATATCTCTTTGGTAGCGTACCTTATTTGAATTGATAAAAAAGAAGTCATAAAAACTCCAACAACCTTCTCCTATTTCGTCAATTATAATAACGTCAAACTGAAGCTTTGTAATAAGAAAAGCTGGGAAATAGCCTATTTGTGTCAATGCAAACTGTGCAACTTCACCGACATTTAATCTTGTCTTTTTACAATGATACTTGATGTTTGTTCCTGTGGTGTCGGTAAGCTTATCAATTAAAAAAGGAATAGCTTTATCACCCTTAGCGACAATTCTCCAATACAAATCTGCAGAACAATTCAATGTGTCTGCCTTTAGATATTGCAAGCTGTCAACCATTGATTTGATGTCTGCATTTTGTCCAAAAGAAACCGCCATGCTGTGAATAAAGAAGATTGTTGCAATTAGTCTTTTCATGAAAGTTTTATGTCAAGATGCATCTGTCAAGCAAAGTACATAAGTCAAGCTGAATTTTTTGAACGCTGTGTCCAAGCCTTGCCTACAACGTTCGGGCTTTGTGTTCGGCACGACGGATGCAATCCGTCGGCATGGACAAAAGCTGAATAAAGAACCGAAGATACAAACCACCACGGATGACCAACAGAGAAATGTCGGGCTGAGAACCGAAGCCGAAAAGAGAACTGAAGTAGCTGCTGAGATGTGTCAGCCGTGCTGACACAAAACCTCATGTTGTGTGCAGACCTGATTGTGTCACCCGGAACCTGCCTGCCAAAACCTACCGAAACACAAGCGGCTGGCTATCGCAGTCACCTGCTTAGCCGTGTCAACCTGAACGAACGAACCGATACTAAAACGGAGCAAAGAAATGCTGACCAAATAAAGTCACAGGTTGCGCATAACGTTGAAGCATTTGCGATGGCATGGCAATAGCGAACTGTCAGCCGGAACAAATGCTTAATTGAAAAACTGAAGTTGAAGATAATAACTAATGTTGAACAGCGTAATGTCTGCTGGAACAAAAGATGATAGATGATTTTCAGCCGAAGTTCATTCCGTCAGCCATGCTATTGCAAATGCAATGTTACCTGCAGGTTTGTCAATATAGATTTGGTTTTGATATTCCCATTTTCTGATAATGCTCCTTATTCATCTCATAGTGTGCAGTCGTCATCATGTTTAAATAACCCTTTAAAGGCTCTAAAGTATATTCTTTTCTTAGTTTGTCTACGTTTGCTGAATCTACAAGTCCGATTTTAGGAATGGCTCGTCCTGTTGTTTCCGTTTCATAAGTGACTTGAGTCCCAAACATCTGTTTTTCTCCTGCGTTCACTTTAACTCTGTCGTATAAGTATGCATAGTTATTAGGATCAGCATTTACCTTCAAAACTTCTTTGTTCATTGCTTTTAGTACCTTTTTTTGAAACTCTGTATATTTGTCGCAATGCTGAACTAATAACCAAAAATGGTTGGAACCTTCTTTGCCAACTTTGTCAAACCCGAGAAACCCATATTTATTAAACATCGCTTCAGCCTTAATCTTGTCATCAGTAATAACACTATCTTGAAATTTGAGCCATTGCTCTTTTGAAAAGTCCCTATATCTCCCTTGGGGAATATAATTAGCAACTTGGTCAATTTTAACCAATTCTGTCAATTGCTGATTAAGTTGAACTCTTTTGCTTTCTGTAAGTTTTTCGGCACAACTTGTCAAAATGATGGAACTTAATATAATGCAAACTATATTTTTCATTTGCGTGTCAATTTAAACTTGCAGGTAACGGCTCAGGCTTGCTGCCGGAGCGGCACTCCTTGTCTCGTCAGCCCAAATATAGTTATATAGTTCAATTGTATTCTATTGCTGAATGGCTTCCGTCCGCCGCTATGGCAGCAAACCAGATGTTATAGGGCGTTTTTATTGTCATTTAAATTCAGGTATTCTAAGCTTAATAAAGTTCTCCTTAATAATTTCTGATTGTGAAATTTCGATTGTCTGCTCGTCACGTCCGTTCGCTTTCCATTTTGTCATAGTATGAACATCAAACTCTTTGCAATTACTCATACCTGGTGGAGTTACTGCATGGTCAAAGTCTGTCCATATAGTTATTTCAAGTTTTTCCAGTTTTGTCAACTCACAATTGTGTCTATAAAAATGGTCAGGCAACCAACTCAAATAGTCGTTCAGCAATTCTTTACTTTCTTTGGTTTGTGCTTCTACCGGCGAAATCGTCTTGTCAATGAAGTTAAATGTCGCCTTAGGTGCGAGCTTCAGATTATACAAGTCAATAAGAACATTTACAGCAAGTCGTCCACTTTTCATGTAGTCAATGCTCATGAATGAATGAGTGAAGTTGTGAATTGCTGATTTATAATTTTTATACTTCATTTCTGTTGGTCGTCCTAAAATGCCCTATAACTCTCAAATATACGCACCTTTAGCATTCAAACTGTATGCAGTTTGAATGCACATTCTTCCTGTTTTATTAGCATAATATCTCCCCATACAGACATTCCGTTTTCAACTCTCCTTACCAAACGCCACTTTCATTCTATTGCGTTGCATAGCATCAGCATTGCGCTCAATAGCATGAATAGTTCAAACAATCCGGTACCCGCCAAAGACAACGTGACGCATTATTTTCTTTAACGAATCCATTTACACAAATAGGTGCAGAAAAAGATTCTACAACGATTGACATAACAACCAAACAACCATAAAACCACAAGCCGCTAATCAGCAATTCTACGCGCGTCCATCATAAGCATCGGCAGCAAAACAGGAACACCACACCACAACAAAATGCCAACCGCTATATTTGTCCCCTATGGCGAAAGCGGGTACCGATACACCATTGATGCAGCAGCACAACGCCATCAAGCAAAAATATCCTGATGCCATCCTGCTGTTTCGCGTGGGCGATTTCTATGAGACCTTCGGCGAAGATGCCATCCGTGCCTCGCAGGCGCTTGGCATCACGCTCACAAAGCGAAACAACGGCTCACCTTCCTCCAGCGAGCTCGCTGGTTTTCCTCATCATGCACTTGATACATATCTTCATAAATTAGTAAAAGCCGGCTATCGCGTCGCCATCTGCGACCAGTTGGAAGATCCCAAACTTGCCAAAGGCATCGTAAAGCGCGGCGTCACCGAAATGGTAACGCCCGGCACCGCCACAAACGATAAACTGTTAGAGCACAACAGCAATAATTTTCTTGCCTCTATACACTTTGCCGACAATACAGCAGGCATGGCATTTTTAGATGTCTCTACAGGCGAGTTCTTTGTTGCCGAAGGCGATATTGAATATGCTGATAAACTCCTGCAAAGTCTCAAGCCCGCAGAAGTTATTTTTCAACGGAACCTGCAAAAGCATTTCAAGGAAACTTTTGGCGTAAAATTTTACACCTACACGCTCGAAAGCTGGATTTTTGAAGAAGCCTTTGCCACCGAAACGTTACTGAAGCATTTTGCCACGCATTCCCTCAAAGGCTTCGGTATCGAAGCGCTTCACAGCGGCATTGTAGCAGCCGGTGCCATCCTTCATTATCTTAAAGAAACCGAGCATCCCAACCTTCAGCATATCACTGCTGTGCAGCGCATAGAGCGCGACGATTTTCTGTGGATAGATCGCTTCACCATTCGCAATCTTGAGATCATTAATACAGCCGATAACGGCAACAGTTTATTGAAGGTGTTAGACAATACAGTAAGCCCAATGGGCGCGCGCTTGCTGCGCCGGTGGATTGTATTGCCACTGAAAGACATGAACCGCATTAACGAGCGGCTCGATACGGTAAACGAGTTTATAAAAGAAGTAGATATCAGGAAGCAATTGCAGTCGCTCATTAAGCAATGCGGCGATATAGAAAGATTAGCAGGAAAGATTCCCTCCCGGAAAATAAATCCGCGCGAAGTGTTGCACATCGCAAAAGGATTGCAGCACACGGCTGTCATCAAACAACTGTGTTCCTCATCTGCAAATAATTATCTCAAACGCCTCGGCGATGCACTGAACAACTGCACTTATATCGTTGATAAAATCATTCACGACATTGCACCCGAGCCACCGGTATCAGCCGCCAAAGGCAACGTGATAGCGCGAGGTGTGCATGAAGAGCTTGACCGCCTGCGAAACATAGCTGTAAAAGGGAAAGATTATCTCATCAATATACAGCAGCGCGAAGCCGAAGCCACGGGCATTTCTTCGTTAAAGATCAGCTACAACAATGTGTTTGGCTATTATCTTGAAGTCACCAATTCGCAGAAAAATAAAGTGCCGCCCGAATGGATACGGAAGCAAACGCTTGCCAATGCCGAGCGGTACATTACGCCCGAGCTGAAAGAGTACGAAGAAAGCATCACCGGCGCCGAAGAAAAAACGTTGCAGATAGAAGCGGATTTATACAATAAACTGCTGCTGGAACTGCACGATTATATCGCGCCATTACAGGTGAATGGCAACGTAATGGCAACGCTCGATTGCCTGCTTTGCTTCGCCAATAATGCTATACAGTTTAATTATAAAAAACCCATCGTACACGAAGGCTTGGCGCTGGAATTAAAAGACAGTCGCCACCCCGTAATTGAACGCCATTTACCCGCAGGCGAAGCATACATTACCAACGACATTACACTTGACCCCAATGGTGAGCAAATCATTATTCTTACCGGTCCAAACATGAGTGGCAAAAGTGCATTGCTGCGCCAAACTGCACTCACAACACTAATGGCTCACATCGGCTCTTTCGTTCCTGCATCAGAGGCCAAAGTACCGCTAACAGATAAGATATTCACCCGCGTTGGCGCCAGCGATAATGTAACCGGCGGCGAAAGCACTTTTATGGTGGAGATGAATGAAACGGCAAGCATCATCAATAATATTTCTGCCCGCAGTCTTGTATTGCTGGATGAAATCGGTCGCGGCACATCAACGTATGATGGTATTTCGATAGCGTGGAGTATTGCAGAATACCTGCACCAAAGCGCTATGATGCCAAAAACATTATTTGCCACGCATTACCACGAATTGAACGAGCTGGAGAACAAGCTGCCAAGGATAAAGAATTATCACATCACCAATAAAGAAATTAATAACCGCGTTATCTTCCTGCGCAAGCTGGCGCCCGGAGGCAGCACGCATAGCTTTGGCATTCATGTAGCAAAGATGGCTGGTATGCCGCCTGAATTAATCAATCGTGCTAATGAAATATTAACCCAGTTAGAAAGCCGTGATGAAGAGGCAGAACACACAAAAGAAGAGACAACAAAAAGCGGAGAAACCCAGGTAGCAAGCGTAAAAGCGAATGCGCAAAAGCTAACGGCACCACGCATGCAGCTTTCAATATTTGATGCGCACAGCGAAACATTTGATGACATCAGAAAACTGCTGGAAGCGATAGATATTAACCGCCTTACACCGGTAGAAGCGTTACTGAAACTGAATGAAATTAAAGGCTTGCTGAAGTAAGGTGAATTTAAAAGTTTTTAATAAATCTTTCCCGGAAAAGTATTTTCGGTTCGCTTTTATAAAAGTCACATCATTGCCCTGAACGCTGATGGAAGGATTCTTGCTGCTTCGACACGCAAGAATTACAACAGCCGATCACAAAAGCGACTAACGATGGCTACCAAATCTGTATTTGTATTTACTTAAAATTACCTACAGGTAAGTATTCAATAAGCAGTGTTCTTCACAGTAAGTATGGTGATTTATAAAACCAGATTTTAAGCAGAGATACCGGTAATATATTGCCTGATCTCGTCGCGGTTCAATGGTTTTTCGGCATAGCCAATTACATTCCCGTAAGTATGAGCGCGAATATTATCGGGCCTGCAAACTGAAGAGGTAAGAATCACAACAGAATTCAACACATGCTCTGCGCGCATCCTCTCTAAAAACTGCCAGCCTGAAAACTGCGGCATGTTTAAATCGAGCAGAACGAGATCCGGATTTTCATTTCTGATCTCTTCGAAGGCCTGTATTGGATTTGTAAACTTTACGATATTCAAAGTGTTATCAATCTTCATTAGAATTTTGGTGCTGATGACATTATTGATATACTCGTCATCAACCAGGAAAATTTTCATGCTTTTCTATTTTTTCTGTTTTCGATATTACCTGCCTGATTGTCTTGTCCATGTCCCTAACACTTTCTTCGAGAAGAGGCCAATATTCATTGAAAAAATCGCCTGGCGACATTAGTTCGTACAAACTCATTAAACCCATAATGCGCGTAAGCGGCTCGCGGATATAATGAGAATTGAACTGGATTAAATCAAGCAGTTTTGTGTTGAGGCGTGTAAGCGCCTGCGTACGGTCATCAATGGTTCTTTCCCGTTGCGACAACAAAGTAGAGACCAGCGCATTGCTTTCTTCCAGCTTTTTATATGAGCATTGAAGAGCCTGCTGCTTTTGGTTAAGGTCATCAATCAGCAGCACCATGCGTGTTTTGGTGTACAACATTTCGCCTGCGATTTTTACAAAGGGAATCTGCTCTTTTAAAAATCGGTATTCGCCGTCGGAATAAACGGTGATAACCATTCCCGCATCTTCATTAAAAGCAAACTTCCACACCCACATTTCATTTATGGCGCCGTCAGCGCCGGGTAATAAATCGTCTGCATGATGTTTTTGATAAAACGGAATTGCCGTAGAATAAACGCTTTGTTCGTTATCTAAAAAGAACGGAGTGTTGCCTTGCTCAACCTTTGCTTCCTGACGGTTAATGGTATAGCACACATGCCTGCCCTGGTGATAATAATGAAAGCGGCATACCGAGTAATTGTATAAATACTTGGTATTGCGAAGAAGGCAGTTGCAAATATCAAAAAGCGTATCAGCTTTATTAATATAGATAGAAAAGCGTGAAATGCTATTCTGTAAAATACGATATTGAAAATCCGTCTCTACCACCGTTCATATTTATTATTATACATCCAGTTCTATAGTTCGCTGTTATTTTTAATACCCCAAATATTGGCAATTGTATTCAGCATATTCACCAGGCCGGCTTGTGCAAACAACTCCTGTATTTTTGCATCCGAATAACCGGCTTTAACAAGTTTACTCGTATGCACGCCGTTAATTTTTCCCGATTGTAAAGCCGCATCAGCATCAACAGATACAGCCACTTTTGTAAGTAAGCGGAATCAGCTTTCTTTCCATACTATCGGCTGCCTTAAAGGAACCATCTTCGGAAAGCGATTTCCCCATAATGTTTGCGAAATTGCAATGTGCAGTTGCGCAATATTTGCAATTGCGCTTAAAGGAAACATTATAGATAATCAGTTGCCTGATAAGCTTGGGAACAATGCATCATAAATGGCTCTTACTTCGGGAGCAGCATCTTCATATTCTACGTTGGCGAAAACAGATGGCAGACTGGCTGTAATGTCATAACCAAAGTTTTGTTACGTAAGAACATGAAAATCCATTACAGTTTCCACATTCAAAAATAGCAACGCCGAAGAAAAGCTGAGTTGGGTTTGCATATTTTAATCAGAGCTTAATCTGCCACCAGATATTTTAATCAAAAATTAATTATGACCAGAAAAACAGCTTGGCTTATCAGTTGCTTTTTTTATAAGTTGACTTGAACATAAATTTATTCAAAGCCTTTGTAAGCTATATCCAGCTTAGGCTTTGGCCAGGATAACATTAAAAATATTTCAGATCGTTACTCTATTTTAATTCGAACAATTAACTCGTTTTAGAAATTAAAAACTGAACAGCCTTTTTAGTGGACGTAAAGTATATCGTTACATGAATTGAAAAGCAATCTGAATTTTTGAGTTTTAATAAAAGTGTATCAACAAGCGATAGCACTTTCTGAGGTATACGTAAAATACCTTAATTTTACCACCATAACCAAACCGGAGCAAATGAGATACGAAGACTATCTTCAAAAGCCAATTATCATTTTCGGTACCGGTCGTTCAGGTACCACCATCATTTCCGATATTCTCTTTCAGCACGAAGATTTAGCGTGGCATAACAACTTCCAGGAATTATTTCCGCGTATTCCGCAAGTCAATTATATACGTCGTTTGTTTGATAACAAATGGTGGCGAAAAATTGGGATGAACACGCAGAATAACAAGAACGTATTCAACTGGATTGCCTTTCGTCCGATCGAGCGTTATAATTTCTGGGAAAAAATTACAGGTCCGGATATTGACTTCTCCCGCGGCTTTTTGTTGAATACAAAAGCAACTGATAAAGAAGTAACATATATGCGCAACCTGTTTGGTAAAATGGTGAAATACCAGAACCGCAAACGGCTTGCATTTAAAACAACAGGACCATCAAGAATGGAATACCTGATGAGCATTTTCCCTGATGCTGTGTTTGTAAATGTGCAGCGTGCGCCCATTGCTACGGTTCGTTCCTGGCTTGAAGTAAATTTCTGGCAGGATAAAGGAAAATCGCAGCTTTGGTGGACGGGCGCTTACTCGCCGGAAGAATTGGCGACAGCGGAAAAACTATCTGCACAGCCGGAACTGATAACGGCTTATCAATACAGGAAACTTAGCGAAACAACGGCTTACGAAATCGCGAAAATGAAGCCTGACATTTATGAAGTGAATTACGAGGATTTTGTAAAAGATCCGAAAGCTTTCATCAAGGATTTAATGACGAAGCTCGATTTGAAACCATCGAAGCTGGTGGATGATTTTATGACGAACCGCGTTACCATCCGCAATAACAAACCTACCGAAGAGCGCAAGAATTATTTTACCGAAGAGCAAAAGAAAAAAATACTCGACATAGTGGCCGACAAAGCCGTTGTATAGCTGCTTATGAGTGATTCTATCAAATACGAAGAACTGCTGGAGAAGCCTATTATTCTTTTCGGCAGCGGTCGTTCCGGCACTACTATTATCTCTGAAATTTTGTTTCAGCACGAAGACGTAGCATGGCATAATAACTACCAGGAAATCTTTCCAGCCATTCCGCAAATCAATTTATTAAGAAGATTGTTTGATAACAAATGGTGGCGGCTTGTAAAGTTTTGGAACTTTGTTGGTGTTAGTAAAAACACTCGTCAAAACCGCAGTACGCAGCTTTTAAATCTCGCCATCTTCAGCCCGATAGAACGTTATAATTATTGGGAAAAAATAACCGGCAAGCGCATTGATTTTTCGCGTGGTTTTTTACTCGATACAAAAGCGACAGAAGAAGAAAGAAAACATATTCGCACTTCTCTTGCAAAGCAGGTAAAATACCAGGGACGCAAGCGATTAATCATGAAATTTACCGGACCGGCAAGACTTGAATATCTCACCAGCATTTTTCCGGATGCCATTATTGTAAACATCGTGCGTGAGCCAATTGCAACCGTACGTTCGTGGCTGGAAGTTGGCTTCTGGCAAACGAAAGGCATCAACCGGTTATGGTGGGTTGGCGCTTATTCTCCTGAAGAAGAAAAAGAAGCCGACACTTTGAAAGATGACCCGGCTTTAATTACCGCTTTCCAGTATAAAAAACTGATGGAAACCACGGAGTATGAAATCAAAAAGCTTGGTTTAAACGTATACGAATCTCACTACGAAGATTTTGTAAAAGATCCGCATCTTTTCATAACTAAGCTGATGGATTTCATGCAACTTCCGCCATCGAAGCATGTAGATGATTACATGAAAAATATCATCGTTGCCAACCGCAACAACCGCACGTCGGCAAAGACACCTTTCTCCGAAGAAACCAAGCAACGCATTTTAGAAATCGTTTCGGCATAATCAGAACCACAGAGGCGCATAAAACACTGAGTTTCGCAGAGAATTTATTTACTTGCTTTGTGTATCTCTCTGTCATTCGTGCCTCTGGGTTTAAAAAACTTATCATGAATAAAATCAAAGTTGCTCATGTTATCCGCGTATTCAGTTATGGTGGTGCGGAAGTGTTGCTGCGCGAGATATTTGCTTCTAAAAAGTTTAAACAAGAAGTAGAAAGCGACTTATACATTCTTGATCACAAAAAGCTTGGCTTGTTGCCACAGGTTGAAGGCAATATCCGTAAGGCATACTATTATAAAATTACCACGCCGCGCTTTTTGTTTGAATACATTTCTTTCCTGCGTTCTGTTGCCAAAGGCGATTATGATATTGTACACATGCATCTCCCGGTTGCAGGCTGGATGGGCATTGCAGCAAAATTGTTCACGAAAAAGAAAACAAAATTCATTTATTCTGAACACAATCTCGTAACACACTACGCGAAATATAATTACAATTTAAGTGGCTTTACTTATAGTTATTTTGATGCAGTGATTTATGTATCGCAGGAAGTAGGCGACGTGATAAAAGAATCGCAGAAAGGCGGTTTTTTTAAAGTTAGAAAAGGCGTTACCATTCTCAATGGAATTGATACGGAAAAGTTTCATAATAAAGATAAAATCAATCGTTCGGGAAATAAGCTCACTGTTGGATTGGTGGCTCGCTTTCGTCCGCAAAAGCGTGTGGATAAATGGGCGGAAGTGGCTTATGAAACTACAAAACTGACAGATGCTGTTTCTTTCCTGATGGTGGGTGATGGACCGAGTGACGGCTTGCTGCGCGAGAAGATTGCAGAGTATAAAATTGATGGCAAAATAGCCTTGCCCGGGCAACAAACCGATACATTTGAATCTTATAAGCAGATAGATATTTTCCTGCTCACTTCCGACTTTGAAGGCTTGCCTTTGGCGCTGCTGGAAGCGATGAGTTGCGGCTGTATTCCGGTGGTGAGTGATGTGGGCGGCATTCGCCAGTTATCGTTCGATGGATTTGGTTATAAGTATGAGACCTTTAATGCGAAAGCCATTGCAATGGTTATCGTCGATTATCTGCATAACAATAAGCTGGAAGAAGAAAGCAAACGGTCAAGAAAGTTTGTGGAGACGAATTTTTCGCTGCATAAACAGGTAGATGAAATCATTGATCTGTATCAAGAGATGAGTAAGTAACTGGCGAGTTGTTTTGAAATGAAACGTTTATAATTCGCTTTTATAAAAGCCCAATCATTGCCCTGAACCTTGACCGGAGCGTCGCAACAGTCGAGCACAAAAGCGACGGACGATGGCTACCAAAACTGTATTCTGTATTTCCTTTCCAAATGATCTATTATCAACATAACATTTGCACTCCAATTCATATTTTCATCACATCTTTGAAAAAAGAAACAAGCGATGAAGAAATGGTTTTTGATAGTTGCGCTTTTGGCAGGTTTCACCTCTGTTTTTGCGCAGGATGGTGCTGATGCAGACACAGTTCCGGCTTATAAGAAGACAACGAAGATGCCTTACTTCCAGGTTCTTCAGCCCGACAGTACCTGGATTACACCACAACAATTACCGAAAGATAAGCCAACTGTGATTGTATATTTCAGTCCTGATTGCGGGCACTGCCAGATGACTGCAAAAGAATGGGTGAATGAAATGGATAAGGTAAAAAATGTGGAGTTGCTTTGGGTAAGTTATCATACGCCGCAGCAGATAAAAGACTTTGCCGACACTTACGAACTGAGCCACTTTAACAACGTGATTTTTGCCAGAGATGTAAACTATTTTTTTGTACCGTTTTATAAAATACCTTCCACGCCGTTTATGGCTGTATATGATAAAAAGGGTAACTTTTTGAAAGCTTACGAAGGCGGAACGGATGCCGCAACGATTGCTAAACTAATTAAAGATTCCAAATAAAACGATTGCCTCATACTAAACAACAATTATGAAAATTACAGTGATTGGCGCCGGTGCCGTAGGTGCTACCTGTGCTGACAATATCAGCCGCGCCGCGCTTTGCGAAGAACTGGTTTTGCTTGACATTAAGGAAGGTTTTGCCGAAGGCAAAGCGATGGACATTCGCCAAACGGCAGCCTTGCTTGGCTTTGACACGCGCATAACAGGATGTACCAACGATTATGCACAAACGGCAGGCAGCAAAGTTGTGGTGATTACATCCGGTATTCCGCGTAAGCCGGGCATGACGCGTGAAGAACTTATTGGTACGAATGCTAACATTGTAAAAGGCGTGATGCAGAATGTGCTGCAACATTCACCGGATGCTATTTTTATACTGGTATCGAACCCCATGGATACAATGACTTATCTCGCTTTGCAAAGCAGTGGCATTGATAAGCATCGCATCATTGGTATGGGCGGAATTTTAGATAGCGCGCGTTTTAAATTTTATTTAAGCAAAGCTTTAAACAGTTCGGCACAAGACCTGAATGCGATTGTAATTGGCGGTCATGGTGATACAACCATGATACCGCTGATAAGCCGCGCAACCTGGAATAGTTTGCTGGTATCGAAACTTTTATCTGAAGAGCAAATGCAGCAGGTTGTATCGGACACCATGGTGGGCGGTGCTACTCTTACTAAGTTGATTGGAACTTCTGCGTGGTATGCGCCGGGCGCGGCTGTAGCTGCTTTGGTTCGCTCTGTAGTGCATGATGAAAAGAAGCTGTTTTCTTGCTGTGTGTATCTGGATGGCGAGTATAACCAAAAGGATATTTGTCTGGGCGTTCCGGTTATCATCGGCAGCAATGGCTGGGAAAGGATTGTTGATTATGGCCTGACTGAAAAAGAACAGGAAACATTCAACAAAAGTGCAGATGCAGTGAGAAGTATGAATGATGTGTTGAAGAGTTTGTAAAAATGGTTTTATATTATATAAAAAGTCCTGATTGTAATAGTGCAATCAGGGCTTTTTATTTACTGAATTATGTGATCGAGTGAACACTATTCTACCAATTCACTGCCAGCTTCACATTCACCAATCTCGGTGTTAAGCGGTTTGGCAACGCGAACGTATTATTCTGGAAATCCTTTATCAGTAAATAGCTTATTGTATTCGGACGATCAATCAAATTAAATACTTCCAGAGTCAGCCAGATACTTTTAAAATCTTTAAACGGTGAATGGCTGCGGCGTTGCTTTTCAGCATCCAGCAGCAACGCACTGAAACCAATATCCACACGGATATAAGAAGGAATCTGGAGCGAATTTCGATACCGCGCATTGCCGGGAATATTATACGGAAGATTGCTTCCATAAAGCGTATTCAGGTACACTTTAATGTTCTTATTCGTGCTTAAATAATCCTGGAAGAACATACCGAATGTAACCAGCCTGTCGGTTGGTCGTCGCAGCCAGCCAACAGAATTTGCACTGCTGTCAGCAACCACTTTATCTGGTGTTGATGAGGTAATAACTTCTCCGGCTGCATTGTAATAATTGGTGTATGAATCGTTATCAAGATTTTCTCTTGTCCGCATAATGCCTAAACTAATCCAGCTTTCAGCATCCTTCACCACTTCACCAAACAACCTTCCTTCAATGCCATACGCATAAGCTTTCGCATTGTTGTTACCATAATAGCGCACGCGCACATTGTCTATATCATACGGGTCCACATCCCACATGTTCTTATAATAAACGTCCGTGGTAAAGCGTGCCGGGCGGTCAAAAAGTTTAATATTGTAATCAAAACCAGCCGTTGCCTGCCAGCTTTTTTGTGCTTTTAATTCTTTGTTGATTGAACCATCATAACGCCGCAGCTCTCTATAAAATGGTGGTTGATTATACACACCCAAAGAGCCTTTCCAGATGATATCTTTTATCCAATGTTTTGGCTTAAAAGAAAATGAAACACGTGGCGATAAGAGGAACTCTTTGTTGAGCGTGTTGTAATTATATCTCGCACCGACCTGCAGCGTAAAATCAGCCGAATCTTTGAACTGAATATTATCCTGCAGATAACCGCTGAAGCGCGTGATATCAAAGTTTGCATCGCTTTTTACCACATCACTCAACACCAAATCACCATTCGGTTGAAAGGGCAATGAATAACCCGCTGAGTCATTGTACCGCCAATCATTCTGGTGATCATTTATTTTCTGTTGTTCTATGCTGTTTCCCCATTGCAGGTAATGATTTCCGGCAGTTAGATAGCCTTTGTGCTGCGCATTGTAAACCTGAATATTCAAAGTATTTCTTGAAAAATTCGTGTACACACCTTGCCCTAACGGATTGGTGATATTACCAAACGAAGCGCTGTTTTCATCAATGTCTCTTTCGCCAAAAATGTATGCGCCGGTGATGTCCTGGTTTTCTTTCTCATCATCTTCAAAATACGACAGCATCCACTTCAGCCGCAGCTTTTTATTCACTGTGTTTATGGCTGTTAAGCCAACGAAATTGGTTTGATAGGCATCTTTCTCACGACCTGAAAAATTAATGTTCACACCAACATTTTGAGAGTACAAAGCTGAGAACACAGAAGCCGTCAGTTTGCTTTCTTCAGGAAACAAAGTGAACTTCGTACCTGAAAAATTTCCTAACGCTTCGAGGCTCCATTTCTTTGCTACCTGCCACGTAAGCAAGCCTTGTATATCCGATGAAGACGGAATATAATTTCCTTTCGTTTCCTGGCTGCTCAAGAGGTTGCGGTTACTGCGGTTTCTAACCCCAAACAAGTACGTCACTTTACCTTTATTTGCCGTGCCTTCCAGGTGCAAGCCTTGTTCTAACAAACCCACATAAGCCGAGCCGCCAAACTGGGCCGGTTTCCTATACGTAATGTCTAACACCGAGCTCATCTTGTCGCCATATTTTGGCTGGAAACCACCGTTATAAAACCGAACGTTACTCGTCAGTTCCGGATTTATAAAACTCAATCCTTCCTGCTGTCCGCTGCGCACCAGGTAAGGACGGAACACTTCAAAATCGTTCACGTACACAAGGTTTTCATCATAGCTGCCACCGCGCACGCTGTATTGAGATGTCAGCTCGTTATTGCTTCCCACAAACACTTTAATCAGGCTCTCGATATTGCCCAATGGTGAAGGATTCACCAGCGCTCTCGTCGGGTCAACATTGATCAATCCTGTTTGCCCTCGATCTCTGTTGTCCGTCACCGTTACACCTTTCAGCTCGCCAACAAACCGCTCAAGTTTTACCGTTACTTTTTCCTCTTCGCCGCTGCTTAAATTGAAGTTGCGTTGCACCGGTTTATAACCTGTAAATGTAAACACCAAAGCCAGTGGTTTCCCGGCATCCAGCGATATCACAAACCGTCCGGAATCGTTGCTCACTGTGCCTTTACCGCTGCCCAGTAGTTGCACTGACACACCTACCAACGGCTTATCATCTTCACTTAACACAATACCCGATACAGATGCTCTTTTTTGCGCCAGCAAACCTGAACTTATAAAACAAAAAATGACAAACAAATACTTCCTCAAGAGACACAAGTTAGTTCAGTGGGAAAGATACAGGAGAATACAAAACCGCGGAGAAAGAAAATACAAAATGAGTTGGAGCTCAAGCTATAAATAGTTAGCGATACAGAAAATTTCATCCACATTAAACCATACATCAAACAACGTTCTTCATCGTTTCAATCGTTCCCAGCACGTCATCCGATTTAAACACGCTGCTTCCCGCCACCAAAATATCCGCACCGGCATGCACAACAGCCTCGGCATTTTGTAATGAAATACCGCCATCTACTTCTATCAAAGCATGATATCCTTTCTCATCAATCATGCGTCGTAGCTGGCTAATTTTATCTATGCTGTGCTCAATAAATTTCTGCCCGCCGAAGCCCGGGTTCACGCTCATGATCAGGACAACATCGAGGTATTGCAATACATCTTTCAGGAATTCAACCGGTGTTGCCGGATTTAGGACAACGCCTGCCATAATGCCTAAGTTTTTTATCTGTTCGATATTGCGGTGAAGGTGCGGGCAAGCTTCATAATGAACGAGAATACTATCGGCGCCTGCCTTCTTAAATTCTTCCACATATTTCTCCGGTTCTACAATCATCAGGTGTACATCGCAGTGCTTTTTTGTAGCGCTGCGCACGGCTTCAATAATGGGAAAACCAAACGAAATATTCGGCACAAAACGTCCATCCATTACATCAAGATGACACCATTCAGCAGCGCTGTTGTTAACGAGTTTTACCTGCTCTGCGAGATGCAAAAAATCTGAAGCTAAAAATGATGGTGCTATGATAGGCATAGTATAATTGTATTAGGAATTATGTAGTAAGTATCAGGCAAAGAAAAGAATTCAATCTTATAATCCTTTTGACTTGCAAGTGTAATGTGAGTTTTAAAATCAGTGTTTATTCTTCGCTTTGGTAAAAGCCCAATCATTGCCCGGAACCCTGATCCGCCGCGGCGAACGCAAGGAACGATCAAATAAAGCGACGGACGATGGTTACCAAAACTGTATTTTGTATTTTCCAATTTTACTGTTCCTCATTACTCCACTCTCTTCAGCGCAGCGGCTGTTTCGGATGATTCTTTATCGAGCGCTAATGATTGTTTGAAATAAAAAACAGCGCTGTCTTTTTTATTCATCAGCTCGTAACAACGACCCATGTAATAGTACGAATCGGGATATAAATGATTGACATTTGCGGCAAAAGAAAACACATC
Source organism: Ilyomonas sp. (assembly GCA_965199905.1). Taxonomy (GTDB): domain Bacteria; phylum Bacteroidota; class Bacteroidia; order Chitinophagales; family Chitinophagaceae; genus Ilyomonas. The sequence goes on along the minus strand of OZ241366.1, from coordinate 4,116,249 downwards.
AAGCGCTTGCGCATACTGCTTTGCATCAAAATACACCAATCCCTTTTCTATATAAGCCGGCATGTAAGTATAGTCGTTGCTGATGCATTCATCAAAGAGTTTCAAAGCCATATCTTTTTGCCTGGTGCGTGCATTATAAACACCGGCAATAAAGGCAGATGACGCATCATAATCTCTGCCTAAGCCCATGCTTTTTACACGATTACAAAGCAATAAACTGCGTGCATTTTTTTGCTCTGCATATAAGTTTGCAAGACTTAATAAAGCATCCGGCGAAGCATAAATATTAATAGCGGCAGCATAATCTTTCATCGCATTCACTGTATCACCTGCATGCTCATTTACCTGACCGCGCGTAAACAAAAAGCCATAGTTAGCGCTGTCTTTTTTTATCAGTGAATCCATTTGCACTAAAGCTGGCTTATACATGTTCAGACTGTCTAATTCCATAGCCAGCTTCATGCGCAGGCCGCTACTGTCGGGATATTGCTGCACGCGTTGCTGAAGCGCCTGCACCTGCGGTGTAATTTCTTTTTCCTTTTTCTTATCGCCGGCTGCTGTTTTTTTATCATCATTATTGCAAGCCACTATTAACAGCAAAGGCACCAGTAAAAAAAAAGTTTTTGTCATGCTGCAAAAGTATAGAGTGCCAGCGTAGTTTTGACTTCCATCAAAATGGTAAAGAATGAACGGTGATTTATACAATGCTTTAGTACATGCGCACAGCATCGGGCGGTGGATTTTACTTCTCTTATTGCTCATTGCTATCTTCAACAGTCTGGTGGCAGGGCAGCGTCCGTTTATTAAAAGCGATGCACGTACGGGACTTATTTTGATCATCATTGCTGATACTATGTTGCTGATTGGTTTAGCGCTTTGGTATTGGGGGCCAAAAGGCTATCATTCCATTGTAAATGCAGGCGGCTTTGGCGCGGCTATGCAAGACCCGACTGCCCGCTTTTGGGGCGTTGAGCACATGGCAGGAATGCTGTTCTCAATTATACTATTGCACATAGGCAAAGCGCAGGGCAGGAAGCCGATTGGTGATAAGGCGAAGCACAACCGTACGATGCTGTTTTATTTTCTTGCGCTGCTGATTATCCTGATTACGGTTCCATGGCCGTTTCGTAATATTAGCGGCGGCTGGTATTAATTTGAAAGAAAAAGCTGATAAAAAGAAAGCCCCGCAATTGCGAGGCTTTTAGATTTTTCACAGGATACTGACCCTTAGAAATTTGGATACGCGAAATTAAGTCTTTATTAAGCGCAATGAAAAATTTTACTTGTTATTTAAAACAAAGAATAAAGGAAGCTAACTGTAATAACTGTTAGCTTTTTTCATTTTCTGCCACTTGCCAGTCCGCCGGCAAGCAACCCGATAACAAGCCCGACTATTAAACCAAGTTTTACGTTTTTCAAAATAATTCCAATGCCAACGCCCAATACAATCAGCAACCAGATACTCACTTCTCTTCTCTTCATTCCTTACTTGTTTTTTGGCAGGGCTACCAGGTTTGCCATCAAGCGATAAGCACCTGGAACACCGGCTGGCAACTCGCGAAAAAACACAAGACCAGTGTACACAAAATTACCTTTGCCATACGGCGCTATAACCAGGCTGCCATTGCTTTCTGCTTCGTTCGGGTCGTGCGAACCGATGGGCGTTATATAATGTGCATCTAAGTTTTGCGCATGGTAAATGCTTCGCTCCTGTACCCAGTTTGAAAAGTCGGCAGATGTGATTTTATTCGGGTAATTGAAAACGGAATTATCAGGAAGCAACATCTTTATATCTGCCGTTTCATCGGTAACGCGTGTGCGACCGATGGTGAATGGATATGGACCGATGTTCTGCGTAACCACGTCCTGCTGATTGTATTGTACAATGTAATTGCCACCACCTTTAATGTAATTCATTAGTATATCATACTTTGCGGGAAGCCAGGCAAAGAGATTATAAGCGCGAATGCCTGCCAGCACGGCATCAAATTGCCGGAGGTTTGAAGGTGTAATGTCATTTTCGCCAAGCAGCTTCACTGTGTATCCCATTTGCTCCAGAGCCTGCGGAACTTTATCACCGGCGCCGGTGATGTAACCGATGTTTTTACCAACCGTTTTTATTTCGTCCGTTATCAGGTGAACATTGTCTGTTAAGTTGTAATTGATGTCGGGAATGTGTTCGTAATGAATGGTGCGCAGGTAGTTCGTGTAAGTTAATGTAGTTGCTTTACCTTTTACTCCAACGGATACATTGATAAAATCATTTCCTTTTTGGGTGCCGGTATTTTTTATATCCGGGGAAAAAATGTATTCCTTTCCCGCTTCCGCATTAAGAACCGTATCTTTTGTAAACACAATGTTCTTCTCCCGCTCAGCCATAATAGTTACCGGCAACTGCGAAGCATTAATGTTGGACTTCAAGGTTATTCTCAGTTCGGGCTGCTGCGCCATACCGCTCTGTGGCTTTACGTTCAATAAAGCAATACCCGGAGTAGCCGAAATGGTAAAAGGGGTGATCACATGCACCGGCTGATAAATTTCTCCCCTTGCCGGGTCGGCATATTTGTATTGTACCGGTATACGATATTTAAATGCAGTGCCGTCAATAATAAGATTGATGACAGCGGTGTAATCAGCGTCATTCTCGGGCTTGCCCACAAGCATTTGATCATCGATGCTGAAGCTGCCGGGTTTATGTGCGTTCCGCAGCCAGTAAGGCTGGTATAGGGGCTTGTCTTTTCTTACAATAAAAGGACTACTGATAACAATATTATTATTTAGGAGTAATGATGTGTTCAGCGTGGTATCGTAAGTATCCAGCTCGATTGACTTCACGGTAACAGATATATCATTTCTTTTATTCATGGTAAAAGAAACTGCCATTGTATCGCCGGTTATTGCATAATGTTTATTAGCCGTCGCTTCCATAAAAAGACCGCTGCACTGAGCAATGAGGTTGCGGACTTCTTCGCTTTTTTTAAACCGCCAGTATCCACCTGCTAATGTGTTGATTTCATTATACAATTTCACAAGTCCGGCTATACTTTTTTGTGGCTGCGCAAAATCGTAACCGGCTATTATACGATCAATCGCGCTTTGAATTTTTTCGCCGCCGGGTACTCTTTGCCACGTGGTGTTGACGCTGTCCATAACATCGTGGGCTGCAGTTGAACCGTTGGTTAAAGAAAAATATTCGGTGCTTTGCCCGCGCTGTTTAAGCGAGCCGAATCCCTGGCTGCGGTGCTGGCTGCGGCTTTCAGATGCTACCTCGCCGTAACCTTTACCCAGTAAAGGGTTGAAGGTGCCAATGTCCATCGTTAGCTGTGCAGGCGAGGTGGTATTGTTACCACCAAAATTGTAAGTGTTCCAAAAGATGCGCTTTGCCTGCCAGGGCTTTACACCATACTTAAATTGCTCGGGAAACTTAGTGCTGTCAGCCGCTGCAGTAAAGGCTTCTGCGGCGAGAATAGAAGACGCCCAGTGGTGACCGTGACCGGCACGTTCATCGGGTGGGAAGCGTGTAATAATGACATCCGGCTGAAAGTTTCGGATGACCCAAACCACATCGCTGAGCATCTTATCGTGGTTCCAGATATTGAGAGACTCGGTGGCATTTTTACTGAAGCCAAAATCGTAAGCGGTTCCGAAGAATTGCTCGGCGCCATCGATGCGGCGGGCAGATAATAATTCCTGTGTGCGTATTAACCCTAACTCAACGCCCTGCTCGTCGCCAATAAGGTTTTGCCCGCCATCGCCGCGTGTGAGACTCATGTAGGCAGTGCGGTATTGTTTTTCTCTGGCGAAATAAGCGAGAAGTTTTGTGTTCTCATCGTCGGGATGCGCGGCAATGTAGAGTACGCTGCCAAGCACGTTCAGTTTTTTTAACCCGAGATAAATATCAGCACTGTTGTAAGTGGCGGGTGCTTGTGCAAAAAGAAAAGAAGAAATAAATAAGAAAAGGATAAAACCCCAAAGTCGTTTTTCCATAGTGATCAGCTGCCTGCTTTCAAATGTCAAACTTAGCCATTAATCGTATAATGGCGGTTAGGAAATGACGTTGAATGTTGATGTGCAGATAAAAACGCTATGTGCAGAGGGTGTTTTTGAAATTGGCTTTGAAGGTATGAAGATTGGGAGCTAGTGCTTTAATAAATGTATAGTTGTTTATGTGTGACTTTTGTTGTCGTATTTTTTGTGGTTTAAAAGCCACATCATTGCCCGGGACTTTGATGGGAATGGCAACAACTGTCGATCACAAAAAAGAGACGAACGACGGTTACATAAAAATTGTATTTCATTTTAAAAGGGACCGATACTTTATTCTTCTGATAAGTTTAAATTGTAACGAACAGATTCCGGACAAAGCCCTCGTAACAATGATTTATTAAGAACATTGCTGAGGATAATTGCAGATGACGTGCAGCGTTTTCAAAGTAAGATATTACCAACTCATGCGCTGCCTTTCACTTGTGTGTCAAATAAATTAACTTGCAGCCCTTTGCGATGCCGTTAGTTAGCGGCGGCACTGCCTCATTTAAGAATATGATAAAATCAGCGGTTCCGGTTTTCTTGTTAAACATCATGAACAAACAAACATCCTACCTGCGGGTTTTTTATTTCAGAATAAATAGTCCCCTGTATGCAGCAAGATGATCAGGAATTATTAGAGCAGTTCAGGCAGCCGGCCATGAAGGAGCGGGCGTTTGCTGCCATCATAAAAAAATACCAGGAGAAACTGTACTGGCATGTGCGCCGTATGGTGGTAACGCACGACGACACGAATGATGTACTGCAGAATATGTTCATCAAGGTTTGGAATGCGCTGGATAACTTTAGAGAGGATAGCCAGCTTTATACATGGCTGTATCGCATTGCTACTAATGAATCGCTTACCTTTTTGCAACAGCAGAAAAAGCGTGCTTCAGTAAGTTTTACTGATGTGGAAAACGGGCTTTCGAACAAGATAAAAGCCGATGAAGGCTTTGATGCCAACCGGCTGGAATGGAAACTTCAGGTAGCCATTCAGCAATTGCCTGATAAGCAAAGAGCCGTGTTTAACCTGCGCTACTACGATGAAATGCCTTATGAAGAAATGAGCCGTGTGCTGGAAACAAGCGAAGGCGCTTTGAAAGCCAGCTACCACCACGCTGTGAAAAAAGTAAGTGAATACATGAAGAACCATTAAACCGGGGATTATGTTTTCCGTCGTAAATTGTTGTTAAATTGAACGTTGAAATTGAAGATATGGAACCGAACGAATTGCCTGATATGCTACAAAGCATCAGGCATATAAATACATACCAGGTGCCGCCGCAGTATTTTGATACACTGGCAGAAGATATTCTCCAAAAGGTGCATGTGCCGGTAGCGGCGGCGATGCCTTTTTCGGCACCGCCGTCAAACTACTTTGATGGCCTGGCAAATAGCATTTTACAAAAAATAAAAAGCGCTGCTAAAAGTGAAGTTGAGCAGGAATTGGAAGAGATAGAGCCTTTTCTTGCCGGCATTCCAAAAGTAAATCCATACACGGTTCCGAAGGGTTATTTTGAAACCTTTAGCGTACCGCTGATGAAAAAGGAAGAGAAAGCACCGGTGATAAAGATGAGCCGTCGCCCTGCGAAGTGGATTACGTATGCGGCAGCCGCTGTGGTAACGGGTATTGTGGCTACGGGTGTAGTTTTGTTTGCAGGCAAAGATGACAGCGTTTCGCCGGCAAAATATACAGCAGCTTTGGCTAATGTATCTGACAACGACCTGGCTGATTATCTTGATAATTCTGTAACTGATATTGATGTGGCACCGGCATCAAACACAAGCACCATCAGCTCAACCGGTCTTTACCAGGAACTGCTAAACAATGTAAGCGACAATGACATACAGCAATATCTTAATGAAAACAACGCCAGCGATGAAACGAATAGTACCGGGATTTAAAATTACATTCAAAATTGGCAAAACGCTGCTGCTGATGTCGTTGCTGCTGCAGGGATATTTTTGTATAGCGCAGGATAATGATGACAGGGAAGGCGATGATATTAAAGCCGTGCGCGTTGCTTTTATGACGGATAAACTAAAGCTGTCGTCGGACGAAGCGCAAAAGTTTTGGCCGGTTTACAATAATTATCTCCAGGAACTGAAAAAAGCCCGTAAGGACAATTCAGGTGACCTGGTAAAGCAGCAGGAAGCCATTGTAAACGTCCGCAAAAAGTACAAGGACAATTTTAAGCGTGTATTAAATACAGACGAAAGAGTAAACCGGGTATATACGGCTCAGCAGGAGTTTAAAATTATGCTGGGTAACGAGTGGCAGAAGCGGCATCCAAACGGAGGTGGCGCAGGCAATCATCACCTGCTGCAGCCAATGGGCGGCGGCGCAAAACGGAACTGATTCTTTTTACGTAATTAAATTTGGTGTTTTTCATAGGTTAGCAACGGCCAGCTCTGTTTAGGGCGGGCCTTTTTTGTTGGTGGTTGGGCAGATGAAGGTTAACGGATAATAGCTGACAGTTGGTAGTTGATGGCTGGTAGAATTCTATTAATACATATCAAGTACTAATGTTGTAAGTTTTTCTTTCGGTAGCCATCGTCCCTCTCTTTTATTGAGCATCGTTGCAATTGTAGATTTGTTGTTTTTTCTCTTTACTCAAAAGAGAGAAAGAAGAGTCGCTCTTCAACGCCATATTATAAATTGAGCTTCAGGTACATCGCCCACCACCAACGGTCATCTGTCATCCGTCAACTCTCATCTCTCATCTACTAAGAACCAACCATCAACTATATTCGCAGCTTCTAAAACGATTCTTCTCATGCACAATAAAATTCGCTGGGGCATTTTAGGATGCGGCCGCATTGCCCGCAAATTTGCCACTGATTTAAAACTTGTTGATGATGCTGTTTTGATTGCTGCCGGTGCCCGAAGCATCGAATCTGCCAATGCCTTTGCCAAAGATTTTCCTGTAGCCTACGCACACGGCAGTTATGAAGAATTGGTGCAGAATGAGAATGTAGATGTGATTTATATAGCCACACCACACAGTGAACATTATAAGAATACTATGCTTTGTCTTGAACACGGCAAAGCTGTTTTATGTGAGAAAGCATTTGCTATAAATTCTCAACAAGCCAAAGCGATGATTGAGAAAGCACACGACAAAAAGGTGTTTCTCATGGAAGCTTTGTGGACTAAGTTTTTACCCAACTACCAGGTTGTACAAAGCTTATTGAAAGAAAATAAAATCGGGCAGATCAAATCGGTGTTGATCAATTTCGGCTTTGCACCGCGGCCACCCGTTCCAGCGCGCTTGTACGATCCGAACCTTGCCGGCGGTACTATGCTCGACATTGGTATTTACAATGTATTTATGGCAGTGAGCGTGCTTGGAAAACCTGCATCCATCAATGCATTTATGACACCGGCAAGTACCGGTGTGGATGAGCAATGTGCTGTAACTATGCAATACGGAAACGGAGCGATTGCGCAACTATTTTCCACGTTTGCTTCTAACCTAGCTACTGAGGCCGACATCTGTGGAACGAATGGCCGCATCCGGCTTACGCATCGGTTTTATTCGCCTGATGCGGTGATTGAATATTACCCGGGAACGCCGGACACAAAAGAAATTATACCCGTTGAGCGCGGCGATGGTCATGGTTATCAGCATGAAGCAGGGCATGTATGTGATTGCCTTCGGAAAGGCTTAACCGAAAGCCCGGTGATGACGCATCAGGATACAATGGATTTGATAGAAGTACTGGATGAAATCAGGCGGAAAGCAGGTATTGTGTACCCGGAAGATTAGGATATCACTTGTGCGTTTCTTCCTCATTGCAAAACTTTTATTTTCCCCAACGAAAGCTGTCATGCTCTAAACCGGCAAGATCAAGCATTCTGTCTACCACGGTGGCAGCCACTTGTTCTATTGTAGTTGGTTTGCTGTAGAAAGATGGCGTTGCAGGACAAATAATACCGCCTGCGAGTGTTATCGTTTCCATATTGCGGATGTGGATTAGATTATAAGGTGTATCGCGCAGCGCCAGAATTAATTTTCTTCTTTCTTTTAAAATTACATCGGCAGCGCGGGTAATCACATCGTCGCTTGTACCGGATGCAATGCGCCCTAACGTTCCCATGCTGCAGGGAACTACTATCATAATATTATACTTGGCCGAACCCGAGGCGAAGGGTGCAGTAAAATTATATTTATCCCAATGCCTGACAGGGTAGTTATTATAATCTTCATTTTCCAATTCTGTTTTCCAGATTTCTTTTGCGTTGGCGCTCATAACTACGCTAAGTTCCTGCCATTGATTCTGCAGTTGTACCATTTTATCTAATAACAGCTTTGCGTAAATACTTCCGCTGGCGCCGGTGATAGCAATCAGAATTTTATTTGCCATTTTGTAAAGGTAGACGAGGAATTATGAATTATGGTTTAGGAGTTATAAGCTTAGGGTTGGTGGCTGTTTGTTGGTAATATTTTTAAAGCTCAATACTTAGTAAGGTCTTGAAGAGTGATTCCCTTTTCTTTTTACTCAAAAGAAAAAGGAGAACAAATTTATAACTGCACCGATGCTTAATAAAGAAACGGACAGTGGCTACCAAAAAAACTTATAACATGTGCGTATTATATGCAATGGAAGAATTCTATTTACTAACAACTCTCATCTGTCATCTGCCTTATAATCTCTCAATCTTAAATATTCCCTTTTAAATCTCCCATGCCGCCTCAACCATTACCTTTGCCGCTCAAATTTTTTTAATACGCAATGAAAGCGGATAAAAATACAGTCATTGGTTTTGTGCTGCTGGGCATTTTGTTTTTTGCTTATTTCTGGTTTACCAATAAACAGCAGGCAACGCTGCATGCTGCAGAACAGCGCGCGCAGGATTCGATTGCGCGTGTGAACGCTTTAAAAGCGCCAAAAGTTGACCCGGCTACGGCTTACAAAGATTCATTGCATAGCGATTCTATGGCGCGCCAGGAACAAGCCGGCAGTTTTCAAAACGCGGGCATTGGTACCGAGCAGGATGTGGTGTTGGAGAACAACCTGATGCGCGTAACCTTCAGCAATAAAGGCGGACAGGTGAAGATGGTGCAACTGAAAAACTTTAAATCTATCGACAGTTCGCAGGTTGAGCTTGCCGGTGGTAAAGGCGATGCACTTGGCTATACGGTTAATACGGGCAATAATCAAAGTGCGGAAACGAGCAACCTGTTTTTTTCTCCGTCTGCGGTTATCAAAAACAGCGATGGCAGCCAAACGGTTACTTATACTTTAAATGCGTCGAGCGGGCAAAACATAACTCACCAATATATTATTCGTCCGGACAATTATATGATTGACTGGAACATTGGCATGAACGGCGCCAACCAGTTGCTGACAAACAGTATAATGAATTTGCACTGGAATATTTCCATTCATCAACACCAATATTCAGGCGCGTATGAGAAAGAGCAGTCGCGTATCTGCTTTTATGAAAATGAAGATGGCTACGATTTTGAACGCGCAACAGGCGGGGTAAGCAAAGACTTTGAGAACACAACGGACTGGGTAACTTTCAAGCAGCAGTTCTTTAATACCACTTTGATTTCGAAGGATAAATTTAAAGGCGGCGGCAGTGCCAAAATGAACTCGCAGCCTGATAGCTCAAAGCTACTTTACCTGGCTAATGCCAACCTGCAGGTGCCTGTGCCGGCAGCGGCAAATATTACGGTGCCGATGCAATTGTATTATGGTCCGAATGCGTTTTATACCATGAAGAAGTACGACAATCACATGGAAGAGATTGTTGACTTAGGCTCGGGTATTTATTCATTTGTAAAATACATCAACCGCTGGATCATCATGCCGGTGTTCGATTTTCTGGCATCGTTTATTTCCAACTTCGGTTGGGTGATTGCGCTGCTTACGTTGTTCATCCGTTTGGTTACATCACCACTTACTTATACCAGTTATTTAAGCGGCGCAAAAATGAAAGTGCTGCGACCCGAACTGGCTGAACTGAAAAAGAAACATGGCGACGACCAGCAAGCTTATGCGGTGGACCAGATGCGCATTTTTCGTGAAGCTGGCGTGAATCCGCTGGGTGGTTGTATCCCGGCGTTGTTGCAGATCCCCATCTTCTTTGCGTTGTATAGCTTTTTCAGTAGCAACATTCTGCTGCGCGGGCAAAGCTTTTTATGGGCGCACGACTTGTCGACCTACGATATTATTACCAAACTATCGTTCAGCGTTCCCTTTAATTATGGCGATCACGTGAGCTTATTTACGCTGACGGCTGTGCTGACCAACTTCCTGATTGCGTTTTATAACATGAGCAATACGCCTACGCAGGATAACCCTGCCATGAAGTATATGCCATACATTTTCCCATTTGTATTGCTGTTCATCTTTAACCGGCTACCGGCGGCGCTTACGTGGTATTACACGGTATCGAATATTATCACTTTATTGATTCAATTCGTTATCCAGAATTACATTATTAACCATGATAAAATTCTGGCTGAAATTCAATTGAAACGTAAGCAACCTAAACAACAAAGCAAATGGCAGGAACGCCTTCAGCAAACCATGGATACACAGAAGAAGCTGCAGGGCATGAAGGATAAGAAAAAGTAAGCGGATTGAATATTTAATAGGTAAGATTGAATATTAGTTTTGCGCGATCTGCAGAATACTTTTACTTCTTTTATTATTAAATAGTACATCTTAAATATTCAATTTCTTCATGTTTATTCAACTTTCTGATGCCGGTAAACGTTTTAACAGGGACTGGATTTTCAGGAAGGTAAATGCCTCATTTGAAAGCAGAAAAGCGTATGCCATTACAGGCCCTAATGGAAGCGGCAAAAGCACATTACTGCAGGTGATAGCCGGAAATATGGAGGCGAATGAAGGAAAAGCAGAATGGAGCTGGAAGGGCAGTTCTGTAAATGAACAGGAAGTATATCAGTACATTTCCGTTTGCGCGCCTTATCTGGAAGTGATTGAAGAAATGACGGCAAGAGAATTTCTTCAATTTCATGCTTCGTTTAAGCCCTTGTTGTCTTCTGTTTCTGTTAGCCAAATCATCGATATCATTGGCTTAACCAAAGCGGCCGATAAAGAAATCCGTTATTACAGCAGCGGCATGAAACAGCGAATGAAGCTGGCGCAGGCAATCTTCTCTGATGTTCCGGTTTTATTGCTGGATGAGCCATGCACAAACTTAGACATAACTGGTTTTGAGCTTTATCATTCTTTGATAGAAACGTATTGTAAAGAGAAGCTCATCGTAGTAAGCAGCAACGATGTTAATGAATATGATTTTTGCGGAGAGAGGCTGAGCATACTGGATTATAAATAGAAGAATTATTTACGGAAATAAAGACCGGGGATCATCAAAACAAGAGTAACAAAAAGCCAGATACCCATTTGAAAATATCCGTTTTGGTCTTAGCAATTTTGCTGTCGATTTTAAAAGTATCCTGTTTCGGCAATCGACATCTTTGATAGAAAGCATTTTTAGGTTGCTATCATTATTTTCCCTGGTTTTCAGGTCAAAAAATTCACCAAAACTTCCGTTTCTTTCACTCCTGTTTTTTGCTTAAGTATCTGTTACAATTAAAGGCTCGATATTGTTGAAACCATGAATAAATATTTCTCAGTAAAGAGAATTCTTCTTTTTAAATCATCTTTTATCAAATCACAAAAGGAACACCTCAGTTACGCAATCTATTTTTCCTGTAATTTCACCGCGCATTTTTAACAATGGGAAACACGGGGAAAACCTGTTTATTTGCTAACCATTTTTTCTCTGCAACAAACGATTCTGTAAAGCGAAACTTATTGATATGGCTGAAGAAATTTTAATGCCGCGACTGAGTGATACCATGACTGAAGGCGTGATTGCCTCATGGCTCAAAAAAGTAGGTGAGCCTGTAAAAAAAGGCGATGTGCTTGCCGAGATAGAAACTGATAAAGCTACTATGGAGCTGGAAAGCTATAAAGATGGTACTCTTCTTCATGTGGGAGCTGACAACGGCGGTAAGCTACAGGTTAATGATTTGCTGGCTGTTATTGGCAACCAGGGCGAAGATATCAGCACTATTTTATCTAAGCATACAGGTGGCGAAGGCGCGAACGGTTCACAGCCTGCCACCACAATTACACAGGCGCCGCAGCAACAGCAGCCTGCTCCGGCAGCTCAACCGCAGCCGGAAAATAAACCATCGGCTCCGTCGAAAGATTACAGCAAGATGGAAGAAGTGGTGCTGATGCCACGTCTTAGCGATACCATGACAGAAGGCGTTATCGCAAGCTGGCAAAAAAATGTGGGTGATGATGTGAAGAAAGGCGATGTACTTGCCGAAATAGAAACCGATAAAGCTACCATGGAGCTGGAAAGCTATAAAGATGGTAAGCTACTTTACCAGGGCGCCAAGCCTGGCGAAAAAGTACAGGTGAATGACCTGCTGGCTATTATTGGTAAAGATGGATTGAATGTAGATGAAATTGTAAACGGACTTAAAGGCGGCGGACAACCTTCAGCAACCGGCGACCAACACGCAGGTGCGTTAGACAGTTCGCCAAAAGATGCAGAAGATACACAAAAAGGCGATGGCGACGTAGCGCCTAAAAATCCGGAAGTGCAAAATTTAATTGCGGCGCAACCGCAGCCGGCAACAAATGGACAAGCAACGCAGCCACAGGAAATAATAAATAACAGGAGAATTTTTGCTTCCCCATTGGCTAAAAAATTAGCGCAGGAAAAAGGCATTGATTTAAAAGCTGTAAAAGGTAGCGGCGATAACGGCAGAATTACAAAAACAGATATTGAGAACTTTAAGCCGCAGGAAAAGCCTTCAGCCAGCAGCAGTCAGCCAGCAGCAGAACAGCCAGTGGCAAAACAACAAACCACCAACAACCAACCATCAACGGCTTCCTACGACGATGTGCCTGTATCGCAGATGCGCAAAACCATTGCGCGTCGCCTAAGCGAAAGTTTGTTTACGGCTCCGCATTTTTATGTAACAATGGTGATTGATATGGATGCTGCCATTGCGGCACGCACCCGCATCAACGAACTGAGTAAAGTAAAGATCAGCTTTAATGATATCGTGCTGAAAGCCGTTGCGGTTTCGCTTACCCAGCATCCAAAAATCAACAGTAGCTGGCTGGGCGATAAAATACGTACCAACCACAACATCAACATTGGCGTGGCAGTAGCTGTTGATGAAGGTTTGCTTGTGCCGGTGGTTCGTAATGCAGATACAAAAGCACTAAGCCAGATATCAAAGGAAGTAAAAGAGTTTGCACAAAAGGCAAAAGATAAGAAGTTGCAGCCATCCGATTGGGAAGGAAGCACATTTACTATTTCTAACCTCGGTATGTTTGGTGTGGATGAGTTTACGGCTATCATTAACTCGCCTGATTCATGCATTCTTGCAGTCGGTGGAATTTCACAGGTGCCAGTGGTAAAGAATGGCGCTGTTGTACCGGGCAATGTTATGAAAGTAACCTTGAGCAGCGATCACCGGGTAATTGATGGTGCTACCGCATCAGCCTTCCTGCAAACGCTGAAAAGCTTGCTGGAAGAGCCTTTGCGGATGTTGGTGTAAATAATACCGCGAGTTTCGAAGTCAGTAATGTCGGAAAGTATCAGGCTATTATATAAAAGCTGTGTTGTGTACAACGCGGCTTTTTAGTATTACAATATTTACAAAACAAAAAGCGGCAATTCTAAAAGATTCGAATTTAAAATTGTTCTTGTAAAAGCTCAATCATTGCCAGGAACCTTGATAGAAGCATTCCTGCGTGTAGCAGCAGCAGGAATGGCAACTGTCGATTATAAAAGTGACGGACGATGGTTATCAAAAAATGTATTTTTATTAAATGAACCCTTATTTAAAATCTTCATTTTAGCATTTCTCTAATATCCCAATTAACCATTACCCATTAACAATAAAAAAGCCCTCCTTAAGAATAAGGACGGCCTCTAACGATTGCTTGCCATATAAAAAGTTGTCGCACTGGCTGCCCGTGCTATAATAAGTTATAGTTACCTGGTTTTATTCATCGAATCTTTCAACTGTGAAAAAGCAGAATCAATTACTTTTTTGCTTGAATCGCTTTTATAAGCCACTGAATCTTTAGTTACCGCTCTTTGTGTATCAACCACCTTCGAGGTTGAATCTGCTGTTTCCTCGATAGATGAAGAATTATTGCAGGAAGAAATAATACCACAAAAAATAACGATTGATAAAAGCTGTTTCACTGTGTTTGATTCGATAACACTATTAATACAGTATCTTGAAAAAAGTAACCCGAGGTATGTGGGTAATTGAATATTGTTAATTGAATGATCCGCCTTAATTCCTTCAATACCTCAATTAACCATTATCAATTAACAATAAAAAAGCCCTCCTTAAGAATAAGGACGGCCTCTAACGATTGCTTGCCATATAAAAAAACTTGTCGGCTGTTCAGGTCAGCAAGCAGACCCAATTAGGAACAGCTTCTCTAATTACATTTTTGTTGAATCCTTCATCATTGAAGTCGTGTCGCCCATTTTCGTAGAGTCAGAACTCATTGAATTGTCAGGCATTGCAGGAGCCACAGTAGTTGAAGAATCGCTGCTCATCATAGAAGATGAATCAGTAGTTGTTGTATCTCCTGAACCTGAACCACAGGCTGCAAAAGCGCCGATTGCTAAAACTAATAAAACCTTTTTCATGTTGTTGTTTTGTGTGTAAGTGAATTTGGTATTTATACAGAAAGGAAGAAAAGGTAACCTGCCATTTCAAAGTTTTTTCAAAAAAAGTTTTTACAATCCGTTTGGGTTACTTTTATCGCCGTTTCCGTATTAAAATCACATTAAGGAGTGAGACCTGAGAATAACGAACAGCTTCTTCTTCGCGGGCTGGCCAGTAATGATTCGAAAGCTATTGAAACCATTTATAAAGAGAACTTTAAAATGGTGCAGGCTTTAATCGTTAATAATAATGGTACCTACGACGACGCGAGAGACATCTTTCAGGAAGCGATGATTACGCTGTACGATAAAGCAAAAAGTGATTCTTTTGTTCTTACCAGCCAGATTAAGACTTACTTATATTCTGTGTGCCGGCGCCTTTGGCTCAAGCGGTTACAGCAAATGGGTAAATACATGTCTCAGTCAGAAGCTCTTGAAGAAACGGTGGCAGTGGAAGACGATATCGAATTTCATGAAAAGAAGAATGCTGATTTCGATATCATGGACAGAGCTTTGAATAGTCTGGGAGAGCCTTGCAAGAGTTTGTTAGAGTCGTTTTACCTGCAAAAAAAAGGAATGACTGAAATCGCATCCGACTTTGGCTATACCAACGCCGACAATGCGAAGACCCAGAAGTACAAATGTTTGATGCGGCTTAAAAAATTATTTTTTGCCCAATATAATATCGGAGAATAGATAATGGAAGACCGACAATTATTAGATACCATCGAGCGCTACCTCACCGGCGCTATGTTGCCTGAAGAAAAGAGATATTTTCAGCAGTTGCGTAAGAACACCCCCGAGATAGACCAGATGGTAGTAGAGCATCGCCTGTTTCTTCAACAGATGAATTTATACACCGACCAGAAAAACTTTATGGATACGCTTACTAGCATTCATGTTGATTTGCTTGAGAGTGGCCAGATCAGCGAAAGCGAAGAAGCGGAAGAACCCGCAAAAGGTAAAGTGCTTCAGCTATGGACGAAATATAAGCGCGTTACAGCTATTGCAGCTTCCATTGCAGTTGTTACCACTTTATTCATCAGCCTGCTTATGACGCAGCTTTCGCCAACAGCACCAACGAAAGGCGATATCCAATATTTGAGTAATAAAATAAATGTATTGGAGAAGCAAACCCACGCTTTGAATGCTGAAATAAGAAAGGAACAACCTAATGCTGTAGAAGCAAGAACCTATACAACCGGAGGTACCGCTTTCCTGATAGATGGCAGAGGTTACCTGGTAACCAACGCTCACGTGCTTCAGGGTAAAGGCGTGGTGGTAAATACAAATGGTACTGACCTTATGGCAACGATAGCGTACATAGATAAAGAAAAAGATCTTGCCCTGCTAAAGATTGATGATAAGGCTTTCAAACCTGTTGCCTCGTTGCCATACTCTTTTAAACATGGCGAATTTAACCTTGGTTCTGATATTTACACGCTTGGCTACCCCCGCGATGTAATTGTATATAATTCTGGTTATATCAGCGCTACTTCGGGACACGATGGCGATACGTCAAGCCTGCAAATTTCCTTGCCTGCTAATCCAGGCAACTCCGGTGGTCCGGTGTTGAATAAAAATGGTGAAGTGGTAGGTATTCTCAGCGCCCGCGAAACAGATGCGGAAGGTGTTGTATTTGCCATTAAATCAAAGGGCATTTATGATATGCTGAACGATTTAAAACGCGAAGACACATCATATCAAAGCATTAGAATGCCTGTAACATCAAACCTGAAAAAACTTGACCGCGAACAACAGATTAAGAAAGTAGCTGATTACGTGTACCAGGTGAAGGTTTACAACTAATTCGAAATTATTTTTTATTATAGGTATGAACCCGTTCTTTTGAACGGGTTTTTTATTTGCCGGTAAAAAAAGGTCTGGTTCAAAAAATTAAACCCTTTCTTTATCTAATAAATGTAAACCAATGAAATTATCTGCTTTGCCTGTCATTTGCTTGCTTATTCTCTTTTCATGCAATACACAAACCGTGAAAACTGATCAATCCTCCCGACAACTTCCGCTTCAGGGCACATGGAAACTTTTGAAAGGAACCTTGATTGAAAATGGTGATACTACCGTTACTGATTATACAAAGAATATATCCTTTATCAAAATTATCAACGAAGATCATTTTGCTTTTCTTCAGCACAACCTGGATAAAGATTCGGCTGCAGGTTTAAATGCAGGCGGCGGGGCTTATACCTTGCAGGACAGCATTTATAAAGAGCACCTGGAATATTACGGTGCCAGGGAATGGGAAGGCGCTGATTTTTCATTTACCATTACCATACATAATGATACACTGGTTCAGCGCGGTATTGAAAAGCTGGAAAAAGCCGGTGTAAACCGTATGAATACAGAAGTGTACGTAAGGCTTAAGAAGTAAGATAAAACTTTGATAACTCTTTCATCGTTTATAAGTTGATGTCTGTTGAATTATATCGCAAAGCTTTATGTAAAATTCATATTCTCTTACTTACCGTAATAGTAATATTAAACGTAAGCTTTGGGCAAACGCCGAAAACAAGTTATAAAATCACGGGATATACTTTACAGAAAGAAGGCAAAGCCAGGCTTCTGCTTTATACCAACAGAAGCCAGTTTTTACCTTACGATTCTGCTGATATTAAAAATGGCATATTCACATTCAAGGGAACGTTGGATGAACCCAAAAGTTTCCAGCTTTTAATTGGAAACAAAGGCAGAATTTTATTTATCGGCAATGAGACTATTGTTGTAAATGACAGAAATAAAAACGGCGCGATAACAGTCTCCGGTTCAAAGTTGAGCAACGATTATGATTATTATTTCAACCGATGGATTGCACCGCTTATCAACCGTTCACAAGCCATTGACCAAAAGCTGGATTCATTAGATGCCACGCATCAGAATGAGATTGATTCTTTAACACGTATGCAAGGTTCTTTATTTAATGATGTGCCCGATTCATCATCTGTTTTCATAAGGCAAAAACCATCTTCATTTGTCAGTCTTTATTTGCTGAATTACAACAGTGATTCTTATCCAATTGACACCGTTGCGAAGCTTTTTCATCATCTCGATACAAGTTTAAAGCAATATCCATCTGCACAGTTTATTAAGAATAAAGCCAACTCGGGTTCATCGTTGCTTACCAGTTGTCCGCCATTTTCTGCAACAGATGAAAACGGTCATCTGATTACATCAGAAATTTTTAAAGGAAAGTATCTGCTAATTCATTTTTGGGCAAGCTGGAATAATGCATACGCTAAAAATCTTTCGTTACTACAAAAGGTTGCTGAAAGATTTCAGAATCAGAATTTTAAAGTGCTGACAGCCTCATTAGACAACGATACAAGCACATGGAAAACAACGTTGCGGCAATATCACATCTCTGAACATGCCATCAATGTATTTCTTCCGAATCAATTCAGAAACCCGATGGTATTGCAGTTTGGCGTTGCCGTAATACCAAGAACAATACTGATCGATCCCGGCGGGAATATTATCGAAAGTAATATTGATCCTGAGAAAATAAACAGCCGGTTAGAAAAAATTTTTACCGTAAGTGTAGAAGGAAATGATGATGTGGCTTTATCACAACCAAGAGCTTCATTGAATCGATAAAAGCCATTTTGATGGTATAAATGTTGGAGCCATTGAAGCTATGCCTGAGCAATACACACCGGAAGCTTTGCAGGAACTACAAGCCTGGCAAAAGAAGATGCTGAAAAATCCTTCTCTCACCAGCCGTATAACAAGCGCCGTTCAGAAAAAGCTCAATAATATTATCCCGGAAAAAGTTCACAATGCCATTACCGCTGCTATTAAAGGTATGACAAGAGCCGTACTTTTTGGAGCCACTTACACTACCTCGAAGCCATTATTGAATGCATCGTTTAAAGAACGGGAAAACAAAATCAATACGCGCATTGATACTTATAAAAACACCGGTGCCGTTGAAGGCGGCATTACCGGCGCCGGCGGATTTTTTACCAGCCTCGCCGACTTTCCTATACTCATTGGCATCAAAATGAAAATGCTGTTTGATATAGCAGCTTTATATGGCTTTGATGTAAAAGATTACCGCGAAAGGCTTTATATGTTGTATATATTTCAGCTCGCTTTTTCATCGGATAAAGAAAGGAAGAAAGCGTATGAACAGATAGAAGATTGGAACAATCGCCTTCATACATTACCGGCAGACATTCACGATTTTGACTGGCAAACCTTTCAGCAGGAATACCGCGATTACATTGATATTGCGAAGCTGGCGCAGCTCATTCCTTTTATCGGGGCAGCCGTTGGCGCCATTGCCAATTATAAGCTGATAAACAAACTTGGCTTTACTGCAAAGCAGGCTTACCGCCTGAGGCTGCTGCCCATCGAATCGCAGCGACTGCGACCAGCCTGATTATATGTATGGCTTCTTAATTCTCTGTTTTCCTGTAAGTTCCCGGTATTGTACTGTCTTCATTGCGCCGCACCACATGATATTCGGGCGACATGATTTCGATGCCTGCTTCGCTGCAGCAATCCTGCAGGTTCTGCATTAAGCTTGAGTAAATAACAGCTTGTTTGTTTGCTTCTCTTGTGTAAGCGTTAACCTGGTAAGCCACGCTAAAATTGTCAAGACTTGTTTGCAATACAAATGGTTTTGGCTCCGGCATAATGTATTCCGTTTGCAATGCGGCTTTTATCATGGCTTCATACACATTTTTCCAGGGCGTATCGTAGCCAATGGTAACCGTAACATGCACAATCAAACCCATTGTATTACTGTTGGTAGAAAAATTTATCGTATGGCTTGATAACACGGCTGAGTTTGGTATCGTTACATCTTCATTCTTTATCGTTCTTAAGCGTGTTACAAGCATTGTTTTTTCCAGCACATCGCCCGTTACTTCACCAATCTTTACGCGGTCACCAATCTTGAACGGACGCATATAAGTGATAACCAGCCCGGCAATGAGATTAGATATGGCAGATGAAGAACCAAACGACAGCAAAACACCGAGGAATACCGATACGCCCTGAAAAGCCGGAGAGCTATGCCCGGGAAGATAAGGGAAGATGATTACCAGCATGAAGGCATAAAGCATGAAACGGACAATATTATAAGTAGGCTTAGCAAATTCGCTGTGAAAGCCCGGCAACTCAATATTGCCCGCTTCTATCTGGTGCGCAAAGTAACTGACAGCGCGTATAGCCATCCGCGTAAAAAAATAAACAACGCCAATTGTGAACAGGCTTGGCAGAAAGATATATAAGCTATGAAAGATACTTTTTGTGGGTGTAATGATCCAGCCCAGTAACGTTTCTGTGTACGCCTGCGTATCGGGAAAGACACTGAAGATAGCAGGCAGTGATAAATATAACGCAAGTAGAATAACAAGAATACGCAGTATGTTAAGCAGCGTAACCACAATCTTATATTGCTGTGCGGGCTGCAGCACCTGTGCCTTCTTGATGCGCCAGCCTTTAAAATAGCGTTCCCGCTTGTCTGCCAGCCATAAAATACCTTTTCTGAATAAGCGGTTGATGAAATAAATTATGAGGATAAGCATGCCAACGGTTAGCAAAACCAGGGCAATGCGCCTGATCCGGTTTATAATACTCTTGTCAGCCCTTTCCTTTTCTATGGCAGCTTTAATTTTTGCAACATAGCCGGCTGCAATTTTTTCCTTTGGTTGTTTCTGCCATAAGGCATCAAGGTCGGTGATAGATAAAATTCCTATATTATTATAAGTCACATCCGATTCATTCTCAGATGTGTTGAGAAGCAGTGAATCGGGCGAGTACTGGTAGTCGGCATACAATTTCTTTATTTTTCCGGTTAACAGCGAGGCTCTTTCAGAAGCATTTACCGAACCGATAGGCGTGTAAATAAAAAATAAGGTATCGCCAAAAGGATTCACCGGGTAACCTGTAGCTGTTTTTTGCAATTCGCTGATCCGCGTTTCCTGTTCTGCTTTTCTTGTTGAATCAGCAATAGCAAGCTGACTTAATTTTGTCTTCAGCGAATTATATTCCTTACTGTTTGTAACAGCAGATTTCAGTTGTTGCTGCAATTGCAGTTTTATCAGCGAATCTATCTTTTCCTGCTGCTGATGAATTACTACATCCTGCGTAAGTTTTATACTATCGGCCTTGCGCAGGCTGTCTGCTGTTTGTTGCGCCTGCAATGCCAGGCAGATAAAAGACAGAAATAAAGACAGTATCAGTTTCATCGAAATAAAAGTGTGTCGTGTTTCCTGTGGCACAATAGCAAACATAAGTCCAGCATACCGAAATCAAAACATCTGAAGGAAGTACAAAGGACATCCTGGAAACAACAAATAAGGTGTTATTTACTCAGTCAACAAGAGTCATGGGTAAAAAATCATCCTTTCCTTTCTTACATATCACCTTTTTTATAAGGCAAAAAGGCATTCCATATTAAAAACGGATAAAAGAAATGGATAAAATATCATTCTTCTTTAAGCCGCAAGCGCAAGTTTTTTAATACACCTTAAGTTCTGCTTAAAGATGTTTCTTCTTTTCATATTAGCATGCCGCTTGTGTTACCTCGCTCACAAATGTTACGACAAATCATATCAAATTAGCATAAATCGTTCTCATGTGTTATATGCCGGATGCAGTTTCTACTGTGTCCTTTTTTTTGCCCTGCTAAAGAACAAAAGTTCAAACTTGTAGTAGTAACAAATTCATTCTTCTGTACTTTTTCATTCCATCTAAACAACAATCTTAGTTCAGCATTATTAACAGCCTTCGCCGGTTATCTCATTCGCCAACTCCTCTTGCCAAAGAAGCTATATTTTTATCGCTGATAAACGATATGCGCCCATATATTCTTTGCTTATTCTCTGCCTGTCTTTTTACGGTGGCTTCTTTTTCGCAAAGCGAACATGAGGAACTGTTTTTGTTGCCGGCTTTGCCCGATGCGTGGAAAACCGGCGCTGTAAAGGGTTTGCGCGCACGCGGCGATTTTGAAGTGAATGAAAGCTGGGCTAATAATAAACTTACCAAGGCTACAATTGTTTCTTTACATGGCAATAATTGTTACATCAGAAGCCGGGTGCCATTATTTGTTCATTCGTTGAAAATTCATGTAGTAAAGTCTTCTGCCGGATATACGCTTTCATTCAAAACGGTGAAGGGAAAAATGTATGAACCGGAGGCGGAAGAATAAGTTGATAACGAAGAATGCTTTGGTGAGAGCTTTTTGAGATAATTCTTTATTATTCGGTTTAATAAAAGCCCTATCATTGCCCGGACCCCCCTCTGTGTGCGACGCAACAGGCGATCACAAAAGCGACGGACGATGGTTACCAAAAAATGTATTCTGTATTTATTCCAACAAATCTTTTATTGATTTTCATAGAATAAAACGGTTCAGATATTTTTTATAAAACGAGAACCTCTGCCTGCTAAAAAGATAAGTAAAATGAAAATTATATTGCTCACACAGCTTCCTATCTTCGCCTTATGACAGGTATAGACAGCGTGGTTTTGCAGCAGGCAATCATTCATAAAGTAGGCAACCCGACGCGTGGCGAAGAGCTGAAACTATCCGCTAATAAACTGACGTTGAATGATGACATCGTGCGGAAATTATTGTCGCATTATTTTCTTTCTTCCTTTAACGCAGAAGACCAATATCATTTTACACATATCAGCGATGTAGCGTTGAACGAAGTGTACACGTATGTGAGCGCCATCTTCGACAATCAGAAAACATTTGAAGCGCAGAGCGCTTTGCTGGCGCAGTTTCTTTACAGCAAAAGCACGCATGCCAAAGTGAAGGAAGGGGAATTGTATATTGTTCAATTCAGTGAAGTGCCTTTTGGAACGGAATACACAGATGCTATCGGCATCTTTAAAAGCGAAACGCGGGAGACCTTTTTAAAAGTGTTTCCGCATGGGCAAAACTTTGAAGTAGCTGCTGAAGATGGTATCAATATCAATAAGCTTGATAAGGGTTGCCTGGTGTTTAAGCAAAACCGTGGCGAAGGTTATGTAGTGTGCATTGTAGATGCTACCAACAAGCAGAACGATGCGCAATATTGGGTAACCGATTTTCTGCAGGTAACGCCGTATGCGGACAGCTATCACAGCACCAGCGCGGCTTTAAGTATGTGTAAGCTGTTTATTGATAATGAAATGCAGGAGAAATTTGTGGTGAATAAAAGCGACCAGATAGACATGCTGAACCGCAGCATGGATTACTTTAAAACCAAAGAGCAGTTTAATATGGATGAGTTTGCGCAGGAAGTGATGCATTACCCGGAAGTGATAGAAGATTTTAAACAATACCGGCAAACTTTTCAGCAGGCAAAAGGTGTAAGCCTTGATGATGAGTTTGACATTCATTTATCAGCCGTAAAAAAAGGCGAGCGTGTGTATAAAACGATATTGAAACTTGACAAGAATTTTCATGTTTATATTCATGGGAGAAAAGACCTGATAGAGCGCGGTTATGATGACATGAAAGGGAAGAATTTTTATACCTTGTTCTTTGACGAAGAATCATAGTAAAACATATCAGGTTTTCTTTAAAAACATGCAGTTCTCTAATATTTAAAACAGGTTACTTTATGAAAATTAAATTCCGTTCTTACTCTGCCACGCTGGTGTGGCTTTTTGTCTTTTTTGTTCTGTCTTCCAACGCACAAAAACAAACACGGTCATTCTACCAGATCACCATTTATCATTATAAAGATTCGGCGCAGCAAAACAACATCAGCCAATATTTAGAGAAAGCATTGCTGCCATCATTGCACCGCATAAATATTAAAAATGTAGGTGTATTTAC
The DNA here is from genome assembly GCA_965199905.1 of Ilyomonas sp. Classification (GTDB taxonomy): domain Bacteria; phylum Bacteroidota; class Bacteroidia; order Chitinophagales; family Chitinophagaceae; genus Ilyomonas. The sequence goes on along the minus strand of OZ241366.1, from coordinate 4,092,715 downwards.
GGCTTTGGCAAACGATACGTCAGCCGACAAAACCATGTATGTGCTGATGCCTTTGCATTCATTAAGTGAAACAGCCGATATAGCGTCCAAGCTCAGTTTGGATAAGCTGTACAGCACTGCCGGCACATCATACTTAAATGCGCCTTACGATACTGCACCGTATACAAGAATGGAAACCATTTTGCTGCAGGCTTTTCCCCTGGCGCCTGCCATTACACAATCAAGCCTGACCGATGCTAAAAAAGAGCGCGTGTACGAGCTTCGCAGCTACGAAGGCGCTACCGAAAAGCTGCATGCCAACAAGGTGAAGATGTTCAATACTGGTGACGAAGTTGGCATCTTTAAACGGTTGAATTTTAATGCCTTGTTTTATGCTGAAGTGATTGCAGGCAGCCATATGCCGAACCTGATGTACATGACCACGTTTGCCAATATGGATGAGCGCAATGCACACTGGAAACAATTTGGCGACGATCCGGCTTTTAAAAAGCTGGCTGCCATGCCGGAATACCAGCACAATGTATCAAAAGCCGATATTATCTTTTTGCGCCCTGCCGATTACTCAGATTTATAAAAACAGCTTGCTTCATCAAACAATCTCTGGCTGTGTATTTGCGTTGAACAAAAAAACAGTATCAGGAATATTTCTTCCTTGTAAAACTATGATGAAGTGTATGACGACTCTTGCCGCCTTTTGTTTTTTGATGCTGACAGGAAACGCACAGGCAAAACAGGATGATATTCTTGGCAGGTGGATGAGCGTAGAAAAAAACCTGATTGTAGAAGTCTATAAGCAAAGTGATGATTTTAAAGCTAAAATTGTATGGTTTCACAATCCAAAAGATACTTTGCAACCTATTGATCAGTGGCTTGATGTAAAGAATCCTGACAAGGCTTTGCGCAACCGAAAAATTCTCGGTATGGATGTGCTTTCGGGTCTTGAATACGATGAAGACGAAAGGAAGTGGACCGACGGAAAAATTTACGATGCTACTTCCGGTAAAACCTGGGATGCTGAAGTAAAACTTCACGACCCGAAAATTCTGGAGGTGCGCGGTTACTATATTTTTCGCTTTCTCGGCAAAACCATGAAGTTTACAAGAATGTAAAGCTTCATCAAAAACGCAGCTATGATACTCAAATTGAAGTCGGGCGAATACCGCATTTACTCCCGCAAAAAAACACGAGCAGGAAATACAGGCATTCAAACATTACGGATAGAAGAAGAGAAATACATTTTTTGGTAACCATAGTCCACCGCTTTTGCGATCGATAGTTGTGATTCTTGCGTGTCGAAGCAGCAAGAATCCTCCCATCAGGATTCCGGGCAATGATCGGGCTTTTTTTTGAACCACAAGGACAGGAAGAATACAAAAGTTCAGGAAGTAATAAGAAAAGTAATACTCAACGTTTCAGGGATGAAAACATCATACATCTAACATCGTACATAGAATCATTCCGCCACATTTGCGCTTATAATACTAACCGCCACGCTGTCTGTCGTTTTTGGCAAATGATAACGCAGCTTAAAATCTTTACTGTTATTGGGTTTGATGGCACCTGTAAGTACATCCTCATGCTCTTCAAGCATCTTGCCGCTGTTATCAAAACTGAGCAGCTTCAACCGTACATTTTTATAGCTGCTTACCGTTGCCGAATTTGATACCGCGCCCGTTACCACCGTGCTGCCAAACATATTTTTTTTGCTGCTGGCATACAAATGCAAAAAAGAAAGCGGCTTCTGTTTTTCCTGCCCGGAAAGTGAGGCTTTTTGTTTTTCATAAACTTCCTGATCGCGTACACCCATTGTATCGCTGCACGAAGAAAACAGGCATATACAAAGAGCAGCAACCGGTAACATTCTCAACATAACATAACGGGTATTAAAACGGAAAGATAAAAACTAAGATTTTCTGTAACGATGCCGCGACGCAAATAATTTTGTCAAAAATGTGAAAGTGATTTTCCTATGCTTCCTGCCCTATCCATACCGCGCCGCCAATGCTGCTGCGGCTTGCGCCGGTTACGCTTTGCAAGGCAGTGTTCTCTTCGCGCCAGCGTAATAAACCAAGTAAAGCCATAATCAGGGCTTCTTTATATTTTACAACATCCGTTTGTGGAATTTCAATTTTGTATCCTTGTGGCTGCAAAGCTTGTTGCAACTGCTCAACAAGAAAAGTGTTGAAAGCACCGCCGCCTGTTATCAGCAATTGCTTATTGGTAATCGCGTAGCCATTTTCCAGTAGCTGAATGGCTTGAGTTGTTTGCGTTACAATATGCTCGACATACGTTGCCAATGCATCTGAAGTGCTGAGCTGACCATAGCTTTCCACAACAGGCAACAGGGTTTGCAAACCAAAACTATTGTCTAATGATTTTGGGAAAGGAAGCGAGTAATAATCCATTTCGTTCAGGTGCTGAAGCAAACCGTCATGCACGGTTCCTTTGGAAGCCAGCTCGCCATTTTCATCGAATATTTTTCCTTCTTTTTCTGCCAAAGAATTCAGGACTTTATTTGCAGGACAGATATCGAACGCTATGGAAGTATCGCCGCTTTGACAGGTGATATTGGCAATGCCGCCAATGTTTAATAATAGTTCATTGTTGGCAAATAACAGCTTCTCTCCCACCGGCACAATTGGTGCGCCCTGACCGCCAAGTGCCACATCCATTGCGCGCAAATCGCTAACCACGTTAATGCCCGTTGCCGCTGCCATGTCAGCGCCACAACCAAGCTGGGCTGTAAAGCCGTTCTGCGGTGCATGAAACACGGTGTGCCCGTGCGAGGCAATGATCTGAACCTGGTGATGCAGATTGTTAGCTTCTATAAACGTATTGATTTGTTCGCCTATCCATTTGCCATATTTACTATGCAGTTGCAGGTAATTATAAGCTGATAAATCCGTTGCCTGTTGCAACCTGCGCTGCCAATCTTCGCTGTATTTATAAGTATCGGCAGCTTTTATTTCGTAGCTCCAGGCGCCGCGGCTTTCCCCGAAGGAAGCAAACACAATATCCAGCCCATCTAACGAAGAACCACTCATTAAACCGATTGCCCTGTATACCATACTGCGTTATTTATTGCTGCGCAAAATAAAAGGATTCGTGTGTGCTTTCCTGTAAACAATCGTGGCCGCCAGGTTCGTTATAAAGTGTAACGAGTTTACAAAACGCGGATTCTTCTTTTCAATCATAATTCCTACATCTAAAATCATCAATCGCATTTTACATTCGCGCATGAAATCAGCATTGCTTAAACTAAATCTTGCCATCTTTCTCTGGGGGTTTACGGGTGTGTTGGGAAGGGTAATTACGCTGAACGAAGGACTGCTGGTATGGTGGCGCTTAGCCATTACGGTTGTTACAGTTTGGGGCTTGTATTTTATCAGCCCTAAAGCAAGCCGCATGCCTTTTAAAGATGCTGTAAAAGCTGGCAGCATTGGCTGTGTGTTAGCGCTGCATTGGCTTTGCTTTTATGGCAGCATCAAGTATGCGAATGTATCAGTAGCGTTAACCTGCATGTCGACCACCGGGTTGTTTACAGCCTTGCTTGAGCCTATCTTTTTCAGGCGTCGCATTTCTTTGTTTGAAATCTTTCTCGGGCTGATGGCGCTTGCAGGTATTGCTTTGATTTATCTCTCTAACCTGCGTTTCTCAACCGGTATTTATATTGGTGTGGCGGCGGCTGTGTTGGTGGTTATTGTTTCCATTTTAAATAAAAGCCTGGTGGAAGGTTATGAGCCGAAAACCATGACGAGATACCAGCTTACGGGTGCGTTTCTTTTCTTAAGTGTGCTGATGCCATTTTACAATTATGCATTTCCGGCTCCATCATTATTGCCTACTCATACTGACTGGCTGTGGCTCTTGATTTTAAGCTGGGTGTGCACTGTGTTTACTTATGGTTTATACCTCGATGCCTTGAAACAAGTGAGCGCTTTTACCATGAACCTGACAACGACATTAGAACCTGTATATGGAATCCTATTGGCATTCCTGATTTACCACGAAAACAAAGACTTCGGCTACACCTTTTATATCGGTTTCGTGCTCATCATCGCGGCAGTATTGATACAGCTTTTTAAAACGGTAAGGGCGAACAGGAAGGAAGCGGTTTTGAATTATGAGTTGTGAAGGGTGAGTGTTGAAAATATAAAAGGCTATCTCAAAGTTTAGATAGCCTTTTATATGTTTTTTGGTACAAGCTGTAAATTTCTTTAGAAAAATACACTGATATGCGCTGTCAATGCAAACGGCGTTCCCGGTGTGAAGCAGATGCCATCGACGGGTGCAGGATCGGTTTGTAAGCGATACCCGGTATCGAATTGCGTTTCCTTCCACTTCCTGTCAAGCAAGTTATTGATGGTGACGCCCACTTCGTATTTATGCTTTGTGTAATTGAGTACAAAGTCGGTAATGAAGTAGCCTTTGGCAACCAGGCTTTTATCTTCATTGGCAGAACGATCGGCGAGATAGCGATATCGCAGGCTGCCGTTGATACCTTGCTTATTAAAATAAGTAATGCCGCCGGTGCTGCTCCACACAGGCGCCAGAGGAATATAATCTTCGCCCTTGCTTTCGCCCACAGCACGACCGTGCGCATAGTTTACATCAGCATCAATATATAATGATGCGGTTGGCTGGTAACGACCTGTGAAATCAAAACCATAACGCCGTGTGGCGCCGCTGAATTCAATGCTGCCACCATCACCGCCATACACATTTTCCTGCGTGAGATAGATGTACCAAACCGCTGCATTGATCAGCACTTTCTTTGTTGGCTTAAATACCGTTCCGAGGTCGGTTCCATAAGCTCTTGGCAAAATATCAGAGCCGTTTACAACTACTGCGCTACGGGCGTCATTGGAGTGAAAACCACGACCTGTGGAAAGATAAAATTCTGCCTTATCGCTGGCATAATAATAAAAGCTCAGTTTCGGGTTCAGCACATTATCGTGAGAGCGGTATGTGCCAATACCCGGCAGCGTACTATCGCCTGCCAGTTTATTTTTATACTGAAAAAAGAACTGGTCGAAACGAAGACCGGCATTGATGCTGAAACGGTTGTTGAAGCGGAACGTTTCGCTCAGGTAAGGTGATACGCTAAGCTCGGTAATGTCTCCTAATTTGATTCCATTTATAAGCGTTGTGCGATCAATCGTATGAGACAGTTCAGAATTGTTTGTGGCATCAAAACGCGCACCGATGCCCGCTTCTGTTGTTAGCTGTGTATTGCCAAAATAACCCACATGATTGTAGCTTCCATTGTAGCCCGCCATGTTGCGGCTTTCGCGCTGCCTTATTTCATCACCATTTATACTATCAACCAGGAAAAAAGTAAAATTGGTATGCAGATCAAACGTGTAATGCGTGTAATAAACCTGGTTCTTAATAACGTCGCCATTCGGTAATGAAGTGAGCAATTGCACGTTGGCATTGGTGCGTGTGGTAACGCCGCCTTCCTTTGGATCGAGCGCGCCATAGAAACCAACGATGCCTTTATCAACCGCTTCCGTTGGAATTTGCCCCGACGCATTCCACCTGCTCCACAAGTGCGAAGCGCTGATGGCGAGGTTGCTGTTTTTAGAAATCCTGCCGTTGTATTTGGTAAATGCATTGAAGCGGTTGAAGTGTTGCGGATTGTCGAAATAGCTATCGGTGTAGCGATATTCGGAAGCGACATACCAGGATTGTCCTTTGGCTTTCGCTTCTTTATTCAGCAGGTTGAACATGCCAAGCGCGCGGAAGGTGTTGAACATGCCGCCTTCTATTTTCACCGTATTGTTATCAAGCGAATTTCTTGTATTGAAATTGACGAAGCCGGATGTGCACAGGTCGCCTTTATCGGCATAGTAGGGCCCCTTTTTGAAGATAACATCGCCAATGGTTTCCGGGATAATAAAATGACTATCGGCGTAGCCCTGACCATGTGCATGAGAAACAAGATTAACAGGAATGCCATCTGCAAACAGAGCGATGTCGGTACCATGATCGCAATCGAAACCGCGCAGGAAAATCTGCTCTGCCTTGCCGCCGCCCTGGTGCTGACCAATGAATAAACCCGGCACAATGCGAAGCACTTCCTGCGAATTGGTAACACCGCGCATCGCAATATCGGCTTTGCTGATTGTGCGATACTGCTCACCAGCGTGTGATGAAACCGTTACGGTGCTAAGCTGGATGGCAGTTTGGGGCAACGAGACCGTGTTATTGCTTTTTGCAAATTCTGCTGTTGAGATTGTCCTTGTATCGTAACCGATGGAAGCGAAACGGAGTAAGCCAGTATCGGCGATTGAAGTTCGAAAAAAGAAAGCGCCCTTGCTGTTGGTAATGGCTGAATGCTGTGAGGGAAGCAAGGTAACCGTAATGCCTTCCAACGGCTGGTTATCAGCATCGGTAACGGTGCCGCGAAGAACCTGCTGAGAAAACGATGAAAGCGAAAAGAATAGAAATATAATAAAGTAAAGCTTGTACATAAAGCTGTTGTTCTAATGGTTTTAAATAAATAACAGCAATGCCTTAGCCCATGCCAGGCAAACGCAAACAATTGAATGATGAGCGCTCATCATTCAGATAAAAGAGAAACCATCAGCAACTTTCGGGAGGCTGGCTTATGTATAAGAGAGAGACGGAACACAATGGATATGAGAGAACAGGAAACGTAGCCGGTAATGAAACAGCACAGATACTAATGCTGCTGTAGCCCGAGGTGTAGGTATGAACAACGGTTGGCTCGTCTTGTTGTGTACCGGTATGCTTGCCCGTTTGCGTATCGTCTACTGCCATGGCTACTTCGGTTTGTAAGTGATGGCTTCCATAAACGGCATGCACTATGGCTATGTGGTCTTCTTCGTTGAAAAGATGAGAGAGAGCATCGCAGGCAACCGGCGCCGCACACTTTACCATAAGTGTGCAGTACAACAGTAGTAAATAATAAGCGCCCGGATGTTTCATGAATGCGTTATTGAAATGCAGCAAGCCCGTGCAAAATAGGTTTTATTTGATAACAACTTTCGCCTTTTTGCTGGTACGTTTTGCGAATAAGCAAATCAGCTTTTTGCAGAGAGATACTGAATTTGTGGTTTGTGTGGTTTGAGGAAATGGAAATAAATGTGTGGTTATGTGGGTGGAAATGATGGATAGTTTGTCCATATTTATAAATGGGTTGTTGTTCGGTGTGTTGCCGCAGTTTGAACCTCACCATATATTTTTACTAAACAATGACTTCTTACGAAAAATGTCCGCTATCACACAGAAAGCATTTCTTACTAAAACTGTTTTTACATCTCCGGTTAGTGATGTTATAAATGGGTTCCAATTTGGATAGTTGCCGAAATCGTTTAGAATTGCCCATACTTTTTCAGGCGATGCGCTTATTAAAATTTCCGTTTTGATTTCGGTTGCCATTGCTATTGTGTTTCAAAATGTTTTAAAAGATTTGATTTATTTTATCAGAAAACTGTACTTCAATTGTTGGTCCGCTTGAACTGTAAATTTATGACCGTTATCTTCACTGATCGCAGTTACATCGGCAGCGTTTTCAGTGTGCTGTCCAACTGCAAAGCCATAACATCCCTGGTTGCTTGCCGAGCTTAAAATAACTATATACTGTTTTCCTTTACTCAAATTAACATTTGGGTTTACAGTTACAATTCTCGCAGACCAACCAATCGAATCAGCCGGAATGCTTACGCTGGCAATGGCTTTTTCACTTTTTGTTTTTCCATTTTCGGCTTCAAAGAAATTTAAAAGGAGCGGTTTGTCCGGGTAACCGCTTTTGAGCGTAGTGATTTCAAATGAGGTCAGTTTTCCGGTTTTGTTTGCGGTAAAAAGCTGGGATCTTTGTTTGCTGCCTCCAATATCACAACCTGTTGTAAAATCGGGTGCGGTTGATGGCTCCCCTTTTTTAACGGCAAACGACTTCAAACATTCCATCGGGTTAATGGAACCATCGGCTGCAAATGTAAGCGGTGCCCAGTAAAAGTTTGCCTGGGCTTCGTTTTTTGCCGCATTGTTCCACAAGTCACTTCCGTATAAAAAAATAGTATCTGAACCGATCTTCATTGTAGATACAAACGATGGTTGCCCTCCACAAGAATTATCGCTGATTTTTTTTCCTTCAGACCATGGACCCAGTGGCGACTTTGCTGTTTTGTAAGACGTTCCGGTGCCCGAGCAGTATCCGCAATTCGGATCTGAATACGTAACATAATAAATGCCGTTACGCTTAAACAATGCCGGTGCTTCGGTTTTTTCTGACGTGATAGCATTAGAAACTTTGCCATTACCAGATAAATAATCATCTGTTAATTGCTCTATTACAATGGCTCCTTTGGCTCTCCAATCTGTAAAGGCGAGATAACCTGTTCCGTTATCATCAATAAATAAGTCATGATCGCCATTATTCAAGCCGGCAGCAGGCATATTGCTGTTGACTGCTATCTTAGGTTCAGCAACTTCTGTAAACGGACCAACCGGGCTTTTACTGGTAAACACACGGTAACCGCTCACGTTATCATAAACGTTAATCCACAATACATAGGTTTTGTTTTTTTTATTGTAGATAACGTGGGGACGAAAACAACCGTAGGTTTTTCCATCGCAGCGGGATTGCCATAACTGATTTTGAGCATCAAATAAGAAGCTCTCATCTTTCCAGGTTATCATATCTTTTGATGAGTAGGATTTGAAACCACAGAATGGCGCTGTTTTATTATTCCATTCAAATCCGCAATCGTAGCTCGTTCCATACAGATAATAAGTACTGTTGAAAAGTGCAATTTCGCCATCATGAGCGTCAACAGCATTGCCTAAGGCATCAAACCGGGTGATTTGCTTCCCTTCAGTGGTAAAATTTTTCACCTGCGCTGTACATAGAATGCTAAGGCAGATGCTTAGAATGAGTAGTGTTGATAGTTTGATCATATATGTGGTTTAAGTGTGTTTTATTTACACGGCTTAATTAAAGTAAAGCTTTTGTTTGGTTTTAAGATATATGATGAAAATTTGCTTCCCGGTCGGTGTCATCAACGACCGGATTTTGCTTTCCTTTTTCATTTTATGAAACTTCCTAAGCTCATTTATGAAACCACTTCAGTGTGCTTTTAAAACAATACAGTTATTTGAACTGAACAACAGCAACACTAAAAGGCTTAAGCGTAACGTTTGCGTCAGAAAGTGTTGAGGTGGCTGGTGGATTGTCCCTTGTACTTACATCCACAACAGAAAGCGTAGCTCCGTTTGCATTATCGGGTAAAGCAAGTTGTGCTTCTTTATTGCGGGAATTGATAAGCAGCAGCTTGTTGCCTTTTTTTGTACTGAATGCCTGCGAAATCACGCCCTCCGGATAACCGCCTTTAAAACCTGTTGTTACCAGTTTGTCGCCAGAACCAAAATTATCTTTTAAGAGTTTGAGCACCCAATATCTTGCATTAGGGTTGCCCGTTTCCCAGTTCATCATGCTTACGTCCGGAAATTGTGTAGGATAACCTACCAGTTGCGATTCACCGGCTACATCAATACCAAGCCTGGTAAGTTCAAGAAAAATATAGGCAAACATCGCACCCGATAAATTCCAATACTCCTTAGGAATTGGTTTATTTACCTGTGGCGAACGGAGAATACTTCCAATCTCGTTGATGGTGGTAAAGGTGTTGGGTGCTAATCTTTTCCTGATATTTTCTATATATCTTACTTTATCTAAAAAAGCATTTGCTTTTTCAAAAAAAGTGTATTGATAACTTGCTACATCCTGACCTTCGTAGGAAGGAGTAGAATAATGATGATAAGAAATACCTTCGGGTACAATGCCATACCGATGATTGACGGGATTAAGAAAGTATTCAAAATATACCGGGGTAGATATATAGGCAAATGACAAACCGATAAACTTTGTGTCGGGCGATACTTTCTTTAATTCTTTTACAATTTCATCGTATATCCTGGTATATAATTCAGGCGACATATTGTGTTCTAAATCCGGCTCATTCAACACCTCCCAATATGGAATCTTGTAATTGTGTCCGGATTTATGAAACTTACCTGATTCATCTGTAAATCCGCCTTTTGTGTACCAGCTAAAAAGCCGAACATAATAAGCAGCCAGTTCTTTTACTGTTGTATCCTTAAGCTTGTTACCTTGGTTATAGTCCCAATACGGCTGATACGGATTTTCGGGATAGCTCACCGCAGAATCTGTTTGCCACATCCAGGCAGGCGTCGTGCTGAAATTGATAACCACGGTATGACCGCTGGTGGCATCCATTACAGCCTGCATGGTGCTGTCTAAGTAAGTAAAATCCCAGAATGTAGAATCTTTGGCTGGTGGTTTCAATTCCGCTACAGCCATCTTAGGATAAGGAAACCAGGGCACATACCTAACGTAATCGGCACCGAGCGATTTTAATGCGGCAAATGTTTGCTTGTGAATAGGCGAGCTGGGGCGCACCATTGGATTTTCTACCAGTTGTAAGGTAGGCGTTGTTTTAGAAACGCTCACCACATTGTTCCATTGAATATCTAATACAGGAAATTGCTGCTGTGCGGATACGTTTGATACCGGCAGATACACAGCAGCGAACACAAGGCTGATGTAAATAAAACACCTTTTATTAAAACGATTAAGCTGCATAGAAATGATAGTTCTATTAATGGCTGACAATAAATTTTGCAGGTCAATGGAATGCAACTCAGCCTGTTTAATAACCCGGATTTTGAGTCAGTTGATTGTTAATCAGCAACTCATTATCGGGGATGGGATAAAGTGCTTTATACGCATCAAACACATAATCGGTGTTGGTGTACGGTATCCCTTGTCTTCCAACCGTAGGATTTGCCTTTTCTTTTGCTCCGTAAGCATTTAAAAAATTTGCCAGTTGCTCATTTGTCATCGTTCTCTTAAGATCAAACCAACGCCAGTTTTCAAAAGCCAGTTCTATTCTCCGCTCATGCGCCACTTTTTCGCGAAAATCTTGTTGACCCAATCCCGATAAAGGCGCCAGTCCGGCCCTGCTTCTCACCTGGTTAATATAGGTATACGACTCGGAAGTAGGACCCGATTGCTCATTAATTGCTTCGGCAAGCATTAATAAAACATCAGCATAGCGCAAAACCGGCCAATTGTCATCGGTACGGCCATATATGGTATGCGGGTGGTCGTACTTTTTTATATAAGGCACTGTATCGCCTGTTATCGGGCTTATAAAATCAAGCCCTACCGAGGCATTTTTTCTGGCATCTCCGGTTTCATAAGAATTGATAAGATCTGTTGTTGGAATGTTCCATCCACCCGGGTTGCTTTGCGGCCAACCGGTTACGGCCCCGGCGGATGCCCTTGGCGCAAACGTATATATAAAGCTGCTCCATTCGCCCAAATCATTACCGCCCTGGTATTGAATCTCAAATACAGATTCCGGTCCGTTTTTTTTCTGCGGATCAAACACATCTGCATAGTTGGGCACTAAACTATACCCCAGTGAAAGCACCTGGCTAAGTGTGCTGACGGCTTCAGGATACTGCTTTTTGGTAAGATATACTTTACCCAGCAACGAAAGCGCAGCACCTTTGGTAACTCTGCCTATATCTGTTGACGGATAGCTAACCGGAAGTGCTGCAGCGGCATCTTTAAGGTCTGTTTCAATCTGAGTATATACATTCGCCTGCGGCTCTCTTAAGTAATTGTAAGCATCTGAAGGCTTGTCTAATGGCTCTGTTATCAACACTACATCACCGAAGTATTGAGTCAGCTCAAAATACAGGTAAGCACGTATGAATTTTAGCTGCCCTTCATATACCGCATTCAGCGAATCGGACAGCCCGGCACCCTGCATTTTGAAAAGCGTATTATTGGCGTTGTAAATAGCATTGTAATAGCTGATGTACATGCCATTTAAATTAACAGTGCCAGCGTTCCAGTTATAAAATTCGAACGTTTCTGTAGAAGCTGCGGGCCCTCTGTCGCCAGGATTAAAATCTATGGTTGTATTGTCTGACGGCAACTCGTTATAAAGCCATTGGCCATTAATGATGGGTTGCAACGTGCCATAAACACCATCTACAGCCTGTTGCACCTGCTTTGCATCTTTATAAAACAGGTTGGTACTTATCCTGGTGGGATCTGTTTTGTCCAGAAAATCTTTTTTGCAAGAAAGCGTTGACAGAACAATAATGGTTGCAAACAAGTTTATACTAATATTTTTCATTGCAGTTTTTTTTAAAACGAAAAGTTGAGACCGAAAGTGAATGTTCTTGGAAGAGGATACGCCTCGTCATCTATCCCCGGGTTTATCCCTCCTCTGACACTTACATCCGGATTGGCGCCCGGATAATTGGTAATGAGTAGAAAATTGTCGGCGCTTGCATAAACGCGAAGGCTTTTAAAGGGTAACCCTGTTTTTGATAATGTATAGCCAAGGCTCACATTTTTAAACCATAAATGGCTGCCGCTGTACACGTACCTTGAGTTGCTTTCACGTTCCCATTTCCAGGTGTTTGTGGTTGCATACTTTCCCGTGCCGGGGTCTGCTTCAGAGCGCCAGCGCTGTTTGCTTGCATCCAGTACATTGAATACACCATCCATGTTCATGGTAGATGATTCAATCAAACGATAAATGTCATACCCGTATGCTCCATTTAATAACAGGCTGATATCAAAATTTTTATAACTGCCTCCAAGCGTTAAGCCATAGGTAAACTTCGGCCAGGGGTTGCCAATTTCAACCATATCGCGCGTATCGTAAGAGATAACGCCATCACCATTACCGTCTAAATACTTGTATACGCCGGGTATGGCTCCGTCTTGTTTGGGCGATTTATCAATTTCCTCCTGGTTATTGAAAATGCCAAGAACCTCAAATCCATACAGCATTCCAATAGGTCTGCCTACTCTTGATATGTTGAATCCGGAATAATATTCTCCATTTAATATCTGATCGTTATCCCCGCGTATTTCCAATACTTTATTTCTGTTGATGGAAAGGTTTGCATTTGACCATAAGCTTACTTTGTTTACATTGGTTCTGTAGCGAAGGGCGAATTCAAAACCTTTGTTTTCCACTTTACCTACGTTGGATAGATAAGTTGTGAAGCCGGATATGGCAGGCACCTGAATGGGCAACAGCATATCATCGGTTATCTTATGATAGTACTCTGCTGTGAACGATAATTTATCCCTGAAAACGGAAAGATCAATTCCTAGATCTAACTGCCTTGATCTTTCCCAACCTAATGTTGGGTTTGGCAGGGATGCTACCACAACCCCTTCAGATAAATTATTGCCAATAATATAATTATTTATACCCGTAAATGCCAGGCTGGAATAGTCGCCGATATTGTTGTTACCGGTGATGCCCCAACTGCCTCTCAACTTTAAATCGGTAAGCCATGATATTTTAGGAATAAATTTTTCATTCAGCACACGCCAGCCAACTGAGAATGCCGGAAAATTTCCGTACCTGTTTTTTTCTCCGAATCTTGAGCTTCCTTCTCTTCTGAAAGTGCCGGAAAGAAGATATCGTTCATCATAAGAATAATTCACCCTTCCAAATCCGGCATTCGTACTCCAGCCATACTCTGTTGATCCTGACGATTTTAACGCGGCAGAACCTAAATATGGTGTCAAGTCATTAGGGAACTGGCTTCCGCTGCCACTAAGTCCGTTGGTAGTTTCTTCCTGTGCTGTATATCCTAACAAAACATTCAGGCGATGCTTGCCAAAACTGTTGTTGTAGGTGAGTAACTGGTCGAGGCTATAATTTACAGTATTAAACGCCTGATCGTATTCACTTGCATCTCTTGGAGGAGGCGCATTGGTGCCGGCTATCGTTGAAGGAACAAATTGCTTGAACGTACCATACTTTAATAAAGCATTCGCAGAAGTTTTAAATTTAAAATTCCGGAGAAAACTTAGTTCTACAAAACCATTAGACAATAACTGCCCTATTTGCTCTTTCGATAAAATTTCATTAAGATTTTGCACGGGATTTCCCCAGCCAAACGTACCATCATGCCCGCCAATGTAACTGTTGTACGTTCCATCCTCATTGTACACCGGCTCGCGTGGGTCCATCAGCAAAGCAGAGCCTACAAGCTCGCCCCGCCCTTCTGTTCCCGGCCCAATATTATTGGTAACATATGATCCGTTGACGTTCAAACCCACATTGATAAAGTCATTTACTTTCCCATCAATGTTTGCGCGTACAGAGAAATTATCAAAGTTTGTATTGAGAAGAAGTCCTTCCTGGCGGATGTATCCTGCTGAAAGCAAGGAGTGAAAGTTGCTGCTGCCTTGCGATAAGGTAACATTATAATTCTGGAAGGGCGCATTATTGTGCAGAATCTCATTGTACCAATTGGTAGAAGTTTTTGTTTGTTCGGGATAACGGTAATCAAGCGGAACTTCGTCAATCGTAGGTTCCCGTTGTTCATAATACCTGATTTTGTCCACGAAAATGTCTTTTTTGAACTGCGCAAAGTCTTGACCGTTCAACATATGCACCCTTCGTCCATCGGGAACATTCTGTATGCCGTAGTTAGCCGTCACATTCAGGGAAGATTGTCCTGCCTTTGCGTTTTTCGTTGTAATCAGCACAACACCATTTGAGCCTCTTGCCCCATAAATTGCGGTAGATACCGCGTCTTTTAAAATCGATATGTTAGCGATGTCGTTCGGGTTAAAACTTTGTCCAAGCTGATTGCCGATCGGGAAGCCATCAACCACGTACAGTGGCTGGCTTCCTGCCCCCAGAGAGCCTAAACCTCTTATAACCACATCAAACTCACTACCCGGTCTGCCGGTAGGTTGTCTTACAGTTACGCCCGGCGCCTGCCCAACCAGCAATCGTCCGGGATTTGCAGCCGGAACATCCTTACTGGCGGATACATCTATGGTGCTGACAGAACCGGTCACATCCTTCCTTCGTTGCGAGCCGTAACCGATTACAACAACATCATTCAAAGCACCATTCGCATCTCGTTTTAAAGAGACGTCCTGAACACTTCCTGCAGTTACTGACAATTCCAGAGTTGAATAACCTACATAGCTTATGGCTAACACGGCAGGACTTTGCGGTATTGAAATGCTAAACCTGCCCTGAGCATCTGAGCTAACACCGGCAGAAGATCCTTTTACAAGCACACTTGCGCCCTGTAATCCTGCGCCATTCTCGTCTTTAACGATTCCGCTAACAGTTTGCGATTGCGCAATTGATTGATTGCTGAATGCAAACAGTAAACAAAATAATAATGAAACAATAATTTTGATTTGATTTTTAACGGCACGTGGCCAGCAGTTGAAACAATTTTGTTTCAGGAGTTTGTAGTCGCTCTTCATATGCAAACAATTTTTTGATTACGCCATGCAAATTATTATACTCAAGCAGGCAAGTAAATATTGGATTTGCTTCTTTTACTATCGTTTTTGATACAATTATCAATTGCAGATCCTAGAGTTTGTTTGCTTTTTGAATTAGACCAATAGGATACAGGTAAAAAAATTCTGCAACTATACCTGTATATGCAAATAAGCTACGGCTTTGGGAAGTATTCATCACCGGGTACCCACATGTTCATCTGATTAATTTCCGCAATCATTTTTCTTTCTTGTTATAAAAATGAAAGCCCGTTATAGACATAACGGGCTTTTGATTGTTATTAACGCTTGCTTATTTACACTTCTTTTTCTGTTAAACCATTTACATGAAAAGCATACATACATCAGCAGACTTTGACCACCTGCATATTCAGCAACTGCCCCAGCTTTTCAATTTTTGAACTGATATGACCAATGCCGATAGCGCAATGATGTGCTGGCCCCTGGGCATTCCAGTCATTCACAAATTTCCTGGCGCCAACAGGAAATTTATACCGGCTGTTTGTATTTCCTATTTGCAAAACAGGACCGGCTACCGATTCTCCTTCTGCCACCAGCAGCATTAATTTGTCCCTTTTTTCTACTACACTCAGCAAGGTTACCGGACCGTTTTTAACCATCATTTCCACCGATAAGCCTTTGCCTACTTTTCCATGATACACTTGTAAAGGTCTCACCTTTGTTTTACCTTCTGAAATGGCTATGTGTCCAGGTCCATCGTGTCCCATCAGTACAACATCTTCGTTGTAATCCATTGCATAATACTCCGTATAGGAGCCGCCCGCACCAAAACTGTCCATAATCTTCATTGCCTGCGCATTCTTTATTTCATACTCACCTGCCACAGGAATGCCTCTTGCAGTAAGCAAAGAATTGCCAAGTATAATAGAACTGATGGCTTCTTCATTTTCTGCATTGCCTGTACCCTTATAATAATAAGCCACAGACCCAAGCTTATGCGCTTCCGCCAGCCTGTCCAGCGCCACAGAAGTGATAGCCGCTTTTTCCAACTCCTCTGTTGAGCAATCATTTTGTACATCAAATTCCTGGTAAAAAAGCTGTACTCTTTCTTTTATTTGTTGCAACGTAACTTCTTTGCGCAAAGCAGCCAGTTGCTCTACTTCCAGCAGTTCAATATGACCGCCAAAATGCGCATATTGCTGGGTAAGGTCTGTATAAATATCCAGCATGCCGCTATAGTAATGTCCCATACAGCCCAGCCGGTTAAAAAACATGATATTGGCAACTTTTGCAGCCGCTATCCATTCTTCTATTTCTGCCCAGCATTGCGGATCATTATGCAATATGCCGGTAACCTGGTGAAATTTTATTCCGGTACGGTTAAATACATTGGCAATTTCCGGTACAGGACAGGCAGAACAAAAGGCCAGCCACTCACCGGTCATATCGGTTCTGTTGGGCATGGCATTGAATGCCTCATAATTAATGGCCGGCTCAGGTGCAAGGTTTAGTATGATAACGGGCACTTTAGCTCTTTGTACTACCGGCAATACAATTGAGGATAAAGCATACGTACTAACATATAGAAAAATAATGTCAACATCTTCCTGCTTAAACCTGCGCCCGGCTTCAAAAGCTTTATCAGCAGTGTCCACTAAACCTGCATTGATAATATGAGGATGAATGCGAAAAAGCTTTTCTTCAATATTACGCAAGTAATTTTCCAATCGTGCCTGCAAACCCGGAAACTGCGGCCAGTATGTATCCAGACCAATACCAAAAAGCCCTATTTTTAAAGATGAAATTGCCATTTTTATAAGTATAATTTATCATCGTTATAAATGCTTATTGCCTCCCCGGTTTGGGTAAAATCGCCCCCGGTGTATTATGCAAGAGCATAAAAACTTTATGAAAGGCATTCCTGTACTATAATTATTCTTCAAAGAAAGAACAATATACTTAAGGTATCATGCAAGTGTCGATTGTAGCAAATTTTTCGTCTAACAACATTTATTTTCAGTAATTGATCATAACAAAAGTAGGATTGCCCTTTTACTTTATAAGTATTGCCTTTGAGATATAAAATATAATTTTTGATATATTTTTTTATAGTCAATAATCTTTTTTTATAATTGTTCAACTACATCTTATGCTCAACTTTTATCGCTACTTGCCATTAAGTGATCAGGATGAAGAATGGGGATTATCTGTTCTCAATGCAGGCTGCACCAGTATAAAACCCAACCAGTCATATCCTTACAAAGAACATCCTGCTCATCACTATTTTAATTGGGAAAATGGGCGCATTCTAAATGAGTTTCAACTGGTTTATATTACCTGCGGCGAAGGGATATTTGAATCATCAAGCCTGGAAAAAACAATTATAAAAGAAGGGTCGGTCATCTTTTTGTTTCCCGGCGAGTGGCACCGGTACAAACCAAGTGAAGATACCGGATGGGATGAATATTGGGTAGGGTTTAAAGGACAAATTGCTGAAAATATTTTTGAGGGAAGTTTTTTTTCGCGCAAGAAACCGGTACAGTTTATTGGCTTTAAAGAAGAAATTGTAGCCTTGCTCATTGAGCTAATGGAACAAACAAAAAAAGAAATACCCGGCTATCAGCCGCTTATTTCCGGTGCGGTTTTGTATATACTGGGTAAAATACATGCTGTTTGCAAGCAACAAAAAATTCAGCGGGAAGACAATGTTCACTTAATAATTAACAAAGCCATTGTACTGTTGCGAACAAGAATGGACGAGCAAATAGCCATGCAGGATATTGCAGCAGAATTGCAGGTAAGTTATGCATGGTTCAGGAAGATGTTTAAACTGTACACAGGTATGGCGCCGCAACAATATCTGATTCAATTAAAAATTGAAAAAGCAAAGTTGCTTTTAAATAATTTGAACAAATCAGTTAAAGAGATAGCGTATGAATTAAACTTTGAATACCCGCTCAATTTTTCAAAGCTTTTTAAAGAAAAGGTAGGGCTTTCTCCGGGGCAATACCGGAAAAAATTTATCATTACTAAGGAAGACTTATAATACTTACCAACATCTTCAAAACATATTCCTATATCTTACAAACTCGTACTTTTTTGTACTGTCGCCATTGGCATTACAAATCTACTGACCCAAACAATATTTTTAACCTTGAAGATTATTCAATGCAAGTAACTATAACCTGTTATAGAAATAAAACAGTAGCCGTGACGAAGGGAGGCGAAGCAAAAAATATGATTGCCAACAGCAAATTGAAAACATGGCAGCATTGTATGACCTTTACCGAAGGAAATATAGCATTTCAATATCGTAGTCATCAAGTCAAATAAAATTACAAAATGAGAAATCACTTTTTATTCTTTGTACTGCTGTTACTATCCGGCGTGCCTGTTTACAGTCAATCGGGTGCAAAAGTTACCCGCCTGCAATGCGAGCATCTTGCCAATCCGATAGGCGTTGATGCGGAACATCCCCGCCTTTCGTGGCAGATGGAAGATAGCAGCCAGGAAGCAGCACAAACTGCTTACCGAATTGTTGTGGATACTGATTCGCTTGCAGTAAGTAAGCTTAGCGGAACGGCATGGGACTCAAAAAAAATGAATGCTACCAATAGTTTATTAACCTACGAGGGAGCACCATTGGAGCCTTTTACCAAATACTTTTGGGCTGTGCAGCTATGGGATGCAAAAGGTAAAGTTTTACCACAAAGCCCGATAGCCAGTTTTGAAACCGGTATGATGAAAATGACCAACTGGACCGGCAACTGGATCAGCGATGGCGCAGGCATCAATACGTTGCCGGCAGCTTATTTTAGAAAAACGTTTGCTTCAGCAAAAAAAATCAAAACGGCAAGGGCATACATTGCTGTGGGTGGCTTGTATGAATTGTATATTAATGGTAACAAGGTGGGCAATCACCGGCTCGACCCGATGTACACCCGCTTTGACAGGCGTAACCTGTATGTAAGCTACGATGTTACGGCGCAGTTGCAAAAGGGCAACAATGCCATTGGCGTATTGTTGGGCAATGGATGGTATAATATGCAATCCATTGCAGTCTGGAATTTCGATCGTGCTCCGTGGCGCAACCGTCCTGCTTTCTGCCTTGATTTGCGGATTACTTACGACGATGGAAAGAGCGAAATAATCGGCACTGATCAAACGTGGAAAACGAATACTGGTCCTATTACTTTCAACAGCATTTACACCGGCGAGCACTACGACAGCAGGCTGGAAATGCCGGGCTGGAATACGGTACACTTTGTAGATACAAGCTGGCACGAAACATCGCTGCGTGCAACACCATCTAAAAATATTGTAAGCCAGGTTATGTATCCCATCCGTAATGTAGAGGAGATACCGGCGGCATCCATCCGCAGGTTTAACGATACTGATTATGTAGTGGATTTAGGACGAAACATTGCAGGCGTTACCAAAGTGCGGTTAAACGGCGATAGCGGTACGGTTGTCCGCCTCAAACATGGCGAAAGGATTTACCAAGATGGTCATGTGGATATATCAAATATTGATGTGTATTACCGTCCGAAAGATAGTTCCGATCCCTATCAAACCGACATTGTGATTTTGAATGGTAAAGAACCGGTTGAATTTATGCCAAAATTCAATTACAAAGGCTTTCAATACATTGAAGTCACGAGCAGCAAGCCCATTCAGTTAAACAAAGAAAATATAACCGGCTATTTTATGCACAGCGATGTGCCGGCGGCGGGCAGCATCAATTGCTCTAATCCGCTGATTAATAAATTGTGGTGGGCAACCAACAACTCTTATCTTTCAAACCTGTATGGCTATCCTACGGATTGCCCGCAACGTGAAAAAAACGGCTGGACCGGCGATGGGCATTTTGCCGTTGAAACCGGGTTGTTCAATTTTGATGGCATCACCATATATGAAAAATGGTTAGCCGACCACCGGGATGAGCAGCAGCCTAACGGTGTGCTGCCCGACATTATCCCAACAGGCGGCTGGGGTTATGGAACTGCAAACGGCACCGACTGGACCAGCACGATTGCCATTATTCCCTGGAATTTGTACCTCTTTTATGGCGATAGCAAAGCCCTATCCGATAATTACAACAATATAAAATCTTATGTAGATTATGTTGACCAAATCAGTCCAAAAGGGCTTACTACTTTCGGGCGTGGCGACTGGGTGCCGGTAAAATCAACTTCTTCATTAGAATATACTTCCTCCGTTTATTTTTATGTTGATGCCAATATCCTTGCAAAAACAGCAAAGCTTTTTAATCATCAAAAAGATTATAAGCATTACAACGCCTTAGCTGATAAAATTAAAAAAGCCATCAACGATAAATATTTTAATAAAGAAAAAAGTATATACGCAAGCGGTACGCAAACCGAATTAAGCATGGCATTGCAGTGGGGCATTGTGGATGAGCCTTATAAAAACAGGATTGCAGCAAACCTGGCGAAAAAAGTGGCGGACGATAATATGCACCTTGATGTAGGCGTGTTGGGAACAAAAGCCATTCTTAATGCTTTAAGCGAAAACGGACAGGCAGAAACAGCTTACAAATTAGCGGCACAGGATACCTACCCTTCCTGGGGCTGGTGGATTGTGAATGGCGCTACCACACTTTATGAAAACTGGAACATACAGGCGGCGCGCGACATTTCTTTAAACCACATGATGTTTGGAGAAATTGGCGGCTGGTTTTTTAAAGGCTTGGGAGGCATTAAACCCGATGAGAATAATCCCGGTTTTAAGAACGTATTGCTGCAACCCAATTTTGTAGAGGAATTAGACTTTTTTAACACAAGCCACGATGGACCTTACGGCAAAATTGTGTCAGACTGGAAAAGGGTTGGACAAACTGTACAATATACCGTAGTTATTCCACCTAACTCAACGGCAACTGTTGTATTGCCGGCTAAAGGAACTCATAAAGCATATTTAGATGGAAAAGTGGTTTCCAGCTTGATAAACATTAAAGCCGGCACGTACCGGTTTGTTATAAGATGATTATAATATTGATGTAAAACCGACTTCTACTTTATGATGTGGCTTTCATCAATATATTTTCAAAGACAATAATAACCGGCAAATACTATTTGATCTTTCCAAAGCCAACAGCAGGGTAAGAGGCTGGAACATTGAGCAGGCAGGCAACAATGCCGTGCAAGGCTACCAGGGTAAAGGTGGTGAAAAAATTTTGCAAGTCTCAATAGCAACTCCACACCTCAAATAGATTCTCCCAACGTGGAAAACAAAGCCAAAGTTGCCGTTGCCAAAACACTGGAATATGCCTTTGATGATTATGCTGTTGCACAGCTTTCAAAGGCGCTGAACGATACCGTTAACTATCGTTTACTCATGGCAAGATCAAAAAATTACAAGAATATTTTGATCCTTCCACGCACTTTATGAGAGGTAGGTTGGAAAACGGCGATTGAGTAAAAAAAATTAATCCGCAATATCTACATTAACGTCAAAGTCTAACACATGAAGTTCAGCTAAAGCAATTCCTTTTGCTTCTTGTTCATTAATTAAATTATTGTCTGTAAAATTAAGAAGGTTATCTTATGCGGGAGGCGTCCAACTCCTGTTGGCTTGCATGATTCAAAGAAAATTCCTCAAAATTTGAACTTGTTATAACTCGGTTCTACTAACATTTTATTACTTGTTTAAGTGCAGCGAATAAAGTTAGTCCGTTAGCCATGCTATTGCAAATGCACTGTTGGCTGCAGATTTTTCATCTTTTGCAAGGATACATTTCTCTGATAAAAAATACGCCGTTAAAAACTTTTGTCCAGTCTTTTTCAAATGCAGAGTTGTGTCCTAACCCCTTCAAATAAAAGTTGTATGATTTGTTAGGATATTTCGAATGGTAAGCATTAAAATCAACAAAAGAATAATTGTACGATTTATTTATCCAGTTCTCAAAGCCATTTGGTTTTGGTTTGCGTACTGAATAAGTTTTAGATCCTAATCTTCCCGCTTCGCCTTCATAAGAGGTAAAACCGATAACATACGTTTCGTTTAAATATTTCTCATCACGTATAAAGTAACTTCCCATCGAAATCATTTTTCTTCCATTCTTTCCTGAACTATCTATATACTTTGCAACATGAGCATTAGCAGCCCATACTATTATTTTTTCTTTCTGAAATTTTACATCTGTTAGCCATTTTAAGTTTAAAGCCATTTGAGCATCTCTAATATTTCCGGCAATAATGTTATCAGTTTTGATTAGCTGATATTCCTTATTTTCTTCCAAAAGGCTATTGATTACCTGCATCCAAAAGTCATTTTCACGTAACTTATCTGCAAGCTGACTTTTAATCTGACTTAAATAGATTTCGCATTTAGAATAGTTGGCTGTATCGCTAAAAGAATAATTTTTAAGTGAATCGATTAGCGGTAAAATATCGGTCTTGTAATTAAGTTGTTTGATGATTGGAATATTTAAAACCTGAAGCAAACTATCTAAATAAAAAACAAGATTTTTTGATGAAAAATTCAGGGTTAGTTGGTTGTCAAAACCAGTAGCTATTAAAGGTTTTTTGGTTTGATAGGTGTATGGTATGTAATTGTAAAAAAGGTTCTGGCAAGTGTTGCAATAAGTTCAAATGGGAAAAATATTTTTTTGGAGAAAGCTGTCAATGTTTGATCTGCTTTTATCAAGTTTATCAAAGCCGAAGTTTAGCCCGAAAAAATCGCTTTCAAAAGCCAACACATTGAAGCCCATTCTTTCGTGCAGGTATTTTATAAGTCTTGTTTTGGCTAAAAAAGTTGGTGCATCTCCGTGATCCTGTTCACCAAGCATTACAATTTTGGCATTGCCAATTGCTTTTCCAATAACGTCAAGGTCGGCATAGTCAGTGGAATCTGGTTCAATTGTAAAAATTGAAGCTGCATTTTGCTTAACGAAGCTTTTCAAGTCAGTTTGTGCCTTTGTAAAAAATGTCAGGCAGAGCGTGATGAATAAAAGTATTGCTTTTAACATTGAAGGTAAATTTGCATATAACGAACAAGTATTGTCGAATTGCAGGCACTATAGTTCCGTCAAGCCCAGCAACCAAAGCCGCATTCGTATGTAAAAGTTGATGATTTGAACTTAGCTAAATTTATAATGTCCAGCTTGAACTACAGCTAAATTGAAAAACAAAAGTTGAAAGTCATGTTCTGTCAGCCTGCATTTTGGCAATACCCGTGTCGGCTGTATGTGCCTTTATTCAAGGTAACTGAAATAAGATTTTAAGTTTACTGTTTAATTCTGTGATTTCTGTCGGTACAAGTCTGCCCAACATTCCTTTTGCTAAGGCTTTGTCCAATGTTGCGATTTTGCTTGTTCTTATGAGTGATTGTTTTCTAAGTCTATTATTGACACTTGGAGTAAGCAGAACGTCTGTAGGTTCTTGCCAGCCAATTTATGTCGTAATAAAGCAAACTGTAATGTCAAGACTGGTGTCAGCAAGAACAACGGCAGGACGAAGTTTACTGCCGCTTAAGTCAGTAAAGGGAAAAGCAATGAGTACAATGTCGCCTTTAGCCATTGTATACTTCCTTTAAATCTGCTATGGAATAAACGTCTTCTTCGTTATGTAAAAAGTCAAAGGTCCGGCTGTCAGAAGCGAGCTTTTGAATGCCTTGCGTCAATAAGTGCTCTTCATAACGTTTGGTCACAAAGTCGGCGAAATCAGAAATTTCTTTTGCTTTTTCCTCTGGTAATTGATTGATCGCTTTTATTGTCCGCTCAATGATTGCTTGTCGTGTCATGTCCATGAATTTATCATGTCCATAAAGATAACAATTTTGAACAAGTACAAAATCTCTGAGCGGCATGACCGCCAACGGTTCAGGCTTGGCGGAGAACTGGCATTTAAAACCCGTCAGCCAAAACCAAAGTTAAATTAATGTTCAAAAGTTGATGCTTCTTTTATCAGCTAAAAAATGTTCCTTCCGCTGAAACTGAAGCAAAATAGCACAACAAAAGTTGATGTTTAATCCGTCCGCCAGTTTTTTGCCAAACCAATGTTGGCGGTTCGTGCTTTTATCAAGCAGGTTGTTTGCTTTTTGAAGAAGTTCTTATTTTAGCTTTCCATAATTCTTGCATCTTGCGTTTTTCTTTATCAGCACGAATAAACTCACTGATTGCAAGTTCCTCTTCTTTGGTCATTGGTTCCTGTCCGCCAATAAAATCTACGTCAAGTTCTTTTTGTTTACTTTTCATTTGGAAAATATTTATTGATAGGTTTTAATGCTGCAATTGTGTCAATAATCATAATACGTCCACCAACGTGCATTGCACCTAAAGTTTCTATATAATGTTGAACAAGTTGTGTCTTGGAAAAGAAGGAAATATTGCCTTCATGTCCACGTTGAAAAGACAGTTTCCAGGCGAAAGCTACCAAATTACCAGGAACGCCTGCGTAAACTTTTGATTTTCCTTTATTGAAAGGTGCACTCTCAACAAGGTGCATATAAACGTGGTCGGATTTGATTTCTAAACTTATTAAGCCTTGTATTATAGTTTGGTTATTTACTATAGTCAACTTATAAACGTCTCTTTCCGGTTGCTTAAATTCTAATTTCCAGTCAAACTGCCAATCGTTTTTCTTGGTTATGTTCTTTAAGTCTGCATTTGTAACAAGGGTGATATCAGTAGAAAAACTATCACCTGTAATGACGTTTTCAATCGAGTTGGTTAATTTGTCAACCTCAAAATCAAGTCCTATTTTTTTTCGTTGTTTCACTAAACGAATTTAAGAAAAAGCAAGCTGCCTAACAAATGGTTTGTCTTGTAGAACGGTCGTCGTAGCATGACCGCCAACGGTTTCGTATTGCCGAATTGCAGACAATAAAGTTCCGTCAGCCGAATATAGCACAAAAGCTTAATTGAAATTTTATTGTTCAGCACATGTTCATCAGCCTGCATTTTGGCAATACTCATGTTAGCGGGAGGTTAGTCATATTGTTTTTACTTTACTGATTTTTTTATCCGAAATGTCACTGATGACCAAACTATCAGCATCGGTACAGTCGTCAACAAACCTGCTTTGATGTAACTTTCTAAATAAGATGATTCCAAAATTTCGTTGAGATTATTAAATGTATTTGACTTGTCCTTAATAAGACCAATAGCTCCCAGATAAATTATAATAGATGAAATAGTAATAAATGAATACTTCAATGCTGTCCAAATAGCATTTCTCCTATTAGTTATAATATCATTGCTTGCAAGTCCGCCAAAGAGGCTTGTCAAACCAAACAGTAACATAATGAGCAAACCAAAGTAAATGTTAGTAATGGATTTAATAAAAAACAAAATTCCATTGGTAAAGTCCCTACTAACCATTATAAGTAAAAATACAAGTAACAATGTCAATACAGCAAGTCCCATTGCTTTTAAAGCTAGTGTCCTGCCAAACCCTTTTGCTTCTTTGTGTGTCATGTCAAAAATTACTGCTAACGTCCACCGGCTTTGCGTTTGTGGCGGACATTTATATTCGTCAGCCGAATATAGCACAAAAGCTTAATTAAAAAACGGTTGATGAGTTTTGTTCGTCAAGCCGCCATAACGCAAAACCGTATGTTGGCAGTAGTTTTTGTCTTGCTGTTAAGTCCTGCTATAAATTGTCAAGTCACAGCTTAGTGCAACCACAAACGAGTTACCCGTGTCTGAAAAACCAAAAGCTTTGTGTTCGCAAGGTCCGTCCTTGGTGATATAAATTTTGTCTCCTTTGTCTGGCGAAACCAAAAATATTCTTTGTACTAAATACTTGTCAAATGGTTTGTCGTCTGGTTGAGGTTCTGTTATTGTCAACGTCCAACCGTCTGCTGTAGTCTTTGACAAATTGTCCCCACCATGAAGCCCGCTGGTTAAAACTTGTACTTTATCTAAAATGTCAAAGCCGCCAATTGAATTAGTCGTTTGGTCAAAGGCTTGCCACCAATCTGAATCATTATTTAGTCGTGCTATTTTCTCTCCCTTGATGCAGTCAAATATTCCTTGTCCCTGACTTGATAACACAAGCAAAAAGTCTTGTCCTGGTGCAAAGCCAATATTGTCAAGTCCACCAATTGCAAAAGTGTTTTTATGTGTCCACATAAGGTTGTCTGAAAATTTCGCCCAACGTTCAAGGCTTGGCGAAGAACTGGAATTTGAAATCCTTCAGCCGAAAACCAAAGTTAAATTTATAATAAAATGTTGATGCTTCTTTTACCAGCTAAATTTTGTCCCTTCAGCCGAAACTGAAGCAAAATAGCAAAATAAAAGTTGATGTTTAATCCGTCAGCCAGTTTTTTGCCAAACCAATGTTGTAGGCTGCTGTTCTAAATTTGCTCTCTGTGATTTTCTGATAAGCAAGGTTCTGCATAACCAATAATGCCTTCGTCTTCAAGTTCAGTTAACTTTTGTTTTATTGGTTTATAATTTTTGTCTGCAAGAACCTCCATTGAAAAATAAGCATCGTTAACTCGTTCAGATAGGCAACCCATATTTTTAAAAATATCCCGAATTGAATTGATGTCATATGTCTTGTCCATAATTACAACGGTTACAATTGAATTTCCTGAATTTTCAATTGTCTCTCGGTAAGTTAACCTTTCTTCATCTTCATCATATTCTGCAAAAACTATATCGTCACTTGCTACAAGAGGTCCATAAAAAGGTATGCTGTCAAGTTTATAAAGTCCCTTGTCAACATCTATAACTTCCGCCCACATTGTTTCTACAGTCCATTCGTCTAAAACAGAACTGTAATAACGGAAAAGTATCTTAACGGATTTGTCGTTAGTGTCTGTCATTGGAAGTAGTTAGTTACAGTTGCCTACAACGGCTCGGGCTTTGTGTTCGGCACGACGGATGCAATCCGTCGGCTGGGACAAAAGCCCAATAAAGAACCGAAGATACAAACCACCACGGATGATGAGCAGCGTTCTGTCGGGCCGATGACTGAAGCTGAGAAAAGAACTGCAGTAGCGGCTGACGATAGTCAGCCGTGCTGACACAAAACCCCATGTTATGTGCAGACCTGATTGTGTCACCCGGAACCTGCCTGCCAAAAGACACACCCGAAGAAAGAGCTTTGCCATCGCAGCCACTTGCTTAGAAGTATCAACTTCAAACCACTACAAAAGCAAAATGACAAACCGTAGTTTGTCACAGGTTGCGCATAACTCTCAAATATACGCACCTTCTGCATTCAAACTGCATGCAGAATGAAAGCAGTAAAACCTGCTGATAAAACCGGAGAACGAATGCAAAAGCATGCCCTCAGACAATCAGTTTACCAGCCCTATATCAACTTGCACAGGAAAGCGAATGCATATACATAAAAAAAACCGCGATGATGTGGGTTTTGCGAGTCACCATTTATATACATTCTTGTTTCTGTTAGGTTGTCTGTGTTCTTTTATACCCGCTCCTTTTAAATGGTTGCTTCTTTGCCTGTTTCGCCTGCTTTGGTGAAGATGAACCTTTTCGACCTACGACGCCGGATTTTACTTTGATTGTTGTTTTTACTCATTGCATGCCGGGTGCGGTGATAATAACAGCATAATTGCCTGCGGGCATGCGCACGGGATGATTCCTTTTTCGTTTACCCCGAAAGAATATCCTGTGCGCACGAATGTGGCCGTGGTAAGCGGCAGCAGGGTGCCTCGTGCGAGTGACTTAATATTGACACCACAAATGGCAGATGCGCCCTTCACCTTAGATAAGAAACTTTGATACGTGAACAGCTTGCGCATTACTTTATTGCGATGGAAATACGTTCAGCCATCGCCGGGCATGTCTGTAAGTTCTCTGTAAACATCATTCATGACATCTACCTTAGTGAGTGTTTCGCCCGGCAGATCGCCTTGGCATCGTAAAGCCATTGGAAGCATTAATGAATGCCGCGGCGGCTTCGCTATACCTTATAGAAAAATCGGGCGACATGTCCTTGCCGCCATTGAGCGGCCACTCTTCATTGTTTTTGATGAACACAGAACCGGCGTCTCGAAGGGCTTTTACTTCGGGCAATTTGTTGCGGGTGGCAGGTTAGTAATTGTCGCGCCCGGCTTCCATATAAGGTTGGCAGCTTCTTTTTTTGTGGCTATCCTTTCAATATTGCTATTGAGGATGAGCCGCAGATTGATGCCCGCATTGGTAATTTTCTTTTCCCTGTTATTTAGATATTGGCTTGTAACCGGCGTGTAATAGTGGGATGCACGGACAGAGTTTTATTTCAGATAAAAAACAAACATAAATACAACTTGAATGTATATCGATCAGCGAAAAAGGCATTCAGGAAATTTCAATGCTTGCTATACAAGAGTTCCGGATTTTTTGATAAGAAATTTTAAAGGTGAACGAAGATATTGTAAGCCGGTTTTGCCAATCATTATATGAGACAAAAAAAATTCTTTAACTTTTTCTTCAAAACTAAAAACCGGATCTGCTACTTGTTCCGTATAGGCATACAGTATAACACACTCTCACACATTAAAACCTAACGAGTATGCTACAAACGAAACACATCCCCGACACGGGGGAAACCGTGAATGTGCCTGCCTCACCATTGGACCGAAGAAATTTTTTATCGAAAATGATGGGTGCGGCTGCTATAACTGCCGTGGCGGCTTCGTGCACCAAATCAATCACCGGAGCAGATGAAATGCAAGCCGACATGCTAAGCCAAAGCAAAGCGGGGCTTTCTTCGGGCACCGTGTACCTGGGCTACAGCGATTATGCTGTGCTGAACTATGCTTATATACTTGAGCAACTGGAAGCGCAGTTTTACACAATGGTAACCGAAAATTATTTTAGCGGCGCTACCGACTGGCAGAAGAAACGGCTCGCCCAGATTCGCGACCATGAAATTGCGCACCGCGAGTTTTTTAAAACTGCACTTGGCAAGTATGCGGTTCCATCCATCAAGTTCAATTTAAGCTCTATTGATTTTACGAGCGGCACAAGTGTATTGGGAACTGCGCAGGCATTTGAAGACCTTGGGGTATCGGCTTACAACGGTGCGGGTAAATACATTAAGAACCCGGACTACCTGACCGTAGCCGGCAAGATTGTTTCGGTAGAGGCGCGCCATGCGGCTTATATAAGAGACCTGGTAAACCCCGGCTCTTTTGCCGATGCTACCGTGATCAGCAGCCAGGGTTTGGATAAAGCCAGCTCGCCAAGACAGGTGATACCGAATCTGCTTCCTTACCTGCCTGTAAAACTTGACACCAGTAAAGCTCCATGGTAAATGACCATCTAAAAAAAATCAGTTATGAACTTCAATCAGATATTATCAGACATAGAAAAAATTGACCCCGAAGTGTATGAGCGCCTTGATACGCGCCGCAGCACCATGAAACAGTTTAGTAAAATTGGTGGCAGAGTGGCTTTAACGGCTGTGCCCCTGATGCTGGGCGGCATGTTCAAGAAAGCTTATGCGGGCGGCAACGCCATGCCGTCGATTGTTGACGTGCTGAATTTTGCACTGACACTGGAATACCTGGAAGCCGGTTTTTATAATATGGGCACCGGCGTACCAGGATTGATACCGGGCGATACGCAGGGAGGCTTTGCCATCATCCGCGATCATGAAAATGAGCATGTGGCTTTTTTAGCTTCTACCATTACCTCGCTTGGCGGCACACCCGTAAGCGGGCTCAAGTTTGACTACACAGCCGGTGACACTTTTGACGATGTGTTTAGTAATTATGATACTTTCCTGGCTGTATCGCAAACCTTTGAAGATACCGGCGTAAGGGCTTATAAAGGACAGGCTGGCAACCTAAAAAGCAGCAATGCTGTGCTTACAGCGGCTTTACAAATTCATTCGGTAGAAGCGCGCCATGCCTCGTACATAAGAGAATTGCGCAGCCAAAAATATATGGATGAAAGCATACGCCCGTGGATAACCGGCGATTCCACATCGGGTATTGGCTCGGCTGTACAGGCAAGCTATGCAGGCGAAGGCAATTGTGTGCAGTTAGGAATTGAAATTCAGAACATCAATGGCTACGATATTTCGTATGATGATGCTTCAGAAGCGTTTGATGAGCCACTAACGATGGATGCCGTGCTGGCGATTGTAGACCCATTTATTATTTAGGTTTTACCCATTATATTCAGGATAAAGAGAGCCGTGCAGCCTTTGCATGGCTCTCTTGGTTTGTAAACTCAGTTTATTCGTTTTTAATTTCCCGTTCTATTGAATGCTTTCGAAAAAAATGACTGATGTTTCTATAAGCGTGCATTTTCTTTAGGTATGGAACCGGTTACTCATTTTGAGTAATTCACAACCTTATAATTGAGTATATTCTTTCTGGCCTGCCAGCAATATATCAGCCTGCAAAAGAATATTTTTTTTAATCGAATTTTAATATACACTCTTTTGCGATTTCGCTGTTGAGATACACGCCGTTATAAAACAACACTGCTTTTTATTTTGTTCATTCTTAATGGAGCAAAAAAAATCCGGCGTTTGGAATCAAGTTTGTTAATAAGAGGTTACTGCGATTTTAATTATGCCGTTGAATTTTTATTTTATCACCGATTGCTGAACTATATTTCTTTTCCTGCTTTTCATTTTTTAGTTAGCCAATAAACAGATTCATTTGACACAATATTTACTTTCTTTCGCCGATCTCCTGCCGCACGAATTCTTTTCCAATATACAAACCAGCAGTTAGAACAATTGCGTATAAAACATATTGCTTAGCACATGTTAATTATCCAACAAGGATTTTCTTATCTATTATAATTTAAAAACCGTCACATCTATGAGAAGGGAAACTGTACACATTGCTCTCCGGCGGTTTTCATTGTTGTTGTTTGCCGCAATAACGATGAATGCCGCCTTCGCTTCTTCGCACAGGGAAGCACCATTGATTTCGAACGACCCGCTGGCAGACAATACAGACGTGTATGCGTTTGTAAGCCCGGACGATCCGAGCACCGTTACCATTATTGCCGATTACATCCCGTTTGAACTGCCGGAAGGTGGCCCGAACTATTACACGTTCGGCGAGAACATCCGTTATGAAATTCACATCAAGAACCGGGCAGACAACCCGCTTCAGGATGACATTACATACCGGTTTACTTTCCACCACCAGAACCAGGACCCTACCACATTTTTTAATGAAAGACAGGGCAGCCAAAACATTTTTACAACATACGATGTTGAAAAGATAGTACGCGGCGGTGTTCCGGCACTTATTTTCAGCGGGTTTGTTCCTATTAATAATATAGGACCACGCTCTATTGAAGACCCAACCGTTGGCTTAAGCAGCACGTACGATCAGCAGAGACAAAATGCTATCGGTTCTGCTAAAAGCGGTGAAACGGTATTCTGCGGACCGGCTGACGATCCATTCTTTGTTGACCTTGCCGGTGCGTTTGATGTAGGCAACTTCAGACCTGAAGGCAACGGTACCAACCCAACCAAAGATGGTTTGGCAAGATATAATGTACACAGCATTGCTTTAAAAATACCTATCCAGCTATTACAGAAAGATGGTAAGAGCCTTGCTGACGCCAAGAATATTTTAGATCCTGATTATGTAATTGGTGTGTATGCTTCTGCCAGCCGCCAGCAAATTAAAACCATCAATAACGATGGTACAAAAAGCTACAAAGGTGATTGGGTACAGGTATCTCGCCTTGGCATGCCGCTTACTAATGAAGCCATTATTCCTGTTGGCATGAAAGACAAATGGAATGCTACACAAACAGGCAACGAAGCAGATTTTATTCCTTACTTCGTAAATCCTGAACTGGCTCTGTACATGGACGACAGGCAGTTTGGCACAGCCGTTCCATCACTTAACCAGCTTCGCATTCAAACCAACGCTCAAACCGTATTAGGTAATGTTGATTTTGGCAATACCAGGCAAGGTTTATATGTGCTGAAAGGCAGCCCGGCTTTACTCGGAACTGCTTTAGCACCGAATGCAGACGGTGGTTTCGGAGATATTCTTTTGCCGGACGATCATAGTCCTCGCTCCGTTGACATCCTGCCTATTTTCTATACCGGTGTTCCTAACCAGCCTCCTTACCAGTTGGCTACAGGCAAACCAGATGGCAACCCACTGGCGCCAGGCAAACCGTTTATCAATAACTTCCTGCCTACGCTGGGTGATATGCTGAGGCTGAATATGGCTGTACCGCCAACACCACGCAATGATCCTGATTTCAGCTCATTGGGTATTGTAAAAGCTGCTGTACTGGGCTTAACTGACCCAAGGTTTACAAGCGACAGCACTGCACTCCGTTTCATTCCAAATATGGACGGCTTCCCTAACGGCAGAAGGTTAGAAGACGATGTAACCACCATTGAGCTGCAGGCTGTAAGTGGTGTGGCTTTAGCTGCTATTGGCTTGTGGTATGATGACTATACACCGGGACAAGGTTCAAGCCCTGTAACATTAGATTTGAATAATGTGCTGAGCTTTACTTCAGGACCTACCAAGAACGATACGACGATCAGAGCTAGCTTCCCGTATGTTCAGGTTCCGTGGAGAGGATTTGATTATACTTACCAACAAAGGTTCTAACCGCAAAAAAAGAATAGAAAATGAAATCAATTATAAGATTACTGACTGTTGCTGCGCTCGGCGTTGCTTTCAGTTATACAGCTTCGGCATCCTCCCACCGCGAGGCGCCTCTTATTTCAAGTGATCCGCTGGCGGATAATACCGATGTGTACGCTTTTCGCAGCCCATGCGATAGCAGCAAGGTGGTTTTGATAGCCAATTATATTCCGTTTGAATTGCCACAGGGTGGTCCTAACTATTACAATTTCGGCGAAAACATCCGCTACGAAATTCACGTAGATAATAACCCAGCTACACCGGGCGATGATATCATCTATCGCTTCACATTTACCCAGCAAAATGAAGACCCGACAACGTTCTTCAATATCAGGCTGGGAAAGCAAAACCTGAAGACAACTTACAATTTATATCGCAGCGTTGATGGTGGTAAAAGCTTTGAAATGGTTGTGACAGGCGGTGTTGTTCCTCCGAACAATATTGGTCCGCGTTCTATCGAAGACGCTACCGTGGGCTTAAATACTACATACGACGCCCTGATGACCAAAGCCGTATCCTCTGCCACTACCGGCGAAACCGTATTCTGCGGACCGGCTGACGATCCGTTCTTTGTTGACCTCGGCGGTGCTTTTGACGTGGGTAATTTCAGAGATACCATTACCGGCAGGGATGGTTTGGCTAAATACAACTGTCATTCTATTTGCGTAGAAGTTCCGATTTCTACTTTGCAGAAAGATGGACTTACCACAGACTCAGCTACGAGTATCTTAGATTCCAGGTTTGTAATTGGTGTGTACGCTTCAGCAAGCCGCCAAACCATTACCACATTTGATCCGAAGACTGGTACCAATACAACGGAAGGCGATTGGAAACAAGTATCGCGTTTGGGTATGCCATTAACTAACGAAGTTGTGATTCCCATTGGCATGAAAGACAAATGGAATGCAACTTATCCAGATGCCGGTGGTGATTCTTCTTTCATTCCATACTTCGAAAATCCTGAGCTGGCTTTGTACATGGATGATTCAAAGTTTGGTACAGCCGTTCCAAGCTTGTCTGCTTTGCGTATTCAAAGCAATTCGCAAACCGTTTTGGGCAATGTAGATTTCAGAAACGGCAAGCAAGGCTTGTATGTATTGAAAGGCAACGACGCGTTGGTAGGTACAGCGCTCGATCCGAAAGCTTTTGGTGATATATTATTGCCAAATGATCACAGCCCGCGCTCGGTTGACATTCTCCCTATCTTTTATACAGGCGTTCCAAACTTAGCTCCTTACCAGTTAGCAACAGGCAAACCTGCAGGCAACCCGCTGGCGCCAGGCAAACCGTTTATCAATAACTTCCTGCCTACGCTTGGTGATTATCTTCGTCTGAATATGGCAGTACCGGTTACTGACCGCAAGAGTGCTGACTTTAGCACATTAGGTATTGTAAATGCTGCCGTGTTAGGGCTTACAGATGCAAGATTTAATGGTAGCGACTCAATGCAATTCATCCCGAACATGGATGGCTTCCCTAACGGCAGACGTTTGGAAGATGATGTGACTACCATCGAGCTTCAGGCTGTGAGTGGCGTTGCGTTGGCTGCTATTGGTTTGTTCTATGATGATTACACAATTGGTGATGAATCTAACGGCGTAACACAGCAGCTTGCCAATGTGTTAGGCTTCAATGCAGGCGTTACTCATAACGACACTACACTGAAAGCCTGCTTTCCATATGTGCAAACTCCATGGAGAGGCTTTACAGGCGAAAGCTTTGTAGGACCACACAGCAATGTATTGCCGGTTCATTTTGTAAGCTTTACTGCTGCTAAAGTAAACCAGACTGTAGCGCTTCGCTGGCAGGTTGAAAACCAGGCGGGCAGTGCTTTCTACAATGTTGAATACAGTACAGATGGTAATCATTATACAACTCTGTCGAAAGTAATGACGCACAGCAGCGATGTGTACCAGTTTACGCATGTAGCACCTTCTATGAAGGACATTAACTACTACCGCATAACGGAGGTAGATAAAGATGGCAGAACCATTACATCGCCGGTGCAGCCAATCAAGTTTGTAACTACGAATATCTTCACTGTATCGCCAAACCCGGCTACTACATATGTGAAAGTAACTTCTACAGTAACGAACCTGCACCTGACCATGTATGATAATGCAGGCAGAAGAATAGCTACACAGGTGATGAACAGCACCACTGCTACGTTCAACACTTCATCATTAGCAAAGGGCGTTTACACCATCGTGGCTACCGACAGTAACGGCAAGCGTATGGAGGTGAAGAAGGTTGTGAAAGAATAAGCAATTTGCTCCTTGAGTTTCTTTATAAAAACATTACACGGTGGCAACGCCGTGTAATGTTTTTTTTATCTGATATTTACCAGCCTTTATACTATGTACAATGTGAGATGTATTCATTTCTCTTATTTGTGCTTAAATATTTTAGGGTACTGATACGGCTGTTTTAAAAGCCTGATCATTGCCCCGAACCATGATCCGCCGCGGCGGACGCAACTGTCGCTCAATAGAAGTGACGGACGATGGCTACCAAAAACTGTATTTTGTATTTTACCGACTTAGTATAAAACAGATTGCTTTATGAAGAAGAGCACCATTTACATTATCTGCATCGTGATATTTTGCTTAGCCATTGCGGGCATCGTTATTAAATACAATAACAAGCAAAAAGACGAAGCCGCGCAAACATACCCGCTGCTGCCGCGCAAAGGTGCAGAAGCAAACAGTGCCGAATGGCAACTGGCGGATAAGAAGTATAATGACCTGCTGAAGGCTTTGCAGACGGACCCGGCTGACACAAAATCGAACCTGAAACTGGCAGCGCTGTACATTAAAGAAGCGCGCATTACGGGCAATCATATTTACTACGACAAAGCCGCGATGAAATACATTAATGATGCGCTGTCGCAAGACCCGAACAACTTTGATGCGCTGGTGTATAAATCGCTTATCTATATGTCGCAGCACCACTTTGGCGATGGCTTAGCCGTAGCCAAGCAGGCACAACAGGTGAACCCATACAACGCATACATCTACGGGCTGATGGTGGATGGCAATGTTGAGATGGGCAGTTATGATTCAGCTATAAAATATGCAGACAAGATGGTGTCAATTCGTCCTGACCTTACCTCCTATTCGCGAATATCTTATGTGCGTGAAATTTATGGTGATTATAAAGGTGCGATTGATGCAATGAAACGCGCAGCAGAAGCGGGCGGACAAGGCGATGAATACACTGAATGGACGCGCACACAACTGGCTGGTTTGTATGAAAAAACAGGCGATTATAAATCGGCAGATACGCTGTATCATCAATCGTTGAGCATGCGTCCTGATTATCCATATGCGTTGGTTGGGCTGGCGCATGTGGCAATGGCAAACAATGATTATAAGGCAGCCATTGGCTATTATCAAAAAGCAGATTCTATTGTTACCGATAACCTTGTGAAAGAAGAGATGAGTGACGTGTATCGCCGCTTAGGTCAAACCAAGAAGGCTGACGAGATATTGACTGATGTGGTAGATGGCCTTACCAAAGATGCAGAAGCGAGTGCAAAAGACCCAACCATGGGTCACTATGCCGACAGGGAACTGGCTTATGATTATTTAAAGCTTGGCGATAAAGACAAAGCGCTTGAACATGCGCAGATGGAATGGAATCGCCGCCCTGATAACATTGATGTGAACGAAACAATGGCGTGGGTATATTACAATCGCGGTGAGTATGCAAAAGCGGCTGATTATATTAAGAAAGCCTTGCGCACAAATTCGAAAAACCCGGTATTGCTGAGTCGTGCCGCTTTGATTTATTATAAAGCCGGAAACACAGAACTGGCAAAGGCTACACTGGCAGAAACTTCGTTATCGAACCCCTATATTGATTACTCATTAAAGAACGAAACGGCTGCCATTGCCGGTAAGTTATAGAAGCATTCCCGCATGTTGGAAACGAATTTGGCAGAGCAAAAAAAGAAGTTATCCATTACTCTTGCCGGTATCCTGTTGCTTTCTTTTTCTGCTTTTCCTTCGTATGCGCATACCATTAACTATGCGCTTGAAAAAGCGCCTGTAAATGATGTGGTTTGGTTTTACTTAAAGCTTGGTTACACGCATATTTTACCGCAGGGTTTTGATCATATTTTGTTTGTATGCGGCTTGTGTTTATTAAGTACTAAAGCCAGTACAATACTGTGGCAGGCAACGGCTTTTACGGTGGCGCATTCCATTACGCTTGCCCTGAGTATGCAGAATATTATTGTAGCGCCAAGTGCCGTGGTGGAACCAATCATTGCCTTATCAATTCTGTTTATTGCCGTTGAGAATTTATTACTTACAGAATTAAAGCCGTGGCGTGTATTGATTGTGTTTATGTTCGGGTTGATTCACGGGATGGGCTTTGCCAGCTCGCTGAATGAAATAGGGCTTCCGCGCAACAAATTTTTTACTTCCATTCTTTCGTTTAATGTCGGCGTAGAGTTGGGTCAGATTACTATTATCCTTGCCATGTTTGCGTTTATTATCTTCCCCCTAAAAGGCATCCGCAATTATCGCAAACGTGTTGTGTATCCGTTATCAGTACTGATTGGTTTGATTGCGCTGTACTGGACGATTGAACGGGTATTTTTTGTGTAGGGTTTACTTCCGCTTAATGGCTATCACCACAAAAGCAAAAGCTTATTTATACCATAGAATCAGCAATCAGTTTACCGGCATATGCTCGCGTATAGTGGTAACAAATTCTTTTACAACAAAAGGTTTTGATATAAAATCATCAGCCTTATACATACTGGTTGATTTTACAAGTTCAGGATTGGCAGAAAACAAAAGAATATGATGGTTAAAAAGGTTTCTGTTTTTTAGTTGCAGGCAAAGTTGCCTGCCATCGCAATAACCCAAATTGATATCAAGCAGAATTAAATCTGGTTTCATTTCCTGCACCGTTTCAATAACCTTGCGGCAGTCGACCAAGGTGACAACTTCAAAATTATTTTTTCTTAAAATCCAGCTTACACTTTCCAGGATATCTGCATCATCATCTACCACTAAAACTCTATTCATTTATCGGACTTTGTATATAAGGCTGCAAATATGAACCCATCTTTTGCTCTTATGGCGTATCGGTTATGGTTAAGTGAATGAATAACATTCGCTTACGAGCAATACTTATAAGAACGAATCATTGCTGCATTTTAATGGCTCCTTTTAGTAGCTATAAGTGTTGCTTACCAGATAATTATTATGAGCTAACTATCAATTCTTATCATTCCTTATTACATTTGACAGAACAACAAGGCAATAAAGTGAGGGTAGAATACAACGACGGATTCTTTAGCAATCATTACTTTCAGGCTTTTTTCAAAAACTCTACACGCTCAGTCATTATAAAGGCAAATCCGCCACACTTTACCATAGTAGCTGTGAGCGACAATTATATAGCACTTTCTCACCGTAAGAGAGAAGAGATGCTGCAGAAGGATTTTTTTGAAATTTTTCCGGGTAACGCGATTACGGCTGCGCAACAGGATGTTTTGCTACAGTCTTTTTTAAAAGTAATTGCTGATAAGGAGATAGATGAGATTCCTATTTATGAATACCAGATTTTTTTACCCGAAAAGGGTGATTATATAACCCAATACTGGAGCAACAGAAATGAACCTACTTTTGACAATGCGGGCAATGTGGCATACATCATACGCACCGTTACCAACGTTACCGAAAATATATTATCTCAGCAGGTATTAGAAAAAAACACACAACTGGAGAATTTTCTGCTTCGTGAACAGGAATTGAATGAGGTACTGGAAACTACCAATGAAGAACTGCGCGCAGCAAATGAAGATTTGTATGTTTCTCAAACAAACCTGACGAGCTTAACCAACGAACTGGAAGAGCGCATCATCTCGCGCACCAAAGACCTGGCAGAAAAAGAAGAATACCTGCGCTTAGCCGTTGCCTCGGCTAACTTAGGAACCTGGATGCTGGAAGTTGATACTGCCAACATATTCCTGTCGGAACAATACCGCCTGATGATGGGACTGCCTTTACAAAGTAAGGTGAGTCTGGAAGAGGCATCAAGACTGGTGGAACCGGCTTATCAATCTTCTTTTACAAATGCCATTACGAACGCTATTAAAAACAGCACTGACATAGACTTATTATATCCTATCACTCACGGCTTTACCGGTAAAAGAAGATGGATAAGAGGAATTGGAAAATTATTCTTTGATAATGAGAAAAGGCCGGTAAATATCATCGGCCTCAACATCGACACTACCGAACAGGAAAATATCCGGGAAGCTCTGCAAAGTTTGAATGAAGAACTTACTTCCGCTAATGAAGAAATGGCGGCAACTAATGAAGAACTGGTGCAGGCGCAAACGGATTATCTCGCTATTTACGACCAGCTTGTGAACAGCCAGAGAGAACTGCTATTTACTATCGGCGCAGCCGAACTGGCAACGTTTGATCTGAATGCAGAAACGGGTCGGTTTAGTGGCAATAACCTTTTGAAGGAATGGTTTGGGCTTCAACCCAACGAGGAGATTGAATTGCACAAAGCCACCGATATGATTGCAGAAACAGACCGCACGCGTGTTGTTAAGGCTATCAGGGAAGCATTGCATTTTGAATCAGGCGGAAACTACGATATTGAATATACCATTTCTAACCCCAAACATCCTGCACCACGAACCGTAAAAGCCAAAGGCAAAACGCGCTTTGATGAAAACGGGAAACCCATTTGCCTCAGCGGCATTCTCCAGGATGTAACAGAACAAAAGCGCGACGAGCAGCGCAAGAATGATTTCATTGGCATGGTAAGCCACGAAATGAAGACGCCTGTTACATCGCTTAGCGGTTATCTGCAGCTACTGAAAATACGTTCTCAAATTGAAGATGATTTTACCCTGAACATGCTTGATAAAGCCGGCAGGCAGGTGGCTAAAATAACAACGCTTATCAACGGTTTTCTCAATGTATCGAGGCTTGAGTCGGGCAAAATACAGATCGATAAAAAGCGCTTCGACATGGCGATGCTGATGAAAGAAATAGAAGAGGAAATACAATCAACCATCAATAGTCATAAGGTCATTTTTGCGCCCGTAGAAACGACATGGGTAAATGCCGACCGCGATAAAATAAACCAGGTGATCAGCAACCTCATCAGCAATGCGGTTAAATATTCTCCGGCAAATACTATCATTAATGTAGCCTGTGTTACGCTTGACGGTTGTGCTACCGTAAGTGTAAAAGACAAAGGCATCGGCATTAAAGAAGAAGATAAGCCGAAACTTTTTGACCGGTTTTATCGTGCAAACGAAGGCACCACTACAGCTTCCGGCTTTGGTATTGGTCTTTATCTCTGCTCCGAGATTATACAGCGCCACGATGATAAAATATGGGTGGAAAGCGAAGTGGGTAAGGGAAGCACTTTTATATTTAGCCTGCCGGTAGTTTTATAAAAGCAAGGTATTGTTTAGTTAATTCATCTAAGCGTTTTCGAGTATTGCTTCAGCTTTTCTTTTTCTCCGCGGCTTAAACTGTTTATCCCTTTCGTATTGATCTTGTCCAGAATTTTATTGATCTCTTTTTGGCTGAGACTTTTCTCTTCATTGTATTTATGATCAATTGAATAGTAATGCTTATGATTTTTAAAATAAAAATTATCGATCAGCAACAAGTGCGGTCTTGTTACAATAACATAAATAAAAACCGCTGCCGGAACAGCAATCAGTAAAATGGTAATGTAGTTTTCAGGAAAGGCAGAAGGCACCAGTAACAGCGCGATCAACATACCAATTAGCGCGCCGCCTAAATGAGCTTCATGACCAATATTATCTTTTCGCGATTTGATACCGTAGATTGAATACAAAACATACAGCACGCCATATACCCAGCCTGGTATGGCGAAGGGAAGCCCGAAGAAACCGACTTCCATGCCCGGAAATAAAGCAATGGATGCGAAGATGACACCGCAGATAGCACCTGATGCACCTGCAGAATTATAATCGCCGTGATTACGATGGATAAACAAAGTAAACAGGTTGCCGCCCACCAAGCTCACGAAGTATATAATCAAAAACTTTAGCCCGCCAAGAGTGCTTTCAACAAGCCCGCTAAACAGGTACAGGCTGAACATATTGAAGATAAGATGCGTCCGGTTTACATGCAAAAAACCCGATGTCACCAGGCGTTTGTAGTCTTTATCGAGCAATATTTTATCGACCTCGAATTTGTATGTATCGAAAAAACTTTTGCTTTTAAATCCCCTGTACGAAACAATAATGTTTGCAATAATCAGCAGTATTACAATGGTTCCCGTGTCTGTCATTAGTGGTTGTTTAAGCAGGCAGGCAATTCTCAAATATAAACACTTCGCTGTAAAATTTATGCGCCTGAAACTTGCTTTACAATTCTTCCCTTCAACTTCTATCTTTACTTCTACAATACGCACCACGCATAAAATACCAGTTCGTCATTGTTTGCTTTGCCATGTCTTTTTTCCTGCTGCAACAACCCATCAACTGATGCCAAACAAGAGAATACAACGACAGGCAATTCATCCTTTACTTCATTGGCTGATGAATACATTAGCGGATACTTAGCTTGCCGACCATTGCAGGCGGTATCATTGAGCTTTCATAATTATGACCACCGCGCGCGAAACGGCACTGACAAGTGAAATTGCCGCTCTGCAAAAACAACTGGCCGACATGACGAAGGAGCGCGATATTTATAAGGAAGTGGCGCTGGGGAAGTGAGGGAATTTGTGTAAAGGGAGTTGCGTGTATATTTGAATTAGCTATTATTAAGACGAGCCTTTTTTTGGCGCTTTATGACAAGACAAGAAACTAAATATTATTTCTCCAAAACCGCAGTTATTCTTACATCAATCTTTTTGGTTATTATCGTATTTCTTTTTTCGGCTTTTACATGTATCTTCTATATAACAAACCAAACTATTGCGTTGTTTATTTGCTTATTTATTTTCCTTTTATTCTTAACAACATTTCCAGGGTTTTACCGGCGTATCAATTTCTTTCTGGCAGGCACGCCAGCTTTAATTCTGACAGAAGATGAGCTTACAGACAATATTAATCTACAAAAATTAAAATGGACAGACATAAAAAACATTTCTTCTCAATTAATAAAAATGAAAATCCGGGTTAATTATATAGCTCTTTCATTGCTTAACTCAGAAAACTATATTGAAAGCATTAAAAACCCATAGAAAAGATGGGTTGCAAGGCTTAATCAGAAGTATTTTGGCGGAGCATTTTCAATTCAGCCAAATATTATTAAGTGTGACAATACTGAGCTTTTGGCAAAATTGACTTCCTGTTTGACAAGTGTAAAAGACTCAAACACCCATTAACAACTGCTTGCTGCCATAGCGGCTGACGAATTTCAGTCAGCAGCGGGAAAATTCTATGAAACAATATATCTCTATCCAGGCAGCTAGCTATCAGCTCCACTCCTTCACTGTATTCACAAACGCTTTGGCGGCATCAACAGGTACGTTTGGCAAAATGCCATGACCTAAGTTAGCCACATGCCTTGTGCCTTTAAAATCGCGCAGCATTTGCTTTACTTCTTTTTCTATAACAGGGATGGGAGATAATAGTTTTGCGGGATCAAAATTGCCTTGCAGCGTAATGTTTTCCCCGGCAAAGCTGCGCGCCATTTGTGGCGTGATGCACCAGTCAATGCCAAGCCCCGCAGCACCGGTAACCGCCATTTTATCCAGCGAATGCCATGCGCCTTTGGCAAAAATGATCGTGGGCGCTTTCTCTTTCAACGCAGCTACAATTTGCCGGATGTATTGAAGCGATAACACCTCAAAATCGGCGGGCGACAGCAAGCCGCCCCAGCTATCGAAAACCTGCACCGTATCGGCACCGGCGTTGATTTGTTCGGTTAAATAAGCAATCGTAGTGTCGGTAATCATTTGCAGTAAAGTATGAGCAAGCTCCGGCTGTTGGTAGCAAAAAGCTTTGGCTTCATCGAATGTTTTGCTGCCTTTGCCCTGCACCATATAACAGAGCAATGTCCACGGCGCGCCGGCAAAACCAATGAGCGGCACACGACCATTCAGTTCCTGCTTGATGAGTTTGATAGCATCAAATACATAATGCAATCTTTCCTTTACATCGGGCACACAAACGCGTTGTAAATCATCGCTGTTTTTGATTGGCTCGGGTAACACGGGACCTTTGTTTTCTATCAGTTGCACTTCCAGCCCCATTGCCTGCGGCACCACAAGTATATCGGAGAAAAGAATGGCAGCATCCACACCAATCTGGTCAACCGGTTGCAGTGTAATGTCTGTTGCCAGTGCAGGTGATTGCACACGCTCGAAGAAGGAATATCTTTCCCTTAGTTTAATGTAATCAGGTAAATATCTGCCTGCCTGCCGCATCATCCAAACCGGTGTGCGGTCAGCCTTTTCGCCGCGCAGCACTTTCAATAATAAATCATTCATGAAATTGTTCCTTCTACTCTCGTCTGGTTATAAAAATCGGTTACGCAAGCCAAAAGG
The DNA here is from genome assembly GCA_965199905.1 of Ilyomonas sp. Lineage (GTDB taxonomy): Bacteria > Bacteroidota > Bacteroidia > Chitinophagales > Chitinophagaceae > Ilyomonas. Next base: position 4,049,298 of record OZ241366.1, on the reverse strand, counting down.
TTATCGCCGCCCGGCCACTCGCTGGTAATAATTGGGTTTGTGCAATACGACTGAATGGTTGCTGTTGTGGTTTGACCGATAGAAAACAAAACCACATCAATCGCAATGGTATTTGCTGAAAAAAAGCTATGCACGGCGCTTGGGCTAAAGAAGAGAATACCATCATAGTTTTTCTCTATCAAAACGGGCGTTTGCACAGTTGTATAAACAATCAATTCTTCACTGTTGATACCATTTTTAATAAGCATGTCAGGCAACTCATTCAAGCGCTGATCGCCGCAAAAAAAAGTAACGCTTTTTGCTTGCCCATAGCTGATGATACGCTCTGCTAATTGTACCGCATGTTTTGCAGAACCTAAAATATTGTTTTCACCAAATACCTGTATCGCCAACTCTTTTGTTCTGCCACCAATACAAAATATTCTCCAGCCAGGATTGGTACTTAGCTGCTCAGCAACAGCATTAATTGCATTTGTGCTGGTGAAAATAGCAACCAGAGATTTTGTTGCTAATAACTGCAGTTGGTTTGCCAATTCATTTGACCGAACCGATTGTACATCTATGAATGAAAATGACTCAATAGAAATATTTGCATCAGAGGCTTTTTCAATAAAAGCTTCTGATGAAGGGCGCGTGCTAAGAACAAAAATTTTATCCCTTTGCATAGCGAATGGTTTGCATTAAAGATTCTCCGCCGTTGCGCAATAATTGTTCCGCAGCAGCGGTACCAAATGAAGTATACCGATCGGCTATCGCAACAGATGTTTCCACTTCTTTTTTCTCTTTTCCATCTACAGAAACCATGTTACCGGTAAATACAATTTTTTCTTCTTTTACTTCCGCAAAAGCGCCTATTGGTGTTGAACAGCCACCTTGTAAGGCACGCAAAAAATCGCGCTCTGCTTTGGTACAAATGGCAGTCATTTCATCGTGCAGAGGAAAACATTTTTCTTTTGTTTCTTCATCTTCTGCACGGCACACAACCATAATAGCGCCTTGTGCAGGTGCAGGCAGCATCCAATTTAAATCGATTGATTTATGGGGGCGCAAACCAATACGCTCCAAGCCGGCAGCGGCAAAGATGGCGCCATACCAGTTGTTATCATGTACCTTTTGCAGCCTTGTGTTTACATTACCCCTAAGATTTTCAATAGCATGATTTGGATACTTGTGCAGCCATTGCGCAATGCGGCGCACACTGCTTGTAGCGATGGTGGCAACCGACTGCTCATCATCTAAAAAAGCAGCCTCGTTTTTATAAACAAAAATGTCTTTGTAGTTCGCGCGTTTTAACACAGCAGCGCTCACCATTCCCTGTGCCATTTGCGTGGGCACATCCTTCATGGAGTGTACGGCAATATCAATGCGTTTATTAAGCAAAGCGGCATCAAGCGTTTTTGTAAAAATACCCTGCACACCAATTTCATACAAAGGCGTAACAAGGTCAATATCGCCTTCACTTTTAATGAAATGAAGCTCGGATAAAATGCCATGCGTTGCAAGTTCGTTTTTTACAAGCGTTGCCTGCCAAACAGCAAGCTGGCTGTCGCGGGTGCCGATGCGGAGAGGTGTTGTCATTATGCTAACCTGCTATTAGTTAGAACCGTCTATATAATCGTTAATCGCTTCTATGTAGTTGCAGCCGGGCTGGTTGGCGCAGCGCATTTTAACAGCCATATTATTAATGACTTTTTGTATAGCTTCCGGGTTAGCCGGCGGTTCCAGCTTACCGGTTGTTTTTTTGCGGCTTTGCATAATGGTGCAGCATTGCATATCCATCATCTTTTGCTTGGCAACTTTCAGATAAGGAACGTTCTTCCGGTTATTGCACCATTCTTTTAATTCCTGCATGTGCTCAGCCATAATCGCTTTGGCTTTGGGCACTTCGGCAAGCCGCTTTTGAAGTGTTTCATCGTTAATGCGTGATAAGTCATCCACATTTACAAGCTGTATGCCCGGCAGGTCTTTTACAGCAACATCAATATTATTTGGGATAGATAAATCTATCAACACTTTATGATCATCTTTTGTAAAATGCTCTTTGCGCAAAACAGGTTCGGAAGCATTGGTAGAAACAATAATGACATCAGCTTTTTTACTTTCCTCAATCATGTCTTCGTAGGAAGCAGATGCGATGCTTAATTCATTTGCCAGTTCAATAGCTTTTTCGGGCGTGCGATTGACAAGGGTAATGTTATGATTGCCTAAATAATCTATGATATTACGGCAAGTGTTACGCCCAATTTTTCCGGTGCCAATCAACAGGATTTTTTTACCGGCTATATCTTTCACACATGTTTTTATATACTGAATCGCCGCGAAAGACACTGATACCGTTCCACCGCTGATAGCGGTTTCGTTGCGAACCGCTTTCGATGCCTGTAAAGCACCATTTACAATGCGCTCCGTACAAGTGCCAATAAAGTCGCGCTCCCTCGCAAACTTAACAGCCGCTTTTAACTGACCCACAATTTCATAATCGCCTAATATTTGCGAATCAAGCCCGGCCGCTACCTGCCATAAATGTTCAATGGCTGTATATCCATGCTTTGTGTAAGCGAGGTTGCGAAAGGTGCGCTCGCTGCCGCCGGTTTCGGCACATAACAAGTTTATCAGTTTGCCGGCATCATCTGTAATACCATATATTTCGGTACGGTTGCATGTGCTGATAATAAAAACTTCCTGCAAACCTTGCTGAACTGCATTTGATAAAAGAGATGAATAAATATCTGCGCTTACGGCGTATTGGCTTCTGATAGCCGCGTCGGTTTTTTTGTAATTAATTCCTGCGATGCAAAAGTGATTAATATCCATTGTTTAATACTCCTGTAAAAAATCCCCGCTAACATCGGCAAAGGTACTTGGCAGCCCTTTTTTTCACTCACAACATGTGAGGATGAGTGTCATTTGTATGTCATGTTTGCCTGCACAAAATGATCTCCGGCTCCTGTAAAGTTTTATATCCAACATTGTCAAAACTTTTTGACGCAATATTGTTGCTTAACCAAGCTTTTTCCTACTAACTATAAATTTTGAAAAGAGCAAATACTTTTTACTATTGAATGAATGATCACCTGTTTTATCACACTTAAACAGCATAAATACAATGATCAATTTATCGGCAACCATTAATTTTGAGTCATATTCTGATCCATACTTTCTGATTTACGGCATCATCTTGTTTCTATACAATTAAAAAATCCGATAGTAAATAGAAGACAGCTATATTGTCGAATACGAAAAAGAGTAAATAACAATGTCACACACGGAAACTGCTTTTATCATCTGGGGATTTTTATGGACGGAAGCAGGTTCTGGTTTTGGTAATGAGCGTTAGCATTTTCTTTACACGAGTTTAAAAAAAATTAAAAATTGGCTTCGGATAATTATGCGGCAAACCGTTAGAGTTTGTAAGAAGAAGTGACTAAAAGTAAAATAAAGCGTACCAAAAATAGAAATCTTTATTACCCACGCTCATCTGAATATTTTATATTACCTTAAAATCATTTATATTTTGCGTATTTTGTAATAACAAATCAGAAACTGATGTCTGCAAAAACACGTACTTTAAAAAAGGCATAGTTTTTATGGTATTAGGTCGGAACTTTAATGGTATCCATATAAAAATCCGATACGGCTGCTACAACCATTACATTCCTTTGGCAATAAGATGTTTTTAAACATTTGACATATTTATTTATAATTAAAAAAATGAACGTTACTAAAACTATTCTGTACCTGACTCTTGTAATTACCTCTTTTATCGTTGTTTCCTGCGGCAGTGCTCATCAAGCCACTTACTTTAATACGCAGGGAGATGCACGGATTACTTCAAATGTTCAGATACCGCAGACAACTATACAGGACAATGATATTATCGGCATTTCGGTTAGTAGTTTAAACCCGGAAGCCTCCGCTATTTTTAATACTCCGAATTTTTCTTATGCAAACGCATCAACAGCTAATGGCGCTACGCTACAAGCCACCGGTTTTCTGGTAGATCAGAATGGAAATATCCAGTTTCCTATTTTGGGTAGCGTGAAAGCGACTGGCTTAACCAGTGATCAGCTTCGCATAAAAATAACCGACAGCCTGCTCAATCGTAAGCTCCTGGTAGACCCGATTGTAAGCGTGCGTTTGCTGAATTTTAAAATCACCGTTCTTGGTGAGGTAGCTCATCCAACCGTAGTAAATGTTGTGAATGAGAAAGTGAGTTTATTAGAAGCTTTAGGGTTAGCCGGCGATATTACCATTTATGGAAAAAAAGACCACGTAATGGTAATCCGGGAAGAAGATGGCGTGAAGACAATTAAGTATCTGGATTTGAACTCAAGTGAAATTTTCACATCTCCTTATTACTACCTGAAGTCGAATGATATCGTATATGTTGAACCAACGAAGGCAAGGATCACATCGTCTACGCAAACGTTAACTTTTGTGCCTATCATCATCAGCGCATTATCATTTGCCGCGATTATTATAGACCGCCTGGCTAAATAGTAAAAAGAAAATTAAACCTAATGGAAATCATTAAAAAAACCGAAGAAAAGAAGAGAGATGACCTGGGGCAGGTCATTTACAAATACATTCCTTATTGGCCCTTGTTTGCAGCGTTGTTTATCATCGCCGGCAGCTCTGCCTGGCTATATATGAAGGTAACAACACCTAAATATGAAACGAAAGCAAGCCTGATGATTAAGGATGAAATGAAAGGTGTGGAAGCCAAAGGTCTACAGCAACTCGACCTGTTATCAACCAACAAAACAATTGAGAATGAAACGGAAGTCATTCATTCCAATACGCTGATGAACCAGGTGGTTAATCATCTTCATTTATATGCAACCATGTACGAAGGTCAGCGCTTCCGCAACCTGAATGCATACAGCACAGCGCCAATCAGTGTAATAGCACAGGATGCATCGAAAATAGAACCATCAAAAGAAGTTTTTTATACTTACGATAAGGCGAAAGCTTTGGTAAATGTATTTGGTAAACAATATGGTTTAAACGAATGGATCAACACACCGTATGGCGTTATCAAGTTTATTCCCAATCCTAATTATACTCATGAGCCGCAGGAAGGCAGCAAACTGTTCTTCACACTGAGTGACCCGAAAATGGTGGCAGATCATATTGGCAGCGGCTTGCAGATCAATACATCAAGCAAACAATCAAGCATTATCAATCTATCTTACCAGGATGAAGTGCCTAAGCGGGCTGAAAGTATTTTGAACGACTTATTACAGACTTACAACAGCAATACAGTTGAAGATAAAAACAAACTGGCTGCTAACACGCTTGACTTTTTGCAGAAGCGTATAACAGATGTAGAAGGTGATTTGGCCGGCATCGAAAAAAAGCTTCAGCAATACAAAGCCAGCCAGGGCGCTGTTGACATCAGCAAGCAAGGCGAATTGTTTCTTCAGAATGTAAGTGACAACGATCAAAAATCGGGAGAAGTAAGTACGCAACTGGCGGCTTTGGAACAGGTTGAAAAATATGTAAGATCGAAGGATAATGAAGGCGCTTTGGTTCCTTCTTCTATTGGCGTAACCGACCCGACTTTAGTGAACCTGGTTGGCAACTTGTATCAATCTGAGATTGATTATTCCAATGCCAAGAAAACCATTGGAGAAAACAACCCGATTGCTGTAGGTATCAGCGACCGCATTGAAAAATTGCGCCCAAGTATTATGGATAATATCCAGAGCCAGCGCGCCAATTTACTTGCCAGCCGCAAGAATATTGCAACTACCAATGGTGGTTATACTTCGGTGTTGCAGAGCCTTCCAAAAAAAGAAAAAGACTTGATCGACATCAGCCGCGAGCAACAGATTAAGAGCGATGTTTATAATTTCCTTTTACAAAAGAAAGAAGAAACTGCTTTGTCTAATGCTTCCAATGTAGCAGATGCAAAAATCGTTGACAGAGCTCAATCATCAGACGAGCCGGTAAGTCCGAATCGTAAGATTGTTTATCTCACTGCGTTTTTGATTGCCCTGCTTGCCGGTGTTGGAGTTATTTTCGGTAAAGAAACATTGAATCGTAAAATTATGTTCCGCCAGGATATTGAAGAATATACCGAGCGCCCGATACTGGGAGAAATTGTGGCTCAGCCAAACAGTGATCCAAACATGATTGGCTACGATAAACGTACATTTATTGCAGAGCAATTTCGTATGCTGCGCATGACGCTTGGGTATGCCGGTATCAATGCTGACAATAAACGTGTGTTGGTAACCTCTTCTATTTCCGGCGAGGGAAAAAGTTTCATCGCTTCTAACCTGGCTTTAAGCCTGGCGGTTGCAGGTAAAAAGGTAGTGTTGGTGGATATGGATTTGAATAATCCATCCCTGTCAGACAAACTGGATATTCACAATGATACAGGTGTAACGCAGTTTTTATCAGGACAAAAAAAGCCGGAAGAAATCATTGTAAAGACTACACAAAATGAAAACCTGTATTTTATAACATCAGGCTTATTACCAGAAAATCCATCGGAGCTGATGATGAATGGAAAGATGGATGAATTGCTCACTTACCTTGACGCAAATTTTGATACAGTTATCCTGGATAGTGCGCCTGTTATCCCGGTTACAGATGCTTATATTTTGTCTCCTTACTGCGACGCTACTTTGTATGTAGTAAGGCATAACTATACGCCCAAAACATTTATCGAGCGTATAGATGCTAATAATAAAGTTCAGCAATTAAAGAATGTAGCTATTGTATTTAATGGCGTGAAGTCGAGAGGCTTCCGAAATAAGTATTATGGTTACGGTTATGGATATGGCTACAACTACCGATCGAAAGGTGGTAAGAGAAAGGGCAATAACAAATTGTTACAAGTGCCTAACTCATAAGAACTGGTATTGATGAGTCGTAAATTTGTTTAAACGTACTCTTATGGAAAGAATAGAAAATTGGTATGTGGTGTACACCCGGCCCGGGTTGGAACAGAAAGTATGTGATTTGTTGCGCCGAAAAAAGATAGATAGTTTTTACCCGGTTAACAAACTGGTGAAATCATCTTACGGAAGGCAAAGAACTTCGTTTAAGCCGCTGATTGAAAGGTATGTATTTGTATGCCTTGCACAAGATCAGATGGAAGAAGCTAAAAAAACAAGGGGTGTTGTTAGTTTTGTACATTGGTTATCGCGACCAATCGTGATTGAACAGGATGATATTTACCTGATGAAGCGTTTTTGTAAAACCCACGATGATATTCAGCTTGAAAGAATTAAAGTTAATTCTGCCGAGCCGGCATTTATATCAACCCGTTTTTCCAATCATGATACCGAACTGGTGAATTTTCATTTTCCTGTTGTTGGTTATAATATGATAGCGGAAGAAAACAAATCGCGTGTGAAAGTGATAACTATTAAGGATTACCAAAACAAACCAGAAATAAGCAAAAGCAAATATGCAGAAACAAGATAAAATATACATTGCGGGGCACCGCGGTATGGTGGGGAGCGCTATTATGCGTCGCCTGCAGCAGGATGGGTTCGACAATATCATCACCCGTTCTTCATCAGAATTAGACCTGAGAAATCAGGAAGCCGTAGCCAGGTTTTTTTCCGAAGACCGACCTGATTATGTGTTCCTCGCGGCTGCTAAAGTAGGTGGCATTGTTGCCAACAATACTTATCGCGCCGAGTTCATTTACGAAAACCTGATGATTGAGGCAAACATTATTCATTATGCTTATAAAAGCGGTGTGAAAAAATTGATGTTCCTGGGTTCATCATGTATTTATCCGAAGATGGCGCCTCAGCCATTAACGGAAGCCTCGCTGCTTACGGGTTTGCTGGAAGAAACCAATGAACCTTATGCCATTGCAAAAATTGCCGGCATTAAAATGTGCGACGCGTATCGCAGCCAGTACGGATGCAATTTTATCTCCGTAATGCCAACCAACCTATACGGTCCTAACGATAATTACGACCTTAAAAATTCGCATGTGCTTCCTGCCTTGATCCGTAAATTTTACGAAGCGAAGAAGGAAGGCAGTGCAGATGTAACGGTTTGGGGAAGCGGCACGCCTAAGCGCGAGTTCCTGTATGCTGACGACCTGGCTGACGCCTGTGTTTATTTAATGCAGAATTACAATGAACATGGCCTGGTAAATGTGGGTGTAGGTGAGGATCTAACTATCAAAGAATTGGCTGAAATGGTAAAAGATATTACAGGCTTCAAAGGCAATATCGTATTCGACTCAACAAAACCTGATGGTACGCCACGTAAGCTGATGGATGTATCTAAGCTTCATTCCTTTGGCTGGAAACATAAAATCTCTCTGCGTGAAGGAATCCAAAAAGCATTTGCAGATTTTTTACAGAAACATAAACAAACAGAACTAGTAACTGATTAAAATTTGATATTCATGAAGACGGCTCTTATCACAGGTATTACCGGACAAGATGGCGCTTACCTCGCCGAACTACTGCTTGAGAAAGGTTATATGGTACATGGCATTAAACGCCGCGCATCATTAATCAACACAGATCGTATTGACCATCTATACCAGGATCCACACGAGAAACATGTGCGTTTTAAACTGCATTACGGCGATTTGACAGATAGCACGAACCTCATCCGTATTGTACAGGAAGTACAGCCGGATGAGATTTATAACCTGGCTGCCATGAGCCACGTAAAAGTGAGCTTTGACACACCAGAGTACACAGCAAATGCTGATGGCATTGGTACGCTTCGTTTATTGGAAGCTATACGCATCTTAAAGTTGGAAAAGAAGACGAAGCTATACCAGGCTTCTACTTCTGAGTTGTATGGTTTGGTACAGGAAGTTCCGCAGAAGGAAACAACTCCTTTCTATCCGCGCAGTCCATATGCAGTTGCTAAATTATATGGCTTCTGGATTATCGTAAACTACCGCGAAGCTTACAATATGTTTGCTACCAATGGTATTTTATTTAACCACGAAAGCCCGTTACGCGGTGAAACATTCGTAACGCGTAAAATTACACGTGCCGTAGCTGCTATTGCATTAGGAATGCAGGATGGTTTGTTCTTAGGAAACCTGGATGCCAAGCGCGATTGGGGACATGCGCGTGATTATGTAAAAGCCATGTGGCTTATTCTTCAGCAGGATACACCGGATGATTTTGTAATTGCAACCGGTATCACAACTACGGTTCGCGATTTTATCATCATGTCGTTTGGCGAAGTAGGTATTAAGATTGAATTTAAAGGCGAAGGCATAGACGAAAAAGGCTATATAGTTTCCTGCAGTAATGAAGAATTCGACTTGCCGGTTGGTAAAGAAGTAGTATCGGTTGATCCGCGCTATTTCCGCCCGACAGAAGTTGAATTGCTGATTGGCGATGCTACCAAAGCCCGCACTGTGCTTGGCTGGGAGCCTGAATATAGCCTGGAAATGCTGGTGAAGGATATGATGGATAAAGATGTGGAACTGTTCCGCTCTTACGGCAAAGGCTATATATACAGCTCAGCAGAAAATATGCTGTAAGCTGCTTTTTGTAAAAGCAATTTTAAATAAAACAATCTTAAAAAGGATTGTAAAACAGAGATAAATACAACAATTGCTTTTACGGTAGATAATTACTGTAAAAGCAATTGTTTTTTATAAAAGGTAATGACATTGTTACCTCTGGTAAAAAAGCTCAATCATTGCCCGGAACCCATCTGTGTGCGACGCAACAGGCGATAAAAAAAAGCGACGGACGATGGCTACATAAAAATGTATTTTGTATTTTTTACCAACAGCCTAATTTAAAAAAAGAAACTCATAAATATGCCCAAACTGGTTATACAGCTTCGTGTGAAGGACGGAATTTTTTTCGTTCATGACTGGCTGGCTTGTTTTGAAAAAATAGCCGATGAAATTGTTGTGCTGGATAACGGCTCAACTGATGGTACGTATGAAATTTTGAAAGCTCATCCAAAAGTGGCCGATATACAACGCACTTGGGATTATCACGAAGGACGCGATAAGAACATGATGTACGAGATGGCACGCAAACGCAAACCTGACTGGTGTTTGTGGCTGGATATTGATGAAATATTTGAGCCCGGGGTGACCCGTAAAGATTTTGACAGGTTGATGAATCGAAGCTGGGTGAATAAATACGGTTTCCGCCGGTTTCACTTTATAGACAGGGAACATTTTGCCGGTTCGTGGTACCGTTTAAATTACAGTTCGGGACACGATAGAGTTATGTGGCGTGAGGCTCCGACCGGTTATTTCCAGGATCTTGTTATTGACTCGCCGAATGTAAAAGGAATTAGCGGTGTACAGTTGAACACTAACATCCGGCTGAAACATACAGGTTATATTAACAAAGCCATTGTTGATAAAAAAGCGGCTCTGTATCGCACCATCGTACCTGAAAAGGAAAGCACCTTTCAATCGATGTATATGAAAGGCGAACGCCCGATAAAATGGATTGATAACCGTAGAAATCCGAAAGTAATTGGATTGAATGTGCTATTGAGCGCCATGCAGTTTTACAACCTGTTCCCGAGGGCTTATCGTAAAATTAAAAACATAATTGCCGGCAAACTGAACAAGCAAAAAGTAAGTGACCTGAAGGCAAGCGCATAAAGGATTTTTATTGAATATGAACGTAAGTCAACCATATACCATACGCATTTTGAAATACCGGTTTCCTGTTATGGAGTTGCTGGTATTGGTGTTTCTTTATTTTTTTAATGAAGGCATTTTTTCGTGGCTTATATTGCCCAACTCCGGCATTTATGAAAACGTAACCAAAGGCATCAGCATATTGGTGTATGGATATGTGCTGTTCTCATTCCCAAAGCTAAAACGGGACGAAAAAATAATCACAATACTGTTTACAGCGCTGATGATAAAACTTGTGTTTGAATCATTATACCTGTACGGTAATTTCTTCGATAAGTTTACCATCTTCACGGTTATCTACCCGGTTGTATATGTTGTATTCGTGAAGGCGATGTGCCGCTCACTTGACTTTGATATACTCGGATTGGTAGCTAAGTTTTACCTGATTACATATCTCCTCTTCATGGCTATTTATGGTCATGGTTTTGGCTTCAGCCTCGCACAGGTTGATATGGAAGATTATGGTCCGTTTTCGGGTGATGACCGCGTGATTCATGCGCGCTCAGTCCTCATGATTATCATTCCATACCTGTGGTATTTAAGCGCATATATACAAAAGGGAAAAATTGCTGATTTGCTTCTTTTTCTTCTTTGCTTTGTTATTATACTGATTCACCAGCACCGCTCGGTTTGGAGTTGCACTATCTTTTCTACGTTCCTGTTTATTGTACTTACAGTTCGTAACAACCGCAAAACGGCAGGGCGTTTCTTTACCATGTTCACTCTTTTTGGAGCCATAGCTGCCTTTGGCTTAATTTACGTGTCGGCGCTAAAACCTGGCTTCCTTGATTTTCTTGGCAATCGCTTCAGCGAAATACTCGATCCTGATCGTGAAGGTGGCACCGGCAGTTTCCGTATAGATCAGACTGTTGTGTATGGAGAAATGATAAAGCAGCACCCGGTTTTTGGATTGTCGTTTCCCGGTTTTTATGTGCGTAACCCGCTGGTAGATTGGTGGGACGAAGGCTCGGGTCAGCACTTTCATGAAGGCTTTATTGAGATACTGTTTTATCATGGAATTGTCGGGTTGATTTTAAAATATTCCTTCTTTGTCATTATTGCTGTAAAAGCTTTGCGACAAAAGAAATTATCGCAGGAATCTGTAATCCTGGTTTCGTTTTGTTTAACTGGTTTGTTGTTTTCTTTAAGCTATGTATTGCCTGTTATCTTCTTCGGTCATATCGGGCTTTGCTTATATTACCTGGAAAAGAAAAAACGGCCATCATCGCAGTCTGTTGAGGGAGAAACGCAAGCTACTTTGCTAACATCATAACCATAATTTTAAATAACGTCCGATATAATTTTTATACATGCCCGAATTAACTCTGGCTCCTGTTTGCCTCTTTGTTTTTAAACGGCTTGACCTTACGAAACAAGTAATGGCTTCGTTGCAAAAAAACAAGCTGGCATTACAATCGGATCTTCATATTTTTTCTGATGCTGCGCCGAAAGAAGAAGATAAAATAGCGGTTGATGAAGTACGTTCTTTTATAAAAAATGTTAGCGGATTCAAATCTGTTACACTTCACATTGCAGAAAAAAACAAAGGGCTGGCAAACTCAATTATAGCCGGCGTTACAGAAGTGATTGATGAAGCTGGCAAAGCCATTGTACTGGAAGATGATTTGATTTTATCAACAAATTTTCTCGACTACATGAACGGCGCGCTTACTTTCTATGAAAATGATACACGCGTTTTTTCGGTTTGTGGTTATACAGTTCCTATAAAAATTACAGACGCCGTTGATGTTTACTTTACAGGTCGCGGCTCAAGCTGGGGCTGGGCTACATGGAAAGACAGGTGGCATCGGATAGATTGGGACATGAAGGATTATGAAGAATTCAAGAAAGATAAAGCTGCGCAAAAACGCTTCAACGCCAATGGCTCCGATCATTCAAAATTGCTTCACCTGCAAATGACGGGTCAGCGAAATTCATGGGCAATTCGCTGGACGTATGCGCAGTTCAGGCTGAATGCTTATACGGTTTACCCGGTAGTATCCACGGTGGCGAATGATGGTTTTGGTGGCAATGCCACGCATACGTCCGGCACTTATAAATCGCGGTTCAGCACAAACCTGGATGAAAGCGGCAAAACGAATTTTCATTTTACAGAACCGCATATCAATCCCAAAATATTTAAACAATTTTTGGATACATACAGTATCAAAACCCGCATTCTGTACCGCATTAAAGGACTGTTTTCATAATTCAATATGGCGAAGAATATTATTGCTACCTGGATATGTGTAGATACGGAAGATAACAGCACGTATTTTCCTTCGGCAAAAGGCAAATCGTCTGATGCTAAGGTGCTGAATATTTACTATCGCTGCATCTGTTGTTTTTATACAGTGGCGCGACATTATAATCCGGATGCGAAGCTGGCTTTGTTCAGCAATACATCAACGCTGCCAAATGTTGATGGGATAGAAGTAAAAGAGCTGTTGCAAAAGCTAAACGTGAGCTTTTATGTAACGCCGTTTGAATACATAACACCGAAAGGATATTATAACCAATGGCGCAATCAATTTTACGAGTTTTCTATTTTTAAATACGTCGGCGCCCACGAAGATTTTAGTGATGAAGACAACTTTTTGTTGCTTGATTCAGACTGTATTATCACACAAAACTTATCCGGATTATTTAATGAAGTAGCTGCTGAAAAATGCATTACGTACGTTATCGATTACGAGCCAAATCATGATATCAATGGCAACTCGCGCAAGAGCATGCAAAGCGTGTTTGGTTCATTATTAAATGAAAAAGTAGAACACATTCCGCAGTATCATGCCGGCGAATTTTATGCAACAACCATTGCTGTATTGAAGACGCTAATCAATGATTTTTATGACGTGTGGGAACAGTTACTTTCTTTAAACGAAGCCGGTTTAGATAAGCTTCATGAAGAAGCTCATACACTCAGTTTTTTGTTTTATAAAAATGGATTTTCGGGCGGGCAAGCGAATAAATATGTCAAGCGTTTGTGGACCGATCCAACCACGTTTCGCAACATTGAAAACGGCGATGAAAACTTGGCCATTTGGCACTTACCCGCTGAAAAAAGGCATGGATTTGTGGCTTTGTTTGAATGGCTGCAGAAAAAGAATTTCACTTTATTTTCCATTTCATCGCAGCAATTACAGCAGCGTTTGCAGAATACCTTTATGATACCTTCCATCCCGCTGCAAAAGCGTTCTTACTTCGCTGCCAAATTGTTACTTAAAAAAGTATTTGCAAAGTAAGCGATTTAGTGTCCGATGTTAAATTTGCCATACTGTTTAAAGAAAGAAAACTTTTATAAGTGATTTCTTTATAAGCCTTTATTTGCTGCACATACATCGTGCATCACGCATATAACATCGTACATATAATCACCATATAATTTCCCAGCGGCCGTCTGCATCTTTTGTATAAGACAAGCCATTGCTCATTTCGTACACTTCCTTTCCGGTTTTTAAATCGAAAGATTGCTTTTTTTCATACACGCGAATGCCGTTATTCTCACGCGCCAGGTAAACGAGCAAGGCAGGCAAGGTTGGCTGCACATCATAAAGCCATTGCTCTTCGCTTTCTTTTATAAATGCACTGCTCATAATCATCTTTTCTAATTACCAATAAAATATTACACCAAAAGATACTGGCAGGCTTTTAGGAGAAGATTAAAAAAGAAAACATTCACTACTAAAATTTACAACTATGCATTTATTATCTTTTTTACGCGGCGCCGCTTTTGGTGGTCTGTTGGTTTACCTTTTCGCGCCCCGCAGTGGTGCTGAAACGCGCGAAATGCTTGCACAGCGCGGCAATAATCTAAAACAGATGTTGTCTGATGAGGTAGAAGGTTTTTCAGCTGAAGTTGAGCCTTCACGCCCGATGGTTTCTTCCAGCGGAAACATTTATGATCCGGCTACTTTGAGAGAAACAGAGTAGGTAATGAAATAAAATGGATTGTTTAAAAAAGGAAAGGCTTCTAAGTTTTTAGAAGCCTTTCCTGTACACAAATTATAAATCAGCTTCCGCGGCTGCCGCCGGTTTTCACCGGTTTCTTGCCAGCGCCACCACTTTTTGGTTTGGCTATAAATTTTGAACCGCCGGAAGCCATCGGTCCTTTCGGATTTTTGTTTCCGCCTTTCCCTGTGTCTTTGTTGTTGGTTGGTAACGACATAATTTCTTGTTTGGATAAAGATATAAAAATGATTGTTTCAACAAGTTCATTCCTCTATAAATTACAAAGCTCTCTTAGTTACAAAAACGAAGAACCCCGCTTTCATACAAAAGCAGGATTCTTCTACCAACTCAAACCGAGTTTTACATCGCCAGTTTCGTAAACAAAATATACGAAATACTACGCGAAGGATGTATGATGGAAGCCGTTTTAATGACTGTTGTTTTCTGTTGTACTACAGGTACCGTGTCAAGCGGCTGATTTTTTAAGATGCTGTCGTACTTCTGAAGTTCCTTTTGCTTTTCTTCCAGCTCTTTTTGTCTTTCGTCTCTTTCACGCATCAGTTCTTCGCGCTTGCGGTTAAAATCTTCCACTTTATTATTGTAGTCATCGTCGTTGTTTGTATTATTGTTATCCATTTTTCCATCGGTTCTCTGCAAACCATCTTTTGTCATAACGTATTCTACATCGTGGTCCCAGTCATAGTCCCTATCTTCGTCGTTCCAGCGCTCGTTGTCATTCCAGTTATCATTGTGCCAGCCAAAATGTACATTACCGTTCCAGTTTGCCACGTTGCCATCTACCAGAATTCTTTTGCCAACAGGCACGGCTACGGTTACATAGATTCTTTGGTTTCTGAATTTCTCATTCTCCGTAATGGCTATACCTCTTGAGAGCATCAGCGTAGAATCTTTTTGGTTGATACCATAATGTATACGATTGGCCAGTTCGTTTGCATACTGACGGCTTTCCCCATCGCTCATCTTCAACAATTTTACTTCAAAGCTATCACCAGCAGCTTTCACAACGCGCAGGTGCAGGTTATTTACATAAGCTGTATCATCATCAATATTGGCAAATGGCTCCAGTCGAAGCCAGTCGAAGCGCTGGTAATAGTTTCCAATGCGTGTAGCGTGCAGTTCAAGCTTATCTACTTTTGGATTTGACAGTACAACGTTTTGCTCATTTGCTGTACTGCGGTATTGAAAATCGTTTACCAGCGATACAATCAAACCAATAACGCAAGCCAAACCCACGAGCCATAACGACCAGAAAGCGGCTTTTAAAATGGTGCTGCTTCCCTTCATCTTTGCCAGGCGGCGGATAATGCCCGTGAGAATAGCGATAACAGGCACCCAGATGAACAACAAAGTTCCCCAGGCAAAAACGGTTTGCCAGCCACCATCCAGCAGGTATTTTTTCAGGGGCAGTAAACCAAACATGGCTACGCCAAAGCCAAACAGTGCGGCTACTATGGCAAACAAAACAACACCTACAATAAAGTACACGAATATCTTCACAAGTAAAGCGATGAGGTTGCCAAAACCGCGACCACCCTTCCGTGCCGTCTGCGATACTTCAGCGCTAAATTGCTTGCTCTGGCTGCCGAATTTTTTACCGGTTTCTGCTGCAAGATCAACAGCTTCCTGGCTAAATTTCTTTACCCGGTCGCCCATGCCTTTTGTTTCGTTGGCCACATTGCTCCAAATAGAATTGAGGTCTACTTTTTCGCCTTTCATTTCCATCCGGTCAGATGTTGATTTAGCCTCCGGCAATACCAGCCACAGGATTATATATATGATGGCAGCCGCAGGACTGAACGATAATGAAAAGAAGTTGGGATAATGAACTGCGCCCCAGTGATCCCATCTAAATACAAATGAGAAAAATGGAATGAGGAACAGGGCGCGGGGAATCCACACGTTTACCCCAAAATAATAAGACAGTCCCTTACATACGCCGCCAATCATTTTATCTTCCGGATCGCGCATTAAACGCTTACGTGCCGAACCAATAACGGTAGAAGCCGTGCTGGGAAGAGCCACCCATAACACGAGGTAAACCAAAAAGCCAAAGCCAAAACCAAGTGCGAATACAATAAAGAGAATGCGCACAATGAGTGGATCAACACCGAAATAAGAGGCAATGCCGCCGCACACACCGGCTATTACTTTCTCATTTTCGCTACGATACAGGCGATCGCCTTTTGTGTACGTATAGCGGTTGTTGCTTTGCTCGTACACACGTTCTTTTACCTTTTCTTCCTCGCCGTCAAAATCTTCGGGGCGGCCAATGCTGGCAATAATTGCATGTACATCGGCATCGGTAATACATGTGCCGCCTTTCTTCAGGGCTTCGCCAAACAGCTCGGCTATGCGGCTTTCAATATCGTTTACAATTTCGTCTCTGCCTTCTTCATTACTGAAATAGCGGCGCAGGCTATCTACATATTGCTTCAAAATTTCGTAGGCAGTTTCCTCTATCGGGATGACGCGCCCCTGAAAATTTATGTTGATTACCTTCTTCATGATTATAAAATGTTTGATTGGTTATTGTTGGTGGTGTCTGCTGGTAATGTAAGAGCGTGAACGGCGTCGGATAATTCCTTCCAGGTGCGCTCGAGTTCGGCGTAAAAGGAAAGACCTTCTTCTGTCATCACAAAATATTTACGTGGAGGCCCGCTGATGCTTTCTACCCAGCGGTAAGTAAGGTAGCCTGCATTTTTAAGCCGGGTAAGAAGTGGATACAGTGTGCCTTCCAGTATCTGCAGGTTGGCGGCTTTCATGCGCTCCACAATATCACTCGGATACACCTCGCCTTGCCGGATGATAGAGAGAATGCAGAACTCCAGCACTCCTTTCCGCATTTGGCTTTGTGTGTTTTGAATATCCATAGAATGTGTTTGAAAATATGTTGTTGATTGTTGTCGTCATGATTTTTTCACTTTGACGATACAAAAGTATAGTTTATTTGGTACTATGCAACACATAGTACCATGTTTTTTTTAGTAACTTGCTATGAAAGGATTTTGGTTTAATGACTATGCTTGATTATCAATAATTTACGATAACAATCCTACGACTGAGAAATGATAAGCGAGAAAATAGGTTGATGAACGGCAATGAAAGAAAATATCCCTTTTCCTTGTTGATCCGATTACTGCAAACTCAACAAACATCATCAAAATTTCAGCCTGCAAAACCATCCTGCCGTTCACTTGCATCGCAAACTCAACTGACATGTAAGATTCATTAGTATTATCCTACAAAAGCAATAAGGCAACCTCACAATAGCTGCCAGCACTTCATCAGTTAATTTTTGCTATTCTTTCCCAATAACTATGTTGAGCTCTTTTCAAGCACTACTTTTGATATTTCTTTTCTCCCGCATGACAAAACTGAAGCAGCGTAAAATCATCAACGATCCGGTGTATGGATTTATCACCGTTGATACGCCGCTTATCCTCGATATCATTGCGCATCCCTGGTACCAGCGATTGCGCCGCATTCACCAGATGGCGCTGGCTTCATTTGTTTATCCGGGCGCGGTTCACACAAGGTTTCATCATTCGCTGGGCGCTTATCATCTCATGTGCCAGGCAGTAAGCGAGCTTTGTAATAAAGGCATCGACATTACCGAGCAGGAAAGCGAAGCTGTAAAAGCTGCCATTTTATTACACGATATTGGTCACGGACCTTACTCTCATGCGCTGGAAAACTCATTGATGTCAGGCGCCAATCATGAACAAATCGGGCTGCGCATTATGCACCGGATGAACGAAGACCTGGATGGCAGACTTTCCTTAGCAATTGATATTTTTACCAATAATTATTCAAAATTCTATCTTCATAGCTTAATTAGCGGGCAGGTAGATGTAGACCGTATGGATTACCTGACCCGCGATTCTTTTTATACCGGCGTTAGCGAAGGCGTTATTGGATACGATCGCATTTTAAAAATGCTTACCGTTCATGACGGCGAACTTATGATTGAAGAAAAAGCCATTTACAGCGCCGAAAAGTTTTTAATTGCCCGGCGGCAAATGTATTGGCAAGTGTATCTGCACCGTGCTGTGTTGTGTACTGAAAAGATGCTGGTAAAAATTATTCAGCGGGTAAAAGAGATTTATAACAGCCACGACAGCGATATAAAAACCGGCTCGCCGATTGACTATTTTCTTTCGCAGGATGAATGTACACCGGAAGATTTTATTGATGCATTCTGTCGTATTGATGATGCAGACGTTATGTTTGGCATAAAAAAATGGAGTATGCATCCTGATACGGTTTTATCAACATTAAGCAATGGCTTGCTCAACAGAAGGCTGCTTAAATGCACGCTTCAAAATGAGCCTGTAGATAAAGATTTATTAATGAAGCTGAGGAAGGCAGCAGCAAAGCGGCTTTGCATATCTGAGCACGAAGCAGGTTATCTTGTATTTACCGGCGAAGCCGAGAATACAACGTACAAAATGGCGGATGAACACATCAATATTCTTTTTAAAAATGGCGAAGTAAGAGAGATTTCACAAGTAGACAATCCGCTTATCCAGCCATCATTATCTATGCCGGTCAAAAAAATTTATCTTTGTCAATTACGTTAACAGTTGTTACTTCTATTACACTTTATTAATAATCTATGCAATTTAGCGCAGCACAGATATCTATGATGATTGGCGCCGAAACAGAAGGCGATGCTTCTGTTGCCGTGGGCTCATTCGGTAAAATTGAAGAAGCCCAGCAAGGTCAGCTTACCTTTCTTGCCAACCCTAAATATGAAGAATTTCTTTACACCACAAAAGCATCTATCATTATAATCAACAGCTCGCAGGAACTAAAAGAACCTGTAGCAGCTACTCTCCTTCGTGTACCGAATGCTTACTCCGCGTTTGCGGCTTTGCTCCGCAAATACCAGGAAATTATGACACAGCAGCTTACCGGCCGGCAGGAGCCTTCCTATGTGTCGGCTTCTGCAAGTATTGGAGAAGGTGTGTTCATCGGTGCATTTGCATACCTTGGTGAGAATGCAAAAATTGGAAATAATGTAAAACTGTTTCCTGGTGTGTACATTGGAAATAATGTAAGCATCAGCGACAATACCATATTATATCCTTCGGTAAAAGTGTATAACGATTGCGTGATTGGTAAAAATGTAACCATACATGCCGGTGCCGTTATTGGCGGCGATGGCTTTGGGTTTGCCCCACAGGAAGATGGCACTTATAAAAAGATACCGCAAATTGGCAATGTGGTGATTGAAGATTATGTAGAGATTGGTTCCAATGCCACAATTGATCGAGCAACTATCGGCTCAACCATTATTCATAAAGGTGCAAAGCTGGATAACCTCATCCAGATAGCGCACAATGTGGAAGTAGGATGCAATACCGTAATTGCCGCACAAGCTGGCGTAAGTGGCAGCACTAAAATTGGCAATAATGTAATGGTGGGCGGGCAGGCAGGCATTGTCGGGCATCTTCATATTGCAGATGGCACAAAAATAAATGCGCAAAGCGGTGTAAGCAAGTCCATTAAAATACCAAACATAGCTGTTACCGGCTCGCCGGCTTACGATTATACATCAGCACTTCGCAGCCAGGCACTTAGCCGCAGCCTGCCGGAAATGGAAAAGCGTATTGGTGAACTTGAAAAACTGGTGCAACAACTTTTGGCCGAACGCGTAAGCGTATAATTGGTTATTGGTAATGGCTAATTGGTATCATACTTTATTATTGCAATTAACAATTGACCATTAGCAATTTACAATAACATCATGGATAGAACCACTCTCATTTATCTTGTTTTCGGCATTGCATTACTGGTTGCGCTAATTTTTGACCTTGGGTTTCTCAGCAAAAGCAAATCGGTTGTCACCATACGCAAAGCCTTGCTGCAAACATCGTTGTGGGTAGGTTTATCATTAGCCTTCTGGGCGTTTATCTGGCTTGAGAAAGATGCGCACATTGCCACTAAATACATCAGCGCTTACCTGATGGAATGGAGTTTAAGTATAGATAATGTATTTGTGTTCATTCTTATTTTTTCTTACCTGAAAATTAATGAGCTCGACGTTGGCAGGGCATTGCTGGTTGGTGTGTTGCTTGCCATTGTATTCCGCATTGCTTTTATTGCTGTGGGCATAGGAATCATCAATCAATTTCAATGGATATTGTATGTATTCGGTGCGTTTCTTTTATATACCGGCTTCAAATTATTTTTTCAGAAGAAAGATGAGGAGTACAAGCCGGAGGAATCGTCCATTTACAAATTTTTCAGCCGCGTTTTCAGCATGAGCAAAGAGAACCCCGAAGGGAAATATACTGTTCGCGAAAATGGTAAACTTCGTTTTACTACGCTATCACTTGTGGTGTTTATGCTGGCGGGAACCGACGTTTTGTTTGCTTTCGACAGCATTCCAACTGTTGTTTCCCTCGTGCGCGAAAAAGCGAATGTGCCCTTTAGTGCCGATGATATTATGGTGATTTATTCGAGCAATATATTTGCCGTTCTGGGCTTACGCAGCTTATTCTTTCTGCTTCGCGGCGCTGCAGACCAATTTCAATATTTGCAGCAAGGTATTGCCACGGTGCTTGTATTTATAGGGGTAAAAATGCTGATTGAATCTTTTGTTCATATTTCCATTTACATATCGCTTGGTGTAATTGTCGTGTGCATTGCCTCGTCAATTATATACTCTAAAATGAAGGGCCCGGCAGCATCAGGCGCAAGCGTTAGTGATGAATAAAAGCGGCTGTCGTTTGTTTAAATAGATAATGAACACTTAACTCTAAGCCATAGCATGTTGCTAAAGCTATAAACTATATTTTGTAACCGTTCCTTCTTGTCGCTTACCAGTAAATGCTCTTATACGTTTATGCCTATATATTGAAGTAAATAAAAAGCTAAGATTGATTGCTATTAAGAACTTACACCAATTAATCTGGCTATAATTCTAACAATTTTTAGTGTTTTTCATTGATGTACATCTCAATACTTCACAATAGCTTCGTTTTCAATAATATTTTTTTATTAGTGATGTAAAAAATGACGTAGCTAAAAACAAGAAGTTAATTAAGACAATACTATTTTTGCTTTTTAATTTTTCACTAACGGCTTATCAGCCATAAACAAAATTGCTTGTAATATGAAAGTGAAGTCGATTCTACTGCTTTGCTGTGTCTTGGTCCTTTATTCTTTTTGTCAAGTTCAGGCTCAAAGTTTTCGTGTAACCGGAAAGGTTCTTCTTAAAAGTACCGGTCAACCCTTATTAGGTGCTACAGTTGTGGTAAAAGGTACGCGCGGCGGAACAACCACCGATACGACTGGTCAGTTTTCCATTTCAGTTCCGAGTAAGGGTTCTTCCCTGGTGATTAGCTATGTAGGATATGCCGATCAGGAGCTAACTGTAACAGAAGGCGGTAATAGCTATACCATCCAAATGGATGATGTTGCCAACAGTATGAACGAGGTGGTGGTAATTGGTTATGGTAGCCAAAAGAAAAGTGTTACTACCGGTTCTATATCTAGCGTAAAAGCAAGTGAACTGGATAATCAGCCCATCAACAGAGTTGACCAGATGCTGCAGGGACGCGCATCCGGTTTAACTATCGCTGCGGCTTCCGGTCAGCCGGGTTCAGCTACCACTATCCGCATTCGTGGTACCACTACGCTTAACAACAGCGATCCGCTATATGTGGTTGATGGAATTCCAGTTGATATTGGTGGTATTGATTACCTCAATCCATCCGATATTGAATCTATCGAAGTATTGAAAGATGCGGCTTCTGCGGCGGTATATGGTGCGCGTGCGGCTGCCGGCGTTATCCTCGTAACTACCAAAAAAGGAAAAGCTGGTAAAACCGTAATGTCTTACAATGGTTATTACGGTACGCAGGCGGCTTCCCGAAAGCTCGATTTATTGAACGCAACTGAATATGCATCGCTCCGCAATGAAGCGTCTTTAGCCGGCGGCGGTTCTATTCTTTTTTCTGATCCGGCTTCGCTGGGCAAAGGCACCGACTGGCAGTCGCTTGTATTTAATAACGACGCCCGTATTCAGGATCACGAGTTAAGCATTAGCGGTGGAAACGACAAATCAACTTTCTATACTTCACTTGGTTATTTCGACCAGGAAGGGATTGTAGCCTCTGCCATTTCTGAATATAAAAGATATACAGCACGTTTCAACGGTACGCATAAAATCACTCCGTGGCTAAACATCGGAACCAACTTCGGTTATTCTCATATCAAGGGCGTTGGCATTGGTGGATTGAATACAGAATATGGCGGTATTTTAAGTTCTGTAGTAAATTTAGACCCGTTAACGCCTGCGGTAGAAACCAATCTCGATGTTATCAATGCACCCAATTCTCCGTATTTGCCAAACAATAATAATAAAAACGGTTTGGCAATTGTACGCGCTGCGAACGGGTTTCCTTATGGAATTTCTACGCAGGTAACGCAGGAAATGTCAAATCCGCTGGCGTATATTAAAACGCATCTGGGAAATTATGGCTGGTCAGATAATCTGGTAGGCAATACCTATCTGGAACTGATGCCGGTGAAAGGATTGCAATTGAGAACCAACCTCGGTGCCAAGCTGGCTTTCTATGGCAGCGAAAGCTTTAACCCGTATTATTACTACAATGCGGTTAACCTGAACATCAGCCAGAATTCATTCTATACCGAAAGTAACCGCGCACTCAACTATACCTGGGAAAATACCATTTCTTATACGCGCGCTTTTGGCAATCATCACATTAACTTGTTGGCAGGTACCGGCACTTATGTGGACAACTACATGAGTCGTGGTCAAAACGCCAGTTATGTCAATCTGCCGGTGAATACGTTTGATGAAGCGAAGTCGGGCAATTTCGTTACTTCAGTTCCGGGTTCACCGGATGCACCGCGTGGCTATTATTACCAGCCCTATCCACACCGTGTAGCTTCCCTTTATGGTCGTATCACGTACGATTATGGCGAAAAATATCTTGCCCAATTGATTCTGCGCCGCGATGGTTCTACCCGTTTTGGAAGCAACAACAAGTATGGTAATTTCCCTTCCGCTTCTTTAGGCTGGGTTGCGAGTAAGGAGGATTTCTGGCCACAGAACGATGTGGTTAGCTTCCTTAAAATACGTGGCTCTTATGGTGTAAATGGCAACGACAATATCGGTGACTTTGCGTATGTATCCAATGTAGTAGGCGGCAGGAATTATACGTTTGGTGATAACTATACATTCGGAAACAGCCCGGCAGCCATTGCCAACCCGGATTTGAAATGGGAAGAAACCAGCCAGACAAACGTTGGCTTTGATGCCGTTGTGAACCGCGATTTTAACCTGACATTCGACTGGTATAAAAAGAAAACAACCGGCATTCTGCGCCCGCTCGATGTGCCGTTATACATTGGTGTTGGCGGACCTGTGGGTAATGTAGCCAGCATGAATAACAGTGGTTACGAAATAGAACTCGGCTATCATAAGCTGCTTCGCAAGTTTACTCTCGATGTAAAAGGCAATGCCTCTTATCTCCGCAACCGTGTTACCTTCCTTAGCGAGGGATTACAATACCTGACGGGAGCCAGATTACAATCGTACCAACTGGAGCAAACCCGTACAGCCGTTGGACAGCCAATTGGTGTATTCTATGGCTACGAAGTGGAAGGCATCTTCCAAACACAGGCTGAGATAGACAATTATCGCAATAAAAATGGCGATTTAGTTCAGCCCAATGCAAAACCAGGCGACTTTAAATGGAGAGACCTGAACGGGGATGGTAAAATCAGCAGCGACAGCGACCGTACTTACATCGGCGACCCGACGCCAAACTGGTCATTCGGTATCAATATCAGCGCAGCTTACAAAGGGTTTGATTTGGTGCTGTTTGGGCAAGGTGTAGCCGGTAACGATGTGTATAACGGCTTACGTCGTCTGGATATTCCAACGGCAAACTACACAACGGCAGCATTGAACCGCTGGACTGGCCCCGGCACGTCTAACGATTTTCCACGCCTGTCAACGGTTGATGCAAATGGAAACTTCAGCAATCCATCTACGTTTTACTTAGAAAGCGGTGCTTATTTCAGGGTGAAAGTATTGCAGGTTGGATATACTTTACCGACTACGGTGATGAATAAAATCCGTTTACAGAAATTGCGCGTATATGTGAGCGGAAACAACCTGCTTACCCTTACCAAATACTCAGGTTACGATCCTGAAATTGGCGGCAGCAGTTATGGCATCGACCGCGGTTATTATCCGCAGGCTCGTTCTTTCACCGCTGGTATCAATCTTACTTTTTAAAACAGAAAATTTTTGGTTGTCATGAAAAAAACGATGATATATACAGCAGTCTGCGTCGCGGCACTGTCTGTAGTAAGTGCTTGTAAAAAGAGCTTTTTAGAAATTACGCCTACCGGTAATTCCACCACGCTGGAATCGCAATACTATCAAACGGCAGCACAGATTTTTGCCGGTGTTGTATCTGTGTACGATCCGTTGGGCTCACAAACCGGTGCAGGCTATGCATCAAAGGAAGGATTGCTGACGGCAGCTTCCGATGATTGCGCTGCCGGCGGTGCCGCACCCGGACCTGACCAGATTAACTGGACGGCATGGGATAAGTTTACGGTAAATACCAACCAGGGACCGCAGGGCGATCTCTGGGGCAGAAACTACACAGGTATCTATCGGGCCAACTTGATATTAGATAAAATGAATGGTGACATTCCTGACCTGACAACTGAAGCAAAAGCACGTTACACGGCCGAGGTAAAATTACTGAGGGCATATTACTATTTTGACCTGGTGCGTTTATTTAAAAATGTGCCGCTAATTCTCACAAATATTCCTTCAAACGAGCTTTACAATGTACCGCAGGCAAAGCCGGAAGATGTGTATGCGCAGATTGAAAAAGACCTGACAGAAGCCGTGGCAGAACCCAACCTGCCAAACACGGTTCCTGTAAGTACAGAAGGCGGACGCATTACAAAAGGCGCAGCCAAAGCTTTGTTGGGTAAAGTGTATCTGTACGAACAAAAATGGAACGAAGCGGCAGCCCAGTTTGCAGATGTAAACGGATCACCAGGACAAACCAGCGATTTCGGTTATCATCTGCTCTCTAACTTCGGCGATATATTTTCGCCAAAAAACAAGTTCAATACAGAATCCATCCTGGAGATCGTACACACCAACAAAGCTCAGCAGGACTGGGGTGCCTGGGGTGGTTTTGAAGGCAATGTTTGGGTGCAGATGATTGGCGCCAGAAACTACAGCGGTCCCATATATTCAAGTGGCTGGGGATTCTGTCCCATTACACAATCTTTGGTTGATGCCATACACAATGACCCGCGTTATCCTTATACCTGCGCAAACATTGACAGTATTTGCAAAGCCAACAACATCACTTACCAGCCCGGAGCTGATAACACAGGCTGGTTTATTGCGAAGTACGCACCACGGCTGGCCGACAAAACGCCTTTGGGTGGTACGGTTGAGCTGAACTACAATCTCGACTATATCGAAATTCGCTTGGCTGACACCTACCTGATGGAAGCGGAAGCGCTGGTGCAAAGCGGTGCAAACGCAGGCCGCGCGCAGGCATTGCTGGATGCAGTTCGCGCACGTGTTGGCTTGTCGAGCCTTCCGGTTTCTTTAAATGTCATTTACAATGAGCGCCGCCTGGAACTGGCTACTGAAGGACATCGTTTCTTTGACCTCGTGCGCACCGGTCAGGCAACTACCGTGCTGGGCTCTAACGGTTTTGTGGCAGGAAAAAATGAACTGCTTCCTGTTCCGCTCAGTGATTTAAACAATACGATCTTAGTTCAAAACAATGGCTATTAATATTCATAAAAGAAAGTCATGAAAAATCATTTAAAACGATCTGCCGCCTGCTTAGCCGTACTAACCGGCTTGCTTATCTACTCCTGCCAGAAAGATAAAGGTTCGCTCGGTGCCGTTCCTTCCGCCGACTTTGAAGTGGTGCCGGATGCTTCCAATGCTAACCACATTACCTTGGTGAACAAATCAAGCACAGCCAGTGTTCCATACTGGCGGGTGAACAATGCATCCAGCCTGTTAGCCGGTGATTCTGCAAAAACAAGTTTTGTATTTGCAGGCACCTATGATGTTACATTATATGTAACGGGCAGTGGTGGCCTTGATTCCACTACAAAACAAGTTGTTATTGCACAAAGCGACCCGACAGCTTGTAATGGAACACAGCTTGGCTTTATTACGAGCTGCTATCAAAAGACATGGAAGTTAGATCCGGAAGCAGGCGCCTATAAAGTAGGACCGAATGCTCCCGACGATGGTAGCTGGTGGACAAGCCCCGCAACGGAAGTAAATGCACGGTCATGCGAGTTTAATGACGAATACATATTCTCTTTTAATTCCGACCAGACATTTGTGTACGATAATAAGGGCGATTTTTATGGCGATGGTTATTTGGGAGATAACAGTGGTACCTGCCAGCCTTCATCCAATTATACACCTACGCAGGCACCGTGGGGCTCGGGTACTTTTAAATACTCTTTCGCACCCAATGCAGGTGTAAACAAACTGGGACAGCTTACCGTGATCGGTTTGGGTGCGCACATTGGTTTGCAAAAGGTGCGTAACGGCGGTGAAAATACAAGTGAGCCGGCTACATCTGTAACGTATGATGTAATTGCAGAAACGCATGTGGATGCTGGCAATTACGACTTGCTTACTTTAGGTGTGTATCTTGGGTACGGATGGTGGACATTCCATCTCAGGTCAGACAATTAGTTGGTGTTGATAATTATTACTTCACTTTAAATATGGCAGCCGCTTATAAAAAGATAAATGACTGCTTTCAAACACTATGAAAAAGATGAATTGTATAATGCTGATAAGCTGGCTAACGATGCTGGTATCCTGCAAAAAAGGAACGGATGTAGAAAGCGGACCTGTTTATGTGCCACCCACCATGACGGCTCCTGTTGACTCTAACTGGAAATTTGAAACCACACCTTACTGGAGTGAAGATTTTAACTACACCGGCAAGCCCGACCCGAACAACTGGACTTATGATATTGGCGGCAGTGGCTGGGGTAATAATGAATTAGAATATTATACCGACGACACCAGCAATGCTAAGGTAAGTGATGGTTTTCTTACGATTACTGCCCGTAAGGAAGTTAAAGAAAACAGGAATTATACATCAGCGCGCTTGCTATCGAAAAACATGGGCGATTTTCTCTATGGTCGTGTAGAAGTAAAAGCCAATTTGCCCGCCGGTAAAGGTACCTGGCCTGCCATCTGGATGCTGCCTACCGATTGGAAATACGGAGATTGGCCAGCCTCCGGCGAGTTTGATATTATGGAGCATGTAGGCTACGACCCGGGTGTGATACACGTTACCGGGCATACCGAAACATACAATTTCAAAATCAATACACAGAAGTCAGGCTCAACAACAGTTCCAACATTCGACAGCGAGTTTCATATTTATCGTGTGGACTGGACTCCTTATGCCATGCGTGGTTATGTAGATGATAAGCTGGTGCTTACATTTGTCAACGATGGCACTGGTTACAAAGCTTGGCCATTTGACCAGCGTTTTCATCTGTTGCTGAACTTAGCGGTAGGTGGCGATTGGGGTGGTGCACAGGGTATGAACGAGAGCATTTATCCGGTGTCTATGGTGGTTGATTATGTGAAGGTTTATAAGATCATCAGGTAAAAGATTTATTATAAATCAGCATCCCGTTTTAACGATTAAATAGAAACCCGGCAGATAATTTACTTGTCAGGTCGATTATCTGCCGGGTTTCTATTATCTTTCTGATTGAAAGATAGCCGTACTAAATATGTTTCGTAATAGAAAAATAGTGACCGCGGCTGCTTTTATTTTGCTTGCCATCTCTTTTTTTGCAAGTTGTTTGCAAAACAACAAAGCAGTAGGTGAAGATGTAAGAGGCATTGCGTATGCAGGTTCTCAGGCTTGCATCAGTTGTCATAAGGAAGTGTACGACCACTACCTGCTTACGGCTCATCAGAACACATCAAAACCTGCATCTGAAAAAAATATTACAGGCGGAGTTGCATCCCTGCCATCAGCTTATTTATACAGTGATTCAAATAAGGTTTTTGTTGATAAAAAGGGCGGCAACTTTTATCAAACGCAGTATATAAACGGGATAGAAAAAAGATCAGAGCGTTTTGATATTACCATTGGTTCAGGCAGAAAAGCGCAGACGTATCTGTATTACAAAGGAGACCAGTTATTCGAGCTGCCTCTTTCTTATTTCAGAAGTATTGGCGCCTGGACAAATAGCCCCGGTTTTCCTTCTACGCATCCATATTTTGACAGAACGATACCAAGCGCCTGCTTCGGGTGTCACGGCTCGGCAGCAAATGTAAAATTGGAGCAAACAGGTAGTCTTGAAGTATCAGAAAAATATTTGCCCAATCAAATTTTATTTGGCATCGATTGCGAGCGCTGTCATGGTCCGGCAAAGCAACATGTAGAATATCAAGCTTCTCACCCTGAAGATAAAACCAGTCGTTTCATTACCACTATAAAATCATTGACAAGAACACAGCAAACATATATGTGCGCCTTATGTCATTCAGGAATTAAGAAGCCTATACAACCATCATTTACATTTAAGCCGGGCGATAAACTGGATGATTATTACTTCCCGGACGCGTTGCAACAGGCTGCGTCTTCGCTTGATGTTCATGATACACAAGCACAGACTTTTGTGGCAAGTACCTGTTATCGAAAAAGCAATAATCTTACATGTACGAGTTGTCACGATCCGCATCAGAATGAAAGAGAAAACATAGCTCTATTTTCTCAACGCTGTATGAACTGCCATTCGGAAGCCGCTCATAACTTTTGTACAGTAACAGATGTTTCGAAAGAAACGATCAAAGCAAATTGTATCGATTGCCATATGCCGGCAAAGCCTTCGAAAGTGATACAAATGCTTTCCAATGTTGATGGTAAACAAAGTCTGCATCCCGATTCTGTAAGAACGCATATCGTTGCCATCTATCCGGAAGAAACAAAACAGGTGATTGCACTGTGGAAGAAAAGCAATCACCAGCAATAACAACACTCGATTAACTTATCGACCATGAAAAAAAGTTTTTTCTATCCATTGTTATTATTATCAGCAATAGCAGGTTTTTCACAAAACAAAACATCAACGATGACCGGTAAGAAAGTCATCGTTTATACCACAGCCGGCAGCACCAATTATCGCATCACGCAAACCAATACATTGACATTTACCAATTTGCCACAACCTGTAGAAACACAGGTTTGCATATTCGTTGATCTTACCAAACGTTTTAAACTTTATGAGCATTGGCGGCGCCATTACTGATGCTTCGGCAGAAACGTTTTATAAATTATTCAAAAATAACATCAGGAAATACTGACGGCGCATAACGATTCGGTAAAAAGAATTGGTTGCAACCGGGCGTGTACAATTATCAACAGTTGCGACTTCTGCAGCGATAATTATGTGTAAATAAAAGATGGTGACAAAGACTTGACTACATTTGATATCAGCCAAGATAGGCAGTATAAAATCCCGATAATTAAAGAAGCCATGGTAACTTTTACTATTCTTACAAAGGACGCAAAGCAATTGTCACTCTTGATGGCAGCTCAGCAGGAACATTTGTTTGGTAATTCTGCTCATTATTTATCAGGATTAAATATTAGCAATCCAGCACGCAGCTTTGTGTGGAATGACAGTCACTTAAATTTTACGCTCTTTTCTATCCGCAGCCGCACAACATCAGAAAATAATACCTTATTATGATACAATCAAATTGCAAGCTGTTACTTCTGTTATTCCTGTTTCCTCTCTTTTCATTCACTTCCTTTTCGCAAGGGTTTTTGAAAGCTGATGGAAAAAGAATTGTTGATGACAAAGGCAACAATATTATCCTTCGAGGCATGGGTTTAGGTGGCTGGATGCTTCAGGAAGGCTATATGTTTAACGTGGGAAACATCGGACCGCAATACAAAATAAAAGAGAAAATAACCGGGCTTGCCGGAAGTGAAAAAGCAAATGAATTTTACAATCAATGGCTGCTTAATCACACCCGCAAAATTGATGTCGATTCAATGGCATCATGGGGCTTTAATTCCATCCGCCTGCCTATGCATTTTGCGTTGTATACTTTGCCATCAGGTAAAGAACCTGTAGCTGGAAGAGATACTTGGCTGGATCAAGGTTTTGCCTTAACAGATAGCTTACTTAGCTGGTGCAAAGCCAACCAAATGTATCTTATTCTTGATCTGCATGCAGCGCCAGGCGGGCAAGGCAATGATGTGAATATCTCTGACCGCGATGCTGCGAAACCTTCTTTATGGCAGAGTGAAAAAGATAAAGAAAAAACAATTGCACTCTGGAAGCATTTGGCTGCACGCTATGCAAACGAACCCTGGATTGGTGGCTATGATATCATCAACGAACCCAACTGGGGCTTTGATTCTACCAAAAACAAGAACGGACTGGATGAACAAAGTAATGCGCCTTTGCGCCAACTGATGATGGATATTACGGCTGCCATTCGCAGCGTAGACAAAAAGCATATCATCATTATTGAAGGCAATGGCTGGGGTAATAATTACAACGGTATTTTTCCTAAGTGGGATGATAATATGGTGTTGAGTTTTCATAAATATGGCAACTTCAACAACAAGGAAGCGATACAGAAATTTCTTGATTTGCGCGAGCAAAATAATATCCCTTTATGGATGGGAGAATCCGGCGAAAATTCAAACACATGGTTCACCGAAGCCATCGCTCTGGATGAAGCCAACAACATTGGCTGGGCATGGTGGCAGGAGAAAAAAATGGGTATTAATAATCCGCTTCAGATCAAGGTAACACCGTCATATCAGAAGCTACTTGATTACTGGAATGGAAAAACATCCAAACCTTCGCAAGCTGAAGCTGAGCAAGCCTTACAGGATTTATTGCAAAATATAAAACTGGAAAATAACATCTATCATAAAGATGTTACAGATGCTATGTTTCGACAGGTAAAAAGCAATGATGCGATTCCTTTTGCAAAGCATAGTATCGGCAATAACACAACCATAAAAGCTGTTGATTTTGATATGGGCAAACAGCGCGTTGCTTACTACGATACCGATACGGCAAGCTATCAATATACAGCCGGTATAAATACGGTTGGCAATCGCGGTCATGCTTACCGCAATGATGGTGTTGATATTAAGAAAGGAACGAACGGTTATTACGTTTTTAATATCGCTGATAGCGAATGGATGCAGTATACAGTTACCGTAAAAAAGGAAGGAAATTATAAAGTCGCTTTTACCATTAGCGCAACAGCAGATACTTCGCGCCTTTCGCTTTTATCAGGCAATAAAATAATTGCAAAAGATGTCCTTGTGCCTAACACGGGAAATGAAGAAAAATGGCAAACTACTGAAGCAAAAAAGGTTCATTTCCCAGAAGGAATCAATTATATAAAAGTGTTTGCCGATAAGGGCGGATTTCAGTTAGCAGAGATTCATTTTACCAAAATAAAATAAACGCTTTACAAACTGAAATATATA
This sequence comes from Ilyomonas sp., assembly GCA_965199905.1. Taxonomy (GTDB): domain Bacteria; phylum Bacteroidota; class Bacteroidia; order Chitinophagales; family Chitinophagaceae; genus Ilyomonas. The sequence goes on along the minus strand of OZ241366.1, from coordinate 4,017,141 downwards.
CTGTAAATCATATCATCTCACTAACCAGATACGACTATAATTTGATCAATGATATTATCTCATTTGGAAGGTAATATGGTTTATATCTTCCCACTTAATTTTTAGTAATCTCCCGAATGCCAATCGTATTCCGGCAAACCACTTTGCTACACAGTATCAGGCAAAGCAAATGGATAAAAAGAAGCCTCATTTTGCAATCATCATACAAAAGGGCAAATTATAGATTCAATAAAATGAAACAATCTCCAAAATCAGTGATTGCTGATTTTGGAGATTGTTCTATCGATAGAAAATAAATTAAAAATGGCCTTTCTTGCCGTCTGTAGTTGGACACTTATAAGAAGTTAAATTGAAAGAAACGCCTACCTGCGCAATGGCATATGCATCTTTTTGCTGGCTGTTTCCACGCTGGCGACCTTTAATGCCGATACGATCGCCGAGCTCGTAGCTTCTGTCAGATAATAAATAAGCCGGGTTGAGGGTGCCATCCACATTTACAACCGAACCAGTACCGGCGTAAAAAAATGGCTCATCGCCAACATAAGCAGTGCTTACGTCATCAAGGTAATCAGTGGTAGTAAAGCGATAGCCAACTTCAAAGAAAGCGTTGGTACCTGGCGTAACACCAAATTTAAAACCAACAGCTAAGGGAAAACAGGCAGCTACTGTTCCGTAAGGTTTGCGGTCAGGATATTGCGTGCTGCTCTGTCCTTCCGTTCCTAACGGGCGAAGAAAATATTTTGTGCCTTGCAAATAAGCGTACGGATCGTAAGAAAAAGCGCCAATACCCAGCGATACATAAGGCGTAAAATTGCTGCCTTCCATACCGGGATTATAATGGAAGAAATTGAACTGACCACTCAGCGAAGCTTCCCACACATTGCTGTTGAAGCTGAGGTTGCGCTGCTTCTGTGTTATATTTTTGCTGTATGTATCTGAATAGCCAAGAAACGCATAGTTTACAGCCAGCTTCAAACCAACATAATTATTGAATTGCTTGATGTAAAAAGCGCCGGCCGACAGTTTTGGGCGGTTGATGCTGGCGCGGGTATTAAGGTCGCCAAAATAATGGGCAGCTCCTACTGCCAAACCAAATTCGCCAAGGCGCTGCTCTCCAAAATAAGCTTGTGCATTGGCGGCTGACACAGTAAAAAGAAGAACCAACGCCGGAAGAATTTTTTTCATCATCATAGTCGCGTGCAAGATAACAGATGTTTTTATTAACGAATCATTGCCCGGTTTCTTGTGCAGGGCATAATTTTTAATTTCTCTTATCCAGTCCCCAGGTTAGTTTAGAACGCAGCATAGACAGGAAGCTGTTTTCGTTGAGGCGAATCAAACTAACCGTAAACGCTTCTTTTTTTACTGCCAGTTGTATTTGCTTGTTTACAATTTCTTTCCGCGCATCCAGCGTGCAGATAAACTCCTCGCTCCTGCCTTCTACTTCAAACGAAATGATATTACTGTCGGGCACAATGATGGGCCGGATATTCAGGTTGTGCGGCGCCACCGGTGTAATGACAAACGAGCTGCTGTCGGGAAAAACAATCGGTCCGTTACAACTCATATTATAGCCCGTAGAGCCGGTAGGCGTAGACACTACCAATCCATCTGCCCAATAACTATTTAAAAACTCGCCGTTGAGGTAGGTATGAATTTTAATCATGGGTGACGTGTCGCGCTTATGAATACCAAATTCGTTTAGCGCATAAGGTGCATCTCCAAATAAGGAAAGGTCGGAATCGAGGTGAATCAAAATGCGTTTATCGGTTACATAAGTTCCGCCTACAAGCGCATCTACGGCAATGCTGATGTCTTCATTACCAATGCCTGCGAGGAAGCCAAGTCTTCCGAAGTTAATTCCGAGTATCGGGATGTTTTTATTGCCGATGATTGTAACCGCATCGAGAATGGTACCATCGCCGCCAAGGCTGATAAGACAATCCGTATCCGCATCCAGGTTGTTTTCAAATACCTGCAAATCATATATTGCCGACATTTCATCCCAATATTTATGCGCCAGCGATGCCGATACGAGGATAGATATATTGTGCTTGTGCAGTTCTGTAATCAGGGCTAATAAAGGAATCCGTTGCTTATCATCAAGCCCGCGGCTATAAATGGCTACTTTCATGCATGTTGGTTTTTGGCTTATCCTGTCGTCTTTAGCTCTGTAGATTTTACAAATGATAGAGATGTGTCATCGTTCATCTGTTGCAGTATTCCCACCAGAATTATTTTCAATGCAACCTTCACCTGGTCAGTTTTGTTTTGCCTTCAGACAATCTGGTATCAATATAAGCTTTCAACTCTTCAAAACTCATATTCTGAGTTTCAGAACTGACTTTGTCTCTAATATCACGCATCATTTTCACTGCATCGAAAGTTTTTTTCTTAGTCGTTTCCATTGAAATTTATCAGGTGAATACTGCAATAAAAGTTTTTTTACCCACTGTGGCGCATCCAATAATTCCAGATCAAGCAAATCAGATACAACAAAGGCAATTTCATTACTCCCGAGCCGCTCAAATAGTTTTATGGTATCTTCTTTAAACTCTTCATCAAAACAAACACCGACTATAGAAGTATCTATGTAAATACGCTGTTTCATGTTTATAACCTGCACGAATTAATAAAGTAACAAAGTTAAAAATCTCCCTTCGAGTGCAGGTACAAATTGTTTTGCCCCCATTGATTAAAACTATATTCCAGCCGTATCACAATGTCGTAGATGGTTACAATATCCAAACCAAGTCCGTAAGTGCCGATGATGTGGTTATTCAGGCGTGTTTCGTTCCTATCGTTATACACATAGCCGGCATCGCCGTAGGCTTTTAAAAAAAACCTCACCGGCACCAGGTTATGGTTCTTAATATTCACCGGGTTTCTGAAGTTGTAAGTAAAAATCTGCTGGCGCAAAGTAGCGCGGTTAATGCTTGCCGCTACGCCATCAATCACATAATACTCAAGCCCGCGAAAGAAAATATCGCCATAATAATTCACGATCTGTTTATTAAAGAACGGCTGCTTAAACGGCAGGCTGATAATGCCCGCCGATTGCAACTGCAATCCTGTTTTGTTAAAAATGGGTATGGTGTATTTGGCGTGATAGCCAAGCTGCCACAGGTTCATCACCTTGCCAAAACCCTTTTTTACAAACGACACATCGCCCACCAAACCTTTGGTTGGATACACAATATTATCGGCATCAGAATACATTGCCGTATAACTGATAACAGGATACGTAATGTGCGGGCGGCTGTAAGGAAAATACGCCGGGTTTAATTGTAAAATAGTGTCGCTTAGCTTTTCATCTACCAACCTTACCGTGAATGTATGCCTCGTTTTAATAGCGGGACGATAGAGATACGAAACCTCGGCGCGAAACTGCTGACGTACATAATCATCACCATCAAAAAAAAGCTGTTTATTACCGGCAGAAGTACCGTAGTTCAGCTCGCGCTGCCGCAAATAAGAAGCGGCAACGCTGATGCCGTGATGCAGATTTTTATCAAGAAAAGGAATATCGTACCGCGCTGCTACCTGGTGGTTATAACCGGTAATCAACCATAAATACGCATTGTCGTTTCGCCCGCTTACATTGTTCTGAATCAGCTTCAATCCATAATTCACGCGGCTCAGGCTGCGGTGATAATCCGTCCACCACGTATTAAAATTCCTGTCGACCAGCCTGAAATAAGGAATGGGCAATAAATACCAGCGCTCTTTTACATTAATACTTACCGCCAGCCGATTGCCGGCAAGCGTATCTGCCACTACCGCCACATCAATAAACAGCGACGTATTTATTACCTGTTGCTTTGCCAGCACCAGTTTTTTTTCTACCTCAGCCGCAGTTATGGTATCGCCTGCGGCAAACGGCACTTCGCGAAGGATGATATCGTCCTTTGTTTTTTTATTGCCGCTCAGGCTGATGTTCTGAATAATAAAAAAAGAAGTGTCTTTATTTTGATAAGATGGCGCGCTGTCCTGCGCCCGAACCGATACAGAAGCTTGGCACAGAAAAAACAACACAAAACATTTCATTCCCATCAATTCCTTCAAAGCAGAAAGCGGCAAAGATAGGCGTTGAAGAAAGGAAAGGACGGGCTTCCCTAACCTGAAAAACTTTCCCCGGAAGTTTCGCTGCGGAGGGCAGCGGAACGGCCGCTGCCCTCCGCAGCGAAACCAGAGAAAGCTAAAAACGAAGAACCGGGTTACAACTAGAGCCGGATATTCACCGTAACCGTACCATTTAAGCCCGCCATCGGGAAGTAGTAGTTTTCTGTTACGGGGTAACTATCATAATTGTAACTGAACGTATAGCCGTTCGGCTCATATTTTCTATTGAAAATATTATTGACCTGCCCAATCAGGCTCCACTCCTTAAATAATACTTTTTTAAAAGTATAAATGGCCCGCGCATCTTCGGTAAAATAGGGGCGCAAACTGCGCAATTCGTTTTGCGTATTGTCAAGATATTGCCGCGATACATACTTGCTCAGGAATGAAATGTCAAGGTTTTTTACGGGTAAAATATCGACAGATCCATTGGCGATGAATTGAGGCGAGAAAGCAATGTTTGTATTTCGATGCGCTATTTCCTGTTGACCTGTATAGTTAAAATCAGCATCGTAACTATCGATGTACTCCGTAAAAGCTTTTATTCTATTGCGGCTGAAAGTGGCGCCGGCATTGAGGTTCAGCCAGGAAGACAGTTTTGCGCCAGCCGATAATTCAATGCCCGCGCGGTAGCTGTTCGGCACATTTACACGCGTGTAAGCACCCACATCGTTCACTTTGCCGGTCAGCACAAGCTGGTCTTTATACAGCATGTAATAGAGCGTTGCGCTGCAGGTAAATACCTTGCCGGTTTGCGAAACACCACCTTCAAAATCGTGTAATTGCTCGCGGTTAGGCTGTGTGTAAATACCCGCTTCAAAATCATCGCGGTTAGGTTCTTTGCCCGCCATTGCATAGCTGAGATAAGCGCTCCAGTTGTTGCGGTTATAACTCACGCCCGCTTTCGGATTAATGAAATTAAAATGCCGGTTGATGGATAAGGTTGGGTTATCCTCAAACCCATTCATTTTGTGCGATACATAGCGGTATTGCATATCAACAAATGAACTGAGGAAAGAGCCAAATTGGTGCTGCCATTTAGCGTACACATTCGCGTCTTTCTTCATTGCCGACAGGTGATAATATTGGTAGTCTTTATTCACGCCGCCATTGCCAGCCCAGATAATATTTCCATAATGAGAGCCATCATATTTGGTAGCGCTGCCGCCAAGTGTTATCTCATCTTTCGCTGTTTTATGTTGCAACGAATAAGTAGTTCCGTAAAAATAATTATCCAGCCAGCGGTCTCTTGCCAAATCAGTTGAAGAGAGCGTATCATTACCCGTTACATAATCAGGCAAGCCATAATTACTATAGCTCTGGTTATTCTTATACTCTTCGTAATATCCTCTTCCTCTTGTCAAAAAAGTGGCAACGTTTAAAGACAACTGAGAGCCAAGTTTTTGATTGAAGAACAACTGGTAATTGTCCTGCTGGTAATTGTCTGTTTGGTTTGGATATGTGTACAGGTTATATTTTCTTTTATCGCTGCTAAACAGGTTCGCAGAATCGACCGGCGTAAAAAAGTAAGAGCCAATATTGTTGTTGTAAAACGACTGCAGGTCGTTCGCAGTGCCAAACAATTTCGCTTCCGGCACGCCGTTCCATGCCTGGTAGGTTTTTTCTTTCCCTGTAAAAACATTCAGCCGCAACGAAGTATTCTTTGCATAATAAGCCGCCGATAAATAAGCCGATTGCAGGCTGCTTTTTGCCCTGTCAATAAATCCATCGCTGCTAATTCGGCTCAACCTTGCATCGATAATAAAATGATTGTTCAGCAAGCCGCTGCCCACCTTTACCGTATTCTTCCAGGTATTAAACGAGCCGTAGCTGTTGTTTAGTTCCGCATACGCCGTATCTCTTCTTTCATTCGTGCTAACGTTGATGGTAGCTCCAAACGCACCCGCGCCATTGGTTGACGTGCCCACGCCGCGCTGCACCTGTATCGAGCTGGTGGAAGAAGCAAAATCAGGCACATCCACAAAGAAAGTTCCGCCGCTTTCCGCATCGTTATACGGAATGCCGTTCAGCGTTACGTTGATGCGCGTGGCATCCGTTCCGCGTATGCGGATGCCGGTGTAGCCAACGCCATTGCCTGCATCAGAATTTACCACCACGGAAGGCGTTTGGTTTAATAAAAAAGGAAGGTCTTGTCCCGTATTGTTTTTCTGTATCTGCGCGGCATCCAGGTTGGTTTTGGTAAATGGTGCCTTGTCAGATGCCCGCACAGAGCGCACTTCCAAAGGCTCTAAAGAAAAGGCATCATCGGCAAGCGCAAAATTGATAACAATATCATTGCCGCTAACTGTTACTCTTCGTGATGTCATTAGTTTACCTATATAATCAGCGCTCAGGTTCAGTATGCCTTTTGCCACATTGGTAAATAAAAATCCGCCATCTGCGCCGGTGATGGCTGTCATCTTTTTGTTTGGCAACGAAGCTACAATGGTAGCGCCTTGCAGTGGTTTGTTGTCTTTGCCTGTTACAATACCTTTTACGGAGACTTGTGCGTGTACAACAACAGCTAATACGAGTGCTGCTATTGTTCCCAACATTTTCTTCATTCTTGTTTTTTTTGAATGGTGATGAAATGATGAGAACAGGAAATGAGGCTAACGGAGAGGAGAGTATAATGGTATATCGCCTTCCCTTCGCAGGCATTACCCTGTTCAGGTTCTACGGGTGTAATCTCAGCTTACTATCACATTTGGTGAATTCGGCACCCCGGGAATAAAAAATCTTTGTTACGAAAGAACTTTCTGCAAATACTTTTTGCAGCGGCAAAGTAACGGCACATTTTTTATAAACTTGTAACCTTTTCGGCCCAACTTCGTTTCGTAAATATTAGATAAGATTTTACAAAAATGAAAAAGCTGTTCGCAATATTGATGATAATGATGGCATTGAAGTCCGGTGCACAAAACCTTGTGTACGATGCCAATGCCGAAGTAAGAAATGTAGCCGCCTTTAACGGTTTGGATGCGGGCGGCGGCATTACTGTTTATATCTCGCAGGGACAAACACAGGCGATTGCCGTAAGCGCCGAAGACGGCAAGAACGTAAGCAAGATAAAAACTGAAGTAAGAGACGGTGTGCTGAAGATTTATATTGACGCCGCTATGTGGAATAACTGGAGCTGGGGTAATAAAAAAATAAAAGCCTACGTAACCGTAACTGAACTGAACAAGCTCCAATTATCGGGTGGTTCTGTCGGAAAAATTGTAGATGAAATCAACACAAATTCTATTGATGTGGAATGCCACGGCGGAAGTATTGTAAATGGTAAAATCACCGCTGCTAAATTATCGCTTGATTTAACCGGCGGCAGCATTGCCACCATCAGCGGCGCGTATGGAGATGCAACTGTTGCAGCCAGCGGAGGCAGCATTGTGAAGGACTTTGATGCCGTGATAGACGTTTGTAAAGTGGATGCCTCCGGCGGCTCTGTTATTAACCTGACAGTGAATAAGGAACTGAGCGCTGATGCAAGCGGCGGCAGTATCATTAATTATAAAGGCACAGGAATTATTAAGAGCGTGGATGCAAGTGGAGGAAGTGTGATTAAGAAGAAGGAGTAAAAAATTTAAACAAACAGAAAGGCACAGAATGTAAAAACTTTCTGCCTTTTTGTTCGCAATTCAGACTTCTGCTAAATAAAAAAGCCTCATCTTTCGATGAAGCTTTGTTGCGAAGATTGGGATCGAACCAATGTCCGCCGCGGCGGATAATAGCCCGACGAGCTATCGCTGTGATAATATCTTATGAATCCATTCTCTTCCTTTTCCTGATTTTAATTCATTCTCGCGCTGCATTGCTTCTGCTTTTGTAGCGAATGCTTCAGTATGCAGCAAGGACCAAGGACGATATTTTATTGTATAGCCTTTTGTTCCCAAAGAATTATGCGATAGCAATCTTGCTTCTAAATTAGAAGTAAAACCAATATAGATTTTATTGAAAGAAGGTGAATGAAGGATGTACACTGAAAACATAAGCTTGAAAATAAAAAGCCTCATCTTTCGATGAAGCTTTTGTTGCGAAGACTGGGATCGAACCAATGACCTTCGGGTTATGAGCCCGACGAGCTACCGCTGCTCTACTTCGCGATATAATATGTTTAAAATGTTATCGCTTTTGTTATTCGGGTTGCAAACATAAGACATGAAAATCAATTTGTGAAGAAAAAAATTATTTATTTGCCCGTTTACTTTCAGAATCCAATGCAGATATGCCTTTGCAGATGTCGGGATTGCTCATAAATAAATTCCGCATTATACCGATGCGATAATTTTTCAATTATCACCACATTCGCACCCGGGCCTATCTCCAAGAGCGTTATTGCATACCAGTTGCGCTGTTCGCTGAAGCCATCAGCAAGCCATAAAGTCTCTTTTTTAATCTAATCTCCGGCTGATTTCATCATTAATCCTGGTAAATAAATGCTCTGGTTTATAGGCGCGCCAGTTGGCAATATTCATTAGCTCAATATAATAATTGAGCTTGCGCTTTTTAAAATCGTGCTGGGTAGGTTCAGGTATGTTTAAAAGTACTATCCAGCCGTCATTATCGGTTACTTCCTCAAACCATTCGTTGTAATAATCTTTATCGCCGCTGTGAAAATTGAGAACGTTCTCACCAATCAAAATAAATTTGGTAATGCCTTCTTCTTCCAGCTTGTCAATTACGTCGCGCTTCAGCGTCATGATGTCATTCTCGATAGCATCATTCCACTCTCCTATCAATTCGATAATTACAAACTGCTGCTCGTAATCGGCATACAACAATTTCATGTATAACGTGCGGCTGCCAAACTCATCCCATTGCGGATGAATGTAATAATTATAAACCGTTTGCGAAAACTCAAACTCGCTATATACACGACCATAAAACGGCGATCGTTCATCTTCTTCCGCCGTGTATAAATGCCGCCAGTTAAAATAGGGTTCAATCTCGTGCATAATTCATTTCTTCACTCTTCATTACAAAACAAAATCGCTGTAAAATGGCATTAAAGTTATACCGTTTTACAGCGATAAAAGTACAAATAAAAAAGCCTCCCGATGCATCGGGAGGCTTTCATAAAAGTTATGATTATAAGCTAAAAGCTGCTTTCACTTTATCTATGTAATCCAGCTTTTCCCAGGTAAACAATTCCACTTCTTTGCTTACCGTTTTTCCTTCCGGCGAGCGAAATTCTTTCACCACTGTTTTCGGCTGACGACCCATGTGCCCGTAAGCGGCTGTTTCGCTGTAAATGGGTGTGCGAAGCTTCAATCTTTGCTCAATAAAATAAGGACGCATATCAAATACTTCACTTACTTTTTTTGCAATTTCGCCATCAGTTATATTCACCTTTGCTGTACCATAAGTATTCACATAAATACCCATTGGCTCGGCTACGCCAATAGCGTATGAAACCTGCACCAGCACTTCATCTGCCACGCCTGCAGCTACTAAATTTTTGGCAATATGACGTGTAGCATAAGCTGCACTGCGGTCTACCTTGCTGGGATCTTTACCACTGAAAGCGCCACCACCGTGTGCACCTTTACCGCCGTAAGTATCTACAATGATTTTTCTTCCGGTTAAGCCGGTATCGCCATGCGGACCACCAATCACAAACTTGCCGGTTGGGTTAATGTGATACTTAATCTGGTCATTAAAGAAATGAGCAAACTTACCATACTTTTCTTTCACGCGAGGAATGAGAATGTTGATGACGTCATTCTTAATTTTTTCCTGCATCTCTTCTTCACTGCCAAAATCATCATGCTGTGTAGAAATAACAATGGCATCTATACGGCTGGGTTGGTTATTATCATCATACTCAAGCGTTACCTGGCTTTTAGCATCTGGACGCAGGTAAGTAATATCGATATTCTCACGGCGTAGCTCTGCCAACTCCAAAAGAAGTTTATGTGCGAGGTCAAGTGCCAGCGGCATGTAATCATCCGTTTCATTGGTGGCATAGCCAAACATCATTCCCTGGTCGCCGGCACCCTGCGATTCTTTATCGGTTTTATCTACGCCCTGGTTAATGTCGGCCGACTGCTCATGAATGGCAGATAGTACACCACAAGAGTTTGCTTCAAACATATATTCACTCTTTGTGTAGCCTATGCGACGGATAACGCCTCGGGCTATTTCCTGCACATCAAGGTAGGCGCGGCTTTTCACTTCGCCGGCAAGAATTACCTGGCCGGTTGTTACCAGCGTTTCACAAGCCACTTTGCTTTCAGGATCGAAGGCAAGAAAGTTGTCAATCAGTGCATCAGAAATCTGGTCAGCCACTTTATCAGGATGACCTTCTGATACGCTTTCGGAAGTGAACAGGTAAGGCATAAATAGTTATATTGTTTTACTGAAAAATTAAAAGCGCGCAAATATAAGCCCGCGCCGTTTAATGCGGTATTGAATACACAATATGAAGCTTCATACGGTGTGTATTAGTGGTGTCAGCTCCGCCACCATAGAGTTTAACTCTGCCAACCCCTGCATAATTAACAGGATCAGTACTGACACGACCATAAGACAATACTCCTTTTGTTAGCTGGAAGACTTCCCGATATGGGGTATATAAAACAAATGGATAAGGCTTGTTTTTATTTGTCACAATTCCTTGCACATATCGCGACAAATCGAAGTTGTAATAATTAATATTAGGTGTACCTCCAAAAGTTCCTCTTCGTGGGAAACCACCAAAATCGGGATAATTTGACAACAATCCTGAACTAAATATAGCATCGCTTGTCGTCAAGTTGGTAGAATCAAAACCAGGGATAACAAACTTGGTTGTATCTTTTTCAAACGGCTGGCTTTCCGATTGGCGAGACAGCAAGAAAAGAAAAGGCGTTGTGTAATTATCAAGTATCGGTGTAGCACCATCAGGCACCTGCTCCATTATAATTTCTGCCCGATGGATAATCCAGTTTGGCAGTTTGGTAATTCCGGAATCTACTGTCAGCGTTGCATATGTACCCGGCGCGCTTTGTATGTATAGATAATCATCATTAGCCGATGGAGTTGCCGGGTAATAAGTGGCAATTTGCCCCATGCCATACTGTCTTTGTATATAGTTGGAATGTGCACTGCCTTGGCCGCTCGTTGTGGAAGGATTAATGGTAAAATTCATTACCGTTGTATCCTGCTTGGCGCTATCCCTGCGCTGGTACCTATAATACAAGGCCAGCTTGGTATTAGCTTCAGCAACGGTTGAAGAATTGGCTAATCCCACACGCAACAAGCTGTTGCCAATGGCGTCAGCAGAAACCTGCAAACCCCGGAATGCATTTTTAAAAGCCGATACGGTATCGTATTGTCCGCCTGTTGTAAATGTGTGAAGCAGTTTGTTTCCCAATTCATCCGTCAAACGTATGCGTATCATATTAGCGGCTGAATCTTTAAACAAATGAAGACTATCATTCCAGGTTCTCGGATCAATGGAAGCCATTCCACCGTAGGTAACATCGTTACCAGCAGCAAACTGGGAAGTCGTATTGTAGATAATGCTTGTAAAGCCGGAAGTTGTTTCAGTGCAGCCAATGCAACTATCACTTGTAAAAAGCTCATCATTTACAAGCTCTTTTACATGCAGGGAAAGATTCTGATTGCTATCACCCCACACCCCGCGCGCATCTAATGCAAGTACAACGGAATCAAGAAACAGACTATCACTGCTCACTTCAAAAGAAACCGGGAAAGCTGGCAATAACTGCAGGTTGATGGCCGCCTGCGTAATGCCAAACAGAGGATCATTTATATAACCAAGTGCATGGTCGTCAGTTAAGGAAGGACTAATAGAATCGGTACTGCCCCCGTTTTTTGCATTAATATAAAGATTGGTATCCTTCGTTATCACACCATCAACAGGCGGAATCAGTCCGGTACCAATTTCTGTTTCCTGAATTTTAGTGCAGGCAGACAGGCAAAGAATAAGCAGCAGCGAAAAAAAGCTGTATTTGATAACCACGTTACGAGTCAGGTTAATGAGGAAAATTTACTTGGCCGCAAGCTCGTTGTACAAATCTAAATAGGGAGTTAAATCACCCGTCCAGCCTCCGTAAGGAAGTATTTTCCTGCCTTTGATTTTACTAAAATCTGTCAGTAGTTTTTTATCTATCTGGTCAGAGCCAAACGTAATGGCATCAGCGAATGTAGCACCGCCTTTAAATAAAGCCGTGTTATCGGCATCTTTAAATGGCTCAAGGTCTTTTTCTTTTACATTGGCGTGAATGCCGGCCAGCCTCATGAAGTCGCTGCCGAGGCTTTCGTTAAATGTATTTTCACCAATGGTAAACACCACTTTACTCTGGCTAAACACGGCGTCTTTTTTATAAGCCGTTTTAATATACATTGGTATTAAGCCGGTCATCCAGCCACTGCAGTGAATTACATCCGGCGGCCAGCCAAATTTCTTTACCGTTTCCAATGCACCCTTACAAAAGAATACAGTGCGCAAACCGTTATCATCATACCACTGGTCTTTTTCATCGGTAAACACACCTTTGCGTTTAAAGAGATCTTCATTATCTAAAAAATAAACCTGAAGACGTGCGGTAGGTAACGAAGCCACTTTAATCTGCAACGGGTAATCATCATTATCAACTGATACATTGATGCCCGACAGGCGCACCACTTCATGAAGACGGTGGCGGCGCTCATTGATAACACCAAAACGTGGCATGATGCAGCGCACTTCATAATTGTTATTGCTGCAGGTAATCGCGAGCTTATTTATCACTTCGGCAAACTCGGTCAGTTCGAGGTAAGGCGACATCTCGGTGGCAATAAATAAGATTCGTTTTTTTAACATGCTGCTAAGCGACTTTTACGTTATGCGTTATTGAAAAGGGTGGCAAAGGTAAAAAAATTAATACAAAAGGAAAACGATAGAAAGTGTTATGATTATTTATAAAAAAGTTCTCACTCAGCAAACGAACAAAATCGGGTGCAAGTTCTGCCTCTCAGAATCATTTTCAGCCAGTTGCGGATGTATATGATGATTGGGAATACAATGAGGTAAGTTGTTACTGTATGTGAAATTATATTTGACAACTTTACATAGCCTTTATTTTTGTTCAAATATCATTTATGAAAAAAGGATTGTTCATCATAGCCATTGTTGCTGTTCTGGCAGGTAGCTACTTTGCCATTTTTAGTAAAAAAAACAAAGACAAGGAGACTACAACGAGCGAAACAGATAAGCAGCCGCGACTCGCTATCAGTAAAAATTCACCGCAATTTAATGAAGCATTTACAGCCACTATGAATAGTTATTATGCAGTAAAGGATGCGCTGGTAAACTGGGATAGCGCTAAAGCAAAAGAAGAAGCGAAAACATTAAGCGGTTTGATCTCTAAAATCCCTCTTAATGTTTTACAGGCAGACAGCAACATTGTACTCACCGCAAAAAACTTTGCGGGCGCAGCTGCTGCCGAAAGTGATAAGCTAACCGCTTCCAATACTATTACCGGGCAGCGCCGCGAGTTCAGCACATTAACTGACAATCTCTATAGCCTTATCAATACGGTACGCTACGATGAGGAAGTGATTTATTATGATAACTGCCCGATGGCTTTCAACGATGCGGAAGGTGCATACTGGCTAAGCCGCGACAGCGCCATCGTAAATCCTTATCTCGGCAACAAGCATCCGAAATATAAAGGCAGCATGGTAACCTGCGGTGATGTAGAACAGAAAGTAGATTTTGCAAAAGCAAAAAAATAAAAAAGTTATCAGCGTTCAGCAATCAGATGTCGGCCTTGGGCATTGTACACCACATATCTAACATTGTACATACAAATCACGCTTTCACCTGCAGCAATTGCTTCACGCGGTTGGCTTTATAGTTCATATCAGCCACATCGGTGCAGAGGATGGTAACATGTCCCATTTTTCGACCGGGCTTTGTGTGTGTTTTGCCGTAGAGATGAACAAATGCACCATGCATTTTAAGCACATCATCCAGGCCTTCGTATTTCGCTTCGCCGCTAAAGCCATCAGAGCCAATGATGTTGACAATGGTTGAGCAGGTAATGTTTTCTGTATTACCAAGTGGGTAGCCAAGCAGCACGCGCCACAACATATCGTACTGGCTGCAATAGCTGGCTTCTATGGTATGATGACCGCTGTTGTGAACGCGCGGCGCCGTTTCATTTACAGACACGTCATTGTTTTTATCAACAAACAATTCGATTGCAAACAAGCCCGGACTCTGTAAACTCTTCACGACTTTAAGCGCAATGGCTTCTGCTTTCCAAAGCACATCTTTGGTGATGCGCGCAGGCGCTATCTGGTGGTCTAATAAGTTAAGTGATGGATTGAATATCATTTCCACAGGCGGATAAATTGCGGTTTCGCCTTTTGCATTCATGGCAATGATGATGGCTATTTCTTTTTGAATAGTTACCATTTTTTCAAGTACCGCAGGCGCATTAAACGCTTTTTCTATGTCTGCTTTATCTTTTATCACCTGCACACCTTTGCCATCGTAACCACCTTCGGCAAGCTTATGTACGGCAGGTAGAAAAGACAATTGATTGTTGACTTCTTCTTTATTGCTTGTAACAATAAAAGCAGGTGTTGGAATGCTGTTGTCTTTATAAAAATTCTTCTGCAGAATTTTGTTACGGATGGTGCGGATGGCTGAAGGCTTTGGAATGACTGTTACGCCTTCTTCTTCCAATTTTTCCAGCGCTTCCACATTCACGGCTTCTATTTCAATAGTAATGGCATCCAACGTTTTACCGAAGTTATAAACAGCATCAAAGTCTTTAATATCGCCTTTGATAAAATGCGTGCAGAGATGCGCTGCGGGGCAGTTCTCATCGTTTTCAAGCACATAAGTTTCTACCACATAATTGGCAGCCGCCTGCAGTAACATGCGACCTAACTGACCGCCTCCCAAAATCCCGACTTTCATAATTAAGAAGATGAACCGCGAAGATAGAGGGTGATATTTCCTTTTGAAAATATTATCAATAGCAGGTATGGATGTTTTAAAATATTTTTTCCTTATTCGCTTTTGTAAAAGCCCATTCATTGCCCGGAACCTTGATCGGTAGTTACCAAAAATGTATTTTTTTTATTTCAAGATGATCCATTAGCAAATAGCGAGTGGTTTACTTTATTCCAATAATAATTTTCTTTTTACATTTTATTTTATCAATAGAAGAAGTGTTTTCTTTTCTTTCTAATATTTTTGAAGCCTTATGTATCGCCGGCTTCTTAGTTTCATTTTATGTTTTGTTTTTTCTGCAACCGCTTTTTCGCAAAGCTCATTTATTGATTTCCAAAAATCGTTTGCGCGGGTAGCGTTTGCTTTAAAAACAAGAGAAGATACGCTGCGCAAACAATTTGCAGCAGCCAGCATCAATTGGCCACCCAGGCAGATTTACATCCGCTCTTTTAAGTATGATAGCCAGATGGAAGTGTGGGTGCGCGACAATACCAGCGATAAATTCAAACTGTTTAAAACGTATAAAGTATGCGCCATGGCTGGCACGATGGGCCCGAAGCGGCTCCAGGATGATTACCAGGTGCCGGAAGGCTTTTATTACATCAACCAGTTTAAGCCAAACAGCAATTATCATTTGGCGCTTGGCATCGATTATCCGAATGAATCAGACCGCATCATGAGCGATTCTGTTTCGCCGGGCGGCGGCATTTATATTCATGGCAATTGCGTAACCACGGGCTGCATCCCGATTCTTGATAACCAGATTGAGGAAGTGTATTTATTAGCCGCGATGGCAAAAAGTGCAGGTGAAGATTTCATTCCTGTACATATTTTTTCTATCCGGTATAGCCGGCCGAAAAGTATGGAATACTTAAGCCGCACTACAAAAGACAATCAAACGGTTCAGAAATTTGAAGTAAACCTGAAAGAAGTGTTTGATTATTTTGAAGAACATAAAACACTTCCGCTGATCAGCACAAATAAAAAAGGCGAGTATGTGATTTTATAAAAAATTATACAGAGATTTGCCGCCATACAGTTAACCGGAGAAACACATTCTTGCCAACACCAAATTATACAGAAGACGAGTTATTAAGAAGCCTGAAGCAGCGCGACGAGCAGGCTTATCGTTTCCTGTATGATAATTATTCCAAAGCCATTTTTACGGTCATCAAGCAAATCATTTCGCAACAGGAAGTGGCAGAAGACATTTTGCAGGAAGTGTTTGTGAAAGTGTGGCAAAACATTCAGACTTACGATGTTAGCAAGGGCAGGCTGTATACGTGGATGATTAGCATTGCCAGGAATTTATCGATAGACCGTACGCGTTCAAAAGAATTTAATAAGCAAGGCAAAACCACTTCACTACAAGATACCGTACATATCTCCGGTAATACAGAAGAAAATAAAATTTCTGATATCGGTTTGAAGAAAGTGTTAACGTCTTTGCCGGCTGACAATGCAAAGCTCATAGACCTTGCTTATTTCAAAGGCTACACGCAAGAAGAAATTTCAAAAATCATGATGATACCTGTAGGCACGGTTAAAACGCGCATGCGCAGCGCTATATCATTTTTACGAACTAAAATAAAACCGAATACGAATTAAACTTTGGACATCAGTTGCATCATATCGTCCGGTGATCTTGAACTTTATGTTCTCGGGATGCTTTCAGAAGAAGACAATCTGAAGGTAGCGCAGCTTGCGCAGTTGTTCCCGGAAATAAAGACAGAGATAAAAGCCATCGAAAGCTCGCTGATTGGGGTGAGTGACGAAGAGGATGCACCTTCTTTTACTGTAAAAGAAGACCTGTTTGCGAAGTTGAAAAGCATGCCGGTAACTGATGATCCGGTAGAGACAACTGAAACCAAAAACGAAGATGGCATAGCAGATAAAAGAGAAGCGACTGTACTATCCATGCCAAAGCCGGTAAAACGTAACAACGGTTTATTAGCAGCTTCGGTGATTGCTCTGGTTGCGTGCGCTGGCATTATTGTTTATTTGGTTGACGCAAATAATAAGTTTCGCGATACAACAACCGGTTTGCAAGCCCGCGTAAACAGGCTGGAAGACAATACAAATAAGCAACAGCAAAAGCTTACCGATTATCAGAACAGCCTTGCGTTATATCAAAATCCTGCTTATCAAAAAATAAACCTGCTGAATGTTCCCGGCAAGCCGGAAGCATTGGTAGAAATTTTCTGGAATAAAGCTACACGCAATGTGTATGCAGCCAATATCTCCTTGCCAACAGCGCCAGCCGGAAAGCAATACCAGTTATGGGCTTTGATTGATGGCAAGCCTGTAAGTGCGGGTATGATTACCGGCAAAACACTGCCTCAAAAAATGATTGATTTTTCAAAGGCAGATGCGTTTGCCATTACTCTTGAAAAAGAAGGCGGAGTTGACCAACCGACCATGAGCGAGCTTTATGTGATGGGCAAAACATCATAGTGTTTTTGCTTGTAAACAACGGCTGAAAACATAGATAATAAGTCTACTTACTAAATCACTATTCCTCTCCTTTACAACTACTACTGGCTCTTATTCATATTTGCCAAATAATGAGTTTTTAATCTTACCATTGCAGATATACCTACTCTTTTTTACTTATAACTTTATCTGAAAAATATTTTTTATCTTTCTGAAATGCAGCCCTGTAATGGATTTCAACTGATTATTACATCGCCTTCGGCGATTGAATCTTTATTAAAATAGAATTCATAAAACCAATCTTTAAACCTTTCCTGTAACTGATTGAAACAATTGTTTTGAAGAAAGTATTCGCACTGCAATCGTTGCCGTAAGCCTGCCAATCAGTTCATTTGCACAAGACACAAAGATGGTTAGCGGTGCTGCTATATATCCCACAAAAAATATCATTGAGAACGCAGTGAATTTAAAAGATCATACAACATTGGTAGCTGTTGTAAAAGCTGCCGATCTGGTTGAAGTATTATCAAGCGCAGGCCCGTTTACTGTACTTACTCCCCAATCATTTTCCGGAACTTTTTTATTCGTATAAAACCTGCAAAGTTTCTTTCGTTTGCTGGCGCAACAAAATGTTTTTATCGCGAAGCATATTGTCAACTACTTCATTAGTAAAATGCCTGATAGTAAGTAGACTTACATTTCGTTCCACCTGCACATCAAAAATAGCAGAAGCGGCAGCAGCCAGTTGATCTACTTTATCGCTTTTATCATCCATACAAAGCTGCAGACTGATAGCACCGGTTTGTATCAAGTTCGGTTTCAGCTTTAGCTGACCAAACATTTGATATAACCGGCTCATCGGGGCTTCGCCAACAAAAGAAAAATCCTGGCTGCGCAAATGAAGCAGCGCCTGGTTTTGTTTAATGATAACGATTGGCGGCAATTGCCTGCTACCTTTTTTTGAAATAACAGTTCCAGGAAGATTGATGTCTGAGAAACACTTCACATTCAATGGAATTGCTTTATTCTGTAAAGGTTTTATTGTTTTTGGATGAATGACCTGCGCGCCGTAATAAGCCATTTCAATTACCTCAGCAAAGCTCAGTTCAGATATCAGTTGCGCATCTTCAAATTGTCTTGGGTCGGCGTTCATTACACCTTCCACATCTTTCCATATCGTAAGACTTTCAGCATTTAATAAGTTAGCGAAAATAGCGGCAGTAAAGTCGCTGCCTTCTCTTCCTAATGTTGTGCTTTCGTTTTCATCTGTGCTGCCAATAAAGCCTTGCATAATGATGATATTAGTGTATTCAAACAAAGGCAACAAGAGTTCATCTGCTTTGCTTTGTGTGATTGCCCAATCAATGTTTGCATCCCGAAAGTTATTATCGGTACGAAGTATATCACGCACATCAATCCATGTATTCGCAATCTTTTTTTCGTTCAGATAATGGCTGATAATACATGTGCTCAGCAATTCTCCTATACAAACAATCTGATCATAATAATAATCAAAAGGCTTTACAGGCTTATCGTACAGCAGCCATTCTACTTCGGTAAAAAAATCGGATAATTGTATAAGGCAGTTGTTATAATGTGTAACCAACAGATATTTCGCGGTGGTAATGTGCTGATCTTTCACAGTCTGAAAAAGTTGCAGCGCTTCTTCCTTCTTTCCTGCGAAAAAAGCTTCAGCTACTTTCTCCAGAGCGTTGGTTGTTTTGCCCATGGCAGAAATAACGATCACTACTTTTTCATCACTGAATGTTTTAATAATTTCTTCTGTATTCTGAATCCGTTCTGTTGAACTGACACTGGCGCCACCAAACTTAAAAACTTTTACCATGTATGCTTACCTTTTGCAAACCGTTTATAATGAAACCTCATTTCTTTCGTTGAAAAAGGAAACAAAGATAACCGTTGCCCGTTTTGTTAAAAGACCGGAACGATTTTATCAAAGGGAAATTTCAACGTCTTATTGATCATGATGAAATATAACTGGCAATTTGTATTGATAGTGTTCTTGCTGGCTGCCGGCTTTACAGCTTGCGCCCAAACGGGAGAGACGCAAAACAGCGTGGCGGCTTACAACCGCATCGACTTATCGAATATGAACGAGCGAATTTTACAGCTTGTGAACCAGCATAGAAATTCAATTGGAAAAGGTGATTTGAAAATGATTGATGCGGCTTCAGCGCAAGCTCTGCAGCACAGCAAAGACATGATGACCGGCAGAACATCATTTGGTCATGATGGTTTTGATGACAGAGCAAATGCAGTGAAAAAATCAATTGGCTTTATCAATGGTGCGGCTGAAAATGTAGCGTATGGACAAATGAGTGCTGAAGAAGTGGTTGATGGCTGGCTGCACAGTCCGGGTCATAAAAGAAACATTGAAGGCGACTACAATCTCACGGGTATTGGTGTGTCACAAAACCGCGATGGCGTTCTTTATTTTACACAACTATTTATATTGAAGAAGTAACTTGCCCGCATGAACAGAACCATTATTTCTGTAAACAATCTTGTGAAAAATTATGGAAATTTTAAGGCGGTAAAAGGTATTTCATTCGAAGTAATGGAAGGTGAGATTTTTGGTTTGTTAGGCCCAAATGGTGCCGGCAAATCTACCACGCTTGAAATTATAGAAACCTTGCGCAGTAAAACAAGCGGTGAAGTTTTGGTAGATGGTTTTAACCTGGATAAACAGCCGGAAGAAATCAAGAAAATCATTGGTGTTCAATTGCAGGCAGCGGGCTATTACCCAAATCTAAACCTCGTTGAGCTTCTCAATATGTTTGCCGGTTTGTATAATAAAAATATAGTGCCGACTGACGTGCTGGATACCGTAAACCTTCGCGATAAAGCCAAAGCCAAATACAAAGAATTGAGTGGCGGACAAAAGCAACGTTTCTCGATTGCCATCACACTCATCAATCAGCCAAAAATTATTTTTCTGGATGAACCAACCACTGGTTTAGACCCACAGGCACGCCGCAATTTGTGGGAATTAATCCGGCAAATTCGCGCAAAGGGAACAACAGTAATTATTACCACGCATTATATGGATGAGGCTGAAATTTTGTGTGATCGCGTTGCCATTATTGATGCGGGAACTATCATTGCACTGGCTTCTCCCGATCAAATGATTGATGACCTGGTGGCTACTGGTTTTGAACGGCCAAAACAGGTGAAAGAAGCAAGCCTGGAAGATGTATTTATTAATTTAACGGGAAAGAGTATCCGGGAAGAATAGCCTTGAATGATTATACTTTTACTGATGTTGTAAACAATATTAGTTGCGATTATTCGCTTCTAAAAAAAGCCTGATCATTGCCCTGAACCCATCTGTGTGCGACGCAACTGTCGATCACAAAAGTGACGAACGATGGTACCATAAAAATATCTTTACAGTAGCAGCGTGTGATGTATTTAAAGACTGTTCAACGATTAGGAGAAAATCCAAACCATCCGTGCATGCAATCTGTGTCCTCCGTGTTCTATAATCCACGTTCCCTTAACAAAACATCTTCTCCAAAGTTTTATACATTTGACGCCGAATAAATTCACATCCAAAACGCATGAGCGCAATTAAGGCAGCAATCACAGCCATTGGCGGCTATGTTCCCCCCGATAAACTGACAAACGACGATCTTTCTAAAATGGTGGATACCAATGACGAGTGGATATTCGCCCGCACCGGCATTCGCGAGCGCCGCATTTTAAAGGGCGAAGGCAAAGCCACTTCTGACCTGGCTACGCCTGCCATGCAAGACCTGATTAGAAAGCGTGGCATTGACCCAAAAGAAATTGAATGCATCATTTGTGCAACGGTAACACCGGATATGTTTTTTCCGGCCACAGCAAATATTGTTGCCCGCAACGTAGGAGCTTCCAATGCTTTTGGTTATGATGTGAGTGCTGCCTGCAGCGGATTTTTGTTTGCCCTAAGCACCGGCGCTGCGTTTATTGAAAGTGGTCGTTATAAAAAAGTGGTGGTGATTGGTGCTGATAAAATGAGCGCCATTATCGACTATACAGATCGCACAACCTGCATTCTTTTCGGCGATGGCGCAGGCGCTGTTTTACTGGAACCTTCTGTTGATGAAACAGGCTTGCAGGATAGCATTTTAAAGACCGATGGCAATGGAGCCGATTACCTGCGAATGTCGGGCGGCGGCTCGCTGCATCCGGCTTCTATTGAGACCGTAACTTCTAAAAAGCACTACATCTTCCAGGAAGGTAAAACGGTGTTTAAATATGCGGTAACCCGCATGGCAGATGTATCGGAGGAAGTGCTGAAAAGAAACACTTTAACAGGCGATGATATTTCGTGGCTGGTGCCGCACCAGGCAAACATGCGCATCATACAGGCAACGGCAGATCGCATTGGTTTACCTATACAAAAAGTAATGCTGAACATAGAACGCTATGGCAATACAACGGCAGCGACCATTCCACTTTGTTTGTGGGATTGGGAAAAGAACCTGAAAAAAGGTGACAACCTGCTTCTGGCAGCTTTTGGTGGTGGCTTTACGTGGGGCGCGGCCTGGCTGAAATGGAGCTATGACAGCAAGTAATTTTTAACTATAAAGACAAGAAGGATTTACAAAGGGATGTACCATTACCATCCCTTTTCCCTTTTACAGAAAAGATAATTTCATGCGCAGTTTCGGCTTCCTTTTATTGATTGCATTGTTTGCTTCGTCGTGCGGTGGCAAAAAGGCGAAAGAAGCAGAAGCCGCGCCTGCCAAGGGTTCCAACACGGTTTATTATCCTATTAATGATTATATACGGCGGCAGATAAAAGACATAGATACCACGCCTTATTATTTATATCGATTGCAGATTACTGATGGCAAAAAAGATTCTTCCATTGTGAAGCGGTCAGATTTTGATGCTGCTATTAAATCTTTTTTATTGCCTGAACTTGAAGATGCATCGCTTCGGCAAAACTTTACAGAATCGGTGTTTGACGATGAAAGTACAAACAGTATTACTCTTACCTACTCTCAAAAAAATAAAAGCGGGATTGTACAAAACGCAAGTGTATTGCTAAACAAAGAAAACCAGGAAGTAAAATGGATTTTCATTAATACCCTCAACAGTGCGGGCGACAGCAGCATTATTCAGCGCATTAGCTGGAAAGGAAATGAAAGCTGCACGCTGTATACTTCCATAACTTATAGTAAAAAACCTGAACAGCAGCGCCGGCTTAGCTTTGTATGGAATGAGAAGAAAGAATAAAAAGAATAGCTATTAATTTTTCTTCACTGCATCAGGCAAACCATATTTTACGATACGCCGTTTTGCTTCTTCAACTTTCCGAGGAAATAATATAACATCATTCTGCTTAGCAAGCCTATTATCTGTTATGACAGGAGACTTTCCTTTTGTAACTGTTGTTTCCTTTTTCATAAGTCAAATTCACAATTTCTCTTTGTTTTGTTTTATTGGTTTTGTAAACATACAAAACCAATACAGGGTTTCATTTCTTTTCAACAACACTTTAGCCTTCTTTTTGCTACAAATTTTCGCAATAAGCGATAAATTTGTATGTAGCGACTATGACACAATCCCAGTTTCAAACCATTGCTCCTACCCTGCCGAACCAGCCGGGTATCTATAAATATTTCGATGCTGCGGCAACATTATTGTATGTGGGCAAAGCGAAAAATCTGCGCAAGCGCGTTTCCTCTTATTTTACTAAAACGCTTGGTGTTAGCTATAAAACGCACGAGCTTGTACAGCGCATTCATCATATTGAATTCACCATTGTGAATAGCGAACAGGATGCGTTTCTGCTGGAAAATAGTTTGATCAAGCAGTTTCAGCCGATGTTCAACATCAACCTGAAAGATGACAAGACATACCCGTATATCGTTATTAAAAAAGAGCCCTTTCCACGCATCTTTTTAACGAGAACAAAATACCATGACGGCTCGGAATATTTAGGTCCGTTTACCTCTACTGGTAAGGTAAGAGAGCTGCTGAATTTTATAAGACAAAACATACCGCTGCGCACCTGCAAGCTGCCGCTAACGGAGAGCAATATTGCCAAAGGCAAATTCAAAGTTTGCCTTGAATATCATCTTGGCAATTGCAAAGGTCCATGCCAGGCTTATCAATCATTGGAAGATTATAATGAAAGCATCGGGCAGATAAAACAAATACTGAAAGGCAACCTTTCGCCGGTAATACACACCTTCAAAAGCCAGATGATGAACCATGCGATGAACATGCAGTTTGAGAAGGCGGAACTGATGAAGAAAAAGGTAGATCACCTGGAAAATTACCAGGCGCGTTCCGTAGTGGTTAGCCAAAGCCTGCACAATGTAGATGTGTTCTCTATTTTAAAAGAACATGATACAGCTTATGTTAATTACCTGATGGTGCAAAATGGTACCATTGTGCAAACGCATACCGTAGAACTGGAAGTAAAAATTGAGGAAACGGATGAGGAAGTGCTGGCATTTGCTGTCAGCAATCTGCGCGATACGTTTAATAGTTTATCCAATGAAGTGGTGGTGCCTTACCAGATTGATTTGCCGGATAACATTATTATAACCGTGCCTAAAGCCGGCGACAAACGCAAGCTGCTCGACCTATCGCTGACAAACGTAAACTACTTTAAAGATGAGCTGCGCAAAAAGAAGTCGCTGAACCTGGAAACCTTTACAGAGAAGAAACGGAAAGACGTGCTGTACCAGGTACAGGCAGATCTGCAGCTTTCCGAACTGCCGGTGCACATTGAATGCTTTGATAATTCGAACTTAGGGGGAAGCTACCCGGTGGCCGCGATGGTGTGCTTCCGCAACGGCATCCCGAGCAAAGACGATTACCGAAAATATAATATCAAAACGGTAAAAGGCATCAACGACTTTGCTTCGATGAAAGAAGTGGTGTATCGCCGCTATAAAAGATTGGTTGATGAAGAAAAAGAATTGCCACAACTGGTCATCATTGATGGTGGCAAAGGTCAGCTTAGCTCAGCCATGGAAAGCATAAAGGAACTGGGTTTAATTGGTGCGATGACAGTGGTTGGTTTAGCCAAAAGCGAAGAAGAAATTTTTTTTCCCGGCGACTCGCAATCTATCAAGCTGCCGTGGGATAGCGAGAGCCTGAAACTCATTCGCCGCGTGCGCGATGAAGTGCACCGGTTTGGCATCACGTTTCACAGGAATAAGCGTTCTATCGGCACTTTTAAAAATGAACTGGAAGACATTAAAGGCATCGGGAAACAAACGGCGGCCGATTTGTTGAAGACATTCAAGTCGGTAAAAAATGTAAAGCAAAAGAACGTGGAAGAGCTATCGGAAATCATTGGCAAAGCCAAAGCAAATATTGTGTTTAGCCATTACCATACGGACTAAAATAAAAAGGGGGCCCGGATAAAAATCCAACCCCGTTTTAAAATCCAATATCCTTTGAAAAACCGGTGCAAATATATAGGTTCTGTTTAAGTTTTCATTTCAGTAAAGCATAAAATATTCTTGTTTTCAACAGATTTATCCTTGCTTTTTAGTTTCCTTACATAACTTTTTTTCCAGGTTATTATCCAGGTTTTATTGTGTGCTTTCAGCTACCCTTTAAACGTATAAAAAGAGTTTGCCTGTGCCAGGCAGGTAACCACTAAATCGTTAATGCAAACATGTGGTGGCAGTGTGGCGCAGTAGTACACAACGTCTGCTACATCTTCCGCTTTCAGCGGCTGATAACCTTCGTAAACGGCGGCTGCTTTTTCGCCATCTCCTTTAAAACGAACATGGCTGAATTCCGTATCTGCCGCACCGGGATGCACAGTGGTTACTTTTATTTTATGAGGCAATAAATCGATACGCTGCGCTTTGCTGATGGCTTCCACAGCACTTTTGGTGGCGCAATAAATATTGCCGTTCTGATATACTTCTTTCGCTGCCGTAGAGCCGATGTTGATGATATGCCCCCCATTCTTTTTTAATAAAAAAGGAAGCACGGCTTTAGATACATACAGCAAGCCTTTTACATTGGTATCAATCATGGTTTCCCAATCATCAAGTGAAGCTTCATCAAACGTTTCCCTGCCGAGGGCAAGACCGGCATTGTTCACCAGCACATCAATATTCTTCCACTCATCCGGCAACTTCTCAATGGTAGAAAACACGGCTTCCTTATCCTGCACATCAAACACGAGCGGCAGCACTTTTACAGCGTATGTTCCGGTAAGTTCTGTATATAATTCCTGCAGATGATCAGCCCGCCGCCCGGTGATGATGCAATTCCATTTCTGCGAAGCGAATTTCTGCGCGATGGCTTTTCCAAATCCTGAGGTAGCGCCGGTGATAAAGATTGTCATAGGTTGTATGTATTATTCGGGCTAAAAGTATAATAAGCGTTTGGACATAATTATGTTTACTTTATTAGGTTATCAGATTCCGCACAAAGCCCTCGCAAAAGTAATTTATGATGAGCCTTGTTGAGAACAATTGCGGAATGACGGCAACAGGTTTACTATCATTTAATTCTGTCCTGTTACTTAGATGGCTTTATCAGCACAGAAGATGCCTGATTGCTGTTCATAAAAATTTAATTTTACTTTCTGCCATTTTATATTGCAGTAAACTTTACTTTTAAACTCAGTTTGTAACCATTGTAATTATTCTTATGAAGCGGAATCCAATTGTGTTGCCATTCTTTTGTTTTGTTCTGTTTTTATTTTCCTGCAAAAAGCTCCCTGCCGACTTGACTGCCAGTAACCCGGCAAATAAAACAACCGGCATGATTACAAATGCCTCGCCACCTCCTTCCAATTTGTACATTGATAGCGTGGATGCAGTTGATCATGACGGCGACACTTCCGAAACAATGACTGTTTTAGGCAGCCAGCTTACCAACCCATACCTGATACCGAATATGCAGCAGGCATACCGGAACTTAGGTATTACCAATGTAAGCGTAAGGGTAACCAACAAATATGTGCGCTTTAAACCAACCATGGATCAGATGAGCTATCTCGATTCCTTTATGGATGCAAAAGGGATGGAGCTTTATGATGCTCCTTTAGATTACCAGATACTGCTGGAAGGTGATTACTATCAGGATCCCTCGATACCTGCCGAGCAACCCACCTGGCAATACGCCGTGGTGCCGAATGTATTTACCTATCCTACCGGCGTGCAATACGAAACACTGGCACAAATACATATCCCTGGTGATAACTATACGGCAGTGGAAACGGAAGCTGAAAGGCTGGCCGAAGCCGGAGGCGGCGGTGGCTTGAATGCCACAGAAGGAGGTGGCGCTGAACCGAATGGTATTCTATGTCTGGAAGGCTATCATAAAGACCCGGAAACGGGGCAGTGTGTGCCCAATAACTGTCCGGCAAATTATCATTGGGATGGTACTACCTGTGTGCCCGATGCCCCCTCATGCCCCTCGGGCTATTACTGGAATGGTTCCAATTGTGTTCCTGTCTCAAACAATCCGCCGGCACCGGCAGCGGATGCGGCTGTGCCGGCAGGCAAGCTTACTTTGGATGAAACACAGCAGGTATCCGATTTAACTGGCATCAGCACCACGTACAATACTTGGTACGGCACCAAAAACAAGCTGGCGCCACTGCAGAATGCCCGCGTAGTAGCCCGCAGATGGTTTAAGATAGAGCGGGTGTACACAAATGCAGCCGGTCAGTTTACGTTTACCAAACGCTTCAAACACAAGGTAAAAATCAATGTAAAATTTAAAAATGACGATGCCGTTATCCGCTGCCTGCGGGGCGTAAGAGTATGGAACGTTTTTTCGCCGCTGAATAAAGTGATAGGTTCTTATAGCGGTAACAAAAACAATATATCCTACAACTTCGCCCAATACGACGAGCGACATGCTAAAGGCAACCAGTACTGGGTAGGCGGAACGGTGCACAATGGCTTGCAGGAATACAAAACCTTTGCGCAGGGGCAGAATATAGGATTACCGCCCACCAGGCTATACATTCTGATTACCAACTGGGCATCTGATGGGGCCACGCCTATGTTACATAAACGTTCGTCTGATAACTTCCCGAAAGATGCCATTGTAAATTTTGTTGCCAACGATGTAAACGCAATTACCGGCGGTCTTACAGCACTTACAACCGTTGTAAAACACCAGATTGATATTGTGATTGGCTACCGCATACCTACCGGTAAATCCTATTTCAGTAAAGCGTCCGATGATATTAAGACGACGATCTACCACGAGCTTACACACTCCGGACATTACAACAAGTTGGGCAACGGCTGGTATGGCCAGTTTGCCGATGCGGAGGTACTGGAAATTGTGGCGCATCCCTTTGGCGGGCAGTATTCTCCTTACGGGGATGGCAACGATAACCAGTCTCCCATCATTGCCTTAGGCGAAAGCTGGGCGTATTATATGGGGCATTTTATGGCGGACTTGCGGTATGGTTTACAAAGCACTCAGACTAACGAGCAGGGAATCGGCTATGTCAACAATGCGCCCATGTCGGGATTAAGCAGCCATATTAATCTTCTGGAAGATTTTAGCCCTTTTAGAACAACTGATCCGTTTTTTTGGATTCCTCAAGGAGTATATCAGGATTTGAGGGATGATAGAAACGATAGAAACGCTGTACCGAGGCGAGTAGATATTGATGATAACGTTGTAAATTACACTAACCAACAAATGTTTAACTCATTTAATTCAGGTATCACAACCTTGCAGGGATACCGGACAAATCTCTTAAATACGACTACAAACAGCACATCAGGTTTTGTCACACCTCTTTTCGGACGATATGGGTACTAAATTTTTGACAATTACGGTATTAACAGCTGTAGCTATCGCTTCAATATTCAGCACCTGTAGAAAGGGGGGCATTGGCGGCTGTGCAGATACGGTGTATTCTTTTGAATTAGGGATAAAAGCTTATCCTGATAAAGATAGCTTGCAAACACGAGATACATTATGGCTGGAAGTAAATTCTCCTACTGCTTTCCAAGACCGATTCAGTGGTCAAACTATAGACTATAGCAATGCAGAAAATTTGGGTTCGGCTATCGGTTTCAGTAAACTTTTAAGTAATGGATCTTTTGCAGATGCAGCTAATATGTTTGATTATAGACTTTTGTTGGGTCAACAAATCACCAATGGTTCTTCCGAATTAATCAGAGAATATAATTTTATTGAAAAAGATAAACACTATACATTTAGGTTAGGAATAATTCCAAAGGATACAGGCATATTTAGTATTGTAATGAGCAACGCTGCTAATGTGTATCGTAGTACGGATAACTGCACAAAAGCCGCCTTTGAAATAAATTTTGACTCAACAAATCAGCACTATTATCTCAATCCAAATTCAAATGGCTATAATGGAAAAGGAGGGGATTATTATTTTAAAGTGTATTAGTCCAAATTCGCCTTACGGAGACGGCACCAGCAGCCTGTCTCCCATCATTGCCTTAGGCGAAGGCTGGGCATATTACATGGGGCATTTTATGGCGGACTTGCGGTATGGTAACCGGGGAAGTTGTCAAGGTATACAGGATTACGGATTCTCCTATTGCAGTAATACCAGCCCCACCAGTCCTCACAATTCGCATGTAGATGCCTTGGAGTCTTTTGATCCTAATCTGAGTGGTGACCCGTTTAAGTGGATACCAAAGGGGCTATATCAGGATTTGAGAGATGCAACCAATGAGAGCCGGCCTCCGCAAGCTGTGAACGATGCAGTGACCGGGTACAGTAACCAACAGATGTTTAACGCTTTTGGTTCCAGCATCACGACGTTACAGGGATATAGAACGAATCTATTAAACACAACAACAAACAGCACTTCTTTATCCGTGGCTGGTTTATTTACCGAATATCATTACTAAACGACCTGTAGACCATGAAGAAAATTTCTTGTGTTTCTATTTTGATTATTATTATAAGCTTTTCCCGTTGTACAGGATGCGGAGATTGTATGGATGCGCTTTATTCGTTTAACGTTACTTCTCAAATATCTCCTGACCATGACAGCATAAGGGTCGGCGATACAATTCTTTTACAGTCTTTAATTCCGTTTCAGTTGCAGGAGCAGCAAACCGGAGCAACGATCAACTATACCAACGCCAAGACGATTGGTTCTGACATACGCATTGGCAGGCTGGAAAATGACGCTTCAGTATCTGTTGATGCTGTCAATGACTTTAATTATTTTTCAACTTTGGGAAGTATTTATAATGATAGGAATATACCAAGCCCAGATGGCGTACAGCAACTCAGATACGAAGCAACAGGTGAAGGATACCAACTCAAGGTGGGATTTGTTGCAAAAAGAACCGGTGTGTACGCATTTGGTTTGGGTGATGCTTCAAGCAACGGCAGAAACAGTTCGCATAGTTGTGAGAAAGCAGCTTTCCATGTTTCACTTACTGATACAGATCAACATGTTTACTATTACGAAAAATGGCGACCAGACTACACTTTGACTAATGATGATCTACAGCGCATTTACTGTTTCAAGATATACTAATCAGATAGCGAACCAAATTTTCATAATTTATCTGTACATCAAAGGAGATGTGATAGTTATTAAGAAGATTGCCTCTCGCCACAGGAAGTTAAACTATAGCTGGTATGGTCAGTTTGCCGATGCGGAGGTACTGGAAATAGTGGCGCATCCTTTTGGCGGGCAGTATTCGCCTTACGGAGATGGCACCAGCAGCCTGTCGCCTATCATTGCCTTAGGCGAAGGCTGGGCATATTACATGGGGCATTTTATGGCATACTTGAAGTATGGAAGCAAAAGCAGCCAGCCACAGGTTGAGCAATCGGGTAAGTTCTTTTATAACAACAGCACTGTAAGTTCGCACATCAACGTGCTGGAAGGCTTCGATCCCAATTACACCAATGATCCTTTTAGATGGATACCACTTGGTTTGTACCAGGACCTAAGGGATGATGGTAGCGAAACGAACCCCATTACTGATAATGTGAACGGATTTTACACCAATCAAAAAATGTTCAATGCTTTTAGTTCCACCATCACTACGCCTCAGGCGTATCGGACCAGTCTTTTGAATCAGAATGGAAATAATCAGCAGACGCAGGTAACCAATTTATTCACCCAATACCATTATTAATGAGAAATATTTTCTTGCCTACATTCAGTCTGATTACTTATACAATTCTTCTATTAACAGGTTGTGGCAAAACATGCTTGGAAGCTACATACAGCTTCAGCGCAACCGAATATTTTTACCCAGAACTGGACAGTATAAAGATAGGTGATACCTTATGGGTAGCGTCCTCCCATTCCACAATCTTTAAAGACAGCGTCAGCGGAAGGCAGGCAGATTACACAGGCTCCGCTTTTGGATTGAACATGAGACTCCTGAACTATACGGACAGTGCTACCATCACATCCGGCAGTCCAGGAGCGTTTGATGCCTTTACAACCGTAGTTATAAATGGTACTGCAATAGGAAATGATAATCTCCCTAACGAAAATAAAGGTGTCAATTACGAACAAACGCAGGACAGTTTTATATTGAAGGTGGCATTTATACCAAAGAAAAAAGGCGTCTATGGCATTTCTTTAGGCAATGCCGGAGCCACCCGGCTGAATCATGGATGCGAACTGGCTACGGCTTCGGTAGTCAACACCAATTTTGACAATCATTTGTATTACTATCAAAGGCTAGTGCCTAACAGCGAGATAAACAGTTACGAGCGCACGCATCTGTATCTTTTTAAAGTGTATTAACTATTAAAAAAAGCTTGGGCTTACTATATAGGGCACTTCATGGCAGATATGCGGTATGGCAACATGCAGAGCAGCCGGAGCCGGGAACAGGGCATTGATTACTTCAATAATTCCCCAGTAAACAACTTGAGCAGCCATATCAATTTGGTGGAAGACTTCAGTCCGTTCAGAAGAACCGACCCATTCTGGTGGATACCGCAGGGCGTGTATGAAGATTTACTGGATGCGAGAAATGAACAGCGAGCTACCGGTGGTTCGGTAGATGATAATACATCTAATTACAACAATCAGCAGATGTTCAACATTTTCAATTCAAACGTTCTCACGCTGCAGGCATATAGAAATTCTCTTATAAATAACGTTACAAATCCCACTTCCGGTTCTGTGGTAAATCTATTTGGACAATATGGCTACTAAGATAGGCAGAACACTATTATTGGCAATAATTGCTATGAGCTGTATGTATAGTACTTGTAAAAAAGGTATTGGCGGCTGTGCAGATACGGTGTATTCTTTTGAATTAGGGATAAAAGCTTATCCTGATAAAGATAGCTTGCAAATAGGAGATACATTATGACTGGAGGTAAATTCTCCTGCTGCTTTTCTATATCAATTCAGTGGTCAAGCTATAGACTATAGCAATGCAGAAAATTTAGGTTCGGCTATCGGTTTCAGTAAACTTTTAAGTAATGGATCATTTACTGATGCGGCTAATATATTTGATTATAAACTTTTGTGGGGGCAACAAATCACTAATAGTTCTTCCGAATTAATCAGAGAATATAATTTCATTGAAATAGGGAAACACTATACATTTAAGTGGCTTTGTTGCATGAATCAGGTTAATAAGTTCAAATAACCTATCCTTGTAAGGAGTTAAGCCACTTTTACACTTAACGGTTTAGTTGTTCTTAATGTTATGTTCAGTATTTTACAACCGATTCTAACCTCCGTTTTTTGATTTGCTATGATCCGGGACGATAGCTTGTCACCTGCTATGGTCTTGTACCTGAACATCGTGGTTTTCGCTTTGCTGCGCTGGTGATAGCTGCTTTGAATTTTCCATTCTTTTCGTCCCATTGCTCCTATCCTTTCTATGGCTTTGTCCCTTTGTTGTAAACAGGCGTCCCCTTTTTTACTCATCACTGCATTTTTCTGCGGTGGTATGACCTGTTCTATATAGTCTTTTGCCAGCCACTTGCGCACCTTCTTTTTATCATAAGCACCATCCCCTGTAAAACGGCTGACCGGTTTTTCTATCTGATCCAACAGCGAACCCACTTCGGTGGCGTCATCGACCGCATTGGTAGTCAGTGTTACCGCTGCTATCTGTTGGGTCTGTTCATCCACTGCCACATGGAGTTTCATCCAGGTGCGGTGCTTGCCGGCTCCGTGCCTGCGAACCTTCCATTCCCCTTCGCCATACCTTCAGACCCGTGCTGTCAACAACTATATCTGTGACCGCCTTGTTGCTCCCCGTCTGCAGCTTTATATCCAAAGTCTTGCCGCGCCTGCAGATTACACTGTAATCGGGTACTTTTACATCTGCTTTTGTCAGTTTGAAAAAACTGCTGTCTGCCGCAATCCTAAGTGATACAGTTTACGGATGGTCAGGCATATTTCTATTGCAGTGTCACTGTATTTCTTTTGACCGCCCCGTTTCTTTATTGCTTCCCTGCAATTGCAGTGATCTGCAATAAAGACCCGCGTTGCTGTAGTCCTTTATTATAAGCTGACCAGTTTTTAACTTTGTACTTATCTTTGCTCATCAGGTATAGATTGAGTTTTTTGTGATGTAGTAACCACTAAATAACTTACTATACCTGTTCTTTTTTTTATTCGTGAATAAAGTGTCTCCCCTTTTTTTGTTATTCATGCAACAAAGCCGTTTAAAAGCATTATGGATTTTTAGCATTGTGGCATCTCATTGAAAATTTGCACTATGAAAAAAATATTTGTTGCCAGCTTTTTCATTGGCTTGTCGGCTATTGCTACGGCACAAATCAACCAGAAAAAAGATACCGCTGTAAAACCAGCCCCACCTACAGTAACTATAAAAAGATTTGTCCCGCCCGTTATTGTAAAAGACAGTGCCTATAAAGCAGGCAAACCGGTGAAAAAACAACAGAGCCGTGTACCGCCGCCACCGCCGCCTGTCATTATAAAAGACTCAGTAAAAAAACAATAAAGAGGATTCTCTCCTTCTTCCTCAGCTTTCTTCGGGATCGTGAGACAATATTTTTTCGATAAGGGCTTTGATGTCTATTTCTATTTTCTCCATGGTGCCGTTGCCGGAAGGCGCTTCTCCTGCTTCGGTGCGGCAACAGCCTTCCGGTTGAGATTTTCCGTTGATGACATCTTTGAGTGATTGCCGGATTTGCGAGGTGACATGCCGGGTGTGCTGATCGGCGGCAGGATGATTGTTGAGCAGTTTTGCCTGAAGGCTTTCATATTCGTAATTTATGCGGCGCATCTCCAGCATGTGCATGAGCTGGATGGAAAACAGCTTGAGCGCTTTTTTTTGCCAGGCAGTGAGGGTGCGGGGCTTATCGTCGAGCACGCAGATAGTGCCTATAGCATAACCGTGCATATTGGTAAGCGGCATGCCGGCATAAAAAGCGAAATAAGGATTGCCGGTGATTAAGGGATTGTTGTAAAACCGGCTGTCTTTGCAAATATCTTCCACTATCATAAGCTCGCCGGGGTGCTGAATGGCATAGTGACAAATGGAATGCACGCGGGGCGTTTCTGATACTTCGATACCGACAGAGGATTTTATCCACTGGCGGTCGGCATCTATAAACGTAATAAGTGCCAGTGGTGCCTCACAGATGTGAGATGCCAGGCGGGCTATATCATTGTATCCGGCTTCAGATATAGAATCGAGAATATTGTACTGATAGAGTTGTGCGAGCCGTTGGTTTTCCCAATTTTCTGAAAGTTGATACTGGTTTCCCATGTTTTTAAGCTGTTTTCGTTTGTTTCCTCCAGATAGCTTATGTTCCGGAAGATAAATGTATGGTTTTGAGCGTTGCTTTTAAAAAAAGAACAATTACGAAAATAGTAAGATTTTAATAT
Source organism: Ilyomonas sp. (assembly GCA_965199905.1). Classification (GTDB taxonomy): domain Bacteria; phylum Bacteroidota; class Bacteroidia; order Chitinophagales; family Chitinophagaceae; genus Ilyomonas. The sequence goes on along the minus strand of OZ241366.1, from coordinate 3,982,822 downwards.
TCCGCAAACCTTTACCAGTAAAGAGTTTTCGGTTTTGTGGGAACAGTGGCGCCGGGAGTTAGCATTTGGGCGATTGTTTTTTGTTTGAAATAAACTGCAATCCTTACTCCTATTGACACATTATAATTTTATTGATCAAGACTTGTAAAATTTACCAGAAAAGTAGAAGTATGAATTTTTTACTACCCGGTGAGTCTTAAATGAAACCTATGGATAAAAAGAATCAAAGTCAATTTATTTGGGTTTTGTATCAAATAATTGGACTATAAACATGTCAACTTAAAAAAATACGCTGTAATAAAACAGAAGAATGTTTTCCAGTTAAAATGCGATTCTGCTTCTTTTACTCCATCGCATCTTCTTAAAAGACAATCTGAAGCAGACGACATATTTAGAAAACACCCTTTACATTTATCTAAAAAACAGCCATAAAAAAAGAAACCGCCAAAATAATTGTGCAATCTATGATAACCTTTTCCGGCACCGCTTTGAGGCCGGAGCTGCGCTTGCGTAAAACGCTGTTATTAAGGAAACTATTACACATCTGCCTGGTGGCAATGTCAGCTTGTAAATCAAAATGCATTTACGCCGCAACGGCTAGCGTTATTACGGTAATAGTAATGCTATTGCTGACACCTGTGGTAGCGAAAATGGGTGGTGAGGCAATCATCACCAGGAAAGCGAATTATTATCAGCATAACATGAAGTTTCTTTTTTACTTTCCTGTTTTTGTCCTTCTTTTTCTTTCTTGCGAAAGAACATCGCTGACTGCTTTACAAACCAAATACGGCAAGTGAGAAGGCAGCTATTTTATTAATGAGAAAAGACAGAACCGGCAAGATTTTTACATAGCCACACCACACATGACACCCATCGCTATCTGGATTATTTCAGTTGTATCTATTGCTTTTGTTATCATTCGTCCGTTTAAACTACCTGAATATATCTGGGCAGTGGGTGGCGCGGTGCTCCTCATTTTGGTACAACAAATTTCTCTTGCAGAAGGTTGGGCTGGCGTAGTAAAAGGAGCGGATGTGTACCTCTTTCTCGCCGGCATGATGCTGCTGGCAGAAACGGCGCGTGAAGAAAAACTATTCGACTGGCTGGCGGCACATGCCACGCGGCTTTCAAAAGGCTCGGCAAGCCGGCTATTCCTGCTGATTTATTTGGTGGGTGTAGCGGTAACCACGTTTCTTTCCAATGATGCGGCGGCGGTGGTGCTTACACCAGCGGTTGCCTGCGCCGTGCGGGCAGCCAGGGTGAAAAACCCATTGCCTTACCTGTTTATCTGTGCGTTTATTGCCAATGCCGCTTCGTTTGTATTGCCTATATCGAACCCTGCCAACCTCGTGATTTATGGTACTCACATGCCGCCATTACTCACCTGGTTGCCGAGATATTTATTGCCATCGGCAATCGCCATCATAGCTACGTATTGGCTCCTGTTTCAAACACAAAAAAAAGCGCTTGCAGGCGTTATTGAAACGAGTATTGATATCCCACAACTGTCACGCGGCGGCAAGATTGCTTTGATTGGTATCGGGGCGACAGCTCTTGTATTGCTGACAACATCTGCGTTGGATATGAAGCTGGGATTACCAACCGCCGTTACCGGCATCATCACATCGGCTATTGTTATTCTTAACTCTAAAAAAAGCCCGGTGGAAATTGTAAAAAACGTATCGTGGCCGGTGCTGCCGCTGGTGGCGGGTTTGTTTGTGATTGTGGAAGCCCTGAACAAAACAGGTTTCACTCAGTGGCTCGCTTCGTTATTGACTGAACGCGCGGAACAATCAGCAGCAGCAACGGTTTGGGGAAGCAGCATATCGGCTGCGCTGCTTTGCAACGTGACGAACAATTTACCGGCGGGATTGATTGCGGGAAATGTGATGCAAACTGCGGCTGTGCCGGAAGCTGTAAAAAACGCTGTGCTGATTGGTATTGACCTGGGTCCCAATCTTTCTGTAACGGGTTCATTAGCCACCATTTTATGGTTGGCAGCACTGCGGCGGGAAGGCATCGAAGTTAGTGCGCTGCAATTTTTAAAACCAGGTATATGGGTTATGACGATACCATTATTGCTGGCAATTGCTTCGCTGCTTTTATAAGAAAAAGATAGTGGCATAGTATGTGAACTTTTTAGCCAAAAAATGATAACCTATGTCAATATTCAGCAACGAAAAAAGCACTTTGCAAAATCCTTTGGATATGTATCCAAAACCCCCGTATAAAATAAAGAAGCAGGAAGCACCGGGCAGCGACGAAGACATGAACCCAAAAGCTGATCATGGAGAAGAATCTTATAAAGGTTCCGGCAAACTGGCCGGCAGAAAAGCCATCATTACCGGTGGCGATTCCGGCATTGGAAGAGCTGTAGCCATTGCGTTTGCGCGTGAAGGGGCTGACGTATTAATTTCGTATCTGCCAGAGGAAGAAGAGGATGCACAGGAAACAAAAAAGTGGATAGAAAAAGCGGGTAAAAAGGCCGTGTTAGTTCCCGGCGATATTCAGGATGAAGACCATTGCAAAATGATCATTAATAAAGCTATAGAAGAATTTGGCGGCGTAGATATTTTGGTAAACAATGCGGCTTACCAGATGACTCACGATTCGCTGAGCGAGATAACAGCGGATGAATGGGACAAAACATTCAGGACAAATATTTATGCGATGTTTTACCTGTGCAAGGCAGCCGAGAAACACCTTGAGCCAGGCAGCACCGTTATCAATACCACATCGGTAAATGCCTATAAACCGAAAGCCACGCTGCCCGCCTATGCAGCTACGAAAGGCGCAATTCAAAACTTTACAGCGATGCTTGGGCAATTGTGGGCAGAGAAAGGAATACGTGTGAATTGCGTAGCGCCAGGTCCAATTTGGACGCCATTGATCCCATCTACAATGCCAATGGAACAGGTTGAGAAGTTTGGTGAGCAAACACCTATGAAGCGTGCAGGGCAACCTGTGGAACTGGTACCTGCTTACGTGTTACTTGCCTCGCAGGAATCAAGCTATATGACGGCGTCAACAATACAGGTAACAGGTGGCACACCAACAATATAAGTGTACTTATAATGGCTTTATTTATGAATTCCGGATTTAAAATAATCCGGAATTTTTTATTATTTGAGCTACCTGGTTCTTATATCATTTTATTTACAAAAAAGAACCTATGAAATCAACTTGCCTCTTATTCCTCCTGTTTACAACGATGTTCCTGCATGCGCAGAGTGTAAATGATACTACTGCCATCAAACAACTTCTCGATAAGGAATCTGCTACATGGCGAAGCGGCGATACAAAAGCGCATGCTGACTGTTGGCACATACAACCTTACAGCAAGGTACTGGTATCAACAGCCGATGGAAAAGCATTGGACATTCCACCATCGGTTATGCTTGCGCCTCCGGCAGGCTCTATGGGAGGCGGCGGCAGCTCAGAACGAAGCCATTATTTATTCAGCGTTTACACTGATAACGCATGGGTAAGCCACGATGAAATATCTGTTGCGGCAAACGGAGCAAAATCTTACTCGCATGAGATGAGAATGCTGGAGAAAATAAATGGAGAATGGAAGCTGGTGGCGCAATCTATTCATTTGTATAAGCCATAAACCTATCAACAAGGGTTACCGGCAAAACCTTGAAAGCGCAGCCTGTATAAGTTTGCTTTCCATCATACCAATATTCAGGACCAATAAACCCCACTACAGAGTTGACAAGATACAGATTTCCGGTAGCAGGATTGATGCTAATCACCGCATCGCAATTGCCAAATAACAATCCGTCTATCCTACAGGCTGCAATGCCTTTTAAATCATATGTGGGATGATTGGGTTGCAGCCGTGCAGAGAAGCGCCCTTTCAACCCAATGTATTCGAAACCTTGTAACCACTCGCATTTATGGGTTGCCAGGATTTAATTCTGGTTGCGCATGAGCTTGCAAGCTCAACGGCAAGCGCCCGGAAATGGATTAGCTTCAGAACTTTCTTCAGTTGGCTGCTTCGCTCAATGCGGGAAGCCGAGGAATGATGAGGAAGAAAAATGTACCACTATAAAAGCTGACAAAAAGAAATTTCATTTCACTATGGTAACACCGTCATTATTAATCTTCGTCACATAAGTGTGATAATCTATCTTCAGGTTATCAAATACATCTTTCATTGCCCCTTCAACTTTTTGTGCGGTGTTCTCTTCTTTACTCAGCATAAAAATAGAAGGACCGCTGCCCGAAATGCCGCCGCCCAAAGCTCCGGCACGTTTGCATTGCGCCTTTATTTCGTCAAAGCCGGGAATCAGCATACTGCGCACCGGTTCAATGATAAAATCTTCCAGCGAGCGACCAATCAGTTCGTAATCATTTTTTAAAAATCCGGCTACTAATCCGGCAACATTTCCCCATTGCCTGATGGCATTTTTCAGCAGCACATTTTGTTTTAAAATCGCACGTGCATCGGCGGTGCGCACCTCTATTTGCGGATGCACAACTGTTACATATAAAGGTGGTGCCGAAAGAGGAATAATATCCAGCGGAAAGATGGAACGGATGAGCGTAACACCGCCGTAAATACAAGGTGCGATGTTATCTGCATGCTTGACGCCACTGGCTACTTTTTCGCCAAACATGGCAAACTGTATCAGTTGTTCTTTAGAGAAATAATTATTGAGTAGATAATTCGCTGCAACCACTGCGCCCGCCGCACTGGCTGCGCTACTGCCTACGCCACTTCCCGGCTTTATACGTTTATGAATAAGCACTTCAAAGCCAATGTTTTCATCCAGCTCAGCCAGCATCTCAATGAGCGGCGCACCGGCTGTGTTTTGTGTTGGGTCTTCAGGCAATGGATAACCATCGGCACTTTTTACAACAACTTTTCTTTCATTCAATAAAGACACATCCATGATGTCGTAAGGCTCATGCAAACACAAGCCAAGAACATCAAAACCACAAACCAAGTTTGCAACCGTTGCTGGTGCGTGAACACGGAGCCCCCCCGCCCCTAAAGGGTAGCCTGGAGCAGCGTAAGTATTATTTTGAGATTGATTCATGCTGTATTATTTGTGTGATTTGGGTAATTACAGGTTCTAAGTTGAAAAGAATATCGTTATTAGAAAACCGGATGACTTTGATTCCTAATTCCTCAAGATTCTTTTGCCTTATTTCGTCATTTCGTTTTACTTCTTCCAATCCATGAATACCGCCATCTATTTCAATGATCAATTTTAATTTATGACAATAAAAATCAGCTACATACATGAGTATTGGATGCTGCCTTCTAAACTTAAATCCTAAATTATTTTTACGAAGAAAATTCCAGATAATTTCCTCAGAAGGAGTCATCTTGTTTCTCAATTCCTCCGCTTTCTGAAATATAAATGGATGTGCACAATAATGCATGTTCTCACTTCCTGAATCTGAGCTTTGAATTAGTTCATTATTGGCTACTTTTTTCATAGTAAATAATAATAAAAGTCACATTTATATACGCTGCTACAACTCTCCTTTAGGGGTTGAGGGCTTACTACCGCGCCACCCTTATAATATCTGCAAACACACCACTTGCTGTAACATCAGCTCCCGCGCCTGCACCTTTCACTACAAGCGGCTGCTCAGGATAACGCTGGGTATAAAACAGAACTACATTATCCTTACCATACAGATGATAAAAATCGGAATCAGGCGTGATGTGTTGTAAACCAACAGAAGCTTTGCCATTGCTGTATTGCGCCACGAACTTAAGCTTGCAACTTTTGCCCTTCGCTTCATCATACAAGGCTTTAAAATGGGCTTCGTGCTTCTCCATCTCTTTATAAAAATCATCGACGCTGCCATCAAAACAGGAAGAGGGAAGAAAACCGCTGTTGTTAATATCGTCCATCTCCAGAGTTTCGCCTGCTTCGCGGGCAAGAATGAGAATTTTACGCATCACATCAGTGCCACCTAAATCAAGACGCGGATCAGGTTCGGTATAGCCTTCATCCTGCGCCTGCTTCACTATTTGTGCAAATGGTTTTGTGCCATCATAGTTATTGAATACGAAATTTAAGGTACCGCTTAATACGGCTTGTATTTTATTAACCACGTCACCACTCTTACGCAAGTCGTTCAATGTTCCTATCACCGGCAAGCCCGCGCCCACATTGGTTTCAAAGAGATATAAAGTATTAAATTCCTTGGCAGTGTATTTCAATTTTACGTAGTTGCTGTAAGCAGAAGATGCAGCTACTTTATTGCAGGCAACTACAGAAATACTTTTTTCAAGTAACGGCAAATACGTATCTGCAACGGCGCTGTTTGCCGTAACATCTACCACTACAGAATTGCGTAGATTTTTATTGATAACGATGGCGACAAACTGAGATAAATTCATCTTCTCAGCTTTATCCAGTTCATCCATCCATCTATCAGCATTGATGGCGCTGCCATTGTTTCCAAACAACATTTTTTTACTGTTGGCAATGCCCGTAATGCGCACCTGCACATTAAAATGTTCTAACAAAAACTGTTGCTGTTTCGCTATCTGCGCAATCAGTTTTCTGCCCACATTTCCTGCACCGATAATAAATACATTGAGCTGCTTGTAAGTGGTAGCTTCAAAGAAAGCTTCATGCAAAACATTCACGGCTTTCTTTACATCATCAGCAGAAATAACCGCTGAAATATTACGCTCCGAAGAGCCTTGTGCAATGGCGCGAACATTGATGCCGTTTCTTCCCAAAGCGCCAAACATTCCACCGCTGATGCCGGGATGACTTTTCATTTTATCGCCAACCAAAGCAATCACGGAAAGGTCTTTTTCTACCTTTAATTCTTCTACACTTCCGTTACCGATTTCCCATTCAAAAGCTGCGTCTATAGCGGTTTTCGCCTTAGCGGTATCAGCCATATTGACGGCTACACAAATGGAATGTTCCGATGAGCTTTGGGTAATCAAAATCACATTCACCCGCTCACTCGCCAGGGCTTCAAACAAGCGCTTTGAAAAGCCGGGAATGCCAATCATACCGCTGCCTTCAAGACTTAGCAAAGCAATGCTGTTAATGCTTGATATACCTGTTATAATCTCGCTGCTGGCGCTATCTGCGTTTTGTATAACCGTTCCTAAATCGTTAGGCGAAAATGTGTTCTTCACCCAGGTCGGAATGTTCTTCAGCATCACAGGCTGAATGGTAGGCGGATAAATCACTTTTGCACCAAAATGCGATAACTCCATCGCTGCCTGGTAGCTTGTGCTGCTGATGGTTTTTGCATTGGGAACCCAGCGTGGATCAGCCGTCATCATACCGGTTACATCGGTCCATATTTCCAAAGAAGAGGCATTGATGGCAGATGCAAAAATAGCAGCCGTATAATCAGACCCGCCACGGCCTAACGTGGTGGTATGATCATTTGCATCGCTGGCAATAAAGCCAGGCGCTATATATAACAATTGCTGATTAACAGCTTCGCCAATGAGCTTATTCGTTTCAACAAAATTAACAGCCGCATTACCAAAAAGGCTATTGGTTTTAATCACTTTTCGTGAATCAATCCACTCTGTTTGCATGCTTAGTGATTGCATGTAAGAGCAGATGATTTTCGATGATAACATCTCGCCAAAAGAAATGATGCGATCTTTTGTGCGCAGCGATAATTCCTGCAAACGAAACACACCTTCACAAATATCTTCCAGCTCGTTAAAGTGTTGCTTTACCATGCTTAAGCAACCACTCTGCGTAGTTACGGGAAGCAATTCACGCACAGCATCCAGATGTTTGTTTTCGAGGTCTTTTAAAACATCAGTATAAGATTCATCGTTCTGCTCCGCCAGTGTTCCCACGTTGATTAAAAAATCAGTCACTTTGCTAAAAGCCGATACAACAACCACCTGCGGCCCGCCGTTGTTTTTTACGATACTGATTGCCTTTTGTATATTAGTTGCGTTGGCTACAGACGTGCCGCCGAATTTGACAACTTTCATAAGTTGAAAACAGATTTGGTTCAAATGTAATTTCTAAAATGGATTGTGCTTTATTTCGCTGTTGTAAAGGATTCTTTTAGCCAATCTTTTTGATTTAAAAACAGCGGCAAGCCCTTTGGTGATATGATGATGTGCAACCCTTTACAGGGTTGCAATAACAGGCGTAGTGCCGGCGAAAAAACGCGTGGCAGAATAAAGGAAATATGTATGAGATGAACTTTGTTTCATACAGAGAATGAGGCAAAGGTAGCCGTAGCATATTACAGAACAAGCGTTAGTGTTTTTTTTGACAGCAGAACATTGTGAAATAAAATACAGAATACATTTCTTGGTAACCATCGTCCGTCACTTTTGTGATCGGCAGTTGTTCGCCTCGGCGGATTAAGGTTCGGGACAATGATTAGAGTTTTACAAAAGCGAATCATTTTAAAAATAAATATCCGGTTACATTCCTTTTTCAGAGTAATGAAAATAGTAACCGCGATTTTGAAATATCCCGCAATGATTTTGTATACGCTTTTATTCTTCTACCGAAGGAAATATCCTCTCTGCCCCGCCTGTTTAAACATCTGAATCATCGGGCAATCGTTCGTACAGAACCGGATAATATTTTGAGGGTTATGATTTTACAGAAATAAAAAATCATTCCTGATTATTCATCTACAAAAATGCAGAGCTGACAGAGAAAGCCGGGAACGGATAAACAATTCGTGTTAGTATTGTAAATATCACTTGTATGAAAGCCATACTTTTACTCATCTTTCTTTTTCTTACTTCGGGGCTGTTTGCACAAACCATCAGGGGCAAAATTGTTGATAGCAGCCATCGCCCGCTGCCAGCCGCAACCGTGCAACTGAATCGTGACAGCGGCAATATCCGGATTGCGCAAACCGTTACGGATAGTCTTGGCAACTATTCGTTTACTACTACAGGCAGCGGCAGCTTTGTTGTTACGGCATCTTTTGTAGGCTTTGCTACAAGTTCATCCCGCATTGATGTAACAAAAGACAGTGTTAACAATGTTTCCCAAATTTCCTTGATAAAAGCTTCGGGCACGCTGGCAGGTGTTACGGTAACGGCAACCTCGCCTGCCGTTGTACAAAAAGCTGACACGATACAGTATAGCGCGAATCAGTACAAAGTGAATCCTGATGCGACAAGCGAAGACCTTGTAAAGAAAATGCCGGGCATTACAGTAGGCACCGATGGAACGGTAACGGCGCACGGCGACCAGGTAAAAAAAGTTTTGGTTGATGGTAAAGAATATTTTGGCAATGATGCTACAGCAGCGCTTCGCAACCTGCCTGCGGAAGTGATAGACAAGATACAGGTGTTCGACAAACTGAGCGACCAGGCACAGTTTACCGGCTTTGATGATGGCAATTCGCAACGCACTATAAACATCGTTACCAAAGGCGGGCTGCGCAACAGCCAGTTTGGAAAAATATATGCCGGCTATGGTACAGATAATCGCTACACAGCGGGCGGCAACATCAACTTTTTTAACGGCAACAGGCGTATTGGTTTGATTGGATTGACCAACAACATTAACCAGCAAAACTTTGCGCAGCAAGATTTATTGGGTGTGCTTAGCAGCGGCAGCAATAGCCGCGGCAGACAAAGAGGCGGCGGTGGAGGCGGTGGTGCGGGTAATTTCCTGTCAGGAACTTCAAACGGTATTAATACCACCAACTCATTTGGTATTAACCTAAGTGATGCCTGGGGTAAAAAGCTAACCGTAACAGGCAGCTATTTTTTCAACAACAGCCGCAACACAACTGCGCAAACCACTAATCAGCAAACTGCACTTTCAGCCGATACCTCTTACTTTTCTACTGAAGGGCTGAACAGATCAAACAATAACTACAATAACCGTGTGAATCTGCGGATGGAATATAAGTTAGACAGTTCTAACCAAATCATTTTCACGCCGGTTGCGGGTTTTCAGAACAACCATTCGCAAAGCTTATCAAAAACCACAATAACCGATCAAACGGGTGATTTATTGAATAGTCTTACCAATGGCACCAACACCACCAGTTCCGGTTATAATTTTAGTGCGAACCTGCTGTATCGCCATGCGTTTCATAAAAGAGGCAGAAGCATTTCGTTTGGTATTACACCCGGGCTAACTGATAACACCGGCGAGACTTACCAAAACATAGTGAATGATACCATCAATAATGGTCAGGATTCGCTGATTTTCAGAGATAGAAATTCTCATACAAAATCGATTGCAGGAAATATATCTTACACGGAACCTGTGGGTAAGAAAGCTATACTGCAGTTCAATTATAATCCGTCTTACCAGAACAGCACAGCAAAACAGCTCTTCAGCAATTTTGATAATGCCGCCGGCAAATACAGCTTGTTAGATACCAGCCAAAGCAATGTATTCAATAATGATATTGTGAAACACAATGCCGGCACCAGCTACCGCATTGGTGATCGTTTTAATAACTTTATGGTAGGAGTAAGTTATCAATACACGGATATGAAAAGTGACCAGACTTACCCTGAAATTCTCACTATCCATAAAACTTTTAATAACGTACTGCCTAACCTGATGTTTAATAAGAAGCTTGGCAGCAAATCGAACCTGCGCGTGTTTTACCGGGCGGCTACGCAAACGCCTTCCGTTACGCAATTGCAAAATGTGTACAACAGCAACAATCCTTTATTTATAACAACGGGCAATCCCGATTTAAAGCAATCGTATAACAACACAATATCTGCCCGATACACTTATACGAACACAGCAAAATCGAGCAGCTTTTTCCTGAATGCATTTGTTCAGCAAAACAATAATTATATCACTAATGCTACTTACACCGTCACTGCCGATTCTGTGCTGACACCTTCACTTACTTTAGGAAAAGGCGGGCAACTTAGCAAACCGGTGAATCTTGACGGCTATGCAAGTTATCGCACGCTTGCTACCTACAGCTTTCCGCTGAAAGCCATTAAAACCAACATTAGCTTTAACGGTGGTTTTAATTATGTAAAACAGCCGGGATTGGTAAATTATGAACTCAATAAAACGGATAATTATCAGTACAACACAGGATTGGTATTAGCCAGCAATATCAGTGAGTATGTAGATTTTACCATTAGCTATACGCCTGCTTTTAACGTGGTAAAAAACAAAATTCAGCCAAGGCAAAATCAGAATTATTACACCGGTGCCACAGTTGTCAGCCTGAACCTGCAAAGTAAAAACGGCTGGGTGTTTCATTCAGATGTTACCAACCAAACGTATAGTGGCTTATCCAAGGGATTCAACCAACCTTATACACTGTGGAATGCGAGTGCCGGAAAGAAGTTTCTGAAAAATGAACGCGGCGACCTGCGACTGACAATATTTGATGTTTTAAAACAAAACAGAAGCATTTCAAGAACCATCGACGGCAATATTACCCAGGACGTGCGCACCAATGTGCTGCAGCGCTATGGTATGCTCACCTTTACCTATAAAATAAATAATGTAAGATCGGGAAAGGCTACAAAAACGGTTCCTGAAGCGCCAATACAAAACCGCAGAAGAGGCGAAGAACCACCTCGTGGTAACGAACCGCCACCAAGGCTTGCACTTTAGATTGTGAACAAGCTGCATATACTTTTATTAAAGGCAGCAAAAAAATCTGTTCAAACATCCGGAGATTAAAAAAATTTAATCTTTACATTAACTTTCAAATATAATCTTTGCATGGTTTACCGTTTTTAGGGAACTGCGTGCACAAAAACAATTTGAATCCATATATTTGTGGCAATCAGGACTACCGGACAAAACAAGCAACGTATAAAACAACTACATTTAATCACCACAATGAAAAAAACAACTATTGCGCTCGCGCTGCTTATGACAGGTATATGCTCTTACGCACAGAAGAGCTTTTCCTACACCAAAATTAAGCCTGTATATAGTGATATGCAATACACAAGTGAGGTTGGCATCAATGCAGGACTTACTGCCTTTCTCGGCGACCTGGGCGGCACACGCGGCAAGGGTGAAAATTTTTCCAAAGATCTAAACGGTATTGTATTCCGTCCTCATATCGGGGTTTCGTATGCTTACTATCCGCTAAGCTGGCTAAAGGTTCATGGCACATTGAATTATACAACCCTCACTGGTGCCGACAGCGTTATTAAAAGCAGGTATAAGCAATCGAAAGGGCGCTTTGAGCGTAATCTGAGCTTTCGCTCAAGAGTTGAAGAATTATCTGTAGGTGCTGAATTATACCCGCTTCAACTGATTAACAGAACGCACCGCGAAACTTTGCTGAAACCATTTGTAGGTATCGGTGTGGGTATGTTTCATTTTAACCCGCAAACAAAGCTGAATGGTGATTGGGTCGATTTGCAGCCATTGAAGCTGGAAGGAGAAGGCTTTGCAGAATATCCTGATAGCAAAGAATATAAGCTGTATCAATTTTATATTCCGCTTACTCTTGGTTTTAAATATCGTCTCGATGATAATATTTCCATCGGCTTTCAGGCTACTTTCCGCAAAACATTTACCGATTACATAGATGATGTAAGCAACCATGTTTACGTTGATCCGACACTGTTTGATAAATACTTGTCTTCAGACAAGGCTGCGCTTGCCAAACAGTTGTATTATCGTGGCGATCCTAATAAGCCAATCAATCCGAAACAGCTTAGAAGTGATGGCTCAAACAAAGATTCTTACTCCACACTGGCTATAACCTTTGCTTACAATCTGGGCACTAAAAGAGAGAAAGCGCAGAGACAGAGTGAGCGGGTAGTTAAAGTGAAAAGAACACCTGTTGACAAAGCGCAAAAAAGAGCCGACAGGGCAGACAGAAAAGCAGAAAGAAAAGCGCAAAGAGTAAGTGACCGTACGATCAGGGTAAAAAAATTCCGCAATAAAGGAAGTAATTAATAACAGAGATATCTTTCATAAAAGTAAAGCGGCTTTCAAAATTTTGAAAGCCGCTTTACTTTTATAATCCTTACAGGTTTTCTAAAACAGAAGAACCCAAAGGTTTATATAAATCCGTTATTGCGTTCTTTTAAAAATGGTAGATCACGCCGCCCAGTGCCTGAAAGCCTAACACCTGGTACTGATGCCAGCGTTCGTACTTATTGTTGAATAAGTTATTGAACTGTAGCCATGCACTAAATGATTTATTAATCTTCATTTCCGCACCGGCATTTAAATCGAATGCACCATCAAGCCGGGCAGCATTACGATCTTTCGTGGTAAGATAACGGGCACCATCCCAGAAATACAAATCAGCTTTAAACATTAAATCTTTCAGAACATTCCAACGCAAAGAGCCGTTGATTTCATTTGGCAATAAACCCCAGGCTTTACTATTATCCGTCAGGTTATTATATTGATTGATAGTAACACCCGCCAGCAATGAAAACTTTTCCTGCAAAGTATAACCCAGCTCGCCATGCAGTTTGAAGTTGTGCATATTACTTTCATTCAGCACCGTAAACGAGCGGCCGGTAATGCTATCATTTACAAAAAGAGGCTGGTTGTAAATGTGCTGTAAAGTAAGCTGGGCATTGTAAGTAAAGTGGCTGCCGGCACTGCCTTTGAAGCCTGCATAGGCATCTACAAAGCGCGTGCTTTTCAGGAAATCAGGCTGCTTTATCCAGGGATTGAAACCAGCGAGATACTGATAATTGGTTTTGTTGTAATAACCCTTCCAGCCAAACATCAGCACAAACTTTTCTTCATTCACTTTAATATCTGCCGTGATGTTTGGCAGCATGTGAAACTCTTTATTATCCCACGAAGGAATGATGCCGCCGGAGACGGTAAAACTGTTGCTCGCATATTGCAAAGCAGGCGATAGGTAAACCAAATTGTTATTGATTTTATCCACCGTATCGCCTTTGTATCCGGTAAGATCAGCAGTGATACCAAACTTGAAAGTAAAATTGTCGCCAAACGTTTTCGACATCGGTGCATCCAGAATAAAATTAGCTTCGCTCGCATTGCGGTTGTCCGTAAAGCCACTGATGTAGACAGATGGATTGTAAGAAACGCCAATGCTGTTTACGGTCTTATTGCGCAGCCCAACCTTCGCGCCAAATGTGCTATAGCTGCGGCGCAAATCATCTTTACTGAACTTCAGAGAATCGGGTGTAAAACCATACTCGTATTGCGTATTGGCATCAAAGAAAACCTTGCCTGTTATTTCATTAATGCCTTTGGTAAAAATGCCCGTGGCATCACCATTAAAACGACTGAACTGCTGGAATGGAAGACTGCCTTTTGACGATAAGTATTTTGCGTTCACGTTTACCACGGACGTTTCACCATCGCCGAACGACAGACCAGCCTGCAGATAAGGCGTAGTGTAATTACCGAACCCGGCTTTCAGGAAGTTCTTATTCTGCCAGTTTATGCCTGTATCAATATCTGCCGCCAAAGGCTTTAATGCTGCTGGCTGATAGGAGAAAAACAGGTTCTGTGATGGCACATTGTATTGCAATGTCGGCAACGTAGAATCCGGCAATGGCGTAGCTGCGCTAAAGTTGATTTTAGCAGACGGCTTCAGCATAGGTTTATACGATGAAGTAACCGTAACCGTTCTGCCGGGTATCGTTGTATCGGCAGAGGCGCGTTCCCCTTCATTGCCTGTTGTTTTGCGGGTTTCCGTCTTTTGAGCCGGGCGCGCTTTCCTGCTGCGTTGTGCGTGAGCAACCGATGTTACAGCAAAGAAAACGAGAATGCAAACAAATATTTTTTTCATGAGCTTTGGTTCTATTGTGGTTCTACTTTGCTGTATTTTTCTTTTTCTGAAATCACGGTATCAAGCTTTTGCTGCGCTTCGGTTTTCAGGGCAGCGTCATTGGCATTTTCCACCACGCTTTTTAACGTCGCTTCCGCATTAAAATAGTCCTGTTGTTTAAAGTAAACATCGCCTAACAGCATGTAAGCTTTCGTAATCCAGTAATCGTAAGATCCGGCTTTGTTGATGACATCAAAGCCTGCTTTCTCTGCCAATTGAAACTGGTTTTGCGCGAGGTAAATTTCAGCAATGCGATACCGCGCTTCGGCGGCATATTCCGACTTGCCAAGCGATACCACAGCACTGTAAGATGATAATGCATCGGAGGTTTGCCCGCCCGCCTGTGCAGCTTTGGCAATCACCATATTGCCAATCATTTTATCATCTGCAGCAATGCCTTTTTCTGCCAATAAATCACGGGCATTTTGCATGGCATCCGCGGTAAACTGCGAGAGCTTATATTGACAGCGAAGCAAGCCTCTCATGCTTTCCAGCTTCGTATCCTGGCTGGTTGTTATTGTTTTTAGCTGCGCAAAATATTGCTCTGCTTTTTCATAATCTTTTATCTCGAAGTAACTTATGCGCGCAGCCGCCAACACAGCTTGCTCTGCATATTTATTCGGTGCTTTATCTGCTACGCCGTTAAAGTAGTTCAACGCATTCCTGAAGTCTTTTCTATCGTTATAAATGGTAGCTGCAAAGTAACCGGCATCTACTGCATACTGACCATCGGGAAATTGTGTGAGATACGTTTGAAAACCACGTAAAGCCGCATCAGTATTTTTGTTATTGTAGCTGATGAATGCTGATGTGTAGGTAAGCGAATCTTCTTCGGATGCGCTTACATCTTTTCCGTTCTCACGCATGAATGTTACAAACTGTTGTGGCTGTTGCTTGCTTACAAAAATGTCTCTTACGTATTCCACCGCATCATTGCTTTCTGCAGAGTTTGGATAGTTTGACAGCAACGCTTTAAAGCGGTTCAACGCTTCATCGTTGTTGTTTAAATTGAAATAACAAACGCCAAGTTTCAGCAACGCTTCCGGCTTATAGTTCACTGCATTTTTGTTACTTAAAATGGCATTCAGCGGTGCAAGTGCGCCAGTGAAATTTTCGCCAGCCATATATGTGTTTGCTGTTTCCATATTGGCATCAGGCACCAATACAGAAGAGGGATATTTCTGGATGAAAGAATGCAGTAAAGCCAGCTTATCAGTTGTGTTATTAGCAGCGCCGGCAATGATGGCTTTCTGGTAATACGCATAATCAGCCGAAGGCAGATTTAAAGCAATTTCCGTTTCATACATCTGCAAAGCTTTGCTGTAGTTCTTCCGCATAAAATAACAATCGGCACTGCGCAGGTAAGCATCCTGTTGTGTATTGGAAGATGCTGTAGTAACAGTGGTTGTAACGGCTTCAAAACTCTGCAAAGCGTTACTATAATCTTCAAGCTTCAGGTAGCTGTAGCCTAAAATATATTGCGCATCCTGCGGGTTTATTTCGCCATACGTTGCGGGCTTACGCAGATAGTTTTGTAAGAAATAAACAGCCGAATCTGGCTTGTCATTTCGATAAGCAATCTCTCCTTTCCAGAACATCGCGGGCTGTAATTGCGCATCATTATAAGGCACTGCAAGAACCTTGTTCAACAATGCATCTGCATCATTTATCTGCTGGTCATTCACCAACTCAACCGCACGTCCATATAAAATGCGCGGATATACACGTTGTGCGCTCTCGCTTTGCGATGGCAGGCTTTGAATCAATGCGAGCGCATCTTTATAATTATTTGTATTCGCAAGCACCTGCACCAACAGCTCTCTCGCTTCGCTTATGTAAGAAGACCTGGGATAAGTTGCATTGAAGTTTTCCAATTCAGTTAATGCCACATCCTGGTAGCCCAGCTCATACGAAAGCTTCGCATACAGGAACTGCGATATCTCTTTTTGTGTTCCGTTACTGCTGTTCAATTCGCAAAATAAAAACGCACTGCGCGCACTGGCTTTCTGATCGGTTTTTAAGTACGCATCGCCCAACAAATACATACTGTTTTGCGCCAGCGAATCTTGCTTTCCGCCCAATTCTTTAAAGCCTGTTATGGCTTTGTTCCATTGCCTGGCTACGTAATAGCAATAGCTCAGTTCATACAAATCTTCGCGCCTTACTTTTTCTGTGTTCTGCACATACTCTTCTAAATAAGGCAAGGCTTTGCTGAATTGTTTTTTCTCAAAATATGCATGCCCCAACAGTTGCTTTAATTGCAACGCATAGTATTGATTTCCCTTTTGCAGCGCGGCTTCTGCGCTTTCTATGGCTTTGTCTTTATCGCCGTTGAAGTAATAAATCTCCGTTATATAATAAGGTACAATGCTTTGATAATTGGGCTTGTCCTGCACCACTTTAAAAGCTTCCAGTGCGCCTTTATAATTTTTCTCGCTGAATAAAATATAGCCGTAATAATAGTTCGCGTCAATATAGTTCGGGTCGGTTTCTATCTGCCTGATATCATTAAACAAAGGCTTCGCTTCGGCAAAGCGCTTCATGGTAAAATAACCATACGCTTCATGAAACTTCATCACCGAAATATCGCTGTTGCTTAAGTTGTCAAGCCCTGCTTTTTCATAATATTCTATAGCATTGATGAAGTCTTTTTTACGGTAATAATATTCAGCCAGTTGGTAGCTCATCATCTGCACGCGCGGCGCATTGTGTTCTGATATAATGAAGGTTTTAGCATCGCGCTCTACAGTGGCATCATTCAGTTGCAGGTTGCAGGCAATGGAATAATAACCGGCTTCCAGCGCTGTTGAAACCGGCAGGTTGCTGTGGCTGTATCTATCGCCGGCGCTTACCTGTTTAAAGAGCGGGTAGGCAAGGCTAAACTCACCTTTTTGATATAGTTCTTTAGCCAGCTTAAAATCTTCATCCGGGTCTTTATTTATTTGAGTTGCCTGGGCAAACAGTCCGTATTGCGCAGCAGATAACAAGAGGCAGCAGAACAATACTTTTTTCAATATCATAGATTTTTGTGAACGATGAGTGAGCCACAAATATTTTTTTGCGGCTCATAATAAAACTTGAAAAAGAGCGGCGAAAGTAATTGTGACCTTCATGTGCATAAAGAAAGCTTTCCGCTTGTGGATAAAGAATACGAATAATCTATTTTTGTACAAACCTATTGGATGAAAAGATTTACGTTCACATCTATCAGCTATAGCACCAATTCGTTCAATATTGCTTTGCTTTTATTGCGTGTCAGCTTTGGTTTAATGTTGATGGTTAAGCACGGATTTATACAGAAGGTAATGAACTTCGCCACGCTTAAAATTACCTTTTATAATTTCATGGGTTTTGGCTCTAAAGCTTCCCTGATTCTCGTTCTCTTTGCTGAAATTTTTTGCAGTCTTCTCATAGTGCTCGGCTTGTTTACACGCTGGGCTTGCATTCCTATCATTTTTGCTATGCTGGTTGCTATTTACGGCGCCGATGCAGGTAAAGATTTTATGGATTCTGAACTTGCCATTTTTTATCTTACGGCATTTGTCAGCATCATGCTTTGCGGTCCCGGCGACATTAGTGTTGATGGTATGATTAACAGGAAATAATTTCTGCTTTCTCTCCTTTTTTAAAACTCTTCCGCAAAGTTTTTGCTTTACTTGTATTGTTCTGATATAGATACTGTTGTTTGATATTTTGAAACAATACAAATCTATTTTTGGTGACCATCGTCTTTCTATCAATTAAGCTGCGGTTGTGCTTTTGGCGTGTTAAAGCAGCAAGAATCCTCCCATTAAAGTTCGGAGGAGCAATGATTGGGCTTTATAAAAGCGAATAATAAACAAAAGGAAGTCTCTTTTAATTAAACTGCCGGCTTAGCTGCCTTTCAATGTAGGCTATATAAGCAGGCTCAACATCGCAGTGGCTGCTGTTTTTAAAACGACCGTTTGCATCGCGGTTAAAGGAAATGGGCGCGCCTTCTATCGTCACTTCAACAAGGCTGATGGTGCCGTCAACAGATACCGCCTGTATAGCTAATTCCGTTTCTTTTAATGGAAATAATATAGAAATTGTTGATTGAATAATCATAGTTATAATCAGGTAAAAAAAAGTCAAATAGAGCTAAAAAACATGCCAGGTTTTTTAATGTGCAAAAATTACTTATATAAAAATAATATAAGATTAAAATGAGGATAAAATTTGGCAGTTCCTGTCAGGTACGAGATTTGCCTCGCCTGTTAGTTGTAAAAGATGAATTACGTCGCTTACTATTGTTGCAAAGCTAATTCCTGCCGGGTCTGTCTCGTTCAGTGCTTTGCCGGAGGCAACGCAATATATTGCCGTGAAAACACGCTATTGACAAACAATTTATAAACGAGCTTCCTGTTAATCTATTCTTTCCTTTTTTGGAATGTCGTAATAGCTCCACGATTGAGGCGTTTCATTATTACAGAAAAATTCTTCCAGGTTAAGCGAATGAATCAAATCATTCAATGTTCGAATATCGCTAAAGAAGTAAGTAAATCGTTGGTTAAAGTCCTGCGCTATTAAAACTTCAGAATCAGGTGTTTCAATAGCCTTACGGACAGGGCAAAGTATTAAGCCGTGATGGCGGATAGCAACGACATGATGGAAACACAGGCGTATGTGAGCGCAACGACAAAGAGGAAATACTAAAATGATAGCCAGCGCCGGCTTCGATAATACCAAAACATCGGGCAGTAATAAGGTACCGGGCGTTACCCTTGTAAGCAACCACCTACAGTTTTCATCAAAGGCAAATGTGATTATGTTCCCCGCAAGCTCAACCCGCGAATGCCTGAAAAGTATTTCATCCGGTACGCGCGTGTTTGTGGCAGCGCCGGCGCAAAACGCAAGCGGCAAAAGCTTGCTAAACCCGGTGGTAAGTATTTGTATAGCATAAGGTTAACGGTTGATGGTTGATGGTTGATGGTTGATGGTTGATGGTTGATGGTTGGTAGAT
Organism: Ilyomonas sp.; assembly: GCA_965199905.1. Classification (GTDB taxonomy): domain Bacteria; phylum Bacteroidota; class Bacteroidia; order Chitinophagales; family Chitinophagaceae; genus Ilyomonas. The sequence goes on along the minus strand of OZ241366.1, from coordinate 3,963,108 downwards.
GGTAGTCGAACATAACACATACTACATACTACATACTACATACTACATACTACATACTACTTACTTACATCACAAATGATCAATCAAAAATCATAAACCCACTTCAAACTTCCTCTCCATCCTCATTCACCCGCAGGCGTATTTTTTCTTCTTCTATGTCGAGCAGGTTCTGGTATTTGCGGATCACATCCTCATCCACTTCCTGCTTTTTATTTATTTTCTGCAGAAGATTTCTTTGTTCTTCAAACAACTCGGTAGATACCTTCAGGTACCGGGTAAGCGAGCCGTTGCCGGCTTCCGATAAGGTATGGGCATCGCCCTCCTCAAGTATGGAAATATCAGTTTCGTAGCGGTGCTGCAGGTTTTTCAGCAGCTCGTTACCGGCAATATCATCTTTATATTTTTCGTCTAAAAAAAGCAGGCCGGCTTTCGCCAGTTTCTTTGCCAGTTTTGCGTCCTGCTCTTCAAAAGTGAGAGGGCTGAAATCATCTTCCGGCTTCGCCCATTTTACCACCAGCGGCAGTGTTAAGCCCTGGCATACAAGCGTGATAAGAATAACAATAAACGTGATAAAAATAATGAGGTTGCGCTGCGGAAAAGGCTCTTTGCTGCCATCTAAAAACACGGGAATGGAAAGAGCCGCCGCCAAGGATACCACGCCACGCATACCTGCCCAACCCAGCACGAGAGGACCGCGCCAGCCCGGTCGTGCATAAGCCACGGTAATGTACCGGCTTATGAACACCGTAAACACCGAGCTGCCCAGCGTACTCAGCAGCCGCCCTACCACAAGAACCGCCGAAATAAGCAAGCCATAGCCCACCGCGCTCCACAGGCTGGTGCCGTCTAATCCTTTCACCACATCGGGCAGCACCAAACCAATCAGCATAAACACCAAACCGTTTAGCACAAAGCCCACAATAGACCACGCGCCCGCGCCCTGAAAGCGGCTGCGGTACGAAAAGATAACGTTGCGGCGTTGCGAAAGAAACAGCCCGCCGCTTACCACGGCCAGCACACCCGACACATGCAGCTTCTCGGCAATGATGTACATAAAATAAGGTGTAATGATAGACAGGATGATGTCCATATTGGCCGTAGTGGGCATCCAGCGGTGAAGCACATACATTACGCAGGCTATCAGCAACCCAACCCCCACGCCACCAAATATGACAAGGAAAAAACGCAGCGCGGCATCGCCAAAATGGAAGGTGCCTGTGTTTACTGCCTGTAGTGCAAACTGGAAAACGACTAAGCTCGCTGCATCGTTCAGCAGACTTTCGCCCTGCGCAATATTGATGGTGCTTTTGGGCACTTTGATGCTTTTAAAAATGGTGGTGGCTGCCACTGCATCGGGCGGCGATACGATGCCACCCAACAAAAAACCAAGCGCCAGCGTGAAGCCGGGAATAATGCTGCGCGATACATACGCCACCACCACCGATGTGAGGATGACAATGAGAAAGGCAAACACGGTGATTACGCGCCGCCAGCGCCAAAACTCTTTCCACGATACCTGCCACGCAGCTTCGTACAGCAGTGGCGGCAGAAAGATAACGAAAATGATATCGGGGTTGATCTTGATCTGCGGCAGCCATGGCAAAAACGAAATGACCAACCCACCCAGCACCAGCATGATGGGATACGCCACCTTCAGCTTCTGCGACAGCATCACCAGGAACAGGATAACGAGAATGAGAATGATGTATAAAAGAAGCGTGTTGTGCATGGTTGCGTTGTTTTGTTATCAAATGTAGTGAAAGGGAGCTGTGAGCGGTGAGGTATGAGCTGCGGGCATGTTCAGTTATATCATGGCTTTTGCAGTTATAAATGTTTTTTCTTTTGATAACCATCGTCCGTCGCTTTTCTGTATCGCCTGTTGCGTCGCACACAGAAGGGTTCGGGGCAATGATTGAGCTTTTTTTAGCCACGGAAACATAAAGGCATAAAGCAGCACAGAGTTAAGAATGAAAATAGTGAAACTGCTGCGCCGTCATTCCGTAATTGCCCTCAACAATGCTTTATAGTTTAATCACTTTTGCGAGGGCTTTTTGCGAAATCTGATGATTGTATTATGACGCTTTCAGAATGATGTAAGGCACTTGCATTCCGCGCAGTCTCTTTTAATGGACCCATGACGCTCCACAGTCTTGTCCCTTCCTCCGCTTCTGTCTGATTCCTTTTTTTACCAACAAAGTTCTTCCTGTTTACCTATAATAACAAACATAGAATGACGCGAGTACGTACTACTTCATCGCGCCATACTTCTTTTCATACTTCTCAAACAATTCAGTCTGATGACTCACAAGAGGAATTTCCCTGCCTTGTATAAAAGCATGCGATAACAAATTAGTGCGCATATCAAGGGCATCACCATCCGAGATAAACAGGTTGGCATCTTTCCCCTTTTCAATGCTACCTGTCAAAGAATCAATGCCTAATATTTTCGCCGCATGTAAAGTAATGGCAGATAAAGCTTCTTCTTTGGTTAAACCATAAGCTACAGCCGTGCCTGCATTAAAAGCTAAGTTGCGCCCGCGCGTTTGTTCATCTTCATCATTGATGGCAAACAGAACGCCTGCCTGATGCAATAAAAATGGCGTTTTATAAGGTTGGTCTAAATCATCATCTTCTGCAACAGGCAACGTGTGCATACGCGTAAGAATCACCGGGATATTGTATTGCTTCAGCAAGCCGGCAAGCTGCCAGCTATCTTCGCCGCCCACAATGACAAGCGGACCAGAAACATCTTTTGCAATGTCAATAGCCACCAGTATTTGCTTTACTGTACTGGCATGTACGTACAGCTTTTGGGTGCTGTCGAACAAGCCTTTCACAGCTGCATATTTCAGATTGGTTTCTTCCGGCGACTTTCTTTTCAGATACGCTTTTGCTTCTTTTAAAAATGCTTTAAAGTCATCTACTTTTTGCAATCCTTCTTTTACAGGGTCTGTATCAGTTTCTGCCCTGCGCCTGCCGGGCGGTGGTGCTAATAAAGAAGGCATGTAAAAATGAATCCCGTTATCCATTACATACGTTGCATCTTTCCACGTCCAGGCATCCAGTTGCACCACCGATGAAGAGCCGCTTAACAAGCTTCCTTCGGGAACAATATTCGCCAGCAAGATGCCTTCCGGACGAAGCGTGTTAATCACTTTCTGCTCGGCATTGTAAGCCACGATAGAACGCACGCTGGCGTTGTAATCGCCAATCTCTTCTGCATCGCTGGTAGCCCGCACATTCTCTACATCTACAAGACCAACATTGGTATTGGATAAAATGAAACCCGGATACACATGCCTGCCCTGTGCGTTGATCACTTTCGCATCCATAGCGTACATCACATCGGTGCCAACGGCTGCTATTTTACCATTGCTGATAAGCACCGTTGCATTATTTAATACCTGACCATTGCCAACATGAACCGTTGCATTGGTAATGGCAATTGGCTGCGTTTGTTTTGGCGCCGGCGCCACATCATCCTGCGCAAAAAGAGAAGATGAAACGAGGAAGAAAAGAAGAAAAAAATATGTTTTCATTGGTAATGATTTTTATAGCTGCGAAGACATTTAAACTAAAAAAATACAAAATAAAATTCGTGTCTAATGCCTTTGTGGCAAAGAATTAATTGTCGCTGTTAATGATCAAAATACCCGAATGCTCATGCTCGCCACAGTTCAGTATCGTTTCATACGATGGCTGCGCAGGCGGCTTCGGCTTGCCACCGTTTTTATCAATATTCATTTTGGTAATCAGCCGCAAACGCTCTGCTGCAATGGACTTTCGCATTTGTGCGTCATGCGCCGAATCAAAATAAATAACGCCATCAATAATAGTGTACAATGGCTTTGCATAAATGCTAAGCGGGTTATCGCTCCACAAAACAACATCAGCATCTTTGCCTACTTTCAACGAGCCAACTTGTTTATCAATATGAAGCATTTTCGCAGGGTTTAGCGTTACCATTTTAAAAGCATCTTCTTCGCTCATGCCGCCGTATTTCACACTCTTGGCAGCTTCCTGGTTTAAGCGCCGCGCCATCTCGGCATCATCCGAATTAATGGCAACATTCAAACCCTGCTGATGCATAATATAAGCGTTGTAAGGGATGGCATCTACCACTTCCATCTTATAGTTCCACCAATCAGAAAAAGTAGAACCGTTAATGTTATGCGCCTTCATTTTATCAGCCACTTTATAGCCTTCCAAAATGTGCGTGAAAGTGTTGTAACGATAGCCCATTTTATCGGCTATGTTCATCGCCATTTCCAGTTCGCTCGCCACATAAGAATGGCAAGTGATAAACCGTTTATTGTTTAAAATTTCTACCAGCGCATCCAGCTCCAAATCACGTCGCGGCTCCACTCCTTTTTTACCACCCTCATTGTATTTCTTCCACACTTTTTCATAATCTTTTGCTCTGGTAAACGCATCTTCCAACACTTGTTCAACGCCCATGCGTGTATCAGGAAAGCGGTTGTTGTTAGAGGAATTTGAAACAGAACTTGTTGAGCGTTTGACATTCTCACCGAGTGCAAATTTGATAAAGGGATCAGCACCTTTAAATTTCAAACCTTCATCATCCATTCCCCACCGAAGTTTTATCAATTGCGTTTGTCCGCCAATGGTATTTGCGGAGCCATGAAGAATGTGTGATGTAGTAACGCCGCCGCTTAGTTGTCTATAAATATTAACATCATCAGGATTCAGGTTATCGCCAATACGCACTTCACTCGTTACGCTTTGCGCGCCTTCATTGATAGATGTTGTAGCAATATGCGAATGTTCATCAATGATGCCGGGCGTAAGATGTTTGCCGGTTCCATCAATAACGCGCGCACCGGCAGCCGATAAATTTTTACCTACGCCTGCTATCTTTCCATTGCGCAGCAATACATCTGCATTCTGTAAAATGCCGCTTGCTTCATTGGTCCAAACGGTTGCATTTTTTAGTAATATAGTTTCCTGTTTTGGCTGTGTACTGTCAGCCCAGCCATAGGGTGCAAACGGATACATAACAGCTCCAAGCACCATCGGTTTTACTCTCGCGCTGTCCTTTTTCGCAGGCGTTGAATCAGTGCTTTGATAAGCCGCTGTCCACGTAAAGCGGTTACCCGCACTGTCTTCGCCATAGCCCTGCCATTGGTTGCCGCTAACTAAACCTGTTAGCTTAATATTGGCTTGTTCTCCCATTCTTTCCGGTGCAATGTTTAAGCGCACATTGCGACCATCATAATAGAATTTGGAAGTCACTGTATCCTTTCCTGATAACGTGGTTGCGGAGGAAGCCGATTTAAAATCCAGCGTATAATTCTTCGCACCGGATGATGTGTTTAAAACAACATTGTACCTGCCAACAGTTTGGTTTAATATCTCATCTTTTACACTAAACTTTTCGCCTTGTATCCAGTTTTGATAAATGGTTGTTTTTTCATCGAAAACAGGACCGCTGGTGATGAGAAAATTGGCAAGCTTACCAACATCCAGGCTGCCAACCATATCACTTACTTTCAACAGTTCAGCAGGCACTTTGGTTAATGCATTCATCGCTGTCTTTTCACTCAAACCATAATTGATAGCGGTGCGGAGATTGGTGAAAAATTGCTTTACATCTTTCAAATCAGATGAGGTGAGACAAAACGTAATGCCTGCCTTTTCCATCGCTGCGGGATTGGTAGGCGCTAACTCCCAGGTTTTTAGACTTGTCAGTGAAACAAACCTCGCATCAGTCGGGTCTTCTACATTCTGCGCTTCAGGAAAGTTGAGTGATAAAATAAAAGGCGCGCCGGTCGCTTTAATTTGAGGAATGCGCTGGTATTCATTGTTGCCGCTTTTAATGATGTATTGCACACCAGCTTCATCGCCGATGCGGTCGGCACGCAGGTCGTTCCATTTATCGTTAGCTTCAAATATTTGAGGCAAACCCGCATTGTTGTTCCAGGCTTCAAGACTCAGATTTGCGCCTTCGGTTGCAGGTTTGTTTTTATACCATTTCGCATCGAGATAAGTCTGGCGTAATAAAGCAATACTTCCCATCATCGAAGTAGGATATGATTGGGTGGACGAGCCTTTGCTGAAAGAAAAATGCGATGATGCCTGTTCCTTCAGCATCACCATATTTTCCTTTTCGTTTGTGTTCAATGTAACCAAAGCGCCGGTACCGCGCGCAATGCCATCCTTTACATGCGTAAGCACCGTTCCAAAACCCGCATCCCGCAAGGACTTGGCAGTTTTTTCGTCTTCAGCAAACAATTTAGAAGCATCTGTTTCCGGCTTGATGGCTGCATTCCAGCCATAAGCGCCCTTGGTATTGGTGGTCAATTGCGCACGCGACGAATAACTATAACCGCCTTGCCGCGGCTGTGGTGCGGGCGTGCCATAATCAGAATAAATGTCAATGAAAGACGGATAGATAAACTTGCCTTTCGAGTCAATAACAACCACATCGTCCGGCACTGCAAGGTTAGTACCCACGGCAATAATTTTTCCATCACGTATAATCATCGTGGCATTGGTAAGCATGGTGCCCGCATCTTTTACAATGGTGGCATTAGTGAACGCATAATAATGATGCTGCGGAGAAGCCACATCGTTCAGCGGATACGTGGTTTGTGCGCTGCTATTGATTGTTTTTAGTAAAACAAAACAGAGCATGAAAACGGAAAGGTGTTTTTTCATGTGAGTAATCTTCGGTGTAACAAATATGGTAATTTGGAGAGGAACTAAGACTTGTGTTCAAATATATTCATTGCTTTCTTATCCTGTAAAAGCAATTGTTTTTTATGCATCCCGCATTTTCAATAACACATCATTTTGAAGTGAAATATAAACAAGGTTTTTGACAACCATTGCCCGACGCTATTCTCATCGATTGTTGTGATTCTTATATGTCGAAGCTGCAGAATGCTTCCATCAGGGTTGGAGCAATGATTGGGCATATTTGCAGCGAATTATAATTTCCATTGTTAATCTTTTAAAGATTTTATAATCATCGCGGGTGGCACTATTACAAATTAGCAGGGTGAAAGTGGTGGTACGTCCGATGCTGTTCAGATGGGCTTTAACGGGATGAGAATGTTCAGTAAGTTTGTGTTTAATTTTCAGGAATTACTGGTCTATATAAATTTACAGTTACTACAATAACAAAACCCGCTTTCGCGGGTTCTGCTTCTTCACAATTTACCACATACTGAAAAGACTGAAAGTAAGAGGCAGTAAAAAACTGTTATGATGCCTGAATTTTCAATTTTTTTAAATTTTTGCCACTTCATTTATGCCGTTTTATACAGACGCCTTATTTTATCAATGCAATAGATTAAAAAGTTGCCCGGAATTTTAATCCGGGATTAAAAAATTTTAATCCTTTAAAAGCCGATAGCAATTTAGTTTTACATTAGTATTGCAAAACAAACAATGTGCTTAGCGAAAGGACTATTAACTGAAAAAAAGACGCTTGCTGTTGTTCGAGGAGTACCGATATCTGTTTACAATCTAATAACATCCAAAAGATGACATTTACTACAGGCTCTAAAGTGTACGTATCGTATTCGACCGATATTACAGGACCAACGGTTGAATGGCTTACCATTAGGGAATTTAAAAATAACCTGCTTTATTTTCAGGAGAAGTCATCTTATTATGCGGTTGAATGCCATGTGGCTTCTTACTACGGCTACAGTCGTACTTTGGCAGGCAAGGTGCTGATTACAAAACACAGATGGCAATTGCCTTTTGCTGCGATATCGGAAAAAATTACAATCGCGATGCCGGCAAAACCTGTAAGGAAAGCTGCAAAAGAATCTGCACCAAGGTTCGAATTGTCTAAGCAAGCCATTTAAAATTTCGGATAGCTGCTGAGTTTCATAAAAAAGCTGTTGTATTTATCAACGGCTTTTCTTGTATCTGCCTATGGCTGCGCAGGTCGCATTTTTACAATGGCATCAACTATATACCGGCTATAGCCGCGCCAGGGTAATGTGTGTTTATATTCTTTGTAATGCAGATCGTAATTGCTGCCGCTGTTGTCCATCAATGCATTGGCAAGGCTGTCGTCAGCTACCGAAAATTCAAACTCGTACGATTGTACTGATCCGGGCGTTTGTGACCGGATGCCGTTTTGTATCAGTTTGCCTTCATAGGTTTTAAAAAGATTTCCTTTTTTAACCACATAATTCAACTGACCAGACTTTACACCTTCGCCAAATACAAACAAATAATTCCACCAGAAAATACCAAAACCGATAAGCAGAAGAACAACAATGGCTATAGTAACAAACCTGCGAACAGGTGAACCGCTTCGTGGCGTGCTGTAAGTATCAGTTGGCATAAATAATTTTGTTTATTTTTTGTTTCGAATCTTCCGCATCTGATTCATACACCTTTTATGCCGTGGAAGAAGCGATTAGCGTACCAGATTATAAATATCCATATCAAAGCGATGGCATAATATTTATACAATACCAGTATTTATTACAGGCTGCAAAAGCTTACATAAAATAATAACCATGAAAAAAATAATCTCAGCAACAACGATAGCCATCCTTCTTTTTGGGTCAGTTTTTATGATGGCATCCTGCGACGGAAATGATGCTGCTAATGCTGAAAATAAAGATACGGTATCAACTTATATAGAACCGAAGCCGGATAACACTATCGTGCGCCCCGATACGATGCAGACGCAGGTGCCACAAGATTCAGCAGCAGCTAAAGGCTCCATGAAGTAAACAGGTAATAGCTGCATTAGCGAAACGATCGCGCGGCTAATAAGCCACCATCGGCAATGATGTTAGCACCATTTATATAACCGCTTTCGTCTTTCGCCAAAAAAGAAACCAGCTTCGATATTTCTTCTGCTGTGCCCTGCCTGTTGGCGGGTATTTGAGTAATTACATTCTGATAATAAATTTCGTTGGAAGCCGCGCCCATACTTGTGTCTACGAAGCCTGGCGACACACAATTGCAAGTGATGCCATATTGCGCCCATTCGGCAGCGATTGATTTTGTATAGCCAACCAACGCATGTTTGCTGGCGCTGTATGCGGATGACATTGCACCGCCAACAGAACCATACACAGAAGCAATATTGATGACCCTTCCCCAACCCCTTTCTTTCATCATGGGAAGCAATAACCTGCAGAATAAAAAAGCCGCTTTTACATTGGTATTAAAGACAGCATCCCATTCTTCTTCGCCCATTTCATCCGTGCGCTGAAATGGGCCGCCATAGCCAGCATTGTTGATAAGAATAATCTTGCTTTGTTGTAATCGCCTTTCTTCGGCGCTGATTACTTTTTCAATATCAATCCGCTTCGTTACATCGCATTGATAAAGCGTTCCTGTATTTTCTTTGGTAAAAAGAGAAGCAGCCGTTGCTTTCAGCTTATCCTCAGTTCTTGACAGCAAAATAGTGTACACATCACTATTTATCAGCTCAGCCGCAATAGATGAACCAATGCCGCCACTGGCGCCGGTAATGATAGCTGTTGTACTTCTGTTATCAATCATACGGTGAAGATAAATGAACCGTACAATGTATTATTTTACGGTATTGAAACAGGAAACAGATGAATAAAAAGATCGGGCTTGGCGGCGGATGCCATTGGTGTACCGAAGCGGTGTTTGCTTCGCTGAAAGGCGTACAAAATGCAGAGCAGGGATGGATTGCCTCAAAGCCGCCACAGGATTGGTTTTCAGAAGCTGTAATGGTTCATTATGATCCGGCTGTTATTACCCTAAAAGAACTTATTGAAATACATCTTCACACGCACGCATCCACTGCCAATCATCCAATGCGAAATAAGTACCGCTCTGCTGTGTACGTGTTTGATGAAGATGATATGGGAAAAGCGCATCAGGCGATACGCGAATTACAACCCGGTTTTGAAAAGCCTGTTATCACGCAGGTATTACCGTTTGCTGATTTCAAAGCTTCGCTTCCCGAGCATGTAAACTATTACTACTCCAATCCTGCCAAACCCTTTTGCACATTGTATATCAATCCGAAACTACAAATGATGCGAAGAAAATTCAGTAAGCTGATGACTGATACATAGAACCGGTTTTTATATAAGATTTGCCATGTGCGGCGTTGTTTCTTTACCCATCATTTCTACAAACTTTCGCTCGCTGATGATGTAACCATTGCCGCGCGCGCAAAAATGAACACGCAGGTTTTCAATGCTCATTGGGTTGCATTCGGGTATGTCGGCAATGTTGGAATGGTTGATATCGTGCCCGTCAATGATTACATTTAAACCGCTGCCGATGACTTCCATGTTATCGCCTTTGGCAACAATCATCGCGGTGTCTTCGCCCAAGCCAATACCAATGCAGCCGGGATTGGAAGCCACAGCCTGTGCCAGGCGTACAAAGCGCCCGCGCTTTTCGAAGTGAGAATCGAAGATGACTTTATCGGCAAACCGCAAGCCGGTGGTAAGCTTTACTTCGCCTTTGAGGTGGGCGCGAAAGGGATTGCCTTCGTAAATCATGGTGTTGCTCATTGCCATAGCACCGGCAGAAGTTCCGGCTATTACAAAGTCATCCGTGAAATATCGGTTGTGCAATATTTGTAAGAATTCGGTGCCACCAAACGTGGCTGTCAGCCGCATCTGGTTGCCGCCGGTAAACATGATGCCATCACAATTTTCCACACGCTTCAAGTAGTCTTTTTTGTTTGCATCTTCGCGCGTACGAATGTGCATCACACCCACATTTTTACAACCGATAATAGTGAAGGCGCGCAGGTAATTTTCGCCTACTTCATAAGGAATGGTTGAAGCTGTAGTTACTACTTCAATGTGTTTATCGAACCCACCAATTTCTTCTACCACGCGGCGCAAAATACCCAACTCAAAAAAGTTGAGATTGTTTTTATGACTATCGCCGCGCTCGGTTAACGTTCCTTTGTCTTCGGCGCCACCAATGGCAATCAATTTTCCTGTCGGTATCAGCATGTTATTCTTCTTTTAGTTTCGGCAGGCAATCGGCAGAGATATCGAACCCAATTGAACAAATATAGTCGATGCATTTTATTTTTACGGTCTTCAAACGCGTTACCTCGGCAAAAAAGGAGAGAAGGGCGGGCGTGCCCCCAAGCTGCGCAAGGGGTCGGGCTGTTCGCTGCAAGTCCTCGGTCAGGGCAGCACTTCCGGCTCTATATCGTACACCGTACTGCTAACATCGTACATAGGCTGCCCTGCCCTGTGGGCTTTTCGCTGCCATCCCTCACGCACAGGTGCGGCAGCTTTTCTCAGTTTTTACTTGTTCTGAGTTGAAATTGCCGAACAAAGCAATGAAACAATGCTTCCATGAAATGATAGTTAACGGTTAGCAAACTTCATGGTAGCGCGCAAAAAGAGTATTTCGTTGCCCAATGGTTCATTTTCACGTTCTGCAAGTTTGCCTGAATCCGGTAAATTAAGCGGTTCATTTACTAACAAAAAAACAGAGAGACAGAACCGCCGGGATGCTACACACCTAAAGCTTTAAAAATCAACCAGAACGTTGCAGCCAATGGTGTTTAGCTTGGCATCTTCCATTCCTTTTTTATAATAAAAACCAATGGTAAGACCATGCCCGCTCCAGCTTTCCTTTTCTGAGCCAATGCGCACGCCGGCTCTTACCAGCGGGCCGTAGGTAGCGCCGGAAAAATTGGAATAACTGCTGCCCGAAACAGAGACATGAGAGTAACCGAAACCTGCACCTATGTAGCCGCCGAAATACGTTTCATTGTCAGGCGTCGATTTGCAACCGATGTTATAATCAACAACAGCCGGCAGGTCGTAAGAAAAAATAAAACCCGGATCATCGCCGTAAGTGGTATTCGAAATGCCAAAGCCAATGGCAACAGGCGCTCCGACGTCTACCGAAGAATTTTCGCCTTTTATAAAATTGAACCGGGGAAAATACGTGATGTTGGTTTGAAAAATCTGGAAGTTGTTTGAAAACTCATCTTTACCCAACAACAACGTAGGCGTGAGCCCCACACTGTGCATGAAACTCTGGGCAGATGAACGGATACAACTAAACACGAAAAGGCACAGGCACAGGCAAGAAATTTTCCTAAGCATAAAGAATTTTAAAAACAGTTAGAAAAAGAACAGGAGCAAAATAAGCGGTTGGTTAGCAGATTTTGAATTAAAATGATTTAAGGTGGCATTATAGTTTTTTAAGGAAAGAAAAGAAGAAGAAAGCAATTATTAACAGTCAATTGAATAATGCAATAAATTGAGCCGCTAACTGAATAAGCAAGCTTTCATTTGTATAAAACCAAAATTATCTTCTATGAAAATCGTTGAAATTAAAGTACTGAAAGGACCTAACTATTGGAGCATCCGCCGCAGCAAGCTAATACAAATGAAGCTGGACCTGGAAGAAATGGAGCAACGCCCTACCAATACAATTGAAGGCTTTAGCGAACGCATAGAAAAGCTGCTGCCCAGCATGTATGAGCACCGCTGCAGCGAAGATCATAAAGGTGGTTTTTTTGAGCGTGTAAAAGATGGCACCTGGATGGGGCATGTGATAGAACATATTGCTTTGGAACTGCAAACACTTGCGGGCATGGATTGTGGCTTTGGCCGCACACGCGGCACAGGCAAGGAAGGTGAATATTTCGTGGTGTTTGATTATATGGAAGAGGAAGCTGGCATCTATGTGGCGAAGGCTGCAGTAAAGGTAGCGCAGGCATTGATTGACAATGTAGAGTATTCATTGGAAGAAGATATACAGGAGCTGCGCGAGACACGCGAAGACACGCGCCTCGGACCTTCTACCGGCTCCATTGTGGAAGAAGCGGCGAAGCGCGGTATTCCTTATATAAGATTGAACGGGCAAAGCCTTGTACAGTTGGGTTATGGCGTTCATCAAAAACGTATACGTGCAACAATAGCATCTACCACAAGCAATATTGCTGTTGATATTGCAGGTGATAAAGAAGAAACAAAAAAGCTTTTAGGTGGGGCGCAAATACCTGTGCCCAGCGGTACCGTGGTGCGCGATGAGGAAGACCTGCAAAGCGCCATTAACCGCTATGGTTATCCGCTGGTAATAAAACCCATTGATGGCAATCATGGTAAAGGAAATACGACCAATATCATCAATTGGGAGATGGCGGTGGCTGCATTGGAAAATGCGCAGCGATATAGTCGCAGCGTGATTGTGGAGCGGTTTATTGTGGGTGTTGATTTCAGGATTCTGGTTGTGAATTATAAATTTATCTGCGCAGCGCTTCGCACACCGGCTTCCGTAATTGGTGATGGCGAAAACACGATTCAATACCTGATTGACGAAGTGAACAAAGACCCGCGCCGCGGCTATGGACATGAGAAAGTGCTGACGCAAATCAACGTTGATAATGATACGCATAAAATGCTTTCGGAAAAAGGATATACGTTAGATACTGTGCCATTGACTGGCGAGTTGGTGATGTTAAAATCAACGGCTAATTTATCAACCGGAGGAACTTCGACCGATGTAACGGATGAGGTACATCCTGTGAATATTTTTATGGCGGAACGCATCGCGAAAATTATCGGTTTGGATATTTGCGGCATTGATGTGATGGCGCCGGACTTATCAAGACCCGTTACTGAAAATGGCGGCGCCGTGCTGGAAGTAAATGCAGCGCCCGGCTTCCGCATGCATGTAGAACCTGCGGTTGGCATTGCACGCAATGCAGCCGAACCAGTTGTGAATATGCTGTTCCCAAACCGCAGCAATGGACGTATCCCCATCATTGCTATTACGGGTACAAATGGCAAAACAACCACCACGAGATTGACAGCGCACATCTGCAAAGCAGCCGGCAAAAAAGTGGGTTATACCACCAGCGATGGCGTGTACATTCAGAACCAGATGATGATGAAAGGCGACTGCACGGGTCCGGTAAGTGCGCAGTTTGTATTGAAAGACCCAACCATTGATTTTGCAGTGCTTGAAAGCGCACGTGGCGGTATTCTTCGCAACGGTCTTGCGTTTGAAAATTGCGATGTTGCCATCGTTACCAATATTACTGCTGACCATATTGGTTTAGGTGGAATTAACAACCTTAAGCAGATGGCGCGTGTGAAAAGCGTGGTGCCTGAAACCGTGTTCCCGCGCGGCTTTGCAATACTGAATGCAGAAGATGATTTGGTATATGCCATGCGCGAAGGTTTAGAATGCAATGTGGCTTTATTTAGCATGGATGAAAACAACCCGCGCGTTCAGCGACACTGCAAACGCGGCGGCTTTGCGGCGGTGTATGAGAATGGTTTTGTATCTATTTTAAAAGGCACCTGGAAGATACGTGTGCTGCATGTGCGCGATATTCCGATTACATACGAAGGCAAGGCATTGCACAACGTGATGAACACGTTGCCTTCTATTCTTGCCACGTATTTATTTAAGGAAATCTCGATTGATGATATCCGTACCGGTTTGCAGACTTTTATTCCTTCGCCGTCGCAAACGCCGGGACGTTTGAACCTCTTTCAATTCAGGAATTTCCAGTTCCTCGTTGACTTTGCGCACAACCCGGCTGGCTTGCGTTTGCTTGGCGATTTTCAAAATAAACTGAATGGTTTCCCCAAGGTTGGCATCATAAGCGGCACCGGCGACAGGCGTGATGAAGACATTAAAGAGTTAGGGAAATTATCGGCTGAATTTTTTGATGAAATCATTATCCGTTGCGATAAAAATCTGCGGGGCAGAACGCCGGAAGAAATTGTCCATTTATTGGAAAGCGGTATTGAAGAAGGCAGGACGAAAGATATTCCTGTAAAAGTAATTTACAATGAGCGCGATGCCATTATGTATGCTTATGATAATGCTGTGCCGGGCTCAATAGTAACCATTATGTGCGATGTGGTGGCTGAGGCTTTAGATCTGGTGAAAGGACTGAAAGAGAAGGAGGATGCGGGCAGGTAGGAAATGTTTGCTATCTTTAATCACGCGGCAATGACCGATTATTTTTTAAACAAATGTACAAATATGAAAACTGTGGAACAACCATCTATGTTTGCTCAAATCATTGATAAGCTTCGCAATAAAAGTGAAGAAGAATTAAAACGATTGTACATTCAATTATCAGCAACTAATCTGGAAGAAGAGTGGAAAGAAATTACAAAAGAAGCCAACTTTACAGATGCTTCGGATGAAGATATTCTAAAGGCAATCCAAGATAAGCGTTACCACAAACATGTATAAAATAATTGTTGATGCTAATGTGTGGATTCAATATGCAAGAGCAAAAGATATTGCTCCGCTGTTGAACAGGTTTACTCAATATCCGATCGTTGCTGTAGTTAATAATTATCTGCTTTCAGAAATATTTGATGCTCTTGTTGACAACAAATGGATGCATACGCACAATGCAATGCACATTATTACTTTTATTAGAAAAATAACTATTGCAGATGTTGAATCAGAGTATACTTTTTAAGTCCTGATCCAAAGGATAATTATATTTTTGATCTCGCAATACAAAATAACTGCGCTTCTATTATTAGTGATAATTCAATGCTATTGCGTTTTGCAGTAAAGCCCGCCCCTGTTTATTCCTCAAAATGGTTACTGAAAAAAGTTTCCGGCTTAGCTTTGCATTCCTGTTGCAACTCCGGTGAAAGTGCGGCAGAAATTATCTATGAAACAGTATTGCATTTTTATTTTTTGCTGCGCTTTTTATATTTCTTCTTTTGCCCAGCAAACACTCACCACGCAAGATTATCAGCGTGCCGAGCAAATGCTTTCTTACAATACCAATGCGCTTGTTGATCATGCGTTTTCCCGCCCGACATGGCTGCCAAATGGCAAAATGCTATACCGTATTCTTAACGCAACAGGAAGCGAATTTATTTTGGTGGATCCGGTAAAGAAAACAAAAACAGCGGCTTTTGATCAGCAAAAACTGGCAGCCGCTTTGTCTTCAGCAGCAGGCAAAGCGTACAATGCAAACCAGCTACCTTTTCAGGCGATTACTTACGCAAAGGATGGCAGTTCTATTTCTTTTATGGTGAGCCGGAAACGCTGGAATGCGGACCTGGTAACTTATAGTGTAACGGCTGATACACTAGGTGCGAAACAGAACAACAAGGATGGCATTGCATCGCCCGATGGAAAAAAGAAAGCCTATATAAAAGACTATAACCTTTGGATGTATGATACAGAAAGTGGAAAAGAAACTCAGCTTACCACGGATGGCGTGAAAGACTTTGGCTATGCTACTGATAACGCAGGCTGGAAGCATAGCGATGCAGCCATTATTACCTGGTCGCCCGACTCGAAAAAGATTGCCACATTTCAACAGGATCAGCGCAAGGCTGGCGACATGTATCTGGTGACGACCAACGTGGGCACACCGCACTTGCAGCAATGGAAATATCCGTTGCCCGGCGATAGTAATATCGCTATGATTCAGCGCGTAATTATTGAGGTTGGCAATCCAAAAGTCATTCGCCTGCAAGTGCCTCCTGATCCACACCGCGCAACACTTTCCGATGATATTTCAAGTGCCGGCGAGGGTCTTGACGATGTGCAGTGGACGGAAGATGGAAAGCAGCTTGCGTTTGTATCAACATCCCGCGATCATAAGATAGAAAAGTTTCGCATTGCTGATGCTTCTACAGGTGCCATACGCGAGGTATTTAAAGAAAGTGTACCGACACAATACGAGTCGGGGCAAGGAAAAATCAACTGGCAATATTTGCCGCAAACAAATGAAATTATCTGGTTCTCAGAGCGTGATGATTATGGTCATTTGTACTTGTATGATGCATCAACAGGCAAGCTGAAAAACAAGATTACAGAAGGAGCTTATGTCATTACCCAAATGCTGTACGTTGATGCGAAAAAGAAGACCATTTATTTTCTCGCCAACGGTTATAATAAAGATGAGAATCCATATTTCTCTCACTTATATAAAATTGGTTTTGATGGAAAAAATTTTGCAGCCTTAACACCTGAAAAAGGAACACACCAGATAGCGTTTTCTCCTGATTATTCTTACTTCGCCGACGCTTATTCGCAGCCTGATGTACCCACTGTTACAGTGCTGCGCAATAATACCGGCAAGGTGATTTTACCGTTGGAAAAAACAGATGTATCAAGGCTTGTTGCAACGGGCTGGAAGCCGCCGGTTTCCTTCGCGGCAAAAGCTGCCGATGGCACAACAGATGTTTACGGGCTCTTGTTTTTACCACCCAATCTTGACTCCACAAAAAAATATCCTGTTATCGACTATATCTATCCCGGTCCGCAAGGCGGAAGCGTTGGTAGCTGGACGTTTTCGGCTTCGCGCAGCGATGACAATGCGCTTGCTGAGCTTGGCTTTATAGTAGTGGCGCTTGAAGGCACTTGTAATCCTGATCGCACCAAATCGTACCACGATATGTGCTATGGAAATATGGCAAGCAATACCTTGCCCGACCAGGTGACGGCTATACAACAACTCGCACAGAAATATCCTGTTATAGATACCGCTAAAGTAGGTATCTGGGGACATTCAGGTGGTGGTTTTGCTACCGCATCTGCCATGTTTAAATATCCTGATTTCTTTAAAGTCGGCATCTCCGAATCAGGCAATCACGACAATAGAAATTATGAAGACGATTGGGGCGAGCGGTACATTGGTTTGGAAACATTTGATGCCAGCGGCAAATCAAATTACGAAGCACAGGCAAACCAGTTATATGCAAAAAATTTAAAAGGAAAACTGATGCTTGCGCATGGCATGCTTGACGATAATGTGCCGCCTTACAATACGCTGTTGGTAATTGATGCTTTGGAAAAAGCAAACAAGGATTATGACCTTGTCATCTTCCCCAACGCACATCACGGCTATGGCGAATTGAGCTACTACATGATGCGCCGCCGCTGGGATTATTTTGTAAAAAACCTGATGGGCGCAACACCTCCGAAAGAGTATGAATTAAAGCCTAAAGCAGACCCGCGAAACGCACAGTAGGGTTGCATTTAATGGCGGGTCCTTTTGAAATAGCAATACAGATTTGGCAACCATCGTTCGTCGCTTTTGTGATCGGCTGTTGTCCGCCGCGGCGGATCAAGGTTCCGGGCAATGATTGGGCTTATATAAAAGCGAATAGTAACTATCCTTTTAAAAAAGATTCACAACACCTTACTTTGAACAAGTAAGATCAATAGTAATCTTGCTGACAGGCAATTCTAAAAAAAAAGAGCGCTTCTAACAGTTACTGTTTTGCAACAGGAAACAAAGTATTACAAGACATAAAAACAATAGAATAAACTGTAGCCTTATTTTTACAAAACACATTCTATGTTTTATGAAAGGAATCTATTTATCTGCCATTATCAGCTTTGTTATTTGCCTGTTCGCATGTCATTCATCCACGCAGCCGGAAGAAGCAGGTAGCAGCAATTCCGGCACGATAGCAACGGAACATTATCCCGATTGGTCACTGCTTCCTTTTGTTAAAACAGACAGTGTAAACCCCATTCTAGCACCGGGCGATAATACCTTTCTCGATCCCATAACTCATGAGGTAACAGGATGGGAAGCAAAGAATGTATTTAACCCTGCTGTTATAGTTCGCAACGATACTTTATTCATGTTATATCGTGCACAGGACAGCATTGGCAAGCCAACAGGAACCTCGCGTATTGGTTTGGCTGCCAGCGTTGATGGTGTTCATTTCGCGCGTTATCCATCACCGGTTTTATACCCGATGAATGATGCTTATAAAAAATGGGAATGGCAGGGCGGTTGTGAAGATCCGCGCATAGTGCAGGACAGTGCCGGTACATACTACATGACATACACTGCGTATGATGGAACGACTGCACGTTTGCTTATTGCCACTTCAACCGACCTGATGCATTGGACCAAACATGGGTCTGTATTTGCGAAGGCATACAAAGGTAAATATGTAGATAAATGGAGTAAGTCAGGCTCGATCGTTTCTACTTATAAAGATGGAAAAATCATAGCTACAAAAATCAATGGAAAGTATTGGATGTATTGGGGTGATTTATTTATCTGGGCAGCTACTTCGGATGACTTGATTAACTGGACGCCGGTAGAAATGGATGCCGGAGAAAAGCCTTCAGTTGCTTTAAAAGGTGTGGCTGAAAAAGTACCTGATCTAAAGATTGCTGTGCCTACGCGCGATGATAAGTTTGATAATGACCTGGTAGAAAGTGGTCCGCCTGCGATGCTGACTAATAAAGGCATTTTACTACTATACAACAGTCGCCGTATGCCACCTGATGGCGATACTACTTTGAAAGAAGGTACTTATACAACCGGGCAGGTTTTGTTTGATAAAAATGATCCGACAAAAATTTTACAGCGCTTAGATCATTACTTTATGAAACCTGAAAAAGAATATGAACTAACAGGCGAAGTGAATAATGTTTGCTTCATTGAAGGACTGGCGCAATATCACGGCAAATATTTTCTGTATTATGGAACAGCAGATTCGAAGATTGCGGTGGCGGAGAAGAAATAGAAATAGAAATATATTAAATTGCAATTGCGCCGGTGTAATAACCGGCGCAATTGTTTTACATAATGATTACGTAGTGTAATTTTCTTTTCAGCCATCGCGGCTTACTTTTATCGCTTGAAAAAAAGCAAGCAAGAACAATCATGAAAATATTATATAAATATCTGTTACCCTACAAGTGGCTGGTAACACTGGCGCTGCTGCTGGCAACTGTAAACACCAGTTTCTCATTACTCGATCCCATCATCTTTGGTAAAATTGTAAACAAGGCGGCCGATTATAAAACAACGCCTTCTCTCTATCCCACATTTGGCGCATTTGCTGCCATAGTTGTTTGGTTGTTATTACAATCAATTGGCGTAGCAATGGTGAGCCGCATTGCCAAAAACTTCCAGGATTATTTTACCAATGTCATTGTGCAGAAGTTTGGTGCAAAAATTTTCACCGATGGTTTGCGGCAGGTAATGAAACTGCCTTATGCCGACTTTGAAGACAGGCGCAGCGGCGAAACGCTAAGTACACTTACGAAAGTAAGAACTGATACTGAACGATTCATCAACAACTTTGTGAACCTGCTGTTCAGCGTATTGGTAGGCGTTGTGTTTGTTTCCATTTATTCCGCGCGTATTCACTGGTCAATACCGCTGGTTTATTTTGGCGGAATGGTCTTGCTCGTCTGGATTACCGGCATGCTCAGCCGCAAGATAAAAGTGATCCAGAAATCCATCGTGTCGCAAACCAATTCGCTGGCTGGTTCCAGCACCGAATCGCTTCGCAATATTGAGTTAATCAAAAGCCTTGGGCTTGCCGGGCAGGAAGTGGAACGGCTGAACAAGAACACGTATAAAATATTAGGGCTGGAACTGGATAAGGTAAAGCGGATACGCAGTATTTCCTTCGTGCAGGGGACCTTTGTAAACACACTCCGGCAGGTTGTTTTGTTTTTACTTTTATTCCTGATCTATCATCATAATATGGATGCCGGGCAATTGGTAACTATGCAATTATTTTCATTCTTCATCTTTACGCCGTTGCAGGAAATCGGCAACATCATTCTTTCCTATCGCGAAGCGCAGGCATCACTTAATAATTTTGAAACGTTGATGGAGCGACCGGTGGAAAAAAAGCCAGAGCACCCGGCGCAGGTTGGCGAAATTGATACGCTGGAATTTAACCGTGTTTCGTTTCAATACAACACGGCACAGTATAAGGCTTTAGACGATATCAGCTTTGAAGCGAACCGTGGTGAAACCATTGCCTTTGTAGGTCCTTCGGGTTCAGGAAAAAGTACGCTGGTAAAGTTGCTTGTCGGCTTGTATCATCCGCAGGAAGGCAACATTTTTTACAATGGTGTGAACGAGCACGATGTA
The DNA here is from genome assembly GCA_965199905.1 of Ilyomonas sp. Taxonomy (GTDB): domain Bacteria; phylum Bacteroidota; class Bacteroidia; order Chitinophagales; family Chitinophagaceae; genus Ilyomonas. The sequence continues at coordinate 3,942,278 of OZ241366.1, read as the reverse complement.
GACTTTGATGAGCTTCGCGGGCAGATTGGTTTTGTAACGCAGGACACACAATTATTTGCCGGAACTATAAAAGAAAATCTTCAGTTTGTAAACCCATCTGCTACGGATGAAGACATTACAGAAGTGTTGCGGCAGGCAAGCACGCAAAGCTTATTATCACGTTCTGAAAAGGGAGTTGAGTCTATGCTCGGCGAAGGTGGATTAAAGCTAAGCGGTGGCGAAAAACAACGCATTTCGATTGCACGTTCATTGCTTCGTCGCCCTCGGTTGTTAATCTTCGATGAAGCCACGTCGGCGCTGGATTCCATTACGGAAGAAGAGATTACATCGACTATAAAAAAAGTATCGGCACAACGCAGCCAGATCACGGTTTTAATTGCGCATCGCTTAAGCACTATTATGCACGCCGATAGAATTTATGTGCTTGAAAAAGGTCGCGTTGCAGAAACAGGAACGCATGGAGACCTGTTGTCGGAAAGAGGCTTGTATTATGCCATGTGGCGGCAGCAGATTGGCGAACGAAAATATGCGGAAAGTAGCGTAGGCGTGAGTTAATGTACGATTTAGATATAGAGAGCAAAGTTGTATTTAAAGTATATTTTATTAATGATTAACCGCCTGTAGTAACCTGTTAGTTTACAAATAAAAATTTGAAAAGAGAATAAGCAAACCTGGCAGGTTTTATACGGCTGGTAATTATTTTATGCAGATAGTCGTTTTTTGTTTTAATACCGAAATAGTTATTACACAATGTAAAAACTTACAGTTAATAAGTCTTGTTATTACATAATGCATTTTACGTTTACCATCGTACATCGAATGGCACAATTCCTGCGAAACAATATGTGTTAACCGATTTGAATAACATTTAAAAAAGTACAGTTATGGCAGGGCGTGGAGACAATAATAAAAACAACACTTCAGGACAAGGTGCCAGTAATCAGAGTAACCAGGCATTTATTGCCGATGGTGAAAAACAGCCAAAGTCGAATCATAGAAAACAGGATGAGGTTACTGGCGGAAAGCCGTCGGAATCACAGCAGTTAACGGAAGATCAGGATTCGAACCGTGACCACAGTACGGAAGGCCAGGAAAGAAAATACAATTAACCGAAGTGGATAATAGATAAATAAAGCGCTGAACAACATCAGCGCTTTATTTTTTTTATAAAAAGCTCAATCATTGTCAGGAACGTTGATGCGTGACTCTTTTATCTCTTTACTTAAAAGAGATAAAAGGATAAATCTTCGATTGCAGGGATGATAGAGAAAAGCGACGGACGATGGTTACATAAAACTATATTTCGTATTTGTATTTTTTACTAATGACTGAATGCTGACAGCTTATCACTTGTACTTTCGCCTCATACCAAATCCCGTATCTTGCTTTCATAAAATTGAGAGGCTTTATGTTCAGCAATTATCAGTTTACGGCTTCCGAACGCTTTATGCGTTATGTGCAGATGGATACGCAGAGCGATCCTTACAGCGATACGTTTCCTTCGAGCGACAAACAAAAGAACCTAAGTAAAATATTGGTGGAAGAACTAAAAGCAATGGGCATCACAAATGCTGAGCTTGATGAGTTTGGATATGTGTACGCTACCATTCCTTCCAACACAGGTAAGCAGGTGCCGGCAATCTGTTTTTGCAGCCATGTGGATACCGCGCCAGACTGTAGCGGCACCAATGTAAAACCTATACTACACAAAGCTTACAGCGGTGCAGACATTACATTGCCCGGTGATACTATGCAGGTGATTTCAGCAAAGCAGTATCCATATTTGAATGAACATATTGGCAGCGATATTATTACCGCAAGCGGGTTGACTTTGTTGGGCGGCGATGATAAAGCCGGTGTGGCAGAAATTATGGATGCAGCCAGTTTCTTAATGCTTCATCCGGAAGTAAAACATGGCGATATCAAGATTGTATTTACGCCGGATGAAGAAGTGGGAAAGGGAACAGCGAAGATTGATATTGCCAAAATCAACGCGCAGTTTGCTTATACATTAGATGGCGGCGAAGCGGGCGTGGTGGAAGATGAAACCTTCAGCGCCGATGGCGTGAACATTACGGTGAATGGAGTGATTGCGCATCCCGGCTATGCAAAAGATAAACTGGTAAATGCGTTGAAGATTGTGGGTGAAATATTAGCCGCGCTGCCAAACAATGAATGGAGCCCGGAAACGACAGAAGGCAGACAAGGTTTTGTGCACCCGGTTGCCATTGGCGGACTGGCTGAAAAAGCAACCGTTGATTTTATAATCCGCGATTTTGATACGGCGATGCTGGCAAAGCATGAAGATAAATTGAAAGCCATAGCAGAAAAAGTATTGAGACAACATCCGAAAGCAACGATGCAGTTTACGGTGAAAGAACAGTATCGCAACATGAAGGAAATTATCAGCCAACATCCGCAACTGGTTGCTTACGCAGAAGAGGCTGTAAAGCGCACCGGACTGGAACCCAAAAAAGAACTGGTGCGCGGCGGCACCGATGGCAGCCGCCTGAGCTTTATGGGATTGCCATGCCCGAATTTATTTACCGGTATGCAAGCCATCCACAGCCGCCACGAATGGATTGGTATAAGAGACATGAACAAAGCAGTAGAGATGCTCGTGTATTTAGTGCAGATTTGGGAGGAAAAATCCTGATGTCTTGCAAAAGATAATTGAGAAAAATAATAAACTGCTCCGCAGTGAGTATAAGCGTAATAACCATTTTTGTTTGCGGAATGCTTAGCTTTACCGTCTTATAAGAGCGTACGCAGGTACAGGTTGTGGTTGTTATTTGGCTCTTTCCATTCTATCTGTGCTGCTGATTTACCAACCAATTTCAAATCAGTATGGCATCTATTTTTATCTTGGAAAACAATGAGGATATTTCATTTGTGCTGGATGCCTGGTTTACAAAGAATGGCTACGAGGTAAAATGCTTCTCATCGTCGTCACAAATCTTTGCTGAAATTACACGTTTCACACCTGATGTTGTGCTGCTTGATCTTCACCTGCAGGAAGGCAGCGTGGATGGCTACGTGGTTTGTTCAAAACTGAAAGGAGAATATCACTACCCGAACAAGGTTTTTTTGATGTCGGGCGTTCCACATACCAAAGAAACACTTGATATGACTTGTATAGATGGCTTTATAGAAAAACCATTTTACCTGAAAGATGTGTTTGAAACCATTGATGCTGCGGTGAAGAAATAAAAAAATAAAATGCACATTGGATAGCCTCCCCGGCAAGATTTTTTTCTTTCTGCCTTCCCTTTAGCAAAGATTTTCTCAATATCGCGCCTTTTTTGCAGTCTCTCAGCCGTGCTTTGCAAGAGATACTTATTTTTATCGCTCCGAATGAAAATAGCCAAAAAAATTCTCAAATGGACCGGGCGCGTTCTGCTGGCAATCTTTGCCTTGCTGCTGCTCGTTTGGCTGCTCATTCAAACCTCGCCTGTACAAAATTATATCATTGGAAAAATTACCACAAAGCTGTCGAAAGACCTGAAAACAGAAGTGCGCATCAAGCATGTGAGCCTTTCTCTTTTCGATAAAGTGAACCTGGAAGGTGTGCTGGTAAGAGACCAGAAGAAAGACACGCTTTTATACGCCGGCGCACTGAAAGCCAGGCTTACCGACTGGTTTTTTATCCATAATAAACTGGTTATTACATACGCGGGATTGGAAGATGCGGTTATCTATCTGCACCGCAAAAATCCGGTGTGGAATTACCAATTTATTGCTGACCATTTTGCCTCAAAAGATACAACGACAACAACTGATGACTCACCTATGAAATTGAGTCTTGAAAAGGTTGATTTTAAAAATGTAAATTTTGTGCAGAACGATGAATGGCGCGGGCAGAAAATGCAGATAAAAGCCGGCAGCTTATTACTGCAGGCAGATTCGGTTGACCTGAACAATAACCGTTTCGTTATCTCCTCGCTTGACATAGACAAACCCTTATTTGCGCTGTATGATTTTGAAGGCTTTCGTCCTGATAGTCTGGCACCAAAGCCCGTGGATACGGGAATGTATTTCAACGTCAGCGGGTTGCAGCTATTGGTAAAAAAAATCAACATTACCAACGGCGCTTTTATTAGTGAGCGACAAGATACACTTCCTGTTAATTCGTATTTTGACGGCAAGCACATTCATATCAGCAAGCTGAATGGAACCGTCAATAATTTTTCTTTTTTGCAGGATACCATCAAAGCGGCTTTAAACCTTTCGGTACATGAGCGCAGCGGTTTTGAATTAAAAAAACTGAAGACCGATTTTCGATTGACGCCGCAGATTATGGAATTGAAAAACCTTGACCTGCGCACGCCGAAAAGCCGCATCGGGAATTATTATGCTATGAGGTTTGATGACTTCAATAAGGACATGAATGAATATGTTGACAGCGTAACTATGGATGCCAATTTTAAAAATTCTTCTGTCAGCAGCGATGATATTGCCTTTTTTGCACCCGCTTTAAAAAACTGGAAACGCCAGGGCGAAATCAGTGGTCATTTTTATGGTACGGTTACCGGTTTTTCGGTGCCTAATCTCTTCATTCGCAGCGGTGGCAGCATGTACGCAACCGGCAGTCTCAGGATGAAAGGCTTGCCTGATATTAATCAAACAGTTATCACGTTGAATGGTGGCAATGTACAGATGTCGTACAACGATCTTGTTACCATCATTCCGCAAATAAAAGGCATTACCAGCCCGAACTTGGCGGCTTTGGGTTTGTTTCGCTACACCGGAAATTTTGATGGCACCATTTATAATTTTGGCGCAAACGGAACCATCAGTTCTGCCATTGGCGGCATTTATGCAGATATTAAAATGCAGTTTCCGCAAAAGAGTGAGCCGAAATATAATGGCAGGGTAATAACACAACAGTTTGATCTTGGCAGGTTCATTAATGCGCCATCGATTGGTCTTGTATCTTTCAACGGAACGGTTGCAGGCAGCAGCTACGATATCAATAAAATTAAAACGACCGTAAACGGAAATTTCAGCCGGTTTGATTTTAATAATTACAGCTATTCCGATATTACTTTCAAAGGAAATATCCAGAATCGTTTTTTTAATGGTGACCTGAAAATATCAGATCCGAATTTTGATTTTACATCCAATATTGAAATTGATTTAACGCAGCCGCAGCCTAAGTTTAACGTGCTTGGCGATCTTGCTTCATCCAATTTGAAAGCCATTCATTTTGTCAATGACAACTTCCAGCTAACAGGTCTTTTTGACTTGAACTTCCAGGGTAAAAACATTGATGAATTTCGTGGCGATGCCAAAATATTGAACGCCGTATTGCTGCACGATTCTACACGATTAAGCTTTGATTCACTAACGCTTTCTTCTTATTACGATAGTGTAAACAAACGGGTGCTGTATGCGCAAAGCAATGAGTTTGATATGATGGTAGCCGGGCAATATAATATCCTTGATTTGCCCAATAGCTTTCAATCGTTTCTAAATCGCTATTATCCATCTTATATTAATCCGCCGAAGAGTACACCAAAGAACCAGGACTTTTATGTTTCGGTAAATACAAGAGACTTTAACAGCTATGCGCAGGTGATTGATACAAGGCTGCACGGACTGGACAATGTACAACTCACAGGTAGCATAAATACGCAGGATTCGGGCAAGTTTACAATTAACGCTTATGTACCGGATTTTGGCTGGGGAAAGTTTAGTGTAGAAAATGCTGCTTTTCATGGCAACGGCAACTTTACATCGCTGGATTTAAGCGGCAATGTAGACAGGATGCAGATAAGCGATAGCACGTATTTTCCCAATACCAAGCTAAGCATTCAATCGCAAAACGACCATTCGGTTGTGCATATACAAACCAGCGCCAACAACACTCTTAACGATGCGCAACTCAATGCGGATGTGTACACATTGCCTGATGGCGTAAAGGTGGATTTCCAGCCTTCTTCGTTTGTGATCAATGAGAAAAAATGGGACCTGGAAAAGCAGGGTGAAATCGTTATCCGAAAAAACTTTGCGTCAGCGCAAAACGTAAAATTTATTCAAGGCTTCCAGGAAATTACTATCGAGCCCGACCATACGCAAGCCAGCGAAGGGAACAGCCTGGTGGTAAGATTGAAAGATGTGAACATAGGCGACTTTACTCCCATCTTCACCAAAGAGCCGCGCATAGAAGGCGTTGCCAACGGCGAAGTATATCTAAGTGATTTCTATGGCAACTTCAGGGCAGAAGCGGACATAAAAGCCGAGCAGTTTCGTTTGAACAATGATTCAATGGGAATTGTAACAGCCAGTGCGGCTTATAATATTGCCAACGGCAATATCGATTTCTCTGCCCGCTCCGATAACGAATCTTACAATTTTGATGTCAACGGCGGCATTAATGTAAAAGATACTACGGGCGCGGGCACCAACATTGCCATGCATCTGAACAAAACGAAGATTGGTCTTGTCAGCATGTTCCTGACTAATTTGTTCAGCGATATTACGGGCCTGGCTACAGGCGATTTATCCGTTATCAGCGGTCGCGCCGGGCTAAATATGCAGGGTGCCGTAACAGTTGAGAAAGCAGGCATCACGGTTGATTACACCAAAGTTCATTACAACATAGACACAGCACGTTTTCTATTTACAAATGAAGGAATTGATTTTGGAAAATTTACCATTACAGATGATTATGACCACAGCGGCATTGTGCGCGGCAAAATAACGGAACACAACTTCGAAAACATGCAGTACGATTTTGATATGTCGACTGATAAATTATTGCTGATAAATACAACCGCCAGGGATAATCAACAATTTTATGGACGCGCCATTGGCAAAGCTACTTTAAGCCTGAAAGGTCCGCAGGAAAACATGCGCATGACCATAACAGGCTCAGTAAATGACACCACGCATATTTATATTCCAACTAACAACAGCAGCAAAAGTTCGGAAGCTGATTTTGTGGTGTTCAAACAATATGGCGAACTGCAGCAACCCGGCGATAATGGCGAGCAAAGCAATCTCAGCATTGACCTTGACTTAACCGCAAACAACCAGGCGGAGATTGATGTGATTCTCGACCCGGTAACCGGCGATGTGATTCGTGCAACCGGCAATGGACGCATGCAGATAAAAGTGCCGGCCACCGGCAGTATGACCATGAAAGGCAGGTACAATATTGAAAAGGGAAATTATGATTTCAATTTCCAGTCAATCCTGAAACGTCCGTTTGAATTATTGCCTGATGGCTATATTGAATGGAGCGGCGACCCGTATGATGCTGACATTCACATTGATGCACAATACACAGCGGAGCGCGTAAGCATTGGCGATTTAATTGGCAATCAAACTGCAGCCGGCAACGGCAATACGTTTAGCGATATTAATGGTTATCGCGGTGATGTTTATGTGATTGCCCAGCTTCGCAATAAACTGACGAAGCCTGATATTACTTTTAAGCTCGATTTTCCGCAGGGCAGCGTTATTAAGAATAACAACGATTTCAACCTGTTTCTGGCAAGGCTGCAAAGCGATGATAATGAAATGCTGAAACAGGTAACGTACCTGATTGTTTTTAATTCTTTTGCACCTTATGGCGGCGCTACCGGCAATGCTACCAATCCATATTCATTGGGCTTAAATACCATTTCGCAGAAATTGACTTCTGAGGTCAACAAAATCATTGGAAATATATTATACAAGATTACAGGCGATAAAAGCCTGCAGCTCGACATTGGTACTTCCACGTATAGCAGTTCAAGTTTTACCGGTGCTTACACAGGTAATTTAGATAGACAGCAGGTGAATTTGAAAATCAATAAAAGCCTTTTGGATGGCAAAGTCATCATTACATTCGGTGGCGATTTTGATTTCGGGCTTAACAATTCTACCGTAGCACAGAACAATAACTTTCAGTGGTTGCCAGACATATCGGTGCAAATTGTTTTATCGAAAGACCGGAAGCTGCGTGCTATTGTTTTCAACCGCAGCAGCCTTGGTGTTGAATCGGGAACCGCCACATTGGGCAGGCGAAACCGCCAGGGAGTTAGCCTTAGCTATACCAACGATTTTGAGAAAGTAGGTGACCTGTTCCGGAAAAAGAAATGACCGGGATTTTGCGTAATTTATCAGAATTCAAAATAAGATGAGCTATACAATCAGTCGTTCTTTTATTGCTGAATAAGTTTTGTAACAAAACATAATAACGACTGATGGATCCGGTAACGACGTATCGTTTTCAGGAAGAAAACTTATCCATTTAGAAGCAGGCTTTACAACAAGCCAAAAATATGAGTCAAACAAAAAAGCAGGATGAAATCATCCTGCTTTTTTTATACTTTATTTCGATTCTTTATACTAAAACAATCTCAACTCTCAACTTTTACAAACCGCTTAATGTAATGCCAATTGTAAAGGGCTTGATGTCTGGT